>CAVVGH010000014.1:0-12350 GCA_963747765.1 uncultured Solirubrobacterales bacterium | reverse complement strand
GATCGTCGCGCTCCAGAATTCGGCCGGCGCCGCGGATGCCGCGGCCGGCGCGAACACCACCGCGAGCCCGACCAGCGCCGTGGCGGCGACGATCGCGCGCCATGCCCTCCGTCGATTCCCTCGTCTACCGCTCACCCGCCGCCCACTCTTCCTCGCGAACCCTCGCGAACTCCCTGTCGCCATCGTCCCCTGCAAGGCCAATGCACTATACCGGTGCCTCCCGCGCTCTGTCAAGGTACGTCCACAGTGCGCCCCGCAAAACGCGGCGGCCGGGACGCTTGCACGCCCCGGCCGCCGACTCACAACCGCGATCCGTCTCTGACGGGCGCGGCTTCGGCTGTCCTCAGCCTGTGACTGTCGTGTCTACGTATTCTTTGGCTTCGTTTGTCGCCTTCGCCCAGACCGTCCCGGTGTAGGTGGCGTTGTCGCTGACGTGGTTGTTGCAGCCCAGATTGTTGAAGTCTGTGACTGTCTCGGCGACTTTGAGTCCGTTCGCGTCGATTGTCACAGCCATCACGCCTTCTGTCGTCGTGTTTGTGAATGTCACTCCGCTGACCGTCTGCGCTGCGACGTGGCTCTGGCAGTAGAGGTTTTCGTGTGCCGCGTCGCTGTATACGTTGATTGTCTGCGCGCAGATATGCACCGAGCCGTGCGAGTCGTCGCTGGCTGCTGTGTATGTGCCGGCTGTGAAGGTGAAGTGGCAGTCCGACCCCGTTATCACTGTCGCCGGGAACTTGATCCCGAACGGGCCATCGACTTCGCATTTGTCAAAGCCGACTTCGTGGGCTGTCAGTTCGGTGCTCTCTTCTTCTTCGACTTCGGCGTAGCCTGTCGGGGTGGTGCATGTCAGCGTCCCGAGTCCATTTACGTATTCCTGGACTGAACTGTCAGCCAAGGTGTCGATTTTCACCGCGCCCGATTCGGCCCAGAAGCCGGCCGCGCTTTCCGCCTGTGCCGCCGAGGCAGCCATCGCCGAGATAGCGAAGACCGCCACCAGCGCCAGGCCCAGTGCCTTTAGATTGCGAATCATCTTGTGCTTCCTTTCAATTGCCTTCAGCCGCCGCGCCGCCACTGCGACGCCGCGCAGGCCCCGGGTTCGAGGCCTGGTAATTACATAGCGCATTATTCGAATAATGCAAGGAATCGTTAGGTTTTCGGCCCGCAACGCGGGCCCCAGCCCACCGGCCGACGCGTTTGCCCTGCAAATCCTCGTTTGCAGTATCTGCGCGCGCGCAGATCCGCGCGCGCGCAGATCTGCCCTTCTGGGGCCTCGGGCGGCGCCGGCCCCGGTCCCGGCCAGATTCGCCGAGCAGGGACCGGGGCGCTCATCTGAGCGTCAGCCTGTGACTGTCGTGTCTACGTATTCTTTGGCTTCGTTTGTCGCCTTCGCCCAGACCGTCCCGGTGTAGGTGGCGTTGTCGCTGACGTGGTTGTTGCAGCCCAGATTGTTGAAGTCTGTGACTGTCTCGGCGACTTTGAGTCCGTTCGCGTCGATTGTCACAGCCATCACGCCTTCTGTCGTCGTGTTTGTGAATGTCACTCCGCTGACCGTCTGCGCTGCGACGTGGAACTGGCAGTAGAGGTTTTCGTGTGCCGCGTCGCTGTACACGTCGATTGTCTGCGCGCAGATATGCACCGAGCCGTGCGAGTCGTCGGTGGCTGCTGTGTATGTGCCGGCTGTGAAGGTGAAGTGGCAGTCCGACCCCGTTGTCACTGTCGCCGGGAACTTGATCCCGAACGGGCCGTCGACTTCGCATTCGTCAAAGCCGACTTCGTGGGCTGTCAGTTCGGTGCTCTCTTCTTCTTCGACTTCGGCGTAGCCTGTCGGGGTGGTGCATGTCCAGTGTCCAAGCCCATTTTGGTATTCCTGGACTGAACTGTCAGCCAAGGTGTCGATTTTCACCGCGCCCGATTCGGCCCAGAAGCCGGCCGCGCTTTCCGCCTGTGCCGCCGAGGCAGCCATCGCCGAGATCGCGAAGAGCGCCGCCAGCGCCAGGTTCAGTGCCTTTAGATTGCGCATCATGCTTGTGCTTCCTTTCTTGTCGATGTCCCGCCGCGCCGCTCCGCGCGGCGGGGCCCCGGTCGGGGCATGCATTGGATAGCGGCCGGCGGGCCCATGCGCACGTCTTTTTTATGAATCGGGGCCGAGATGCCGCGAGGCTCCACGGCGGGCGCGAGATCCCCCTGCAAACGCCCGTCTCACGATCTCGTGGGCGCACCGATCGGCGTCCGCGGAGATCGGACACCCGAAAGCGCTCAGCGCGCCGTGGCCGTGGCCGGCGGCGGGTCAGTTGTCGACCGGCGAGAGGGGGTCAGCATTCAGGCGGCGCCTACGAAAAGGGGCCGGGCTTTGTGTGCCCGGCCCCTTTCGATGAATCGATCGGAGGGATCGATTACGGGTAGACGGCGTCCTGAAGGGCGACTTCGATGTCGAAATTCTGGACCGTCTCGTTGTTCCCGGCCGCCGACGGCAGGCCAGCCTGCGAGTTGACGAATCCGTTGAGGCTGATCGGGATGAACCCGAAGAGTTTCAGCACACAACCGTTGGCGCCCGGAGTCGCGAACGAGTTGTCCACGTAGGTGCCGTCTTCGAAGTGGAGGATGCCGCTTTCCACATCGAAGTTGGTTTCCGGTTCCTGGCCGGTGATCGGTTCGTTCGGTGACGGTGGTTCGGTCGTCCCGGTCGTCAGGTTGAGCGTTATCGGGCTCGAGTCAGAGCCGACGTAGCAGTTGTTCCCGAGGACGCCGGACGGGGTCGTCAGATGGACCTTGATCGGAATCGTCACCGAGCTGACGACGAAATTGGTCGGCGGAGCCGCCAGTTCGGTCGTCGCGTAGAGGGTCAGAGCGTTGCTGCCGAAGAATTCGAGCAGCCAGGTCAGACCGGTGAGGCCGATCACTCCACCGGGCACTTTCTGCGGCGTTTTCGAGAGTCCGCCGCCCGGTCCTTCGGTGAATTCTTCGAACGCCAGGTTGATTGCGCCGACCAATTTCAGCGGATTTTCGATCGGCACGGTCTTGCTGCCCATCTGCAGATGTCCGCTGTTGATGTCGGAGCGGATGCAGTATTCGAGTTCCGCTTCCGCTTGCGTCGGGCACCCGGCGAATTGTTCGTAGCCGGGTGCGGGTTCGGCGCCGGAAGCCATTGGCGCGAAGAGCGCCACGGCAAGCAACGTCAGGCCGAGGGCCGCGAGCAATCCAGGGATTGATCGTGACTGATTCATATCGCCTCCCATAAACATTGTGGTGTATGATTACAGCTAACTACCCACTGCGATCGAGTCTCTTAGATCATGGGGCTGTTGTCAAGCCTGGTCCACCGATTGCCGCGAGCCGGACGCCCTGAACAAGGTGCTGTGCATGCCGTTTACGAGGCTCTGTGCGAGGGCGCAATCGCCCCCGTATTCGAGCCGCTGGTCGGCGCCGTCGACCAGGGCGTCGAGCCAGGCGCTCACGTCGCCATGCGCCCAGGTGGTCGCATCGCTGCGCAGCTCCGTCGTGCAGATCGCCGCCCCACTGTCGATGACGTCGACGGTGACGCCGGCGAGCCGCGACCTTCTGACCTTGGACAGTTCAACCGCCATGCGGCAGGAGCCGGGCCGCGTGACCTCGAGGTCGCCCAGCGGTATCGCGAGCAGGAGCATGGCCTCGATGTCGATGCGGCCGATGCAGGGGGCCTCGCCTCGCCGGTGGCTGCGCTCCCAGCGGGCGGCTGCGAGGAGCGGCGCCACAGCGCGCCGCAGCCGCTCGGCTACCGCATACGGCGTCCCGCGACCCGCGTTCGGCCTGGGCTCGAGGAGGCCGGCGAGGCGCATCGTCGCCAGCCGGCGCTCCAGCGACGGATAATTGTGGGCGGCGATCAACCCGTCCAGCTCCGTGAGTGACAGCGGACCGGCGGCGAGCGCTCGCACCATCGTGGCCGACCATCCGTCCGCCAGGGCCTTGATCGTCGCCTTCGCCTCGTCGCTGCCGAGCTGCAGCGGTCCATCCGCGCGGTCGTCGAGCCACTGCTGGAGGGCTCCGATCACGAAGAGCAAGTCTCGACCGGAGGCGCTCAGCTCGTATTCGAGCGCGCCGGGAAAGCGGTTCTGGCGTCGCTTCCGGAGCACGTCGCCGTCCACGAGCAGGCGCAGCTGGGTGCGGAGCGTGCTTTGCGCGGGTGTGCCCGCCTGGCAACTGAAATCTGTCAGCTTCATGCCCCCCTTGGCCAGTGCTCTCACGATTGACGCGTTCAGCGGCGCGGCAAGCAGTGCCAGGGCCTGCGCGCCGGAGCGCGCCCCATTCCCGCTCCCGTTGACCGTGTGCCCAGCCAAGCCCGTGAGAGTATGGCATTAGTCAGGTTTTTTGTAGAGACTCGGCGGGAACGCTCGCTGGAGCTTCGAACGCAGCCCGGTGCAGGCGGCTGAGGACGATCGAGACGAGGCGACGGTCGCCGCTCAGCTTGAGTCCGTCGGCATCGCGATCGACCAGGGCCGAGAACCAGGCTTCGATGGGTCCCAGGGCCCACGCGTCCGCGTCCGCCCAAGGGTGGGCAGCGCCGGTATGGGCGCTGCCCGAGCGTAGCTCGAGCGTGGCGAGGACGCGGCGCCTCCTTCCACCCGTGGGAAACGTGGCGGCGAGCTGACAGGCTCCCGAGAGGTCCCCCGGAAGGTCGAGCAGCGGCGCGACGGTCCGGAGGGCGGTCTCAACATCTGCGCGGGTCACCGGGTCCGCGCCGTCGACCGCGTGCCGATGCTCCCAGCGAGCCGCGACCACGAGCGGGCCGAGGCCGTGCCGCAGCCAGTCGGTCGCGGCGTAGGGCGTGCCGCTACCGGCGCGAGTCCGCGCGTCGATGAGCTCGGCGACCCGCAGCGTGTCGAGGCAGCGCTCGATCCTCGGGTAGCTGGCGGCGGATATCCGCTTGTCGAGCTCGGTAAGCGAGAGGGGCCCGCCTGCAAGGGCGTCGAGCACGGTCGTCGTCCAGCTGTCGACGAGCCCCTTGATGGCGGCCCTCGCCTGGTCTTCGCCGGGGCTCAGCGGTCCGCCCGGCGCGACTGCGAGCCAGTCTTCCAAGCGGTCGGCCACGCTCAACAGCGCACGGCCGCCGTCGGTCAGCTCGAATTCCAGCGTGCCGGGGAACCCGTCCCGCTTTTGCTTCACGGTCATCCCGGCCGCTTCGAGCGCGCCGAGCTGGCTGCGCAGCGTGCTCGGGGCAACCGAGCCGGCCGCACGACGCAGCTCCCGCTGGCCCCGAGGACCGCCAGAGAGGCAGCGCAGGATCAGAAAGGTCCGAGGGCTTCCGAGCAGTGTGAGGGCCTTGCCACCGGCACGCATGTTCTCCCCGTTCGCGTTGCGTGTGCCACGAGTATCCCTGAGTATTACATCAAAGAGTCCTAACCAAAAACACATGTCGTTATTTCTTTCACCAGGTGATGCGCCGCAGCGCGGCCAGCGTCGCAAGCAGAAAAGCACCGCCTCCGCGGACCACGGCCTACCGTGCGACGCCCTTGAACAGCTCGCGCAGGATGCGTTTGGCGAGGCGGCGCTCGCAGGCGACGGCACGGCCTTGCTCGAATGCACATATTGGCGGCGGGCATCGGCCCGCGGGCGGTCGTCTATCTCTCGCTCGACCTGCTCGAGGACCAGCCGGCCGCCGCGCTCGTCGAGTCCGTCCACCGGGCGCTCGAGCTGGCGGGGGTACTTCGGCGACCCGCTGCTGGTGACGATCATCGCCGGTCGGGTCGGTCTGCGGCGCCACCGCTCGTCCAGCCGCTCTCTACCGTGGGACGCCCTTGAACAGGGTCCGGTGCAGTTCGCGCAGGATGCGCTTGGCGAGGCGGCGTTCGCCGCTCGAGTGGATGCGCTCGGCGCGGCGGTCGATCACGGCGTCGAGCCAGGCGCCTGTGCTTCCCGAGATCGCGGTCCGGGCGTCCGGGTCGAGGCCGCGCTCGCAGGCGACGACGCGGCCCTGCTCGACCCGGGCGGTGACGCCGGCGGGGCTGCCGGCGACGCCCTGCTCCAGCTCGACCGCCAGCGAGCAGGCGCCCCAGAAATTGCGCGGCAGCTTCAGCAGCGGCAGGGTCAGCTGGAAGGCGGCCTCGACGTCGAGCGCGGCGATCGGCGCCGTGTCGCCGGGCGGGAAGCGCAGCTCCATGCGCGCCGCCGCGGCGAGCGGGGCGACGGCGCGGCGCAGCCACTCGGTCACCTGCAGCAGCGGCTCGCCGTCGGGATCCTCGCCGGGCGCCTGCTCGAGCAGGCCGGTTTCGAGCATCGAGGCGATGCGGGCGTCGACCGCCCCGCGATCGACGACCTCGATCGCCTCGCAGGCCTGCGCGGCGCTGCGCGGCCCGCCGGCCAGCGCGTGGATCGTCATCGAAGCCCAGCCGCCGAGCAGCGCCGCCATCTGGCGCCCGGACTCCGGCCCATGCTCGAGCGGGCCCTGCGGGCAGCGGCGCAGCCAGTCGGCCAGCGCGGCGGCGACGAAGGGCACCTCGTTCCCCGCCGGCGTCGGCTGCAGCAGGGTGTCCGGCCCGATCGGCGCCCCCGGCGGGTGGTCGGGGTCGGCCGGTTCGAGCAGGTAGGGGTCTTCGAAGATCCCGACCGCCAGGAACTCGGGATCGGGCGGCCCGATCTCCTGCATCTTTACGCCGGTCGTCAGTTCGGCCATCAGCGTCCGCAGGACGGGGCGTTCGAGCGGGCTGGAGAGGTAGAGCAGCGTCAGCGCCCCGGCGCGCGCCCTGTACCCCTCGCCATTCTTCTCGTCGGTGGCCTGTATGGAAGCCACACCGACGATTATGGCACGGTTGGGTAACTATCTCGGAATGGAGCGAGTACCTTCGTCCAGGTATCCGTCTAGCCAACCCGCCCAGGCGCCCCAGCCTCCTAGCCGCGGGTCGGCACGCCGTACAGCGTGACGTGTGGGCTAGAATTAACGATATGGACACTATGTCGGCAGCGGCGCTGGCACGTCAGCTCGGCACTTCGGTGCCCCGAGTGGTTCGTGCCGCGGAGCGCCTAGGAGTCGAGGGGCGCCAGGCCAGCGGTCGCTTCGCCTTCGGCCCGCAGGCAGCCCGGCGCCTGCGGAAGGCCCTTGGATCCACGCCTGAGCAAGAGGGCCTTTCCCGTTCGGAGCTCGTCGCCTTGGCCGCTCTGCGCAGCGCCCCCTTTGGACTGCGCTCGGCGCGAGCGGTTGCGCGGCGGGGCGCGCTGTCTCCAACCTCGGCGGCGCGCGCCCTCGAGTCCCTCGAGCGGAAGGGTATGGCCTTCCGCTCCGAATCGATGCTTGCCGACGGGCGGGCGCGACGGATGAGGGTTTGGCGGGCAAACGTCCTTGATCCCCGCTGGGCCTCGCTGGACGCTGCGCTGGCTGCTGTCGAGAGGCCAGAGGGGAAGCGAGCCGGGGGTCGGGATGCGCGCGTGCCGGTTCGTCTGCGGCACCTCTTCTGGAACACCGCCGACAGTCAGCTCGACGTTCGCCATGCCGGCCCTTACATCGCTCGCCGGCTGCTTCGCGAGATGGACCTGCAGGGGTTGGCCTGGGGGGCGCGGTCGCTGTCGTCGCAGGACTGGGCGCGGGCCGCGGGCGCCCGCGGCCTCGATCCCAAGACGCGGCGAATGGCGCTGAACCTGGCGGAAGCGGCGCGATGAGCACGTTGCCCGATCGCGTCCGCCGGGTCCTCCCCGGTGATACGGCGGAGACGTGGGAGACGCTCACGCGGAGCCTGCCGGCGGAGCTCTACCTCGGCGGGGGGACCGCCGTCGCCGTTCACCTCGGCCACCGCGAGAGCCGCGACCTTGACTTCTTCTTCCACAGCGCGGTCGATCTGCCTGCGCTCGAGGACCTGCTGGGCGGACTCGGCGACTTCGCGGCGACCCATAGGGGGGAGGGGACGCTGAAGGGGCTCTTTGGCCGGACCCGACTCGAGTTCTTCGACGCTTCGACGCTAACGCTCCTGGCCGAGCCGATCGAGGTAGCGGGGTTGAGCGTGGCCAGCCTTCAGGACCTGATGGCGATGAAGCTGAAGGTCATGGCGGAGCGCGGGGAAATGCGGGACTACTTCGACCTGAAGGCGATCGACGAGCGCGGCCCAGTCTCCGTCGAGGAGGGTATCGAGCTGTACATGAGGCGCTATGGCATCGACCGCAGCAGCGAGGCGGTTTCGCACCTCTACCGGGCGATGGGCGACCTGAGCGACGTCGAGGTCGACGAGATGCTTCCGATCGAGTTGGGCGAGTTGCAGGCGTGGTGGAGCAGGCGCCAGGCCAGTGTGATTCGCAACTCCGACCGCTTCGGCTGAGCGCATCTGGTCGCGCTGGCGACTCAGGTCACCGGCCGCGTCAGTCCGACAGCACGCCGCGGATGCCCTGGCGCAGGCCCAGGATGGCCTCGTCGGCCGGCGACAGGCCCGCTTTCTCGCGCCGCAGCAGACCCAGCTCGGCGATCGCGCTCGTCTTTCGCTTCGTTGTAGGCGGCGATCACGTTCTCGAGCCAGGTACACCTGCATCAGCTCTGTGCTCACCTGCGCCGCCTAGCCGCGCGTCGCCGGGCCGAAGAGCCGCTCGTGCAGCGCCTCGACCAGGCCTTGGGCGAGCTTGACGTCGCCGCCGAGGTCGAGCTTCGCCGCGGCCGGGTCGATCGTCGTTTCGCACCAGTCTAGCGGCGTGCCGGTGGCCCAGGTCTCGGGTTCGCGGTCGAGCAGCGGGGAGGAGGTGGTGACGCGGCCCTCGGCGACCTCCACGGTCGAGCCGGCGACGAGCTCTTCCGCTTCGGCGCCGGGGAGGCGCACGCCGGCGCGGCAGGTGCCGCGCAGCCCGGCGGGCACGGCGATCAGCGGCAGCGCCATCTGGAAGGCCGCCTCGACATCGAAGACGTCGGGCGCCAACGCGTCGCCCTCGGGGTAGCGCAGCTCGGCCCGCACCGCGGCGACGATCGGCGAGATCGCTTCCCGCCCCCAGTCGGTCAGCGCGTAGCTGGGCGCCCGCCCGATCCCGTAGAGCGCTTCGGCCTGGCCGGAGTTGACCATCGATTCGAGCTGGCGCTCGAGCGCCTCGGGGTCGAGCACGGCGGCGAGCGCCCGCTCCAGCTCCGCCATCGTCAGCGGCCCCGAGGCGAGCGCGTGGGTCAGCGTCGCCGACCAGGAGAGGACCATCGGCACCAGCATCTGCGCGCCGGCCAGGCCGAGCTTCAGCGGCCCCTGCGGGCGGCGGGCGAGCCAGCGTTCGATCGTCTCGGTGACGAAGAGCATCTCGTCGCCCTTGTCGGTCAGTTCCACCGGATTGGCGGTCTCGGGGTGGAGCGCTTCCTGCAGCTCGAGCTCGTCCTCGTCGAGCTCCGCCTCCTCTTCCTCCTCGTCGAGCTCCTCCTCGTAGTCCTCGATGTCCTCATCGGGGGTCAGCGGCGGCGGCTCGCCTTCAAGCGAGGACTCGAGCATCTCCAGCAGCCTCTCGCGGTCCATCGAGCTGGCGAGGTAGAGCAGCGTCAGCGCTCCAGATCGCGCTCGGAACTCGCTCTCCGCGGCACCTCCCGTAGCCACGTGACGATTATGGCATGAAGCATTCCCCTAACGGAACGCGCCCGGTGCGGTGGAGGCTTGAACCGCCATGCGGCAGCTTTTCAATCGGAACCGAACAGGGCCTTGCGCAGGCCGCCCAGCAGGTCGCGGGGGAAGCGCCAGTCGCCGTCGCTGCGCAGCGACTTGCGGTCGCCGTCGATCACGGCGTCGAGCCAGCCGGCGGTGGAGCCCGCGAGCGAGGCGTCGGCCTCGGGGTCGATTCCCCGCTCGCAGGCCGCGACATGTCCCTGCTCGATCCGCGCGGTCATGCCCACCGGATTGCCGAGGATGCCCTCGTCGAGCTCGACCTCGAGCGAGCAGGCCCCGGAGAGTCCCGTCGGCAGCCGCAGCAGCGGCAGGGTCAGTCCCAGGGCGGCTTCGACGTCGGCCGCGGCGATCGGCGCCGTGTCGCCGAGCGGGTGGCGCAGCTCCATCCGCGCCGCCGCGGCGAGCGGGGCGATCGCCAGGCGCAGCCACTCGGTGGCTTCGAAGCGCTCCTCCTCGTCGCCTCCCGCGGCCGCAAGTGCGCGCAGCAGGCCGGCCTCCTCGAGCATGGCGATGCGCAGCTCGACCGCCTCCTCGTCGAGCACCCCGACCTCCTCCTGCACCTCGGCCGCGGTCCGCGGCCCGGCGGCGAAGGCGTGTACGACCGTCGACGCCCAGCCGCTCAGCAGCGGCCAGAGCGCCTCGCCCGCGCCTTTTCCGAGCTCGATCGGGCCGCTGGGGCAGCGGAGCAGCCAGCCCCGCAGGGTGGCGCCGACGAAGGGCACCTCGCGCCCCGCCGGGGTCGGCTGCATCATCGTCTCCGGGTCGTCCTGGTCGTCGGCGGGGTTGACCGGTTCGAGCAGGAAGCGGTCGGCGAAGACGCTGGCGACCCGCGCCGACCTGTCCCCGGGTTCGGCCAGGTCGTCGAAGCCGACCAACTCGGTGGCGGTGGTCGCCTGCGCGAGGACCGCTCGCAGCGTGTCGCGCCCCAGCCCGCTGGTCAGGTAGGTCAGCGTCAGCGCCCCGGCCCGCGCCCGGTACTCGCTCGCCTCGACGCCCGCCTTGTCAGTCGTCACCGGCGCCCCGCATGCCGTCTGCCGCAGCCACGGCGGTGATTATGCCACGACCGTGCCTCGAAAAGGAATGCGCGGATGCCCGCAAGAACAAAGGGGCCCCTGCCGTTCCCGTTTAGGAAAGAGCAAAGTCGTATAGTCTCCGCGTACAGGAAAAAGTCAGTCAGGGAGGACCGATGCGGATTTCTGGTGTCTTAGCCGCCTGTGCGGCGCTTGCGGTGGTGCTGGTGATCGAGGGCTGCGGCGGGAAGCAGGAGCTGACCGACCGCCCGATCTCGATGGACATCTACGTCGATGCGACCTTCTCCAACGATCAGGTCGCTCGCGAATGCATGCCGGACGTCATGTCTGCCGCCCGGCTCGCCGCCGCTTCGCGGGGCTTCGTCGCCCTCCACACCTTCGACGGCGATCCGTTTCGGCGCCGGGTGCTAAGGCGTTCGACGAAGGGGTTCCCGCCTCGTGGGAAGGCACGTCCGGCGAACTCGAATATCTGGAAGGACAGGCGAGTGAAATGAGGCCGGCGATGGAGAGGCTGGTGAACGAAGGGCCGGTGGTCGGGGGCACGCCCCTGATCGACGTGCTCAGGCGGGCGGCTCGCAACCGCGGCCACAGCGGCGCCCTGCAGCGGATCCTGATCTGCACCGATGGCCTGTTCACCGACGTCAATCCGCGCGCGATGACCGCGGCCGAGGCACGCGGCGCGGCCTCCCAGATCGGGCCACGGCTGCGCGGCGCGACTGTCGACTTCATCGGCGTCGACGCCTCCGACCCCGACCGCGGCGACTACGTCGAATCGGTCCGGCCGCTCGCCGGAGCGTTGCTGGGCGGCGCCGGGATCCGGATGGGCGCCTGGGACGTGGAGCTCGGCCCCGAATGGCGTGGAACACATCGACGCGGCGAACGGGAGGGGATAAGAACCCATTCAGCGCGATCTCGGCGAGGGGCGCTCCAGCCTGATCAACGGCTCGGCCGCCGCCGCGGCGCCTACACGATCGAGATACCCGAGGTCGGCACCGGCCACTACATCTTCGACCCGTCCGACACCCACACGACAACAAGCACACAACAACAAAAAAAAAAAAAAAAAAAAAAAAAAACCCAAAAAAACCCCAACACCAACCCCAGGTCAAGCTCAGGGTCGTCGTCGGAGTCAGCGTCAGCTTCACGGTCTTCGACGTCGGCGTAATGGGAACCGCCTTTCACCTGATTCCAGGCGACCTGAGCTGGAAGATCGTGCTGACCTTCGGCGTCGCGCTGGCGCCGATCTCGACCGCGATCGGCATAGCCCAGTGGCTGAGCGCCGCCGAGGCGTCGATCCGAGAGGGCGTGAAGGCGACCTGGCTGGCCTTCGCCGCCGGCCTGCTGGCGATCATCGGGATCGGCCTGATCGTGCTCTTCCGCGCCGCCGCGACCGGCGATCCGCCCCTGCCCGCCCACGCCTACGCCTTCCTCGCCTTCATCCAGAGCGCCCTGGCGATGGCGGAGGCGATGATCTACACGGTCTACTTCGACGGCAAGGTCGGTGCGGCGCTGCTGGAGCGGATCGCCGTCGCGGAAGGGGAGATCAAGGAACTGGAGACGGCCGAGGCGGGCGAGCGCGAAAACGCCCAGAGGGCGGAGGCGCGGATCGGCGAGATCGAAACCGCCGCGGAGAAAGAGGCCGCCGAGCTCAAACGGCACCCCGGCCGACAGGTGGCGACCCGCAAGGAGGAGGAGGGCGCCGCCGTGATCCTGGAAGCGATCGTCGAGCACGCCATTCAGG
>CAVVGH010000013.1:0-89572 GCA_963747765.1 uncultured Solirubrobacterales bacterium | reverse complement strand
GCCAAATTCAGGGCTGGGTTAGAACCACTCCCAGATTTCTGGCTCTACGAAGGGAAATCCGATGGGCGCGGCTGGGCTCGAACCAGCGACCTCTCCCGTGTGAGGGGAGCGCTCTCCCACTGAGCTACGCGCCCGGGCAGCGTCAATCATAGGCGGCCAGCGAAGTCGCCGATCAGGCTGGGGTGGGGCTCTCGGCGGGCCCGCCAGGCGGGCCGGTTTCCCCGCTTCGGACGGCTCGCCGTTGCAGCACCAGCCCGACGATTGGGAAGAACAGCGTGGAGAGCATCGCGGCGCCGACCAGGCCCGCCCCGGTTGACGTCTTCATGTGGCCAGCGTCGATCGCGATGGTGGTGATCGCGACGACGAGGGGCAGCTCGGTTGCCGAATAGAACGCCAGGGCGGCGCGCTGGCCGGTGCGCAGGACACGCCTGTAGAGCAACAGTGCCGGGGTTCCGCGGATCACCAGGAAGAGTCCGAGGAACATGACGAGCTTCAACATCGAGCCGAGCGAGCCGAGTGCCTCGATGTCGAGCCCCATCCCGCTGGTGATGAAGAAGAAGGGGACGAAGAAGCCGAACCCCACAGCGGTCAGCTTCGACTCGAATACCTGCAGCTCATGGCCTTTCAGCGCCAGCCGGGTGATCATTCCGGCGACGAAGCCGCCGAGCAGGACATCGAGGCCGAGCTTGCCGGCCAGCAGGACGAGGCCGAAGATCAGCACCACGGTGACCCGCACCGCAAGCTGGCTGCTCGCCTCGAATGTGCGCTCGAGTGCCCCCCAGCCGCGCCAGGCCAGCCGCACCGAGATGAGTGCCAGAGTCAGGGCCAGCACCACGAAGGCGATCAGGATCGCCGCCTCGTGCACCGCTTTCTCGGTGGACAGGAAGAGGGTGATCAACAGGATCGGGCCGAACTCGCCGACTCCCCCCGCGGCGAGAAGGTAGGTGCCGAAGCGCGTGCGCAGCTCGCCACCGTCGCGCAGGATCGGGATCAGCGTGCCGATCGCGGTTGTCGCCATCGCCGTGCTGACGTAAAGCGCGGACAGCACGATGCCGGTTGCCTCGAGCACCGCGCCGAAGGCGTGAGCGATGACGATCGAGACGACCCAGCCCATGACGCCCAGGGTCAGCGGCTGGCCCCGGATCCGCTCGAAGTCGATCTCGTAGCCGGCGAAGAAGAAGAGCATCCCAAGGCCGAGGTTCGAGAAGAAGGCGGTGAATTCGTCGGTCGCTGCGATATCGAAGGCGTGAGGGCCGACCAGGATTCCGAGCATCAGCTCGGTGACCACGACCGGTGGCACGAAGCGACTCGGCACCGTCGCCACGGTGACTGCGGCCAGAGCGGAGACGAGGACGATGACGAAGAACGACTCTGTGTCAACGTGGATCAAGAACGTCGATCCTATGGCCGGCCGGCTAAGATCCACAGCGGACCGTGCTAGGCGGGGAATCAGCGGTGCCTTGTAACCCGCAATCCGCTATAGCGGGGCCGAATCCCGTTCTGAGGGGCTGGCCTTCGGGGTCGGTGCGCCGCAGGCGGCGTTGACGGCCGGGTCCTGCGCGACGTGGGCACGCGAACCAGGTCAGGTCCGGAAGGAAGCAGCCTTAAGCGGATGCCGCGGGTGCCGCAGGCGAGCCCGGCCCGAGCCAAATGCGACGGACACGCCCGGGGACTTTGCTTCGAAGGCGGGGCGCACGGTCCACTTTCATTGTCTCCGCGGGACGCCGCGGCCCGCGTGGAAGACTTGCGGGATGCTCGACGAGCGCTGGATCAGGGCCCTGCATGTGGAGACGATGCGGGAGGGGGAACTGCATGCGGAGCACGAGCCCCACGTCCTCTTTCAGGCTTCGACGATCGGCGCCCTCCTCGACGGCGCCTACGACGGCGACCTGAGCTTCGGCGAGCTTGCCGAGCACGGTGACCTCGGGCTTGGCACATTGAACGGCCTCGACGGCGAGATGATCGCGGTTGACGGCCGCTTCTATCGGGCGGACGTCGACGGCGAGATCGAGGAGATTGGCCCCGACGTGCGAACGCCCTTCGCGGTTGTGACGCGCTTCGAGCCGACGATCGAGACGAGCATCGAGGGGCCGCTCGATCACGCCGGCCTCCTGACTCGACTCGACGAGCTGGCTCCGGCCGACGGCGCCTCCTGCGCGATTCGCCTCGACGGTCGCTTTGAGCTGGTCCGCGCCCGCTCGGTGCCGCGACAGCAGCCGCCCTACCGCCCGCTGACCGAGGTCGTGGCCGAGCAGCACGTCTTTGAGCTCGCCGAGGTGGAGGGGACGATGCTCGGCTTCCGGTTCCCCAGCTATGCGGAGGGGATCGAGGTGGGCGGCTACCACCTGCATTTCATCGACGCCGCGCGCAGGCGGGGCGGCCACGTGCTCGACTCCCGCTCCGGCGGCCTGCGGGTGCGCCTCGACCCTTCGAGCGAGCTCCACGTCGAGCTGCCCCCCGCGGTGGACCTTGCCGATCCGCGCCTGGCCGCGACCACGCACGAGGCCGTCGAGCGGGTAGAGCGCGGCGGTTAAGAGTCCAACCCGAAACCGGTTGCCCAGGCGCGTCCCCAGTCACACCTCGCCGTGGAACTACTCATCTAAGGAGCCCGGCAGTGGCGGTAGAGGACCCATGACTCGTTGCGCGCGACCCGGTCGAAGCCCGGGGGGGTGGGAACCGCGAAGCGTGCCGGGTCGTTCGGGTCGAGGACGAAGTTATGGATGACGAAGGGGCTGGCCGGTTCGAGGAAGTAGCCGTGGCGGGGCTGTCGCTGCTCGGAGGAGCTGACGATCTCGCCGGGGCGAATCTCGAGGTCGAACGCCAGGCGCGGCACGGCCCGGTGATTGGGCACCGAGATCGGCGGGCAGAGTGGCTCAAAGGCGCCGGAGCCCGCCAGATCGCCGAGGTCGCGCTCGATTCCGCCCTGGTTCGCAAGGTCGACGTCGACCCGGTGCAGGAGGTCGTATTGGTTCGGGCCCCAGAGCACGAACATCAATGCCACCACCGCGGCAAGGGCCTGCCAGGCGCGGCGCCAGGGGTGGCCTTGCTCCAGCTGGCGCCAACCGAGCAGGGCGAGTGCGACGAAGACGGCCAGCACGGCGCCGGCGAGCATCGTGTAGCGAGCGATGATCGCCAGGCCGGCGCAGGCGAGCAGGGCAAAGGCGCCGAGTGCCATCACGCCCGCCCCGATGCCGAGCGCCGAGCGGCGGCGCAGGAAGGCAAAGCCGAAGATGACGCCGCCGAGCGCGCCGACCATTCCCGGCCACTGCATGACTTCGCCGAGCGCGCGAGGCCCGTAGAGCACCAGATCGACGGGACCTGTATGCCGAGCCAGCGTGTCGACCGTTTCGCGGGTGCCGGTGAACGAGTGGGTGGGGCTGCCGGCGGTGATCCAGTCGAACAGCGCCCATAGGACCGGCGCGGCCACGGCCAGGGCCACGAAAGTGAAGAGGGCGCCCTTCGAACGGACAAGTGCCGATCTAATTAGACCGGCACTTTGAGTATCCGCCCGTTCGAATGGCACCCCCTTCGCCTCGCCAGCGCCGCGACGGCGACCGAGGTCAAGCATGAGGTAGGCGAGGTAGGCGAGGGAGAAGAGCCAGGCCTCGGGGCGGAGCAGGCCGGCGACGGCGAGCAGCGCGAGGACGGGCCAGCCGGCGCGCGGACGCTTTGTCTCGATCGCCAGTGCCCCCAGCACGAGCGCGATGTACGGGAGGTCGACATATGCGCGCAGGCCGTTGGAGAGGTAGGGGGCGCGGGTGAGGACGATCGTCGCCGCCACCGCCCCGACTGGCCGGTCGAACCAGAGGGAGCCGAGCCGATAGACGAGGTAGCCGATCAGGCCGAGTGAGGCGTAGGCGATCGCCATCGTCACTCCGATCGCGCCTCCGCCCAGTGGGGTTGTCACCGCCCCCAGCAGGTCGGCAAGCGGGTGCGGCGTGGGGGGGAGGGCGGCGCTGTAGTCGGGGCTCATCCCATGGGCCAGTTCGCGCCCCCAGACCAATGCGTAGATCGTGTCGTAGTTGGGGAAGCCGAGCGGGAAGATCAGCAGCGCCAGGACCGTGACGGCGGCAATCCAGGCCAGCGCCACGAGCAGGCGTTTTGCCCTCGAACTCACCGGCGCAACCTACCGGTGGCCGCTGGGGGCCAGGGTTGACGGCGGCCGCGGATACACTGGCCTGAGTGCCTCCGAGCAGCGATTCAACCTCTCTTTACCGCCGTCACAGGCCGGGTTCCTTCGACGAGGTGGTCGGTCAACAGCATGTCGTCCGCACGCTGCGAAATGCGGTCGAGCAGGGCAAGATTCACCACGCCTATCTGTTCGTCGGCTCGCGTGGCACCGGCAAGACTTCGATGGCGAAGATTCTCGCCCGCTCGCTCAACTGCGAGCGTGGCGGGCCGACTGTCGCTCCCTGCGGCGAGTGCGAGTCCTGCCTGACGATCGCCGCCGGCAGCTCGATCGACGTGATCGAGATGGACGCTGCCTCCAACCGCTCGGTCGACGACGTCCGCGACCTGCGCGAGCGGGTCGCCTACGCGCCGGCCGGGGGGCGCTGGAAGGTCTACATCCTCGACGAGGCGCACATGCTGACCAAGGAGGCCTGGAACGCCTTCCTGAAGACCCTGGAGGAGCCGCCGCCCAACACCGTTTTCGTGCTGGCCACCACCGAGGCGCATCGCGTGATGCCGACGATTGCCGATCGCTGCCAGCGGTTCGACTTCCAGCGCCCATCCCTGGAGCAGATCGCCGAGGTTCTGAACCGCGTTGCCGCGGTGGAGCAGATCGAGATCGAGGAGGGGGCGGTTGCGATGATCGCGCGTGCCGCGTCGGGCAGCTTCCGCGACGCGCTCGGCACGCTCGACCAGCTGGTCGCCTTCGGCGGCAGGCAGGTCGACCTGGACGCCGTGCTGGAGCTGCTCGGTGCGCCCGAGGCGGAGCTGCTGTTCGGCGTGGTCGATGCCATTGTCGCGGAGGACCCCAAGGGCGTCCTGCTCGAGGTCGAGAAGATGGCCCGCTCCGGCCGCGACCCCGCCCAATTCGCCCGCGACCTGCTCGCTCACCTACGCCACCTGCTCGTCACTCAGACGGTTGGCGAGGTCCCCAACACGTTCGTGGTCACCGCCATCGACGTCGATCGACTCGCTGCGCAGGCGAGCGCGGTTGGGGGGGCGGCCCTGGTCAGGGCGGTCGACGAGCTGGCCGCCGCCCTGACGGCGATTCGCGAAGGAGACGACGCCCGGATGGCGATCGAGATCGCCCTCCTCAAGGTGGCGCGCCCCGACCTCGACCCCTCCACGGAGAGCCTCCTGCGACGCATCGAGCGCCTCGAGCAGGGAGGCGCGGGGGCAGCTGGGCACTCGGCTGAGGCCCCGGCTCCCAAAGCTTCAGAGGGCACTGATACGCCGGCGGGTCCGGGGTCCGGCGCTGACGACCCTGCCGCGGGTGGTGGCGGGGAGCGGGTAGCCGGGCGGACACGGCGTCCTGCCGTTCGCCCCACAGACCCCGTGAGCGGCGCAAAGTCTCCCGGCGAACCGCCCAGCGCCAAGCCGGATACCCCCGCCCCGCCGACAGGACCCGCGGCGCAGGACCCAGGACCCGCGGCGCAGGACCCAGGACCCGCGGCGCAGGACCCGTCGAGTCTGGACCTGGAGAAGGTCGCGCGCGTCTGGCCCGTGGTGCTCGATCGGGTGCTGCAGACGGCGCCTGCTCTCGCCGCCACGTTCGAGGGCGCGCGCCCGGTCGCGGTCGACGCGACAGAGCATGTGGTTACTGTTGGCTTTCCAGCGGCTCACACCTTCAACAAGCGCAAGGCCGAGGCGCCGGAAAAGCGCGGACAGGTGGAAGAGGCGCTGGAGGCGGTGCTTGGCATGCGGCTGCGCCTCGTCTACGTCGTGCTGGATGGCGAAGATGCCCCCGGCGAGCCGGATGCAGGGAAGCCGGTTGACGCAGCGGCACTTGTGGAGCGGATCAAGAACGAGTTCGACGCGGAGGAGGTCTAGGTGACGCGAGGAGGGCCCGGGGGCTTCGACATGAAAGCCCTCATGAAACAGGCGCAGCAGATGCAGGAGCAGATGGAGCAGGCCCAGGAGCAGCTGAAGACCGAGGTCGTCGAGGCCAGCGCCGGGGGTGGCATGGTCAAGGTGAAGATGGGCGGCGATCTGACCCTGCGCGAGATCGCAATCGATCCCGAGGCGATAGACCCTGAGGAGGCGGAGCTCCTCTCCGACATGGTTCAGGCAGCGGTCAACGAGGCACTGCGCGCCGCCCAGGACCTGGCCGGTTCGAAGATGGGCGGGATCGCCGGTGGCATGGGAGGCCTGGGCGGCCTTCCGGGCATGTGAGCGTCGAAGGCCCCGCGCCGCTGGCGAGGCTCGTGGCTGAGCTGTCGCGGCTTCCGGGAATCGGTCAGCGCACCGCCCAGCGCCTCGCCTTTCACATCCTTCGCGCTCCCGAGGAGGAGACCACGTCGCTCGCCGCGGCGATCGGCGAGGTCCAGGAGAAGGTTGGGCTCTGCGAGCGGTGCTTCAACCTGGCCGAGGGGCCGCTCTGCCGCATCTGCATGGACTCCTCCCGAGACCAGACGACGATCTGCGTGGTCGAGGAGCCCGCCGACGTGATCCCGATCGAGCGCACCCACGAGTACCGCGGCCTCTACCACGTGCTCGGTGGTGCCCTGTCGCCGATCGACGGGATTGACGCCGAAGACCTGAAGATCGCCGAGCTTCTGCAGCGGTTGGATGGAGGTGAGGTCGAGGAGGTGGTTCTCGCCACCAACCCAACCACGACCGGCGAAGCGACGGCTCTCCATATCGCTGAGCTGGTGCGCGGAAGGGCGCGCGTCACGCGGCTTGCCAGCGGCCTGCCAATTGGCGCTGACCTCGAGCATGCAGACGAGGTGACGCTGGGCAAGGCGCTTTCCGGACGCCTCAGTTTTGGGTAGCTAAAAAGCAGACGATTGTCGATTCGCAAATAGCGACATTGCGGCCTTCTGCCGTCCGCTCGGTTCGCCAAGGTCTCCGGCGTGGAGCAGAGGGGGCCCCGAGCGATTCAACGCCAGAGGGATTCCTCGGTTGGAAGGCTGGTTCGCGAGGTGTCCACCATGCAGGCGGCGCTGCTGGGCGACCTGCACGCGGAGCTGTCCGGCGAGGACTCTGCGGTGCTTGCCTCCGCTGCGCAGAGGCTGGCATACGACTTCGGTGCGGTCACCGCGACGGCTGTCGAAGCGTTGCTCGAGGGGGGCGGGGACGTGGCGCCGCAAAGGCCGGAAGCCGGGGCGGGAACGGGCCTGCAGGCCGTCCCGGAGCAGGAGCTCCATGCTGAGCTTCATCGACCCGGGGCGATGCGGCACCGGCTGGACCAGCTCGTCGAGACGCATGAGCGCTACGGACATCCGTTCGGGTTGGCGGTGTTCGATGCCGAGGGGCCGGGGACGCGCGGGGAGGAGCCGGACGGGGCGCCGGACACCATCCAGGCGGTCCTCGGTGCGGCGCTGCACGACAGCGTCCGCCTCGTCGACGAAACCTATCCGCTCGGGGATGGAGCGCTCTGTGTGCTGGCTCCCAACCAAGACACGGTGGGCGGCGTGTTGATGGCCGAGCGGCTGCTGAAGATGCTGGGCGATCTGGAGGCCGCCGGGGGATTGCGAATTGGCATCACGGCCGGGGTTGTCGCCTGCCCGGAGCACGGCAACGGGGCGGATGCGCTCTTGCACAAGGCCGACGAGGCGATGTGGCGAGCTCGCGCAGTCGGCCAGCCGGTGGGCGTGGGCACCCTCGATGGCTGATGCAAGATCGCTGACAGATTTCTGAAATTTGTCCATAACCTGCGTAAACCTGGAAATCGCGTGGGAGAATGCTGCATCGCGGCGAAGGTTCCCGTCGCGGGGTCGATTGCCAAACTGAGATGCCCGGGATAAGAACAAACGCAGCCGCCGAAGTGCTCGGAGTGAGCCCCAACACGCTGCGCAGCTGGGAGCGCCGTTACGGGTTTCCGAAGCCGAAGCGCACGCCCGGGAACCACCGCAACTACGAGCTGGTCGAGCTGCAGACCCTGCGCGACGCGCTCGCCGAAACGGGCAACATCTCCTCGGCGATTGAGCTGACTCGCCAGCGCCAGTCGGCACCGGCCAGCGGGAGCAGCCTGCTCGCCGCCTTCGAGAGCTTTGACGAGGACGCCGCCGAACGCGCCGTCGAGGAGAGCCTGGCGGTGCGACCGCTGGAGCGAACGGTCGAGGAGATGCTGCTGCCTGCCATCGACCGCCTGGCTGCGGACCCCGAGCGCGAGGCGGAGCTGGAATTCGCATCTAGGTGGGCAACCGGCTGGCTTCACGGCGCCCGCCGCCTGGCCTCCACCGCATCTCGCCCGGCTGGCGTGCTGCTGCTCGATTCGAGCCACGGCCAGGACGCCGAGGCCGTGCACGCCCAGGCTCTCGACCTTGCTCTGCGCCGCGCCGGCTTCCGGGTGCTGATGCTCTCCAACGAGTTGGGCGACGATCGCTTGGAGCGCGCACTGCGAGCGCTCGAGCTCACCGCGATCGTCCTCTGCGGCCCGGGGGCCGACACTCCGTCTGCCGTGAAGCTGATCCGCAAGATTCGCGAGATCGGCTTCGATGCGCCGCTCTTCGGCTTCCGTGCCACCGGGTTGATCGGCGATGCCGTTCCCTCTGCTGGCGAGCGGCCCAGTCAGGTGACGGGGATGCTCAACGCGGATCTGCGCCGCCGCGCCTCGCAGGCCTTCGCCTGAGAGCCCATCCGAAAACATCCGCGCACCCCCGCCGCGCCGATCTCCTGGACGGTCGACACGAGCGCCCTGGCTCTGACGAGGAGCACGGAAATGGCCTTACCTCGAACGGTCATCGCCACCGCCCCTGAGAAGAACCCAGCGTCGATCGTTCCGTCGAATCTCAGAACGACGGTGTCAAGAAAGGTCTGCTGGACCCGACACGAATAACTCGATGATTGATTCTTGAAGTTTCCTGGATGAGGGGTTCGAAATGGGTCTGGCGGACCCGAAACGACCAGCTCTTCGATTGATGAGAGAAACGGCCTCCCCCTGTTTGCCCTCCTCACCTGCAAGTAGGAGGGCAAACAGGGGGAGACTGTGTAGGGGCCCAGGCGGTCAGCAGTAAGGGCCGTTACGCGAGGGTGTGGCCCGAAGGAGGCGGGCACGAGCTCCGTTCGCTGCTTGTGTCGCTGAGCGGTACAAATGACGAACGGAGCGGCTGGGGTGGCCGGAGCGCGCTTCCGTTCGCTGCTTGTGTCGCTGAGCGGTACAAATGACGAACGGAGCGGTTGGGGGTGGCGTGTTGACGCGCCCGATCCGCGGGCGCTTCCGGGTCAGGCCCGATCTGGATTCACGTCCGGCAGGCTCGTCTCATTGATCCCGAAGCGATCGTGCAGGCGTCGAAGCGGTGCCGGTGCCCACCAGTTCCACTTGCCGAGCAGCGCCATCAGCGAGGGGACCAGCAGGGCGCGGATGATGCTGGCGTCGATCAGCACCGCCAGCGCGGTTCCGACCCCGTTCTCCTTGACGAAGATGATCTTCGAGGTGGCGAAGGCGCCGATCGCGATCGCGAAGAGGAGCGCGGCGGCGGTGACGATCCGGCCGGTTCGCTCCAGGCCGATCGCCACCGAATCGGAGTTCGACGCTCCCTGGTCGTGCGCCTCTTTGATCCTCGAGAGCAGGAAGACCGCGTAATCGGTCGACAGCCCGAAGGCCACGGCGAACAGCAGGATCGGCATCGTCTGCTCCAGCGCGCCCTGAGTCGTGTAGCCCAAGAGGCCTTCGAGACGACCGTCCTGGAAGATCAGAACGAGGATGCCGAAGACGGCGCTGAGGTTGAGCAGGTTCATGATCAGCGACTTGATCGGCAGGACGACCGAGCCGGTCATCAGGAAGAGGATCACCAGCGTCGCCAGGACGACGATTAGGACCGACAGGGGCAGGTGGCGAACGAGGCTGCTCTGGAAGTCGACGAAGTCGGCGCTGGCCCCGCTGACCATGATCGTCGTCCCCCGGACGTCGAGAGCGCGGATCGCTTCGACCGTCGCCTGGCTCGCCTCTGAGCGGAACGTGTCGCTCGAGATGACTTCCACGACGCTGAGGCCGCCGCCGAGGCGTTTGGGTGGGAGAGCTTCGGTCACGCCAGCGACCCGCTGGACCTCGGTGCGCACCCGGCCCGCTGCGGCTGGCCCGCCACCCTGCACGGTCACCAAGATCGGCGTGTCGTGGTAGGGCGGGAACTCCGCCTGCATCGCGTCGTACACCTGCCGGGCGCTGGCTTCCCTGGGCAGGATCTGTGGATCGGCGGCGGTGAACTTGATGCTCAGGAACGGGATTCCGAGGATGATCAGGAAGAGGGCGCTGAGGGTCGCGATCGGTATCGGCCTGCGCATCACGAAGCGTGAGAGCCGGTACCAGAAGCCACGCTCGTCCGGCCGGGTGTCGAACTCGGCGCGACGGCGCAGGAAGCGCGGCGCAAGCGAGTTGACCCGGGTGCCAAGCAGGGTGAGGACTGCCGGGAGCACGGTCAGCGACACCAAGGCGGCCAGCAACGTCACCAGCGAGCCGCCGAGGCCCATCGAGTAGAGGAAGCGCTGCGGGAAGACGATCAGCGAGGCGAGCGCCGCGGCCACGGTCAGCGAGGAGAAGAACACGGTGCGGCCGGCGGTTGCCATCACCCGGCGCATCGCCGCCAGCCCCGGGCCGTCCTTGGCGATCTCCTCCCGGTAGCGAGAGACGATGAAGAGGCTGTAGTCGATCGCCAGCCCCAGCCCCAGCCCGGTCGTCAGGTTGAGCGCGAAGATCGAGATCGAGCCGAGTTCGCTGAGGATCCGGAGGATCAGGAACGTGCCGACGATCGCCAGCAGGCCGATCATCACCGGCAGCAGCGCCGCGATCAGGCTGCGGAAGAAGAGGAACGAGAATAGGAAGAGGAGTGGGAAGGCGAGCATCTCGGCGCGCTGCAGGTCCTTCTCGACCTGGTTGTTGACCTGCTCCTGGGCGACGGCGGCGCCGCCGACCACGATGTCGGGCCGGTTGGCGAACCGATCCGCGATCGCGTTGCCGGCAGCCTGCCATTGCTTGTCGCCGCGGGGCTTGAGCCCGACCGCCAGATAGGTCGAGTGGCCGTTGCTGGACACGAAGGCGCGGGAGCGTGTCTCGTAGTAGCCGAGGACGGAAGCGACATCGCGGCGGTGTCGCAGCTGGCTCGCGACCGACTCCACGCGTGCGCGGGTCGCCGGCGCCGCGACCGGGGCGTTCCTTATCAGCACGATCGCCCCGGGGCCGTGGAAGCCGGCGTCCAAGAGCAGGTTCCTCGCCTTGACACTCTCGGTCGCGGGGTCGTCGGCGCCGTAGGGGTCGAGCCGGCTGGCGACCGAGCCGCCAACCGCTCCGGCGAGGAGGAAGAACGCGAGCGCAAGCAGGGCGATCCGCCGCGGGCGTCGGTCTGCGAGGCGGGCGAGGGCGTAGAACATCAGCTGCTTCCCTTCTTCTTCGTGGGTTTGAGAACCTGCCGCTCCATTCGCTCGCACCAGCCAGCGAACCATTCGTTGAACTCGATCCCGCCGTGCAGGACGATCAGCGGGAACGGGTCGTCTTTGGCGAGCGCCTTCGGCTCCAGCGCCCGCAGCCGCTCGACGACGTCAAGCCGGTGCCTGCGCATCGCTCGGAGGATCTCCGCCGCCTCCTGAGCCGGCAGGACACCGGCGAAGAACAGTTTCAAGAGGCCCTCCTCGCGCATCTCGCAGGTGATCGGAGGCTGGCGCAGCCAGGTCTTGAGCGCCTCGTCGCCGGCGGCGGTGATCGCGTACACGGTTCGCTTGCGGCCACCCCGCGGCGCATCGATTCCCTCGACCAGCCCCGCCGCCGCGAGCCGTTTCAGCTCGGGGTAGATCTGCCCGTAGCTGGCCGCCCAGAAGAACCGCGTCGAGCTGTCGACCAGGGCCTTGATCTCATAGCCCGAGCGAGGCTCGCGGCTGACCATCCCGAGGATCACGTAGGCGGTGGGACTGAGGTCCATATCGCTGGCCAATATATCGCACAAATATATCTATGAGCAAGGTCGTGGTTGCGCTTCCGACTTTGCCATGCCAGAGCCCGGTCAACTCGGGCAGCGGCGTCGAGGCTCCAGCGCCAGGAGATCGCGCCGACTGACGATCCCGTGCTGCCTTGCGGCCAGCGCCCAAGCTCGAGCGCCACGCGTATTCGACTTTGACCGTGCCACCGCCTGGTCAAGTCCGGCAGCGGCGCCGATTCTCCCCCGCGGGGCGACTATCCTCAGCCGTGGATGAGCGAAGCGACGTCCGACATCGTGGTGATGAAGTTCGGTGGCACGTCGGTTGCGGGTGCCGAGGAGATCAAACGGGCCGCGCGGAGGATCGTCGCGGCGCGCGAGGCCGGCAACCGCGTCGTTGCGGTGCTCTCGGCGCGCGGCAAGACGACCGACGAGCTGGTCGCGCAGGCGCTGGAGATCTCCGAACGGCCGGTGGCCCGCGAGATGGACATGCTGCTCTCCACCGGGGAGCGGATCTCCTGCGCGCTCTGCGCGATGGCGATCCACGACATGGGCCACGAGGCGATCTCGCTGACCGGGTCGCAGGCCGGCATCGTCACCGACTCCTCCCACACCAGGGCGAAGATCATCGATGTGCGGGCCGACCGGATCCGCGAGACCCTCGAGGAGGGTCGCATCGTCCTCGTCGCCGGCTTCCAGGGCGTCTCGACCCAGAGTCGCGATGTCACCACCCTGGGACGGGGCGGGTCGGACACCACAGCCGTCGCCCTCGCGGCGGCGCTGGAAGCCAGCGTCTGCGAGATCTACACGGATGTCGCCGGCGTCTTCAGCGCCGATCCGCGGATCGTTCGCAGCGCTCGCAAGCTGCCGATGCTCTCCTATGAGGAGATGCTGGAGATGTCGGCCTCGGGGGCGAAGGTACTGCAGCTTCGCTCGGTCGAGTACGCGCGCAACCACGGCGTTCGCGTCCACTGTCGGAGCAGCTTCGAGGACAGCCCCGGTACCCTCGTCGTCAGCGAAGAGGAGACCATGGAGCAACCGTTCGTAACCGCAGTGACCCATTCCGACGGCGAGGCGCGGGTAACCCTGACGGGCGTCCGCGATGAGCCGGGAGTCGCGGGGCGGATCTTCACGGCCCTGGCCGATGCTGGGATCAACGTCGACGTGATCATCCAGAACGAGCCCGTCGGCGACGATGCGCTGGCCGACCTCTCCTTCACGGTCAGTCGCTCCGACCTGCAGGCGGCCACCGAGACGGTCGCGGCGCTCGAGGTCAGCCAGGGCGTGCGCAGCGAAGAGCGGATCGGCAAGGTTTCGATCGTCGGTGCGGGCATGCGCTCGCATCCCGGTGTCGCGGCGAAGGTCTTCGAGGTGCTCGGCGCGGAGGGGATCAACATCGAGATGATCTCCACGTCGCCGATCAAAATCTCCTGCGTCATCTCCGCCGACCGCGTCCCCGCTGCCGTGAAGGCCCTCCACGAAGCCTTCGAGCTCGGTGCCGACGCCGTGCGCGCGGAGGACCCGATGGGCACCGAGCACCGTCCCACGGTCGGCGGCTGAGCTGCCGGTGGCAGGCGACGAATACAGCGTTGGAGTGCTGGGCGCGACCGGTCTGGTCGGCACGACCATCCTCGAGCTGCTCGCCGCGCGCGGCTTTCCGGCGGCACGTGTCGTTCCCTTCGCATCCGAGCGCTCCGCCGGCAAGGCGATCGAGTTGGGGGAGGAGCAGCTCGAGGTGCGACCGCTGAACGAGGAGACGATCCAGGGCCTCGACATCGTGCTCTCCTCCGCGGGCGGCGCGGTCAGCGCCGAGTGGGCTCCGCGCTTCGTGGAGGCCGGCGCGGTCGTGGTTGACAACACCAGCCACTGGCGCATGCACGACGACGTGCCCCTGGTCGTCGCCGAGGTGAACCCCGAGGCCCTCGAGCAGCACCGTGGAATCGTCGCCAATCCGAACTGCTCGACGATGCAGATGGTCGTTGCCCTGAAGCCCCTCTTCGACGAGGCGGGAATCGAGCGGCTGGTGATCTCCACCTACCAGGCCGTCTCCGGCACCGGAAAGGCCGCGATCGACGAGCTGCTGGCGCAGTCGGCGGCGGTGCTCGATGGACGCGACCCGGTTGCTTCGGTGTATCCGCACCAGATCGCCTTCAACGCGCTGCCGCAGGCGGGCAGCTTTGCAGCCGGCGACGACCACACCGACGAGGAGCGCAAGCTGATCAACGAGACGCGCAAGATCCTCGGCGATGGGGAGATCAGGATCAGCGCGACCTGCGTGCGGGTGCCGGTCGTCACCGGCCATTCGGAGACGGTCAACGTCGAGACGCGCGAGCAGCTCACCCCGGAGCGCGCCCGCGAGCTGCTCGCCGCGGCGCCGGGCGTCACCGTCGTCGACGATCCCGCGGCGGCCCGCTACCCGCTGGCCACCGAGGCCGCCGGCAGGGACGACGTGTTCGTGGGGCGCATCCGCCGCGATCCCGGCAACGAGCGGGCGATCGACATGTGGGTCGTCTCCGACAATCTGCGCAAGGGGGCGGCGACGAACGCCGTCCAGGTCGCCGAGCTGCTCGTCGAGCGCAACCTGCTGCGCTGACGATCGTGCTGCCGGGCGGAGCCCGGTCAGTCGCCCAGATCTTCGGCGATCGCGCCGAAGCGCTCGACCAGGGAGCCGAAGAAGTCGTTGCGGGTCACCACGGCGTGCACCCTGCCGTCGGTTGCGATCGGGATGACCGAGACCCGGTGATGGAGAAAGATCTCGGCAAGCTGGGTGTCCGAGAAGTCGTCCTCGACCAGGACGTGGTCGGTGGTCAGCCAGCGCCGGATCGGCTGTTCGGCACAATTGCTGCGCCGCTCGATCGTCTCGTCGACCGAGCGGGAGATCATCGCCGCGGAGCCCAACTCACCGACATAGCCGGGAAACAGGGCAGTCATGAACTCGCGCTCGCCAAAGATCCCCGCGAAGCTGCCGTCGCGCTCGACAGCGGGCATCGCCGAGAGCCCCGAATTGACCACGGTGCGCGCCGCCGAGCCGATTGGCTCGTCGGCACTGAGCGGTTGTATCTCGCGAATTGTCTGCTTGACGATCGAGTCGGGCACTGAGTCCTCCGTCAGATCAGGATGTACCGGATTGCAATGTACGCGGACGCGAGAGCGATCGAGATGATCGTGGCTGGCAGGCCGACGCGCAGGAAGGCGATGAAACCGATCGGCATCTCCGCCCGCTCCGCCATGCCGGCGGCGGCCACGTTGGCGGCGGCGGCGATCATCGTCGCGTTCCCGCCAAAGCAGGCGCCCAGCGCCAGCGCCCACCAGTAGGCGTCGTCGCCGTTGGTTCCGGCCGCCTGCTGCAGTTCCTTGACGACCGGGATCATCGCGGTCGTGAAGGGGATGTTGTCCACCACGGCGGAGCCCAGCGCCGCGACCCAGGTGATCCCGATCAGCTCCGCCGATCGCTCACCGCCGGTGATGTTCTTGACGGCGTCGGCGACGTGGCCGATCGCCCCGGTCACCTCCAGCGCGCCCACCATCACGAAGAGGGCCACGAAGAAGAAGAGGGTCGTCCACTCGATGTGCGACAGGGCCTCCTCGAGGTTGATCCTGGTTACGAGAAGGCCCACGGCCGCCCCGGTAAGCGCCACCGTGGCGGGCTCGACGTGAAGAGCCTGGTGGGCGAAGAAAGCGAGCACGGTTAGGAGCAGCACGGGGCCGGTGCGGCGCAGCTCCTTGGAGTCGCGGATCGAGGCGAGGGCGTTCAGTTCCATCACTGCCCGGCGGTTGTGCTCCTCGACATGGAGGCGGCTGCGGAAGACGACGTAGAGCAGCGGTATGACCACGGCGAAGGTGACGAGCACGATTGGCGCGAGATTGACAATGAAGGCGTTGAAGCTGAGCCCGGTCGCGCCGGCGATGATGATGTTCGGTGGATCGCCGATCAAAGTCGCCGTGCCGCCGATGTTGGAGGCGATCACCTCGATGATCAGCAGCGGCACCGCCTCGATGTCGAGCGCGTCGGCGAGCAGAAAGGTGATCGGCGCGATCAGCAGAATTGTCGTCAGGTTGTCGAGGAAGGCCGAGAGCAGCGCGGTCGTCCCGGCGAGGCTCATCGTCACCGCGAAAGAGCGTCCCCCGGAGAGCTGTCCGGCGCGGATTGCCAGGAAGTCATAGACCCCCGTCTGCTGGGTCAGGTAGACGAGGATCATCATCCCGGTCAGCAGCCCGATCGTGTTGAAGTCAACCGACTCGATCGCCTGCTCCTGGGAGAAGTCGCCGACGAAGAGGACGACGATCGCGGCACCCAGGAGCGCCACGTTGGTGCGGTGCATCTTCTCGCTGGCGATTATCGCCAGCACGATCACGAATGTCGCTACGGCAACGGCCACTGCCGCCGCAGTCTATGAGTGGTGCCAGGCGCCGGGTTGAGTCGAGGTGCGGCCGGCGGTCTCAGGCCGGTGTCCGCGATCTCAGACGGGGGTTGATGCGAGGCGGTCCTCGACCTTGCCGGTCGAGGCGATGTGGCGATGCATACCGAGCTGCTTGGGCTCGAAGCCGAGCGCCAGGCCGACCAGCTGCGGAAGGTGCAGCACCGGCAGGCCGAGCTCGCGGTTGACGACCTTCGCCGCCTCCGGTTGCTGCAGGTCGAGGTTCAGGTGGCAGAGTGGGCAGGGAGTGACGAGCGCATCGGCACCGGCGTCGATGCCGTCGCCGAGATGGGTGCCCGCCTGGCGCAGGGAGGTCTCCCGGTTCATCGTGATCACGGGGAATCCGCAGCACTTGCGGGCGCCGTCGTAGTCGACGGGCTCGCCGCCCAGCGTCTCGATCACCTGCTCGAGGTAGATATCGCGGTTGGGGTGGTTCTCGTAGCCGAGTCGCTCCTTGGGGCGCACCACGTAGCAGCCGTAGAAGGGACCGACCTTCAACTCCGACAGCGGTCGCACCACCTTCTCGGCGAGCTTGTCGAGTCCGTAGTCCTCGACCAGCAGCCAGAGGAAGTTTTTGTTGCTGAAGCCGTCCTTGCCCTTCGTGTACTCGAGTCCCTGGCCGGCGAGCGACTCGTTGATGTGGGCGCGGTACTCGGCGTCGGCGTCGAGCCGCTGCTGGCACTCGGACTGGGCGCCCTGGCAGGTCGAGCAGATGTTCATCATCGCCAGATCCGTCTGCTGGGCAAGGGCGAGGGTGCGAGCGTTGAGGGTGTCGGCCAGCTCCTGGTTGTGCTCGGCGATTACGCCGGCGCCGCAGCAGTTGGCGCGCTCCAGGGGAACCAGCTCGATGCCCAGCCGCTCGGCGACCAGCTCCATCGAGCCATGAAGCTCCGTGGTGAAGCCACGCGAAACGCAGCCGGGCCAGTAGGCGAGCTTCATGTGGCCTCCTTCTCCTCGGGCTCGGCGCCCTCCTCACCCTTGATGTAGATGTTGAATTCCTCGCGGTGCCCTTGGGCGTGCGCGTAGATCGCCTTGACCTCGTCCTGGGCACCGTCGGGAAGCTTGTGGTGCAGGCCGGGGATCACCTTCAGGGACCGCATCTTGCCGGTCCTGAAGCCGCGAATAGCCGTCGGCAGCGACGCGATCATTTCCTTGATCCCCCGTTTGCTGGGCATCAGCTTGCCCTTGATTCCCGGGACGAACGACTCCTGCAGCAGGGCCGACTCGTCGAGCGTGCCCTTCTTCTCGATGATCTTGACGAAGGCCATCTCGTGGTCATGCCCGCTGTTGGGATCCTCGATGCCCTCCTCGCCGGCGCGCCGGCGGAGTCGCATGATCTGGTCCATGGGTGCGACGCCCTTGGGGCAGGCATCGACGCAACTGAAGCAGTGCGTGCAGTCGTAGATTCCATGCGGGTCCTGCGCCAGGTCGTGGAGGCGCTCCCGCGTCTCCGCGTCGCGCGGGTCGCCGACGAAGCGGTAGGCCTTGGCCAGCGCCGCCGGGCCGATGAAGTCGGGATCGACCTCCATCGAGAGGCAGGAGGAGACGCAGGCGCCACACTGGATGCAGGCCATCGACTGGGTGATGTCGATCATCGATTCGGGCTCGACGATGTACTCGCGCTCGGGCGGCTCGCCGTGCGGCAGGAGCCATGGCGTGACGCGGCGGATCTTCTCCCAGTGCGTCGACTCCATGTCGGTGATCAGATCCTTGATCACAGGCATGTTCCCCATCGGTTCGACGACGATCGGGTTGCCGCCGCCGTTGCGGCGGTTGGCCGCCTCGTGCGCCTCGCCGATCTGCGTCTTGCAGCCGAGGCCGGACTGGCCGTTGATCTTCATCCCGCAGGAGCCGCAGATCGCGGCGCGGCAGGAGCAGCGGACCGAGAGCGAACCGTCGTCGCGGTCTTTGGCCTGCAGCAGCCCGTCGAGGACGGAGAGCGACGGCTCGAGCTCGACGTTGAATTCCTCCCAGTAGGGGCCCTCGCTGGCCTCCGGCTGGTACCTGCGGACTTTCAGCGTGTACTCGGCCATCAGTACTTTCTCTCTTCAGGTTCCCACTGGGTGATCGTCACCTCTGAGTATGAGATCTCCGGCCCATCGTCGCTCTGCTGGAGGTCGATGTGCTTGAGCCACTCCTCATCGTTGCGCTCCGGGAAGTCGGTGCGGTATTGGGCACCGCGGCTCTCCTTGCGCTCCAGCGCGGAGAGGCAGGTGCACTCGGCGTTGTCGAGCATGTACCCCAACTCGATCGCGGCAAGCATGTCCTGGTTGAAGACGCTGCTCCGATCGTCGATGTAGGCGGAGTCAGCCTCCTCCTTGAGACGCCGGACCGTGTTCAGAGCCTCCTGGATGCCCGCCTCGTTGCGGAAGACGGCGACGTGCTTGTCCATCGTGGTGCCGAGCTCGAGCTTGATCTCCGAGACGCGCCGTCCGGAGCCCTTCTCGCGTGCCGCGATCGCCTCGATCTTCGCCCGCTCCGCCTCGAGCACCTCCTTGGAGGGCTCCGAGCCCTCGATCTGCTTGGCGCGGGCGGCGGCGTCGACGCCGGAGCGCCGGCCGAAGATCAGCGTGTCGAGCAGCGAGTTGGCCCCGAGCCGGTTGCCGCCGTGGACCGAGACGCAGGCCACCTCGCCCGCCGCGTAGAGGCCGGGGACGTCGGTGCGACCGTCGACGTCGGTCTTGATGCCGCCCATCGTGTAGTGGTTGCCGGGCTTGATGCGGATCGGTTCCTTGGTGATGTCGACTCCGGCGAAGTCCTTGCCGACGAGGACGATCTCGCGCAGTGCCTCGTGGATGCGCTTCTTCGGAACGACGGTGATGTCGAGCTCCACCGTGCCGTCCGGGAAGCCGCGGCCCTCGTCGATCTCGGTCTGCTCGGCGCGGGAGACGACGTCGCGCGAGGCAAGCTCCATCTTGTTGGGCGCATAGCGCTCCATGAAGCGCTCGCCCTTGGCATTCAGAAGGTGGGCGCCCTCGCCACGCGCTCCCTCGGTGATCAGGAAGCCCTTGCCGGCGAGCGTCGTGGGGTGGTACTGGATCATCTCCATGTCCATCAGCTTCGCGCCGACGCGATAGGCCATCGAGATCCCGTCGCCGGTGCAGATCAGCGCGTTCGTGGTCGGCTTCCAGACCTGGCCGTTGCCGCCGCAGGCGAGGATCACCGCCTTGGCGCGAAACAGCTCCATCGAGCCGTCGGCGATGTTCCGCGTGACGACCCCGCAGCATTCGCCCTGCTCGTCGATCGCCAGCGCGGTGCAGAACCACTCCTCGTAGCGGGCGACCTTGTCCGAGTACTTCATCAGCTGCTCGTAGAGCACGTGCATGATCGCCTGGCCCGTGATGTCCGCGACGTAATAGGTGCGGGCGGCGGAGGCGCCGCCGAAGGCACGGGTGCCGAGCTTCCCCTCCTCGTTGCGGTGGAAGGTGACCCCGAGGTGCTCGAGGTGGAGGATTTCATCCGGCGCCTCGCGGCACATGACCTCGATCGCGTCCTGGTCCCCGAGGTAGTCGGACCCCTTGATGGTGTCGAAGGCGTGCGACTCCCAGCTGTCCTCGGGATTGAGCGCCGCGTTGATCCCGCCCTGCGCCGCGTTCGAATGGGAGCGGACCGGGTGGACCTTGCTGAGGAGGCCAACGGACACGCCCTGCTCTGCGGCGGCGAGAGCTGCTCGCTGTCCGGCGAGGCCGGCGCCTATGACGAGTACGTCGTGGGTTGGCACTGACGCGCATCCTATAGAGAGGAAATCCGAGAACGTAGTCAGGATTCTTTTCACCTGCAAAGTTGGGCCGACGCCGGATTCGCGCCCGTCGCATCGTTCCCCGGGCTGTACCCTTGTGGGGCATGTTGCTCGGGGGGTTTAGAGGAAACCGATCGTGGTCAGCGGCTGTCGCTGTCGGCGTTTCGGCCCTGGTGTTGGCGGCGCCCGGCTGCGGCGGTGGGGAGGACGGTACGTCCACCACCGCTTCAACCAGCTTCGCCCCGAAGCCGGCCGAAGGGGGCGGCGAGAAGAGCATCGAAGAATTCGGCGAAGGGGCGGGTGGGGCCGCGCGCACCGCGATCGTCGGTTCCTTCGAGGGATACCTCGAGGCGCTTGCCGCCGAAGCGCCCGCGGCGGCCTGCGCGCACCTGGCCGCCAGCGTCCAGCGCTCCCTCGAGCGGTTTGCTCCCCGCGCTCTCAAACGCAAGGGTTGTCCGGCGCTCCTGCCGAAGCTGCTCGCCCCATCCGCGCCGGCGATCTCCCGCGAGCAGGCGAAGGGGGAGATCACACGGGTGCGGATCGACGGCGAGCGGGGCTTTGTGATCTTCCGGGCGCCCGGCGCCAGGCTTTACCAGATGCCCATGGTGCGCCAGCCAAACGGTTGGAAGGTGGGTCTGGTCGCCGCCGCGGTCCTCGTCCCCGAACTCTGAGCGCGGCCGCCGTGAGGGTCAGAGCCAGGCTTCGTCAAGGCGGCGGATCGCCGCCTCGGAACTGAGCGCCGCCGTGAGCGTCAGAGCCAGGCTTCGTCAAGGCGGCGGATCGCCGCCTCGGAACTGAGCGCCGCGGCGAGCGTCAGAGCCAGGCTTCGTCAAGGCGGCGGATCGCCGCCTCGGAGAGGCGTGCTGCATCGGCGACCGATCCGAAGTCGACGTTCTCCGCGACGTCGTTGGGCCAGTGGTAGTTCGCCGGCTGCTTGAGGTCCGTGCAGCCGCAGAGCGACACGGTTTCGTAGCCGGCCGCCAGCGACTCCATGCCGTCGGTCCCGTTGTGCAGGCGCAGGTTGGGGAAGAGCCAGATGCCGAGCTCCTCGGCGAGGCCGTCCATCAGCGCCAGCGCCCGGGGCGGATACTCGCGCATCTTCAAGAAGCCCTCACCGCGCAGCACCAGCAGGTGGGGCGAGCCGACCGCGTCCATACATAGGAAGAACGTGCTCTCGCGCGGCAGGTGGGGAAAGTGGCGCTCGCCAAACGCTTTCATTCCCTCGCTGAACGACTCCTCCGAGCCGGCCGAGAGGAGGATCACCCGGATCGAGTCGGGGGGCTCCTCGATCAGTCGCTCGGCAAGCGCGAGCAGCGCCACCACCGAGCTCCCGTTGTCGTTGGCGCCGGGGACGGTGCCCCGCAGGCCGATCTCCGTCATTGCCGCCACTGACCCCAGACCGAGCAGGAGGCCGAGCTTGGAGAGCAGTCGCCTGCCGCTGAGAGCGCCGAGAGCCGCCAGGACTGGCCCGCCGACCACGGGAGCCATCAGCGGCGGGCTGGTGTCGGTGCGCTCGATCAGGCCCAGCCGATTGGCGATCTCGGGCAGCTCCGGGTGAAAGACCAGGCCCGAGTGCGCCGCGTCGTGGTGGGCGATCAGCACGATCGTGCGCTCGGCGTCCGCGGGCCCCAGTTCGCAGACGACGTTGTAGGTCTCCCGCTTGGGCAGCAGCCTGCGCAGCCGTCGCTTCCCCGGCGGGAAGTCGTCCGCGATGCCCGCGGCTCCGACGGCGGCCAGGGCGGCGCCGAGCGCTCGGCGGCCTCGCAGCGCCGCCAGCCCTCCGGCAGCCCCAAGTGCGGCGCCGAGCCCGAGCGGCCACCAGTAGGTGCCGTGGGCGGGAGCCGCCTCGATCCGCGCCTCAGCGCCGCGCTCGGCGAAGCGCTCGACCAGCCACTCCGCCGCCCGCCGCTCACCCGCAGAGGCCGAGGGGCGCTCGATCCGCTCCAGCTCCTCGAGCAGCTCGCGCAACCGGTCGGGATCCGGGGTGCCCACGCGGTCGGCGATCGCCGATTTCGCTGTGGTTGAGGACGGCATCGGGGCCCGAGCCTACCTGCCGCTTACCATTGGAGGATGCTCGGCGGAGGCTCGATCACTCTCTTTCACGTTCGCGGGATCCGGATCGCCGTCGACTGGTCGTGGTTCTTCGTCCTCTTTCTGGTGATCTTCTGGCTCTCTCAGTTCTACGGCGACGTGCTGGGGGAAAGCAGCTCCGCCTCGACGCCCTTTGCGCTTGCCCTGCTCAGCGCGGTCGGCTTCTTCGGCTCGATCGTCCTCCACGAGCTGGGTCACGCAATGGTCGCCCTGCGCCACGGGATTGGCATCTCCAGCATCCAGCTCTGGGTCTTCGGCGGCGTGGCGCGGATGGACCGCGAGTCAGACGGCCCGGCGACCGAGTTCAAGGTTGCGATCGCGGGGCCGCTGGTGACGCTCCTGATCGCGATTGCGCTGGTCGCCGTCGGCCTGGGGGTTGCCGGGCCCGCGGAGTTCCGCAAGGCGATGCTGGTCGAGAGCAACGCCGGGACCTCGGGCGTGCTTGCGATGGTCGCCTGGCTGGCCTCAATCAACCTTCTCGTGCTCGTCTTCAACCTGCTTCCCGCCTTTCCGATGGACGGCGGTCGCGTCGTGCGGGCGATCGCCTGGTGGCGGACCGGCGATCGCACCTCGGCCACCCGCTTCGCGGCCAGGCTCGGGCGCGTCTTCGCCTACCTCTTCATCGGCACCGGCCTCCTGCTGATTTTCCGGGGCTACGTCTTCGGCGGCATCTGGCTGGCGCTGATCGGGGCAGTGATCAACGGCTCGGCTCGTGCCGCGACCATGCAGACAGCGATCTCGGATCGGATTGAGGGGATGCGGGTCGCCGACGTGATGGACCGCGAGCCGGTCGCGATTCCCAGCGAGCTGAGCGTCGAGCAGGCCCTCGACCAGTACTTCCTGCGCTACCGCTGGCACTGGTTCCCGGTGGTTGACGCCGCCCACCGCTTCCTGGGGCTTCTGGAGCGCGACCGGGCGGACGAGGTTCCCGAGGTGTCGCGCGCCACCTCGCTCGTCCACGACCTGCTCGAGCGCGACTACGGTTCCCTACACGTGAGCGAGGACGAGCCGCTGGAGGCGCTGCTCGCCAACCAGAACCTCCGCCGCCTCGGTGCCCTGATGGCGGTCGACGCCGACGGCCGCCTCTGCGGCGTGATCACGGCCGAGCAGATCGGCCGGGCGCTGCGCGACGCCGCTTCCTGAGCTCCTCCTGACACTTCGCGGGATGGATGTGCCTGCGGAGCAGCCTGGACGGCTCACGCCGACACTTCCGGTCACTTGAGCATAGGCCTCTGTGCTCAAGTGACCGGAGGATCTGCGTTCTGCTGAGTTCGGGCGCGTTCTGCCGCGCGGCGCAACACCCCCTGGACGTGCGCCGGTTCGCGGGCGACCTGCCAATGGGAGAAGCGCAGCGGCCAGAGGCCGGCGGCCAGGTGCGCTTGGTCTCGTTCCAGCCCCCGTCTCTGCTGGGATGCGGTGCGGTGGTAGCGCAGGCCGTCGGCCTCGAGCACAATTCCCATCTCACGCCAGAAGAAGTCGACCTCGTAGCCGTTCACCCTGGCTTTTGTCTCCGGCGCCGGTAGCCCGGCGGCTTTGGCGACGGGCCGCATGGCCTGCTCAAGGCGGGAGTCGCTGAGCCGGAAGTGGAGCGGATCGAGCAGCTTGCGCAACGCGGCGACTCCGGGCACGCCGGGGTAGTCGTCGAGCGCCCTGTAGAGCGAGTCCGCCGCCACCCGGTCGAGCTTGTCGGCCTCGTTGACACTGCGCTCGAGTCGCGCCGGAGAAAGCCGCGTCGCCTGGTCAATCAGCGTGCGCACCGGCGAGGTGACTGGAACGCCTTCGTGTTCGGTCAGGTCATCCGGGTGCGGCGCGTCACGCCGGTGCGCGCGGATGCCTGGCCGCCGGCAGCGCTTGCCCGGGGGAAGCAATGTCTCAACCAGTCCCCGCGGCTCGGAGCCAAACCCCCACAGCGCCGCAGCGCTGCCGTGGCTGAGTGCCGCCCCGGGCACGCAGGCCAGCACCGCCGCCATCCAACGTCCGTGAGGGCTCAGCTCGGGCCGCCCCACCGCGTACACGCCACGCCGAACTTGGTGCAGACGCCCGCTCGTCACCCGCCAGCGAATCGCTGACCGATCCAGCCCCAGTTCGAGCAGCTGGCGGTGTGCGACGACGCCGTGTTGGCGCCCGACGAGCGCCCAGATGCGACGGTCGCGCGCCCGCAGTTCTATCTCCGGTCACTTAGCAGCACCATCCTGTGCTCAAGTGACCGGAGGGTGCGTTTTCTCCCCTCTACTGCGGAGGGTGCGTTTTCCCTCTACTGCGGAGGGTGCGTTTTCTCCCCTCTACTGCGTCCGGTCACTTAGCAGCACCATCCTGTGCTCAAGTGACCGGAGGGTGCGTTTTCCCTCTACTGCGGGTTGTGGCGCTCGATGATGCGGCCGAAGTCGGCGCCGGCGGGCAGCGTGCCGAAGGCGTGTCCCCACTCCCCCGAGAGGCGCGACGCGCAGAATGCGTCGGCGACCGCCGCGTCGCCGTGGCGGACCAGCAGGGAGGCCTGCAGGGCGAGCGCCATCTTCTCGACGATGCTCCGCGCTCGCGATTCGATCGTCTCGATGTCGCCCGGGAGTTCGGCGCGGAGCTTCTTCGCGTAGGCGTCGAGGCGCGGCTCGGCGCCGGCGCCCTCCTCGACCTCGGCGAAGAACGCGTCGACCGTGGCCGGCGTCTTGACCATGGCGCGCAGCATGTCGAGGCACTGCACGTTTCCCGATCCCTCCCAGATCGAGCCCAGCCCGCTTTCGCGGAAGAGGCGGGGCATGCCCGACTCCTCGATGAAGCCGTTGCCACCCAGGCACTCCAGGCTCTCCGCTGCGTGCGCCGGCCCCCGCTTGCAGGTCCAGTACTTGAGCACGGCGGTGGCGATGCGCTTGAAGACCATCGCGTCCTCTGAGCCGGCGGCATCCTCGTCATAGGCACGCGCCAGGCGCAGTGTCGAGACGGTTGCGGCCTCCGACTCGAGGCAGAGGTCGGCCAGCACGTTGCGCATCAGCGGTTGGTCGATCAGGTCCTTGCCGAAGGCGGCCCGGTGGCCCGTGTGGTGAAGAGCCTGGACGAGGCCGGCTCGATAGCCGGCCGTGGCGCCGATCGTGCAGTCGAGCCGCGTGTGGTTGACCATCTCGATGATCGTTCGCACGCCACGGCCTTCCTCGCCGACCATCCGCGCCCAGGCGCCGTCGAGCTCGACCTCGGCCAGGGCGTTCGAGCGGTTGCCCATCTTGTCCTTGAGCCGCTGGATGCGGAAGGCGTTGCGCTCGCCGTCGGGCGTCCAGCGCGGCAGCAGGAAGCAGGAGAGCCCACCCTCGGTCTGGGCGAGGACCAGGAAGGCGTCGCACATCGGCGCCGAGCAGAACCACTTGTGGCCGACGATCCGGTACTCGCCCCCGGGCCCGCCGCCGTTCAGTGGCGTGGCGACCGTTGTGTTGGCTCGCACGTCTGAGCCGCCCTGCTTCTCAGTCAGCCACATCCCGCAGATTGCCCCCCGCTTCTGATCGGCGGGGATCGGGCGCTCGTCGTAGTCGAGCGAGAGGAAGCGCGGTTCCCATTCCTCGGCCACCTCGGGCTGCTTGCGCAGCGGCGGGATCACCGAGTAGGTCATCGAGATCGGACAGCCGACCCCGCCCTCCGCCTGCGCCAGCTGCATGAACAGAGCGGCGCGGGCGACATGGGCGCCCGGGCCCGGCTCGCGCCAGGGAAGGGCGTGAAGGCCATGGGCGATTCCGATTCGCATCAGCTCGTGCCAGGAGCTGTCGAACTCGACCTCGTTGATCCGGTGACCGAAACGGTCGTGCGTGTGCAGGACCGGAGTCTTTTCGTTCGCCTCGAAGCCCCAGCGAATCGTCTGGTGGGAGCCGCAGATTCCGCCCAGCTCGCGGACTCGATCCTCGGCCCACTCGGCGCCCTCGCGGCGGACCGCCTCAACCAGGGGCCGGTCGCAGTCGAAGGTGTTGTAGTCCTCCAGCGCCGGAGGCTGGTTGAGGACCTCGTGGTCTATTCCTGAAACGCGCTCAATGGTGGCCATCGGGTGATTGTGCCACCAGGAGGCGCGCGGATGCTCTCCCCCACCGTGCCGCCCCCGCCGGCGCTCCGTCGATAGGATCGCCGCCGCCGTGGCCAAGATCCAAGTCAAGAACCCCGTTGTCGAGCTCGACGGAGACGAGATGACGCGGATCATCTGGGCCTTCATCAAAGAGCAGCTGGTCCTGCCCTACCTCGATATCGATCTCGTCTATTTCGACCTCGGAATCGAGAGTCGCGACGCGACCGACGACCAGATCACGGTCGACGCCGCGAACGCGATCAAGGAGCACGGGGTGGGAGTCAAGTGCGCGACCATCACCCCCGACGAGGCACGGGTGGACGAGTTCGGCCTGAAGGCGATGTACCGCTCGCCCAACGGGACGATTCGCAACATCCTCGGCGGCGTGATCTTCCGGGAGCCGATCGTGATCGCCAACATCCCCAGGTTGGTGCCCGGCTGGACGAAGCCGATCGTCATCGGCCGCCACGCATTCGGCGACCAGTACCGGGCAACGGACATGGTGGTGCCGGGGGAGGGGAAGGTGACGCTCACCTTCACGCCCAGGGACGACTCCGAGCCGATCGAGCTCGAGGTGTTCGATTTCCCGGGAGGGGGTGTGGCGATGGCGATGTACAACGTCGACGACTCGATTCGCGACTTCGCCCGCGCCTCGATGCGCTACGGGCTCGAGCGCGGCTACCCCGTCTACCTGTCGACCAAGAACACGATCCTGAAGCGTTACGACGGCCGCTTCAAAGATCTCTTCGCCGAGATCTACGAGACGGAGTTCAAGTCTGACTTCGAGGCCGCGGGCCTCACCTACGAGCATCGCCTGATCGACGACATGGTCGCGGCCTCCCTGAAGTGGGACGGCGGGTATCTCTGGGCCTGCAAGAACTACGACGGTGACGTGCAGTCGGACACGGTTGCGCAGGGCTTCGGTTCGCTCGGCCTGATGACCAGCGTCTTGATGAGCCCCGACGGCAAGACGGTCGAGGCCGAGGCGGCGCACGGCACGGTCACGCGGCACTACCGCCAGCACCAGGAAGGCAAACCGACATCGACCAACCCGATCGCTTCGATCTTCGCCTGGACTCGTGGTCTCGCGGCGCGCGGCCGCCTCGACGAAACCCCGGAGGTGTCGCGGTTCGCCGAGACGCTGGAGCGTGTCTGTGTGGAGACGGTCGAAAGCGGCAAGATGACCAAAGACCTGGCGCTGCTCGTCGGTGCCGACCAGGAGTTCCTGACCACGCAGGAGTTCCTCGCTGCGATCGACGAGCGGCTTGCGCAGGCGATGGCTTAGAGACCTTGGGTTCACAAAAATCACGACTTCAGGAGGCGACCCCGTGAGCACTCCCGTCAAAGTCACCGTCACCGGCGCCGCCGGGCAGATCGGCTACGCGCTGCTGTTCCGGATCGCCAGCGGCCAGATGCTGGGAGCTGACACTCCCGTGGAGCTGAGCCTGCTGGAGATTCCAGGCGCCGTCAAGGCCGCCGAGGGCACCGCGATGGAGCTGGACGACTGCGCCTTTCCGCTGCTGCGCAGGATCGACATCTTCGATGACCCAAAGCCGGCCTTCGATGGCTGTGGCGTCGCGCTGCTGGTCGGCGCTCGCCCGCGCGGGCCGGGCATGGAGCGCGCCGACCTGCTGGAGGCAAACGGTGGCATCTTCAAGCCGCAGGGCGAAGCAATCGCCGCCGGGGCGGCCACCGACGTCAGGGTGCTGGTCGTCGGCAACCCCGCCAACACCAACTGCCTGATCGCGATGTCGAACGCCGATGGCGTTCCGCGCGAGCGATTCAACGCGATGCTGCGCCTCGATCACAACCGTGCGATCGCTCAGCTCGCCAACAAGCTCGGCAAGCCGGTGTCCAGCGTCACCAACATGACCGTCTGGGGCAACCACTCGACCACCCAGTACCCGGACCTCGTCAACGCGAAGGTCGATGGCTCGAGCGCCTGGGACGCGGTCGACGACGAGCCGTGGATCGCCGATGAGTTCATTCCCCGCGTGGCGAAGCGAGGAGCCGAGATCATCGACGCGCGCGGCGCCTCCAGCGCGGCCTCCGCCGCCAATGCCGCAATCGACCACGTTCACGACTGGGTGAACGGGACCCCGGATGGAGATTGGGTGTCGATGGGCGTGCCATCCGACGGCTCCTACGGCATCGCGGAGGGTGTGGTCTGCGGCCACCCTTGCTCCTGCTCCGGTGGGGAGTGGAAGATCGTCGAGGGCCTGGACGTGCCCGAGTTCTCACGCCCCCGGATCGACGCCAGCGTCACCGAGCTGCGCGAGGAGCGAGAGGCCGTCAGTCAGCTCGGCCTGCTCTGAGGCGGTCCAACCCGGTCGACTCCGAGCTGCGCGAGAGGCCGTCAGTCAGCTCGGCCTGCTCTGAGGCGGTCCAACCCGGTCGACTCCGAGCTGCGCGAGAGGCCGTCAGTCAGCTGACCCAGGAAAGGGTGGCCCTTCCCGTCGGGTTCGAACAGCAAAAAGGCCGGCCCCTGGGCCGGCCTTTTTGCAAAGTGACTGTGACGACCGCTATTTGGCGGCGAAGTACTTACGGCCCTTCTTGGTGACCCGCTTCTCCTTCTCGAGGTCACCGAGGACCCGGTACAGGTAGTTCGGTTTGATCTTCATGGACTTGGCGATGTCCGAGGCGCTGATGCCCGGATTGTCCTGGACCAGCTTCACCGCCTGGTCGGCGCGGGTGCCCTTGCGACGGCGACGACGACGTGGCGCTGTGCCTTTGGACGCCTTGCGAGGCCGACCCGCACCGCGACCGGGGCGAGCGGCAATCTTCCCGCCGAGCTCCCCGAGTGCACGCTCAAGGCGCTTGCGCTCCTCGTCGAGCTCCGCGAGGCGCTTCTGGACGAGATCGCGAGCCTCATCGAGAACGTTGGTGGTACTGGGCATCGGATTCCTTTCGTCCCGGCAGCTTACTCACCGCGCGGGGTAATTTGAAACTCGGAAGTCTTACACAGTCACTGTGACTGCGGTTGGTCATCCTGTCGAGATCGACCATACATCGCCAGCGTGCTCGGTGCGGCGTTGGTCGGCAATATGGGTCAAGCGGTGCGTTCGGCCTGGCGTTCGGGTGAGATTCGAATCACATTCCAGACCAGCCCAACCCTCTCCATGGTTGCGATGATCGCAGCGGATGGGTCCAGCTCCCAGCGCTTCAAACCGTGGACCGCGGAGCGTGGGAACGCGTGGTGGTTGTGGTGCCATGACTCGCCCAGCGAGGGCAACGACAGCCAGAACACGTTGGTCGAGCGATCATCGGTTTCGAATCGGCGCCTGCCGAGGAAATGGCACACCGAGTTGACGCTCCATGTGATGTGGTGGACGAAGAAGATCCGCACCAGGCCGCCCCACAGCAATCCGGTCGCCGCTCCGGCGGGTGTGCCGGTGGCAAGGTATCCGGCCAGCGCCGGGATCGCCAGGCTGGCGAGGACAAGCAAGGGGAAGTGCCGGTTGATCGCCCGCATTCCCGTGTCCTCGCGGAGATCCGGGGCGTAACGTTTCCGGTCCGCCTGGCCCTGTGTGGAGAACAACCAGCCCGTGTGGGCGTGCCAGAGCCCGGTTAGTACACCGAGTGCACCCTCGCTGTGGCCGACGTGGGGGCTGTGTGGGTCGCCGTCCCTGTCCGTGTGGGCGTGATGCTTGCGGTGGTCCGCCACCCATGAGATCACGGGCCCCTGCACGGCCATCGACCCGAGTACGGCGAACGCGTACTCCAGAGACTTCGAGGTCTGAAAGGAACGGTGAGTCAACAGCCGGTGGAAGCCAACCGTCACACCGACGGCCGTCAGCGGGTACATGACTGCGGCAATCGCCAGGTCCGTCGCACTCACCCAGCGGTTCCAGAGGAGCGCCACGGCCGTCACGGTTGCAACGAAGGGCACGATCACAGCACCCAGGTTTATCGCCTTCTCGGTTCGCGTCATCGCAGTCACTACGCGTCTGCCCGACATCGGTTACGGCCATCGGGATGAGATGTAACGAGCATTGGAGATCCCGGACCCCCCAAGATGAGTAGTTCCACGACCAGACACGCCTGGATGACGTGCCTGGCACACTGCGCAGCTCTTCGTCCTCGGGCTTGCCATTGCCCACCGGCAAAGGCTGCGCCCTGCGTCCTCGATCTGCTTGGACAGGCGCGTCCCCAGTCACACCTGACCGTGGAACTACTCATCTCATGCGTATCCGGTTCGCGCCAGAGCGCGCCCGGCCTCGCCTCGCCGGTCCCGTTCGATCCAGTGCGCGCCGGCCTCGCCTCGTCGGTCGCGTTCGATCAGGGTGGCGACGCGCGGAGCCGAAGCCCCGATCTTCAATGACTGGTCTTTAAACCCACGTATGCGGGGGCAAGGGGTTCAGCCGTGCACAGAGGTCGCGTTGGAGCGAACCGGATAGGCACGACTCATCCAGATTGGGGCCCGGGCGGCGAGCGCTGGAGGGCCTCAGCGGGTCCGTCTCCGCGGCAGGGTGCGGAAGACGACGTCCCAGATCGGCGAGGAGACGCCGAAGCCGTAGCGGTGATCCTGGAAGTGGTGGCGCATGTGCTGCTCTCGCAGGCGCCGCCCGAGGGCGGACCTCGGTACGAAGTGGTGCACGTAGTAGTGCGTGTAGTCGTAGAACAGGTAGCCGCCGATGAATCCCCCGAAGACGGGATAGGCCTCCGGAGTGCCGAGGACCGCCGTGAAGGTCAGGAGGAAGAGCGCGGCGAGGGGGATCGACACGGCCGGCGGCATGACCAGGCGGAGCTTGTCGTTGGGGTGGTCGTGGTGGATGCCGTGGATGATGAAGTGCATCCGGTGCCCGAATGCGTTGTCGGGCTCCCAGTGGAAGACGAGTCGGTGGAGCCAGTACTCGGTCAGCGTCCAGATGCCAATCCCGCCGATGCTCAGCGCCAGCAGCTGCCAGGCGACCAAGCCCCGGTCGGCAGCCAGCCACTCCATGGCGACGACCACCGGCACGAAGACCAGCGCCGGGATCGCCGGGTGCACCCGCGAGAAGGCGTTGAAGAACTCGCTCTCGAAGAGCGGCGGCGAGGCCGCGAGCTTCTCGGTGCGGTCTTGGGCTTCCATCCGCGCACCCAAATGGTAGCGGCGCCGCATGAGACGTTCGCAAGACGCGGGGAAGATGTGACGGTCTCGTTCCAAAGAGATTGCGCTTTGCGGAAATGGGTGCCGCGGCCGCGCCCCGGCGATGGCAAGATGCGCCGCGATGTCCCGCAAGCCCAAGCCCCCCAGCTGCGACGACTGCTACTTCCGCAAGAACCTCCTCTGTGCGCTGGAGCTGGAGGAGCCCTGCACGACGTTTCGCCCGAATCGCCCCGAGGGGCTGGTGCCCCCCCGCCAGCCGGTTCTCCTCACCCGGCCGCCGCGCTGGGCGACACCCGAATCCCGCTGGGCGGCACCCAAGTCGAGCGCCGCATAGCAGCGCCGGCCAGCCCGTGGAGCCGAGCGCTGCGGCAGCGCCGGCCAGCCCGTGGAGTCGAGCGCTGCGGCAGCGCCGGCCAGCCCGTGGAGCCGAGCGCTGCGGCAGCGCCGGCCAGCCCGTGGCAAGGCCCGTGCGCCGCTATGTTTTGGATCGATGCCAGAGCGTGACGTGTTTGCCAACTTCGCCCGCATGCGGCGCGAGATGGACCAGATGCTGGGCGACGCCTGGGGACGGGCCACCTATGTCAGCCGGCGCACGACCGGCTTTTCCCCGAACGTCGACGTCTACTACTGCGGCGACCCGCAGCGAGCGGTCGTCAAGGTCGACCTCGCGGGCGTCAACCTCGACGAGGTCGGGATAGAGATCAGCGGTCGCCGCCTGGCAGTCGTCGGCGAGCGTCCGGTGCAGGAGACCGAGGGAAGGGTCTATCAGCAGGTCGAGATCCCCTCCGGCCCGTTTCGCCGCGTCGTCGAGCTCCAGGTCGACGTCGACCCCGAGCGCGCAGCGGCAACCTACGAGGACGGTGTGCTGCGGATCGACCTGCCATTGCGCGATCCCGGCGAAACCACTCGCCGCGTGCCGATCGGGCGAGAGTGATGGAGAGCACTCCAGCTCTCGAGGTGGTCGAGTCCCCGTTCGCCGAGGAGGAGATCCGTGTCGACGAGCCGTTGCCCGACGCGCTTCCGGTCCTGCCGTTGCGCGAGACCGTCACCTTCCCCGAGACCCTGACGCCGCTCGCGGTGGCGCAGGAGCGCTCGATCAAGCTGGTCAACGACGTGCTCGGCGCCAACCGGATGCTGGCGATGGTCGCCTCGCGCGATCCCGAGAAGGACGAGCCCGGACCCGCCGACCTCCACGGGGTTGGAGTGGTTGGCATCGTCGCGCGGATGCTGAAGGTCCCCGACGGGACAATTCGCATCCTCGTCCAGGGCACGCAGCGAGTGCGTCTCGGCCCCTACGTCGCCGAGGATCCCTACCTGGTGGCGCGGATCGGCGAGCTCCCCGACGTCGTCGAGGAGGGCCCCGAGCTGCAGGCGCTGACCCGCAATGTGCAGCAGACGTTCTCGGAGATCGTCGAGCAGATCCCCTACCTGCCGGAGGAGCTGCAGATGGCGGTGGCCAACATCGAGGACCCGGCCGCGCTCGGCCACCTGATCGCCGGTGCGCTGCGGATCTCCACCGACGAAAAGCAGGAGCTGCTCGAGGAGGTCAACGTGGCGGCCCGGCTGCGGCGCCTCTCGCAGATCCTTGCCCGCGAGCTCGAGGTCGTTCAGCTCGGCACGCAGATCCAGTCGCAGGTCCAGTCCGAAGTCGACAAGGGCCAGCGCGAGTTCTTTCTGCGCCAGCAGCTGAAAGCGATTCAGGAAGAGCTGGGGGAGGAGGACGAGCAGCAGGCCGAGGTCAACGAGCTGCGCCAGCGAATCGAGGAGGCGGGACTGCCCGAGCACGCTCGCAAGGCCGCCGAGCGCGAGCTCTCGCGGCTGGAGAAACTGCCGCCCGCCGCGGCCGAGCACGGGGTAATCCGCACCTACCTCGAGTGGCTGGTGGAGCTGCCCTGGTCGAAGCAGACCGAGGACAACCTCGACATCGCCCACGCTCGCGAGGTGCTCGACGCCGACCACTACGACCTCGAGAAGGTCAAGGACCGGATCCTCGAGTACCTGGCCGTCCGCAAGCTGAAGCCCGACTCGCCGGGCCCGATCCTCTGCTTCGTGGGCCCACCGGGGGTCGGCAAGACCAGCCTCGGCCGCTCGATCTCGCGGGCGCTGGGGCGCGAGTTCGAGCGCATCTCGGTCGGCGGCGTGCGCGACGAGGCCGAGATCCGCGGCCACCGCCGCACCTATATCGGCGCGATGCCGGGCACGATCATTCGCGCCCTGCGCGACGCCGGCTCCCGCAACCCTGTCTTCATGATCGACGAGATCGACAAGATGGGCGCGGATTTTCGCGGCGACCCGTCCTCGGCGATGCTCGAGGTGCTTGACCCCTCCCAGCACGACACGTTCCGCGACCACTATCTCGACCTCGAGTTCGACCTCTCCCACGTGATGTTCATCGCCACGGCGAACGTCCTCGACACGATCCCCGGCCCGCTTCAGGACCGGATGGAGACGATCGAGCTCGCCGGCTACACGCTGGAGGAGAAGCGGCACATAGCCCGTCGCTACCTGGTTCCCCGCCAGATCGAGCAGAACGGGTTGAGGCCCTCGCAGATCGCCTTCGCCGAGCCGGCGCTGACCGCGATCGTCGAGGAGTACACCCGCGAGGCGGGTGTTCGCAACCTCGAGCGGCAGATCGGGACGATCTGCCGCAAGGTGGCCCGTGACGTCGCCGAGGGCCGCTCGAAGGGCAAGCTGAGGGTCTCCGCAAAGCGGGCGCGGGAGCTGCTCGGGCGCCGTCGTTTCTTCGCCGAGCAGCGCCGCCGCACCAAGGACCCCGGCGTGGCGACCGGGCTCGCCTGGACGCCGACCGGTGGCGACGTCCTCTTCATCGAGGCGACCGCGATGCCCGGCTCCGGCCAGCTGACGATCACCGGTCAGCTCGGCGACGTGATGAAGGAGTCGGCGCAGGCGGCCCTCTCGTATGTGCGTGGCCACTGGAAGGAGCTGGAGCCGGAGTTGGACGAGGACTGGTTCGCCCAGCACGACATCCACATCCACGTGCCGGCTGGCGCCGTGCCCAAGGACGGTCCCTCGGCCGGCGTGGCGATGACCGTAGCCCTCGCTTCGCTGATCTCCGGTCGCCCGGTGCGCAACGACGTTGCGATGACCGGCGAGGTGACGCTGACCGGGCAGGTGCTGCCGGTCGGCGGCCTGAAGGAGAAGTCGCTTGCCGCGCAGCGAGCGGACATCAAGCGCGTCATCGTGCCGGAGCGCAACGAAGGTGACATCGCCGAGATCCCCGAGCACGAGCGAAGTGCGCTGGAATTCGTCTACGTCGACGAGGTGTCGAGGGCGATCGACGAGGCCCTCGCCTAGGCATCATGGAGGCCGCCGAGGCGCTGGGCAGGGGCAGCCTGTCGATTCTGTTCGAGGCGGCGCGAGAGAGGCTGCGCGCCCGGTCGCGCACCTTCTGGATCGTTGCCGGCCTGACCGTTCTTGCGGCCGCCCTGCGGTTTTCGACACTCGGTATCCAGGCCTATCACCACGACGAGATAGTCACCGCCAGCCGCGTGCTGCGCGACGGCTTCTGGCACGCAATGGAAGCGGTTGGGTTCAGCGAGTCGGCGCCGCCGCTCTACTACGCGCTGGCCTGGATCTGGACACAGCTCACCGGCACCGGGGAGTTCGGGTTGCGCTCGCTCTCGGCGCTGGCCGGCGCGGCCACCGTCCCGGTCGCCTACCTGCTCGGAGGCGAGCTGGCCGGGCGGCGCGCCGGAATCGTCGCCGCGGCCCTGGTCGCCGTCAACCCGATGCTTCTCTGGTATTCGCAGGAGGCGCGCGGCTACGCGCTCCTCGTCCTCCTCACCGCGCTGGCCGCTCTCTTCTTCCTTCGCGCGCTGGACGCCGGAGGGAAGGACCTGAGGCGCTGGGGAGTCGTCTCGGCGCTGGCCCTGGCGACCCACTACTTCGCGGTGTTCCCGGTCGCGCTGGAGGCCCTGTGGTTGCTGCGCAGGCGCGGCAGGGAAACGCTCGCGGGCCTCTGGATCGTCGCTGCCGCGGGCCTTCTGCTGGCGCCGCTCGCGCTTCACCAGATGTCGCTCGGACATGCCGAATGGATCGGCGACCGAAGCCTTCTCAACCGCCTCTGGGAGGCGCCCGTCACCTTTGCCGTCGGCGAGACGGGGGACATCATCGCCCAGGCCAACCGGCCGCTGCCGGCGCTCCTGCCCCTCCTCTCGATCGTCGCGGCGCTGGCCCTGCTCGGCCTGCGCGGGAGCCGCAGCGAGAGGCGCGGGGCCGGCCGCATGCTGGCGATCGGCTCTGCCACCGTCGCCGTGCCGCTTGCCATCGCGCTGCTCATACCCGGCGAGGACTATGTCTTCGCTCGCAACCTGATCCCGGCTCTGGTCCCGCTGCTCGTCGCGATCGGCGTTGCGACGACCCTGCGCGACGCCCGTCGGGCCGGTGCCGTCCTTGCCGCGGTGCTGACCGTGTACTCGTTCGGGTTCTGCGTCCTGGCGAGCGTCTCGCCCGCATTGCAGCGGCCCGACTGGCGGGCCGTGGCAGCCCGCCTCGGAGAACCGGACGCTCCCCGCGCGATCGTCAGTTGGACGCTGGGTCACGCGGCCCTTCGCTACTACCTGTCGACCGGCTCGTTCCAGGCCCAACCGGCGGATCGGTTCACCTGGTTCGTGCACGAGGTCGACTTCGTCTCCAACGGTCCCGCTCCGCCCGTTCCCTCCGGCCTGCTTGGGCCGCGCTTCGGCCAGGTTGGCTACCAGCGCGTCGGCGGCCTGTATCTGAGGCGCTACGCGCTGCCCGGCCCGGAACTGGCTCGCCTGCGGCTGCGCAGGGTGCGTGAGGCGGACCTGAACTTCGGCTCCAATGGCGTGTTGCTCGACGGGATCGGTCCTCCTTGACGTGTTGGACGGGCTATCCTCAACAGGCACCAGAAGACTGCAAGCGAGGAGAAGGCATGGCGAAGACAACTCGGGCGACCCAGACTGCCGATCGCGCGGCTGACCTGTACTCGGCGGCACGGGACAATCCCTACCTGCAGCGCCTGGTCGAGGACGAGGAGCTGCGCAACAGCCTTCGCGGCGCCTTTGAGGCAGCACGCGGGGCCTACTCGCGGGCGACCCGCAACGGCAAGAGTCCAGCCGCCGCCGTCACCAGCGACAAGAAGGTCCAGAAGGACCTGCGCACCGCCGCCGACAACCTGCGGCAGGCCTCTGAACAGCTGCGTGCGCCCAGGCGACGCCGGAAGAGCCGGCTCGGCCGCCTCATCCTCTTCGGGCTGGTTGCCGCCGGGATCGCACTCGTCCTCAGCGAGGACGCTCGCAAGTCCGTGCTGGACGCCCTCTTCGGTGCCGAGGAGGAGTTCGAGTACACCAGCACGACCAGCATCAACGGCTCGTAGGCGCCGCGACATCCCGCTCGCCGTCCCCGGGCCTCGCCAGAGGTGCGTCGGGCGTCTCCGGATGAACTCATAGACTGCTGGTCGATGGAGGCGGCAGCCAAAGAGCGCGAGCTGAGTGGGGAAAAGGCACAGCGCATCGTCGATGCGATGCGCGACAGCGTTGCCCAGCGGGGCGCTGCGGGGTCGACCTTCGAGCACGTTGCCCGCCAAGCGGGGGTGAGCCGGGGGCTTCTCCACTACTACTTTGGGACCAAGGAGCGGCTGCTGGTCGAGGTCGTCCGGCGGGACACGGAGCTCCGGGTAACCCGGTTGAACGAGCCGCTCGCCAAGGCCGAGACGGTCGACGACGTCCTCGACGTGCTTGTCGCCAGCCTCACCGGCCTGATCGAGCACGAACCCGATTTCTTCCTCCTCCTCTACGAGCTGTTCAGCGCGGGGAGGAGCAACCCGGACATCCGCAAGGAGGTCGGGCAGCTGTTCGAACGGACCCGCTCCCACGTCGCCGAGATCTTCAAGGCCAAGGAGCGGGAGGGAGTCCTCAGCCTGCGCTACGACGCGGAGGCGATCGTCTCCTATCTGTTTGCCGTGGGGGATGGCTTCGCGCTTCAGGCGCTGTCCGATCCCGGCCGCGACCTCAGCGGCGCGCTGGGCGTCGGTGCCGCGTCGGCTCGCTACCTGCTGGTCAGCGAGTAGGCCCCGCAGCTCAGCGGCGAAGCGTTTTTTTCGAGTCCCCGGGCGCATTTCGCGACTCCTCCACATGAGGGCTGGGAGCGTGAGGTTTCTCACACAGCGCACACGGGATATGCGGGAGGCTGGCTGGCCAGCCAATGCGTGTGCCGATGACCAGACTCGCGAGGTTCCTGGGCCGCCGCCGGCGCTGGGTACTGGCCGTTTGGGTCGTGGTCGTCGCTCTCGCACTGCCTCTCGCCTCGCGTCAGACCGACCACCTAACCGGTGGCGGTTTCGACGTACCGGGAAGCCAGTCGAAGTCCGTGAGCGATTCGCTGAAGCGGCACTTCGGGGGCGAGGCCAACGGCATCGCGGTGTTGCTGCGTGCCGTACCGGAGACATCGCCCGCGAGCCTGGCCGCTGCTGTCGGCCGGGTGCAGGGCGCGGTCGCCGGCCTGGATCGCCTGACGCTGCCGCCCCCGGTCGCCCGCCGTGCCGAACTCGAGCTGCGACGCTCTGGCACGGCGATGCTGCCATTGCGCAGCAACCAGTCGGCCGATCGGCTGATCGACTCCGCCGTCAAGCTGCGCTCCGCGCTTGACCCGGGCACGGCTCGGCGTGGCGTGACCGCCTACCTCGCCGGACAGCCGAGCGTCTGGGCGGGAATGCAGGACCTCTCCAAGCGCGACCTCGCGACGGCCGAGCGAGGTGGTTTCCCGATCGTCGCGCTGATCCTCCTCGTTGTCTTCGGCTCGCTGGCCGCCGCGGCGTTGCCGCTGGCGCTGGGCTTCGTCAGCGTGATCGTGACCGGCGCCCTCATCTACTTCATCTCCCTGCAGATGTCGACGTCTGTGTTCGTGACCAACATGGCCTCGATGATCGGGATCGGGGTCGCGGTCGACTACTCCCTGTTCATCCTCGCTCGCTACCGCGAGGAGCGCCAGGCGGGGCGGGGCGAGGCGGAGGCTCGTGCCGAGGCGCTCTCCACCTCGGGCCTGGCGGTCGCGTTCTCGGGGTTGGCGGTGATCGTCTCGCTGGCCGGGCTCTGGATGGTCGATAACCAGGCACTGCGCTCGATGGCGCTCGGCGCGATGACGGTCGTCGCCGTCTCGATCCTCACGGCGACGACGCTGTTGCCGGTGCTGATTGCGATGCTTGGAGACCGCGTGCTGCCCGGTGGCGTGGTTGCGCGCCTGCTGCGGTTCGTTTCGCGCCGGCCGCCGCCGGCTGCGACGGATGGCAGCAGCGGCTTTTGGGTGCGCTGGACGCGGCGGGTCATGGCCCGTCCCTGGCTCGCGGTGACGGGCACGACCGCGGTGCTCCTGTTCCTGGCCTCGCCGGTGCTCTCGCTGGAAACCGGCACGGAGGCGCTCGGCCAGTTCCCGGCGGGCAACGACGTTCGGGTCGGCAACGAACTTGCCTCCCGGGCGGTGGGGGGAGGCACGGACCCGGTGCAGATCGTCGCGACGTTCCCCGGCGCTCCGGATCGCGGCGCGGTCGGCTCTCTGGTGCGCGGCCTGCGCTCTGAGCCCGGCCTCAGTGCCGTCTCCGGGCCCTCTTACGCGACTCGCAGCGTCCTCGTCGAGGCGACGATGAGGGCCCCGAGCGAGTCCAAGGCCGCGAGTGCGATGGTCCGCCGGCTCCGCGACACGGTTGTCCCTCGCGCCGAGTTGAGCAGGGTCGCGAGGGTCGACGTCGGCGGAGAAACGGCGCGCACCGACGACGCTCGCACTCAGATCTCCAACTCGATCTGGAAGATCATCGGCTTCGTCCTCGCGCTCAGCTTCCTGGTGTTGATGGTGATGTTGCGCTCGCTCGTGCTGCCGTTGAAGGCGGTCCTCATGAACCTCCTCTCGATTGGTGCCGCCTTCGGCATCCTCGTCACGATTTTCCAGTGGGGCTGGCTGGACAGCCTGCTTGGCTTCGAAAGCCTGGGAGCGCTCGACACGATCAACGTCCCGCTGATCTTCGCGGTCGTCTTCGGCCTCTCGATGGACTACGAGGTCTTTCTCATGTCCCGCATCCGCGAGCGCTACATGGAACACGGCGACAACGAACGGGCGGTTGCCGAGGGCCTCTCGACGAGCGCCCGCACGATCTCCTCGGCGGCGCTGATCATGAGCTCGGTGTTCGCCGTCTTCGTCCTCACCGGGGTTCCGTCGATCAAAGAGCTCGGCCTCGGCTCCGCTGTGGCGATCGCCCTCGATGCGACGCTGGTGCGGCTGATTCTGGTCCCCGCGGCGATGAAGCTGCTGGGCAGCTGGAACTGGTGGATGCCGGTCTGGCTAGACCGGATGCTTCCGGACCTCTCCTTCGAGGGCGGCAGTGTCCAGCCCGAAGCGGCCCAGGCCGAGCCGGCGGAGGCCTGAGGGCCGATCCCGCCAGTGGAATCCGCGCTCGGGAAAATCCTAATAGCCTCCCCGCCGTGAGCGAGGAGATTGCATTCGCCGGAGCGGCGAGGCAGGCGGAGATGGTGCGGGCCGGTGAGATCTCGCCGAGCGAGCTGGTGCGCCTCTGCCTGGGACGGATCGAACGCCTCGACCCTCAACTCAACGCATTCCGCAAGGTTCTCGCCGAGCGAGCACTGCTCGAAGCCGAGCAGGCTGAGGCGCGATTGGCGGCGGGCGAGGAACGCCCGCTGCTGGGGGTGCCAATTGCGATCAAGGACGAAGTCGACGTCGTCGGCGAGGTGAAGACGTTTGGCACCGACGCATTCGACGAGCCGGCCACCGCCGACTCGGAGATGGTGCGGCGGTTGCGCGAGGCGGGCGCGATCGTGATCGGTCTGACGCTGCTGCCGGAGATGGCGATCTGCGGCTTCACCGAGTCGGCGACCTACGGCGTCACCCGCAACCCCTGGAACCCGCAGCGCACCCCGGGCGGCTCGAGCGGTGGCAGTGCGGCTGCGGTCGCGGCCGGGCTGGTGCCGATCGCCTCGGCGGGCGACGGGGCGGGCTCGATCCGCATCCCGGCCGCCTCCTGCGGCCTGTTCGGTCTCAAGCCCTCGCGCGGGCGCGTCTCGCTGGGCCCCGACCTCGAAGGCTGGGACGGCCTGGCCGTCCTCGGCTGCCTCAGCCGCTCGGTGCTCGACACCGCGCTATGGCTCGACGTCGTCTCCGGCGGCTCGCGCGAGCCGGAGGCGCCACCGCCTCTCGACCGGCCATTCGTCGAGGCGGCGCGAACGGCGCCGGGCAAGCTGCGCGTCGCCTACTCGACCGCGGCACCGCGAGCGGTGGCGCCGCCCACGGTCTCCGACGAGGCGAAGGGCGCGGTCGCGGAGACGGCCGAGCTGCTCCGCTCGCTCGGGCACGAGGTCGCCCCCCGCGACCCCGATTGGGGGCGGATCGGCGACAGCATCACCCTGCGTTTCCTCGGCGGGGTGGCGAAGGCTGTCGAGGAAGTCCCGCATCCGGAGCGGCTCGAACGGCGCACGCGTGGCTTCGGGCGCCTGGGGGGCCTGCTGCCCGGGAGGCTCTACGAGCGCGCGCTGGGTGAGGGCCGCGCGGCCGACATCGCCCGCATCAACGCGATCTTCGAGAGCCACGATGTGCTGGTCACGCCGGTGATGGGCGGCACGGCGCTGCCGGTGCGCCGCTGGCAGGGGCGCGGCGCACTGTGGACGGCGATCGGGATGAGCCGCTTCTACCCCTACTGCGTCCCGTGGAACCACCTCGGCAACCCGGCGATGTCGGTGCCGGCCGGCTTTGCCCCCGACGGCATGCCGCTGGCCGTCCAGATCGTCGGCCGCCCCGGCGACGAGGCCACGCTTCTCTCGCTCGCCGCCCAGCTCGAGGCCGAGCGCCCCTGGGCGGACAAGCGCCCGCCCATCGGCTGACCCGGGCTGCTACGGCACTGATCCATATCCGGCCGGCTCGACGCCGCACGCTCCCACGCGCCGCCCAGACCACACCGTTCAGGACCGACCGGCCCGTTCCCGCTCCCCGAAACCCCGGTCTCTCTCACGCGGGTTCGAAATTCACGAGTTGAGGTGTTCGAAACGGGCCTGGTGGACCCGAAACCCCTCGTCGATTGATTGATGAGAGAAACAGCCCTCTCCCTGTTTGCCCTCCTACTTGCAGGTGAGGAGGGCAAACAGGGAGGGGCTGCATAGGGCCCGGGCGGTCAGGGGCTGGGGGGCGTCGCTCCGCGCTGGCCCCGAGAATGAGGGGGCTTCGGCGGAGCAGTTGCGCGAGGGCACGGCCGAAGAAGGCGGGATCGAGGCGGATACGAACTCAGTTCGCTCTTTGTGTCGCTGGGCGGTACAAATGACGAACGGAGCGGCTGGAATCTCCCGGGCGAGACTCCGTTCGCTCTTTGTGTCGCAGAGCGGTACAAATGACGAACGGAGCGGCTCGTGTGGCCTGGGCGGGGCGGATGCGAACTGCGGCACTGATGCGTATCCGGTTCGCTCCAGGGTGCGCCGGCTTTGCCCGGGATCCCCTCCGATCAAAGCAGCGACGCGCTGGGCTGAGGCCCCGGTTTCTTCATCGAATGGTCTTTTGACCACCGCCCGCGGGGAAAATGTGACCAGCGGGCGCACAACGAGCGAGTTGGAGCGAGCCGGATACGCATTACGGCACTTAGCGCCGCGGGAAGACCTTGCGCATCCGCGCCAACTCGCGCGGCTTGCCGTGCGGGCGAATGCGCCGCCGCAGCATCATCTTCAGCGGGTTGGCGTCGGGTTTGCCGGAGGCGATCCAGTCCGCCCAGCTGGCCTCGATCGTCACGTTCGGGTTCGGGGCCTCGCCCGGCTCGGCCCTGGTCGAGCCGTTGTCGATGATCAGGTGCCAGGGGTCGGCGTCGTCGAAGCGCCACTGGTAGACGAGACGCGAGCCGTTCGCGCCCTTCGGGTCGGCCACCCGCTTGATTACGTCGAAGTGCAGGCGCTGCACCTCCTCCGAGACCTCGGGCGGCGGCCCGTTCGGGGGCCCCAGGACGCCGGCCTCCATCAGCCTCACCTGTCGTTTCGCGACCTCCTCGGCGGGCAGCTCGGGGTCGAAGGGGAAGACGCCCGGTGGCATCTCCTCGGTCGGGTAGCCGATCGTGCGCCAGCGCTGGCGGATCAGCTTCAGTCCGAAGGCGAAGATGTCCTCGAGCGAGAAGCCGTAGCACTCCGTGTATTCGCGGTCCATGCCGGGCGGGTAGAAGACCGCCGGGCCGTAGGGCAGCGTTTCGCGCAGCAGCTCGACGACCGCCGCGCGGCACTCCTCGGCGCCGGGGTGCTCGGGATCGAGCAGCTCTGAGAGGACCTTGACGCCGAAGCCGATGTGGCGCTGCTCGTCGCGCGAGACGTTCCCCATCCCCGCGCTGAAGCCCGGCATTGTTTCCTTGGAGGCGAAGAAGTCCTCGATGAAGTGCTGGCCCGGCTGCGCCAGGCTGCCCTCGACGATCAGGTGGTAGAGCGTGATCGCCTGCGCGTACTTGGGCAGGGAGCGATCCTTGCGCAGTTCCTCCGCCATCCGGTCGAGGCGGTCGAAGATGCCGCGGTAGCCCCAGTTCAGCTGTGGCAGGGTGGAGGCGAGAGTCTGCTGGACGGAGTCGCCGCTGACGCCGATCACCTCCTTGAAGAAACGGTGGAAGAAGATCGAATGGCGGACCTCGTCGACCTGTTGTGTGGCGAGAAAGTAGGACTGCTCCTCGGTCGGCGCGGCGGTGACGTAGGGAGCGAGCGTGTCGGCGACCCGATCCTCGCCGTAGTAGAACATCGAGTAGATCCACATCGCCGAGCGGCGCTGCATCTCGCTCAGCGACTCCCAGCCCTTGCGGTCCGCGGAGAAATCGAGCTCGTAGGCACTCCAGTTGCCCTGCTCCCAGCGGCGGTAGAGGTCCACGTAGGTGATGCTGTCAGTCAGGCTCTGCGATGCGACGCTCATCTCTCTCCTTTTGGACTGGGGTTATTCCCGACCCAACCGCTGGGGTAAGAGATTAGCGTGCGCCTGGCTGCACAGCCAGGAATTTCGCCCGTTGCGCGCCGCGCGCGGCTCAGGCGGACGATTGCGTGACCGCGGGGGCCTCGATCTCGCGCTTCAGGATCTTCCCGGTTGGGCCCTTCGGTAGGTCGTCGAGGAACCAGACGACTCGCGGGTACTTGTAGGCGGCGATGCGCTCCCTGACGTGGGAGCTGACTTCCTCGGGCCTCATCTCCTCGCCCTCGTGCAGGACGACCGCGGCGCCGATCTCCTCGCCCCACTCGTCGTGGGGAACCCCGACCACTGCGGCTTCGCGGATCTTCGGGTGCTCGTAGAGGACCTCCTCCACCTCGCGGGGGTAGACGTTGTAGCCGCCGCGGATGATCAGGTCCTTCTTGCGATCGACGATGAAGAAGTAGCCGTCCTCGTCGACGCGGGCCATGTCGCCACTGTGGAACCAGCCGCCTCGCATTGTCTCCGCGGTGGCGTCGGGGCGTTGCCAGTAGCCCTTCATGATGTTGTGTCCGCGGATCACGATCTCGCCGACCTCGCCCTGCGGAACCGGGTCGTCGTCGTCGTTCACGACCTGCATTTCGACCCCTTCGATCGGGGTGCCGATCGAGCCCGGCTTGCGCTCGCTGTTGGGGTGGTTGGAGCAGGCGACCGGCGATGTCTCCGAAAGCCCGTAGCCCTCCATCACCTTTGCCCCAAAGACCTCTTCGAAGCCGCGCAGCACTTCGACTGGCATCGAGGCGCCGCCGGTGATGCAGGTGCGCAGCGAGGAGGTGTCGAAGCTCTCGCGCTCGGGGTGGTGCAGCAGCGCGCCGAACATCGTCGGCACTCCGTAGAAGTGGGTGACGTCGTCGCGCTGCATCGTCGCCAGCGCGTCCCCGGGATCGAATTTGGGCACCAGCGTCAGGCAGGCGCCGACCATCAGCGACGCGTTCATCGCCACCGTCTGGCCGAACGAGTGGAAGAGCGGGAGGGCGCCGAGGACCACGTCACCGGCGCCGATCTCGCAGGTGGTGCGCGACGCGACATCGGCGTTGCGCTCCAGGTTGGCGTGGGTCAGCTCGGCTCCCTTGGGCTTGCCGGTGGTGCCCGACGTGTAGAGGATCACCGCGGTGTCGTCCGCTGCGGTTTCGATGACGCCCGGTGCCGGCGCGTGCTCCGCGAGGATTGCGGCGAAGGCCTCCGGCTCGACCTCGATCGGTGCTGCCCCCGCATCCGCGGCGCCCTCCCGCGCCTCCTCGCCGAAGCCGTGCCAGGCGAGCAGCAGCCTGGCGCCCGAGTCCTCCAGGTAGAAGGCGATCTCGCGCCGCTTCAACAGCACGTTCATCGGCACCACGATGGCCCCGGCGCGCAGCACGCCGTAGTAGGCGACCGGGAACTCGGGCACGTTGGGCAGCATCACGCCCACCCGGTCGCCCGGTGCGACGCCCTTCTCGCGCAACAGCGCCGCGAGGCGGGCGCTGCGGTCGTCGAGCTCCGCGAAGCTCAGCCCGGTCTCGCCGAGCCGGATCGCCGTCGCCGCCGGCGTTCGCTCGGCGCTGGCGGTGAGCAGCGATGCCAGGTTGAGCTCCATCGCCTTCTCGCTACGGCTCGATGATGTTCTGAACCGGGAACTCCTTGATGTTCGGGGGCCCCAGCGGCGCCTGGTCGCCCAGCTCCTCGATGGCCTGCCCGAGACGGCCCTCCAGAAAGCGGTCGAAGTGGTCGCGCGACTCCCAGAAGTCGATCACGCTCCAGCCACTCTCGGTCGGCCCCGCCGCGTGGAAGATCAGTCCCTCGGGCGGGTCGCTTTCGATGCCCATCTGGGTGTTGACCGCGTTGTACTGCTCCTCGGTGCCGCCGTCGAACTTGAGCCACAGTCCAATCGCCATCTCCGCTCCTCTCCGGTGGTTTACCCGCGACGAGCATAGCCGCGTTCCCCCGCAGCGCGACACCTTTTCTCAACTGCCTTGGCGCGACACCCTTTCTCAACTGCCTACTTCACCCGGATGGGTCAGGAGAGCCCCTTTCTCTGGTGGGCAGAACTCGCCGCAGTGCGCTATTTGGGCTCGAACGCCGGCGCAGCCTCGGCCGGGCCCCGCAGCTCGCCGGTTTCGGCGGGCGCGTTGCGGCCGCGCATCGCCCAGGCGAAGCCGGCGCCGCTGATCACCATGAAGGTGGCGTAGACGGCGGCCGGGATCGTCAGCTCGGTGGCCAGCGAAGCGCCCACCGCGATCGCCACCGCCGCGTTGTGGATGCCGAGCTCTAGCGAGATCGCGGTCGCCTGGCCGTCGGGCAGGTGACTGAGCTTCGAGATGGCGAAGCCGCTTGCCATGGCCGCCAGGTTGAAGGCCAGCGCCGCGGCGCCGACCGCCACCAGGTTCTCGGCCACGGTGTCGTATTCGGTGGCGATCGCGCCCAGGACCACCAGGCCGAAGAGGACCAGCGAGGTGGCGCGGACGCGCGCGAAGACGGCATCCACCCAATCCGGCCGCCGCCGCCGCAGCTCCATTCCCACCCAGACCGGCACGATGGTGATCGCGAAGACCCGGGCGACCACCCCAAGCATGCTGGCTCCGCCGATCTCCCCGGCGCCGAAGTAGGCGGCCGAGGCCGCGATGAAGACCGGCATGGTCACGATCGCCCCGAGGCTGCTGAGCGCGGTCATCGTTATCGAGAGCGCCGTGTCCCCCCGCGAGAGGTGGGTGTACATGTTCGCCATCATCCCGGCGGGCGAGGCTCCGACCAGGACCAGGCCGACCGCCAGCTCCGGCGAGAGGTGGAACAGTTTGGCCGTCGCCATCGCCAGCAGCGGCACCAGGAGCACCATGCCGAGCATCCCGACCGCGACGCCTCGCGGGGCCACGATCACCTGCCGGAAGTCGGCGGCGGTCAGCGTCATCCCGAGGTTGCACATGATCACCGCGATCGCCGCGGACAGCAGGGCCGCTGTCAGCACCGGGCCATCCATCTTCGAGGACCCTACGGGGCTTCCCGGCCACGTGGGCATCCGATTCGGGTAGCGTCCAGCGGATGGACGATCTGGGCAAGCCGAGCTCCTACCTCGCTCTGGCAGCGGGTGTGCCGGTGTACTCGAGCGACGCGCAGGAGGTTGGCAGGGTGGAGCATGTGCTCTCCGACTCCGAGATCGACATCTTCGACGGAATCGTGCTTGACACGAGTGTGCTGCCGGGCGGCCACCGGTTTGCCGATGCCTCCCAGGTCGAGGAGGTCTACGAGCGGGGGGTCGTGCTGAAGATCGACGCGGCCACTGCGCGGGAGCTGCCCAAGCCGGGCGCAGGCCCGGGCTCACTCGAGATTGGGCCCGATGACATGGCGCCGGACGAGCTCCGCGACAAGCTGCGCCGTGCCTGGGACCTGCTCTCCGGCAAGGGCTGACTCGCCCCAGCCATCGATCGATGTTCTAGGCTCCCCCGTCGATGGAGCAGGGGCGCGACAGCAGGTGGCTGATCCTCGGCGTGTTCGCGCTGATTGCGGTTGGCGTCGTCGCTGCAGTGCTGATCGGCCGGTCGGGGGGGAGCGGCTCGAAGAAGGAAGGGAGCTGCCAGATGCCGCCCGGGCCGGTGGCCACCTCGGCCAAGAAGACGAAGCCGAAGGTTGAAGTGCCCGACTGCGCGCCGCCGGCAACCCTCGTCGTCAACGAACTGGAAAGAGGGACCGGGGCGGAAGCGAAGTCCGGAGACAAGGTCAGCGTCCAGTACGTCGGCGTGAACTTCGAAGACGGCGAAGAATTCGATTCCTCCTGGAGCCGCGGCGAACCGTTCAGCTTCACCCTCGGCGGCGGCGAAGTCATCCAGGGTTGGGACCAGGGGGTGGAAGGGATGAAGGTGGGGGGCCGCCGCGAGCTGATCGTACCTCCCGATCTGGCCTACGGCGAAACCGGGGCGCCGCCCTCGATTGGGCCGAACGAAACGCTCGTCTTCGTGATCGACCTAGAGAAGGTCAGCCGGTAGGCGGCTTCGGGCTGCGCCACGGCTGGGCGAGGCGGGCGGCGAGGTCGTCGGCGAGGCCGGCGACCGGGACGCGAACCTGCTCGAGGGAGTCGCGGTCGCGGAGCGTGACGGTGTCGTCTTCCATCGTCTGACCGTCGATGGTGACGCCCCAGGGGGTGCCGATCTCATCCTGGCGGCGATAGCGCTTGCCGATCGACCCGCCCTCGTCGAACTCTGCGGGAAGCCGCTTGCGCAGCTCCGCGAAGATCTCGCGCGCCTTCTCGGGCATCCCCTCCTTGGAGACCAGCGGGAGTACGGCGACCTTGACGGGCGCCAGGCGCGGGTGGAGATGGAGCACGGTGCGCTTGCGGCCCTCGACCTCCTCGACCTCGTAGGCGTCGACCAGGAAGGCGAGGGCGGCGCGGTCGGCCCCCGCGGCCGGCTCGATGACGCGGGGCACGTATCGCTCCTTGGTCCCCTGGTCGAAGTACTCGAGCTTCTCGCCGCTGAACTCGGTGTGCTGGCCGAGGTCGAACGTGCCGCGGTTGGCGACCCCCTCCAGCTCCGACCAGCCGATCGGGAAGAGGTACTCGATGTCGCTGGTCGCCTTGGAGTAGTGCGACAGCTCCTCGGCGCCGTGCGGGCGGACGCGTAGGAATTCGGGTCTGATGCCGAGCTCGGTGTACCAGCGCTCGCGCTCCGCGATCCAGGTCTCGTGCCACTTCTCGTCCTCCTCGGGCGGCACGAAGAACTCCATCTCCATCTGCTCGAACTCGCGGGTTCGGAAGATGAAGTTGCCAGGGGTGATCTCGTTGCGGAAGGACTTGCCGATCTGGGCGATTCCGAAGGGGGGCTTCTTGCGCGCGAAGCCGAGCACGTTCTTGAAGTTGATGAAGATGCCCTGCGCCGTCTCCGGGCGCAGGTAGACGGTTGAGCCCTCCTCGGCCACCGGCCCGACGTGGGTCTCGAACATCAGGTTGAACTGGCGCGGCTCGGAGAGCTCGCCGTCGCACTCCGGGCAGCGCAGCTCGGCCTCGGGATCGCCGCCTTTCTCTTCCACCGCCTCGCGCAGATGGTCCTCGCGCCAGCGCTTCTTGCACTTCCCCAGGCACTGCACGAGCGGGTCGGTGAAGCCCTCCAGGTGGCCGGAGGCCTCCCATACGCGCGGATGCTGGAGGATCGCCGAGTCGAGCGCCACGATGTCGTCGCGCTCCTGCAACATCGCCCGCCACCACTCGGATTTGACGTTGTTCTTGAGCAGGACGCCGTAGTGCCCGTAGTCGTATGTCGAGCCGAGACCGCCGTAGATCTCCGAGGACGGGAAGACGAAGCCGCGCCGTTTGCAGAGCGCGACGACCTCCTCCATGGTGACCTCGTCGGGGTGGGGCTGCGGGGTGGATGCCATCGCCGAACCGTATATGGCGACGGGCGCCGCGAGGCGGCCTCCACGCGGCCGGCTGCGATAATCCCGATCGGCATGCCGATTTACGAGTACAAGTGCGCCAACGGACACGTCTTCGACGTGATCCAGAAGATGAACGATGAGCCACTTGCCGAATGTCAGGAGTGCGACGCTCCCGCCGAGCGCGTTCTGCACCCGGTGGCGGTGCACTTCAAGGGCTCCGGCTTCTACGCGACCGACTACGGCAAGAAGAAGCCGGCGACGAGCAACGGCACGTCGGACAGCGGCGGGGAGTCAAAGGCGTCGAAGGACTCGGACTCCAAGCAGTCCACCGCCTCGAAGTCCGACAGCTCCAAGTCGAAGGCCACGGCCGCCCGCGACTCGGGAAGCTAGCCGAGCGAAGCGCGTCCGGTCGGCTCAGGGCCACCGGCTCCCACGTGCCGCTCAGACCACACCGTTCAGGACCGACTGGCCCGGTCCCGCTCCCCGAAACCCCGGTTTCTCTCACGCGGGTTCGAAATTCACGAGTTCCCTCACTCTCCGACGGGGACGCGGAAATGGCTTGACCTCAAACGGTCATCGCCACCGCGCCCGAAAAGAACCGAGCGTCGATCGTTCTGTCGAATCTCAGAACCAGGGTCGATCGTTCTGTCGAAGCTCAGAACCAGGGTCGATCGTTCTGTCGAAGCTCAGAACGAGGATGTCACGAAAGGTCTGGTGGACCCCGAAACGAACCCTTCGATCATTGATTCTCAAAATTCCTGGACGAGGTGTTCGAAACGGGTCTGGTGAACCCGAAACGAACCCCTGGTCGATTGATGATGAGACAGCCTCCCCTGTTTGCCCTCCTACTTGCAGGTGAGGAGGGCAAACAGGGGAGGCTGTGTAGGGCCGGGCGGTCAGGACCTTTAGGAGGGCCGTTACGCACGGCTGCGGCCGCTGGAGTGGCCAGAGGGGCGGCCACGAACTCCGTTCGCTCTTTGTGTCGCAGAGCGGTACAAATGACGAACGGAGCGGTTGGCGTGGCCTGATCGAGACTCCGTTCGCTGTATGTGTCGCTGAGCGGTACAAATGACGAACGGAGCGGCTGGGGCGGCCTATGAGCGAGGCGGAAGCGCTAGCCGAGCAGGCGCTTGACCGCGCGGCGGCGTTCCGCTTCGGGCACCTCGATACTGCTCCCGGGGCCGGGGGCGCATTCGGAGCTGGCGCCCGCGCAGAGCACGTCGGCCTTGCTGTCGCCGCCGATAGCCGCCGCCAGGACCAGCTGGGGCATCGTGAAAAAGCCCATGTCGCTGACAAAGGCCTTGGGCGCGTCCCAGCCGATGATCGGCCCCTTGACGAAGTTGTAGGGGATCCGGAGGGGATCGGTCAGTCGCCCCTTGATGCCGCTGATCACCGCCTGTTGCGCCTGGGCTCGGTCGAAGTCGTCATAGCCCAGGGCGTAGGCGCTCCGCCCCGACCCAGGGCAGGGGCTCGGCTCGCGGATGCGCGCGTAGATGAGCGCCCTTTCGCCGTCGAGCGTGTTCTCTCCCTTGCCGAGCCTCAGGGTGAAGCCACCCTGTCCGCCCCCGGCGCCTCCCGAGATGTCGGCGCAGATCTTGTGGGGGACGTCGACCTTGACACCGCCCACCGCGTCGATCAGGTCTTCGAACCCGGTGAAGTCGACGATCGCGACGTGGTCGATTTCGATGCCGAGGAACTGTTCCACCGCCTTGACCTCCGCCGCCGCGCCCCCGAAGGCGTAGGCAGCGTTGATCTTCTGTGGGGTCTGGCCGGGGATTTCGGCGTAGCTGTCGCGCGGGATCGAGAGTTTGCGGAAGCTGCCGCCGCCGGCGCGGATCAGCATCAGCGTGTCGGCGCGGAACTGGCCCACCGAGCATTCGCCGTGCGGGGCATCGCCGTGGGACTGCTGTTCGAAGCAATCCTGGGACGGTGCTGCCCCGGGCTCTTCTGTGTCCGGTGGCCGGGCATCGGTGCCGAGGACCAGGATCGTCTGGGCGTGGGTGAGCAGGAACGGATTGCCGTGCAGCGTCGCCTTGGCCTCGCCGGAGAGCTTGAAGGCCTGCAGCTGAGCGGAGACGGCGAAGGCGAGGAAGCTGAGCAGGACCCACCCGAGCGCCGCCAGGCCAACCCATTTCAGCACCCGCCTGCTGCCGCGGCGGGGACGCCGGGGGCCCCGGGCGTCGCGCTGGCCGAGAGGGCTGCGCCGCTTCGGCTCTTGCGCATCGGGTCCGAGAGTGCCGGGCAGATCGGACTTCCGAAAGCCTCGGAAGAGGCCCCGGCGGGACCGGTAGACCTTGTATTCGGGCGGCCCGGAGGGCTGCTGCTCACCATTGCTCGGCATGAAAGGGTTAGGAATCATGCCGATGCCCGCGGTCGCCTGCCAGCAGCCATGACCTCAACCGACGCGATCGGGGTGGATCTGGGTGGGACCAAGCTGTTGCTCGGAGTCCTCGATTCGGAGTCCAAGGTGGTTTGGGAGAGCCGCGAGCGGTCCACCGGCCAGAGCGAGGAGGAGCTCGTCGAGCTCGTGGTTCGCGAGATCGAGGAGGCTCGGCAGTCCAGGCCCGGGGTCAGCGCGGTGGGGCTGGGTATTCCGGCGACGATCGACCACGACAGCGGGGTCGCGGTCTCGGCGGTGAACCTGCCGATCGAGAATCTGCCGATCCGCGACCTCGTCTCCGAACGAACAGGCCTGCCGACCTTCGTCGACAACGACGCCAACGTCGCGGCGCTTGCCGAGCACCTCTACGGGGCGGCGCGCGGCGCGGACAACGCGGTGATGCTGACGATCGGGACTGGGATCGGCGGGGGCCTGATCCTCGGCGGAGAGATCTACCGGGGGGCAACCGGGGCCGGGGCCGAGCTCGGTCACATGGTGATCGACATGAACGGGCCGCGCTGCCAGGGCAACTGCACCAACCGCGGCTGCGTCGAGGTGTTCGCCTCCGGTACGGCACTGGGGCGGGAAGGGCTGAACATGGCGGAATGGGAGCCCGACTCTGTCCTGGGCAAGATGCTCGCCGACGGGCGCGAGATCGACGGCAGGGCGGTCACGGAGGCGGCGCTGGCTGGGGATTCGACGGCGATCAAGGTCTTCGACTCGGTTGGCAAGCGGCTCGGCGTCGCGCTCGCCAGTCTCGCCAACATCTTCGAGCCGGAGGTGATCGTGATCGGCGGCGGCGTGATTGCGGCCGGCGACCTCCTGCTCGAGCCGGCTCGCGGCGAGATGCAGGCCCGGGCACTGCCGCCGATGAACCGCACGCCGGTGGTGGCGGCAAAGCTCGGGCAGGATGCGGGGATGATCGGCGCCGCCGCGATGGCGCGGATCGAACTGGAGAGATGACCGACCCCGCCTTCAAGCAGCGGCAGGCGACGCGGCGGGCGCCGATCCGCCGCCCGGATCGAGGCACGGTCTGATGCCGGGCGCGTTGATCGTCTGCCCGACGCCAATCGGCAACCTCGACGACACCACCTTTCGGGTGCGGGATGCCCTGGTCACCGCCGACTACATCGCCTGCGAGGACACCCGTCGCACGGGCGGCCTGCTCGACAAGCTGGGCATTCGCCCGGCGCCGCCTCTGATCTCCAACCACGAGGGCAACGAAGCGGCGCGCGCGACCGAGCTCGCCCAGCTGATCGAGCGTGGCGCGACGGTCGCGCTCGTCTCCGACGCGGGAATGCCGGCGATCTCCGACCCGGGCTACCGGCTGATCCGCCGCTGCATCGACCGCAATCTCGAGGTGACGGTGTTGCCGGGGCCCTCGGTGGTTCCGGTGGCATTGGTCGCTTCGGGGCTGCCGACCGACCGCTGGCGCTTCGAGGGCTTCCTGCCGAAGCGCGCCGGTGAGATGGAGCGCGTGCTGCGCTCGACGGAGACCGTGGTTGCCTTCGAGTCGCCGCGCCGGGTCGGCGAGTCCCTCGCCGCCCTGGCGGCAATCGCCCCCGATCGCGAGGTCGCCGTCTGTCGCGAGCTGTCGAAGATGCACGAGGAGGTCTCGCGTGGATCGCTTGCCGAGCTGGCTCGCCGCTTTCGCGGTGACGTCAAGGGCGAGATCGTGCTGGTGATCGCCCCGGCCGCCTCGGAGGGGCACGACAAGGACATCGGCTTCGCGGTGGACGCCCTCCGTCACCTCGTCCAGTCCGGGGCGCGGCCGCGGGCCGCGGCAAGCGTCGTGGCCGCGCTGACCGGAACCCGTGCGAACGACCTCTATCGAGCGCTGACCGGGCGCGAGCCGCGCCGGTAGCCTGGCAGTCGCCGATGGCCTACTACGTCACAACCCCGATCTACTACGTCAACGCCGAGCCGCACCTCGGCCACGCCTACTCGACGATGGCCGCAGACGTCCTCGCCCGTCACATGCGCCAGCGCGGCGAGGACGTCTTCTTCCTGACCGGCACCGACGAGCACGGCGAGCCAATCGAGACCGCCGCCGAGCGGGAGGGAATCTCGCCGCAGGAGCTGGCCGATCGCAACACCGAGAAGTTCCGTGAGCTGATGCCGATCATCGACGTCACCAACGACTTCTTCATCCGCACCTCCGATCCCCGTCACGGCGAGAAGGTCGCCGAGATCATGCAGCGGGTCTACGACAACGGCTGGGTGACGAAGGGCGTCTACGAGGGCTGGTACTGCCCGCGCTGCGCGGACTTCAAGACCGAGCGGGAGCTGGGGCCGGGCCAGACCTGCCCGATCCACGAGATCCCCCTGGAGCGCGAACGGGAGGAGAACTGGTTCTTCCGCCTCTCTGCCTTCCAGGCACAGCTGGAAGGCCTCTACGAGGAACGTCCCGACTTCGTGGTGCCCGAGTTCCGCCGCAACGAGGCCGTCTCGTTCGTCAAGCAGGGGCTCGAGGACGTCTCGCTGTCCCGGCCGAAGCTGAAATGGGGGATGCGCCTGCCCTGGGACCCCGAGCAGCGGATGTACGTGTGGTTCGACGCGCTGCTCAACTACGTCACCGCGCTCACCTTCGCCCGCGAGGGAGAGGACCTCACCAAGCGCTTCTGGCCCGCCGACATGCACGTGATGGCGAAGGACATCCTCAAGTTCCACGCCGTGATCTGGCCGGCGCTCCTGTGGGCCGCAGACCTCGAGCCGCCGAAGCGGATGGCGATCCACGGCTACCTGCTGATGGGGGAGAAGAAGATGTCGAAGTCGCTTGGCAACGTGCTCGACCCGTTTGAGGTGATCGAGCGCTTCGGCTCCGACGCGCTGCGCCACTACTGCTTTCGGGAGGTGAGCTTCGGCCAGGACGGCTCGATCTCCACGGCTGGGTTTGAGGCTCGCTACGAGACCGAGCTGGCCAACGACTTCGGCAACCTCGCCAGTCGAGTGCTGGCGATGGTCGAGCGCTATCGCGACGGAGTCGTGCCGCCGGCTGCTGTCGACGCCGTGCTCGAGGAGGACTTCGAAGGTGTCATCGAGCGCTTCAGCGAGCTGCTTGACGTTGCCGAGCTGAGCCAGGCCCTGGAGGAGGTGTGGAGGCTGGTGCGCCGCCTCAACCGCTACGTCGAGGAGACGCGGCCCTGGGAGCTGGCGAAGGACGAGGCCGACCCCGAGCGGCTCGACGAAGTTCTCTACAACCTGGCGGAGGGGCTTCGCGTGACCACCCTGCTGCTGGTTCCCTACCTTCCACAGGCATCCGACCGCCTGCTGGTGGCGCTCGGAGAGGACTCGCGCGCCCTGGCCGAGCTCGGCTCCGGTCCCGGCGGCCAGCGGGTCGAGCGCGTGCCACAGCTCTTCCCGAAGATCGAATAGCAACCGACGGAGAACCCCGCGCCGGTCTGACGGAACCCGCTCCCTTCGGTCGCTCACAAGTTCCGCTGGACCGGTGCGGGGTTTCTCCTACGGACGGTGGTTCTTAGACTGGCGGGGATGATCGATTCCCACACCCACCTGTTCCTCTGCGAGCGAGCCGAGGACGAGCTGGTCGCCGCCGCCCGCGAGGCAGGGGTGGAGAGGATGCTCAACGTGGGCCTCGGGGGCGAGGCGAACGCTGCAGCGATCGGCGCGGCGGAGCGGCACGCGGAGGTCTACGCCACCGTGGGCTGCCACCCGACCTCGGCGCAGGGCTTCGATGACGCCCAGGCGGAGGAGATCGCGCGCCTTGCGGAGCACGACAGGGTGCGGGCGATCGGCGAGACCGGAATCGACCACTACCGCGAGACGGCCAGTCCCGCCGAGCAGCGGCGGGCCTTCGAGGCGCAGATCGAGATCGCGCGCGACCGCGACCTGCCGATCGTCATCCACGCCCGCGATCCGGACGGCGAGACGACGGCAACCGACGAGGTCTTCGAGATGCTCGACGCCCGCGGGGCCGGCGTAAAGGTGATCCTGCACTGCTTTCTCGCTCCCTGGCGGGTGGATGACGCGATCGAGCGCGGCTGGTGGTGCTCCTTCTCCGGGATCGTCACCTATCCCAAGTCCGATGCACTGCGCGAAGCGGCCGAGACGGTGCCCGACGAGCTGCTGCTGGTGGAGACCGACGCTCCCTACCTGGCGCCGCAGCCGGTTCGCGGCAGGCCGAACGAACCGGCCCACGTGGTCCACACAGCGCGGGCGGTGGCGGAGGTTCGAGGCATCTCCTACGAGGAGCTGACGCGGACCGTCGAGGCAAACGGGCGCGCCCTCTTCGGCTGGTAGGCGCGTTGGTGCGCCTCGGGCAGAACTTTCTCGCGGACCCCAACCTGCTTGAGGCGATCCTCCGTGACGCCGCCCTGAGCCCCGACGACATCGTGCTCGAGGTCGGTGCCGGCGAAGGGGTGTTGACGGAGCGCCTCGCGGCTGTCGCGGCACACGTGCATGCGGTCGAGATGGACCGGCGGTTGGAGCCCTCGCTCGGATCGGTTGCGGGGCGGCCAAACGTCGCTCTGCACTGGGGGGATGCGATGAGGATGGATCTGGCGGCGCTCGCGCCGGCGCCCACGGCGGTGGTCGCCAACCTGCCCTACGCCGTCGCGACCCCGGTGATCCTGCGGACCGTCGTGGAGCTGGCGTCGGTGACGCGCTGGACGGTCATGGTCCAGCGGGAGATCGCCGACCGGTTGCGGGCCGCCCCCGGCAGCCGGACCTACGGCTCGCCGAGCGTGCTCGTGCAGCTCGCCTGCGAGGTGAGGCTGCTGCGGACCGTTGACCCGGCCGTCTTTCGCCCCCGGCCCCGGGTCGAGTCGGCGATCCTCTCGCTGCGCCGTGTCGGCCCGGCCGCCGATCCTCCAACCCGCGAACTCGTCCGGGCCGCGTTCGCGCACCGTCGCAAGTCACTCGCTCGCTCCGTCGAGCATGTTCGGCCCGGCTCCCTGAGGGACACCCGGGCCGCGCTGCGGGAGCTGGGCCTCCCTGAAGACGCCCGCGCCGAGTCCCTCTCCCCAGAGGATTTCCGAGCATTGGCGAGAGGCCTATCCCGGTAGGGGTGGAACGTCTTGTACTTTTTCGCCGACCCCGCCCATGGTGGACCATTTCCGTTCCACCGAAAAAGTTAAGTGGAATCCCTACCGGGATAGACCTCTTGCGGCTCTCCGCTCCAGCCAAGCTCAACCTCTGTCTCTTCCTCGGGCCGCGCCGCGAGGACGGCCTGCACGAGCTGTGCTCGCTGTTCGAGCCGCTGGAGCTCGCCGATCTGATTGAGATTCGCCCGGGCGAGCCTGCGGCGAGCGGCGCAGGCTTTGACGAGGTTGTCTGCGCCGGCGTCGAGGGTGACAATCTGGTCGCGGAGGCCCTTGCCGCTCTACGCGCTCGGGGCTGGAAGCACCCCCCTCTCCGAGTGGAGATAACGAAGCGCATCCCGGTGGCCGCGGGGTTGGGCGGCGGCAGCGCGGATGCTGCCGCGATTCTGCGCTTTGCCCGGGATCCGGCGGGAGGCGCCGGATGGATTCCGGACCTCGAGGCGATCGCCGCCGAGCTCGGCGCGGACGTCCCCTCGCAGCTGCTGCCCGCTCTCTCGCTGGTGCAGGGGGTCGGAGAGCGCGTGGAGAGGCTGCCGGAGCCACCGCGCCATGCGGTTGTCCTGCTCCCGGGCGGCGGCGGGTTGAGCACCGCGGAGGTCTTTGCCGAGGCCGACCGACTCGGCCTTGGCCGCGGCGCCGCCGAGCTCGACGAGCTGGCGGACCGGTTTCGCGCTGCGGCGGGCGCAGCCGCTTCGCCCCTCTCCTACGCGGCGCTGCTTGCCAACGATCTCGAGCCCGCCGCCCGCTCGCTGCGCCCGGCGATCGGCGATGCCCTGGACGAGCTGCGCGATGCGGGCGCTCCGGTTGCCCTGCTGACGGGCTCTGGCCCCACCGCCTTCGGCCTCTTCCCCGACCTGGCCGCCGCCGAGGCTGTCGCCGCGCGACTGGATCGCGACGACGCCATCGTCTGCGAAGCTGGCCGGGCTCCGCGTGCAACTTAGGCTCCCAGAGAATCGCCGTCGCCGGCGTCTTGTGCTTCTCGCGATCGCCGCCGCCGTTGTCGGCGCCTACTACCTGATCAGCCGCGTCTTCCCCCATGAAGACCTGCAGCGGTTGCTGAGCGAAATCTCCAACACGCTTGGTGCCTGGACCTATCTGCTGGTCGGTCTCTTCGCCTTTGCCGAGACAGGGGCCTTTGTGGGACTCGTCGTCCCCGGCGAGACGGTGATGCTGCTTGGCGGTGCGGTGGCGGGTCAGGGGGCGGTTGACGTCTACCTGCTGATCGGGATCGCCTGGTTCGCGGCCTGGGCGGGGGACACGACCAGCTTCTTCATCGGCCGCCGGCTGGGGCGCGGCTTCGTCATCCGCCACGGGCCTCGCTTCGGCGTCAGTGCCGAGCGCTTCGAGCAGGTCGAGGCCTACTTCTCGCGCCACGGCGGCAAGACGATCTTCATCGGCCGCTTTGTGAGCCTGGTGCGCGCCTTTGCGCCGTTCATCGCCGGCAGCTCTGGGATGCGCTACCGAAACTTCGTCCCCTACAGCATCCTCGGCACCGGCCTCTGGGCCACCGCGCACATCCTCATCGGCTACCTCTTCTCACGGAGTATCGACACGGCCGCCAAGTACGCCGGTCGCGGGGCGTTCCTGTTCGGGACGCTGATCGTCGTCGTGGTTGGCGCGATCCTGCTGGTCCGCTGGTTTCGAGTCGAGGCGAACCGTCGCGCTGCGGTGCACTGGATGGAGCGCCACGCGGGCGCTCGCGGGCTCGTCGCGCTGGCGCGGCGCTTCCGCCCGCAGCTGCAGTTCCTCTGGGATCGGGTCACGCCGGGCGGCACGTTTGGCCTCGAGTTCACCTCGCTGATGGCGATCCTCGCCGTGGCCGGCTTTGTCCTCGTCGGCTACATCGTGGTGGTCAACGGCGATCCGGGCCCGACACCGGGCGACGTCACGGCCAGGCATGTTGCCGAGGCGCTGCGAACGGCCTGGCTGGTCGATATCGCCAAGCTCGTCACCCACCTCGGCTCGGGGGCGGTCGTCTGGCCGCTCGCCGCGCTCTGCGCCGTTGCCCTCGCGGCTCGTCGGCGCTGGTCTGAGCTTGGCGTGCTCGTCGTCGGCATGGCGATCGTCGTGCTCGGCGTTCACCAGCTGAAGGACGCGATCGACCGGCCCCGCCCGACGGGAGGCCTGAGCGGCTTTTCGGGGTCCTCGTTCCCCAGCGGTCACGCCGCCTACTCGACCTTCTACGTCTGGCTGGCGGTCACGGTCGTGATGCGCTTGCGCCCGGGCATGGCGCGCAGCGCCGCGGTGGTGGTCACCGGCATCGGGTTGACGGCGGTTGTCGGCCTGACTCGCGTCTACCTCGGAGTCCACTACCTAAGTGACGTCAATGCGGGCTGGGCACTTGGCGCGGTCGCCTTCTCTCTCTGCGCGGCGGTGGCCCTCGTCGTCTCGAACCTGAGGCCGCCTCCCGCACCCCCTCCTTCAGACGGCTTCGTGCGCCACAATGCGTCGCGTGCTGACGATCCTGGCGCTGCAGAAGATCGAGAATGAGTACCTGCTGTTCGGCGTCGCCGGGCTGGTCACCGTGGTCGCCTTCGTCGGTCTGATCCTCGTGCCCGCGGTCAGCGCCTACGGCCGGCTCTGGGAGAAGGCTGCGGCGGGCGCCCTGTCGCTGGTCGTTCTCGTGGCCCTGATTTTGATCGGCGTCGTGGTTGGGCTCGCGGTCGTCTACTACTACAACGACATCGTCAGCCTCTTCGATTGACGCGACGATGCGCGTATCCGGTTGGCGAAAGAACCCAGCGTCGATCGTTCCGCTGAATCTCAGAACGAGGGTGTCAGAAAAGGTCCGTGGAACCCGAAAGGAACCCCTCGTCGATTGATGATGAGAGAAACAGCCTCCCCCTGTTGCCCTCCATACCTGCAAGTAGGAGGGCAAACAGGGGGAGGCTGTGTAGGGACCAGGCGGTCGGGATCTTTGGAAGGGCCGTTACGCACGACTGCGGCGGCTGGGTTGGCCTGAACGAGACGGACACGGACTCCGTTCGCTGTTTGTGTCGCAGGGCGGTACAGAGAGCGAACGGAGCGATTGGGGTGGCCGGATCGAGACTCCGTTCGCTGTTTGTGTCGCAGAGCGGTACAAATGACGAACGGAGCGACTGGAGGGTCTGAGCGAGGGGGATACGCATCGACGCGACGATTGGCGTCCGGTAGGGATAATGAGCGCGATGCCTGCTGTCTCAAAAGGACGAAAAGCAGCTGCAAATCCGGCTGAACCGGGCTCCCTGGACGCGCTTGCCGAAGCGGTTGAGGCGGGGGCTGGGCTGCCTGCGGTGGGGCGTGCGGCGGCCCGGGTGCTGGACGCCAGCGTGGCGCTGATCGACCGCTCCGGGGCGGTGCTCGTCGTCGCCGGCGCGTCGCCGGACCAGGAGCGGAAGCTGCTGGCCGGGGGAAAACCGGTGACGACCGTCGTGCTGCGCGTCGCGGACAGTCCGGTGGGCGAGCTGCGCTATCGGGCCAAGGCCGCTCCCGACCCGGCCATTGCGCGGATGGTCGCCACCCTGCTCGCGCTGGAGCTGGAGCGCTCTCGCTCGCCGGAGTGGGAGAGCGAGGAGGTGGCCGGCGTCTTCGTCGGCGCGGTGCTGGCTCGCAAGGTCACCGATCGCGGCGACATCATCGCCCGCGCCGCCGAGCTTGGAGCCGACCTGGAGAAGGGGGCCGGGGTGATCGTCATCCGGGTCGCGCCGCGATCGGCGCAAACGGGGGAGTGGCGGTCGCGCGTGCTCACCCTGGCGATGCGGGCCCTGCGTTCGCTTGCGTCCGGTGCGCTGGCCTCGACTGAGAGCGGCGAGGTGGCCGCGGAAATCGCCGTGATCGTGCCGGCTGAGGATGACGACCGCCTGGGGCGCGCGGCGGCGGGCCTGGCGCGGGAGCTCGAGGGAGATCTCTCCGGCTTTCACCTGACGATCGGTTGCAGCCGGCGGGCGACCGATCCGGTCGACCTCTACCGGGCCGGGAGCGAGGCGCGGCTGGCGGTCAACGTCGGCGAGGCGGAAGGGCGTCTGCTGCTCGCCTTCGAGGACACCGGCGCCTACCGCCTGCTGCTGCCGGCGATAAGCGAGGACCCGGGCGAGCTGGAGCGCTTCTACTCGGAGACGATCGAGCCGCTCGCCGCGTACGACGAGCAGTACGAGACCGAGCTCGTGGCGACCGTCGAGGCCTATCTCGACAACGACGCCAACGTCGCCGCGACCGCCAAACAGCTCTTCACGCACCGCCACACGATCCGCTACCGCCTCGAGCGGGTCAAGGAGCTTTGCGGGCACGACGTCTCGGCGACCGAGGGCCGCGAGAAGCTCGGTCTCGGCCTGAAGGCGATGCGGGTGCTCGGCATCGCCTCCCCGCGCGGCCCCGCCCTTGAACGCGGTGCCGAGGGCGGCAAGGTCCCCCGCAGTGCCGAGGAGTAGTGCTCCAGAGTTCCGGGGGGAGGATTTGAACCCCCTCTTCCAAGACCAAAACTTGGCGTGCTCGCCGATTACACCACCCCGGATTGAGCTTCGACCTTAGCGTGCGCTGACGTCCCAGGAACGTCCGGTATACGAACTAGTGTTCGTATCGTGCCGAGGTACACAGAGGAGGAAGCTCGTGAGGCGGTCGCCGCTTCTGAGTCCTACAGTGAGGTGCTGCGCCGGCTTGGCATGAGGCCGGCCGGAGGGAACCACTCGTTGCTCCGGAGATACGTCGATGAGATCTGGAAGATCCCGACAGATCACTTCGACCCCCTGGCTGCTGGGATTAGGCATCTCCACAAAGCGCCAAAGCCCTTGGCAGAGATTCTCGTTCAGAGTTCAACCTACTCGAGAGGCAAGCTAAAGCAGCGTCTATTTGACGCCGGACTCAAGGAAAGGGCCTGCGAGGAGTGCGGCCAGGGAGAAGAGTGGCGCGGGCGTCGCATGTCGCTGATCCTCGATCACGTCAACGGAGTGCCGGATGACAACCGCATCGAGAACCTCCGGATTGTCTGTCCAAACTGTGCGGCGACACTCGACACTCACTGCGGCCGAAAGAATCGAGCAGATCCCCCGGTACGCACTTGCAAGCGATGCGGTCGCGAGTTCACCGCGAAATACCGAAACCATTCCTACTGTTCACAGGAGTGCGGATCTCGATGGGATAGGACTTCCTTGCAGGGCAATCCAAATCCCGATATCCGAAAGGTCGAGCGGCCGCCGTATGAGCAGCTGCTGGAGGAGATCGAGGCGACCAGTTACCTGGCGGTGGGCCGGAAGTACGGAGTGTCGGACAACGCCGTGCGCAAGTGGGTGCGCTGGTACGAGCGGCAGATCGAGCGAGAGGCGGCCGAAAGCGAGAAACCGGGCAGTGTGGCCAAGGACGCTCCAGGCTCAGCTTCGAGTCGAGTCGAGTCCCGTCGGGCGGCGGGTGAGCACGTCCGGCCGGTGGTTGACCGCGTCCGGCGGGGGGCATAGGGTCATCGGTATGGAGATGGGTGGAGTGTCGTTGGACCCTGAGGTTCGCGAGGGGCTGGCGCGCGGCTGGAAGGGTCTGATGGCGATCGGCGTGATTGCGATCTTCGTCGGCTGCGTGGCGATTGTTGTGCCCGCCGTGGCCTCGGTCGGCACCGCGATCTTCATCGGCTGGATCCTGATGGTCGGCGGCGCCTTCCTGGTTGCCGGCGCGTTTGCCGCCCACTCGATCGGGACGGTCGTCCTGCGACTGCTGTGGGCGATCCTCACGATGCTGGTCGGGCTCTGGCTGGTCGTCGAACCGCACAACGGAACGCTGACCCTCACGCTCGTGCTCGGTATCTACTTCCTCTTCATGGGGACAACGCGGATCGCGGTCGCATTTGCCGGCCGCGGCCAGCCAAATGCCGGTCTGGTTGGCATCAGCGGCGTCGCGGGGCTGCTGATCGGCATCCTCGTGCTTGCCAAGTTCCCCAGCTCCGGCGACTGGGCAATCGGCCTGCTGGTTGGCATCGACCTGATCTTCGCCGGTTGGACCCTCACCTCCCTCTCGCTTCTCGGCAGAGATCTCTCCCGCGCCGCCTAGCCAGTCAACCGCTGGGTGGCAAAGGGCTGGGGCGCTCGAAGCGCCCCGCGTGAAGAGGAAGAGATTCAGATTTCCTACGCAACCCTCCCCCTAATACGATCTGGTTGTGAGCTCTCCACTGGTACTCGTCATGGCGGCGGGCGAGGGCACGCGAATGCGCTCCTCGCTGCCGAAGATGCTCCATCGCGTGAGCGGTCGCCCGATGGTCGCCTGGCCGATCCTTGCTGCGCGCCAGGCCGGTGCCGGTCGCGTTGCCGCCATCGTCTCGCCGGGTCGTGACATCTCCGCCGGCCTGCCGGAGGGGGTCGAGACGGTCGTCCAGCCCGAGCCGGACGGCACCGGTGGCGCGGTCCGCGCCGCCCTGCCCCTGATCGAGGAGGCAGAGACGGTTCTGGTCCTCTCCGGCGACGTGCCGCTGATCTCCGCCGAGACGATCGGGGGTCTGCTCGACGCCCACGCCGCCTCTCCCGCCGCCGCGACGATGTTGACGATCGAGCTCGACGATCCCGCTGCCTACGGCCGCGTGGTGCGCGCCGGCGACGGTTCGGTCGAGCGGGTCGTCGAGGCCAAAGCCGCCGGAGACGCCGACGCCGGTCAGCTGGCAATCCGCGAGATCAACGCCGGAACCTACGTTTTCGACGCCGGGCCGCTGGCCACCGCTCTGGCCGGCCTCACCAACGACAACGCACAAGGTGAGTACTACCTCCCCGATGTCTTCCCCGCGCTGCGCGAGGCTGGTCTCAGCGTCGCGGCGCACCTCGCCGACGACCTCGCGGTGACGATGGGGATCAACAACCGCGCCGATCTCGCCGCCGTGGAGGCGGAGGCGCGCCGCCGCATCCTCGAGCGGCACATGCTGGCCGGGGTTACCGTCGTCGATCCGGACTCGACCTGGGTCGACGCCGACGTGGAGATCGCCGCCGACGCCCGCATCGAGCCTGCCACCAGCCTTCGGGGTCAGACCGCGATTGGGGCCAACTCCGTCGTCGGGCCGCTGACGACGCTGATCGACACCAGGCTGGGGGAGGCCGTCACGGTGCCGCACTCCTATCTGGTCGAGTGCGACGTCCTCGACCGCTGCAGCGTCGGTCCGTTCGCGCACCTGCGCCCCGGGGCGGCCCTGGAGCGCGGCGCGAAGGTCGGAACGTTCGTCGAGGTCAAGAACTCGAAGATCGGCGAGGGCGCGAAGGTCCCTCACCTCGCCTATGTCGGGGACGCCGAGGTGGGCGCTGAGAGCAACCTGGGCGCCGGCACGATCACTGCGAACTACGACGGATTCCGCAAGCACCGGACGGTGATCGGGGAGGGGGCCCGGATCGGCGTTGACACGATGCTGATCGCCCCTGTAGAAGTCGGGGACGCCGCCTACACTGGCGCTGGCGCCGTGATCAAGAAGGACGTTCCAAGAGGAGCGCTGGCGGTGAGCGACAACGATCAGAGAAACATCGAGGGCTTCGCGGAGCGCAAGGCCACGGAGATGCGCGAGGAGGATTCGTGAGCACGATCGAGCAGCGACCCGAGGCGGCACCGACCGCCATTCCGCACGACTACGCGAAGCGGATGATGGTCTTTGGCGGCCGCAGCTCGATGGAGCTGGCGGCGAAGGTGGCCGGCAAGCTAGAGCTCGATCTCGGCCAGGTGACGCTGAAGACGTTCGCCAACGGGGAGGTCTACTGCCGCTACGAGGAGTCGATCCGCGGCGCCGACGTCTTCCTCGTCCAGTCGACCTGTGGCAACGAACAGAGCGAGATGACGCCCAACGACGCGCTGGTCGAGCTGCTGACGATGATCGACGCCGCGCAGGGTGCCTCAGCCCACCGCATCATCGCCGTGATGCCCTGGTACGGCTACGCCCGCCAGGACAAGAAGTCGGCGCCGCGCGAGCCGATCTCCGCCCGCATCGTCGCCAAGTGCCTGGAGGGGGTTGGGGTGGACCGAGTGCTCACCATGGACCTGCACGCCGGCCAGGTGCAGGGCTTCTTCCACGTTCCGGTCGACCACATGACCGCGATGCCGATGCTGACCCAGTGGTTCGCCGACCAGGAACTGAGCGAGGAGCTGGTGATCGTCTCGCCCGATGCCGGTCGGGTAAAGACCGCCCGCAACTTCGCCCGCCGCATCGGCACCCACTGGGCCGTGATGGAGAAGGAGCGCCCGGCCCAGCAGGTTGCCGAGATCGGCTACGTGGTCGGCGACGTGAAGGGCAAGACGGCGGTTCTCGTCGACGACATGATCGATACCGCCGGCACGCTCTGCGCCGCCGCGCAGACCGTGCTCGACGAGGGCGCCGCGCGAGTGATCGCCTGCGCCACCCACGGCGTCTTCTCCGGTCCGGCCTACGAGCGGCTCGCCTATGAGAGCTCGGGGATCGAGCGGATCGTCGTCACCGACACGGTCCCGCTGCGCCAGGGAGCCCCGGACAACATCCTCGTGCTCTCCACCGCGGGCACCTTCGCCGACTCGATCCGTCGCATCTTCACTGACGACTCGGTCTCGGAGATCTTCGCCGGCGAGAACCAGCTCTTTTGACGCGGGCGACTGCGGGCGGATGCGGTGTCTGGTCGCCCAGCCATCCAGATCCGCCCTTGCCGGCCGCTTGGATCGGGTAGGAATTGAAAAAGGTGGGGCACAAGGGGGCGGACTTGATCTTGCCGGGGAACACCCTGGCCAGCTTCGAGGCCGCGGTCGAGATCGGGGTCGATGTGATCGAGCTGGACGTTCTGTGGACCCGCGACGGGCACCCGCGGATCGCGGTGGGGGAGCGCTCGCCGCTGGTCGTCGCGCACGACTGGCACGACGCGGAGCGCCGCACGCCGCTCACCCTTGAGGAGGGGCTCGACGCCTTCCTGCAGCCGCCGCTCGACCGCGTCCAGATCGACCTCGACATCAAGCTGCCCGGGCGGGAGGAGGAGATCGTCGCCGCGGTGCGAGAGCGGCAGATGCTCGACCGGACGATGGTCTCGACCATGGAGCTCTCGACCCTGGCCCGCATCCGCGAGCTGGAGCCCGGCTTGCGGCGTGGCTGGACCTATCCGAAGGTGACGCGCGATTGGGCCTCGAAGCGCTGGGCAAGAGCGCCGATGCTCGCCGCACTCCTCGCAATGCGCCGCCGGTTGCCGGGCATCGCCGCGCGCGCTCTGCCCGCAATGGGCGTCGACTCGATCTGGGTCTATCACCCGATCGTCAGCCGCCGCCTGGCTGCGGTGACCACCGGGGCCGGGATCGACCTCATCGCCTGGACGGTCGACGACCTGCCGCGCATGAGGAAGCTGGTTGCGGCCGGGGCCACCGGTATCTGCTCCAACGACCCTCGCCTGTTCGCGCGCCTGTGATCTGCCCCAGCCTGATGGAGCCCGGTGGTCCGCCCCAGCCTGATGGAGCCCGGTGATCTGCCTCTGCCTTGATGGAGCCCGGTGGTCCGCCCCAGCCTCCAAGGAGGCCCGGATGAATAACGTGGTCAGGATCTCAGCTAGTGGACCTCCCCGAAGCGTTCCACCCGAAACCCTGAGCCGATGCTGCGATCACCAACTCGACCTCGAGCCTCGGGCACGCGCTGAGCCCCACCGCAGTTGCGCCGGGCGATAAATCGCCGCTATGGCCCAAAGCGCGAGGACTTCCCCTGAGATCCTTCGACACCGGGCGATAAATCGCCGCAGGTGTGTATCCGGTTGGCTCAGGGCTGCCCGCCCCCAACGCGCCGCTCAGGCCACGCCGCTCAGGGCCGACCAGTCCATCCGCTCCCGACCTTCGCGCCTCTTTCGTCACTGGGCTCGAAGTCCCCGAGCCCCCTGGCTCTCTGGAGGAGCGCGGAGATGGCCCCGGGACCCAGGAGAGCACCTCGTTGACCGATGGAGACCTCCAACCCGAAACGAACCGCTGGTCGATTGATGATGAGAGAGACAACCCCTCCCTGTGGTGATCGATGAGAGAAACAGCCCCTCGCTGTTTGCCCTCCTACTTGCAGGTGAGGAGGGCAAACAGGGGAGGGGCTGGTAGGGGACCCAGACGGGCAGGGACTACGGGCGTCGTTCCGCAAGGTGTGGCCTAAACGCAGCGGACACGAGCTCCGTTCGCTCTTTGTGTCGCTGGGCGGTACAAATGACGAACGGAGCGGCTGGAATCTCCCGGGCGAGACTCCGTTCGCTCTTTGTGTCGCAGAGCGGTACAAATGACGAACGGAGCGGTTGCCGGCGCAAGGGGGCTCGGGCGCTGGCGGAGCGGATGGCCCCGGTGATTAACCGAGGCCATAGCGGCTAGACGGTGCCGGGCGTGGCGGTTGGAGGCGTGCTCCGGCCGCCCTTGATCTTGACCGCCGACTCGAGCTCCTCGGGGGTGAACCCGCCGACCGCCTCGCCGTCGCGGGCGTAGCGGTAGAGGGCGACGCCGAAGATGCCGCTCAGCGCCTTGCTGACCAGCAGGGAGACGGCAAAGCCGATCGCGCCGAGGACGACCAGCAGTGCGCCGGCGAAGCTGGCCGAGGCCCAGACGAGCACGCCGATCGCGATCAGCGCCGCGCTGGGAAGCATCCCCAGGAGAAAGACGGCGCCGCCGATTGCGATGTTGCCGGTGATCTGCTGTCCCCAGCGCGACTTGAAGAGGCTTGCGGAGCGCTTCAGCGTTTCGAACGGGCCGGTTCCCTCGATTGCGATCACCGGCACGGCAAGGAAGGTGACCAGCGACCAGGCCATGCCGACCAGCCGTGCGGCGATAGTCCCCGCGGTGCCGCCCTGGTTTTCGAGCGCCGCCATCACGACGCTGATCGCGGTCGACACCGCGGCCCACCCGCAGATCTGAGCGAAGCGGCTGCGCGCCACGGCGAGGCCGTCGCCGACCGTAGCCTGCTCGCCGCGAAAGGTCATGTCGGCGGCGGCTGCCAGGCCGACGCTGAAATAGAACCCGACGACGCTGAGCACGTAGACGCCGATCACCAACAGCGGGATCGCGCCGCCGAGGACGTTCTGGTCCAGGAAGTAGAGCCCCGGCCCGAGGAAGACAAACGCCAGGGGGATCGTCGCCACCGCCCCATACAGAGGGAAGCGGAGCAGCTCGCGGTGCTCGTTTAGCAACCCCCAGCTCTTCTTGGTCAGCGCCCAGCCGCGCCTGATCTTCTGCATCGTTTCTCCTCCGCTCGCTCGAAGTCCCAGCTCAGAGCTTTTCGGCCAAGCCGGCAACTCGCTTGACCCCTCTTCTCTCGAAGTACTCCCACTCCTGCTCGCCCAGCTCGGTGGCGGGCGGGTCGGCGTAGACCCACTCGCGGAAGATCCGGTGCCAGTTGCGCTTCGCGCGCAGCTGGCCGAGCACGGCGACCACGCCGATTTCCATCCGGCGCCCCATCAGCTCCTCGGCCGGGATCGACTCGCGGCGCATCAGCTCGTAGTACTCCGAGCGCGGGTCGTTGGTCGACTCGATGATCTTCATCACGCGCTTCGGCGTGATCTCGATCTCGCGGTCTTCGATGTACCAGCCGCCGACCGCTCCCATGTGCTCCATGAGGCGCTCGGCGTCGAGCTTCGAGGGGTTCTTGACGAAGCCCAGGTCATGCAGCGCTTCGCGGAAGGCCTCGGGATCGTCGCGCGAGGCGGCGTCGAAGGCTCGTTGCTCGAGCACGATCTGCTCGCGATCGAGCCGCTTCGTCATGCCGAAGTCCAGGAAGGCGACGCGGCCGTCGGCCATCAGGAGGTAGTTGCCGGGGTGGGGGTCGGCATTGAAGTGCTGGAGGTTGAAGATCGAGCCGAGGCTGCCGCGGAAGACGATCTCGCCGAAGCGGCTGCGCTCCTCGTGGGGCAGCTCTTTGATCTGCTCGAAGCCCATTCCCTCGACGAACTCGGTCACCAGCACGCGACGGCGCGAGAGCCGGGCGATCACATCCGGCACGTAGATGAAGGGGTGGTCGCGGTAGGCGCGCGAGAAGCTGCGCTGGTTCTGCGCCTCGTACTCGTAGTCGAGCTCCTCCATCACCCGCTCGCGGAGCTCGTGGGCGATCGCCTTCGCGTCGAGCCCCGGAGCGAGCGCACGGGCCAGCCGCACGATCGTCCCCGCGTTGCGCAGGTCCGCGTCGACGGCCTCGGCGATCCCCGGGTACTGGATCTTCACGGCGACCTGGCGCCCGTCGATCAGCTCGGCGCGGTGCACCTGGCCGATCGAGGCGGCGGCGAAGGCGTCGCGGTCGAACTCCGCGAACAGCTCCGAGACCGGCTCGCCGTCGTACTCCTCGTCCAGCACGCCCTTGACCTTCTCCCACGGCATCGGCGGCGCCGCGGTGCGCAGCTTGGCGAGCTGCTCCTGGTAGATCTCGCGGTACTCCTCGGGAATGAACTCGGTGTCTATGAAGGAGGCGAACTGCCCCAGCTTCATCGCGGCGCCCTTCATCTGGCCCAGCGCGCCAACCATCTTCATGGCTGTCTGCAGGTGGTGCTCCTCGAGCTTTTCCCGGCCGCCCTGCTCTGAGCGGGCGACGTTGGTGGCCTTGGTGCCGGCGTAGCGGGCACCCTGAACGCCGACGATCGAGCCCAACTTCGCTGAGCGGCGGACGCGGCTCTTGGGGATCTTCCCGTCGTCGGCCATGGCCGAAGGTTGCCACACGTCTCCTTTCTCTATCCTCTTGCGGTCCATGGCTCGCGAACGCGAAAAGCTGAAGGCCGCTCCGCGCACGGAGTTCGGCTCGCGCAGCGCCCGCCGCCTGCGCGGCGAGAAGCTCGTGCCGGGCGTCGTCTACGCGGGCGGCGCCGAGGCGCGGCACTTCCAGGCAGTTGAGCGCGACGTGCGCAGCGTCCTCGCCGGCGGTCACGCGCTCTTCGACCTCGAGGTGGAGGGCTCAAAGGCGGTCCCGGTCGTCGTCAAGGAGCAGCAACTGCACCCGGTGAAGGGTGGGCTGCGGCACATCGACCTGCAGGAAGTGAAGCTCGACGAGGCGATTCAGGCCGAGGTTGCAATCGAGCTCGATGGGGCCGAGGTCGCGCCGGGTGTCAAAGAGGGCGGCGTGCTCGAGCACGTGACGCGCGAAATCACCGTGGAAGCGCTCCCGGCCGACATTCCAGAGCGGATCGTCGCCGACGTCTCGGAGATGGAGATCAACGACACGCTGCAGCTCTCGGCCGTGTCCGTGCCCGAGGCGGTCAAGTTCGTCGCCGACGAGCCCGAGGAGATTACGATCGCGACCCTTTCGCCGCCCCGCGTCGAGGAAGAGCCGGAGCCCGCTGTCGAGGAGGAGGCCGAGCTGGTCGGCGAGGAGGGCGAGGCCCCCGCTGCCGAGGAGGGCGGCGAGGCAGCCGAGGGCGGCGAGTCGGGCGAGTCCGGCGAGGAGTAGCTGCTGTCCATCTTTCGCCGCCGCGGGGACCGTGGCGAGGGCGCTAACGGCGACCGGATTCTCATCGTCGGGCTGGGTAACCCCGGCGACCGCCACGCCGCCACCCGGCACAACATCGGCTTTGAGGTCGGCGAGGAGCTGTCGCGCCGCTGGGAGCTGCCCCGCGCGAAGCGCCGCTTCGGCGGGCTGATCGCCGAAGGCCGGGCCGGCGTCGGCGGGCCGCGCGTGGCGGTGCTCCTGCCGCAGACCTACATGAACGCCTCCGGCGACGCGGCCGGGCCGGCGCGCGGCTCGTTGAAGGCGCCGCTGGACCGGGTGGTCGTGCTGCACGACGAGATCGACCTTCCCTTCGGCGAGGTCCGGGTGCGCCTGGGTGGTGGCCTGGCGGGCCACAACGGCCTCAAGAGCCTCAAACAGGGCTTTGGGGACGCCGACTTCTGGCGGGTGCGAATCGGCGTCGGCCGGCCCGACTCGACCGACCCCGACGTGGTCGCCTCCTACGTGCTGTCGCGCTTTCGCGAGTCCCCCGACGAGGTCGGGGCGCTGATCGCTCGCGCCGCCGACGAGGCCGAGCGCCTCGTCGAGAAACTAGGCTCCGGTGGCGATGGCCGCTGAACCCTCGACAGAGCGGACCTCCTATGAGGTCGACGGGCAGGGCGTTGCGATTCTTCGCCTCTGCCGTTCGGAGGCTCGCAATGCGATCGACACCCAGATGCTGGTCGAGATGCTCGAGCACCTCGCCGTGGCGCGCAGCGACGAGGCGGTCCGGGTCCTCGTCATCAGCTCCTCGGACCAGATGGGCCTCTCGGCCGGTGCGGATATCAAGGAGCAGCTGGACGGGCAGGGCAAGGTCCGTCGAATGCAGCTCTTCGCCGATCTCTACGACGCGATCGTCGGCTTTCCAAAGCCGACCGTTGCCGCCTGTCATGGGGACGCGGTGGGGGGCGGGGCCGAGATCGCGATTGCCTGCGACATGCGCGTCGGTGGCGCCAACCTGCGGATGCGGTTCCCCGGCGCTGCGCTGGGCGTGCCGGTCGGCCCGGCCCGGCTCGTCACCCTCTGCGGACTGGCGGCCGCGAAGTACCTGCTGCTCTCCTCGCGCACGGTTGGCGCCGACGAGGCGCTGCGGCTGGGACTCGTCAACCGCGTCGCGCCGGCCGCGGCAACCGAGGAGGCGGCGCTGGAGCTGGCAGCCGGAGTGGCTGCCCATCCGCCCGACGCGGTCGCGCGCCTGAAGCGCATGTTGCATGAGTGGGACGACGTCGAGGGCCGCTCCCGCATGGAGGGGGAGGGCCAGGTCGACTGGGCCCGTACCGGCCCAGGGCTGGGTCAGCGCGGCTGAGCCCATCGCGGCGGCGATCGCCATGATCGAGATCTGCGGGTTGACACCCGGGCAGCTGGGCAGGATCGAGCCGTCCGCAACCCAGACCCCGTCGACGTCGCGCAGCCGGCCCTCCGGGTCGACCGGATGGCGATCGGGGTCCGGCCCGCCCCCCTCCGGCGCCAGGATCACCGCGAGGAGGTCTCCGAGTCCGGAGATGGCCGGGATAGCGCTGGGACCGTGCCCACAGCCGGCTCTTCGCGGCGCCCCCAGCTCGACCTGCGGTCACTTGAGCATAGAGCCCTGTGCTCAAGTGACCGCAGGACCACCCGGCGGTTCCGCCGGGTGGTCCTGCATGGCAATCTCAGGGGCAGCCGTATGAGCCTACGTCCCCTGATCGAGATTGCCGCCGAAAGCGAGCGCGTCCATGCGCTTGCCGGCCGGGTGCGCGAGGCGGCTGTCGGCGAGCAGCTGACGGTGCCCGTTTCGATCACCCTGCGCCCGCTCCTGCTGGCCGCTCTGCTCGAGGACGATCGCGGCCTGGCGGATCGTCCCGCCCTGCTGGTCAGCGCCGACGATCGCTCCGCGCGCGACCTGGCGGCTGACCTGCGCGCCTACCTGGCGCCGCGCCGGGTTCGCTTCTATCCGTCGCGCGGCACCGGATACGCGTCCCACGTGTCCCCGCCCCCGCACCTCGTTGGGTTGCGGATCGACGCCCTGGACGCGCTTCGCGGTGGGGGGGACGCCGTGGTTGTGGCCAGCGCCACAGCGCTTGCGGAGGCGGTGCCCGACGCGTCGCTGCGACCGTCCGGGTTCAGCATCTCGTGCGGCGAGGAGATCGACCTCGACGCGGTCACCCGCGACCTGGTCGCGGCCGGCTACGAACGGGTTGAGCAGGTCGAGGAGCGGGGGCAGTTCGCCGTCCGGGGAGGAATCCTGGATGTCTTTCCGGCGACCGAGGAGCGCGCCGTGCGGGTCGAGCTGTTCGGGGACGAGGTCGAGTCGATGCGCTGGTTCTCGACCTTCACGCAGCGCTCGCTTGGGGATGCGGAGCGGGTCGAGCTGGCTCCGGCCGCGGAGCTCGACGTCGAGCACCGCGAACTGGCCGAGCTGGCCGCCATGGAAGCCGCCGAGCAGGAGGCGCCGCCGCCGAGCCTCGCCGAGGTGCTGCCGCTGGAGCATTTCGGCGCGCCGCTCGACCTCGTTCCCGATTCCACCGTGGTGGTCCTCACCGCCGCCGAGGAGATCGCCCCGGCTCTTCGCGACCACTGGGAGGACGCGACGACCGCGATGCACGCGGCTGACGCCAGGCATCTCTACGTGGACGTCGCCGCGCCGCTCGCCGAGCGCGCGGCGCTGTCGATTCGCGGAGCGGGGGAGGACGACGAGAGCGCCTTTCGCGCCGCACGGGCCGAGTCGCCCGCGCGCAGCATCAAGGAGGCCGAGGCCGAGCTCGAGAAGCTGATCCGGTCGGGATACCGCACCGTCGTCGCCTTCGACAGCCGCGGAGAGGCGGAGCGCGCCCGCTACGGCTTGGACCGGCTCGATGCCAGGCTGCTGGAAGGAGGCCGCGTCTCGCCCGGTCCGGGGTTGACGTTCGCCGAGGCGCGCCTGCGGGATGGCTTCGTGAGCCCCGAGCTGCGGCTGGCCGTGTACCCGATCCGCCGTCTCGTGCACCGCCGCCGCCGCGCCGAGGATCGGGCGCCGAGCACCGGGCGCGGTCGCCTCGCCTTCAGCGATCTGCGCGTCGGCGACCACGTCGTCCACGAGGACCACGGGGTCGCCCGCTTTGCCGGCTTCGAGACGCGGGAGGTTGGCGGTGTCACGCGCGACTACCTCTATCTCGAATACAAGGGCGAGGACCGCGTCTACGTACCCACCGACCAGCTCGCCAAGCTGAGCCGCTACGTCGGGGCCGGCGGCACTCCGACGCTCTCCGCGCTGGGCGGCAAACGCTGGCAGAACATGAAGGCACGCGCTCGGCGGGCGGCCGGGGCGCTGGCGGGCGAGCTGCTCAACCTCTACGCCGAGCGGCGCACCCGCAAGGGCCACTCCCACCCTCCCGACGGCGAGTGGCAGATCGCCATGGAGGCCGCCTTTCCCTACCGGGAGACGGCCGACCAGGTTGAGGCGATCGAGGCCGTCAAGGCGGACATGGAATCCGAGCAGACGATGGACAGGCTCGTCTGCGGAGACGTCGGCTTCGGCAAGACCGAGGTGGCGCTGCGGGCCGCGGTCAAGGCGGCCTCGGACGGCAAGCAGGTGATGGTGCTCGCGCCGACCACGATCCTCGCCCAGCAGCACTTCGGGACCTTCCGCGAGCGCCTCGCCGACCTTCCCTTCACGCTTGACTGGGTCTCCCGGTTGCGCAAGCCGGCTGAGGTGAAGGCGGTGCTGGCCGACTTCGAAGCGGGTCGGGTGGACATCCTGATCGGCACCCACCGGCTGCTCTCCCGAGACGTTCGTGCCAAGGATCTCGGCCTGCTCGTCATCGACGAGGAGCAGCGCTTCGGCGTCAAGCAGAAGGAGCTCCTGCGGCAGCTGAAGCTGAAGGTCGACGTGCTCGCCCTCTCGGCGACCCCGATTCCCCGCACCCTGCAGATGAGCCTGGCCGGCCTCCGCGACATCTCGGTGATCGAGACCCCGCCGGAGGGGCGGCGGCCGGTCCGCACCTACGTTGGGCCCTATGACGAGGATCTCGTGCGACGGGCGATCGTGCGCGAGCTGGAGCGCGACGGGCAGGCGTTCTTCCTGCACAACCGGATCGACACGCTGCATGAGGTGGCCGAGCGCCTGCGCGGCCTCGTTCCCACCGCTCGCTTCGCCGAGGCCCACGGCCAGATGGACGAGGCGGAGCTGGAGCGGACGATGCTCTCTTTCGTGCGCGGGGAGGCGGATTGCCTGGTGACGACCACGATCATCGAGTCGGGACTCGACATCCCGACCGCCAACACGCTGGTCGTCGAACGGGCGGACCAGCTGGGCCTTGCCCAGGCCTACCAGATCCGCGGCCGGGTGGGCCGCTCTCGCGATCGCGCCTTCGCCTATCTGCTCTACCCCTCGCCCGAGGCCCTGACCGAGGAGGCGGCCTCCCGCCTTTCGAGTCTCGCTGACCACACCGAGCTCGGCTCGGGCTTCAAGATCGCGATGCGCGACCTCGACATCCGCGGTGCCGGCGACCTGCTCGGGGAGGAGCAGTCCGGGCATGTCGCGGCCGTCGGCTTCGAGCTCTACTGCCAGATGATCGACGAGGCGGTGGCCGAGTCTCGCGCCGCCGAGGAGGCCGGCGTGCCGGCCCCGGAGCCGCTGCGGTTCGACGTGCCGGTCGACGCCTATCTGCCCGCTTCCTACGTTCCCTTCGAGGCGGCGAAGATCGACGTCCACCGCCGCATCGCGGCCGCTCGCGAGCCGGGCGAGCTGCGGGCGATACGCGACGAGCTCGAGGATCGCTTCGGCCCGGCGCCGGCGGAGGCCGAGAACCTGCTGGCCCTGCAGCGGGCGCGGATCGAGCTGCGCCTCGCCGGGGCGCGCAGCGTCGAGCTGCGGGGCGGGCGGCTCAGCGTCACCGGCGTGGAGCTCGATTCCGAGCAGGCCACGGCCTTTCGCGAGAGCCTCGAGGGCGCTCTGTACGAGTGGCGGGAGAAGACCGCGTCGCTTCGCGTGCCCGACGATCCGCAGGCCCGCCTGGCCGCCGTGCTGAAGATCGCGGACGCTCTGCGTGAGGCAGGGCGCTCGCCGGGGATCGGACAAGCTATGCTCCCGACCTCGTGAGTCCGAAGCAGGGCAGGAGACCCACGTCTGGCAAACGTGGCAGCGGCAGGCCCGCTGGCCGTGCCGAGGTGCGGCGGCTTGGCCTGCTCGCCTTTGGGGTCCTGTTCGTCCTTCTCTTCGTGATCGTTGCGATCGCCGTTGGGGTGGGCCATCCGAGCGTGCCCTCCGGCGACGTGGCGCTGGTCGAAGGCGCGCCGGGCGACAGCAGCGATATCACCATGGACGAGTTCGAACACGCGCTCGATTTGACGGGGGCGCAGGCGGGCGAAGAAAAGGCCCCCAAGCCCGGTGACCCCAAATACGAAGAACTGAAGGAATCGGCGCTCAATGCGATCCTCGAATCGGTCTGGCTGCAGGGCCTGGCAAGCGAAGAAGGCGTCGAAGTCACCGAAAAGGAAATCGAAGCCGAACTGAAGAAACTGAAGAAACAGAGCTTCAAATCACCGGCGGAATTCAAGAAATTCCTGAAGGAATCGCACTACACGTCCGCCGACGTCAACGAACGGGTGAAGCTGCAGATCCTCAGCGCCGAGCTCCAAAAACAACTCGCGGCCAGGGCGCCCAAACCGAGCGACGGCGAAGTCAAGGCCTACTACGAGGCTGCGAAGGCCACCCAGTTCACGCAGAAACCGACCCGGGACGTGCGGATCGTCCGCAACAAGGACCGCAAGAAGGTCCAGCAGGCGCTCGAAGCGCTTTCCAAGGACGACTCGGCGAAGAACTGGGAAAAGGTCGCCAAGAAGTACTCCGAAGACTCGACGACGAAAGAAAACGGCGGTCTGCAGAGCTCCGTGCAGGAAGGGATCCTCGAAGAACCGCTCGACGCCGACGTGTTCGGCGCCGACGAAGGGCAGGTCATCGGCCCGGTCAAGACCAAACAGGGCTTCACGGTGTTCGAGGTCGCGAGCACGACGCCGGAAAGCGTGCAGGACCTGAAGACGGTCGAAAGCCAGATTCAGAGCACGCTGGCACAGCGATCCGAACAGGAATACTTCGGCGCGTTTGTCGCGGACTTCAGCACCAAGTGGGGCTCACGGACCTTCTGCGCCGACGGCTACGTGGTCGAACGCTGCGCCAACGCGAAGAGCAAAGCGCATTCCTCGACCGCGCCGGAAGCCTGCTACGAAGCGAATCCGAAAGGCGGGCTGCCCGAAGCGTGTCCGGCGCCCGTGTTCCAGCTCGTTCCCGCCATGCCGGGAACCGTGACGCCGTTGGAACCGAAGGGCAAACCGATGCCCCAGCGCCCCAGGCCGGCCGATCTCAAAGAAACCGAAGAACCGGCGCCCTCGAGCTTCTCGCTGCCGACTTCCCCGTAGGACCCATCTCCGAATAACCCGCCCATGGGGTCCCCACCTCCGAATGCCCGGCCCATGGGGTCCGCCATCGAGTGCCCGGCCCATGGGGTCCGCCTCCGAATAACCCGCCCATGGGGTCCGCCTCCGAATAACCCGCCGATGGGGTCCGCCATCGAGTGCCCGGCCCATGGGGTCTGACTCCAAATAGTCTGCTGGTTGAGGCGCCCGATCGGCGGCGCGGCGAAGCCCTGCGATGCCCGGCTTCCGACGACACCGGCGCGCTTGCCCTGGCTGCCTCGACTCCCGCTTGACGAATAGACTGGCGCGGCCGTGAGCACCATCGCGTCCATTCATGCCCGCCAGATCCTCGATTCGCGCGGCAATCCGACGATCGAGGTGGAGGTGGTTCTGGACTCGGGCGCTCGCGGGTTGGCGGCGGTCCCCTCCGGCGCCTCGACGGGGGAGTTCGAGGCCGTCGAGCTTCGTGACGGCGGCGATTCCTGGGGGGGCAAGGGCGTGATGCAGGCCGTCGACAACGTCAACGGTGAGATTGCCAAGGCCCTGGTTGGGGCACGAGCAGCCGAGCAGGGCACCCTGGACGAGACGATGATCGAGTTGGACGGCACGCCCAACAAGGGCAGGCTCGGCGCCAACGCGATCCTCGGCGTGTCGCTTGCCGCCGCCAAGGCCGCTGCGCTCCATTCCGAGCAGCCCCTGTATCGGTATCTAGCCGAGCTCTACGGGGGCGGCGAGCCGACGGTGCTCCCGGTGCCGATGATGAACGTCCTCAACGGCGGCGCTCACGCCGACAACTCGGTCGACTTCCAGGAGTTCATGATCGTCCCGGCCGGGGCGACGAGCTTCAGCGACTGCATTCGAGTTGGTGCCGAGGTCTTCCACGCGCTGAAGAAGAGCCTCGGCTCGAAGGGGCTCTCCACCGCCGTGGGCGACGAGGGTGGCTTCGCCCCGAACCTCGAGTCCAACGAGGCGGCCCTGGAGGCTGTCCTGGCCGGCGTCGAGGCTGCCGGCTACAAGCCTGGCGCCGACGTCTTCATCGCCCTTGACCCGGCCACCAGCGAGGTCTACGAGGACGGCGCCTACGTCCTCGAGCACGAGGGCCGGTCGCTCTCGCCGGAGGAGCTGGTCGCCTACTGGGACGATGCCTGCTCGCGCTACCCGATCGTTTCGATCGAGGACGGCATGGACGAGGAGGACTGGGATGGCTGGAAGCTCTTGACCGAGCGCCTGGGCGATCGCGTCCAGCTGGTCGGCGACGACGTCTTCGTCACGAACCCGGAGCGGCTGCGCCGCGGGATAGAGCTCCGAGTGGGCAACTCAATCCTCGTCAAGGTAAACCAGATCGGCACGCTCACCGAGACGCTGGAGGCGATCCGCATGGCACGCGATGCCGGCTACACGGCGGTGATCTCGCATCGCTCCGGCGAGACCGAGGACACGACGATCGCCGATCTGGCGGTTGCGACGGGTGCCGGCCAGATCAAGACCGGCGCGCCATCGCGCTCGGACCGGGTCGCGAAGTACAACCGCCTGCTGCGAATCGAGGAGGAGCTCGGCTCTGCCGCGGAGTTCCCGGGCCTGAAGGCGTTCCTCCAACGATCCAAGCAGTGAAGGAATGCGGGGCTCGACCGCAAATGATCGAGCATGGCAGCACGCGCCCGCACCGGGAAGACGGCAACGCGAGGGCGTCGGCGCCCCGCGGCTCGGCGCCGGCCGGCCGCGCGCCGCGGCGCAAGCCGCATCCATTGGGACCGGGTCGGCCGCATTGCGCTCACCCTCGTGCTTGCGGCGGTTCTCTACTCGTACCTGAACCCGGCGATCGACTTCGTCAAGACCTACACGGCCACCACCGCGGCAAGAGCGGAGTTGCACGCGATGCTGCGGGAAAACAAGCGCCTTCACCGCCGGGTTCAGTCCGCGGACGACCCGGTCGTGCTCGATCGCAAGGCGCGCGGCCAGGGGATGATCGCCCCTGGCGAGACGCCGATCGTGGTCCGCGGTCTCGGCCGCTGACCGCTTCCTCCCGACGCGACCTGCGATGGCGGACGTAAGCGCCGGGCATTACGTCCTCGACTGGGCCGCGCTGGCGGTCCTGGCGCTTTCCCTGGGCTTCAGCGCGGTCAGCGTACGGCGTCGCCTGCTCCCCGACTGGGAGGGAGCTCCGGGGCATCTGGTGGAGGCGATCATCGCCGTCGCGTCGCTCATCTGGCTCGCCGAGCTGCTCGGTGTTGTGAACCTCCTCTACGCCTGGTCCCTCGTCGGCTCAGCAGCATTGCTTGCGGCACTCATCGCCACCTGGCGCCGTCGGACCTCCGATGCCCCTTCCGCGGGTGGCGTGGAGGCTCCTTCCGCGGGTGGCGTGGAGGCTCCTTCCGCGGGTGGCGTGGAGGCTCCTTCCGCGGGTGGCGTGGAGGCTCCTTCCGCGGGTGGCGTGGAGGCGCCTTCCGCGGGTGGCGTGGAGGAGGGGACCCGAGGCCGGGACGCCATGTCCCTCGTCGCCTTGGCCGTGGTCGCTGTTGTGTTTGCGCATTGGGGATTGACGGCAAAGGACGCGCTCGGCCGCGGCATCTTCAACTTCGACTCCCTCTGGTACCACCTGCCGTTCGCGGTGGAAATGGCCCACAGCCATTCGGTGACCGGCATCCACTACACGGAGACCGTCTTCACCAACTGGTTCTACCCGCAGAACTCCGAGCTGCTGCACGCGGCCGGGATCCTGTTGACGCAGCGCGACACGCTGTCTCTGTTCCTCAATTTCGGCTGGCTGGGACTCGCCTTTCTCGCCGCCTGGTGCATTGGCAGGCCCTACGGTCGCGGCCCGCTGGCGGTTGTGGCGGCGGCGGTCGTGCTCGAGTGCCACACGCTGGTCGTCCGCGAGCCCGGGGCCGCCAAGAACGACCTGATGGCGGCGGCGTTGCTCCTTGCGGCCATCGCCATCCTGATCAATCGCGAGAGGCAGGTGGCGAGGGGGACCGGACGGGGGGGCCCGTCAACACCCCCTTCCACTTCGACGGGGCGCGCGGGCCAGATGCTTCCGCTGGCCGTCGCGGGCCTTGCGACCGGCCTTGCCGTCGGCACCAAGTCGACCGCCCTCGCAATGGCCGCCGTGCTCACCCTGGCGGTCATCGCGCTCGCGCCGGTCGGGCGGCGATGGGCTGCCGCAGGGTGGTGGTTCGCGGCGGCGCTGGCGGGAGGGGGCTTTTGGTACGCCCGCAACCTGATCGTTGCCGGCAATCCGCTGCCCCAGTTGGAGCGCATCGGCCCGCTTGACCTGCCCCATCCGGAGCGCCTGCAGAGCGGCCGCCCCGACTTCAGCATCGCCCACTACGCGACCGACACCGGCGTCTGGCAGCACTACTTCGGTCCCGGCCTGCACCATGCCTTCGGCCTGCTGTGGCCGTTGGTGGTCGGCGGGGCGATCGCCGGTGGCCTGCTGGCGCTGCTGTTGGGACGCCGGCGCGCTCTGCGCTGGATCGGAGCGGTGGTTCTGGTCGGCCTGCTCGCCTACATGTTCACGCCGCTCAGCGCCGCCGGAGCGCAGGGCGCGCCAACGGGCTTCGCGATCAACATCCGCTACGCGATACCCGCAGTCCTCGCTGGCCTAACCCTGCTCCCGGTGGCGCTGTACCGACTGCGGGCAGGTCCCCATGTCTCTCCCGCGGGTGGCGGACGGAGAGAGGGGGGTTGGCTGGATGAGGCCGCCACTCAGTCCGACAGGACCCGCGGGCCAGGTGCGCTGTCCTGGGCCGACTGGGCGCTGCTCGGGACTCTGCTCGCGATCCTGATCCTCACCGATCGCCCTGACGCCGTCCTGCGCGATCCAGACCGGCTCTTCGCCTGGGGGCTTGCCGTGCTGATGGTCGTCATCCCCACGGGCCTGGTCTACGCCAGGCGTCGCGGGATTTCGCGCCGGGCGATCGCGGGGGGGTTCGCCGCTCTGCTGGTTGCGGTGGCCGCGATCGGCTATCCCGTGCAGCGTGACTACCTGCGTGACCGCTTCGGCAACGAAAACCTCGACACCAGCATTCCCGGCATGCACCTTGACTCCGCGTATCGCTGGGCGCGCGGCGTCGATGGGGCGCGCATCGGCCTCGCGGGGACGACGGCCGGGTTCCTGGACTACGGCCTCTACGGCCCGAGGCTCTCCAATCGCGTCCGCTACCTGGGCGTCAAGGGCCCGCACGGCGCCTTCAACGCGATCCCCGATTGCCGGCGGTTTCGCGCTGCGGTGAACGCTGCCGATCTCGACTATCTCGTCACCGCGCCCTTCCTCAACTTCATCTCGCCGGGCAAGCCGATTGCGTCCCCGGAGGCCGGTTGGCTGCGCGGCGAGATGGCGGTGAGGCCGATCGACCGCAGCGGCCCGGTCACGGTCTGGAGGGTCGAGGGCTCGCTGGATCCAGCTGGTTGCGGGCCCGCAAATGCGCCGCTCCGCCGCATTCCCCAGCAGCCCGGTTCCTGATTCGCCCGTCCGACCGGAGCGGTGAATCGCTGCGTGGCGGAACGAGTCGCCGGGTACCCTGGCCTCGTGAGCTATCCACTCGAGAACGCGTTCTTCCAGTGGGAGGAGGGTTGGCGGGTCCTGCAGGGCCTGCGCGACCGGCCGGCCGAGCAGGCGCGCGCGGATTGCGTGATCGTGGCTGTGCAGGACGAGCTGCGGCGGCGCATCGGTCCGACGTTTCGAGCTGCGGACCTGGCACAGCTCTACTCGCAGGGAACGGATTGGTGCGTGGAGGTTTCCCTGGAGGCGGCGCCCGGTCTCGAAACCGATCAACAGTCGCTGGCAGATGCCGCTTTCTGGCTCTACCTGCGCGGCGCGGTCGACTTCGCCGCCGGCCGGTTGTCAGTCGCCTGAGTCGTCGTCCTCGTCGGCGCCGGCGCGCCGGATGACGATCTGATCGGGCTCGATTCGCACCGAAACCTCGCGCTTGCCCGACCAGTGCTCGGCGTATACGGGGTTGTCCTTGACGCTGGGATCCAGCCAGAAGCCGTATCCGTCCCGTTCGCCGTGGTCGAAGGTCGCCTCGAGCTCTTTGCGCCGCCCGCGTCCGCCGCGCCTTCCGCGACGCCGCCTGCGCCGGGGCCGCGTGCCTGTGCTCTCGCCGCCCTCGGATTCAGCGGACGGCTGCTCGGTCTCCGCAGCCTTCTCCTCGTCCTCGTCCTCGTCCTCGTCCGGTTCCTTCTCGTCGCCGGCCTCTTCGTCCTGCTCCGTTTCATCGACCTCTTCGGCCGTTGCCGCCTCGACCTCCGCCTCGATTTCGTCGCGGAGCTCCATTTCCTTCGAGCCGGTGTCCTCCTCGTCGGGCTTGAGCTTGTGCTGGTCGCGGAACTCACGCAGCTCGGCCACGCTGACTTCGAGCTGGTGCGCGATCCAGGCGTCCGTTCGTCCCTGCCGGACCCACTCGCGAATCTGGTTGAGCTGCGGCTTCAGTGAGCGTCGTGCCATGGGATCGCGAGTCTATGCGACCAAGGGTGCCGCCGGGGTGCCCGCCTCCGCCGGGCGCATGTACAAGCGGATCGAAGCCATTGCGAGGCGAATTGATGAGAGGGGCCGCGGTGAGGCCCAGGGGCTGATGGGCTGCGGGGAGCTGCTGTTCGAGGGCACGGCGGCTGGGGCGGCCTGAGCGACGCGGGTGCGCACTAGGCGATCAGGAAGGAGAAGGCCTCGAACATCGCGACGACCACCACCACGACGGTTGCCGTCAGGCAGACCGCCAGCACGCTGAAGCGCACCTTTCCGGACTGCTCGTCGCGGGTCATGCGCCGAGCGCGCGACCGGTTTGCGGCGCGGCGGCGGAGCTGCTCGCGCCTGCGGCGCTCCAATGTTGTCTCCTGCTCGAAGGCAACCTCGAACTGGGAGATGCTCTGTCGCATTCTCATAACTCGGGTGGCCTCCAGGGGCCGAGGGGCACGCTAGCAAAGCTGCATGGAACTGTGAACGCAGAGAACGTGACAAGCATCACTATCCGAATCTCATGGCCGGCAGGCGCTCCAGAGTCCTCGGCCGGATCTCGCGGCGCGCAGCTCCAGCTGGCGAAAGAGGGGCGCAAAGCGGTCGTTTGGGGGGATCGTCAGTGAGCGGGCGAGGCCGCGGCGAACGAGCAGCGCGTTGACGAATGTGGGTCGTCGAGACCCTGGGCGGTGGCGGCCGGCCGGCAGCAGGCGGACGTAAGCGAGCAGCCGCCCGTAGACATCGCGACGCTCGACGCCGAACACGAGCCTCACCCTCCGGCCGCTCAGCAAACGTTTGCTGAAGTGCGACGCCCGGGGCCCGAAGCACTGCACCGGCGTCCCGGGCTTCACCGTCTCCGGTGTGTCGATGCCGATCAGCCGCACGTCCTCGACCCTGCCCTCCATCTGCGCCTCGAAGGTGTCCCCGTCGACGACTCGCGTCACGGTCGCAGTCGTGGCAGCCGGCCCGCCTGCGTGTTTACCGGCGCCCTCCCACGGCCGCAGGACGAGCGCGGCGACCGCGATCAGCAGGACGACGCTGCCAAGCCAGTTGCTGCGCGATGCGGTCCCCATGCATCCACAAGACGATGGGGGCGCCTATTTCACCCCCTCGTGGCTTTTCGCTCAGGGCATGCGGCGCACGCTGTTGAGCAGCGTCTCCTTGATCTGGGCGATGATCGCCAGCGCATCGTCCCACTCGCGCTGCCAGACGTTGCGCCCGAAGATGACCCCGGAACCGCCCGCCGCCATGACGTCGCGGCAGTTCTGCAGGACTGTCTCATCGTCGACCTTCGAGCCGCCCGAGAGGACGACGAGCGAGCGCCCGGCGGATTCCACGCACTGGCGGATCGCCTCTGCCTGGTCGACCTCCATCTCGTTGTAGGGGGCCGGCGCGTCCTTGTCCTTGTCCGGGTTGATCTTCGGCATGTTGAGCTTCACCACGTCGGCGCCCATCTCCATCGCCAGCCTCGCCGCGTAGTCGATCGCGTAGAAGGAGCTGGCGCCACCCTTGGCGTCGATCGCTTCGCCGCGCGGATAGGACCAGACGATCAGCGGCATCCCGTAGCGGTCGCAGTCCTGGCGAACCTGCCGCAACTGGACGAGGTCCTCGCCCTGGCGGGGGGAGCCGGCATAGAGCGTGTAGCCGACGGCGTCGGCACCCAACCGCACGGCGTCCTCGACGCTCGCGTTGCAGGTCGACAGCGCCTGGTCGGAAGAGGGGACGTCGGTCTTGCCGTTGACCTTGAGGATCAGCGGCACCCGTCCTGCGTAGTCGGGGTAGTACTTGCTGGCCATCCCGATCTGGCAGGCGAGCGCCGAGTAGCCGGCCTCGGCGGCAAGCCGGAACTGGTAGTCGGGGTCCTTGGACGCCGGGTTGGGGAAGAAGTCGCGAGGGCCGTGCTCGATGCCCTGGTCGATCGGCAGCAGCATCAGGGTGCCGTTGCCCGGTCCGAACTCGAACAGCAGGCGGTGCAGCCGAGTTCGTTTGCCGGGTGCCAGCTCGGCGAGGATCGATTTCTGCTCGGTCAGGCTCTTCAACTCCACGCTCATTCCTCCTCGAATACGGATGTCCTCGCAGTATGTCACCGGGGGGCGCACCGGGAGCAGCCGGTTCGGGGCGGTTATCCTCGGGAGATCATGAGCGGGACGGAGCTCAGTGTGGTCTGCAAGAACTGCGGTTCAGAGGTCAGTCCCTACGTGACCGAGTGCCCGTATTGCGGGGCGCGACTGCGCAAGCGGGCCCCCAAGCTGGAGCGCCGCGGCGATGCCCTGGAGCCGAAGCCCTCCCGCCGCGCGAGGACGCGGATACTCGGCGTGCGGCACCGGCTGGGTATGCCCCGCGCCGGTCGCCCCTACGCCACGTATGCGGCGATTCTCGGCTCGGCGGCCCTGCTGCTCGTTCAGAAGGCGAGCGGGGAGTCCCTGGCCACCCTCGGCGCTCTGACCGTCCCCATTCAGGGCGAGTGGTGGCGGATCGTCACGGCGCCCTTTGCCTACGCGGACATCGGCTACCTGTTCGTCGTCTCGGTTGGCCTGGCGATCTTCGCAACGGGGTTGGAGCGGCGTTTGGGCAGCAGCGCGACCGCGGTCCTGCTCGTTGCCTGCGGATCGCTGGGGATGCTCGCGGCAAGCGGCATCGCCAGCGTCCAGGGAGACATCACCGTGATCGCCGGAGGCAACGGCATGGCATTGGGAGTGGTCGCCGCCTGGTTCGCGGTCCGGCGCGCCGACGCCCATCACGCGATCGACGAGGACTACGACTCGGTTGGGGTCATGGTGGCCGCTGCCGTCCTCCTCCTCCTGCCGGTCTTCGAATCCAGCGCCGATGTCTTTGCCGGGCTCGTCGGGGGTGCCGTGGGGGGGTTGGCCGGGGTCGTGGCTTCGGCGCTGCGCACGCCGGGATAATCTGCGTCGATGGTGCCGAACGACGAGCGACTCAGCGCTGCGCTCGAGCGGCTGACTGACCCGAAGCGCTTCGCGGATGCCGAGACGATCGTGGTGCGCGCTGCGCCGCAACTCCAGCGCGTGCTGGCGGCGGCTCTGGCAGAGGGCGGCTGGTTCGGCGAGTCCCACGAAGCGGAGACGCTGAGGGCGGCAACCGCGCCGGACCCCGAGGAGCGAATCGCCGCGGTCCGGACGCTTCTCGCCGAGGAGGCGAGGATGGGGATGATGGTGGGAGTTGCCGTCGGCTGGGCGCTGAAGGAGGAGTTGACAGACCCCGAAGACCCGGAGGGAGAGAGCTGAGATGGAGATCCGATTCCACGGTCACTCGTGCTTTGAATTGAGCGATGGCGATACGAGGCTGCTGCTGGACCCGTTCCTGAAGCCGAACAACCCCGCTGCGGTGGCTTCCGCGGAGGATGTCGAGCCGACCCACATCGCCATCTCCCACGGGCACGCCGACCACCTCGCGGACGCCGTTGCGGTTGCGAAGCGGACCGGCGCGCACTGCGTCGCCATCGTGGAGCTGGCGAACTGGCTCGAGGCGCATGGGGCACCGGCTGTAAGCGATCCCAACCTGGGGGGCACCATCGAGTTCGACTGGGGCTCGATCAAGCTGGTGCCGGCCTGGCACACGAGCACCGCTCCGGGCTCCGAAGCGGCCCCCTACAGCGCCGAGCACGGCGTGTCGCTCGGCACCGCGGCCGGGCTGGTGATCCGAATTGGAGGTGTGACCGTCTACCACAGCGGAGACACCTGTCTGTTCGGCGACATGAAGCTGATCGGCGAACGCGACCAGATCGACGTCGCGCTGCTGCCGATTGGTGGCCACTACACGATGGATCGTCACGACGCGGTCGTCGCTGCCGACTTCGTTGGGGCGGGGACGGTGATCCCGATGCACTACGACACCTTTCCGCCGATCTCGACCGACAGCGACGACTTCAAGTCCGAGGTCGAGTCGAAGACCTCCTCGCAGGTGGTGCTGCTGAAACCGGGAGAGTCGCACTCCGTCTGAGCCCGTCGGGGCGAACGCGCGGTTGGCTGGCCGGCCAGTCGTGGGTGCTAGGCTCGCCCGAACTCGCCGTCGAAGTTGGGGGGAGAGGGATGGAGGCCAAAGAGGCAACCGGTACCAAGTCGAGGACCGAGCGCGCGGACTTCCAGGCGACCACCGATCCGGCGCTGATGGAGGACGCCGACCGCACGGCGAACGTCAAGCTGCTCGACTACAGAGAGCTGTACTTGCTCTGGGAGCGTCAGCAATGGCAGACGCAGGAGCTCGACTTCAGCCGCGATCGCGAGGACTGGCACGAGCGGATCGGTCCCGAAGAGCGCTTCCAAAGGATGTATGGGCTGTCTTCGTTCTTCATCGGGGAGCAGAAGGTGGCCGAGGAGCTCGGCCCGATCATGCGCGCGGCCCCCACCGAGGACCAGCGGATCTTCCTCTGCACCCAGATCGCCGACGAGGCACGCCACGTGCGTTTCTTCGAGCGCTTCTACCGGGAGGTGGGCGTGCTGGAGTCCGAAGGCCTCAGCGACATGCTCGAGGAGACCTCCCAACACCTCAACGACAACTTCGGCCGGCTGTTCGACGAGATGCTGAAGAGCCGCACGGATCGCCTCTCGGTGGAGCCCGAGGACACCGAGGCGCTGGTCGAGGCGGTGACCCTCTACCACATGGTCATCGAGGGGATGCTCGCCCTCACCGGGCAGCACTTCATCATGGACTTCAACGAACGCGAGGAGACTCTCCCGGCGTTCGTCGAGGGCTTCCAGAACGTCGCTCGCGACGAGCACCGTCACGTCGCGTTCGGCTCGGTCTTCCTGCGTGAGAAGGCGCATGAGGACGACCGCTACAAAGAGGCGATCAAGCGCACGCTGGAGGAGGTGCTGCCGATTGCCAACGGGGTGCTGGCGCCTCCCTGGGCGCCAGAGGGCGCCGACGACTACGAGCTATTCGGCTACTCGCTCGCCCAAACGCGGGAGTTCGCTGGAACCTGCCTGATGCGCCGCCTCAAAGTGATCGGGTTGGGCTGAGACCCCGTTAGGGGTTTGCTCTAGTGACGCAGGTCGCCAACTGCCAGGTCGGAGTCTCGATAAACGCCGCCACCGACGAGGCCTCCTGCCCGCTGGACTGGCGCCTGTTCATGCCGAAGGAGTGGGACTCAGACACCGAGCGCCGGGCCAAGTCCCATGTCCCCGACGAGGTCCGCCACGTCGAGAAGTGGCGCCTCGCGCTGCAGATGATCGACGAGCTCTCAGACTGGGGCCTGGAGCCGCCGGTGGTGCTCGCCGACGCCGGCTACGGCGAGATCACCAAGTTCAGAGCCGGGCTCGAGGAACGCGAGCTCGACTACGTGGCTCAGGTCAAGGGAAAGACCTCCGCCTACTCCGAAGACACCCGTCCCGAGCAACCCGCCTACGCGGGAGCCGGGCGCCGGCCGAAGCCGCGCTACCGGGGAAAGCCGTCCTCGCTGCGGGACCTGGCGCTTGCGGCTGGACCCTCCGCGGCGGTCGAGGTCGGCTGGCGGGAGGGAACCAGGGGCGAGCTTCGCTCGCGCTTCTTGGCCTAGATATATAAGATGAGTCGGAGTACAGCTTGGATCTCCCCTCAACGTTCCACCCGAAACCCTGAGCCGATGCTGCGATCACCAGCTCGACCTCGAGCCTCGGGCACGCACTGAGCCGGGCGATACCGACCTTCCCGCCTCTTTCGTCACCGGGCTCGAAGTCCCCGAGCCCCCTGGCTCTCTGGAGGAGCGCGGAGATGGCCCCGGGACCCAGGAGAGCACCTCGTTGACCGATGGAGACCTCCGACCCGAAACGAACCCCTCATTGATCGATGAGAGAGACAGCCCCTCCCTGTTTGCCCTCCTCACCTGCAAGTGGGAGGGCAAACAGGGAGGGGGCCGCAGGCCCCAGGCGGTTAGGGGCTACGGGCGTCGTTCGGCGAGGGCGCGGCCGAGGCCGAAGATGGCAGATCGAGGCGGACACGAGCTCCGTTCGCTCTTTGTGTCGCAGAGCGGTACAAATGACGAACGGAGCGGCTGGAATCTCCCGGGCGAGACTCCGTTCGCTCTTTGTGTCGCAGAGCGGTACAAATGACGAACGGAGCGGCTGGAATCTCCCGGGCGAGACTCCGTTCGCTCTTTGTGTCGCAGAGCGGGACAAATGACGAACGGAGCGGCTGGGGCGCAAGGGGACTCGAGCGCTGTCGGAGCGGAGCGGATGGCCGGTTTCCGGTCGAACGTTTCGGAGGAGGTCCACTGACAGGAAAATAGCCCCCGATTCCCGCAAATTGCGATTTTCATCGGCCCGCGTGGGCCCGCGGCGCGGGAACGGCAACTAGCCCTGGGCTGAGACCCCGTCAGGGGTTGCTCTGGCCCGATTCCCCAGCGCCGCCGGATTCAGTGTCGGGCGGCGCTGTTGTGGCGTCTTCTTCGTTGCTCGGCGTGGTTTCCGCTGTCGGAGCGCTGCCTTCGGCTGTCGGAGCGCTGCCTTCGCCTGTGGGAGCGCTGCTTTCGCCGGTGGGGGCGCTGCCTTCGCCTGTGGGGGCGCTGCCTTCGGCTGTCGGAGCGCTGCCTTCGCCTGTCGGGGCGCTGCCTTCGCCTGTCGGGGCGCTGCCTTCTTCGGAAGCCGGTGCACCTCCTTCGCCAGCTGCAGGGCCACCGACCGTGACGACCAGGATTTCGTCGTTGTGCGGGGCGCCGGCCGTGCCTGTTGGGGACTTGGCCGCGGTGATGCTCGGCGCGGGCGCTTTCGTGGTCGAGCTTGGATCTTTTGTGCCTTCAGGTGTGCTCGATGGGCCGGCGGTGTCGCCTGCGCTCGAAGCGTCGGGCGTGGCGGGGGGCGCGGGAGGTGCCGGAGGGGCGGCGGTTGTCGGCGCAGGCGGTGGCTGGGACGGCGACTGATGTGCAGGCGGCACTGCGGCTTTTCGCTGTGCGACGGATATCGCTGCCTGTCGCTTCGGCGCGTAGGTTTGGTTGGCGGACTTTGGTGTCTGGGTCGGGGGGACCACCTGTTGTTTGACCTCAACCGCACCGGCCGTGATGACCGCTGCGGTCACGATGCCCGCGACCGCCTTCGTACCGATTGCCCCGCCGACCGCTCCGATTCCGCCTGCTGCTCCGCCGCCGCCGATCGCGGCACCGACGCCGCTGACAGCACCGGCCCCGGTGGCTGTGGCTCCCGCGCTGATTCCGGCGGCCGCTGCCCCCGCACCGCCTCCCGCGCTGGCGCCTGCGCCACCACCGGCACCGCCGAGTCCGAGCTTGGAGAGGATCAAACCCTTCAGCGCCAGCAACGAGCCCGCCGGGAACAGCGCGGCCAGCACCTTGTCGTTGGAGCGGATCTGGTTGCGGAAGTCGGCGCACTCCTCGCAGTCGCGCACGTGCCGCCGAACGGGACTCGAAACCTTGCGCAGCCCCTCGGCCGCCTCGGCGAGCTCGAGCCGCACCTCGCCGCAGGTGAGCTGGCGTGCCTGGCTTGCCTCGGCGAGCGAGATCCGCGCCCTGACGAGCAGTGACTTGACGGAAGGGACGGTGGTGTCCATCGCATGAGCGATTTCCTCGTAGGACATCGCGTCCATCTCGCGCAGCATGAGGGCGGTGCGCTGTGTCTCTGGAAGCTTGCCGACATCGGTGAGGAGCTGGCGGAACTCCTCGCGATTGTGAACCTTCTCAGCCGTGGAGGCCGCGTCGACGGCGGGGACCATGTCCATCGATTCCTGCGCGTCGGCAGTCGGCTTGCGGAGGTGGTTGAGGCAGCGGTTGCGGGCGATCCGGTAGAGCCACGGGCGCAGGTTGATCTCGCGCTCGTCGGCGAGCATCGCCCGGTGGGCGTTGACGAAGACCTCCTGAAGGACATCTTCGGCATCCTCGGTGGAGCCGAGCATCTGGCGGCAGAAGCCCAGCAGGCGGGGCTGGTAGCGGTCGACGATCGTTTCGAACGCGCCCGCGTTTTCGCGCCTCACCATCGCGATCAAACGCTCGTCTCCCTGCAGCTTGAGAAGGGGTGACCGCCGGGCAAGCAGTCCGCGTTGACTGGCGTGTGTTAGGGCGGAAGCCTCCAAGCTGCACTCTCCAGGGAAGGCGTCGTTTCTATATCTAAAGACACCGTACCAGCGGTGGAGTTGCGCTCCTACTCTGTCTATACCCTGTTTTTGGGTTGTCTTTCTGGCGTGCGCTGTGCCTGTCTTTTGGCCGCCCGTGGTGCCCCTTGCGTTGCATTGCGCCCAGATACCATCCGGCTTGCCCGGGTGGCGAAACTGGCAAAAGCGGCGCCCTTAAAAGGCGCTGCCCCTTCGGGGGCTTGCGGGTTCGAGTCCCGCCCCGGGCACTTCCGAG
>CAVVGH010000012.1:0-68789 GCA_963747765.1 uncultured Solirubrobacterales bacterium | reverse complement strand
GGTCGTGAGGCGCCTGCGCGCATTCGCGGGGCGGCCTCTCGATCCCGCGAACGGGAGGTTCGTGGCGATCCTCGCCGGGGTGGTGTGCGTCGGATTCGTCGCGCTCGTCGCGCTGGGGCTGATCGGCCGAAATCCGGAGGAAGGGTCGGAGCCCGCCCCCACGAGGCGTCCCGTCGCCAGGAGGTCGGCCCCGGCGTGGACCTCGACTCCTCCTCCGTCGGCGCAAAGGGCTCGGCGGAGAGGGCATCACCGACCGGCCCAGGACCCACAGGACCGTCCTGGCACGGTCGCCCACCGACGCGCCGGACGCGAGCTGGCGAGGCACCGGGCGCTCCAGCATGTCCCCTGGCGGTGGAACGGCGTCTCGATCTCCCTGATCGGTGCGCGCGGCGGGAAGGCGGTCCTCGCGATTCGGGCCGCGACCCCGGCGGCGGCCCGCGCCGGGTACCGCGACTTCCTCCATCGCTTCCACGATGACGGGCGCTCCTACCTGACGCGCGTCCGGGGTCCTCGCGGCCGGAGGGTCCGGGGTTCGGGCCACGGCCGGGGCGTCGGCCCCGCGGTCGACCCGGGGTTCGTCCCGCGGGTCGCCCACCCGGCCACCCCGAACCGGCAGGCGAGGCGCCGCATCCCGCAGCGGAGAGGCCTTTCCCGCCTCGGCGATCCGCCTAGATCCCCCCGTCACGACAAGGCGGATCACTGATGCGTCGCTCTCCTCGCGCCGAGGACCCGCGCCCGATCATCGCCCTCGCCGCGGCGATCCTCGCGCTCGCCCTCTGGCATCTGATCTCGCATCTCCATCTCGACCTGCGCCCGCATCGCCTCGTGGTCGCGCATCTCGGGTCGCTCGTCCCGATCGCACTCGGCGCGACCGCGATCGCCACGGCGCCGGCGATGCAACGCCTTCTGGCCACCCGCCGCACGCTCGCCTCACGGCGGGCGCTGGCGGTCGTGCCGGCCGACGGCTTCGACCCGCGACCGGAGACGGTCGCGGCCTTCGCCGCCGCCCTCGCGGCCGGCTCGCGGCGGATGGGAGCGTGGACCGACCGACCGGCGAGCGGGGTGCGGGTGCGACTCGCCAACGACGCACAGGGTCGGCTCGTCTATCTGATCGAGCTCCCGCGGCGCGACGTCTCCCGCCTGCGCAGCGCTCTCCATGTCTACCGCGGGGTCGAGCTGCGCGACGCCTCCGATGTGCTGGCGACCGGTGAGCGGAAGCCCGGTGCGCCCTCACGGACCGTCCGCGCCGAGCTCGTTCTCGCCGGCCCCTTCTTCGAGCCTCTGGCGCGGCATCCCCTCGACCCCGATCCGCTGGCGCCGTTCGCCGCGGCGCTTGCGGGGGTCAGGCGAGAGCATGGGGTGAAGGCCGACATCTGCGTCGACCTCCTGCCCGCCGCCGGGATGCGGGAGGCGAGGCTACGACGGAAGATGCGCCGGAGGGCGAGAAGGCGCGGAGGGGAGCGCCGGCGGTCCGCCGGAGAGGTGTTGAGCGGGGCGCGTGAGAGCGGTCGGGCGAACGATCTCGACCTCTTCGACCGACGGATGCTCTCGAAGGGGCTGGAATCGAAGCTCCGCGAGGGCGCGACCCTCTTCGAGCTGCAGGTGCTGGTCCGGGTCACCGCCCCCGACCGGCCTCGCGCCCTCGCCGTGCTGCGGAACGTCGAGGCGGCCTTCGCCACCACCGCCGACCGCAACCGTCTGCGGGTCCGTGGCCTGCCGCTCCTCGGCTCCGGCTTCCTCGGCTCGGACCTCCGCTGGAGGCGGGGGCGGTTCGACCGCAGGTTCGGGTCCGGCCTCTTCCGGCCGGCGAGGAGGGGCGTCGTCACCGCGGCCGAGGTCGCCGGGTTCCTGAAGCCGCCGACCTCCGCCTGCCCGGTGGCCGAGGTGCTGCGCTCCGGCGCGGTCCTCTCGGCGCCGCCGGACCTGCAGCCCTTCGACCGTCGGCGGAAGGACCTGATCCCGCTCGGGACGGTGCGGACCGAGACCGGCGGGCGCCTCGTCGGGGTGCGCACCGCCGAGAGCTTCTTCACCTACCTCGCCGGTCGCTCCCGCTACGGCAAGACCGAGGCGGCGATCGCGATGTTCACCCACCTGGTCCGCTCCGGGCATGGCGGCCTCTTCCTCGATCCCCACGGCGACGCCCTCGGTCGCATCCGTCCCTACCTCACCGACCCGAAGGTGGCCGGCCGGGTGGTCGAGATCGACCTCGGCCCCGGCGGGCCGGACGCCCAGCCCGCCTGGAACCTCTTCGCGCTGAAGGACTCCGACCCGGAGGCGAGGGTCGACGCGATCGTGTCGGCCTTCGCCGCCGCGGTCGGCTGGGGGGAGAAGTCGACGCGGGCGATCAACCTGACCACCCAGGCCGCCTCGGCGCTCGCCCGGGTCGCCGAGGTGGTGGACGAGGAGATCGCGCCGACGATCTTCCAGCTGCCGACCCTGCTCACCGACGAGGAGTGGAGGGCGGCGGTGATCCCGTTCCTGCCGGCCCACGCCCGCGCCTTCTGGACCGGTCGCTTCCCGCTGCTCCAGCCCGAGGCGGTTACCCCGGTGACGAACCTCGTCGATCGTCTGCGCACCTCGCGGTCGACCACCGCCCTCTTCGGTCGCAGCGAGGGGACCTTCTCGGTGCGCGAGGCGATGGACCGGGGTCTGATCGTCCTGGCCTGCCCGGGCTCCGGAGGGCCGAGGGAGAAGCTGGTCGCGGGGCTCCTGGCCTTCGACCTACTCCACGCCGCGAGGTCGAGGGCCGCCCTCGACCCGGAGAACAGGAAGAGGTTCGTCGCCGTCTTCGACGAGGTCCAGTCCTACGACGGCGAGAGCCTCGCGGCGCTCCTGGAGCAGTCGGCCAAGTTCGGCCTGCGGGCGATCTTCCTGAACCAGGACCCCGAGCGTCTGCGGCCCGCCACCCTCCATGCGCTCACCACCAACCGCTCCCACCTCCTCGCGACGGCTCTCAACTCCCGCTCGGCCGCCCTCGTCTCCAGGGAGCTGGGCGGCGGGGTCGACCCGGCGGCGCTGACCCGTCTGGAGCGCTTCCGCTTCGTCGGCCAGGTGACCGCGGGCGGCGAGCTCTCGGCGCCGTTCGCCCTCGGCGGGGCGCGGGTCGAGGACGTGCTCGGCGAGGGCAAGTCGGAGAAGCTCGACGACCTACGGAAGGCGATCGAGGGCTCGGGACGGCGACGAAAGGCGGTCGAGGCGACGGCCCACCAGGAGACGCTCGACGCCCGGATCAAGGAGGCGCTCCTCGGGAAGCGGAAAGAGGAGGGCGACGCCGCAGCAGAGGAGGGCCCGGCCGAGGCCCCCTCCGGACGGTCGGCGCTCGGGGTCGCGAGGAGGAAGGACGGATGAGTCCCCCCGCCGGGACCGACGGGCGCGGTGAGCCGACCGGTCTGCCGGAGCAGACGGCGGAGATCGTCGCCTCGCTGGCGATCCAGCGCGCCCTCTCCTCCCGCCAGGTCCGCGACATCCACCTCCCGGGCGCCGGGGTGAGGTGGTCTCAGCGGGTGCTCGCCCGGATCGCGGCCGCCGGACTCGCCGACCACACCCGGGCGACCCGGGGACCGCAACGCCTCTGGTTCGCGACCGAGGAGGGCGCGCGGGTCGCGGTCGAGGCCGGTGCTCTGGCGCGGGCGCCCCGGGTCTTCTCCGCCGCGGAGGTGGGCGGGCCGCTCCAGGCCCACACCGTCGCGGTCAACGAGGCGGCGATCTCCTTCCTTCGCGCCGCGCGGGAGCGCGGCGAGGACTTCGGGCCGCTCGCCTGGCGCCACGAGATCGCCCACCCCCTGCGCCCGGGCGCCCGCGGGCGGCGGGCGAGGTGGCTGATCTCCGACGCCCTCCTCACCTATCTGCACCTGACCGAGGAGGAGGTGCTGATCGAGCAGCGGCTCCTCGAGGTCGACCGCGCCACTCTGCCGGTCGACGCGCTCGCCGGCGAGCTCGCGCGCTACGCGGAGCTCTTCGAGGCGAGGGGTCGGGACGGCGAGCCGGTCTGGCGCTCGCGCTACCCGCTCTTCCCGGGCGTCGTCTGCGTCCTGGCCGGGGCCTCCCGTGAGGCGCTCGAGCGCCGCCGAGACACCGTCCTCGCGCTGCTGCGGGCCGAACCTCGGTTGACGAGGACCCGGGAGGTCTCCATCCGGATCTGCCTGCTCGAGGACCTGGTCGCCAGGGGGCCCTACGCGCCGATCTTCCACGACCTGCGTGAGCCCGGGCGCGAGGTCGACTGGCTGGGTCGGGAGGTTGTCCTATGAGCAGGGGGCGGGAGGAGGCGGCGCGCACGCGCGGCGGCCCGGAGGGGCAGGCGCGCCTCCTGCGGGGCGAGTGCGTCGAGGTCCTGGCGGGCATGGAGGGCGCGAGCGTCGAGGCCGTGGTCACCGATCCGCCCTACGGGATCGACTGGCAGGGCGAGTCCTGGGACGGGCCCTCGATCCGCGAGGCGGCGGCGCGCTCGGGTCGGGGGCGCCTCCCGGCCAACGAGGCCTTCGAGCTCTGGTGCGGGACCTGGGGGAGGGAGTGCCTGCGGGTGATGAGGCCCGGCGCCCATCTCGTGGCCTTCGGCTCGCCCCGCACCTTCCATCGGCTGGTCGCGGGCCTCGAGGACGCCGGACTGGAGATCCGCGACACCCTGATGTGGCTGTATGGGTCGGGGATGCCGAAGTCGCGGCGCTATCCCGGGGACCGCGCGAGTGCCCTGAAGCCGGCCTTCGAGCCGATCGTCCTGGCGCGCAGGCCGCTCCTCGGCACCCTGGAGGAGAACGTCGCCCGCCACGGTACGGGACTGCTCGAGGTGGGGGAGTGTCGGATCGGCGACCGCCACCCCGCCGACGTCCTCGTCTCCCACGAGCGCGGCTGCGATCGGCGCGGTTGCGTGCCCGGGTGCGCGGCGGGGGCGCTCGACGAATCCGCCGGGCGCAGCCGCGCCCGCTCGGGCCCGCGGACCCCGCCGAGCCGCTTCTTCTACTGCCCCAAGGCCTCGCGCGCCGAGCGCGACGCGGGGTGCGAGGGCCTGCGTGCGCGGGGCCTCGACCTCTTCCCGAACGCGGGCCGTACGCGCAGGCCGCGGGACGCCCGCAACCCGCACCCGACCGTGAAGCCGCTCGAGCTGATGCGGTGGTTGGTGCGGCTGGTGTGTCCGCCGGGGGGACTCGTCCTCGATCCGTTCACCGGCTCGGGCTCGACCGGCGCCGCGGCGAGGATCGAGGGCAGGCGCTTCTGTGGGATCGAGCGGGAGGGGCGCTACCTGGAGATCGCCGAGGCGCGGATCGGGCACTGGGCGGCCTCCGCCGGCCGGGAGCGGCGGAGATCCGGCGCGCACTGTGGGAGCTGAGCGTGTCCGGGGAGGAGCGGATGGAGGTGGACCTCTCCCCGCGGTCGCTGGATGCCCTGGCCGGGCGCATCGCCGAGCTGCTGGGCGGGCGGCGGCCGGCCCCGATCGCCAGACTGCTGGACACGCGCGAGCTCGCCGAGGTGCTCGGCGTGCGCCCCCGCTGGGTCCACGAACACGCCTCCGAGCTCGGCGCGATCCGACTCGGCGAGGGACCGAGGGCGCCGCTTCGCTTCGACCCCGAGGAGGTGATCGCGCGGCTTCCCCGGCACCCCGACGGGACCGCCCCGGCCGCCCCGCGGCGCGACTCGCTTTCCGCGCGACACAGAGCTAGGGTCCTCGCGCGGCGACGATCGCGACCGGGTCCTCGGCCGAGGATCTCCCGGCCCGGCGCCGACGAGGGTCGGCGCGCGCGATGAGGAACCCGACGATGCCGGGCGGCAGGCCCCTGCCGCGAGGTGCCCGGGGATGAGAAGGAGGGTGAAGGTGGCCAGGAGGGCCGAAGGAGTGGTGCTCGAGCGAAGCTGGAAGGCCGGACGCGGCTATGCCCTGCGCTTCCACGCCTACGGGCGGCGTCACTACCTCACCCTCGGCCTCGAGTCAGAGGGCTGGGACCGCGGCCGCGCCGAGGAGGAGCTCGCCAACGTGATGGCCGACGTGCGGCGGGGGCTCTGGGTGGCGCCGGAGCGCGGGCGCCGCCGCGCGGCCGAGGAGGAGGGCCCGACGTCGCCGCCGAGCTTCGGCGAGTTCGCCCGCGAGCTGCTCGACGCGCGGCGCGGTCAGGTCGCCGGGCGCACGCTCGAACGACAGGAGGACCTGCTCCTCCACGTCGGTCCCTACTTCGGCGACTGGCGCCTCGACGAGATCGACGTCGAGGCCGTCGACGCCTACCGCGCCCACAAGGTGGCCGAGTCGGAGGCGCGCAGGCGGGCGCTCGGGCGCGGGCGGCCCCATCGGGACGCCTCGGGGCGCGCGCTCCGCCCGCTGTCGGCCTGCTCGATCAACAAGACGGTCCGCTTCCTGCGCTGGGTGCTCTCGATCGCGCTCGAATACGGGCACGTCACCGAGAACGCGGCCGCCGGCAGACGGCGCCTCCTCAAGGAGGGCGGACGCCGTCCGGTCCACCTCGACACCGCCGCGCAGATCGAGGCGCTCCTCGACGCGGCGGCCGAACTGGACCGCGAACCGCGGGTCCTGCGGGCCGACCGCCAGGCGATCGTCGCGACCCTGGTCCTGGCCGGGCCCCGGGCGGTCGAGCTCGGCCACCTGCTCTGGCGCGACATCGACCTCGCCAACGGCAGGATCCTGATCGGACGCTCGAAGACCCGGGCAGGGCTGCGCGAGATCACGATGCTGCCGATCCTCCGCGACATCCTCGCCGCCCACAAGGCCCGGGCCGCCGGCGTCGACTCCGACGACCTGGTCTTCCCCACGGCGACCGGGCGGCGGCGCAGCAGCGACACCCTGCGGCGTCCACTACGGGCCGTCTTTGAGCGCGCCGACGAGCTGCTCGCGGCACGCGGCCACGTGCCGCTGCCGGACGGGCTCAGCGCCCACAAACTCCGCCACACCTTCGCCTCGGTTCTCATCGCCACCGGCGAGGACCCGATCTCGGTGATGGGCCAGCTCGGCCACACCCATCCGGGGTTCACCCTCCGCGTCTACAGCCATCCGATGAGCGGCAACCCGGGCGAGCGGGAGCGGCTGAAGGCCCTGGTGGCCGGGGAGCGCACGACCGAGCGGTCCGAGGCGCGGGCCGACCGGCTCGACGGGTCCGCGCTCGAGGCGGCGATCCGTCGCCACCTGCGCTCCCGCGGCGGTCGGGCCCGTCGAACCGAGGTGCTCGCGGCCATCGGCGAGGAACTCCGGGAGCGGCTCACCCGGCTCGACCTGGAGGTCCTGCCGAGCGGGGTGGCCCGTTGGGAGGCACAGCTCGGAAAGGCGCGGCAGCGGTTAGTGAGGCGCGGGGTGTTGCGGGACGCCTCGCCTCGGGGTGTCTGGGAGCTTCGGGACCGGAGGCTTTGCCGAGAGGAGGGCAGCTCCGGGTTCGAGACGACGAAGGGGAGAGCGAAGGTGGACGCAACATGAGTCCGCGAAGAGGAGTCGCCCCGACCTGCAGAGTCCCTGTCACGAAGCCATGGCCACTGCTTGCGGTGAATCGTCGTTCCTCGTAGCTGGAGTGGCAAGCAAGGATTTGTTGTCGGGGTACTCTCGTGAAGTCGGCGTGAGTACGTAGCGCTGGCTCAAGCTGGTCTCCGAAGTCGGGCTTGCCTGCCCCAGTGAAATCGGGACGGTTTTGTCCGACGACCACCTTCCTTGGCCGACCTTGCCTCACCGGACTCCTGCAGACTCGATATAGCGTTGGCCTCTGCACATGCTTCGAGACCTAGAACTCAAACGGAAATACAGAAGTGGCCGCGACGATTTCGTTCGCGACTTCTTCGCGCCCTGCCTCTCGTGTGCGCGGCGATATGACCGAGCAGTCGGATTTTATTCGAGTGCGGCGTTGAGCTCGGCTGCGGATGGATTGGCGGGGTTTCTGGGGGGTGGGGGGAAGATGAGGTTGGTCGCCTCGCCGCAGTTGGGGGAGAGGGACCTGGGGGCCATCGTCGATGGTTACAAGCGGCGAGATCGGGAGATCACGCAAACGGTCACGGCGGTGATGACTGTCGCCTATCCCCATGCGGCGAATGAGCGGTTGGCGGTACTGGGGCGACTGGTGGCCGAGGGCCGGTTGGAGATCAAGCTGGCTGCAGTGCGTCAAGAGGATGGGACCGCGGGGATCTATCACGAGAAGTTGGGGCTCTTCGAAGACGAGGCTGGTGATTCGGTGGCGTTTTTCGGCTCGATGAACGAGTCGAAGGGTGGGCTGCGGACGAACTTCGAGTCCTTCCTGGTCTTCCGTTCCTGGGTCGAGGCCGAGCTGAAGGACTTCGAGTCGATTCGGGCGGACTTTGAAGACCTGTGGGCGAACGAGACGCCGGGACTCGAGGTCTTCTCCTTTCCGGAGGCGGCCGCTGAGGCACTGGTCAGGCATTGGTCGTCTGTCTCACCGCCTCCCCGCGAGCCCGAGGCGCCGCCGGACGAGTCGTCGCCTTCGGCGTTCTGTCCCGCTCGCGAGCCTTATCTCCCGGCCACGCTGGAGCTGCGCGACTATCAGCGCGACGCGATTCTCGCTTGGTTACGAAACGACGCGCACGGGATCCTTGAGATGGCGACCGGGACCGGCAAGACCTACACTGCCCTGGCCGCCGCGACCAGGCTTCAACAGCATCGTGCGGCGACCGAGAAATCGCTGTTCTGCGTCGTTGTCTGTCCTTACCAACACCTGGTTCGGCAATGGGCGGAAGCGGCTAGGGAATTCGGGGTTGATCCGGTGCTCTGCTACCGCTCGGTTGCCACCTGGCGGGAGGCGCTGGGCGAGCGGATGCACGCCCTGAAGGCTGGCTCGGCGAAATTCGCCATGGCGATCGTGACGAACAGCACCTTCATCGGCGAGCCGTTTCGCGCCATGGCCGCCGAATTCCCTCGTCACACCTTGTTGATCGCCGACGAGGCCCACAACCTCGGCTCGTCGATGGCCCGGCAGGCGCTCACGGACTCCTATCGCTATCGGATCGCGCTCTCGGCGACGCCGGACCGAGCGTATGACGATGAGGGGTCGGAGTTTGTCGACTCGTATTTCGGGGGCACCGTCTTCAGTTTTGGGCTTGAGGCAGCCATCAAGTCCGGCGCGCTCACTCCATATGACTATTTTCCGCATGTGGTTGAGCTGGAGGACGAGGAGCTGGACGCCTACCTGGAATTGACTGCCAAGATCGCAAGAATGAGCCACTCCGCCAAGGAGTCGGCGCCGGAGGGACCCCTGCTCACTCTCTTGGTGAAACGGGCACGGATCGTGGCTGGCGCCCGGAACAAGTTGACCGCGCTGGCAGAAACGGTCCGCCCATTCGTGAACACGACGCACAACCTCTTCTACTGCGGCGACGGGACGGTCGATGCCGGAGAAGTCACCGCCGAACGCCAACTCGACGCGGTGGTCCGCCTTTTGGGTTCTCAGCTCGGGATGTCGGTGCAGAGCTATACGCACGAGAACTTCGCCGAGGAACGGGATGTGCTGCGGGAGCGCTTCGCCGCTGGCGACCTGCAAGGCCTGGTCGCGATTCGCTGCCTCGACGAGGGCGTTGACATCCCAGAGACGCGCCGGGCGTTCATCCTCGCCAGCAGCACCAATCCGCGCCAATTCGTCCAGCGCCGCGGGCGGGTGTTACGGCGCGCACCCGGGAAGGAGAGCGCCGAGATCCACGACTTCCTCGTTCTGCCGCCAGCAGGATCGGTCGAAGCGGAACTCTGGGCAACCGAGCGCAGGCTGGTCGAGAGAGAGTTGAACCGGATAGCATTGTTCGCTCAACTCGCTCGGAACGGTCTGCAGGCCCTGCACTCGCTGGCCGAGGTGAGAGAAAGATACGGGTTACTGCACATTGGCTGACGGACTCCCCACCAAAGCTGACGATCGTGGCAATGGCCAGACGGAGGCATTGTCATCCGAGGCCAAAGAGGTGCTGGCGGCGATTCTGTTGCTGGAGCGCGAAAACGTCCACTTGGAACGCCCGCGAATCCGTAAGGACCTGATCGACTTGATCAAGAACCACGTCCGTTGATTCTCCATTCGGCAAGCCTGAAGGACTTCCGGCAGTACCGAGGTGAGCAATCGCTGCGGTTCTCTACAAGTGACGATCGCAACGTCACGGTCATCTACGGAGCCAACGGCGCCGGCAAGACTGCTCTCCTGAACGCCTTCACCTGGGCGCTCTATGGCGAGCACAGCCCTGCTTTTGAGGAGCCCGAGGATCTAATCAATCACTCCGCCTGGGCCGAGGCCGAACCCGGGGAGACGCTAGAAGCGCGAGTCACCCTCGTCTTTGAGGATCAGGGCCGGACCTACACCGTCGAACGCATTGACTCTGCCCGCAAGGGCGAGGACGGCGCCCGTATCCAGCTGGAGCCCGAGGTCAGCCTGCGTTTCACCGACGAGTCCGGGCGAAGCCACGTGCGTGACAACCCCGAAAAAGCGATCCGCCAGATCCTCCCGGATCGCCTCCATTCCTTTTTCTTCTTTGATGGCGAGCAGATTGAAAAGCTGGCGAGCAAGGATGCCTACGCCGACATCGAGGACGGGATCAAGACGATTCTCGGCCTGACCGTCGTCGAACGCGCGATCCGGCACCTCGAACAGGCGGGGGAGGAACTGGGACGCGAGGCGGCTGAGGTCGGTTCTGAGGACGACAAGCGTCTGAATGCGGAGCTGGAACGGATCCGGAGCGATATCGCGGGGATCGAGAAGGAGCGGGCAGGGCTGGCTGCCGACAACCGGATCCGCAGCGACGAAATTGCCAAGATCTACGCGACGCTGGCGAGCAAGAAGGAGGCACAGGAGCTGCAGCTTCGGCGTGAAGAGCAGGAAGCGGAACTGACGCAGGTTGAGTCCGAGATCGCCGCCTCGAAGTCGTCGCTCGCCGTCAAGATTTCGGCTGAGGGGCACTTCGCCTTCCTCGAGGGATTGGCACAGACAGTCACCCGTACGGTCGAAGAGCACCGGACCCGCGGCGAGATCCCTTCTGCGATCAAGCAGCAGCTGATCCAGGATCTCCTCGATGGCAACCGCTGCATCTGTGGACGCGAGTTGACCGAGGGCGGGAGCGCCTATCGCTGCGTTGAGGAGTGGATGGACAAAGCAGGCGACAGCCTTGCCGAGGAGACCTGGATCGAAGTCGGCGGCGAAGCCGGCCATGTCTTTGGCAGGCGGGACCGGCTCTATGACTACCTGCACGAGACCAACGGCGAGCTGGAGCGGCATCGCCGCCGTCGCCAGACGATCCGCGAGCAGCTCGACGAAATCAAGGAAACGATGGGCCGGATCGACTCCGAGGAAATCCGCCAGCTCGAGCGGCGCCGAGAGCAGCTTGAGGACGCCTCCCAGGTTGACACGATGCGGATAGGCGTCCTCCTGGAAAGAAAGCGCACTCTAGAGGCTGAAAAGGGTGACGCCGAACGGGACATTCTCAAGGCCGAGGCGAAGAATGCAGAGGCGGAACGGGCAAAGCGGCGGGTCGCGGTGGCTCGGGAAGCCCGGTTGGAGCTGGAGGCGGTGTTCGAGGCTGAGACGGAGAAAGTCCGCGCGAGCCTCGACAGGGAGATCTCCCGCATATACGCGGGAACCTCGTATAAGGACTATCGGGCTCAGCTCGACCGCGACTTCCGGCTGCGCTTGACCAAACCACGCGACGAAGAATCCGATGTCGCCCGCTCAAGCGGCGAGAGCCAGATCCTCAGCCTCGCCTTCGTCGGCGCGGTCGCCGACTTCGCCCGCCAGCGCTTTCAGGACAATGACTCCGGCGGAGTGCTCGGCGAGTTCTCGGGAGGCATCTTCCCGGTCGTGATGGACTCGCCATTCGGCAAGCTCGACACCTCCTACCAGGAGCGGATCTCCCGCACTATCCCCCAGTTGGCGCCACAGGTGGTAGTGATGGTGTCGAAATCGCAGGGCCTTGGCGCGGTCAGGGACGTGCTGCTGCCGCGAGTCGGCAGACAGTACGTGATCCGGCACAGCACCAACGACCGCGACAAGGCCGAGGACATCGAGCTACCCGGCGGCGCGACCGAGTTCGTGGTCTACGACGATGGCCCCGAGTGGGCCCGGATCGAGGCAGTATGAACGGCGAAAGCGCCGACCCCAGGGTCTACCTGCCGGTGGACAAGGAGGAGGTGCTCGTTGCCCTGACCGACGAAGGGCCGTTCGTGACGCGCGCCGCTGCGATCGCTTTTGCTGCCGCCGTCGGCTACCAGAAAGGTCGCCGCGAGCCGGTCGAGAAAGGCGGCAAAGAGATCCGCTGGAGCGTCTTCCAAGAAGATGGTACGTCCTTCATCGCCGACCTGATCGCGGCGGCCGAGGCGGATGAGATCGCGATCATGCGGCGCGAGCGGGGAGCCGAGCGCCGCCAGCTCTTCGTTGAATACGCCAATGGCGGGCTCGCTGTACTGCGCGACCAGGTGATGGACAAGCCCCGCGACCGCGCCGATGTGATTCTCGAGCTGATCCTGGAGGCAGAGAATCCGCGCGACGTGACCAGCACCGCCGGGCTGGGACGGCTAATCGCTGAGATGGAAGGCGAGCAGGGCCAGGAGGGTTGACTCAGCGCCTCTCGCGTATCTTCAATGCCGCGCCGCGGCGACGGAAGCGGTTGCTATAGATCGCAGCCCGGCGCTCGATGTCGATGGGCGTCACTTGCTCTGGGCAGCGTCCGCGCTCGTTCACCTCGCGGGCGATCTCCTCGAACTGAACCCAGCGCGTGCCGGCGGACCCGAGAACGGCAGCGATCTCTTCCTGCAATGGAGCATGCGCTGACTGCGGCTCGGCTGGCGCGCGTTGCCGGCTCGTCGCAGTGCTGAGGGCGGCGGCGAAGGCGTTGACGTTCGGAAAGCGGTCGGCGGGTGCCTTCTCTAGCGCTCGCGTAACCGCTACGCAGACGGGCTCGGGTACCCCAGGGGCAAGCTCGCCGAGCGGTGGGACCGGGTCGTCACAATGTGCCCGCGGCAGCCGGTCTTTGGGGAACGGACGACGACCGCTGAGCAGCTCGAAGGCCATGATTCCGAGCGAGTACTGGTCCGACAGCGGCGTCTGTTCGTGGTGCTCGACCGCCTCCGGAGACATGTAGGGAGGGGACCCTGGCTGGAACTTGGTCAGTCCGCTGTCATTGGCAAGGGTGCGGGCGATCCCGAAGTCGGTGAGTTTGACCGTCTCCCACTCGCTGCCTGGGTTCCAGATCAGGACGTTGGTCGGCTTGACGTCGCGGTGAACGTATCCCTTCTCGTGAATGAACTGGAGAGCGGCGCAGACCTGGCGAAGAAGCTTCACCGCGCGCCCGGGATCGAGGGGCGCCGACCCACAGATTCGGTCAAGGTCGGAGCCGTCGACGAGCTCCATCGTGAAGTAGAACTGGCCGTCGGCGACGTCGCCCTCGTAGACGGGAACGATGTAGGGATGAGACAGGGAGGCCGCCAGCGCGATCTCGCGCTGGAAGCGGGTCCTGAACTCGGGTTTTTCGGCGCCCTCCTCGCGCAGCACCTTGAGCGCGACTGCGCGCTCGAGTTGGAGGTCCCGCGCTCGGTAGACCACCCCCATGCCGCCGCGACCGATCTCCGCTTCGATCACGTACCGCTGCGCGAATTCCGAACCGAGCTCGGTCATTCGCCGATTATCCCGCTACTGTCGCTGCAGGTTCTGGAGACGGCGTACGAACTCCGGCCAGTCAGGCTCCTCGGTGAGGTGGCACCAGGAGATCCGCAGTGCGCCATCGAGGCGCTCGCCGCTGAGGCCCATCGCTTCCAGTACGTGGCTGCGCTCGAAACTGCCCGAGTTGCAGGCACTGCCGCTGGAGAGCGCGACCAGGTTCTTGGTCGCGAGGATCGCGGCTTCGGCGTCGATCCCGGGGAAGCTGACATTGAGCACATGGGGAAGCGTCGCCTCGGGGTTGCCGTTGTAAGCGGGGGAGAGGGGGGCGAGCGCCGCCAGCGTGCGTTTGCGGAAAGCGAGGTTGGCCGCCCGGCGCTCGCCTTGCTCCGCCGCGGCGGCAGCGGCGGCGGAGCCGAAGCCCGCGACGAGATGGACGGGCACGGTGCCCGGCCGCAGGCCGCGTTCCTGTCCACCGCCGACCGTAAGCGCGCGAAGCGGCGGCCGCCGGTAGCCGCGCCGGCGCGCGATGAGCGTTCCGATCCCCTTCGGGCCATGCAGCTTATGGGCGGAGCCGCTCACCAGGTCGATCCGTGGTTCGGCCAGGGGCACGGGCTCCTTGCCGAAGCTTTGGGCAGCGTCGACGTGGAGGTAGACATCTTCGGGTAGGGCGGCAGCGACCGCGGGGACATCCTGAAGGACACCGGTCTCGTTGTTAGCCGCCATCAAGCTGACCAGCCCGGTATCCGGACCGACCGCCGCCGCCAGCTCGACGGGGTCGACGAGGCCACTCTCCCCTGCCGTCACCCGCGATACGGCGAAGCCTTCCTCCTCCAATCGCGCGAATGGCTCAAGCACCGCCTTGTGCTCAAGCGCGGTCGTAACCACGTGGCCCTTGCCGCTCGCTCTCAGGGCCGGTGCAAGGCCAAGGATGGCCAGATTGTTGGCCTCGGTGGCGCCGCTGGTGAAGATGACCTCGTCGGGCCGCGCGGCGGCGAGGACGGCGACCTCCTCGCGCGCGCGGTTGACGCGGCGCCGGGCTGCGGCCCCGTACTCGTGGGTGCGGCTCCCCTCATTGCCGTACTCGATGGCCAGATAGCGGCCGATCTCTTCGAGGACATCCGGAAGGAGCGGGGTGGTGGCGCAGGTGTCGAGGTAGACGGCGCGGTCTGGATCTTTCTGCGCCGCGGACGACGGTATTTTCGAGTGATGAAGAAGTGCGCCGCCCTGAATCACGGGCCAACGGTAGCGAGATGAGCGGATCGGCCTTCGCGGACACGGGCTACGGCCAGGCGGTCGCCGACCTCGTCGCTACGACCCAGCGTCTCTACCTTGAAGACGATGTCCCCTGGGTGGTCGGCTACAGCGGCGGCAAGGATTCGACCGCGACCTTGCAGCTGGTCTGGACGGCGCTGGCGGGGCTGGCGACCGGGCAGCGCCACAAGCCGGTCTTCGTGATCACCACCGACACCCTGGTCGAGAACCCGGTGGTTGCGGCCTGGGTGGGTCGCTCGCTGGAGGTGATGAGTCAGCGTGCGGAGGAGCTGGAGATGCCGCTCACCACGAACCGCCTCACCCCCAAGACCTCCGACACGTTCTGGGTAAATCTGATCGGCAAGGGCTACCCGGCACCGCGGCCAAAGTTCCGTTGGTGCACCGAGCGAATGAAGATCAACCCGTCGAATGACTTCATCCGCCAGGTAGTCGCCGATCACGGCGAGGCGATCCTCGTACTTGGTGTCCGCAAGGCCGAGAGCCAGGCTCGTGCCCGCACGATGCAGCGCCAGGAGAAGACCCGCGTCCGGGACTTTCTCTCGCCCAACGCCAGCCTGCCCAACTCACTCGTCTACTCGCCGATCGAGGACTGGTCGAACGACGACGTCTGGACCTATCTCATGCAGGAGCCAAACCCCTGGGGCTACGACAACAAGGATCTGCTGAGCATGTACCAGGGGGCCTCAGAGGATGGTGAGTGCCCGCTCGTCGTCGACTCTTCGACGCCGAGCTGCGGCGACAGCCGCTTCGGCTGTTGGACCTGCACGCTGGTCGAGAAGGACAAGTCGATGGCGGCGATGATCCAGAATGACGAGGAGAAGGAGTGGATGCTGCCGCTGCTCGAGCTGCGCGACAAGCTCGACGTCAGCGACGACCGCCATCTGCGGGACTTCCGTCGCTTCTCCGGGCGGGTCCAGCTACACGGTGATCGCCTCATCCACGGTCCCTACACGCAGGAGTCGCGCGAAAGGTGGCTGCGCGAGCTGCTCGAGGCCCAGCGCTACATCCGTGAGCACGCCCCCGAGGAGGTCCGCGACACCCAGCTAATTTCGCGTGATGAGTTGTGCGAGATCCGCCGCATCTGGGTGGTCGACAAGCACGAGTTCGAGGACCGCCTTCCGGTCGTCTACGAGGAGGCGATGGGGGAGCCGTTCGAGACCGAGGAAGAGCGACTCAGCCCGCATCTACCTCTCGGCGCCGACGAGTTGCGGGAGTTGCGCGACCTCTGCGGAAGCAATCTCCACTACCAGCTGGTGCGCGACCTGCTCGACGTCGAGCGCCAGCAGAAGCTGAGTCTGCGGCGCCGCGGATTGCTCGACGAGCTCGAAACGACGATCGAGCGACACTTCTTCGAGGACGCCGACGACGCGCTGAACCTGGCTCAGCGCAGGCGCAGGCGCCGTGAGGTGGAGTCATCTCCCCTGACCGTGCCGGGGAGGAAGCAGTGATCCTCCACGCGCTGACGCTGGACGGCGTTGGCCCGTACGCGGACCGCCAGACACTTGAGTTCGCTCATGACGAGCGCCGTCCCGTGACCTTGGTGGGTGGACTGAACGGGGCCGGGAAGACGACCCTGGTCCGGTCGCTTTTCCAGATCCTCTACGGAGCACGAGCGCTTTCGGAGCTCGGCGGGTACCGATCTTACGGCGCCTTTCTTGTCGACAGCGTCAACAACGAGCGACAGGAAGCCTCGCTGGAGCTGGTTCTGACGGTGCCAGGACTCGCCGACGACGCTCGCATCACCGTCCGCCGGCGCTGGAAGGCGAATGCCCGCAGCAACGGCGAGCAGCTCGATGTCTTCGTCGGCGACGCCTACGATGGTGAGCTGAGCGAGAGTTGGGACGAGACGATCGAGCAGATCGCCCCGCTCGGCGTCGCCCGCCTCTTCTTCTTCGACGGCGAGAAGATCGAGGCGCTGGCCGATCTCGAGTCAGCGGCCGACTCGCTCCGCACGGCTGTTGGCTCGTTGCTCGGACTCGACCTCGTCGCCCAGTTGCAGACCGACCTGGTCGCGGTGCAGCGGCGGGTGCTGCGTGAGGCCCGTGTCGACTCCTCGGACGAGCTGGAGAAGAAGCAGACGGCGCTCGACGCGGCACTTGAGCTCGCCGCTAGCACGGGGGAACGGGTTGAGACGCTGGAGGCAGAGCTGGAGACGCTCGAGGAGGAATATGAGCGTGTGCGAGGCGCAATGCGGGCGGTGGGGGGAGACCTTGTTGCCGAACGTACCGAGCTGGAGGCGCGAGCCGGGGAGTTCGCCGACGAGGAGGGGCTCGCGTGGGTGCAGCTCCGCAAGTTAGCCGGCGACGCGCTCGCTCCGCTGGCGCTGGTTCCGGATCTTCTCGGCGATGTTCTGGCGACGGCCGAACAGAGCCACGAGAGCAAGGTCGCGCGCGACCTCGACACCGTGATCGCCAAGCGTGACATCTGGCTCTTGGACGAACTGGCGAGGCTCGGCGGGGGGGGCTTCGAGCAGCTGGAGTCGATTCTGGCCGACGAGCGCAAAGCGCGGCGCGGGGCGGAGGCGGCCCCCGCGTTCCACCCGAGTTCATCTCCGGAAGAGATCCAGGCTGTTCGCGAAGAGCGGTTGACCTCTTGGCGGTTCGAGGTGATGCAGGCGCTCGACGGTCTCGGTGAGGCGGTCAGACGCAGCGATGAGCTCGACCGCCGAATCTCGAAGATCCCGCACGACGAGTCGGTGGCATTGCTCATCGAGCAAGCGGAGCAGACGGCGGCACAGCTGGACGAGCTCCGCGAGCGGGTCGAAGGTGAGCGCAAGCTGCTGGCTGCGAACGAAACGGCGGCAGAGGCCGCCCGCGGCCGCCGCGACGCCGAGCTCGCCCGCCTTGCCGACGCTGAGGACTCTCGCGAGCGGGCCGAGCGGGTTACCCGGCACGCCGAGCGGGCCCGGGACACGCTTGGACTACTGCGGACTCGGATCGCCGAACGCCACGTCGGCAGGATTTCCGACTACACGATGCAATGCCTGGAGTTGCTGTTGCGCAAGGACCGCTTGATCCAGGGCGTCGCCATCGATCCGGAAACCTTCGCGGTCTCGCTCTACGGCGGTCGGGGGGAGATCCGCCCGGCTTCTCTCTCCGCTGGCGAGCGGCAGCTCACCGCGCTCTCGCTCTTGTGGGCGCTGGCGCGTGCGGCGGGGCTGCCGCTGCCGGTGGTGATCGACACGCCGCTGGGCCGGCTCGACGCGGGCCACCGCGAGCACGTCGTTCAGCGCTACCTGCCAGCAGCCAGCCACCAGGTTGTGGTGCTCTCGACCGATACCGAGATCGACGGTGAGCTGCACGCGCTCTTGCGCCCGAGCATCGGCGCCCAGAGGCGGCTCGACAACGACGCCCGGGGACGCACCAGAATCCTCGACGGCTACCTCGACCTGATCTCCGCATGATTGAGACGGTGCGCATTTCCCCGGCCGGAAAGGACCAGCTGATCACCCTGAAGCGCCGCACCGGACTGAAACACTGGAACGAGCTCGGTCGTTGGGCGCTCTGTCGGTCACTGGCGGAGCCGACACGTCCGCCCGACGTACCTATTCCCACGGAGGGTGGGATTGAGATCGAGTGGCGGACTTTCGCCGGACCCAACTCCGATCTCTACCTCGATCTGTTGCGCCAGCGCTGTGTGGCCGACGGCCTGCGCCCCGGCCCGAAAACGGTCCAGCGCCAGCTGCTCCTCCATCTCCACCGGGGGATCGGCTACCTGATCGGAGACCCGGCATTGAAAGTCGCGGAAGGGCCGAGGACCAGACGCGGGAGCGGCGTGCGCGAGCTACTCAAGAAGGCGGTTGCATCCCAGCCTGCAGCAAGCAGTGGGTGAGGGCGATGCGACCCTGCGGGCTCGTGCTGCCCTGGCCCGCGTCTCGCTCTCGCGTCCGATCAGGTTGGCCGTCGAAGATGGCCTGATTGATGCCTCCGAGACCACCGTGCTCGACTATGGCTGCGGGAAAGGCGGAGACGTCGAGCGGCTGCGCCGGTTAGGTGTTCGCTGCGAGGGCTGGGATCCGTTCCACCGACCGGGCGGCAGACGCGAGCCGAGCGACGTGGTCAACCTCGGCTACGTCGTAAACGTCATTGAGGAGCCAGAGGAGCGCCGCCAGACGGTTTGCCGAGCGTGGGAGCTAGCACGCCGGGTCCTGATCGTCAGTGCCCGCTTGAAGTCCGATGCGCCAGATCTTGAGGGTATCCCGTTCCGCGACGGCCTCCGAACCTCGATCGGGACCTTTCAGAAGCTCTACACCCAGACTGAGCTGGGCAGCTGGATCGAGGGCGCCTTGGGGTCGCGCTCGGTCGCCGCCGCCCCGGGCGTCTTCCTTGTCTTCCGCCGCCCGGCCTTCGAGGAGATATGGGTGCTGAAACGAGTGCGGCGGTATGCCAAGGCTTCGATCAGTCGAGAGCTATTGGCCCAGCACGGCGACCTGCTTGAGCCGCTGGTCGATTTCGTAGCCGAGCGCGGTCGGTTGCCGCGTGGTCACGAGCTGGATGGCAGCGAGGCGATTGAGGCCGAGTTCGGGACGTTGCGGAGCGCCTTCGCCACGGTTCGCAGGGTCAGCGGGACGGAGCGGTGGGACCGGATCCGGGATGAGCGCTCCCGTGATCTGCTCGTCTACCTTGCCCTTTCCCGCTTCGACCGCCGGCCGCGTTCCCGCGACTTGCCGGCGGAGACGCGCCTCGATATCCGCGACCTCTTCGGCAGCTACGCGGCGGCTTGTAGGCAGGCGGACCGGCTTCTCGCCGAGCTGTCGAACCAGGACCGCATTCGAGAGGCCGCTCTGGCCTCTCCGGTCGGCAAGCAGATGCCGCAGGCCCTTTACGTGCACAGCGATGGAATTGCCATCCTGCCACCGGTTCTGCGGGTGCTCGACGGTGTCGCCCGGCGCTTGATCGGCGACCTGGACTCGGCGACTGTCGTCAAGATCCATCTCGACCGCCCCACCGTGTCGTACCTCGAGTATCCGGATTTCGATCGGCTTGCCCACCCCTCGCTGCGCTCGGGGTACATCGTGAGGATCGATGGATTGCGATGTGACTACCGCGACTACTCTCGCCATCCAAACCCCCCGATCCTCCATCGAAAGGAGCTGCTCATCGCCGCTGATGATGAGCGCTATGCAAAGTTCCGAGCACTGACCCGTCAGGAGGAGAAGGCTGGCCTGTTCGGTCACACGCAGTCGATCGGCAGGAAGAAGCAGTGGGAGGCGCTGCTTAGCGAGCGGGGGGTTCGTGTCGCGGGCCACCGCTTGGTTCGACCGAAGAGATCTTGAGTCGCGGTCGACTTTCGGTCGGTGGCCGCAGTGGCGACGAGATTCCGTCCGCCGCGCTCCTACACCGCGCTATGGGACGTGACCGCGGGACCCCGCTTCGCCGTCCACGGCTCACACGGCGCGGTCGAGGTCCCCGAATCTCGACCTGCAAGCTAAGAGTTGGTGAACCAACCCCTGGCGAATGGCGTTGTCGGACTCATCGGGTCCACTTTCACCTGCGACTCAAGCTGGACCAGTATCCGCAGCGCACCGGCTTGCGCGGGGTCCTGTTGTACGGAAGCTGTTCAGTTTCGCGCCTGGGTTTCCGTAATTCCCCGTTATCCGGCGACCGAGCTTCGTGATCGGGCTCTCAATCGAAGGCTGGAAGGGCCGGGCCTCCTCGGCCCTCTTCGCGGTTCCGGCCGGAGATTTGCGCCACGGGTGTCTCGTGTTGTCCCGCACCCGGTTCCGACCGGACACCCAAATAGACACGGAGGTGTCGGGTGTCAGCAACAACGGAGGACCGGGTGGCCAACAACGGAGGGGAGCCTGCCGAGGACCAGCGCGCCGAGCGCGCAGCCGAAGGCAAGCGGGAGGTGCGCTGGTCCTCGCGCCGCAAGGAAGGGGTGGTGCTGCGGCTGCTGCGCGGCGAGTCGCTTGACGCGCTCGCCCGCGAGTGCGGCCAGCCGGCCGGCGCGATCAGCCGCTGGCGGGAGGACTTCCTCGCCGCCGGCCGCGAGGGCCTCAAGGCAAGGGCCGCCCCGCCCGAAGAGCGCGAGCTGCGCGAAGCGCAGCGAAAGATCGGCGAGCAGGCGATCGAGATCGACACCCTCCGAGCCCTCTTGGGGAAAAAGGGGGCTCCACGGTCAGAGAGGCGGTCGAGGTGAGCGCCGAGACCGGGCACCGGCTCGGCACCGTCTGCCGGATCGCCGGCGTCTCGCGCTCGGCGGCCTTCGAGCGTGTCCGGCGCGAACGGGAGGGCGCCGTCGGCGAGCGGGCGCATCGCAAGCGCGGGCCGGTGGGCGCGATGCCCGACGCCTGCCTGCGCGCCGAGATCCACCGCACGATCGAGGACTCGCCCTTCAACGGCGAGGGCCATCGCAAGGTCTGGGCGCGCCTGCGCCGTCGCGGCATCCGTGCCTCGCGCAAGCGGGTGCTGCGGCTGATGCGCGAGGACGGGGTCCTCGCCCCGACCCCGCAGGTGAGAAAGCGCGCCGCGCGCCTGCACACGGGCACGATCACCGTCGAGACGCCCGACACCCTGTGGGCAACGGATGCGACCGAGGCCTGGAGCGATCAGGACGGCCGCTGCGCGGTCTTCGTGATCGTCGACCACGGCACCGGCGAGCTGTTCTTCGACGCGGCCCACCGCATGGACCGCTTCGCCGCCGCCGATCTCCTTCGCGAGGTCACAGCCGAGCGCTTCGGCTCGGTCGAGGCGGCCGTTGCCGCCGGGCTCGCGCTGCGCTACGACGGCGGGCCCTGCTTTCGCTCAGACCACTACCAGGCCGAGATCGACCACCTGGGGATCGCCCGCTCGCCCGCCTTCCACTACGAGCCCGAGACGAACGGATGCGCCGAGCGGGCGATCCAGGCGCTCAAGGAGCAGGTGCTGTGGATCGAGCGATTCGAGACCTTCGAGCAGCTGCGCGCCGCGGTGCGGGACTTCGGCCGCCTCTACAACCGCGAGTGGCTGCTCGAGAGGCACGGCTACCGCACGCCGATCGAAGCTCGAGAGGGGTTCCTCGCCGCCCGCGACGAGGGTGCCGGCTCGACCCGGGTGCGATGATCGATTTGTTCAACCAAGTGTCCGGTTATCCGGGTGCGGGACACGCGACGACCTGCGGATCATCCGCTGCGACACCCGCGGCCACGGCGGGTCGCCGGTGCCCGGGGGCCCCTGGGCGCTCGCCGACCTCGGCGGCGACGTGCTGGCGCTGCTCGACTCGCTCGGCGTCGGCGAGGCGAGCTTCGCCGGCGTCTCGCTCGGCGGCGCCACCGCGGTCTGGCTTGCCGCCCACGCGCCCGGGCGGGTCGAGCGCGTCTTCGCCTGCTTCACCTCCCCGTACTTCGGCCCACCCGATCCGTGGCTCGAACGCGCCGCCACCGTCCGCGCCGAAGGCGTCGAGGCGGTCGCCGACGCCGTCCTCGACCGCTGGTTCACCGACGGGGTCGACCCCGACCTGCGCGCCCGCATGCGGGAGATGATGGTCGCCACGCCGCCTGCCGGCTACGCGGCGGCGACCGAGGTCGTCGCCCATCTCGACCTGCGCGAGGACCTGGGCAGGATCACCGTCCCGACCCTGGTCGTCTCCGGCGCCGAGGATTCCGCCTGTCCGCCCGAGGTCGGCCGCGCGCTCGCCGCCGGCATCCCGGGAGCCGAGTTCGTCGAGGTCGCGGATGCCGCCCACCTCGGCAACCTCGAGCGGCCGGCGGCGGTCACCGACCTCATCCGCGCCCGGCTGCCCCGGCCCGATCGACAGGACCAGACCTCATGAGCACCGCCGGCGATCGCGAGCGAGGCATGAAGGTGCGCCGCGAAGTACTCGGCGACGACCACGTCGACCGTGCCGAGGCCGGCAAGGATGAAGTCACCGCCGACTTCCAGGACTTCATCACCCGTTACGCCTGGGGCGAGATCTGGGACCGCCCCGGCCTCGACCGCCACTCGCGCAGCATCGCCACCCTCGCCGCGCTGGTCGCGCTCGGCGCCGAGAACGAGATCGAGATGCACGTCCGGGCGGCACTGCGCAACGGGCTTACCGAGGACGAGATCAAGGAGGTCATCCTCCACACCGCCCTCTACGCCGGGTTGCCGCGCGCCAACATCGCCTTCGCGATCGCCCAGCGGGTGCTCAGGGGAAGCTCTGAGCTGACCAGGTCCATCGAACAACCTCCCTCTATTTGAGAAAGAGAGAAGACCCTCCCCGACCGGCGGAGAGGGCCTCTCTCGGAGCGGTTGCCCGACGGCTATCAGTTGACGAGCCCAGGGACGTTTCCGAACGCCATGAGAAGACCCGGATCCACCGAGAGGATATGTTACTCGCGTGGTTCCACGCTTCGTCAAGAGAGGAGATCCAGATCCCTCCCTGCCAGCTGTGAGTTGGCCCCGATCAACCGGGCCTCGCTCGTTGAGGCACTCGCCGCACGGAGTGCCCGAAATGGCGACACGTGGGCGTATGTCGGCGCATGCTTCAGGCAAGATCTAGCTTCGACCCTCGAAGAAATACCTGTAAAAGAGGCTTTTCGCGGCTGACCCGAGATTGCGCCCGGGCGCCTGTCACGCCGGAGGTCGCGGGTTCGAGTCCCGTCGCTCCCGCTCCTCCCGCTTTCCCTGCAAATCGCCATGTCGTTTTCCGGGCGATCGCATTAACCGGGGCGAATTTCTACGCCACTTTCAGGCACGAGTGCCTGAACGGGCCAGGTCAAGGGGTAGGGCCCAGTTCTCAGGATCGAGACGGACGAGCGATCGGGCTGAAGCTCCGAGACCTCAACCCGGCCCACCGGCTTTCGCCGTGCAGGGACCAAGTACGTAGAACTCGGATATCTCTTATCATGGATTGTACTGATTCTTGGTGGTCTCCCGCTCTGGGCGACCACAGCCGCCAGAGAGGAGCGAGATGCTGAACGGGCGCGAAGCGCTGATCATCGAGGCTGTGCGTACTCCGGTCGGCCGCGGTCACCGTGAGAAGGGGATCTTCCGCGACGTCCACCCGGCCGACCTGCTGGGCCGCTGCTACGAGGAGGTCCTCCGTCGGGCCGAGGTCGACTCGGCCGAGGTCGACAACGCGATCGCGGGCTGCGTATACCAGATCGCCGAGCAATCGAGCGGGATCTCACGCAGCGCCTGGCTGCAGAAGGGATTGGCCGAGACGACCGGCGCGACAACCGTCGATATCCGCTGCGGCTCGGGTCAGCAGGCGCTCCATTTTGCGGCCCTGCAGGTCGCCTCGGGGATGAATGACATGGTCGTCGCGGCCGGGGTGGAGCACATGGGCAGGGTCGGGTTCTCGGTCAACGAGCGTGCCCAGGAGCAGTGGGGCCGCGGCTTCACCGAGGAGCTGCTCGACCGCTACGACCTTGTCCCGCAGGGCGTCGGCGCGGAGATGATCGCGGATCGCTGGGGGATCGGCCGCGAGGAGATGGACGAGTTCGCGCTGCAGTCCCAAGAGCGCGCCCGGCGCGCCACAGACGCGGGCGAGTTCGCCCGGGAGATCCTGCCGATCGAGGTCGGCGAGGAGACGCACACCCGCGACCAGGGCATCCGCGCGGAGTCGAGCCTCGAGGCGCTCGCGGCGCTGAAGGCCGTCTTCCGTGAGGACGGCCGGGTGACCGCCGGCAACTCCTCCCAGATCTCCGACGGCGCCGCGGCGATCCTCATAGCCTCGCCAGAGAAGGCGGCGGCTCTGGGTCTGAAGGCCCGGGCGCGGGTCGTCGACCAGGTCGTCCTCGGCGTCGACCCGGTGACGATGCTGACCGGTCCCATGCCGGCGACGCGCCACATCCTCGAACGCAACGGCCTCTCCCTGGAGGAAATCGACGTGGTCGAGATAAACGAGGCCTTCGCGCCGGTCGTGCTCGCCTGGGCGAAGGAGTTCGGCGCCGACCTCGAGGCGGTGAACCCTCGCGGCGGTGCGATTGCGCTCGGTCACCCCCTCGGCTCGACCGGAGCCCGGCTCGTCACCACGCTGCTGCACGAGCTGGAGGACCGCGACGAGCGGCTTGGCCTGGTGACGATGTGCTGCGGTGGCGGCCTCGGCACCGCGACGCTGATCGAACGCGTCTGAGCCCGACCAGTATCCCCTGATCGAGCGGTTTGGCCGGCTCGCGCTGTTGACGGCGAGACAGAAAGAGAATTACTCTGATAACAATTATTTTGCTTCGAGAGAGAGGGTGAGGAATGGCCGATACCAGCGAGGCGCTGCGCGAGCGCGGCGGCTACGACCAGCTGCTGATCGGAGGGCGGTGGGCGAGGCCCGACTCGGAGCGGACCATCGAGGTCGTCTCTCCGGTCACCGAGGAGACGATCGCGGTGGTGCCGGAAGCCGCCGACGCCGACATGGACGCCGCCGTCGCCGCTGCCCGCGAGGCCTTCGACAACGGTCCTTGGCCCACCATGGCGGCACCGGAGCGCGCCGCCGCCCTGCGCCGCATCAGGGACCAGATCGCTGCGCGCCTCGATGAGATGATCGCGACCTTCACCGCCGAGATCGGCGCACCTACCGACCTCAGCACGACCTTCCACCAGCGCGCCCTCGAAATCTGGGAGAACAACGCCCGCTGGCTGGAGGCGTTCGACTTCGAGGAGCGACGCCCCGGCATCGACGGAGAGGTGACTTTGATCCGCGAGCCGGTCGGCGTGGTGGCCACCATCATTCCCTGGAACGGCCCCGTGACGACGGCCTCACTGAAGATCGCACCTGCGCTCGCCGCCGGATGCACCGTCGTCCTGAAGCCCGCACCCGAGGGCCCGCTGACCATGATGATGATGGCCGAGGCCCTGGCGGCAGCCGGGCTCCCGGACGGCGTGATCAGCGTAATGCCCGCGGGACGGGAGGTGGGCGAGCACCTGGTCCGCAATCCCGACGTCGACAAGGTGTCCTTCACCGGCAGCACGGTCGCCGGCAAGAAGATCATGAGCATTTGCGGCGAGCGGATCGCCCGTGTAACGCTCGAGCTCGGCGGCAAGTCGGCGGCGATCATCGCCGACGACGTCGATCTCGACGAGGTGCTGCCGACGCTGGTGCCCGCCGGCGTCGGTCATGCCGGCCAGGTCTGCGCGGCGCTGACCCGGATCCTCGTTCCCCGCGAGCGCGAGGCGGAGGTGACCGCCGCGATCGCCGACCAGCTCGCCGCGCTGCGGGTGGGTGATCCGGCAGATCCGGAGACCGAGGTCGGCCCGCTCGCGGCCGAGCGTCAGCGCACCCGGGTGGAGGGCTACATCGAGGCCGGCCTGGCCGACGGGGCGCGCCTGGTGACCGGGGGCGGCCGTCCCGGGCACCTGGACCGTGGCTGGTATGTCGAGCCGACCCTCTTCGCCGGGGTCGACAACTCGATGCGGATCGCCCGCGAGGAGATCTTCGGACCGGTTCTCGTCGTCATCCCGTTCGGGTCGCTGGACGAGGCGATCGAGATCGCCAACGACACCGACTACGGCCTGTCCGGTGCCGTTTTCGCCAGGGACGTCGAGCTCGGTGCCCAGGTTGCACGGCGGATCCGCAGCGGCCAGGTGAGCCTGAACGGCTGGGACATCTGCCTGGTCCAACCGTTCGGCGGATACAAGCAATCGGGACTGGGGCGCGAGGGCGGAGCCGAGGGCATCGCGGCCCACCTGGAGACCAAGGTCCTGCAAGGGGTCTAGGTACGATGAAGACCAAGGGCGCCCTGCTCTGGGAGCCGGGGACGGACTCCGGTTGGAGCGTCGAGGAGATCGAGCTCGACGAGCCGAAGGAGCGCGAGGCGCTGATCCGTCTCGCCGCCTCCGGGCTCTGCCACTCTGACGACCACCTCGACACCGGTGACATCCCGCTCGAATGGGCGCCGGTGCTGGGCGGGCACGAGGGGGCGGGGGTGGTCGAGGCGGTCGGCCCCGGGGTGACCGACGTGGCGGTCGGCGATCATGTGGTGCTCTCGTTTCTGCCCTCCTGCGGCCACTGTGTTCCCTGTGTCGCCGGCGAACAGAACCTCTGCGACCTCGGCGCCGGGGTGCTCGAGGGCCACGCCCCGGATGGCACCCACCGCATCCACGCCGGCGGCCACGGCGTCGGCGCGATGTCCTACCTCGGCACCTTCTGCCCCTACTGCGTTGCGCCGGTCGACGCGGTCATCAAGATCGACCCGGCCATTCCGCTCGACAAGGCGGCCCTGGTCGGCTGTGGCGTGCCGACCGGCTGGGGGTCGGCGGTCTACGCGGCCGAGACCAGGATCGGCGACACCGTGGTCGTGGTCGGCACCGGCGGCGTGGGCATCAACGCGGTGCAGGGGGCCAGGCACGCCGGCGCCGCCCAGATCGTCGCGGTCGACCCGGTGCCCTTCAAGCGCGAGCAGGCCCTCGCCTTCGGCGCCACCCACACCGCGGGGAGCCTCGAGGAGGCCGAGGAGATGGTGATCGGCCTCACCGCGGGGCGCCTTGCCGACCGGGCCGTATTCACGGTCGGGGTCGGCGACGGCAGGCTTCTCGACGGCACCCAGCGGCTCGTCCGCAAGGGTGGCGTCATCGCATTCACCTCGGCCGCCCCCGTGACGCAGACCGAGGTGACCCTCGACCTGTTCTCGTTCGCCATGTCCAACAAACGACTGCAGGGGACGCTCTTCGGCTCCTGCGATCCGCGCAACGACATCCCGATGCTGCTCGATCTGTACATGCGGGGGACGCTGATGCTCGACGAGCTGATCACCAAAACCTACGCGCTGGAGGAGATCAACCAGGGGTACGCCGACATGCGCGCAGGCAGGAACGTGCGCGGCCTGATCGTCTACGACCACTGAGTGGGCCGGGCGCTCAGTGGGTGCCGCGGTCGAAGGCCTCCTCGAGCCAGGCGGCGCGGACGTCGCGGCTTACCGGGCAGTGCAGGAGGAGGGGTCTCTCCAAACCGTGCTCGACGCGCGCCCCGACCTCGTCGAGGTCGCCGAGATCGCCCATCGCGATGGCGTCGGCCCCCATCGCCCTGGCCACGGCGGCCAGGGGCGGCGTCTTGAACAGGGACTCGGCGTCGTCGATCCCGAGCATCCGCAGGAAGTGCATCTCGGCGCCGAAGGCGCCGTCGTCGTAGACCACGACCAGCAGTGGCAGCGAGTAGCGGATCGCGGTATCGAGCTCACCGAGGCTCATCATGAGGCCGCCGTCGCCGACCGCGACCGCGGTCACCCGGTCTGGGCGGGCGATGGCGGCCCCGACCGCCGCGCCGAGGCCGAGGCCGATCGAGCCAAAGTCGAGCGTGAAGACGAAACCGGAGGGCTCCGGGACGTCGATCGCCATCGATGGGAACCCCATGAAGTGGCCACCGTCGACGACCAGGTTCCGCTCGCCGGGGAGCATGGTGTCGATCCGGGAGGAGAGCACCAGCGGGTCGAGCGTGCCGGTCTCTGCGTCGGTCGGCTCGGGCATCTCGCGGGCGGCGGCGATCTCGCTGGCGACCGCGTCGGTCCGGTATCCCGGAGCCGGCGCCAGGCGCTCGGTCAGCGACGGGATGACCGCGGCGATGTCGCCGAGGACCGTCATCGTTGGTGGCACGTACCGGCCGAAGGAAGCCGGATCGACGTCGCATTGGACGATCGTCGCGGTGGGATCGAACAGGGTGCCGCCGCGCGACGTGAAGTGATTGAGCGAGGCTCCGAGGACCAGGATGCAGTCGGCGGCCCCGATCAGGCGCTGCGCCACCTCGGTGGCGAAGCCACCCGCGATCCCGAGGTTGTAGGAGTGGCCGGCGAACCAGCCCTTCAGCGGCAGGGAGTGGGCGAGCAGCGCCCCGGTGCGATCGGCGAGCGCGACCGCGGCGCCCTCGGCGCCGGCGAACAAGGCGCCGCGGCCGGCAAGGATCACGGGGCGCTCGGCGGCGGCGAGCGCCCCGGCCGCGGCGTCGAGCTCGGCCGGGTCGGGTGCGGCCGGTGCCGGCCCCGGCCGCGTCGCCGGTGCCGAGGCCGGGGGGGCGGTCTCGAGCTCCTGCAGGTCGGTCGGAAGATCGAGGGCGACGGGACGGCGCTCGGCCCGGGCGCGGGCAAACGCCGTCTCGACCACCGCCGCGGCGTCGGCGGCGGTGGGCTCGAGGACGGGGACATCGGCCGCCGCGAAGAAGGGCAACTGCTCGATGTCCTGCGGAAGGCCGGCGACCGCGGTCGGCGTGTCTCCGCTCAGGACCACCATAGGGGCGCGGGCGCGGCGCGCCGAGACCAGCGCGGTGAGCGCATTCGTGAGGCCGGGGCCCTGGGTGAAGGTGCAGACGCCGACCTCGCCGGCGACCCGGGCGTGGCCATCGGCCATCGCCACCGCGCCGCACTCGTGGCGCGCACCATAGAACGGGACACCGAGGTCGGTGAGGCGAGGGATCAGTTTCAAATTGCCGTCTCCCATCAGCCCGAAGACAGCGCCAGTGGCTTCGCGGCGCACCACCGCCGCGATCGCCTCGTAGACCTTCATCGCGGCCCGCCCACCTCAACCAGGTCGCGGTCCGCGTCGGCGAGGCGCGGCACCCCGGCGAGCGCCATCGTCGCCCGCAACTCGCCGGTGAGGAGGTCGACGGCGCGCCGTGCCCCCGCCTCGCCGCCGACCCCGAGCCCGTAGAGCAGCGGTCGCCCCACCATGCAGGCGCGGGCTCCGAGCGCGATCGCCTTGAGCGCGTCGCTGCCGCGGCGGACGCCGCCGTCGAGATACACCTCGACCGGATCCTCGACGGCCTCGGCCACCGCGGGCAGCGCGCTGATCGCCGAGGCGGCGTATTCGAGCTGGCGGCCGCCGTGGTTGGAGACCCCGATCGCATCCGCCCCGAGGCCGACCGCGGCGACCGCGTCGGCCGGCCGCAGGATGCCCTTGACGAGCAACTTTCCGGGCCACCGGGCGCGCAGCCACTCCAGGTAGCGCCAGTCCGCCGCCGGGTCGAACTGGCGGTCGACGTAGGCGGCGACGCTGACCGCGTCGTGCCCGGACGATGCGACGTTGGCCGCAGCGAGCCGCGGCCTGCGCACCGCGTTCCAGGTCCAGCGCGGCCGTCGCAGTGAGGCGGCGACGGTGCGCGCCGTGGCGCGCGGGGGCAACCCGAAGCCGTTGCGTCGGTCGCGGTCGCGCGCCGCCGAGCGGGGCACGTCGACGGTGACGATCAGCGTCTCGATGCCGACCGCCCTGGCGCGGTCCAGCAACTCCGCGACCAAGCCGCGATCGCGCCACAGGTAGGTCTGGAACCAGACCGATCCGGGCGCCGCGTCGGCCACCTCCTCGATCGTGTAGGAGGACATCGCGGCCAGCGAGTAGACGGAGTCCACCGTCCGCAGGGCACGGGCGAGTGCGATCTCGCCGTCGGGGTGGACGAGTCCGCAGAGCCCGGTCGGCGCCGCGAGTATCGGGGTCGAGACCCTCTTGCCGAGAACCGTGGTCGAGCTGTCGACCTCGGTGACGTCGACCAATGCGCGGGGAAGGAGAGCCAGCCGTTCGAGGTCGGCCCGATTCCAGGCGACGGCGGTCTCGTCGCCCGCGCCGCCGTCGACGAAGTCGAAGATCACCGGCGGCAGCGCCCGGCCCGCCGCCGTGCGCAACTCGGCGATCGTCCCGGCGCGGGCCAGTCGATGGCTGCCTCCGGCGCGGGCGGCGAGGCTCGCCGGCAGCGCCCTCAGGTCCGCGCCGAGCTGGCGGCGGACGAGGCGGGCGACGTCGTTCACGCGGTCAGGCCTCGGCGGACAGACGGAGCAGACGCACCGCGTTGCCGCCGAGCACCGCGGCGGTGTCCTCGTCGGAGAGCCCGAGCTCGCGCACCGCCTCGATCTCGGCGGTCGGATCCGCCATTGGCCAGTCGGTCGCGAACAGCACCCTGTCGGGGCCGTGCCGCTCGATCAGCCGCCGCGCCCGTTGCGGGTCGATCGCGGCGAAGCTGGGTGGCCAGGAGGTGTCGAGGTAGATCGGCAGCCCGACCACCAGGTCCTCGGCCTCGTCGAGCAGGCGGTAGCCGCCGAAGTGGCAGGCGACGATGTCGAGGTCCGGGAAGTTGAGGGCCACCTGGCGCAGCATCGCCGGCGTGCAGCGGGCATTCGCCTCGGCGGAGCCGCCCTGGCCGACGTGGACGATGATCGCGAACTCCCCCTGCATCGCGTCGAAGATCTGCCAAAGGCGGGGATCGTCCAGTGAGTAGCCCTGAAACAGGGGGTGGATCTTGGCGCCGCGAATCCCGTGGGTGCGCAGGCTCGCCAGGTTCTCCTCCACCGAGAGGTCGGGATGCACGGTCCCGAACGGCACGAAGCGGCTGGGGTCGAGCGACCCTGCGAAGCGGTTGGCGCTGTCCACGCGCCCGGCCTCGTTGGCGACCGCGAGGCAGACCGAGCGATCGATGCCGGCGGCAGCCATGCAGCGTTCGGCGCTCGCGACCGTACCGTCGCCGAAGCGCTTCAGGTCGGTCGAGGGGTTGCCGAGCGCCAGCTTGGCGATCTTGTCCGGCCAGACGTGGATGTGGGTGTCGACGATCATCAGAGCTTCGAGGACTCGCCTCCGTCGGCGACGAAGACCGAGCCGGTGACGTAGCTCGAGAGCGGCGAGCAGAGCAGGCAAACCAGCGGCCCGATCTCCGACGGGTCGCCCATCCGCGCCGCCGGGATCTTCCGCAGCCGTCGCTCCATCACCTTGGGGTTTTCGGTGACGGCGCGCTGGGCGTCGGTCTCGAATGCGCCGGGGGCGATCGCGTTTACCTGCACGCCCCGCTGCGCCCACTCCGCGGCCAACGCCTTGGTGAACTGCAGGATCGCTCCCTTGGAGGCCGAGTAGGCGACCAGGGTCGGCTTGCCGAGCAGGCCGGAGGTGGAGGCGATGTTGACGATCTTGCCGGAGCCCTGCGCCAACATGATCCGGCCCGCGGCCCGGCTGAGGATCGCCGGCGCCCGCACGTTGATCGCCATCACGTCGTCGAAGACCTCCTGGTCCTGCTCGACGAATTGCCCGGCCGGGGCGATGCCGGCGTTGTTGACCACGGCGTCAAGTCGCCCGAAGCGTTCGACCGCCTGCTGCGGCAGGGCCGCGAGCTCCGCGTCGTCGCGCATGTCGCAGGAAAAACCCGCCACCCGCTCCGGGTCGATCGCCTCCAGCTCCGCCACGGCGGCAGGGTCACGCGCCACCGCCGCCACCCGGGCGCCCTCCGCGACGAGGGCGTCGACGGCGGCGCGCCCGAGGCCGCGCCCGGCCCCGGTAACCAGCGTGACGCTGTCGTTCAGCTCGAAGTCCATATGGGGCCTCAGACCTGGAACCCCTCGGAGCCGAAGGCACGCGCGATCGAGACGCGCAGGACCTCCGAGGAGCCCTCGTAGATCCGCATCGGGCGCGCCTGTCGATAGAGGCGCTCCATCTTGCTGTCGTGGACGAGACCGAAGCGGCCCATGATCTGGACCCCGCGGTCGACGACGCGGCAGGCGGTCTCGCTCGCCGTCAGCTTCGCCATCGAGGACCGGGTGAGGGCGGCACGCGGGTTTTCCCGCGCCCGCTCGCCGGCGCTATAGGTCAGCAGCCGTGCCGCCTCGATTTCCGTCCACGAGGCGGCGAGCATCTCGGTGACCGCGCCGAGCTTGGCGAGCGGCTTGCCGAACTGCTCCCGCCCCCAGGCGTGGTCGTGGGCCTCGGTGAGCGCCGCCTCGGCCAGGCCGAGCGCCGCGCCGGCGACCGACGCGCGGAACACGGCGAGCGTCGCCAGGACCAGCTCGAAGCCGTCGCCGCCGGCCCCGAGGCGAGCACTCGCGGGAAGGTGCACGGCGTCGAAGACGATGTCGCCGAGCACGTGGGGGCTGATCAGCTCCGGCGTCGGCGTGATCTTGACGCCGGGCGTATCCGCGGGTACCAGCACCAGGGTGAAGTCCTCGCCCTCGCGGGCGAGGACTGTGTAGAAACCAGCTGCCCCGGCGTTGCTGATGAAGGCCTTGCGCCCCTCGAGCACGAGCTCCTCGCCATCTACCCGGACGGTGGTCGTCAGGCCTTTCAGGTCCGACCCTGCCTCCGGCTCGGTGAGGGCAAGTGCCGCCAGGACCTCGGCCCGGGCCACTCTCGGCAGCCACTCCGCCCGCTGCTCCTCGCTGCCTCCCACCGAGATCGCGAAGCTGCCGATGCCCTGCAGGGCGAGCAGTGAGTCCAAGTGGGAGGAGACGCCCATGAGCGCCTCGCGAGCGACACAGACGGCGAGCGGGTCGACCTGCTCGAAGCGCCCACCGTAGGCGGCAGGGACCATGAGGCTCGACAGCTCGGCGGCCCGCAGCGCCTCGAGCATGCCGGGATGGACCGTGCTCATCGCGTCGGCCTCGGCTGCGAGGTGCTCAACCGAGGACGCGACCGTGCGGGCCTCCTCGAGCACTTCCTTATAGGGGGTGTCAAGCGCGAAGCTCATCGGCCGAAGTATAGTATAATCAATACCAGCAAGGGACTTTCTTCCGGGGAGCCGATGAATTTATGCCTGACCTGAGTGTCGAAAACCGCGGTGATGTCGTATGGCTGAGGCTGGAACGGCCTGAGCGCCGCAACGCCTACGACGGCGAGATGGCCGCCGAGCTCACCACGGCGGTCGAACGCTCGGCCGACGAAGGCGGGGTCGTCGTCATCACCGGCTCGGGGGGCTCCTTCTGTGCCGGCGGCTACCTCGCCGAGCTCGCCGATCCCGATCCGGGCGAGCTGCGCGGACTCTTCGAGGGCGCGCTCCGGCTCTTCACCGCGATTCGCCGCAACCCTCGACCGGTGATCGCCGCCATCAACGGCCCCGCGATGGGCGGCGGCAACGAGCTGGTCGTCTCCTGCGACATCGCGATCGCCGCGGAGTCTGCCTACCTCGGACAGACCGGCCCCAGGATCGGCAGTGCCCCCGTGCTCGGCGGGACGAATCTGATCGCCGTCTCGGTTGGTGAGAAGCGGGCGCGCGAGATCAGCTTCATGTGCAGGCGCTACCCGGCGGCGCGGGCGCTCGAGCTCGGTTGGATCAACGAGGTCGTGCCCGACGATCGGCTTGAGGACGAGGTGACCGCCTGGGCGGAGGAGCTGCTCGAATCGAGCCCGCGCTACCTGGAGATCGCCAAGGCGAGCGCCAACGCGTGGTGGAACCTCTGTGCCGAGTCTTACGCAAGCGGGCTCGGGATGCTGACCCAGGCGGTCGGGTCGGCGGACATGATGGAGGGCGCCGGAGCGTTCATGGAGAAGCGCAAGCCGAGCTTCCCGCAGCCTTGGAAGGAACGACGTTGACACGGGTCTACGAGCAGCTGCCGCCGACCTTTCCCGACCGGCGCGACTGGTCGGTGCCGACCATCCTGCGCGAGCGGGCCCGCACGCACGCCGACGCGGTCTATCTCGACGTCCCCGACGCCGGCGTCCGGATGACCTTCGGCGAGACTCTGGCGAGCGCCGAGAGGATCGCGACCGCGCTGCTCGCGGCGGGCGGCAAGGCTGGGGACCGGGTACTGATCATGGCCCCCAACTGCACCGAGTACATCCTCGCCTGGTATGGGACCGCCTGCGCCGGTATGGCCGAGGTGCCGATCAACACCGCCTACGTCGGCAGCTTCCTCGAGCACCAGGTGCGCACGGTCGCACCGCGGGTCGGGGTGATCGCGCCGGAGTTCGCCGAGCGCTTCGTGGGAGGCGAGGGCGCCTACGCCTCGATCGAGCGGTTCTACGTCCTCGGCGGCGGTGCCGACACCGACGCGGCGATTGCCCTGCTCGGCGGGGCGGGCTACGGCGCGGCACCGTTCACCGAGCTCGCCGCCGGCGCGGCGGCCGAGCTGCCCGAGGTCAGGTATACGGATCTGGGCGCGGTCTTCTTCACGAGCGGCACGACCGGGCTCTCGAAGGGAGTGATGATGTCCCAGTCACAGCTCACCTTCTTCGCCGAGCAGTGCGTGTCGCTGACCCGGCTCGGCGACCGCGACGTGTACATGTCGGTGGGCCCGCTCTTCCATGGCAACGCCCAGTTCCTCGCCGCCTACCCGGCGCTGATCGCCGGCGCCCGCTTCGTCCTGCGACCGCGCTTCAGCGCCAGCCGCTGGATGCCCTGGATCCGCGAGTGCGGGGCGACGGTGACCAACTTCGTCGGCGTGATGATGGACTTCACCTTCAAGCAGCCCGCCCGCCCCGAGGACGCAGACAACGATCTTCGCTGCGTCTACGCGGCGCCGACCGCGGCCTCGATCGTCGCGGCCTTCAAGGAGCGCTTCGGGGTGGAGGCATTCGTCGAGAACTTCGGCCTGACCGAGACGTCGATGCCGATCATGTCGCCCTATGGCGAGGACCGCCCGGCGGGCGCCGCCGGGCTCCTCAACGATGAGTGGTTCGAGGTCCGGCTGGTCCGCCCGGACACCGACGAGGAGGTGCCGGTCGGCGAGGTCGGTGAGCTGGTGGTACGCGCCAAGACCCCGTGGACGATGTGCTCGGGCTACTACGGGATGCCCGACCGCACGGTGGAGGCGTTCCGCAATCTCTGGTTTCACACCGGCGACGGCCTGCGCCGCGACGAGGAGGGATGGTTCTATTTCGTGGACCGTCTCAAGGACGCGATCCGCCGGCGCGGTGAGAACATCAGCTCCTACGAGGTCGAGCAGGCGGTGCTTTCCCACCCGGCGATCGCCGAGTGCGCGGCGGTGGCTGCCAAGGCCACGGTCGAGGCGGGAGAGGACGAGGTCGCGATCTTCGTCGTCGCCACGGCCGCCGGCGGGGTCGAGGAGCCCGAGGTGCGCGACTGGTGCGAGCGGCGCCTGCCCGCCTTCGCGATCCCCGAGACGATCGAGATCGTTGCCGATCTTCCCAAGACTCCTTCGGGGAAGGTTCGTAAGATCGAGCTTAGGGAGCGTCTCAAGGCGCAGCATGGGACCGTTCCCCTCGCACAATCGAATCGCGCCGCCGATGCGGGAGGCATCAGATGACCACTACCACTGGCAATCGGGGGCGCCCGCCATCGCGCCTCAACAATCGACCGAAGAAGACGGCGATGCTGCTGGCCCAGCAGATCGTCGGCGAGATCACCGACGGCAGGCTGGAACCGGGCACGCCCCTGCCACCGGAGAGTCAAATGCTCGCCAACTACGGGGTCGCTCGTGGCACCCTGCGCGAGGCGCTCCGCTTTCTCGAGATCCAGGGCGTCATCTCGATCAAGACCGGGCCGGGTGGGGGCCCCGTGGTGGGGCGGGCCGACTCGCGGGCGTTGGGCAGCATGATCGCCATGTTGCTGCAGATGCAGCACACGCCGTTCCGGGCGATCGTCGAGGCCCGTCAGGTGATCGAGCCGGTGCTGGCGGCGAAGGCCGCGTTGCGGGTCGAGCCGGCCGAGCTGGAGGAGGTCCACAACTCGATTCTCCGGATGGAAGAGCACCTCGACGACTTCGAATACTTCCTCGAAGAGAACCAGAACTTCCACTCGCTGCTCGCCAACGCGGCTGGCAACCAGGTCTTCGGGCTGATGATCCAGTCGTTGAGTTGGATCACCGATGGCTCGCCGCTGGGCGTCGACTACCCGCGCCCGCAGCGCGAGTCGGTGACCAAGGAGCACCGCCGCATCTACCACGCGGTGGAGGCGCACGACCCCGAGCAGGCGGAGGCGACGATGCGTGTCCACCTCGGTGATTTCGCTCGCTATCTCGATCGGTTCTATGCGTCCGTGATGGATGCCCCGGTGCGCTGGGACCAGGTCAGCGGATGATCCATGGGTGGCGCGGACTCGAATCAGAAGGTTGCCTTCGAGGGTCCGCGCGGCCGCATCGTCACCGTCGACTCGGCCTATGACGCCGATGAGTCCAACCGGGGCCGCGACGTCGTCGTCAACGCCTCCTACGCGGGCGTCCTGCCGGCCCGGTTCGTCGCCTCGCACTCGCCGCGCGCCGCGATCGGCGTCGATTGCGGCATCGGGCTGGACGGCGCCGGCATCGCCGGCCTCTGGTATCTGGAGGCACGCGGCATCCCGGCCGCCGCAGCCGATGTCGCAACCGTGATTCTCGGCGACGGCGAGCGGATGCACAGGGAGGCGTCGATCAGCCGCGTCAACGCGCAGGCCGCACAGTGCGGCGTCGCAGCCGGGATGCCGGTCGCCGAGGCGGCCCGACTACTGCTCAAGGTGGACCCCGTCGAGCAGGCCCCTGACGCGGTCACCAACCGCACCGTCATGCGCGTTGCCGAGGACGGCGGAACCATCGTCTGCACCGACTCGATCGCCTTCGGCCGCGACGAGGACCGCGGCCGCAACGTCCTGGTGACCGCGGGCCACACCGGCCGCAGCGCGGTGCCCTATCTACGTCGGGTGGCACCGCGCGGCTTCATCTGCTCCGACGGTGGTGGTGGCAAGGAGGGCTCTGGCACGGCGGGCCTGGAGATCGTCGCGGCCGAGGGGCTTGCGGGGGCCTCGGTGGACGCCCGTACGGCGCGTATGGGCGACGGGTTGAGCACCTACCACGACGGTGTGATCAGCACCTGCAACGGGCCGGCCCGCGAGCGTGGCGTCGAGGTCGGGCAACGCGCCCGGGTCGCCGCGGCTGCACTGCTTGGCATCGGACACCAGACAGAAGGGAGCCGTGATGGCTGAAACTCTCCTCGATCGGGAGGCCGACCACCCGCAGGCGGTGGTCGGCGAGAGCGAGCGTGGGCAGATCGTGGCGATGGACTCCGCCCGTTTCGTCGACGCCCGAAACACCGGCCGCGACGTGGTCGTCCCGGCCTCCTATCTGGGGGTGATGCCCGCGCGGCTGATGGCCCCCCACCGGCCGCGCGCGGTGATCGGCCACGACGCCTGCATCGGCAAGGATGCCGCGGGGATCGCGGGCCTGCCCTACCTCGAGGCGCTGGGAATCCCGGCGGCGACCGCGGCGGGGATGTCGGCCGAACTCGGCAACGGGCTCGATCTCTACGAGAGCGGCGTGATCTCCCGCCTCAACGATCTCGCCCACCAATGCGGGGTACGGGTCGGGATGCCGGTCGCCGAGGCCGCGGCGTTGCTGCTGGAAGAAGATCCGGTCGACGTCGAGCCCGGCAACAAGATCCACCGCGAGGTGGTCGAGGAACACGAGTCGGGGCGGCAGGTGATCGTCACCGACTCGATCGTCTTCGCCCGCGACGAGGACCGCGGCCGCAACGTCCTGGTGACCGCGGGCCACACCGGTCGCAGCGGCGCCAGTTTCCTGGCCGAGGTCGGGCCCTACGGGTTCATCTGCTCTGACGGCGGCCGCTCCAAGAACGATTCCGGGATCGCCGGGCTGCCGACTGCCGATGCGGCGGGGCTGGCCGGTGCCTCGGCCGACGCGCACACGGCGCCGATCGGCGACGCCTTCGCCGCCTATCGCGAAGGACTGATCGGCGCGGTCAACGAGCGGGCCCGGCGGCGCGGCGTCCGCGAGGGAATGCCTGTCGCCGAGGCGGCCCACCTGCTCCTCCAGGACGACCCCTCATGAACACCTCCGTGCGGCCGCTTCCGGCCCCCACCGATATCGGCGCCCCCTTCTGGGAGGCCGCCGACCGAGGCAGCCTCGTGCGCCCGGTCTGCGACGCCTGCGGCCGCAACTTTTTCACCCCGCAGGCGGCCTGCCCGACCTGTCTGTCACTGGATTGGACCTGGCGGGAGAGCGCGGGATCGGGAACCCTCTATAGCTCGACCGTCATCCACCGTGGACCGACGCCCGGGTTTCCGGTGCCCTACGAGCTCGCGATCGTTGACCTCGACGAAGGCTGGAGCATGTTGAGCAACGTCGTCGGCGGAGAGGGGCCGACCCCGATCGGGGCTCGCCTCGAGGTCGAGTTCCTCGAGCTGGCGGCGGGCCACCGGCTGCCGGTCTTCCGGAGGTCGGCATGAACACCGGGTTGTTCGTGCCGCACAGCGCCGACCGCGATCCCGCGGCGGTCGCCGCCTGGGACGTCCGTCGGGAGATCAACTATGGCGACCTCGACCGGCGCAGCTCGCGCCTCGCCAACGCCCTTGCCGGGCGGTACGGGCTGGAGCGCGGCGACCGCGTTGCGGTGCTGATGCCGAACCGGGTCGAGGTCGTCGAGCTGATCGCCGCCTGCGCCAAGGCGGGCTTCGTCTACGTCGGGCTGAACTTCCGGCTCGGCGAGGCCGAGTACGAATGGATCTTCGACAACGCCGAGCCGCGCGTCCTGGTCACCGTGCCCGAGTTCGCCGAGCTGGCGGAGAAGCTCTCCGCGCGCGGCGATATGCCGGTGGTCGACGTGGAGTCGGGCGACTTCGAAGAGCTTGTTGCGGCCGGGTCGGCGGCGCCGCCCGATGCGCTCCACAAGATCCGACCCGAGGACGACTTCTGCATCGTCTACACGAGCGGCACGACCGGGCGGCCGAAGGGCATCCTCTTCGACCACGCGGCGGCGCTCAGCCACGCGCCGATGGCGGTCCTCGAGTACGAGCTCGGCCACCATTCCCGCTGGCTGATGGCTCTGCCACACAACTCGAGCATGCACATCACGATGCTGCCGCTGTTGATGATGGGTGGCGCGATCGGCTTCGGGGACAGCCGCGGATTCGACCCGGAGCGCTTCGCCTCCGAGGTCGAGCGGCTGGGGGCGACCCACACCTACCTGGTGCCAACGATGATCTTCCGCCTGCTGGAGGCGGGCATCGACCCGGCACGGCTCGAGTCACTGCAGACGGTGGGATACGGGGCCGCGCCGATTTCCCCGGAGCGGGTGGCAGAGATGGTCGACCGCTATGGACCGCGGTTCACGCAACTCTATGGTATGGCGGAGATCGCCTCCATCGGGACGATGCTGCGCAAGGAGGACCATGCCCGGGCCGCTGCCGGCCGGCCGGAGCTGTTCGCCTCCTGCGGGCGCCCCTCCTATGAGATCGACGTCCGTGTGGTCGACCGCGACGGTGCCGAGATGCCGACCGGCGAGCGCGGTGAGGTCATTTTCGGAGGGCCCTACACGATGAAGGGCTACTACCGCGACGAGCAGCGCACTGCCGAATCGCTGATCGACGGTTGGATGCATTCCGGCGACGTAGGCGAACGCGACGGCGAGGGCTACGTCTTCATCGTCGACCGGATCAAGGACCTGATCATCCGGGGCGGGTTCAACATCGCGCCTAGCGAGGTCGAGAACGCCCTCTACGGGCATCCGGCAGTGCTCGAGGTGGCGGTGTTCGGGACGCCCGACCCGGAGTGGGGCGAGGCGGTCACCGCGGTCGTCGCCCTGAAGGAGGGGCAGTCGGCGGACGTCGAGACGCTGATGGACTGGTGCCGCGAGACGGGTCTGCCCAGCGTCAAAGTCCCCGAGCGGATCGAGTTCATGGACTCGCTGCCGAAGAACGCCGTCGGCAAGATCGCCAAGCGCGAGCTGCGCGATCGCCAGTGGTCCGACGGACGCAGCGTCTGACTCGGTGAGCGGTCTGGGCCAGATCGCCATCGCCGGGGTCGGGATGACCCGCCAGGCGCGCTCCCTCGATGTCGGCACGGTCGCCGCCTGCCTCGAGGCGGCGACGGCGGCCCTCGCCGACGCCGGACTCGAGCGGCAGGACATCGACGGGATCGCGGCGCGCTGGCCGGGTCCGGGCGGGACCGTCTTCGAGCCCGGCTCGGCGGACTGGGCCGGTCTGCTTGACGTTCCGGTCAGCTGGATCGGCGACACCTACCCGCAGGGGGTGCCGGCCGTGCTCGACGCGGGCGCGGCGATCGCGGCGGGGCTCTGCAGCACGGTTCTGATCGTCGGCGGGCAGGCGGGCGTCTTCGGCGACCGCGCCGAGGTCGCCTCCTACACGCGGCCCGACAACGAGTTCGTCGCTCCCTTCGGCTCGCTGACCGCGGCGCAGTTCGCGTTGGTCGCCCGCCGCTACCTGGACCGGTTCCCGGGTGCCCGTGCCGGGATGGCGGGGGCCGCGGCGACGATCCGCAACACCGGCTCGCGCAATCCCGCCGCGGTGATGTACGGACGCGGGCCCTACACGGCCGCGGACGTGCTGGAGGCACCGCCGATTGCCGAGCCGTTCACCCGGCTCGAGCTCTGCCTCGCCAACGAGGGCGCCGCGGCGATGGTCCTCACCTCTCTGGACCGGGCGCGAGATTGCCGCAAGGGCGCGGTGCGGGTGCTGGGGGGCGGCGCCGAGTGGCGCCGGCAGCAGTACGTCGATCCTCCTCGCTATGAGGAAGTGGGGATGATCGGCGCCGGCGCGGCGGCGCGTGCCTTCGGCATGGCCGGGCTGCGGCCGGCCGACGTCGATCTGCTGGAGATCTACGACGTGACCTCCTTCGAGGTGATCCGCCAGCTGGAGGCGCTCGGCTTCTGTGGCGAGGGGGAGGGCGCCGATTTCGCCACCGAGGTCGGGTTGGGGATCGACGGCGGTCTGCCGACCTGCACCGACGGCGGCGTCCTCTCCTTCAGCCACATCGGCTGGGGCGCACCGACCCTCAAGGTCGTCCAGGCGGTGCGCCAGCTGCGCGGCGAATGCGGCGAGTTGCAGGTCGAGGGGGCAGAGGTGGCCCTTGCCGCCGGCGCCGGCTCCGGCGCCCAGTACCACAACGTCCTCCTCCTGGGCCGCGACTGAGGCGCTTCGCGAGCCTACCCGCGCGGCCCTGTGGCTCCTTGGGTGCGAACGACGGTGCCGAACCCGGTTGACGCAACCCGTCAAGGCCCAAAACATGCTCTTAGCAGCGATTTCTTGGCTCAGCTTGACGCCTGCTGCCAAAATCTGGGATAACTAGTATCATCATTACTGTCAAACGATGTCTTTCCGTGGGAGGAGAGAATGTTCAGGAAGTCTCTGTTGTCTGCCGCCTTGGCCTTGGGTGTGCTCGCGCTCGCGTTCACGATCAGTGCCTGCGGCTCAAGCGGCTCGTCGTCTTCGTCATCCGCGCCTTCTTCCTCGGAAGAAACCGAATCGGCGAACAGCGAAACCGCATCTGAAGAAAACGCATCGGCCGAAGAATCCTCGTCCGAAGGGAAATCCCTGACGACCGCCTCGGCCGCGGCGGCGCTGAAGGAAATCACCGGCTTCGAACCGTTCACGAAGCCGCCTACTACTGCCGAACTGCAGACGCGGATCGCCAAATACATGGAAACCCCGAAAGAAATCCTCCAGACGACGCCGCTGAAGAAACAGCCGGAATCGGGCAAGACCCTCGATCTGCTCGTCTGCGGGGTCCCGGTCTGCTCGCAGTTCAACGAAGCGGCCTCCGAAGCGGCCCAGCTATTCGGCTGGAAGACCAAAAAGGTCGAACTCGGAGTTTCGCCGCAGGACTTTGTCAATGCCTACGAACAGGCTATCCAGGATAAGCCCGACATGGTCGTCAGTTCAGGGCTGCCGCGCGAACTGTTCAACGCGCAGCTGACCAAGCTCGAAGAAATGGGTATTCCGGTCATCGAGTGGTCCTCGAACATCGAACCGGTCGAAGGCAAAGTGTGGCTCGCCACCAACACCCCGATGTACGAAGCATCCGGGTTGATGATGGCCGAACTGATCGCCGGCGAATCGAACATGAAAGGAAAGGTCGTCACGTACAGCGTGGCCCAGTACCCGATGACCGAGGCGATGGTCCATACCATGCAGGAATACGGGCCCGAACTCTGCCCGGAATGTGAATTCAACCTCGAAGAGGTTCCGGTCAGCGATATCGGGAAACTCGGCGCGGTGGTGACCGGATACGTGCAGCAGCACCCGGAAACCGAATACGTGTTCTGCGGTTTCGGCGATCTCTGCCAAGGGGTTGGTACCGCCCTCAAGGCGGCCGGTCTGAGCAACGTAAAGATCCTCACCCGGGATTCGTCGACGACGAACTACCAGAACATCGCGAACGGACTGGAGTGGGCAGCGCTACCGCTGCCGATCTACCAGACGGGATGGCAGATAGTCGATCTGGCCGCGCGCATCTTCAACGGTGAAAGCACCGAAGGTACGCAATTCTCGCCGATGCAGATCGTGACTGCGGAACAGATCACCAATCCCAGTTCGAAGACGATCGGATCGGTGCCCGACTTCGAAGCCCAGTACAAGAAGCTCTGGGGCATCGAAGGCTGATCGGGTTCCATCGGCTCGACCATCGGACCCATGAAACCCATGGCGAAGGAGCCCCTCGACGCAGTGCGCGTCGAGGGGCTCTCCAAGACCTTCGGCGCACAGCGCGCCCTGGACGACTTCTCGATCGACGTCCGGCGCGGCGAGATCCACGCCCTCGTCGGGCAGAACGGCTCGGGCAAGTCGACCTTGATCAAGATTCTCGCCGGATTCCACGGCCCGGACCCTGGATCACGCTGCCTGCTCGGAGGTAAGCCCGCCGAGCTCGGCGGGCTTACCTCCGAGCAGAGCGGCTCACTGCGCTTCATCCACCAGGACCTAGCGCTGGTGCCGACCCTGACGGTCCGCGAGAACCTCGGGCTCAACGACTTCGGACGGGGCCGCCTTGCGCCTTTCGACCGCCGTGCGGAGCGTGAGCGGGCGCACCGGCTCCTCGGCGCCTTCGACCTCGACCTCGATCCCGACGCGGTGGTCGGCGATCTTTCCCGTTTCGAGCAGAGCGCGGTCGCGATCGTCCGCGCCGTCGGCGACATCGACGAGGAGATCAACCTCCTGGTTCTCGACGAGCCGACCGCGTCGATGGGCGCCGCCGAGGTCGAACGGCTGTTCGCCACCCTGAGACGGATCAACGAGATGGGGGTGGCGATCCTCTACGTCTCCCATTTCCTGCCCGAGGTGCTGGAGATCGCCGATCGCATCACCGTTCTCCGCGACGGTCGACGGGTCGCCGTGGTGGAGGCCGAGGGGACCACCGAGGACCGCCTCGTCAACCTGATCGTCGGCCGCAGCATCGATCGGGTCAAGCCACCCGAGGACAGCTCGGCCGAGGGCGCGCTGATGTCGGTCCGCGGCCTCACCGGCGACGGAATCCGAGACGTCAGCTTCTCGGTCCGGCCCGGAGAGGTCCTCGGCCTCACCGGGCTGGTCGGGTCCGGCTTCGAACGAATTGCCGAATGCCTCGGGGGAATCCGGACATGGGATGGGGAAGTGGTGCTCGACGGCACCTCGCATCGGCGCCTCGATCCCCACGCGGCTGGACAGGCCGGGCTCGTCACCGTGCCGGCGGAACGTGCCAAACGAGGACTGATCCCACACTTCACGATCGCCGAGAACGTCACCTTGCCGCAGATCGGCGCCAGCTGGGCCCACGGCAGGATCAACCGACGCACCGAGCGCGAGGACGTCCGCGGATGGCTGGAGAAGACCGGGGTCCAACCGCCCGACCCGGCGAGGCTCGTCGAAGAGCTGAGCGGCGGCAACCAGCAGAAGGTGATGCTGGCCAAGGCTCTGCGGCTTTCACCGCAGGTCTTGGTACTGGCTGAGCCGACGCAGGCCGTGGACGTCGGGGCGAGCGCCTCGATCCGCCGGCTCGTCGTCGAGCTGGCAGAGGAACAGCGGGCGATAGTGGTCGTCTCTTCCGACCCCGAGGAGCTCGAACAGATGTGTCACCGGGTGCTCGTCACCCGCGCCGGCCGGATCGCCTGCGAGCTGGTCGGCTCTGAGATCACCGAGGACCGAATCCTCTTCGAGAGCCAGTTTGAGGGAGCCACCCAATGACGTCGACATCTTTCACCCGCCTTGGCCACATGCTCGATCCGCGCCGGATCAGTGGCGTCTACCTGCTGCTCGCGCTGATCATCTTCTTCTCGCTCGCGACGGACACCTTCTTCAGCTCGACCACCGCTCGCACGGTCGGCACCGAGCAGGCGGTGACCGCGATCGCCGCGATCGGCCTGACCATCGCCCTTGCGGCAGGCGTCTTCGACCTCTCGATCGGCGGGGTGATCGGCCTCTCCAACATTCTCGTCGCCCAGTTCATGGCCAACTACCACATGGCGATCCCGCTGGCGATCCTCCTGACGATGGCGATCGGCGCCGGGATCGGGCTGGTCAATGGGCTGTTGGTGACGCTGGTGAGGATCGATCCCTTCATCGCCACGCTGGGAACCGGCTCGGTGCTCTCGGCGGGGGTATTGATCACCTCCGGCAACGCAAACGTGCTCGGCGTCCCGACCAGTTTCCTAAACCTGTCGACCGCGGAAGTGGGAACCATCCCCTTGCCGGTGGTCTATGTGGCGGTGCTGGCGGTCGCCGTGTGGTATGTGCTCGAGTGGACGCCGATCGGCCGCCGTCTGTACGCGACCGGCGGCGCACGGGAAGTCGCCCGCCTGGCGGGCGTAAAGACGAACCTCTACATCGTCTGCTCTTTCATGCTCTCGGCGATGATCGCCTCCGCCGCGGGTGTGCTGGTGGTGTCGACGGTAGGAACCGGCTCGACCGAAGTCGGCCCGTCCTATCTGCTGCCTTGTTTCGCGGCGGGCTTTCTCGGCGCGACGCAGTTCCGGCCGGGGCGCTTCAACGTCTGGGGGACGGTCTTGGCCGTCTACCTCCTGGCGACGGGGGTCAAGGGGCTCGTCCTCATGGGCGCGGCGACCTGGCTGCCCGAACTATTCAACGGCCTTGCCTTGATCATCGCGGTCGGGATCTCGGGCTTCCAGCTGCGGGCGCGGGGCAAGAAGACCGAGGAGGAAGTAGAGCAACGCGGCGCCGCCGACGACGCCGTCGACAGATCGGTCACCCGACCGGCATGACCCGAATCCAAACGGAGGTACAGTAATGCAATCACAGGCAAAGGTTGAAGACGGAGTTGGGCGCTCCCGGATCGCCGACAATGAGTGGGAACTCTTCGTCGACGATGATCAGGAGGAGGACTTCTTCCAGCACATGAGCGACAAGGTCCAAGTCCAGTTTCTCGGTGAGGACTGGGAGACTGGGCCCTGGATCGTGCCGAATCGCTTTCCGCCCAACTGCAAGGCGGCGAAGCACGCACACAACTACGACACGATCTATTACATCCTCGACGGGACAATGTCGTTCAACGACGGCAGCGGCTGGTACGCGGCTGGCGATCTTCGCTGGGTCCGCGCCGGCACCAACTATGGGCCCGAGGAAGCCGGACCCGAGGGGTGTGAATTCCTCTTGGTCAGCTACGGGCCGATCAACATCGAATGGGAGGGCGGCGAAACCTACGAGGCCGGCACGCAGGCCTGAGCGGATCCGTCACTCCGAACACGTCACCACTAGGAGAGCACATGTCACTGGATGGAAAAGTTGCACTCGTCACCGGCGCGGCGCATGGTCAGGGAGCGTCGCACAGCCGTTACCTGGCGAAACGGGGCGCCCGCATCGTCGCCCTAGACGTCTGCGAGGAAATCGCCCCGATCTACCCGTTGGGGACCGAGGAAGAGCTGCACGAGACGGTCAAGGCCGTGAAGGACATCGGACCGGACGCGATCGCGATCAAGGCCGACGTCCGTGACAGTGCCCAGGTCCAGGATGCGGTTGCGGGGGCGATCGAAGAGTTCGGCAGGATCGACATCTTGTGCAACAACGCGGGCGTCTGCATCGTCGAGGGCGTCGACGAGATCAGCGACGCGAGCCTCGACGCGGTGATCGACGTCAACGTCAAGGGCGTCTTCAACACCACCCGGTTTGTCGTTCCCGGGATGAAGGAGCGACGCGAAGGAAAGATCATCAACACGTCCTCGGCGGGCGGCATCAAGGCGCTGCCCTACGTGTCGCACTACGCGGCGTCGAAGGGTGCTGTCGTGCTCGCAACCCAGAGCTGGGCGAACGAGCTGGCTGAGTGGGAGATCAACGTCAACGGCGTCGCCCCGGGGACCATCTATTCCGGGATGATCACCGGGCTCGCCGGCCAGATGGATCGCGACCCGGACGAGGCATTCGAAGAGTTCAACGCGAACAACCTGTTCAAAGGCGAGCGGGGTCACGTGACCGTCGACGACATCTCGAAGATGGTCGTGTTCCTCGCGAGCGACGACGCACGGATGATCACCGGTCAGGTGTTCCCCGTGGACGCCGGCTGGACCGCTTCTTAGGCATGGCGCGGAAGGTGGGGCTATGAAAGTAGAATCGTCTCAGTCCGACGCCGATGCGAGGGCACTCGTCGAGGCCGTGGGCGAGTTCGCCCGGGGCGAGATAGCGCCCCAGGTCGCAGCGTACGATCGCGAAGAGAATATCCCCCGGGGCCTGCTCGACCAGATGGCCGAGCTGGGTTTCTTCGGCGGGGTGATACCGGTCCAGGACGGTGGTCTTGGTCTCGATTACCCCACGTTCGCTGAAATGGTCGAAGAGATCAGCAAGACCTGCCAGATCATGGGCACGCTGGTCTCGATGCCTTCCGGCCTGGTCGGGGCCAGTGTACAGCGCTACGGCACCGAGGAACAGCGGGAGCGGTGGCTGCGCCCGCTCGCCCGAGGTGAGATCTTCGGCGCTGCGGCCGTGACCGAGCCCGGCTCGGGTAGCGACGTCGCCGGGATGCTCACCACCTACAAGAAGGACGGCGACGAATTCGTTCTGAACGGGGCCAAGGCGTGGATCTCCAACCTCGACATCGCCTCGTTCTTCGTCACCTTTGCCAGCCGCGACCGCTCGCAGCGCCACGGCGGGATCACTGCCTTCGTGATTCCCCGCGACACGCCCGGGCTCAGCATGCAGCCTTACAAGGACAAGCTCGGTTTCCGCCCGATCTGCACTGGAGAGGTCATCTTCGATGACCTGCGGCTGCCCGCCGACGCGCTGCTCGGCGTCGAGGGCCAAGGATTCGAGGTGGCGATGACCGCGGTCGAGCGTGGCAGGCTGGGAGTCGCCGCCCGGGCCGTCGGCGTGACCCATGCCTGCCTGGAGGATTCTGTCGCCTACGCGAAGGAGCGCGAGGCGTTCGGGCGCACGATCGCCAACTTCCAGATCGTCCAGTCGAAGATCACCGACATGAGCGTTGGCGGGACCTGCGCGCGGCTGCTGGTGCGGCGCTGCGCAGAGGAGATGCAGCAGGGCAGGCGGGCGCGCAAGCTCACCTCGATGGCAAAGATGTACGCCAGCGATGTCGCGGCCCGCGCTGCCGCCGATGCCGTGCAGATCCACGGGGCGGCGGGCGTCTCTCCTGACCATCGGGTGGGGAGGATGTATCGGGACGCCAAGGTACTGCAGATAGTCGAGGGCTCCAACGATCTGCACCGCGCGCTGATCGGCGAGCTCGAGCTCGGGGTTCGCACGTCGCGGGAAGCGGCGGTGGCGGCATGAAGGTCGCGGTGATCGGCGCCGGGATTATGGGCAGCGGGGTCGCCCAACTGGCCGCCACGGTGGGCGATGCGGTGCGGCTGCGCGACGTCGGCTCGACGGAGCTGGAACGGGGAAGGGCGGCAATCGAGCGCAGCCTTGCCCGCTTCGTCAAGTCGGATCGCCTGAGCCGGGACGAGGCGGATGCGGTGCTGGACCGGATCGAGCTCACCGAGGATCTCGGGGCCGCGGTCGATGACGCGGAGATCGTGATCGAGGCGGTGCCCGAGGTGTTGGATCTGAAGCGCCAGGTACTGGCCGAGGTGGTCGACCGGGCCCCCGCCGACGCTCTGCTTGGCACCAACACGTCGCAGCTCTCGATCACGGCGGTGGGTTCCGAGTTGGGGGACGACGCCTCGCGAGTGGTAGGTATCCACTTCTTCAACCCCCCAGTGATGATGAGGCTGGTCGAAGTGATCGCCGGCCTCGCCACCGGGCCCGAGGCGCTGGAGAGGGCGGTCGAGTTCGGCCGCCGGCTCGATCGCGAGGTGGTCGTCTGTCGCAAGGACGCGCCCGGCTTCATCACCAGCCGTGCCGGCGCGATCCTGCGGCTCGAGTGCCTGCGGATGCTGGAGGAAGGGGTCGCGTCGGCAGCCGACATCGACACCGCGATGCGGCTCGGGTTCAACCACCCGATGGGGCCACTCGAGCTCGGTGACATGAACGGCCTCGACACCTACCTCCACGCGATCGAAGGGCTCGAGCGGGCGCACGGCGACCGCTTCGCTCCCACGGTGGGACTGCGCAACATGGTCGAGGCAGGTCACCACGGCCGCAAGACCGGCCAAGGCTTCTACGCCTACGACGACGACGGCAAGAAGATCGATCCGGCCCCGGCCGGGGAAGGGACGGGGCGATGAGCGCCACCGGGATCGCACCGACGACGGAGGCGGCCGATACCGACCGCGCCACCGAGATCATCGATTGCGACATCCATCCGAATTTCAGCCAGGGTCTCCGCGACCTGACGCCCTACATGTCGGAGACCTGGCGGCAGCGGCTGGGGATCGGCGGTTCGGCCTCCTGGTCGGGCAGCTTCGCGGCCGCCTCCTTCATGCTTCCGCTGGACTACCTGTACGTGAACAGCGCTGGCGCGTATCGCGAAGACGCCTCCCGCGACGGGATGGCGCCGGCCACCGACGCCGCCTTCACCGCAGAACACCTGCTCGACGGCCACGGCATCGCCAAGGGGGTGCTGATCGCCGGGCAGTTGCTCGGGATCGGTGCCTTCCCCGACCCCGATGTCGCCGCCACGGTCGCCTCCGCCTACAACGAGTGGATGTGCGAGCGCTGGCTGCAGGTCGATTCGCGCTTCCGCGGCGCCCTCGTCGTCGCGCCCCAGGACCCCGCGCTGGCGGTCGAGGAGATTGAGCGGATGCAGGGACGCGACGGGATGGTCGCGATCTTCATGCCGCTGCACGAGACCCTCATGGGGGAGCGCCATTACCACCCGATCTACGAGGCGGCGCAGCGTCACTCGCTGCCGATCGTCGTCCACCCGAGCGGCACCGAGAACGTGTTTGCGCGGGCGCCGCGGATGGCGGGGACGCCGACCTACTACATCGAGTGGCACACGGCGCTCGCCCAGATCCACCAGTCGAACCTCCTCAGCATGCTTTGCCACGGCATATTCGAGCGTTTTCCTGAGCTGAAATTGGAGATCGCCGAGGGCGGCTTCGCCTGGGCCGCGGAAACGATGTGGAAGCTCGACCGCGACTGGAAGGCGCTCCGCGACGAGGTGCCATGGGTGAAGCGACCGCCGAGCGAGTACGTCCTCGACCACGTCCGCTTCAGCACGCAGCCGTTCGTCGAGCCGCCCAGCCGGCACCAGCTCGAGGCGCTGCTGGAGATGGTCCACGCCGAGCGCACGCTCGTCTTCAGCTCCGACTATCCGCACTGGGACTTCGACGACCCGAAGCGGGCGCTGGCCGGGGTGCCGGCCGAGCTGCGGCAGAAGATCTGTACCGACAACCCGAGGGATCTCTATGGCGACCGGCTCTGAGGTGCGTGCCGGGAGGCACGTCGTCTGCGCGGCCGTCGACCTGGCGCCGGGGACCGTCCGTACCACCGAGATCGCGGGTCGCTCCGTCGGCGTCTTCAATGTGGAAGGCGACCTCTACGCGCTTCGCAACGTCTGCCCACACCACGGTGCGCCACTCTGCGCGGGTCGGGTGACCGGCACGATGCGCTCGCCGGCGCCAGAGCGCTACCAGTACCACGACGACGTCCCCGATCGGATCGTCCGGTGCCCTTGGCACGGCTACGAGTTCCGGCTCGAAGACGGCACGTCGCTGACCGCGCCGGACAGCCTTCGGGTGCGCACCTACGAGGTCGTGATCGAGGAGGGCGAGGTTGTCGTCTACGGCTGAAGGGCAGCCGTCTTCTTGCCCTGGCTGTCCCGCACCCGGATAACCGGACACTTGGTTGAACAAATCGATCATCGCACCCGGGTCGAGCCGGCACCCTCGTCGCGGGCGGCGAGGAACCCCTCTCGAGCTTCGATCGGCGTGCGGTAGCCGTGCCTCTCGAGCAGCCACTCGCGGTTGTAGAGGCGGCCGAAGTCCCGCACCGCGGCGCGCAGCTGCTCGAAGGTCTCGAATCGCTCGATCCACAGCACCTGCTCCTTGAGCGCCTGGATCGCCCGCTCGGCGCATCCGTTCGTCTCGGGCTCGTAGTGGAAGGCGGGCGAGCGGGCGATCCCCAGGTGGTCGATCTCGGCCTGGTAGTGGTCTGAGCGAAAGCAGGGCCCGCCGTCGTAGCGCAGCGCGAGCCCGGCGGCAACGGCCGCCTCGACCGAGCCGAAGCGCTCGGCTGTGACCTCGCGAAGGAGATCGGCGGCGGCGAAGCGGTCCATGCGGTGGGCCGCGTCGAAGAACAGCTCGCCGGTGCCGTGGTCGACGATCACGAAGACCGCGCAGCGGCCGTCCTGATCGCTCCAGGCCTCGGTCGCATCCGTTGCCCACAGGGTGTCGGGCGTCTCGACGGTGATCGTGCCCGTGTGCAGGCGCGCGGCGCGCTTTCTCACCTGCGGGGTCGGGGCGAGGACCCCGTCCTCGCGCATCAGCCGCAGCACCCGCTTGCGCGAGGCACGGATGCCGCGACGGCGCAGGCGCGCCCAGACCTTGCGATGGCCCTCGCCGTTGAAGGGCGAGTCCTCGATCGTGCGGTGGATCTCGGCGCGCAGGCAGGCGTCGGGCATCGCGCCCACCGGCCCGCGCTTGCGATGCGCCCGCTCGCCGACGGCGCCCTCCCGTTCGCGCCGGACACGCTCGAAGGCCGCCGAGCGCGAGACGCCGGCGATCCGGCAGACGGTGCCGAGCCGGTGCCCGGTCTCGGCGCTCACCTCGACCGCCTCTCTGACCGTGGAGCCCCCTTTTTCCCCAAGAGGGCTCGGAGGGTGTCGATCTCGATCGCCTGCTCGCCGATCTTTCGCTGCGCTTCGCGCAGCTCGCGCTCTTCGGGCGGGGCGGCCCTTGCCTTGAGGCCCTCGCGGCCGGCGGCGAGGAAGTCCTCCCGCCAGCGGCTGATCGCGCCGGCCGGCTGGCCGCACTCGCGGGCGAGCGCGTCAAGCGACTCGCCGCGCAGCAGCCGCAGCACCACCCCTTCCTTGCGGCGCGAGGACCAGCGCACCTCCCGCTTGCCTTCGGCTGCGCGCTCGGCGCGCTGGTCCTCGGCAGGCTCCCCTCCGTTGTTGGCCACCCGGTCCTCCGTTGTTGCTGACACCCGACACCTCCGTGTCTATTTGGGTGTCCGGTCGGAACCGGGTGCGGGACATGGCAAGGCATCCTGGGACCACGACAAGTGTGATAATAATTATCCAACGGGGACTACAGCAGTCTAAAAAACGGAGGTGAGTGATGACCACGAGCGCACCGCCGGCACTCGACGTGAAGGTGCCGGGGCTCGATCAGCTGTTCATCGCCGGGCAGTGGGTTGACCCGGCGACCGACAAGACTTTCGACGTGATCTCGCCGTCCACCGAGGAATCGGTGGCCGCCGTCGCCGATCCCGGCACGGGCGATTGCGACCGCGCCGTCGAGGCGGCGCGCGCGGCGTACGACAGCGGCCCTTGGCCGCGGATGTCGGTGGCCGAACGGATCGAGGTATGCCGTCGGCTCTGCGACGCGCTCGAGGCGCGGCTCGACGACATGAACCGGGCCTGGGCCTTCGAGTCCGGAGCGCCGCTCGCCCATGGGCAGATGATCAACACCGGTGCCGGGACGATGGCCTGGCGCCGCGCCCTTGAAGCCGCCGAACAATTGGAGTTCGAGGAAAAGCGTAGCGGCCCGATGGGTGACGTCCTGCTCAGCCACGTGCCGCACGGGACGGTGCTGGCGATCCTCACCTACAACGGCCCGGTGGTCCTGATGGGGATGAAGGTGATCCCGGCGTTGCTCGCCGGCTGCCCCGTGGTGATCAAGCCCGCCCCCGAGTCGCAGCTGACCACGCGGATCGTCGCCGAGGCCCTGGAAGAGGCGGACTTCCCGCCCGGCGTGGTCAGCGTGCTCGCCGGCGGGGTCGAGGCCAGCCAGCATCTCGTCAGCCATGACGGGATCGACCTGGTGGCGATCACCGGAGGCACGGCAATCGCCGTGGACGTCTTGCACCGGATCGCCGACCGCATCGGTCGGGCGATCCTCGAGCTCGGCGGCAAGTCCGCGGCGATCATCGCCGAGGACGCCGACCTCGACCAGGTCCTGCCGACCCTGGTGCCCGGCTCGAGTGGCTTCTGCGGCCAGGTCTGTGTCAGCCTCAGTCGGATAGTCGCCCCGCGCGGCCGCTACGACGAAGTGGTCGATGCGCTCGCTTCGTCCTTCCAGCAGATCAAGATCGGCGATCCGTTCGACATGGATACCGTGCTCGGGCCGCTGGCGGTGAAGCGGGCCCTGGAGAGAACCGAAACCGCGGTCGAGGGGGCGTTGGCCGATGGCGCGAAGGTCGCCACGGGAGGTCGGCGCCCACCGGGCTTCGAGCGTGGCTGGTACTACGAGCCGACCCTGTTGCGCGACGTCGACAACAAAATGTCGGTCGCCCAGAACGAGGTCTTCGGCCCGGTGGTGTGCGCAATCCCCTACGACGGTATCGACGACGCCGTGGCGATCGCCAACGACAGCCGTTACGGCCTTGCCGCCTCCGTCTACAGCGCCGATGCCGACAAGGCCCTGGAGGTCGCACGCCGGCTCGAGTCCGGGACCGTGGCGATCAACCAGGCGGGCGTCTGCCTGACCGAGCCGTGGGGCGGTGTGAAGCAGTCCGGCTACGGTCGCGAGTGCGGACCGGAGGGCATCCTCGAGTTCACCGATATCCGGCAGTACGTGCTGAGCGGCAGCTACCTGGAGAGCTGACTCCTCCCTCTCCGAGGTGGATGGGGCGGCGGGGTCTTCCGCAAAGGCTCGCCGCCCCTCATTCACCGCGCCAGCGCGGCTCCCGCTTGTCCAGGAAGGCCTCGATGCCCTCCTTCGCGTCGGCGCTGCCGAGCGCCAAGGCGAAGGCGGTGCGCTCTGCCTCGATCCCTTGATCGATCCCGAGCGAGAGGCCGCGCGTGGCGGCCTCTTTGGCGAGTCGCTGGGCAAGAGGCGCCCGCGCAGCGATGTCACGGGCCACGGCCTCGGCCGCGCCGCGCCAGTCGTCCTCGTCGACCACCCGGGAGAGGAGGCCGGCCCGCTCGGCCTCCTCGGCGTCGAGCAGGCGGCCCGAGAGGATGACGTCCATCGCCTTCGCGCGGCCGATCGCCCGCGGCAGGAGCTGAGTGCCGCCCGCGCCGGGGATCAGTCCGAGGCGCGTCTCCGGCAGTCCGAAGCGGGCGGTGCGGGAGGCGACGATCACGTCGCAGTACATCGCCAGCTCGAAGCCGCCGCCAAGGCAGAACCCCGAGACCGCCGCGACCAGCGGGACACGCACCCGTCTCAGTGCCGCCCAGAGCTCGGCCCGGCGGCCGTAATGCAGGTCGAGCGGGGTGGTCGCGGCGAGGGTCCGGATGTCGGCACCGGAGGCGAAGACCCTCTCGCTGCCCGCCAGCACCACGCAGCGGGTCGACTCGTCGCCTTCCAGATCGACGATCCCCGCGACCATCGACTCCAGCACCTCGTTGGTGAGGGCGTTGCGATTGGCCGGGTTGTCGAGCGAGAGAATCGCGAAATCGCCTTTTCGCTCGATGGCGATCGGCTGCTCGGGTGGCATTCCCGAAAGCCTACATGACAACTATTATCCTGTTTGTTCCTGTGGCTGACATCCGCCGATCCGCGGCAGCAGGGCGCGGGACTCGGCCCGGCGCACCGACTCCGCCCAGAGGCCGGCCGCATAGCTCGCCGCGTCGAGGAGGCGCAGAGTGGCCACGGCGGGGAGTGGCGCACCGGGAGCGCGCCGAGCCGCCAGGGCGGCTTCGGAGGCGAGCGCGATGATCAACAGGCGTCGGGCACGGCGATCGCGCACGGCGAGGATCAGCGCCACCGGGAGCCACTCGCGGCCGACGGCCCGAACGAGCTGGCGCGCGGCCGCTGCCTGGCCGCGCAGCGACTGCCCGGCGAGGGCGATGCGGGCGGGACGGTCCGTGCCCCGCCGGGCGACCAGGGCCGAGGAGGCGGCGAGCGCGACGAGGGCGCCGCCGGCGCCCCAACGTGCCGCGGCGCCCCAGGTCGCCGCGGCGTTGACGCCGAGCCGCAGCGGCGCGACGAGGGCGCCGTGGCGAACCGCCAGGTCGGGCGCCGAGGCGCCATATCCGAATCGCTGACGAGCAAAGGAGCAGAGATCGGGGCGGGGCGAGTGATGCACCTCCCGGGCTGGGACGTAGCGGGCTCGATGCCCCGTGGCAAGCAGGCGCCAGACGAGGTCGACGTCCTCGCCGAAGCGCATCGACTCGTCGAAGCCGCCGAGCTCGAGCAGCGCCGAGCGGCGCGCGAGGAGCGCCGCCGCCGGCAGATAGGAGGCGCGCCGGCCGGGGCCGACCAGGCTCGGCGCAGAGCCGAGGTCGAGGGGGGAGTTGCCGCGCTCGTAGCGGGCGAGGATCGAGTCGCCGGGGGTGCCGCGCACCCGAGGCGCGACCAGGGCCAGCCCTGGATCGGCGCAGAGGAGTGCGGCCAGCCCCGACCGCCAGGCCTCGCCGATCTCGGTGTCGGCATCGAGAAACGCGACGAGCTCCGTCCGGGCGGCGCGCAGGCCGGTGTTGCGCGCCCCGGCCGGCCCCTTGCGGCCGGCGTTGGATATCACCCGCGCGCCCAGCGCCGCCGCGCGGGCGGCCGAGCCGTCGCGCGAGCCGTCGTCGACGACGATCACCGGACCTTCCCGGACCGCGGCCCGGACGAGGGCAAGGAGGGTCTCGCCGCCATCGAGCGACGGCACGACGAGCGTCACCGGCGGCTCCTTCGCGTCTGTACCGGGGAGCGGGTGGATCAGCCCGGTGCGATCGAGCCGCCCGGCCAGCGCCCTGGCGGCCGGATCGGGAGTGACGCCCGCGAGGATCCGATCGAGCGCACGCGCCCCCCGCTCGCTCAACCGCATGAGGCGCGACGGCGTGCCGCCGACGAGCAGGCGACCGCCGTCGCTCCGGTGGACCGCGGGGTCGAGCTCGTAGGTGGGCATCCGGTTGCTCAGGTGGGTTGCGAGCCCGGGGCGAGGCTCAGGTCGAGGGCTTCGAGGGCGATGAAGCCCTCCTCGAGAAGCGCCTCGAGGTCCTCCTCGGGATGGGTGACCCAGCGCCTGAAGGCCGCCATCGCGGTCCCGAGGGCGACCTGGGACACGACCTGGGGCATCAGGTCGTCCGGCTCGGCGTCGAGTCGCCGCGCCGCGAACTCGGCGACCACCGCTCGCCAGGCCGTGTAGCGCAGCGCCGAGTGGGCCTCGAGCGCCGGCGTCGAGGTGATCAGCGTCATCCGGATCCGCAGCCCGGGCAGCTGGTCGGCCGGGTAGCGGTTCGACTCGACCACGCCTCGCCGCAGCGCCTCCATCAGCGGCAGGTCGGCACCGCGATCGAGGGCCTCGCGCAGCCGGGCCATCACCCAGTCGAAATCGCCCCAGACGATGTCGTTCTTCGACTCGAAGTAGCGGAAGAGGGTGCGGCGCCCGACGCCGATCGCGGCGGCGATGTCGTCGACGGTGGTCGCCTCGAATCCGTGCCCGGCGAAGAGCCCGAGCGCGACGGATTCGATCTCCTCGCGGGTCGTGCTGGGTGGCCTACCGGCGGTGCGCATCGTCTTCGAATGGTAATTTGGCACTCGGTGCGATAATCTCATCGGCGTCGTCGAATCAAGGATCAGGGAGGTTCTCATGTCGCAGCCCAAGCCCGAGCCCACGCCCGCTCCCGAGGCCGCCGAAGCGGCTGCCGAGGAGCTGGTCGAGGCTGATCTGCTGGTCGAGGACGTCTCGATCGACGGGATGTGCGGCGTCTACTGAGCGCCGGCGTCGACCGCGCAAGGCAGAGATGAGCGCCGAGATCGAGCTCGACGGCCGCTGGCAGCTCCACCCCCAGGTCGCCCTGCGGCCGGAGCGCTTCGGCGCCCTCGCCTACCACTTCGGCAGTCGCCGGCTCTCGTTCCTGAAGAGCCGTCGGCTGCTCGAGGTGGTCCGCGGTCTCGAGGGCTCACCCGACCCGATCGCCGCCTGTCGCGCCGCCGGGGTCGCGGAGGCGGAGCTGCCGAGCTATCGCCGGGCGCTGGCGACCCTCGCCGAGACCGACATGATCGTCCCCGCCGAGCGTGGAGACTTGCTCGGTCATAGCCCGAGTAAGTCTCCACAAGGGGCGGTCGCATGAAGCTCGTCAAGGAGTTCGAGGCAGGGCTCGACGCGCCGATCTGCATCACCTGGGAGCTGACCTACGCCTGCAACCTGGCCTGCGTGCACTGCCTGTCCTCGAGCGGCCGGCGCGACCCGCGCGAGCTGACCACCGCCGAGCTGAAGGCGGTGATCGATGGGCTCGAGCGGATGCAGGTCTTCTACGTCAACATCGGAGGCGGCGAGCCGACCGTCCGCAAGGACTTCTGGGAGCTGCTCGACCACGCGGCCGACCATCACGTCGGCGTCAAGTTCTCCACCAACGGCAGTCGCATCGACGCGGCGGCGGCCGCCCGCCTCGCCGCCTCCGACTACGTCGACGTGCAGATCTCGATCGACGGCGCCACCGCCGCGGTCAACGACGCGGTGCGCGGCCCGGGCTCCTTCGACACCGCGCTGGGGGCGCTTGAGCGGCTGGCCGAGGCCGGATTCGAGAGACCGAAGATCTCGGTCGTCGTCACCCACCACAACGCCGGCCAGCTCGACGAGTTCAAGGCGATCGCCGACGCCTACGGCGCGCAGCTGAGGATCACCCGCCTGCGCCCCTCCGGCCGCGGCGCCGACGTGTGGGACGAGCTGCACCCGACCTCCGAGCAGCAGCGCTCCCTATATATGTGGTTGCTCGAGCACGGCGAGGACGTGCTGACCGGCGATTCCTTCTTCCACCTCTCCGCCTACGGGGAGGCCCTGCCGGGCCTCAACCTCTGCGGGGCGGGGCGGGTCGTCTGCCTGATCGACCCGGTCGGCGACGTCTACGCCTGCCCGTTCGCGATCCACGACGAGTTCCTGGCCGGCAACGTGCGCGAGCCGCGCGGCTTCGAAGGGGTTTGGCGCGACTCGGAGCTCTTCACCAAGCTGCGGAGGCCGCAGTCTGGAGGCGCCTGCGAGTCATGTGGGCACTACGACGCCTGCCGCGGCGGCTGCATGGCGGCGAAGTTCTTCACCGGTCTGCCGCTGGACGGGCCCGATCCCGAGTGCGCGCTCGGCCATGGCGAGGGGCTGCTGGCGGCGCGCGGCGCCGAGACGAGGATCCCGGCGCCCGCGGTCGACCACTCGCGCCGGCGCCCGCCCGCGAAGGTCTGCGACGAGAACCCGCTCGCCGACTTCCTGGCGCCGGCCCGGTCCGGCGCGGAGGCCTGAGCGGTGGCGTCGAGCGGCGACTGGTTCGAGTCGGTCGAGGAGGCGCGCCGCCGCGCCCGCAGGCGGCTGCCGAAGGGCGTCTACGGAGCCTTGAAAGCAGGCGCCGAGCAGGGGACCTCGCTGGCCGACAACACCGCCGCCTTCGCCGAGCTGGGTCTGATCCCGCGGATCGCCACCGGCAGGAGCGGGGCGCGCGCCATGGCGAGGACGGTGCTGGGGCAGGACCTGGCGCTGCCGGTGCTGACCTCTCCCACCGGCGTGCAGGCCGTGCATCCCGAAGGGGAGGTCGCGGTCGCCCGCGCGACCGCCGCCGCCGGGACCGCGGTCGGCCTCAGCTCCTTCGCCAGCAAGCCGCTCGAGGAGGTCGTGGCCGCCAACCCCAAGACGCTCTTCCAGATCTACTGGCTCGGTGACCGCGACCGGATCGAGCAGATTCTCGACCGCGCCAGGCGGGGCGGCGCGGTCGGCCTGATCGTCACGATCGACTGGACCTTCGCCCATCGCCGTGACTGGGGCAGCCCGGCGATCCCGCAGGACGCGAGCCTCAAGTCGATGCTGCCGCTCGCCCCCGAAGCGCTGACCCGGCCCGGTTGGCTCTACTCGTATCTGCGCCGCGGCGAGCTGCCCGCCCTGACGACGCCCAATCTGTCGCCGCCGGGCGGCGAGGCACCGACCTTCTTCGGTGCCTACGGCGAGTGGATGATGACGCCGCCGCCGACCTGGGAGGACCTCGCCTGGCTGCGGGAGGCTTGGGGCGGCCCGTTCATGCTGAAGGGCGTGACCCACCCCGACGACGCGCGGCGGGCCGTCGAGATCGGCTGCGACGCGATCTCGGTCTCCAACCACGGCGGCAACAACCTCGACGGCACCCCGGCGACGATCCGCAACCTGCCCGGCGTGGTCGAGGCCGTCGGCGGTGGGGTGGAGGTGCTGATCGACGGTGGGATCCGGCGCGGCTCCGACGTCGTCAAAGCCCTGGCGCTCGGCGCCCGCGCGGCGATGATCGGCCGTCCGTACCTCTGGGGCCTGGCGGCGGGCGGGGAGGCGGGGGTCGCCAACGTGCTGGAGATCCTCCGCGCCGGGATCGAGGAGACGCTGAACGGGCTCGGTCGAGATTCGATCGACGACCTCGTCCCCGAGGACGTCCTGGTGCCGTCGGGGTTCACGCGGCGATGAAGGGGTCGGCGCTTGGCGCTGCGACCTGGCCTGAGGTCGAGGCGCACGCGGCCGCGGGCCCGACCACGCTGATCGTCCCGCTCGGGGCGACCGAGCAGCATGGCCCGCATCTGCCGCTGGGGACCGACTCGACGATCGCAACCGCACTGGCCCAGGTCGCCGCCGATGAAATCCCCGGCGTGATGCTGGCCCCGCTCCTCCCGTTCGGGTCCAGCGGCGAGCACCAGGGATTTACCGGCACGCTCTCGATCGGCGCCGAGGCGACCGAGCTGGTCCTGATCGAGCTCGGCCGATCGGCCACCGAGACCTTCGACCGCGTCCTCTTCGTCAACGCCCACGGCGGCAACGCGGCGCCGCTAGCCGCCGCGGTCGCGCGCCTGCGCGAGGAGGGCCGGGACGTCTGCGCCTTCTCGCCGCGCTGGGACGGCGACGCGCACGCCGGGCGCACCGAGACCTCGCTGATGCTGGCGATCCAGGGACCCGCCGGCGCCGTCTGCCTGGATGCGGCGGAGCCCGGCAACGTGGCCCCGCTGGCGGTGCTGATCGACGATCTGCGCGTTGCGGGGGTGCGGGCCGTCTCGCCGAACGGCGTTCTCGGCGATCCCCGCCATGCCTCCGCGGCGGAAGGTCGGAGGCTCATGGTCGCGGCGGTCGAGGACCTCTGCGCGATGCTGTGCGACTGGCCGGCGCCGGTGGGCGCGAGCAGCCGATGAGCAGGGTCGCGATCGTGACGGGCGCGGGTCGCGGGATCGGTGCCGCCACGGTCGCGCGGCTCGCCGGGGACGGGTGGAGCGTTGCCGCCGTGGACCGCGGCACCGACGATCCCCGCCTGCCGTACTCGCTGGCCGGTGTCGCGGAGCTGAACGCGGCGGTCGCCGCCGCCAACGACATTGCGGGGGAGGAGGCGGCCCGCGCCGAGCTGGCCGACGCGACCGACGCGGCGGCGATGGCCGCGGTCGTCGGGCGCGCCGAGGAGTGGGGCGAGGTCGAGGCGGTCGTCGCCAACGCCGGCGTGATCGCCGGCGGCGCGCCCGCCTGGGAGCTCTCCCAGGCTGAGGAGGACGCCGTGGTCGATGTCTGCCTACGCGGCGTGATGGTCGCCGCCCGGGTCGGGGTCCCGGCCCTGCTGCGGCGCCCCGAGCCGCGCGCCGGGCGCTTCATCGCCACCGCCTCGACCGCGAGCCTGCGCGGCCTGCCCGGCCTCGCCGCCTACTGCGCCGCGAAGGCCGGCGTCTCCGGCTTCGTCCGGGCGCTCGGCGCCGACCTGCGCGGCACCGGGGTCACCGCCGCCGCGGTCGCCCCAGGATCGACCGACACCCCGATCCTCGCCGAGAGCGCCCGCCTGTATGACCTTGAGCGCGCCAAGAGCTTCGCGCCTCAGCAGCCGATCGAGCGGCTGATCCAGCCGGAGGAGATCGCCACGACGATCGCCTTCCTCTGCGGTCCCGGCGGCGCCGCGATCACCGGTACCACCGTCTCGGTCGACGGCGGCCTCTCGATCTGACGCGTCCGTGACTTCCCGCACCGTCGGATGTGGCGGACAAACGATGCCTTCCCCCGGCCGGGAACAACGATGAACTCGGAAGTCACCAGAAGGGGACGGTTCGATGAACTCAACGCAAAAAGACTCCACACCCGTCTTCACGCAGTGGACGGCAAGATCCTCTGCGCCCTGTGGGGTTCGCAAACTCGATCATGCGGCTAAGACGGGCTCGTATCCGGCCAAACGGTGTCCTCGGACTTGGTGGGACGGCGGGTCGGTGGTCACGATGGCCTGATCTGCAGCGCCGATTCATTGGCGACTGAGTTCCACGGTACAACGCGAGGCTCCATTTTCACCGAGGGTGCGCAAGAGGCGACTGGCCCGAGCCCGATCCGATCAGGCCGTGGCGCGGTACTCGTGAATCAATCCGCCGAGCCGATCGCGTCTGTTCACCGCGGGGACCGAGAGCCTCTGGGGCATCGGTGTGACCTGCGCCCGGTCCGGCGCCGCCAGGCTCAGTGCCCGGTGAGTCGATGCCCGTTGTAGTGGTCGGCAAAGGTCCGGAGAACCCGTTCGAGATGTCGCCGGTTGGCGATCAAGGTCCAGTCGAGGCACTCTCTGCGCACGGTGCCGACGAAGCGCTCGGCGATCGCGTTGGCCTTCGGTGTCTCGACCGGGGTGCGGATGACCTCGACGCCCTCGGCCCTGAAGACCTCGTCGAACGCGCCACCGAACTTGGCGTCGTTGTCGCGGATCAGGAAGCGCGGCGAGATCTCACGATCCGAGAGTTCCCAGGCGAGGTTTCACGCTTGCTGGGCGACCCAAGCTCCGTCGGGGTTCCCGGTCATGCCGGTGAGGTGGACCCGACGGGTGGAGATCTCGATGAAGAAGAGCACGAAGATGCGCCGTAGGGAGATCGTGTCGACCGTGAAGAAGTCACAGGCGATCATGCCCTTCGCCTGATGGCGGATGAAGTCACGCCAGGAGAGGCCGCCACGCGTCCCAACCGGGCCGAGGCCTGCCTCTATCAGGATCTTGCGGACACTGGTCGGCGAGAGTTCCACGCGGAGGCCGGCGAGCTCGCCCACGATCCGCCGGTAGCCCCAGCGCGGGTTCCTCGCGCGCCAGCCGCAGGACGAGCGCGCGGATCTCAGCACCGATTTTCGGACGGCCCGGCATGCGGCTCGGATCGCTCCAGTGGCGGAAGACCAGCCAACGATGCCAACTGAGCAGGGTCTCGGGAGTGACGAAAAACGAGGACCAGCGCCACCCCGGTAGCAGGCGGCTGGCCGCAGCCAGGAAGGCACGATCGGCCAGCCTGAGGGCCAGCCTCGCGACCTGACGCCGCAGGATCGCGATCTCGTGGCGGAGCACGACGATCTCCAGCTCCTTGTATTCGGCGGAGCGCGGACGGAGCGCCACCAGCTCGATCAGCCTGCGCAGCGCGAGGTAGAGGAACGACGTGATCAACGGCGGCTCTCTTCGGGTCGATGACGGGGCGGCTGACCCTAGGCCGGCCCGAGGCTTCCTTGGGGATCCCGTTCGGGTTTACGCACCCCACAGGGATCGCGACGCCGGCCGACGCGGCACTGATGATGCAGCTCGGCGCCGAGGGCAACTTCGTCGGCTCGGGGATCGTCAAATCCGACGATCCGGCGCGGCGCGCCAAGGCGATCGTCGAGGCGACCACGCACTTCGAGGACCCCGAGCGGGTCACCGCCGCCTCGCTCGGGCTCGGCGAGGCGATGAGCGGCCTGGAGATCGGCCCGCTCGCCGAGCAGGGCGCGCTCCTGCAGCACCGCGGGGGCTGAGCCCTGTGAATGGTGTGGTGCCGGGTTGATGCCGGGCGGTTGTGGTCGCACGCGGAGTTGGCGCGATCTGGCGGCCGCCCAGCTGAAGTCCAACCGGCCGACTAACCGGGCCTCGCCCGTTGAGGCACTTCTCGCACAGAGTGCCCGAAACGACGACATGTAGACGCACATCGGCGCAGATTTCAGGCAAGATCCCGCTTGGACGTGCGGAGAAGTCCCTGCAAAATCGCCTTTTCGTGTAAGCGTTCAGTCGGGCAGGGGGACATAACCGCCGGCCGGCGAACTCTTCAGCGTGGAGCGCGAGGAGGCCGAGGCGATCTACGACGCCGGTCGCGAGGCGGTGGTCGCCGTCTTGCTGCGGATGGACGAGCAGATCCAGCAGCTGACCAAGCAGGTCAAAAAGCAGGGCGAGCAGATCGCCGAGCTGCAGCGCCGCCTGAACCGCAACTCGCGCAACTCCTCGACCCCGCCGAGCCAGGACCCGCCGGGAGCGCCCGAGCGCAGGCGACCCGACCCCTCCGGGCGCTCCCAGGGCGCCCAGCCCGGCCACCGAGGCAAGGGCAGGAAGCTGCTGCCGGCCGAGGCGGTCGACAGGGTGGTGGACCACTGGCCGGCGCGCTGCGGCTGCGGGCGCTGCTTCGCCGGGGCGGACGAGGAGGTCGGCGAGCCCGCCCGCCACCAGGTCACCGAGCTGCCCGAGATCTCGGTGGAGGTCACCGAGCACCACCTGCACCGCCGCCTCTGCCCCGACTGCGGCAAGGCGACCCGCGCCGTGCTGCCGGCGGATGTTCCCGCCGGCGCCTTCGGCCCGCGCATGGAAGCCGCCGTGGCGACGCTCGCGATCCGCAACCGCGTCTCGCGCCGCGACACGGTCGAGCTGATGGTCGAGCTGTTCGGCGCGAGGCTGGCGAGCGGCACGGTCGACGCGATCCTCGGCCGAGCGGGCGAGGCGCTGGAAGAGCCCTACGAGGACCTGCTCGCCCGCATCCGCTCTGCGCCGGCTCTCAACGTCGATGAGACAGGTTGGAAGCTGCGCGGCGAGGGGCGCACCCTGTGGGGCGCCGTCGCCTCCCGCGCCGCCGTCTTTCGCATCGCCCCCGACCGCCACGAGCGAGAGGTGGCGGCCCTCCTGGGCGAGGACTTCTCCGGCATCGTCGGCTCCGATCGCTGGTGGGCCTACCGCGGCTTCGATCCTGAGAGGCGCCAGGCCTGCTGGTCGCACCTGATCAGAGACCTGACCGCCCACTCCGAGGGGCTCGCCGCCCAGAAGGAATTCGGCGAGCGGGGCCTCGAGGTCGCTCGCCGCCTGTTCTCGGCCTGGGATGAGTTTCGAGAGCACGGCGACCGCCGCCGCCTGAAGCGCGAGGTCGCGCCGCTCAAACGCGAGCTGAAAGCACTCCTCCTGCGCGGCTCCAAGGGCCGGCGCAACAAGCTCACCTGGGGCTTCTCCAAGAACCTGCTGAAGATCTGGCCGGCGCTTTGGACCTTCGTCGAGGTGGAGGGCGTGGAGCCGACCAACAACCGGGCCGAGCGCGCCCTGCGCGGGCCGGTGATCCACCGCAAGCTCTCGCTCGGCAGTCAATCCGAGCGTGGCGAGACCACGACCCAGCGGCTGCTCTCCGCTTCGGTCACCTGCCGGCTGCAGGGCCGCTCGCTTTTCGCCTACCTCGCCGACGTGCTTGGAGCGCGGGTTCGCGGCGACCCCGCTCCGCTGCTTGCCTGATCAACGGCTCCCTGCCGATCGTCGTCGCGATCATGCCTACCCGTGGCCGGCGACTGAACGGTTACCTTTTCGTGGCTGCCATGAGATCACGCCCGAGCGCCTGTCACGCCGGAGGTCGCGGGTTCGAGTCCCGTCGCTCCCGTATCCATTGTCAGGGTCAAGGCGAGTTTCCCCTGCAGATAGTCGTGTTTTGCACTTGGCATCTCCGGCGTTCGCAAGAGCCGCACCGTTAAGAGCCCTGGGTTCGCCTCTGAGAAATGCCTGCAAATCGATACCTCGGCTGAGGTCGCGGGTTTGAGGGTCCAACCCGCGACCTCAGTCCTTGCTCAGTCAGGCTGATTCTCGTCAGCGCATGACGATTCCTGCGCCTGGTGCTCTGCAGTCAGGCGACTGCCTCGCCGCAACCACCAGTCGGCGAACCATCCGACAAATTGGTCGACGTCGTCGACTCCGCCCGTGGAGCCTTGGTCGGTATCGACACGGATGCGTTGCTCATCAATTTGCAAAACGATGACGGGCTCGGTGGTGCGCGGGGAGGGGAGATCCTCATGGTACGCGCCGTCCAGGCGGCGCGAGATTCGACGCCATGCCGAGATCCTGCGCGATTTGAGCGACGAGAGTCAATTGGTCCCGAGCTATCTGCGGTGCCTACCTCCTGGCGCCGAAAGTTCCGCGGATCTTCCGAGGGTCCGGATGCTCAGGTCCTTGCACGCTCCAGCCTTTGGGCATGTATTGCTGGAGCTCGTCTTCGGGCGCCTCGGTTATCTCCGGCAACGACGGAGGCTTGTCGAGTGGGTCGAGCTCCTCGATGAAGCCACGCGCCCACTCCAACCAACGACGAGCCTCGGGGTCGTCGCCGTGCGTAGCCTCGACCGCATCGCAGTAGGCGCCGAGCGTCCTGGCCTCCGACCAGGCCGACGCCTGTGACCTGAGCTCCTTCGCTCTTCGGGCCTCGAAGAGGCCCCGCCAGGCCTCTTTGAGGTGGACCTTGAAGTCGACCTGGCGTCGTTCGGCCTCCTCCTCGGCACGTTGCTTTGCTTCGGCCGCCGCTTCACGCTCTTCCTCCTCGCGGAGCGTTGCTTCGGCGGCGCGGATTTCGATCTCCAGCACGACATCCGTGAGTCGATCCTCGAGGCTCCAGCGCTGGCGGTCGCCCCAGCGCGATTGACGGTCGCCGTACGCGTAACGCTTCCCGCAGAAGAGCACCAGATCGAGTTTGCCGTCGGCGTTCGCGTCGTAGGGTCCTCGGGGAATCTCGCGGTCCCGCCATGAGTAGCTGTCGGGGTCGGCATCGCGGTAGCGCTCGACCTCCGCCTCCCAGGGACGACGCAGGCGGACCCCGCCCTCGCGGAGGCGAAACCAGAACCGTTCGTCCTCGGTCTCGATGACGAGGTGCCCATCCTTGCTCGGCGTCCAGCTCTCCCGTCCATATGCATCCGGGCTACGGCCCGCTGACCGGACCTTCCAGCCGCGCGCCGTCGCCTCGCGCGAGAGGGCATGGACGATACGGGTCGCCCTCTGCGCCAGCTCCCTGGAGACCTCGTGGCGGTTCGTTTCATCTCGGAAGGCTTTCGCGGCGGGGTGGTGGCGGGAGATTCGCTCCGGCACGTCGATCGGTTTCGGTTTCCCACCGCCCGGCGTCGTGGGACCGGCGACCAGTTCGATCTCGAGATTGCCGTCGGGAAGGTTCCTGATCGCGAACAGCTTTCCCGTCGGGAGCTTCCCGAGGTTTTCGGCGAGCCTGGCCCGCCGCCTGTAGTCGACAGAGTCCGGGTCCCGCCAACTCTTTGACGGCACGACCAGCGTCCCGCCGCTGGCGATCACGTCGTCGACCAGTTCCTGGGTGACCGACACGTTGGCCTGTCGTGGGGCAGGAGGATCGTGCCCTTCCACGCGGCCCAGGTAATCCCGTCCGGATTTCGTCAGGTCCGCATGCCAGCTCGACCCGCGACCCGAGATCGAAAGGAAGCCCCGTCGCCGCAGGGCCGCGGCCGAGATGCGGTGATGGTCGTCGCCGTAGACGCCCTTCGGACAGCCGTCGCGGACCCACCGAAGTAGATCGACTTGTTTCGCACTGAGGGTCTTCCGCTGTGCCGTGATCCAAAACTACTGCGGCCCGGGATTGACCGTTCGCCGTTTCCTGCTCGGCCGGGCCGCCTCCTGGCGCTACCATCGGATCTACCATGACGACCCGCGAGAAGCTCCATCGGATCGTGGACGAGCTCCCCGAGGAGGAGCTCGCGGCTGCCCTCGAGGCGATCGAGGCACGCCCGGGCGACCCGATGATCCGCCTTCTCGACGAAGCGCCCCCTGAGGACGAGGAGATCTCGGCTGAGGAGGAGGCCGCCGTGCGGGATGCCCGAAAGGAGATGGCGGCGGGCGGCACGCTCCTCTCCAGCGAGGAGATCGGGCGCGAGTTCGGGACCGGGTGAGCGATCCCGCCTGGCGGGTGGCCTACACGTCGCGGGCGCGGCGGGACCTGCGCCGCCTCGACAAGCAGGTCGCGCGTCGGGTGATCCTGGCGATCGACGCGCTCGCGGTAGGTGACCCGCGCAGCGACATACGGAGACTGAGCGGCTCCTCGGAGTACAGGTTGCGCGTCGGCGAGTGGCGGGTCCGCCTCGATCGGGACCCGGCGGGCCGCCAGGTCACTGTTCTCCGTGTTCTTCCTCGCGGCCGGGCATACGAGCGCTGACTGGGAACGGACGGGAGTCGCTGATTGCGTAGGTGCATGCGGGCGGCCGCTGGGGTGACGGCAGCATCAAGTACCTCCACGATCGGTAGTCGGTCGCGGGAGGCGCTCAAGCTCCGCCTCCGGTATCGAGCTCTGTGTGAATGCGCGGCTCCTTCTGCTCAGAGGAGGAGTGCGTCAAACGGGCGGGAACGAGCGAGGCCCTGGTCCTGATCGTCGAGGACGAGCTGACCCGGGTGACCCGAGGCAGAGCGTGTGCCGACACGGCGACGGTGATCGTCCTGGCGCGCCGCGGTGTCCGTCACGATCCTCGGCTGACGCGCGTCAGCCGCGAGGCTCCGCCTCCGGCTGCGCCGCCGGGCGAGGTGCCCGATCCGGCGTCGGTCCCTGCCGCCGAGCCCGCGGAGCCCGGCGCCCTGGCGGGCCGCCACCTCCATGTCGTGCTGCCCGGTGAGTCGCTGTGATCGATCGCGTCCGCGCTGCTGCCACCGGGCGGGACAACGCCAAGATCGCGGCGGAGGTGCATCGACTGTGGCGGTGGAACGCCGCGCGCATCGGTACCGGCGACCCGAACCTGATCCTCGCCGGGCCAGGCTGCGGCTTCGCTGAAGCACCTGGGCGGGGGATCGCCAGGGTTTGGCGGGCCACTGCCGCTCATACCCCGGTTTGTCGGCCAAAGCCTTGCCGCATAAGCCATGCGCTATTCTTTGGATCAATGTCCAATGAAAGGAACTCATGGAAGATCCAGAGATTGAAGCGATGTCTTCGGTGGCGAGCGCACTATCGAGCCTTGACGAAGACGCTCGCAGGCGGGTCCTTCGCTGGGCCGCAGAGCGTTACGGAGCAGCGTCTGCGGTGCCGCGTCCTGACTCGAAGACTAGTGGGGAGAGGGCAGGTACGGACGAGATCCTCGCTGACGGTAGCGAGGTTGCCGACGAGGAAATCGTCGCAGAGGCCCCAGAGTTCGAGCACTTCGCGGAGTTGTTTGCGGCCGCACAGCCCAAGACGAACGAGGACAAGGCACTGGTCGCCGCTTACTGGGTGCAAGCGGTGAAAGGGCAAGACCAGTGGCAATCCCGCGCGCTGAACAGCGAACTCAAAAATCTCGGCCATCCGATTGCGAACATCACCGATGCGTTGAGCAGCAACATGCGTAAGAAACCGCAGCGGATCTTCCAATTACGAAAGTCCGGCAGCAGCCGCCAGTCCAATAAGACGTACAAGGTCACCCACGAGGGACTTATCTACGTTCAGGGCATGGTGAGTGGGAGCAGTAGTTGACAGCCCAAGCACAGGAGGATGCGCTCTCTGTCTTGCCGGCGTCGTTGCGGGGCGACCTGCTCGCGGCGTTCAACGAGATCGTCAGTAATTTCCGCGAGCATCGATGGGAGCCATCTGAGCTCAACGGAGGGAAGCTCTGCGAGGCCATATTCACGATCATCGTCGGCTGGCTCGATGGAGGCGTTTACCCCGAGCGAGCGGCCAAGCCGGCGCGCTTTGCGCAGGCATGTTGGGGGTTGGAGCAGAAGTACGCGCATGTTCCAAACAGCCGTTCCCCGCGGATCTTGATCCCGCGCACGATGGTCGGGCTCTACGACATCAGAAACAACCGTGGGGTCGGGCACGCCGGGTCGGAGGTCGATCCGAATCACATGGATGCGACGATCGTGCTCTACGCCGCGAAGTGGCTTGTCGCCGAGTTGGTGCGAATGCTGCATACGCTCTCGGTCGACGAGGCCACGGCGATCGTCGAGGCGCTGATCGAGCGTGAGACCCCCTGGGTCTGGACGCAAGGCGATAAGAAGCGGCTCCTCCGAACCGATATGACGTGGAAGCAGCAGACCGTGGTTCTTCTGTTGACCGAGCCGGATGAGGTGTCAGAGCACGAGTTGTTCCGGTGGCTTGAGCACCCCCGGCTTGCGAATTTCAGGAGCGAAGTGCTCAAGCCGCTGCATAAAGCCAGGCAGATTGACTATGACACCGGGACACGCGCCGTCACTCTCCTCCCGCCAGGAGTCGCCGTTGCTGAGCAACTGGTCGGCACAGCGCCTTGAAGCATCGAGCGCAATGAACCCGCGCTCATAACCGGATCTCGATCCCCGAGGTGACAATCGCGGGTTTGACCCCC
>CAVVGH010000011.1:0-11395 GCA_963747765.1 uncultured Solirubrobacterales bacterium | reverse complement strand
CTCGAACCCCCGACACGCGGATTATGATGGCGCCCCGAAATTTCCCGGGGATTGCGGCTGGTTAGTGATTTGGCTTGAGAAGCGGGATTCCGCATATCCGGGTTTTGGCGATTTTCCCCTGTCTCCGGACGTGCTGTTGACCTGGTGTTGACCTGAGGCAGCCAAGTTAGGGAGCGAACGCTGTCTGGTCGGAGCGCTGATTATGTGGCGTAGCTATCGGGAACGGGCTGAACCCAGCGCTACCATTTCCGCATGGCCGCGACGTCAACGATCAAGGTCGAGTTCGACCGCGAGCTGCTTGAGCGGCTTCGCCGGCGGCACCCGGACAAGGGTGATCGCGAGCTGCTGGAAAGTGCCGCCCGCATCCAGTTGGGGCGGGAGGCCAGCGATCGCGCTCGCGAGCGCTTCTCCGGCGTCCCCTCGGAGGAGATCGAACGGGAAGCGGTCAAGGCCGCGCGTGAAGTTCGCGAGGAGCGCGCCGCCAGACGGCACGCCGGCCGTTGAGGCTCGTCATCGACGCCAACGTCCTGGCGTCAGGCGGCGTCGACCCACAAGGAGAGAGTCCTCCCAGCCTGCTCTACCGCGAGTTGGGTGGAAGCCGCGTCGAGGCGATCACCTGCCCGGAGCTTCTCGCGGAGGTCGACGAGACCCTGCGCAAGCCCTACTTCCTTAACCGACTGGGCGACGCGATCGTCGGCGATCTCGTCATGGGCATAGCCGAGGCGACCACCGTGCTGGCCGACCCGAGCGACGCGCCGGCACTTCTACGGGATCCTGACGACGACTATCTGGTGGCGCTCGCTCGGGATGCAGGTGCCGAGGCGATCGTCAGCGGCGACAAGGATCTACTCGACCATCGGGGTCTGGAACCTTCGGTGATCAATGCGCGCGAGGCCTGCAAATTGCTCGGGTTGTTCGACTGAGCCGGGCTCGGGTCGTCGTGGCCGCATTAGCTGCGGCGGGCGCATATGGGTATCGCCGCATAATTGTCTGAGTGATCCGTAGTATTGCGGCCGTGCGAAAGCGGATAGAACAGCGGTCACGTCTCGGCTGGCTCGTCTGGTTCACGTGGTTGTTGGCGGTCGTGGTCGCCAGCGCGAAGGGCCAGTTCGCACTCGTCGGCATCATCGCGTTCCCCTTCGCCCTCGTCCTCTACTTCCTCGACAAGCGGGATAAGGCCCGGTTGGTGGCGGTGGCACGGGGAGCATCGGCTCATCACCCTGCGGGCCGCTGACGGAATCCGGTTGAACCTCAAGAGGATGGGAGGTCGAGGGTCGCGAGCTGCGGTTTGCCGGGTCACGCGGTTACTACCGAGACGACGTGGTCGACGAGGCTGACCTTCGGAATGCGTTAGATCTGCAGGTCGTCGCCCGCCGTTTCTGAGCGAGCAGCGACATGGAGGCCAAAGCTTGCGCGTCGACCTCCGGCGGGCCTTGGCCGTAGTCTGCCGCGATGACCACCGACGCGGAGAAGAAGGCCCGCGCCGCCGTCCGTGAAGCCCAGGCGCGTTACGAGCGTGACGCCGATGCGGTCAGGGAGGCGAGACGTAGGGCATTTGCAGAGGCCCAGGCGTCCGGACTGTCGTTGCGGCAGATCGGCGAAGAGGTCGGTCTTCACCACTCGCGGGTGGCAGACATCATCAACGGCCAATAGCCCTCTCTGCCTGTCGGTGAAAAGCCGACAGTGTGTGGTACCTTCGATCGCACGTAAATCAAAGCGGCGACCCGCCGCGCTGGAACGCGAGCGGGTCGCCTGACCAAAGGAAGGACGTGCTTCCGATGGCTGATGCCAACCCTACGGGCGACCCGCGTGTGGTGCCCGTCCACCTGGCGGAGGATCAGCAGGAGATCCTCCGCGACGAACTGCTCGGCTGGCTCGCCGGCATCGAGGAGGATCTCGCCGACGCCGGACCGGTGGCCGACCCCGGCGCGCTCCTACGCGAGGCCGCCGCGTTCAGGCGCCTGCTGGCCGCGCTCGACAGCGGCCGGATCGAGCTGCCCGACGAGGAGGCGCGCGCGGTCCTCGCGCGTGCGGCCGAAGGACACGACGAGACGATCGACTACCAGAAGGTCACCGCGGTCCATGACGCCCATCACGCGCTCCTGGCCCTCCTCGGGGGAGGGGAGGGGTCCGATGGCCGATGAGTTCGGGCGACACGTGGCCGGGAGCTTCGGGGGCCGGGTCAGGAGACGCCGACGGACGATGGGCGTCAGCCAGGAAGAGCTGCCCTTCCGCGCCGGCGTCCACCGGACCCGCGTCAGCCTGATCGAGCACGGCAAGGTCGTCGTGAGGATCGACACGCTGATCCTCCTCGCGCGTGCCCTCGACCTGACCGAGACGCAGCTCCTCGCCGGGATCGAGGAGTCCGCCGTCGAGTGTCGGATACGACGGCCCCACGAGGCGCCCCGGGGCGGCTGCGGTGTCTGACCGCGAGCAGGCCCTCGCCGTGGCCGGGCGCCTCGGCCGGAACCTCCGCCGGATCCGGCGACGGGAGGGCCTCTCCCAGGAACGCCTGGCGATGCTGGCCTCGCTCCATCGCACCGAGATCGGTCTGCTGGAGAACGGCGAGAGGGTCTGTCGGATCGACACCCTGATCCGGCTCGCCGGGGCGATGGAGGTCATGCCGGGAGAGCTCCTCGCCGGGGTCGACTGGATCCCCGGCCCCGACGTGACCGGGACGTTCAGCTTCGCATCCAGGGCGAGAACCAGAAGGCAGAGGCCAGAGCCATAGACAGACGAAATCAGAGGTGGAGAAAGAGCCATCCAAGGGAAGGCGATCCAGGAAGGCCAGCCAACTGACGAGCCAGACATCCAGGGCCCGCCAGAGGTGAAGGAGAGCAGCCAGCCAGCCAGAGCCAACAGCAACAGCAGAACCCCTCTCACGCACTATCACCGCGCATCTTCCGAAGTCGTACCTAACAGCGTCCGGGCGACGATCTACCGTATGGGAACATGCGTTCGGCTGAAGCAGTTCCAGGTCAGATCTACCGACTCCGCAGGCGAGAGCGGATCAAGGTGGAAATGCTCGACACTCCGGCAGAGGTTCGCGCCGCCCACCGGATGCGGGTCAGATTCCTGTCCGGCGTGAAGGCGGGGACGATCAGCGACATCCCGAGCGTGTCGATCGTGCCCCTTCGTGAGTCAGAGGCTCGTCCCGAGCTGACGTCCAACCGCCCTGAGCCCGCCTCCCCGACGCTGAGGCCGACGACGGGACCGATCCGCCGGGGTGTCACCGTCCGCCTTCTTGACGACAAGGCGGGGTTCGACTGGAAGGTCGTGCAGATCATTCCGGATGGGAAGATCGAAGTCGCCACGACGATCTTCGAGCGCCGCACGACGTTGACGGTGCCTCGTGAGCGAGTCCAGGTCCTCGGGCGCGCCTCTCGTGCGGCCCGCTTCAGTGTCCAGTCCGACGACGCATCCGCGTGCGACGCGTTCGATCAATCCGCGTGGGTCTCGAAGAACCTGAGCCCCAAACAACCCAGGCGGCACATTGATGTTGTCGCGGAATCGATCGTGCTGGGGCCGCGGTGCCTCAACTCCTGTCGCTCCCGCTTCTATCGGGGCGCTTCCGACGCTGAATGCGCAGATCTCTTTCGCTCCGACGTCCGGATGAAGGGCGTCATTCAGCGCGACCGCCCGCGGGGGATGCTCGAAGGCCGCATTCGAGTTCAGGGGCGCTTCGAATTGATCCTCCCCAAGAACTTCCGCGCCGGTGAGGTTACGACGATCGAAGATCCGCGCCTTATCCTCGATCTGCGGCCGCAGGATGAACGCCCGAGACGGCCGCGTAGTCCAGGTCGTCGTCGCGACAAGGGTCGCCACCATCGGCCGAAAGGCTCCTAGCTGCGGATGCCTGAACCGCGGTGTGGCTTATCCGATGAAAACGGATCATGCTGCGCGGCGCCCGATCACTGCTTCGTTGCCGGTGCTCCGCGGTGAGCCGCCCCCGGCGATGATCATCGCCTCCAGCATCTCCTTGAACGTGGTGGCGGAGTTCTTGGTTGCCGAGGTCAGGGTGTCGGCGACCTCTTCGGAGTCGGCTGCACTCTTCCCGTAAAGGCGGAGCAGTTGGTCGAAGCGGGGCGCCAGCCATACCGCTTCGCATTCGAAGATGACCGAGAGCTGCGCTACGGCGATGGACATCGGCTGGATTTCGTCCGGGGTCCGAGCCTGGCCAGCGAGGGTACGGATGAGTTCGGCGCGCTCAATAGGGCGTAGTACGCCGAACGCCCCGTGTCGATTCATCCAATGCCAGAGAGCATCCGCGTCCTCACGGGTCATCGACGTACTGCGGACCGCCGCACCTACCAGGACCGACTGCTTTCTGACCGCGAGGATCACGGACCACGTGAGCGTCGCAAGAACGTTGGCAAGGACGAAGATCCCGACGCCGACCCAGCCCAAGCCGACGACCGAGACAACGACGCCGACGATCTCCAGGATCGAAAGCAGGGTCGTCTGGAATGAGTCGAAGTCCAGGTGCTGGCGACCCGACCAAAGAAGGACCAGGCTGACTGCCAAGACCACTGCACCGATCAGCGTTTCGATAGCCAGAGTCTGAATGCAATGGCGGCGGCAGTCATAGAGCCGGATACGCCTGCGCTCGCGGCCTGACAGCCGGGTCGTGGAATCCATCCCCGACCCGGTGCACTCGGCCCGCCCGCGGGTCATTGACGCCATGCACCCGGTGCAACCGCGCCTCCCGTCGGCCAACAGTGCATGGCCGCGACCCGTAACGGATCCTCCTCTCCCGGCGGACGGACCGACTGATGCTCTCCATCGGGAAGCTCGGCTCCGGTCAGGAGCGCTATTACACCGAGAAGGTCGCCGAAGGCGCCGAGGACTACTACGCGGGCAGGGGTGAGGCCGAGGGCTACTGGGTCGGCTCCGCCGCCGCCGAACTGGGGCTCGACGGCAAGGTCGACCCGGATCCCCTGACCGCGATGCTGACGGGTCACAATCCCGCGAGCGGCGAGCCGCTCGGGCTCCGCCACGTCCCCGGTCGCGGGCCGGTCCCCGGGTTCGACCTCACCTTCTCGGCGCCGAAGTCCGTCTCGCTCTCCTGGGCGCTCGGCGGCGCTGGCGCCGGGACCGAGGTGATGGCCGCCCACCGAGCCTCGGTTGCCGCCGCCCTCGACTACATGGAGCGGATGGCCTGCTGGACCCGGCGCGGCCACGGCGGGAACCAGTTCGTCCACGGCTCGGGCTTCCTCGCCGCCGCTTACATACATCGCTCCTCCCGCGCCGGCGACCCCCAGCTGCACACCCACGTCCTCGTCGCCAACGCGACGCGCGGGCCGGACGGCCGCTGGACCCGGCTCTACCACCCGGCGATCTATGACCACGCGAAGACCGCCGGCTACGTCTATGAGGCGAACCTTCGGTGGGAGCTGACCCGCAGGCTCGGGGTCCGCTGGCAGGAGGTCGAGAACGGCATCGCCGAGATCGAGGGCTTCGACCCCGAGCACCTGCGGGCCTTCTCGACCAGACGGGCGGAGATCCTCGCCGCCACGGCACCCGACGCCTCCGCCCGCGCCCGTCAGATCGCCACCCTCGACACCAGGCGGGCCAAGGACCGCGACCTGACCGAGGAGAGCATGCGCGAGGGGTGGCGGGTGCGGGCCGAGGAGCTGGGACTGACCCGGGAGGCGATCCGCCGGTCCTTCGGCGTGGTCGGCGAGCCGGCGGCGCCCGAGGTCTCGGGCTACTGGATCGCGGAGGCGCTCACCGCCCATGCCTCCCACTTCGACCGCCGCGACGTGATCCGCGCGGTCGTCGACCAGCTCCGGGGCGGTGCCCCCGCGGCCGAGGTCGAGCGGCTCGCCGACGACTTCCTCGCCTCCGGGCGGGTGATCGCGATCGGTGAGACCGCCAAGGGCCCGAGGTTCACGACCGAGCGGATCTGGCGGATCGAGCAGGAGGCGCTCGGCGCCGCGGGCGCGATGGCCGCCGAGGGCGGTCGCGGCGTGGTCTCGGAGATCACGCTCGCCCGCGTGCTGGCGGACCGCCCGACCCTCCGCTCCGACCAGCGGGCGATGGTCGAGCGGCTGGCGCGGGGCGGGGAGGGGCTCGTCGTCGTGGTCGGCGAGGCCGGTACCGGCAAGACCTTCGCCACGGTCGCCGCGGCCGAGGCGTGGGCCGAGGCCGGGGTCGGCCTGCGGGTGGCGGCGCCGACCTGGCGGGCGGCCAACGGCCTTCGCTCGGAGGGCCTCGAGGCGACCAGCGTCGCCCGCCTCCTCGCCGAGCTCGACGCCGGGCGCGCCTCCCTCGCCTACCACTCCGTCCTCCTGGTCGACGAGGCGGGGATGCTCGACTCGGCGAGCCTCGGGCGGCTGATCGACCACGCCAGGGAGGCCGAGGCGAAGCTCGTCCTCGTCGGCGACCCCGCCCAGCTCGGCGAGATCGAGGCCGGCGGCCTCTTCGGCTCCCTGGTCGCCCGCACCGATCCGGTCCTCCTCGACGAGGTGGTCCGCCACGAATACGACCTCGACCGCGAGGGCGCGAGGCGGATCCGCGAAGGACGGGGGGCGGAGGCGATCGAGACCTACCGCTCCGAGGAGCGGGTCGTCGTCTCGCCCGACCCCGCGGCCCGGCGCGAGGAGATGGTCCGCGACTGGTGGCGCGCCCATCGCGAGGGAGAGGACGCCCTGATGATCGCCAAGCGAAACGCCGAGGTCGCCCGGCTGAACGCGCTCGCCCGCCAGGTGATGAAGGAGGAGGGGAGGCTCGGCGAGCGCGAGATCGAGGTCGGCGAGGGGCGCTTCGCCGCGGGCGACCAGGTGATCACCCGCGTCAACGACCACAAGGCCGAGATCCACAATCGCGAGCGCTGGCGGGTCGAGGCGGTGGACCCCGAGAGGGAGACGGTCGCGCTGATTGGCCTCGATGCCTCCGGCAGGCGGGCCGTCCTCGACGCCGACTACCTGGGGCGGGTGAACCCCAACGACGGATCGCCGGCGCTCCAGCATGCCTACGCCGCCACCACCTACCAGGCGCAGGGCGCGACCGTCGACCGCGCCTACGTGATGGCCGACCCCTCGATGGACCGCCAGGAGATGTATGTGGCGGCGTCGCGGAGCCGACAGGAGACCTTCTTCTACGCGACCCCGGAGATCGACCTGGAGCGCCAGGAATACGCGCCGTCTCCCGAGGGGCGCGAGGGCCTCGACCACATCGCCGCGGCGGCCGAACGCGACCGCGCCCAGGTCTCCGCCCACGACCAGGCGCTGCGGGCGAGGCTCGACGGCCTCTCCTCGCCGGAGCTCTCGCGGCTGCGCGACGCGCTCGCCTCCGAGGCAGGGACCGAGGAGAGGGTCGAGGACCGCCGCCGTGGGCTCGACCGGCGGATCGACCGCGGCGAGGAGCTGCTCGCGAGGGTCGACACCGAGCGCGCGGCGCTCGGGGAGAGGCCGCGCCGCGGCCGGGAGGCGAAGCGCGAACACGACGCGGCCCGGGGACGGCTCGACACCAGGGAAAAGATGGCGATGCGCGCCCTGGAGCGACATGAGGCCGAACGCGCCGAGCTGCCGCAGGTGAGCCACGACGCCCGCGCCGAGGTCGCCGCGATCGAGGCGATCCTCACCCGGCGCCGCGACCTGGCGCTCGCCGCGGCGCGCGTCTCGCCGCCCGACTACATAGTCGCCGAGCTGGGGGAGAGGCCGGCGGAGGGGAAGAAGCGGGCCACCTGGGACTCGGCGGTCCGCGAGATCGAGGGTTACCGCCAGCGCAACGGGATCCGCGACAGGGCGACGGCGCTCGGGGCGGAGTCGACCGAGCAGGCGCCGAGCTGGGAGCGCGAGCGTGCGCAGAGGGCGATCAGACGGGCACAGCGCGACCTGATGCAGCGGATGGAGCGGGCGCGGGCGGCGCTGGAGATCGAGCTGTGAGGCGGGAGGCGTGATGGCGGCACTCCGGGTGGAGATCGACGGGGAGCTGATCGAGCAGATCGCCGAGCGCGCGGCGGAGCTGATCGGCGAGCGCTCAGAGGCCAGGGAGGCGGACGGCTGGCTGCGAGGCGCCGACAAGATCGCCGCCTACATCGATGCGCCGCGCTCGCGTGTCTACGCGCTCGTCTCGGCCCGGCGCATCCCGATCCACCGTGACGGCTCGGCGCTGATCGCGCGGCGCTCCGAGCTCGACCGTTGGCTGGTGCAGGGTGGCGGGCTTCGGACCTGATCGGCCGCTGCGCGGGTGTTACGCAAACCCTGTGGACGGCGGCTTTGGCGCCCGCGATGGTGGCGCCGTCCTCGCGGCCTTCAAGCCCCGGCTGCGCCGGGGCTCCTGGCGGCCCTCGCCTGCGGCTCGGGTTCCGGCCGCTGCGGGTGGCGCGGTGCGGCGGTTGTCAAAGCTGCGGCTGGGCGGGGCGGGGCAAGAGGCCCAGCCGGAGTCGTCCGGCCGACGCGGGTGATCAGAACCAGGAACGGAGACCACATGGCAACGCTGACCAAGACCTCGATGCCGGGCATCTACCGACGCCACGTGAAGGGCTGTCCAAACGTGGAGGGAAAGGGCCGCTGCGACTGCAACTACGCGGTGCCGAGACGTCACCGGGGGCGGCAGCGCATGGAGACCTACAGGACGTTCGACGAAGCGAGGGCGGCGAAAGGTCGCCAGGACGCCGGCGACACCAAGCCGAAGTCGAAGATCGAGTTCGGCGATTACTTCCCCGACTGGATCGAGACCTACGCGGGGCGCACCAAGCGGGGCTTCGAGGAGGAGACCCGCACCGAGTACCGGCGGTCTATCGCGAACGATGCGCTGCCCCTATGGGAGGGGATGCCGATGGCCGAGATCGACCAGGCCGAGGTGCGCCGCCTTTACAAGTCGATGCTCGACGCCGGCAAGTCACACGCCGCGATGAAGAAGACGCGCGGGGCGCTGTCGCCGCTCTTCAACACCGCGATCGAAGAGCGCGTCATGGAGTTCAACCCGGTGACCGCGGTGAAGATCCCGGCGCCGCCTAAGACCGTCGCCGAGGACGAAGACGAGGAGCGCGGCAAGGCGCTCAAGCGGGGAGAGCTGGCCGCCTTCCTCGGCGCCGTCGATCCCGACTGGCGGTTGTTCTTCGAGTTTCTGACGGTGACCGGCCTGCGGATCGGCGAGGCGATCGGGCTCAATTGGAAGAACGTCGTCCTGAGCGGCGACGAGCCGAGAATCAGGGTGCGCGAGCAGATCTATAAGGGGCGCCGGAAGAAGTACCTGAAGAGCGACGAGGGCAAACGGGACATCCCGCTCACCCCGACGTGGGTCGATCGACTTCTCGTCCATCGCGAGGACACCTACCGGGGGGATGACTCGCCGGTCTTCGCCTCGGCGGTCGGCACGCCGCTTGTCCCGGGCAATGTCTACCGGCGGGTGTTGGCGCCCGCCGCGATCGACGCGGGCCTCTACGTGCAGGTCGGTCCCGATGTCGCCGACGTCGAGCTATGTGAGGTGATGATGCGATCAGGTCGCCGACATCTCGGGCCGGTCGGCAGCGACGCGACCTTGTGCGGGAGAAAGGGCGGGGCTGAGCCAACGGGCGAAGACCGCTCCGGACCGTCCTGTGCGATCTGCGAGATGGCTGCCGAGGGACTGTCGCGGAAGGGCCGCAAGACTGCGATCGCCTTCCACGTCTTCCGCCACACCTGCGCCTCCTTGCTCTTCGCCGAAGGCCGAAACGTCAAGCAGGTGGCCGCGTGGCTGGGGCACGCAGACCCGGCGTTTACGCTGCGCGTCTACGTCGATCTTTTGGACGAGGGCATGGGTGGCGGACTGGATTTGACCTCTCTTCCGAGACTCTGACCCCCGCGACCCATGATTCATCGGTCCTTTGATCGGCGATCCTGGCGACGCTGGCGACGCAGTTCACGTCTCTCACGTTTCCTCTCCCGATCTTCGCCCTCTACTCGTCTCTGGCCCATCGCGCGCCCAACTTGACCACGGATGAGCTGATCGGTGATGTTGTCGATCACGATTCGCTTCGTGAACAGAGAAGGCCCCAGGCTCGCGAAAAGTTTGCCAACGACCTCATCGGCGAAGCTTGCGGTGACTCGATCGATTCCCGCGAAGTCCAAAACAACATTCGCGTCGGAGTGGGCGCCGATTAGGTTTTCGGCCTTCACGCGGACTGGGCGTCCGGCTATCCGCGTGGCGGTGCTCGTTGCCTCGTCCTTGACAATGACGCGAACGTCGCTCTCGTCCAGCTGATAAGTCATATCTAGGTAGTCCCAGTCGGCGATGCCAATGCCGTCTTGGAGCAAAACCGCCTCCAGATCCACCTCGTGGTTGACCGGGATCTCGAAATAGACGACGGTGCCGTTGAGGGCGGCCTCCGGGCTGTAGGTTCTGCCGGTTGGTTTGGGGTTTTTCCCATCCGCGTGCATCAGCGCTCTTCCCGAATGCACGGTGAATGATCCTCCTGCCGCGGTGGCAATTCGCAGGGTTCCTGCGAGTCCGTTCCCGGCACCGACCGAGCGGTCGCGCGTGACCCCTTGCTGAAGGGCGTGTCGGATGGCCGAAAGATCAGTCAAGAATTTGGGGTGTCCCGTGCGGATGGTCGTGGGGATTCCACTCCCCGCGTCCGCGACAACGAACTGGACTCGACGGCGTCCCTTTGGCACGGTGACCGCGACGAGTCCTCCTTCAGAGGCGTCGGCGTGCTGGAAGACGTTGTCCGCGATCTCGTTGAGCGCCCATTCAAGTCCGTGGAGAGCAGAGCGTCTCACGTCGGTCTCGCGCAAGACCACCTCGCAGGTGCGATTGACAAGTCCCAAGAGCTCCTCGTCGGTGCGGTAGCGCGCGACAGGCAGCCAGCCGAGCGGCTGACGGTCGTTGGGCTCGTAGTTGACAGGACTCAAGTGATGAGCCCAGTTACTGTGCTCGAAGACGCCCCGCGTCTTCGGGTTCGCCGGCCCGATTACGTCGAAGTGCATTCCGCTCTGGCGGCAGGCATCAGCCTGAACTACGAGTTGCGCCATCGCGACTGGCGCGGCGAACTGAGTCCTCTTGAAGTCGAAGGTGAAACCACCCTTCCGTTCGCGTTTCGCTTCATGCATAAGACGGCGAAACAGGGTCGCGTCTGGATGAAGAACCTGTTCGCCGAAGACCAAGCGGTCCGTTCCCGACAACGTAAGCGTGGCTCTCTGGATCGACTTTTTCGATTTCGTTCTTCCGCTCATTCCCTCTGAGCGTACGAATTCGGTCGGTTAAAGGCGGAAGCCAGTCCTCGAAAGCTTTCCCAAGGGTTGCCAGTGGACCTTCCGAATTTTCAACCCGAGGACACTTGCTCGACGCGCTGTTGACCTGAGCGTTGACCTGGACTCGTTCGAGGGGGCTTGCGAGCGAAACGTTTGGCTCTACAAGCGGATGCCGGAGGAGGGACTCGAACCCCCGACACGCGGATTATGATTCC
>CAVVGH010000010.1:0-23114 GCA_963747765.1 uncultured Solirubrobacterales bacterium | reverse complement strand
GCGAGTGCGGAAAGCACGACGATGGCGAGCAGGATGCGTCTCACGGGGCTGTTATCGACACCTCCCCACGCAGCTTAAGTGAGCTGCGCATGGCCCCGCCTCGGTGAGCAGCGGCCCGCCGTTGAGTGCCCGGGGCACCTGAGCGGCTCAGGCGCGAGCGGGCAGGCCTGCTGCCGGTTGATCTCGTGGCGGCTCTGCAGGTCTCACCGGGCTATGGCGGACGCTCGTGGCAGCATGAATTCGAAAGGGCCCACTGTGTTGGTGGTCCGGAAGTCGTTGAGCACGTAGTTGACGAGTGGGGTGTCGGGTGGGGGCAGGCCCTTCAGATAGGGCCCTGCCAGTTCTTCGTTTTTGATCGCGCAGGGCCGAGGCGATGCGCGCAGCTCGTTTACGACCCGCTGTTGCTGGGCCCCGCTGAGGGCGTACATCCAAGCGTTTGGGAGCTGGGGCGCCGGCGCTTCGAGGCCCGACCACAGATAGAGGCTGTTGACGCTCGGATAGCCCACGAACGTGGAGCAGCGATGCCGGTGCAGCAGGTCCACCAGCTCTGCGTAGGTTTCGGCCGACGACGCCGGCAGGCGCATGAGTTCGGCGCCCGGGAGGGCAAGCTTCGCCTGGTCGCGATAGAGGATTGCGTTGCTTATGCCCGGCAAGACGATCGAGTTGAGCGCGAACATCGCCGGCAGGGCAACGGTTATCACCCCCATGGTCGCCCCGAAGTTCCGCAGGGTTGGGATGCCCTTCGCCTCGCTCCAGGCGTGCAGGTCGGTCGCCGCGTCGCCGAGGCAGAGCGCCCCGACCGGGACGAAGGAGACGGCGGCAATTCCCAGCTGGCTGCCGGGAACCGGATAGGCCTGAAGCGTCTCGGCGATTGCGAGGGCCGGCAGAAGGATGCGCAGAAAGCGCTTGTAGGGAGGCTCGCTGACCCCCCGGGGCGGGATCGCCGCTATCCAGGCCAGGAACATCGGCACGACTAGCGGGCTGCCGGCCGAGGGGTTAAGAGCAACCGGCACGATGTGCGCAACCGAGAGCAGGATCACGAGGCCGGCCGCCGCCCTCAGCAGGCCCGGCCAGATCGACGGCCCGGGCCGGCCGGCCAGGCGCACCCCGGACGCCAGCGCCGCCGCCGCCAGCGCCGCGATGGCCCAGTCCAGGGCCGCGCCCGGCGGGAACGGGAATTGACCCATCAGGATGTCCCGGATCCCCGCCGCCTGCGTCACCATCCCGTCATAGACATCGGCCAGCGACGGGCCGGTGAGCAGGACGGCGGCGACGATCGCGACGAAGGCCGCGGCAAAGCCGGCCGCCGCGGCGACCACCCAGCGCAGGGTTCCGCCGTCCCCTTCCCCCCGCGCGGGCCAGATCGGACGCGATGCGACCACGACCGCCGTCGCGGCGAGCGCCTCGAGCAGGAAGAGTTCCCGCACCCAGCTCAGGTCGAAGTCGCGCTCGAGGACGAAGGCGGGCAGCGCGAGAAACGCCACGACCACGAGCCAGCGCAGCCAGCGTCTGCGGTGGAGGGGCTCGACGGTCATCGCAGCCGCGAGAACGACGGCCGCCACGGCAAAGACGCCGAGGTTGACCTTGGTCAGCATCAGCGCCGCTAGGAGCACGCCGCCCGCACCCCCGACCCAGGCGATCCGCCGCGTTGGGCCACTGGCCGCGAGCAGCACGAAGGCGCCCAGCAGCAACACCGATAGACCCTGCGGATGCATCGGCTCGTTGGCCAGCACGCCGAGGGCCGAGAAAGCGGCGATCATCGCGGTGACACCCAACGTCAGCCGGCCGGTCAATCGCTGTGCCGAAATGCCGAACATGAGGCTCGTGGCGATCCAGACGACGATGACGATGGAGCGGCTGGCATCGGTGGTGACGGCGTGCCCGGTGAGCGCGAACAGGCCCCCGAACAGCTCGTAGTAGAACGGCCCGTACACCGACCAGATGTCGCGGTAGAGAGAGTCGCCGTGCACGAACGCCCGCAGGGTCACCAGCAGCGTGCCCTCGTCGTCATAGGGCGCGAACACCGTGAAGATCCAGAAATAGGCGGCCACCGTTGCCGCGAGCGCCGTGATCGCGTACAGGGCTATCGCAGCAGCAGCCGGGTCGGAGAGCACCGTGCCGCTGATTCCCCGCCAGAAAGAACGCCTTTTCGGCGGCGGAGCCGCGTCCTCGATCACGAGGGCGGCAAGATATCGCGTCTCAGATCTAGAGTTGGTCGGCGTCGGCGTCGGCGTCGGCGTCGGTGGCGCCCGCGCCAGGGTCCAGCCCGGCCTCGACCCTGGCCAGCCCGGCCTCGACCCTGGCGGTCGCGATCGCCTCGAGGGCAGCCGCATCGATATCGAGCTTTGCGGCGCCGATCCAACCATCGACCTGTGCCGGGGCGCGGGCACCGACGATGGCGCCGGTTACGCCGGCGCAATGCAGCGTCCAGGCGATGGCCAGCTCGGCCGGCGTTGCCTCGGTCTCATTCGCGATCGGGCGGAGCAGCTCGACCAGGTGCAGGGCGCGCTCCACCTGCGGACTCTGAAAGCGAGGGCGCTGGCGGCGCCAGTCGTCGCTCGGCAGTGCCGCAAGGCGTGCAAGCGAGAACCTGCCAGAGAGCAATCCAGACTCGAGCGGGCTGTAGACGAGCGCCGGAACGCCGAGGGCCGTCAACCAGGGCAGCTCGCTCGCGACTGCTTTGTCTTCCAGCAGCGACAGCGGGAGTTGGGCCGAATCGAGCGGGCGAACGCGTGCACAGCGCTCAAGCAGCGGGATGTCGAAGTTGCTCACGCCCGCCCATCGGACCTTTCCCTCGCGACACAGCTCGCCCAGCGTGCCCCAAGCCTGTTCGACGATCTCGTGGTCGTCCACCGGCCAGTGCAGCTGATAGAGATCGATGCGCTGGACACCCAGTCTCTCCAACGATGCCTCGCACTCGGCGCGCAGAGAGGCCGGGCTCAGGTCGCGGTAGGTCGAACCGGAGCTCGGATCGATCCGCACGCCGGCCTTGGTGAACACGAGCGGTCGTTCGCTTGACGGAAGCGTGGCGAGTGCCCTGCCCACGATCCGCTCGGCGTGGCCGTTGCCGTATACGGCCGCCGTGTCGATCCAGTTGACGCCTCGCTCGGTGGCATGGCAAATAGTGGCGATCGAGTCTTCGTCGTCCTGAGGTCCCCAGCCAACCCCTCCGAAAGCCCATGCCCCGAGCCCGACTCGGCTCAGGGTTGGCAGAGCCCCACCATCGACGTGACCAGATGGCCGTGTTCCGGAACCTGCCGCTAGATTGGGTCCTTCCATCGTGAGCTCCGCAAGTCAGATCAGGTTGAGCGCGATCGTCCCCTGCTACCGAGAGGCGCAGTCGATTCCCGTGATGCACGAGCGCCTGACGGCGGTCTTCAGCGAGCTGGGCGTCGACTGGGAGATCATCTTCGTCGACTCGGGCAGCCCAGATAATACGCCGGAGGTTCTCGCCGAGCTCGCATCGCGCGACCGGCGGGTCACGGTCGTGCGCCACACGCGCGAATTCGGCTCCCAGAGCGCCTACTCCAGCGGTATGCGGCTGGCCACGGGCGACGCGGTGATCCTTCTCGACGGCGACCTCCAGGACCCTCCCGAGCTGATCCCCAAGCTCGTCGCCCGCTGGCGGGAGGGATACGAGGTCGTCTACGGCGAGCGCGTCGCGCGCGAGGGACCGGCGCTGATGAATGCGACCCGCAAGGCCTTCTACCGGGTCTTCCAGCGCGCCTCGTACGTGTCCATGCCGGTCGATGCCGGCGACTTCTCGCTGCTGGACCGTCGTGTGGTCGACGCGATCAATGCGCTGCCCGAGAAGCACCGCTTCGTGCGGGGCCTGCGCGCCTTCGTGGGGTACCGCCAGATCGGCGTTCCCTACGAGCGGCCCGAGCGCCTCTTTGGGCGCTCCTCGAACAACTTCCTGGCCAATATGGGCTGGGCCCGCCGGGCCATCGTCTCGTTCTCCTACGCTCCGCTGGATCTGATCGGCTGGCTCGCCTTCTTCACCACCGCGGCCGCGGTGCTCGGAGGGATCGTCGAGATCGTGCTGAGGGTCGCGTATCCCGACGCGGCGCCGAAGGGCTACGCGACTCTGATCGTGGTCGTGCTCTTCATCGGCGGGGTTCAGATGATCTGCTTCAGCGTGATCGGCTCCTACCTTGCGCACATGTACGAGGAGATCAAGGCCCGTCCGTCCTACATCGTGGACCGGGTTCTGAACCCGCCGACGGCCCGCAATCCGTCCGATTCTGTCGCCTCCGAGCTCGCCAATGCCGAGGTGCGGGTGGTGGCAGCCGAGCAGGAACCGACAGGCGCGCCGGACCGTTGAGTGGCCAGCCGTCCATGCTTGGCCGGGCTCCGTTTTCGCTTCGGTGGGGGTCCTTGCTAACGTGCCCAGGCAGTACTGTGCGGTAGAGGCGCACGCCTTATATGCGGTCCCCCCGTTTTCCGCCGCACCCCCGAGGAGACCTGCCATGAGCCCCGATCCCGATCGCGCCACCGCGCTACGCAACCAGATCCTCGATCTGGTTCGCGAGTATCACGATGCCGCGTTTGCGCCCGGCGAGTTTCAGCCTGGCGAGACCCAGATCCACTTTGCCGGCCGCGTGTTCGACGAGCGCGAGATCGTCAACCTCGTCGATTCCTCGCTCGAATTCTGGTTGACGACGGGGCCCTGGGCCGAGAAGTTCGAGAAGCGCTTCGCCCGCCTGCACGGCCTGCGCCACGCGCTGCTCGTCAACTCGGGCTCCTCGGCGAACCTGGTCGCGCTCTCGTGCCTGACCTCGACGAAGCTGGGCGACCGGCGTTTGCGTCGGGGCGACGAGGTGATCACGGTGGCGAGCAGCTTTCCCACGACCGTCAATCCGATCATCCAGAACGGCCTCGTTCCGGTCTTCGTCGACGTCACGATCCCCACCTACAACATCGATGTGACGATGCTCGACGCCGCACTTTCGGACCGAACCAGGGCGATCATGGTCGCCCACACGCTTGGGAATCCGTTCGACCTCGACGCCGTCAAGGCGTTTGCCGAGAAGCACGACCTGTGGCTGATCGAGGACTGTTGCGACGCGCTCGGATCGACGTATCGAGGGCGGCCGGTGGGGAGCTTCGGCGATCTCGCGTCGGTCAGCTTCTACCCGGCTCACCACATCACGATGGGCGAGGGCGGTTGCGTCCTCACCAACAAGGGCCGGCTGAAGCTCCTGGCGGAGTCCTTCCGCGACTGGGGCCGGGACTGCTGGTGCGATCCCGGCAAAGAGAACACCTGCGGCAAGCGTTTCGACCATCAGCTCGGCGACCTGCCGCGCGGCTACGACCACAAGTACATCTACTCGGACGTCGGCTACAACCTGAAGCTCACCGACATGCAGGCCGCGGTTGGCCTCGCCCAGCTGGACAAGCTCGAGTCCTTTGTCGCCGCGCGCCGCGCCAACTTCCGCCGCCTGCATGAGGGCCTATCGGACCTGCAGGACCTGCTGATCCTTCCCGAGCCAACCCCCAACAGCGATCCGAGCTGGTTCGGTTTCCCGATCGCCCTGAGGGAGGACTGCCCGGTCGATCGCGATCGGGTTCTGCGCTTCATGAACGACCGCAAGATCGCCACGCGCCTGCTGTTCGGCGGCAACCTGCTGCGCCAGCCCGCCTACCTGCAGGCCGAGTACCGACGGGTGGGGGATCTGCCCGTGGCGGACCTCGTCATGAACGACGTCTTCTGGGTGGGTGTCTACCCGGGCCTGGGCGCCGAGCAGCTCGACTACATGATTGAGAGCTTCCACGACCTGCTGGCACCGTCGTCCGCCCGTGGCGCCTCGCGGAACGGGGGCTCGAAACACGCGGCTCTTGCGGAGCGTGACTAGTTGCGCGCATCGGATTGGATCGCGAGATTTCTAGCCTCACAGCAGGTGGAGGCGGTCTACGAAGTGGTGGGGGGGATGATCGCCAACTTCGTCGACGCGCTGCACCGCGACGGCCAGGTGCGAATCGTCGCCTGCCATCACGAGCAGGGAGCCGGTTTTGCCGCGGAGGGGCACGCCAGGATGACCGGGGTTCCGGGGGTCGCCATGGGCACCAGCGGCCCGGGAGCCATCAACCTCCTGACGGCGCTCGGCAGCTGCCATTTCGACTCGACGCCGGCGGTCTTCATCACCGGCCAGGTCAACCGCGCCGAGCAGAAGCGAGACCGGCCGATCCGCCAGCTCGGCTTCCAGGAGACCGACGTGGTGGCGATGGCCGCGCCGATCGCCAAGGCGGCGATGCGCGTCGAGACGATCGAGGAGCTTCCGACGCGCCTTGCCGAGGCGTTTGCGCTTGCTCGAGCCGGGCGCCCCGGGCCCGTCCTGGTCGATATCCCACTCGACCTTCAGCTTTCCGAGGTCGACGCCCCGCTGCCCGACTCTCCCGACGCGATTGACACGCCGCAGGACACACAGATTCCCGCGGATGCGATCGCTCGCATCGTCGAGGATCTCGCTCGCGCTGAGCGCCCCCTGATCCTCGCCGGCGGCGGGCTGCGCGCCGGGCTTGCCGTCGACGGCTTTCGTGAGCTGGTCGATCGCCTCGGCGTGCCCGTCGTGAACTCCCTGATGGGCGTCGATGCGCTTCCGGCCGACCACCCGCTGCGGGTCGGGCTGATCGGGACCTACGGCAACCGCTGGGGCAACATCGCGCTGTCGCGCTGCGACGCGCTGCTGGTGCTCGGCAGTCGCTTGGACATTCGCCAGACCGGCGCCGACACGGATGCGTTCGTGGAGGGGCGCACCATCCATCACATCGACTGCGACCCCGGCGAGGTGAACAATCGCGTCAGCGGCTGCGAGGCGCTGATTGCCCCGCTGTCGCCCGCGATCGCCGCGCTGGTGGAGGCGGCGGGCGCTTCCCCCCAGGGGGCACATGAGAGCTGGTCCAACGAGATCGCCGAGCTGACCCTGGAATGGCCGGACACGGATGAGCTGCCGGGGATCGAGGGGATCAATCCCAACCTGCTGATGCACCAGCTCTCGAATCCGGCGGCGGCGGCCTACGCGGTGGACGTCGGCCAGCATCAGATGTGGGCGGCCCAATCGCTTCAGCTGAGCGGGGAACAGCGGTTCCTCACTTCCGGCGGCATGGGTGCGATGGGGTCGGCCCTGCCGCTTGCGGTGGGCGCCGCGGTGGCGAGCCGCGCCCCGATCGTGATGATCGCGGGAGACGGGGGCTTTCAGCTCAACATCCAGGAGCTGCAGACGGTGGCGCGCAACGACCTGCCGCTCAAGATGGTGGTTCTCGACAACGGCTGCCATGGGATGGTGCGCCAGTTCCAGGAGTCGTACTTCGACGGCCGCTACCAGTCGACCGTGTGGGGGTATTCGGCGCCGTCGTTCGTCGCCGTCGCCAATGCCTACGGGATCTCCGGTCGACGGGTGGAGGAGCCCGCCGATGTTGCGGGCGCGGTGGAGGAGATGTGGGCGGTCGAGGGCCCGTACCTGCTCGAGGTGGCGATCGACGTCAATGCCAACGCGTACCCCAAGATCGCCTTCGGGCACCCGATCAGCGAGATGGAGCCCTTCGTCGCCCCCAGGGCGATGGAGTCGACCTGAGCCTCCCCCGCCCGATCGAACCCGCCTAAGCCCTCCCGGGACGGTCCCCGAAAGGCTACGCGGCGCGATCCCGAGGAGCGCCTTCAGGCGTTGGAAGCTCTTCCACCGGGCCGCGCGAAGCCTATGTCGGTTCGGGGGCGGCGCCAAAGAGCTCGAGTTGAGCGAGCGTCACCTGGCGCATGTCGGCGCCCGCTTCGAGCTCGCGGTACCAGGCGGCGGTCTCGGCGAGGGCCATGTCCAGCGAGACCAGTGGTCGCCAGCCGAGCTGTGAGCGCGCCAGCGAGGAGTCGAGCTTGAGGTAGCGGGCCTCATGGGGATGCGCCCCGGCGTCGAGGGTCCAGCGAATCCGCTCCGGCCAGAGCTCGGCGAGGCGCTCGATCAGCCAGCCGACGGGTCGCGCCTCGTCCTCGGGGGGGCCGAAGTTCCAGCCGCGCGCATGGTCCGGCGACTCCCAGATTGCCTCGGCGAGCACCAGGTAGCCGCTGAGCGGATTGACCACGTGCTGCCAGGGACGGATTGCGTTGGGATTGCGCACCTGAGCGCTCTCGTTCGCCAGGGCGGCCCGCATCACGTCGGGCACGAGGCGATCCTCACCCCAGTCGCCGCCGCCGATGACGTTGCCCGCCCGCGCGGCGGCCAGGCGCGGCCCGTCGGGGTCGGAGAAGAACGAGCGGCGGTAGGCGCTCGTGACGAGCTCGGCGGCGCCCTTGGAGCTGGAGTACGGATCGTGGCCGCCCATCGGCTCGCTCTCGCGGTAGCCCCACTCCCACTCGCGATTCTCGTAGCACTTGTCGGAGGTGACGTTGACCACGGCGCGGACGCCCTCGCCCCGGCGGACGGCCTCGAGCAGGTTGACGGTGCCCATCACGTTGGTCTCGTAGGTGGCTCGCGGTTCGGCGAAGGAACGGCGCACCAGCGGCTGCGCGGCCATGTGGATGACGACCTCCGCTTCGCAGTCGGCGAGCGCCTTCGCGATCGCATCGGCGTCGCGCACGTCGCCGCGGACGCTCTCCATTCCCTCCGCCACGCGGGCCAGCTCGTACAGCGAGGGCTGTGTGGGCACACCGCTCGAGAAGCCCGTCACCCGGGCGCCCAGCAACTGAAGCCAGAGGGAGAGCCATGAGCCCTTGAACCCGGTGTGCCCGGTCACCAGCACGCGCCGGCCGCGCCAGAAGCCAGGGTCCACGGTGCCACGTTGTTGCGTTGCGCTCTCGGGCATCTGGCCGGCTAGCTCCAGATTCGCCACGGAGGCGAGCCCGAGTTCCACAGGTCTTCGAGGGCATTGCGGTCGCGCAGCGTGTCCATCGGCTGCCAGAAGCCATTGTGTCGATAGCACGCGAACTCGCCGTCCGCGGCAAGCGAGCGCACCGGCGCCTGCTCCCAGACGGTGCGATCGTCGTCCAGGTACCGGCTGACGCTGGGGTTGAGCACGAAGAAGCCGCCGTTGGTCGCACCGTGGTCTCCCCGGGGCTTCTCTTCGAACCCGCGAACCCGCTCCCCCTCGATGTCGAGGGCGCCGAAGCGGCCCGGCGGCTGAACGGCCGTGACGGTTGCGATGCACTGCTGCCGGCGGTGAAAGTCGATGAGCGCGGAGACGTCGATATCCGCCAATCCGTCGCCGTAGGTGAAGCAGAAGTCCTCCTCGCCGACATACGGAAGTGCGCGCTTCAGGCGCCCCCCGGTCATCGTGTTTTCACCGGTGTCCACCAACGTGACTCGCCACGGCTCGGTCTCAGATCTGTGCACCTCCATCTCACCCGCGGCGAGGTCGAACGAGACGTCGCAGTTGTGCAGGTAGTAGTTGGCGAAGTACTCCTTGATGAGGTAGCCCTTGTAGCCGAGGCAAATGACGAACTGATCTATGCCATGGGTGGCATAGATCTTCATGATGTGCCAGAGGATCGGCTTGCCACCGATCTCCACCATCGGCTTGGGCCGCACCGAAGTCTCCTCGCTCAGTCGCGAGCCAAGTCCGCCAGCCAGGATCACCGCCTTCACCGGGCGCGGAGGCTATCGAACGAAGCGCCCTCCTCTCCGCAGGAGCAAGCGCCAGCTGGCCCATCGAGGGCGGTGTGGCCACCGCCCCGGAAGTGGAGGGAGGAGCGAAGGAATTGCCTCGACCGGGGTACATGGTGTCCGTATAGCCTGGCTGCCTCGATGTTCGACAGGGGAGCCCTACGACTGCTTGTCTGCGGCGCTTTCGGCGTGCTGCTGATCGGCTCGCTCGTCTTCGCCACCGGTCCCTCCGAGGCGAACGAGACTCGAGCCTGGGTCGTGGCGTTTGCCCTCGCGCTTCCCGGCGGGCTGATGCTCGCCGCCGTGCAGGAGCGCCGGCTGGCGGCGGCCGCCCCCGCGGCGGCCGCCCGCGCCCTGGCGACGGGTTTGGCGCTGCTTGCCGGCGCCTTCCTGTTGCTGCGCACCGGAGGCGGCGACCACCTTCACTACGCGCTGCTTTCCCTGGCGGCGCTGGGGGCGCTGGTCGCGCCGTTCCTTGCGGCCCGGCTCTGGCGCGACCCGGCCGACCGCAAGAGCGAAATCGCCCGCATCGTCAGCCTCATGTCGGCGAGCTTCATCCTCCTGCTGTTCGTTCCTCGCGGTGCCCTGATGCCCGGGGACCTGCTCCCGGCCCTCGCCCTCGCCGCCGCCCTGGCGCTGCTCTGCCTGCGCCGCCCGCTGCAGCTGTCGCCGCGCGTCCGCACCGGACTCGACCTGCTCGCCGGCCTGCTCATCGTCCTGGTCGTGATTCAGCTGCCCGAACTGGTGCCTTATCGAGACAACCTCTTCATCCACCACCTCTACTTCCTCGGCCCCGCGAACGATGTCCTCCACGGGCGCGCAATGATCGGCACGGCGTGGTCCCAGTACGGCGTCGGCTTGATCGACGCGCTGGCGCTTTTCTTCACCGTCGTCCCAATCGGAATCGGGACGATGGCGCTGCTCGTCGCCATCCTGACCGCGGTCGAGTACGTCTGCGTGTACGCGATCCTGCGGCTGGCGGGGCTCGCACCGTTGCTGACCCTGATCGTCGTGGCGGTCGCCGCCCTCGGCAATCTCTTCGCCACGGTCGAAGCCTACGTCGTCTTCCCGAGCACCTCTCCGCTTCGCTTCGGGATTCCCTACCTGATGATCCTCTGCGCGGTGATCGGCGCCCACTCGCCTCGCTGGGCGCGTGTGAGCCGGATCGGGGTGCTGGCGCTGCTGGCGTTGGCAGCCACCTGGAGCTTTGAGACGTTCGCCTACAGCGTCGGGGCCTACGGCGCCCTGGTGCTGATAGAGGCAATCGCGGGCCGCGACGGCGCCCTCCGCCGCGTGCTTCGCGCCGCTCTTATCGGCCTGGGGGTCAGCGCAGCGGCCGTCGCCGCCCTCAGCCTTGCCACGCTGGCGCTGAGCGGCCACCTCGACTGGGGCCCGTACGCCGAATACCTGACGCTCTACTCGACCGGCGAGTTCAGCGACCTGCCGATTCAGTTCTTCTCGGCGGGCCCGCTGATGGCGGCGGTGCTCTTCGGCAGCGCCGCGATGCTGCTCTGGCTGGTTCACGCCTCGCCGCGGGCGCTCTCGCCGGCGATGCGCGCGGCGCTGGCGGGCTTCACCGGTTTCGCCATCGTCAGCTTCACCTACTACCTGGGGCGCTCGCACCCAAACAACCTGCTGGTGCTGCTCGTCCCCGTCGTGGCGATCTCCGCCCTCTGGATGCAGGCCCTGCTGGGAACGACGAGGACCTGGTGGCGCACCGGAGCCGTGGCGGTCATTGCGCTGGGCATGGCGATGATCGCGGTTGCGGCCTGGCCCTCCGTGCGGGCCAAGAGCGGCAGTACCGCGCTCGGCCTGGTGCTTCCGGGCGGGCGTTCGCTCGGAGAGGCGCTGACGACGGTCACCGACAACGGACCGCTGAACCCGCTGAGGCCATTCGGCGTCAGGCTGCTGAACCGCTACTGGCCGCCGGGGGCGCCGGCCGTCGTCCTCACCGATCCGAACCTGACCACGCAGATCCTGCTCGCCGCCGGGAGGCGCAATGTCCTGCCCATCTCGCATCCCCCCGAGGACGATCTGATCGAATCAAGCCAGGCGCGCGTGCGGGCCAGCGTGGAGCGGATGCGGGCCGGGACGTTGATGCTGACCTCGCCCGTTCCCGGGCCCGAATCCGGGGTGCCCGAATTCACCGGCCTCCAGCTCATGGCTCTACGCGCTCTGCATCGGCGTTTCAGGTTCGTCCAGCTGACGCGGGACCGTTCTGGGTTCGAAGTCGTCCGCCTCGTACCGCGCGGCTGAGATCCGCCGCCCGAGTTCGGTAGCTTCAGCCGCTGTGAGCGTTCGAGTGCTGATCACCGGTGGCGCCGGGTTCGTGGGCTCGAACCTGGCGGTCTCGCTCGCCGGTCGCCATCCCGACTGGGAGATCGTCGCCCTCGACAACCTCTATCGCCGCGGGGCGGACCTGAATCTTCCCCGCCTCGAGCAGGCCGGCGTCGAGTTCGTGCGCGGCGACGTGCGCGAGCCCGGCGACCTGGAGCGGCACGCCGAGATCGACGCGATTGTCGAGTGCTCCGCGGAGCCCTCGGTGATGTCGGGAACGGACGGCGACACCTCATACCTGCTGCACACCAACCTGACCGGCGCCTACAACTGCCTCGAGCTGGCGCGCCGGGCGGGCGCCTTCGTGCTCTTCCTCTCGACCAGCCGCGTCTACCCGGTGGCGCCGCAGCTGGACCTGGCGCTCGAGGAGGCCCCGACGCGCTTCGAGCTGGCCGATGACCAGCCGCTCCCCGGCGCCTCCGCGGCGGGGATCTCCGAGCAGTTCCCGCTGGAGGGTGCGCGCACCCTCTACGGGACCACCAAGCTCGCGGCCGAGCTGCTGATCGAGGAGTACCGGGCGGCCTTCGACCTGCGGGCGGTCGTCGACCGCTGCGGGGTGATCGCCGGGCCCTGGCAGATGGGCAAGGTCGACCAGGGCGTCTTCACTCATTGGATGCTCTCGCACCGCTTCGGGCGGCCACTCACCTACATCGGCTTCGGCGGCGCCGGCAGGCAGGTCCGCGACCTGCTCCACGTCGACGACCTCGTTGACCTGGTCGAGCGACAGCTCCTCGAACCCGAGCGCTGGGACGGGGGCGTCTTCAACGTCGGCGGCGGGCGTGAGTGCTCCCTCTCGCTGCGCGAGACGACCGAGATCTGCCGCGAGCTGACCGGCAACGAGGTGCCCATCGAGCCGGTCGTCGAGACCCGGGCCGGGGACGTCCCGGTATACCTATCGGACTGTGGGAAGCTGTTCGCGTTCGACGAGTGGCGCCCGCGCCGCAGCGCCCGCCAGGTCCTCGCCGACATCGACGCCTGGATCGCCGCCGACGAGAAGCGGATCGGCCAGGCCCTAGACATCTAAGCCACTGAGGAAAGGGAGCAGACGCAGATGCCAGCAGCGATCGTGACCGGTTCGGGAGGACTGATCGGCTCCGAGGCGGTGGGCCACTTCGTTCGCGCCGGCTATGACGTGGTCGGCATCGAGAACGACATGCGGGCCAGCTTCTTCGGCCCCGAGGCCTCCACCGCGCACGTCACCGAGCGGCTCCTCGCCGAGCACCCCGAGTTCCGCAGCGAAGCCGTCGACATTCGCGACCGCGACGCCGTCGAGCGGATCTTCCGCGAGCGCACCGGCCAGATCGAGCTCGTCGTCCACACCGCCGCCCAGCCCTCCCACGACTGGGCCGCGAGCGATCCCCAGACCGACTTCGGCGTCAACGCCAACGGCACCCTCAACCTGCTCGAGGCGACCCGCACCCACGCGCCGCAGGCCACCTTCGTCTTCTGCTCGACCAACAAGGTCTACGGCGACACGCCCAACCGCCTGCCGCTGCAGGAGCTGGAGTTGCGCCTCGAGCTGCCCGCGGACCACCGCTACCACCGAGGCATCGACACCTCGATGTCGATCGACGCCTCCACCCACTCGCTGTTCGGCGTCTCCAAGGCCGCCGCGGACCTGCTCGTGCAGGAGTACGGGCGCTACTTCGAGATGCCCACCGTCTGCTTTCGCGGCGGCTGCCTCACCGGTCCCCAGCACGCCGGCGCCAAGCTGCACGGCTTCCTCGCCTACCTGATGAAGTGCACGGTCACCGGCACCCCCTACACGGTCTTCGGCTATGCCGGCAAGCAGGTCCGCGACAACATCCACAGCGCCGATCTGATCGCCGCCTTCGAGGCTTTTCACAAAGCGCCCCGCGCCGCCGCCGTCTACAACATCGGCGGCGGGCGGCACAGCAACTGCTCGATGCTCGAGGCGATCGAGGCCTGCGAGCGGATCTCCGGCTGCGAGCTCTCCTGGGAGATGGGGGAGGAGCCGCGGATCGGCGACCACCGCTGGTGGATCTCCGACCTGGCGCCCTTCGAAGCCGACTACCCCGACTTCGAGCTGCGCTACGCCGTCGAGGACATCCTGCGGGAGATGCACGAGCAGAACCTCGAGCGCTGGAGCGTCCCGACCGCATGAAGCTTTCGATTCTCATCCCGGCCCAAAACGAGGAGGGGTCAGTCGGCAAGACCGTGGAAGGCGTCGTCGGCGCCCTCGAGCGAGCGGACCTCGACTACGAGGTACTGGTCATCGACGACAGCAGCGAGGACGGCACGGCGGACGTCGTTGCGGCGATTGCCGAGCACAACCCGCGCGTCCGCTGCCGCCCCTCCCACTACGAAAAGGGCTTCGGGATGGCGATTCGGGCTGGGCTCGACCTCTTCGAGGGAGACGCCGTGGTGATCGCCATGGCCGATGCCTCCGACGACCCCGAGGACGTCGTCCGCTACCACCGCATCCTCGAGGGTGGCGCGCACTGTGCCTTCGGGTCGCGCTTCGTCCCCGGCGCCGAGGTTCACGACTACCCGTGGCTGAAGCTGATCATCAACCGGCTCGCGAACTGGTTCATCCGGGTCCTCTTCCGCCATCGCTACAACGACACCACCAATGCCTTCAAGGGATACCGGCGCGAGGTGATCGAGACAATCCAGCCGCTGCTCTCCAAGCACTTCAACCTGACCGTCGAGATGCCCCTCAAGGCGATCGTCCGCGGCCACAGCTACGAGGTGATCCCCACCTCGTGGACCAACCGCACCACGGGCGAGGCGAAGCTGGCGATGAGAGAGATGGGCAGCCGCTACCTGTTCATCGTCCTCTACGTATGGCTGGAGAGCACGCTGAGTCGCGGGGACTATCGGATCAGCGAGACGGCCTCGGCAGAGCCCCGCTCGCCGACCGGCGGGCCGACCGCTTCTTAGTCGCGTATTCGCTTCCCCCAGCCGCTCCGTTCGTCATTTGTACCGCTCTGCGACACAAACAGCGAACGGAGTCTCGATCCGGCGGCCCCAGCCGCTCCGTTCGTCATTTGTACCGCTCTGCGACACAAACAGCGAACGGAGTCCGTGTCCGCTGCGATCCGGCCACCCCAGCGGCCGCAGCCGTGCGTAACAGCCCTCCTCTAGATCCCAATCGCCTGGTCCCTACACAGCCTCCCCCTGTTTGCCCTCCTACTCGCAGGTGTGGAGGGCAAACACGGGGAGGCTGTTTTCTCATCAATCGAAGGAATGTTCTTATGGATGGGCCGGTCGGCCCTGAGCGGTGTGGCCTAGGCGGCGCGTGGGAGCGTGCGGCCGCGTGCCAACCGGATACCCATCAGTCCTCTTTGCGGCCGATCACCAGGAACTGCTTGCCCAGCAGCCGCCAGGCGAGGGGCATCTTCAGGTACGTCCTGGTCAGCGTTGGGGAGGGGGGAGGATGCCCCGGAAGGAGTAGGGCAGGTAGCGGGGAATGATCCGGATCGGCTCGAAGCCGGCGGCGTAGAGGTGCTCGCCGATCGCCACGTGGGTCAGCGCGACGTAGTGATCGGCGCAGTCCCAGTACTCGCCAGCGCAGTAGCGAAAGTTCGGGCCCATGATGGCGATCCGCCCGCCGCTCTCCATCGCGCGGTGCATCCGTTCGAGGAAGGAGGCGATCGCCTCTTGGTCGCGCAGGTGCTCGAGAAAGTTGGAGACGAAGACGCCGTCGAAGTGGCCTTCGGGAAGCTCGGCGTCCATGATCGAGGACGTGATGACGGTGGTGTCGGACTTGTGAGCCGCCTCCGGATAGGAGACCTCGTCGACCGCCCAGGTCTCTTTGGCCGGCACCGCGCCGATGAACTCGCCGCGCCCCGCCGCCGGATCGAGAACCTTCTGGGGGTTTCCCATCAGGCCGTGGACGTGGGGACTGATCTCCCGCCAGACGGCGATCCTTCCGTCCTGGTCGATGCCGCGGAAGCGGTATGAGTAGAGGCGCTCGTAGTTCATCTGGGGCGACTTGCTCCTTGGATTTGTTGATATCGCGGCCCTGGGGTGGCCCGGCCGAGTATGCGAACCTACCGCCGATGCAGGCGGCGGCGCTCATCGGTGGGATTTGTGCCTGAGCACGGGTCCGTTCAGGGAGCGCCCTAGCGGGTGGATACAGGGGAACTGCTCCTGTTGTTGATGGTGCGACTGGTTCTAACCGGCCTGCCGCTGGCAGCTGCGATTCTCTGCGCAGCTCGAATCGGGGTGCGGAACCTGCCTGTTCTGCTGGCGATCGGCCTGGCCGCGAGCGGTGCGGTGGGGTTGCTCAGCTTTTGGGCGTACTACGCCGACCCGGTTGCGGGCGAATCCTTCTCCTACTTCGTTCTCCTTGGGTCGATCCCGCTGATCGTCTGGTCCCTCTATGGCGGCCAGCTGGAGAGCGCCCTGCTCAGGCGGATTGGGACACCACTGGCGCTTTGGGCCCTTGGCTCCGCCTTCGTCCTCTTCCTGGGGTTCGTCCACGGCGGCACAGACACCCCGCTCATCACGGCCACGACCCGGTTCTCGCACCCGCTGCCGGGCGACAACCAGATCCCGATCTTCTTCGCGGAATGGTTCTTCAAGCACGGTCACGATGGGGTGCCGCCGATCTTTCCGGGGGAATGGCTGGTCAGCGACAGGCCGCCGCTGCAGGTCGGCTACGTGCTGTCTCAGCGGGCCTTCGGCTGGGACGTCAAAGGGCTCAACTACCAGGTGCTCGGCGTGGTGCTCCAGCAACTGTGGATCGTCGGCTTGTGGGCACTGCTGGTTGCCGCCAGGCTCGGCCGCCTCACCCGGGGGCTGGCGATGGTCGCGGTGCTGGTCAGCGATCTGGCGATCGTCAACGGGTTCTTCGTCTGGCCAAAGCTGCTGCCGGCCGCGATGCTCCTTGCCGTGGCGGCGCTGGTGATGACCCCGCTGTGGTCAGGGATCCGCCGCAGCCTCTGGGCGGCGGCGCTGATTGCCGGGCTCTGCGGGCTGGCCATGATGGGGCACGGCTCAAGCGTGTTCGGGATCGTTCCTCTTGCTGCCGTGGCCGCCTATCGCGGGCTCCCGAGCTGGCGCTGGCTCGGCGTGGGTTTGGCCGTCGGGATCGCCGTGATGGCGCCCTGGTCCGCGTTCCAGAAGTACGACAGCCCACCCGGCAACCGGCTCGCGAAGTGGACGCTTGCCGGCGAAACCGGAATCGACGACCGCAGCACCACGGAAGCGATCCTCGATGCCTACGGCGATGCCGGATTCCACGGCGCCTTCGAGAACAAGAAGGGCAACTTCAAAACGATGATCGGCGACGGCGACGCCTACAACACGCTCCGGGCCGCCTTCGACACCGGCAAGCTCACCGAAATCGTTCGTGCTTTCCGGATCGTCTTCTTCTTCTACCTGCTTCCGTCGATGGGATTGCTGTTGCTGGCACCGGTGGCGATGGCCGTCGCCTGGCGCCGCCGGACACGCAACCCGGCCGAATGGAGCTTCGCCCTCACCTGCTTTGCCATCCTTGCGATCGGCGCCGTCGTCTGGGGCCTACTCGTCTTTGGCGGCGAAAACGACACGACGCTGGTGCACATCACGTCCTACTTGCTGCCACTGCTCGGCATGTGTGGCGCCGTGGCCGGCCTGCGTGCCGCCTTCCCCCGCTTCGCCCTCGTTTTCGTCGGCATCGGCGCGCTCCTCAGCCTCGCCATCTATGCCCCGGCACTCGATCCGCCACCCGGCAGCGCCTACTCGGTTCTCGGCGCTCTCCTGGCCGCCGCGAGCCTGGTCGGCTTCGGGGTCCTCGCGCTGCGAAACGGCGCCGCCGAGGAGCCGCTCACCCCCTCGCCCCCCACTGGCGAGGAGCCGCTCACCCCCTCGCCCCCCGCCTGACTCAGGCCGGCAGCCCGCGCCGCAGGCGCCCGGGTAGGCGCCGCCAGCGGCGGCGCGTCCAGGCGAGGTGCGAGGAGAGCCGCGGCAGTCCCCGATACAGGTGCGGATTGCCGAACGGGTCGACGGCCGCGAAGTGCCGCCAGCGCTCCACCAGCCGGTGGAACTCCCATTCCTCGACCTCGGCGACGCGGCTCGAGGACTCGAAGTGGAAGAGGATCAGGTCCGGGTCGTAGACGATGCGGCGGCCGCGGCGGTGCACCTTCAGGCAGTAGTCGACGTCGTTGAAGTTGACCGGGAAATCCGACGTCAGCCCGCCCAGCTCGTCGAACACGCTGCGCGGGGTCATCATGCAGGCGCCGGTCACCCCCAGGCAGTTGCGGGCGATCCGCACCGCGTTCATGTAGCCGGTGAAGTCGCCGGCGAAGCCCCGGTAGATGTGGTCGGGGAGGCCGTTTTCGAAGCCGAGGCCGACGTGCTGCAGCCGCGTGTCCCCCCAGACGAGCCTGGCGCCCACCGCGCCGATCCCCTCGTGCGCGGAGTACATCACCATCCGCTCGAGCCATTCGGGAGTCGTCACGTCGATGTCGTCGTTGAGCAGCAGCAGGTGCTCGCCCTCGCTGTGGACGGCGCCCAGGTTGATCTTCGCCGAGAAGTCGAAGGGCCCCTCGAAGGGCACCCAGCGCAGCCGCTCGCCGGCGATCGCCCGCAGCTCCTCCTCGATGGCCGGTTCGACCGACTCGTCGGCGACGACGACGATCTCGTAGTTCTCGTAGGTCGATTTCTCGACGATGCCGCGCACGCAGTTGACGACCAGGACGACCGGCTCGAAGCGCACGTCGCGCACCTGGCCGGCCGTCGGCAGGACGATGCTGACCAGCGGTTCCCGCTCCAGCTTTGGGTTGAGGTGCAGGACACCGGGGTCGGCCTCGTCCATCTCCACCTCGGCGGGCAGGCCGATGCGCTCGCAGTGGGCCTGCACGGCCCGGACACCGGCTTCGAAGGCCCACGGCTTGGCGTCGGCTGCGCTCGCCGCCGAGGTCTCGAGCATGCGCCAGTGGTAGAGGACCCGCGGCACGTGGACGACGGAGCGGGCCCGCTCGGTCACCTTCAGGACGAGGTCCCAGTCCTGGGAGCCCTGGAAGTCGGGGTCGAAGCCACCCACCTCTTCGACCAGGGAGCGCCGCAGCACGCTGAGGTGGCAGGTGTACATCTGCGTGCGCATCCGCTCCGGTGACCAGTCGGGCTTGAAGAAGGGCGCCGAGTGGTGCCCGCGCAGGTCGATCTTGTCCTCGTCGGTGTAGACGTAATCGGCGTCGGGGGTGGCCTCGATCGCCTCGGCGACGTGCGCGAGCGCGTCGGGGTGCAGCTCGTCGTCGTGGTCGAGCAGGGCGACGAACTCGCCGCGCGCCATCTCCAGGGCGTCGTTCGAGGCGACGACGATGCCGGCGTTCTCCTCGCGGTGCTTGACGCGGATGCGGTTGTCCTTGGCCTGCGCCGTGGCGAGGATCTCGCGCGCGTGCGGCTGGCGGGAGCCGTCGTCGACCAGGCACAGCTCCCAGTCCGCGCAGCTCTGCCGCTGCACCGAGCGCAGCATCTTGCGCAGCACTGCCGGGGACGTTTCGTAGACCGGGGTGACGATCGAGAAGCGCGGCATGGGCTTGGCCGCTTAGGCCTGCCGGCTGCGAAGCACGCGCAGGGCTTTCCCGAGCACCCGTCCGAGACCTGGAACGCGGGCTTGGATCAGCGCCGCCATGGCCGATGCCCGCCGCGATCGTTCGTCGAGCTCGGCGAGTCGTCCCTTCGCCGCGCCGAGTTCCACGTCCTTGCTGATCAGCAGGTCGCGCAGCCTGAGAATCTCCTGATCCTTGCGCGCGAGCTCCTCGCGCAAATCCTCATCGCTCTGCCCGTCAGAGGCGCGGGGGTCCGTCGATATCGCCTGGCGAGCCATCCGGGCGGAGTCTAGCCGCAGTCTGCCTGCGCACCCATGTCTATTGAGGCGGTGAAGCTTCCCGCCCCGGAGCTCTGGAGGGGCGGAGATCGACGGGCGCCGCCAATACACTCCCGCAGCGCCATGGACCGCCTGAATCGCAATGCGCCCGCGGTGCTGCTCGGTCTCGCGCTTGCCGGGGCGGTGGCGCTGCTGATCCTGCTCACGCGGGAGATGACCTTCCTTCAGGACACGTGGGATTTCCTGATGAACCGGCGCGCCTTCACGGCAGATTCCCTGTTCAGGCCGCACAACGAGCACCTGGTGGTTATCCCGGTCCTCATCGAGCAACTGTTCCTGCGGGTGTTTGGCATGACCTCCGCGAGACCGGAATTCGTGCTGCAGGCGGTTGCCCTTGCCACGACCGCCGCCCTGCTGTTCGTCTATGTGCGGCGCCGCGCCGGGCCGTGGCTTGCCCTGTTCGCCGCCCTCCTTCTCCTCTTCCTCGGCCCGGCCTGGGAGGTGTTGCTGTGGCCGTTTGAGATCACGCTCGCTGGGTCCATGCTCTTCGGCCTCGCGATGCTGGTCGCGCTCGATCGCGACGATCGAAACGGCGACATCGCCGCCTGTTTATTCCTGGCCCTTTCCCTCGGTTGCTCCAGCCTGGGCATCCCCTTTTTGGCTGCCGCCGCCGTCGACCTCTTCCAGAAACGGCGCACGCGCGGTCTTGGCCGGGCCTATGTGCTTGTGGTGCCGGTGATCCTCTACGCCGCCTGGTACCTGGGATGGGGATCGGAAGCCGAAACGCATGTGTCGCTTCGCAACGTGCTGGCCTCGCCCCGGTTCGTGGCGGAATCGATGGCCGTCGCGACCGGCGCGCTGTTCGGCCTTGGCACGACGCCGTTCGGAGACTCGACCGACCCGTCCTGGGGGCGCGCGATCCTCGTCGCGCTGGTGGCCCTCTTCGCCTACCGGCAGGTGCGAAAGCCGGGCTTCGCTCCGGGGCTCTGGCCGGTTGCTGCGGTGGCCGCCGCCAACTGGTTCCTCACCGCCTTCAACCAGATCCCGGGACGGGACCCCACGTCGAGCCGCTACCAGTACGTGGGCTGCGTGCTGGTTCTTCTCCTGCTCGCCAATCTGCTGCAGGGGGTGCGCTTCGGCAGGCGGGCGCTTGGCGTCTGCGCCGCCGTGGTCGTTCTCGCGGTAGCGGTGAACCTGGTCGTGCTCAAGGACGGCAAGAGCTCCTTCGAACGCACGTCGGTGCTCACCCGGGCCGACGTGGCTGGGATCGAAATCGCCCAGCGCACCGTGGACCCCGGGTTCCTGCTCAGCCCCGAGCTCGCCGGCACGCCGACGCTGATCGACGTGCAGGCCGGCAAGTACCTGGACGCCGTGCGGGAATACGGCTCGCCCGCCTACACGCCCGCCGAGCTCGCCGCCGCGCCCGACTACGGCCGCCGCCAGGCGGACGTCGTCCTCTCCCACGCCCTTCCTCTCTCGACGCTCACCCGGCTCGGCGGCTTCGACGCTCGCGACGCCGGGGAAAACTGCGTCGCGTTACCGTCCGGCGCCCCGGCAGGGGGGTCGTCGGCCAGCCCCGAGGTGCCCCTATCGCCCGGCCTGACTCGGATCGAGCTGGCGCCGGGCCCGAAGGCGACCTTCTCGCTGCGCCGCTTCGCCACCGGCGAATACCCCGTTCCCACCGAAGGGGCTCCCGGCGACTCGGTGACGATCCTGCGCGTTCCCCGCGATGCCGCCCCCCGCTACCCCTGGTACCTGCAAGTCGAAGCCTCCCAGCTGGCGCGCGTCTGCCGATAGCCGCGTGGACGGCCAACCAGCGCTGCTCGGCCTGCCACGCCTCCGGCATGACATGATTTCCCTGAGAAATCGGCACTTTTTTTCGTGCCTGACGGACCGAGCTCGACTTTCGTGACCTACGCCGCCGCTCGCAGGCGTGACGGTGGGCGGGCCGGTATTTGTCGCCGTGAGGGCGCTCGCCCCGCTCCTTGGCGAAATTCTGCTCTGATCAGCTCGCGGCGGAGAGCGCAGAGCACGTCGAGCATCGAGGGATCGCGCTTTTGGGAGTACCAGGGCGCCGTCCGCCGGCGACGATCGACATCGGCGGCGGGGTCCGCGTGAAGCGCGTACCAGGCGATCGCCAGGCTCTGGCAGAGCAGGCCGAAGGGCACGGTGCGCTCGACCGCCGGGCGGACCCGGTTGCGGGCCTCGCCCACCCCGACCGTCTGCTTGGCGTCCTGGAAGGCGACCTCGATCGCCCAGCGGTCGGCGTAGCGGGCGATGATCTCGGCCGCCTGCGCCTCGAGGTCGGTTGTGATCAGCGCGATCCGGTAGCCCTCGGTGTCGGTGGGCTCGCGGACGATCACCACCCGCACCGCCCGCGGGCCGAAGACCGAGTGCCAAAGGCCCTCCACGACGAGCGCCATGACCTCGCCCCGCCCGCGGACCGCGAGGCGCCGCCACTCGCTCTGCCCCGCCCCCGCGGCGATCTCGGCCGGGGTGCCGAGACGCTCGCCCTTTACCCGGGGCCGCCCGCGGCGCCCGGTGGGCGGCGGCTTGGGGCCGTGGATCACGGCGCTCGATCGCAGCCTCGAGGTCAAGGTGACGCGATCGGCGACAGGCGCCATCGCCTTGCAGGCGAAGGCCGAGTCCCCGACGACGTCGATCCGCCGCTGCGGATAGCGCTCGGCGATCAGCCCTACAAGCCCTGCGGCGAGGTCCTGCTGGGAGGGCCGGCGCTCGGGGTCGGGGCACGCGGTCGTCGGCTTCGGCGTGGGCAGCCAGAGCCGAAACAGCACCGGCAAACACCAGGCCCGCTCGCCCAGGGCCCCGATCCGCACCACGAGCCCGACCACGACGAAGCAGTTGCCGAAGCGAAAGCCGCCCCTCGGCGCGGCGGCGCTGTCGTGGTGCCAGCTCGTCCCGAAGACCTTGCGGCCGGCCCGCCCGAAGACGGTGCCGTCGACGGCGAATGTGATCGGCGCCCCGGGGCTCACGAAGCGCTCGATCAGGAAGTCGAGCACGAGCAGGCCGAGGCGGTCCGGGCACCAGGCGGCACGGGCGAAGAAGTCGTGGGCGCGGGAGTGATGCAGCTTCCCGGCCAGCCGGGCGGCCTGCCACATGCCGGTCACGGTGTGCTCGCCGACGCGGGAGATGAAGCCCGCCAGCAGCGCCTCGAAGACCTGGAAGGTCGGGGCTGTGAAGGCGGGGCGCAGCAGGGACGCGATAGCGCTGAGCGAAGATGGCAGGGCGGGCATCGGCGGTGGACCTCCTTGGCGTTGACACCTGAGGGGTTCGCCGTCGGTCGCCCCATTCTTGTCAGCGCGTCAGCAGGTCATGCCGTCGCCGTCAGTGCCCGGTCTCCTGCAATTCGGTCCGAGATCCCGAAAGTCGAGACCGAGGGAAGGCAG
>CAVVGH010000009.1:0-272023 GCA_963747765.1 uncultured Solirubrobacterales bacterium | reverse complement strand
TTAATCGGGGCGCCCGGATTTGAACCGGGGACCTCACCGACCCGAACGGTGCGCGCTACCAGGCTGCGCCACGCCCCGAGGCGGCGATTATCTCAGAGTCGCTCGCGAGGCCGGCTCGTGGATCTGGCGGTCGGATCGCCAGAGCCGCTACTTTGCATCGGCCCGCGGTTCCAAAAGATGCCTTGACCTCCAAGCTCGCACCCGTCCTCGTCGCAGTGGCACTCGTCGCCATGCCCGCAACGCTGGCAGCGCCCGCCAGCGCTCGGCCCTTCGTGCCGCCCGGCTTCGTGGGGATCTCGCCGCAGAACACCTCCAACGACGAGGACTTCGAACGGATGCAGGAGTCGGCGGTGCGGAGCGTCCGGTTGCAGCTCAGCTGGGCGAACGTGGAGCCCTTCGATCCATATCTGGTCGCTCCAGACTGGTCCGAATTCGATCGGTCTGTATCGCTTGCCGCGGTGCACGGGTTGCGGGTCTTTCCATTCGTCTGGGCGACCCCGCCGTGGCTGACGAGCAACCACATCGTTGAGCCCTCGTTCAGCCACCGGGCGCTGTCGGCTTGGGCGTCGTTCCTCAGGCAGGCGGTGCGGCGCTACGGACGCCACGGCTCCTTCTGGCGGATGAACCCCGATCTGCCGTTCCTGCCGATTCGGCTCTGGGAGATCTGGAACGAGGAGAACCTGGTGACCTTCGGAGGCACCAACCCGACGGCCTTCGCGCGCCTGATCAGGGTCAGCGGCCGGGTGGTGCACCGGGCCGATCGGCGGGCGAAGGTGATCATCGGTGGGCTCTTCGGGCGGCCGCTTCAGGTTCCACCCAACATCGGCTCCGGGGAATTCCTCTCCGGTCTTTATCGGGCGCACCGCATAAAGCGGTTCTTCGACGGCGTGGCGCTGCACCCATACGTGGCCGATGCCAGGGCCATGCGTGGCCAGATTCGCAACCTGCGGCGCATCATGCGCGTCCACCACGATTCCCGCACTCCGCTGTACGTGACCGAGCTTGGCTGGGGTTCCGACAGTTTCGAGTCGCGCTGGGAGCGTGGTCCGTGGGGGCAGGCGCGCGAACTGAACCGGGCCTTCTCGATGCTCGCAAGTCACCGCCGGTCCTGGCACATCGGCGGGGTGTGGTGGTTCTCATGGGCCGATCGGGACGGTGGCTGCCAGTTCTGTGACTCGGCCGGCCTGATGACGCGAGCCCGCGAAGCGAAGCCCGCCTGGTACCGCTTCAACGCCTGGACGGGTGGCGACCCGCACACGATTCCGCGTGCTTCGTTTCAGCGCTGATCTTCCGGTGGGGACCGGCCGGGCGGCGCTGGCGCGTTCGCCCGACCCAGGAGTGGCGCTGGCGAAAGCGGGAAGAGGGGACATGTGAACGCATTGCGCCCGGTTCGGGCCTTCGACCGCTTTCAGCAGCGCCACGCCGGGCTGGCGGTGCCGGTCGCCGTGGTCAAGAAGTTCAGCGACGACCAGGGTGGCAATCTCGCCGCCCTGATCGCCTACCGTGCCTTCTTCTCGCTCTTCCCGTTGCTGCTGGTGCTGACCACGGTGCTGGGCTACGTGCTCGCCGACGATGCGGACTTGCGCCGCGAAGCTGTCAACTCGGTGCTCACCCAGTTTCCGGTGATCGGCGAACAGATCCAGATCAGTTCGCTGGAGGGCAGTGGTGTTGCCCTCGCCGTTGGCATCGCCGGCTCTCTCTGGGCGGGCTTCGGTGTCGTCATCGCAACCGAGGGGGCTCTCGACCGGGTGTGGGCGGTGCCATTTCGCGATCGCCCCGACTTCCTCGTCTCGCGGTTGCGGGCACTCACCCTGCTGGCCCTACTGGGAACCCTGACGGTTGCCTCGACCATCGCCTCGGGCCTGGTCGGCGGCGGTGCCGGCCTGCTCGGACCGGTTGGCGGCATCGCGACCTCGGTCGGTCTCAACCTGCTCGTGTTCGGAGCCCTCTTCCGCCTGCTCGGCACCCGGGACGTGTCCTTCCCCGTGCTCCTGCCGGGGATCGTCCTCGCCGCCCTCTTCTGGGCGGGCCTGCAACTGGTCGGCGGCTACTTCGTCTCGCACGAGGTGCAGGGCGCCGGGCCAGCCTATGGCACCTTCGCCCTGGTGCTCGGCCTGCTCGTGTGGATTCACCTCGGTGCGATGCTGACCGTGTTCAGCGCCGAGCTCAATGTCGTTCGCGCCCGCCGCCTCTGGCCGCGCAGCCTGCTCGGCATCGGGCGCGACGAGGATGAGCGCGTGATGCGCGGCCTGGCAAAAGCACAGGCCCGGGACGAGCGGCAGAACATCCGCGTCGACTTCGGGCCCAAGTCCTGAAACCAAGGGTTCATGCGAAATCCTCCCGCGCACGCCCGGTTGCCTGGTCGAGTCGCGAGGTGCGGTGGAACGGGACCCGCCGCTTGCCGGTTGCACATGCCGGTCCTGGGATGGAGGCTGAGGCCCCGATTTCTTCATCGAATGGTCTTTTGACCACCGCCCACGGGGAAAAAGTGACCAGCGGGCGCACAACGAGCGAGTTGGAGCGAACCGATACGTGTCACTCGTCTAGATCTGGACCAGTCGTGTGGCCGTCGCCTTCCAGGCGGCCGTGACCCTAATGCCGGCCTGCAGTCCCATCGCCTCGGCGGAGCGGGCGGTGACCTCCATGCTGACCAGCTGCGGGACAGCGAGCCCGACCCTGACCCGATTGCCGACCGAGGTCAGCGAGGCGATCTCTCCTTCGACCCGGTTGAGGACCGAGTCCGTGGGGGCCGAGCCGGCCGGCTCCAGCGAGATCTCCCAGGGGAAGACGCTGACCGCGACCGGGCCCTCGCCTCGATCGATGCTGCGAACGACGCCGCCCCCGTCGAGGGCAACCAGTGTGAGGTCGCCGGGCTCCCTGGATGCCGTGCCCCGCAGGACGACCGCTCCAGCGAAGTCGGCGACGAATGCCGAGCGGGGCCGTGCCGAGATCTCCGCGGCGCTCCCGCTCTGCACGACCTGGCCGCGATCGAGCACTGCCAGGGTGCTTGCCAGCAGGGCGGCCTCGTCGAAGGAGTGGGTGACGAGCAGCACCGGGATCTCCAGCTCCTCGAGCAATCCGTGCAGCTCGCGCAGCGAGCCCTTTCTCGTCACCGAGTCGAGAGCGGAGAGGGGCTCGTCGAGCAGCAGAGCCCGCGGACGGGCGGCAAGCGCCCGGGCCAGGGCAACCCGTTGGCGCTCCCCGCCCGACAGAGTCTCGGGGTTCGCGTCGGCCAGTTCCTCGACCCCGAAGCGCTCGAGCATCTCCAGCGCACGGTCTCGCCGCTGGCGCCGCGGCCCTCGCACGCCGAAGGCCACGTTGCGCCAGGCGCTCATGTGGGGAAAGAGAGCGTAGTCCTGGAACAGGTATCCGCAGCGGCGGCGCTCGGGCGGCAGGTCGACTGACGCGGCCGTGTCGAGCCAGGTCTCCGAGTCAAGCGAGACGCGCCCGCTGGCCGGCGACAGGAGGCCGGCGGCAAGCCGCAGCAGGCTGGTCTTGCCCGCCCCCGACGGCCCCACGACGGCGAGCCGCTCGCCGGAGCCCACCGCCAGCTCCACTCTGAGCGGGAAATTGCGCAGGGGCGTGTCCACCTGCAGGGCCAGCCCGGCGCTCATTGCTCCGTCCTTTCCACCGCACGGTCGGCCCCGAGCAGCTTGATGCCGATCAGAAGCACGGCGGAGATCACGATCAAGACCGCCGAGAGCGCCAGCGCGGCGACGAACCCGTTCGGCCGGTTGAAGTCCGCAAAGATCGCAAGCGGTGCGGTTTGCGTCACCGCCTGTAGCGAACCGGCGAACATCAGCGTCGCGCCGAACTCCCCCAGCGCTCGCCCCCAGGCCAGGGCGAGGCCGGTCGCGAGGCCGGCGCGGGCGCTGGGAGCGCCAACCGTCGCGAAGGTGCGGAGCGGGCTGGCGCCCAGCGTGCGCGATGCCTCCAGCAGGCGCGGGTCGATCGCGGCAAACGCTGCGATCGCCTGGCGCAGGAAGAAGGGGGCGGAGACGAAGACGAGAGCAACGATCACGCCGGCGGTCTGCAGCACCAGTTCGATTCCCGCGTCCGCGATCGCCGAGCCGAAGACGCCCTGCGGGCCGAAGGCCGCCAGCAGGGCGATTCCCGCCACCGCCGGCGGGACCACCAGCGGCAGCTCGATTGCCGTCAGAACCAGCGCGCGTCCGCGGAAGGCGCGCAGGGCGAGCAGGTATGCGGCCGGGGTTCCGACCAGGACCACGATCCCCATCGCGATCGCGGTGGTCCGTAGGCTGAGCCAGAGCGCGTCACGGGCGGCTTCTTCGCCGAGCGCGTCGATCAGTCGCCCGGGGCTCGTGTTGGCGAAGATCGCGACAATCGGCACGACGAGGAAAGCCACCGCCAATCCGACCGCGATGGCGGCGAGGGAGCCGAACCAGGAGCGCCGCGTCACGGCGCCGGCAGGAAGCCCGCGCGGCGTAGGTCGGCGGCACCGCGGGCTGTGAGCAGGCCGTTCAGGTAGCGGTGCGCCAGGGCAGGATGCGGTGCGTCGCGGAGCACCGCCGCCGCATAGGCGATATCCGGCTGCAGGCCCGCGGGGATCGCGATCGTCCGCAGGCTCCCTGGTGGCGCCGTCTTCACGTCGGTGACGTATACGAAGCCGGCATCGGCCGCGCCGCGAAGAAGCTTGACCACCACCGAGCTGACCTCGGGCTCCTGTGAGCGGACGTTGGCGAGAATGGCTCGGCGCTCGTTGCTCGACAGGCGGGCGAGCACCGCCCGGGTGTAGATGCCGACCGGCACGGTTGGATCGCCGATCACGAGCCTCGTGCCCGGCTTGGTCAGCTCCGCCAGGGAGGAGATCTCACTGCCCGCAGGCAGCGCGACGACGAGCCGGTTGGTGGCAAAGACCCGCGGTTTCTCGACGAGTCCTTCCCGATAGAGGCGCCACGGATAGGTCGTGTCGGCTGCGGCATAGACGTCAGGGCGAGCGCCCTGGCGGATCTGCGCCGCAAGCTGGTTGGAGCCGGCAACAGACATTCTCACGTCAGCCGCGAGAAACGAGCTTCCATAGTCCTCCAGGGAGGTCTGGAGCGAGGAGGCCGCAAAGACCGTGAGCCGCGCGTCGTCGCCACCCCCGCACCCGGCGGCCAGGACCGCGATCAGCGCGGCGAGGATGACCGCAGGAAGGCGCACTGCTTGTTTCATCGGGCAGCCACTATAGGCAAGAGCCACGCGTGCTCTGCGCGCTGCGGGCGCGATTTCCTCCGTCCCGATCCCCTGGCCGTTCCGGTCCGGCGCGGTCACCCGCGGCGCTGGGTTTGGGGAACGACGTGACTGGGCAAACAGCTGGGAGATGGATAGCGAGAGGGATACGAATCGGATGCGCGGGCGGACCATGACGGCGGCGCCGATCAGGCCGCGAAGGTTGATTCTGTCGGGTGCCGTGCAGCGTTCGGCGGAAATGGCGCGGTTAACGCTTACCGGTGCCAGGGGCTTCGCCGGGCGCTCCCGACGCGACGGCTCGCAGGCCCGCCGCGCGAGCTCCGACGCTCTCAGAGAGGCCTTCAGGAAATTGAGCGATGGGCCGCCGCCACCTCCCGATCCCCGCGCCGCCTGGCGGTCGACACCGCGCAGTTAGGGAGGTACGGTCTGCCGGTAGCGGCAAGCGGACCGGAGGATTGGTGTGGGCTCGATTGCGACGGCTGTCCGCGATGCCTGACGAGCGCATGGCACTGGTCGAGCGCCTCTTCGAGTGCTTCAACCGCCGCGACGAGAGCAGCATCGCCGAGCTGTGCGACGAGGGCATGGAGTTTCACCCTGTCGTCACCTCCAAGGTGGTGGGACGTGAGACACCGTACGTCGGACCGAACGGGCTGCGCGACTACTTGCGCGACGTCGCGGAAGCCTGGGAAGAGCTGCTGATCACCGCCAGCGAACTGGAGGTGCGCGGCGACACCCTCCTCGTTCGCGGCCGCGTCTACGCCCGCAGTCGCGAGCTTGGCATCCGCGACGTGCCGGTGGCCTGGATCTGGGAGGTGCGCGATGGCCGTTTCATCCGCGGCGAAGTGTTTCCCGATCCCGAACAGGCCGCGCTTCGCTTCGCCGGCCTCGGCGGGGCGCCCGGCTGATCTCAGGCCCCGTCGGCCGAACCAGTGGCAGCGGCGGATGGCGTCTTGCGCAGGGCCTCGAGCACTTCCTCGGCGAGCTGGGAGCCATCGCCGGGGCGCAGTGGCGTGGCGCTGATCCGCAGGACGACACCGTCCTCGTCCACCTCCTCCAGCCCGACGTGGGGCGCGTAGCGGGTCGGAACCGTGATCGAGTTGAGCAGCCGCTCCTCGATTCGCCGCGGGCTGGCGTCGGCCGAGAACCGGGCCCGCAGGTCGACCCGGTCCGGCTCGCGAAGCGGCACAACGGCGAGATTGATCAGAACGCTGTTCGGGATCTGGATGCGGTCCGCCCCCTGCGCAAGCGTGGTGTAGAAGAGGCCCAGTGAGCTGACCGTTCCCTCGACCGAACCGGCGAGGAAGCCGCCGACGAGGCGCACCCGTTCGCCGACCCGAAACGGGCGGGTGCTCTGCAGCACCAGGCCGGCGAAGATGCCGCCAAGCGACTGCTGCGCAGCGAGGCCCAGGACGACCGCTGTGATCGTGCCGCCCAGGGCCAGCGTGGCGGCGGTCACACCGGCGATTCGCAGGGCCAGGATCACGACCAGCGACGTCGCGAAGAGACGGATCACGAAGCCCAGCGTTCCGGCGGTCGCGGGGTCGAGGTGGCGGAAGAGGCGAGGTGAGAGGCTCCGCACAAGCCAGTGGACCGCGACCGATCCGACGATGACGAGCACGGCGACGGTGGCCGCTTTCACCCAGGGCCCGTAGCCGGGCAGCCAGCGGTGGCGGTTGTCGTAGACGAGGAACGTGCCGGCAAGCAGGACGATCGCGACAAGCAGGCCTCCCAGGGCGCGCCGCGACGAACCATGCTCGAGCTCCTCGGCCAGCCCGACCGCGTGCCAGGAGTGGCTGCGCGTCTCGAAGAGCTCGCGGGGCAACCTCCTGCGTGGCGCCGGCATCGACTCCTCGCTACCCCCTCTGGCGAGGCCCTAACCCTTGCCTGGCCCTCGCGCGGGCCTTCCCCCGCCTGGGCTGACGCGTTTCCAATCGCAGGGGCGTTCGTGCCGGCGCCGGCGCTCGTCGTGAGTGCGCCGCCGTCAGCGATCTGACTCTTCGCGCTCGGCTTCGCGGCGTTCCTGAGCGGCATGAGCCAGCGCCATCTCGACGCCGGAGGCGACGACATAGGTTGCGCTTGCGAGAAGCGGGCCGACCAACCAGGCGACCCAGGCGACGAGGGTCTCGCCACTCAGCGCAGCCGCTCCCACCGCGAGGCCCACCGAAGCGAAGCTGAAGGAGGAGCCGAGCGCGACCACCTCGGAGGGCTCGCCGCGCAACCTCACCTTGAAGCCGCGCGAGGCGATGCCCTCGACGATCGTCACGCCGGCGACCGCGCCGGCAGCGTAGAGGAAGACATCGCCGGTGCCAGGCGAGCCCAGCGCTGCGCTGAGCACCCCGAAGGCCGCGGTGATCATCACCGAGAAGCCGTAGGCGGCGACGTTGTTGCGGACCGAGGTTCGGACGCCGCGCTCGATGCCCGCCTTGAGGTCGTTTTGAGCCATCCTGTCCACTACCCGCTTTGGCCTCGTAGCGCGCGCATCCAGCTGGCTCAGGGCTGCACGCCCCCACACGCCACTCAGGCCACACCGTTCAGGGCCGACCGGTTCATCCGCTCCCCACCGTCCCGGCTCTCTCGTCGCTGGGTACGAAATCCATCAGCCCCCTGGCCCTCTGACGAGAAGCGCGGAGATGGCCCCGGGACCCAAGAGAACAACTCGATGATTGATTCTCGAAATTCCTGAATGAGGGTTCAAACGGGGTCTGGTGGATTCGAAACGAAGACTTCGTCGATTGATGAGGAGAGCAACGGCCTCTCCCTGTTTGCCCTCCTACTCGCAGGTGAGGAGGGCAAACAGGGAGAGGCCGTGCGGGGATCAGGCGGTCACGATCTTGAGGAGGGCTGTTACGCACGGCTGCGGCGGCTGGGTTGGCCTGAGCGAAGCGGACAGGAACTCCGTTCGCTGTTTGTGTCGCTGAGCGGTACAGATGACGAACGGAGCGGCTGGGGTGGCCCGGGTGAGACTCCGAGCCGAGCCGAGCCGGGCCGAGCTAGGCCAGGCCAGTGCTGAGGTACGGCACCGTCCAGAAGTGAGAGAGATCAGGTTTTCACGGCTCTGTCACGCGGGTAGTTGAAGGGCGCAGAGCACGATGCGCACTGAGGCGGAGCAAGGCCCGGCCGGCCTGGGGCCCAGCGGCTTTCACCGAAAGCTCGGTTCCCGCTCGGGTTAGAAGACCAACCGCCGAGATGGCGGCGAGGCGTCCGGGCCGGCTGAGGTGCAGGGTGGCGCACCGGCAGTGCATTGGGAGGTCCGAGCGCCACCGACTCGGCCCCGTCCGGCAGTGCGTTGGGAGGTTTGGGAGCGACGGATTCGGGCACCGGAATGACTACCCAAAGGCCGACCACACACGAAAGGAGGGCTTCGATGCCCGACCCATTGAGCGGCAAGCGCATCGCCTTCGTGACGGCAAACGAGGGTGTAGAGCAAATCGAGTTGACAGAGCCGCTTGAGGCGGTTCGCGCAGCGGGTGCCGAGGCCGACCTGCTGGCACCGGAGGCGGGTGAGATCCAAGCCTTCGACCATCTTGACAAGGGAGACACGTTCCAGGCCGCGGCGATCGCCGACGCCGACGCCTCGCGATACGACGGCCTGGTGCTGCCCGGGGGCGTTGCCAATCCCGACCAGTTGCGCACCAGGCCCGAAGCGGTCTCCTTCATTCGTTCCTTCTTCGAGGCGGGCAAGCCGGTTGGCGTGATCTGCCACGGCCCATGGACGCTGATCGAGGCCGATGTCGTGCGCGGCCGCACACTGACGTCCTGGCCGAGCCTGCAGACCGATCTGCGCAATGCCGGTGCCGAGTGGGTCGACGAGCAGGTTCACGTCGACCAGGGGCTGGTCAGCAGCCGCAAACCGGACGACCTGGACGCCTTCAACGCCAAGCTCGTGGAGGAGTTCGCCGAGGGCGTCCACGAGGGCCAGCGGGTTGGGACCGTCGGGACGGCCGCTTGAGCCTGGGCCCCAGCACCCGGAAGGAGACCGAGATGCCACCGCGTGGAGTCAAGAAGGGAACCAAAAGGGCTCGTCAGTACGAGGACATCAAGAGGAGCCAGATGAACGAGGGCCGGTCGGAAAGCCGGGCCGAGGAAATCGCAGCGCGCACGGTGAACAAGGCCAAGGCCCGCTCGGGGGAATCGCGCCGCTCCTCGCGCACGTCAACCGAGGACATCTCCTCCGGTCGGCGGGGTGGGCGCCGTTCGGGCACCGGCCGCAGTAAGGGGAGAACGCGCGAGCAGCTCTACAACGATGCCCGCAAGCTGAACATCGAAGGGCGTTCGAAGATGACCAAGAAACAGCTCCAGCACGCCGTTGCCGGCGCGCAGAGCTGAACGACCGGCCGGGCCTCCGGCCATGGGGAGCGTGAAAGTCAGATGACCATCGCAGGCGGAATCCTTCTGATCGTGATCGGGGCGATCCTCACCTTCGCCACAAACATCCACGTCCAGGGAATCAACCTCGACATCATCGGCTGGATCCTGATGATTGCCGGAGCCGCCGGCCTCGTGCTCGCCTTCTTCCAGGAGGCGATCTGGACCGAGCGCGGCCGCCGCCGCGAGGTCGCGGCCGAAGAACGCCGCGAAATGCCTCCGGGCGAACCTCCCCCGCGGTATTAGCCACTCCTTCAGCGGGTAACCGAGTCCCACGAACGCAACCCCAGCCAGAGGAGGCACAGATGCCACAGCTGCAGGAGGCCGGCGAGTTGACCGGCACCAAGGACAAGGACTACAACGTCATCTGGTTCGTCGAGCAGTGCTTGAGCAACGTGCTGCGGCTCGAGACGTACATCGAGGATGCCGACCGCGCGGAGGACGCCGAGCTGGCAGAGTTCTTCCGTCGCGCTCAGGAGGCGAGTCGCAGGGGTGCCGACCAGGGAAAGGCGCTGCTCAAGAAGCGCCTCGCCGCCTGACTCGGCATTGCGGATGACGGCGATCGGCTACACGCTCTCCAGCGAGGAGAACGGAGCGCGTGAGCTGGTCGCCCAGGCCACGCGGGCGGAGGAGGTCGGGTTCGCCTTCGCATCGATATCCGACCACTTCCACCCGTGGGTCGACAGGCAGGGAAACAGCCCGTTCGTGTGGGGCGTGCTCGGTGCGATTGCCGAGGCAACCGAGCGACTTGAGCTGATGACAGGCGTCACCTGTCCAACGACGCGCATCCATCCGGCGGTCGTCGCCCAGGCCGCGGCAACCGCCGCCTCGCTGCTGCCGGGCCGCTTCCCGCTCGGCGTCGGCAGCGGCGAGAACCTCAACGAGCACATCGCCGCCAACGTCGTCTGCGACTTCTACTCGCGCGAGGTGCTGCCGCGGGTCGACGCTGGCTAGTGTCCCGCGTCGCCTATCCGGTGCGTCTCGTCATCGGCTGGAAGGCTCGCCACCAGCCGTCGTCGAGCACCGCGTGCTCGACCGTTTCCAGCAGACATCCGTCGTCGTCCTGCAGCTCGTAGGTGACGACGGGAGGACCCTGTCCGGCGTCGACTCTAAGCACGTGGGCGATCATCAGGAAGGGAGGGCAGGCGAGCCAGCGTTCGCCCGGCTGGGGAATCGACTGGGTGTCGATCATGTTTACGGGCTACCCGCCGGACGGCGCGAGATAACCGCGAACGGGCGCGAGGCCGCGCCAGTCGTTCGTCGCGCCCACGCGATCCGCAGTGGAGGCGCAGGTAGGCGATTGGGCCCACCGGAGAGGCCGCCGGCAGCTCGCGACGTCCGTCATCGCCCAGGGCGAGGCTCGCATCGTGCTCCTCGAGCAGCGCGAAGACGTCGGCGGCGAACCAGCTCGGGTGGCGGAACTCAAAGCAATACCGGGCGGGAGACCGCGTCCCCACTGACAAATCCGACGCGATTGCGTTGGACATCTGGATGGGTTCTGGTTACGGTCTTTTCAGTAGGTGCGGGACTAGCGGAGGCTGAGAAATCGACTGGCTCACCATAGGGATCGGGGCCTTCGCGGCCGTCTCGACACTCGCCCTGCTGGCGGTGATTGCGCTGCGCGAGCGCAGAGCGCGGCAGCAGTTTCAGATCCTCGCGGACGTCGCCGCGGTCTCCGATGCAGGCCGCTCGCTCGAGGAGAGCTTCGACGCGATCTGCGAGATCCTCGTTCCCCGGATCGCCGACTTTTGCATGATCGACGTGATCGACGAGGATCGCGTGCCGCGCCGCGCCGCAGTGCGGGTGGCGCCCAGCGGAAAGTCGAAGTTCGAGCGCGGCCTTGCCCAGCGCATGCCCTCGACGCCGCCGCGCATGATCGCCGACCGAGGAGACTCCTCGCTGGAGCCGCGCTTCTACGAGCGCCTGTCCGAAAACGACCTGCGGGGTCTCTCTCACGACGAGGAGGACTTCGAGTTCCTGCGCAGCCTGGGGATGCGCTCGGCGATCACAGTCGCTCTGCAGGCCCGCGGCGAAGTCACCGGCACGCTGACGATGGCCGTTGCCTGGTCGGGCCGCCGTTACCGCCGCGAGGATGCCCGCTTCGCCTGGATCCTCTCCGGCCGGATCGCCCTGGCGCTCGACAATTCCGGCCTCTTCGCCGGGCTCGAGCGCGCCGAGCGCGCCCGCTCGCATATCGCCGAGACCCTGCAGCGGGGCCTTCTGCCCTCACCGCTGCCCCACATCCCGGGTTGGTCGATTGCGGCGATGTACCGGCCCGCAGGTGCCGAGAACGAGGTCGGTGGCGACTTCTACGACGTCTTTCGTGTCCCGGGGGGTTGGATGCTGGCGATCGGCGACGTCACCGGCCGCGGCGCCCACGCAGCCTCGGTCACCGCGGTGGCGCGCTATACCCTGCGCACCGCAGCTGTTCTGACCGACGATCCGCTGGTCGCACTGCGCACACTCAATCGCGCCCTGCTGTCGCGAGGCGACTCGGCCCTCTGCAGCCTGGTGGCGATGACCCTCGGCGAAGACCTCTTCGAACCGGTCCGCCTGGCGGTGGCCGGTCATCTGCCGCCCCTGCTTGTCGATGGTGACGCGGTGACCGAGGTCGCTGATGCTGACCCGGTACTTGGCGCCTTCCCCGACGCCGAGTGGCGGATTTCCAGGGCGGAGGTCTATCCCGGCCAGCAGCTCGTCGTCGTCACGGACGGCATCACCGAGGCGCAGGGTCCCGAGGGGCGCTTCGGCGAGGCACGCCTGCGCGCGAACCTTTCTGGCGTGACCAACCCAAGCCTCGCCGTGCAGCGGCTCGAGGGTTCGCTGCACTCCTTCACTGAGGGGCGGCTCGATGACGACGTGGCGATGCTCTCGCTTGCCCGCCAAGGCGACTCCGGTGGCTGAGCCCCAGCTGGCGCTGGTGAAGCGCCTCTACGATTGCTTCAACAGCCGCGACGCCGGCTGCATCGTCGAGCTCTGCGACGAGCGGATGGAGTTCTTTCCTGCGGTGACGGCGGAGGCGGTCGGCCGCGACACTCCCTACAGTGGCGCCGCCGGCCTGCGCGATTACCTCGCCGACATAGCCGCGGTCTGGGAAGAGCTGCGGATCAGCCCCGCCGAGGTCGAGGAGCGCGGCGGGGCGCTGCTCGTCCGCGGCCGCGTCTACGCGCGCAGCCGCGAGCTCGGCATCCGCGACTTGCCGGTCGCCTGGATCTGGGAGGTGCGCGATGGTCGCTTCGTCCGCGGCGAGGTCTTCCCCGATCCTGACCAGGCTGTCGCCCGCTTTGCCGCGATCCCCGCCTGAGCGGTCGCCCGCCGTTTCATCGGTGCCCGGCTGCGGGGAGGTCGAGCAGCGCGAGTCGCTGCTTACCGGCGACTCCGACTGAGGCCTTCGTCGCCCGCAGCGCTGTCCACCTCGACGAATGGCAGCGAGGAGTCGAGGCCGGTGACCGAGAGCACTCGGCGCACCGCGCTCGCCTCGCTGGCGAGGATGCGCAGCCGATCCGCGTCGCTGTTGAGGCGCCGGTGGCTGGCGACCAGCAGGGCTATTCCGGTCGAGTCGATGAAGTCCAGCCGGCGCATGTCGATCGTGATCGTCGCCTCGGCGATCGCCTCGGCCTCCTCCAGCGCCGCGCGGAACGTCTCGGCATTCGACAGGTCGAGCTCCCCGGAAAGGGAGATCGTATGTGTGTCCCCTTCCGACTTCACGACGACGGCGAGGGTACCGTCGCGAGTCTCGTGCTCAGCTGCAGCCATCTCGAAGTGACCTCCAGAAATCGATGTTGATGTTCCGAAGCGGAAGTCGTCTGCTCGAACAGACGCCCCCCACGTCCTCCAAGAGCTTTGCCCGCCGGCTCTCCCAAAGAGCGCCACCGGACCCGTGAAGATATTAGTCGAAGGGTGACGCTGTGTCAGCAGGCGCACAGCGAAATTGGGAGACGTCGGGCGCCTGGTCGGTGTAGGCGATCCGCGCGTGGGTAACGACAGACACCGGGCACGTGCTCGGTGTAGGCGACCGGCACCCGGGTAACGGTCCATATATGCGGCGCCGGCTGCACGCTGGGCGACGTCGTCGGCTAGCGGCGGAGTGGTGGTGGATCAGCTGAGCAGCGCAGCCAGCGCGGCGTCGCGCTGCTCATGGACCGGAATTGACGATTCGACCCCGGTGATCTTGAGCAGGCGGCGAACCTGATGGTTTTGCGAGCAGAGCACCAGCCGGCCCTCGCCCTTGCTGCCCGACTCGCGTTCGAGGTGCTGCCAGGCGCGCACGATCAGCGCGATCCCGGTCGAATCGATGAACTCACACTCGCAAAGGTCGAGCATCACCGATGCCTGCGGATCCTCGATCAGGCCGTTCAGGACCTGCTCGAGCTGCGGGGCCGTGTTCATATCCAGCTCGCCGCGCACGGTGACCACGTTGACACCGTCCTCAAGCCGGTTTTGCACGTCGAAGGGAATAGCCGCCACGGCTACGATCCTAGCGCAGGGGAAGTGCAGGTTTTTCCGAGCCGGCACCGGTTTGGCCGTCGCGTCGGCGGGTGTTTGTCGTCACGTCGGCGGGGTAACCAAAACCGGTTTGGCGGTCGCGTAGGGGGGTAGCCGAGATATCCAAGAGCCCGGTGGCTATCCTCGGGCACCGCGGGGAAATTCGATCCCCAGCGGAAGATTGCGGTTCATGCAAGAGAACTCGACGGTCAACCAAAGGCCCGGTGGGCTGCAAATGACTCTTCCGGCGAGAGCCGAGAATGTGGTCGTTGTCCGACATGCTCTGGCTGGTCTCGCCCAGGAGATCGGTATGGACGAGTCCGGCATTGCGGATTTGAAGACGGTGGTCACCGAGGCCTGCATGAACGTCGCCGTCCACGCCTATCAGGATGGCGCAGGCCCGTTGCTGGTCGAGGCGCGACCGGACGAGGAGGGTCTTACCGTCACCGTTCGAGACGAGGGAATCGGCATCCAGCCACAGGCCGACATCGAGCGCGACAGCCTGCGACTTGGCCTCTCGCTGATCGCTGCGCTCTCGAGCAGCTTTGCGATCTCCGGCGGCGTCGACTCCGGCACCGAGGTGACGATGCGGCTGCCGCTGCACGGGGGCGCGGCCGGCAGGCTTGATGGCGACCCCGTGAAGATGGAGCCTGACCTGCACGACACCACCGAGCTGGTCATCGATCTTCCCGAGCTCTTGGCACCGGTATTGGCGCGCATGGTTGGGGCGCTGGCCGCCAGACTCGACCTCTCGGTCGACCGTGTCTCCGATGCAGTGCTGGTCACCGACGCGATCGCCGCCGCGGCCCCCGGGCACTTCTCGAACAACCGGGTACGGCTGGGTCTCGACGATCGCGGTGCGGGCATCGCCCTGCGCCTCGGTCCGATGGAGGCCGGTGCCGCCGGTCTCATACGGCGCGAGTTGGAACTGCCCGATGTCGGCGGATCGCTCGAGGCGCTTGCCGACGAGCTCACCGTCGAGGAATCCGGCGACGGCGAGTTCCTCGTCATTCGCTTTGCCGCTGCTCCCTGATCTGGTCGCGGATGCGCGATAGGGCGCGCCGCAGGATGCGCGAGACGTGCATCTGCGAGTGGCCGATGCGTTCGGCGATCTGCGATTGGGTCATGTCCTCGGCGAAGCGCAGGCGCAGAACCAGCCGCTCACGCTCGTCCAGGAAGGGCAGTGCGGAATCCAGGGCGATGCGCCCCTCGACCAGCTCGAAGCCCTTGTCCTCCTGACCTATCCACTCGGTCGGAGGGGACTCCTCGGAGTCCTCTGCGCCGGCCGGCCGATCGAGCGAGAGCGGCCGGCGGTTGTGGTTAGCCTCCATCACCTCGAGCACGTCGACCTGTTCGACGCCCAGCCGTTCCGCGATCTCGCCCACCGAAGGTGAGCGCTGCAGCTGCTTGGTCAACTCGGTGACCGCTTTATCGACTGCGGCCATGCGGTCATGCAGGCCGCGCGGCACTCGCACCGTCCAGACGCGGTCGCGAAAGTGGCGTTTGAGCTCACCCAGGATGGTCGGTGAGGCGAAGGCGGTGAACGGTATGCCGCGTTCGGGATCGAAACGGTCGATTGCGCCAAGCAGGCCAAGGTTGGCGACCTGGACCAGATCGTCAAATGACTCGCTGGCACCCCGATAGCGCAGTGCCAATCGCTTGGCGAACGGCATATAGCGGCGCACCAGCTCCTCGCGCACCGCGGGGTCGCGCTCTTTGACAAAGCACTGCCACAACTCGGTGTCGCGAGCGAGCTGCGGATCCGCTGCGGAGGGCAGCGAGTTCTTTGTTTCCTCGTTGTGCCTCTCTGCTGCCACTGGCGTCAGGTTCGACCTTACCCCGATTGAGGGCCGTCGCCGCCCCGCAGCCTTGGCGACCGTGCTGACCTCATTTTGGCTGCCCGTTACCGAGAGCCTCACGTACCCGGCGCGTGGCACCGCAAACGAAGTATCTGCCCGGCGTGTGGTCTATCCGACACGTGGAACAGCAAACGAAGTTTGCTGTTCTCGGCGGCATGGGTAGACGAAACGCGTGAGTTGCCCTCCGGGCGGACTACCGAGCGATCCGACAGAGCGCCACCCGCCCATCGGCGACTACGGGCCGATCCGAGATCGCCGCAGTGGAGATGCGGTTCGCTCGATCTGAGGGTCTGCATCGAGTTGCGCTTCTCTAGATCCGACCGATCCGGTGGACCTCAACCTCCGGTGGGCGGTTGAGCCGAGCGGGTATACGCGTCTTGACGGCGCCCCCTGAGAACCTGATTCGCCGATGTCCGCGCTGGCCGGCCCACTGGGCCGGCGTTTGAATCCGGCTAGGCTCCACGGGACGTCCCAGCGAGAACTTCAAACCAACAAGGAGACGCCATGGCTTTTACGGTCCCCGACCTTCCCTACGACTACGACGCGCTCGAGCCCCATATCGACGAGGCAACGATGCGGGTTCACCACGACAAGCACCATCAGGCCTATGTCGACAAGGCGAACGCCGCCCTGGAGGGAACCGAGTGGGCGGACCGTGATGTCGAGGACGTGCTGCGCAACCTCTCCAGCCTGCCCGGCGACAAGCAGGGGCCGGTTCGCAACAACGCCGGCGGGCACTACAACCACTCGCTCTTCTGGCAGATGCTGAGCCCCGACGGCGGCGGTGCGCCGAGCGGCGACCTGGCAAGCGCAATCGACGAGACCTTCGGCTCCTTCGACTCCTTCAAGGACGAGTTCAAAGCCGCAGGCGTTGGGCGCTTCGGCTCCGGCTGGGCCTGGCTGGTCAAGGACAGCTCTGGCCTCGCGGTCGCCTCCACCCCGAATCAGGATTCCCCGGTGACCGACGGAAGCGTGCCGCTGCTCGGCTGCGACGTCTGGGAGCACGCCTACTACCTCAAGTACCAGAACAAGCGCCCCGAATACATCGACGCCTTCTGGAACGTCGTCAACTGGGACTACGTCGCCCAGCGCTTCGCCGAGTAGTCGGAGGCTGCAGGCCCCGAACGGTCGGGGCGGTTATGTCCTGGCGGTCGTGTGATCGATCGCCGGGACAAACCTGCCCCTCGTTCGGCGCAACAGAGGTAAGCGTCCTCGCCGCTCCGCAGGGGGCAGGGTTGCGAACGCTATGGGCGCGACGCTGGTGTCAGGCCTCGCCCGGCTCGAGCGGGCGGAAGTCCGAGGTTCGCGCTCCGCAGACAGGGCAGAACCAGTCGCTGGGGATGTCCTCAAACGGCGTTCCGGGAGGGATTCCGCCGTCGGGATCGCCGATCTTCGGGTCGTAGATGAACCCGCAGCTTTCGCATACCCAGAGGGTTGCCTCCTTGGTTCCGTCCATGTCCAAAAAGCCTAGAGGAACTCAGTCGTTGCCAAAGCTGACCGAGACGGGCTCGCGCTGCGCGGCATCCTCGATCTCAAAGTACTCGCGGGCGGTGAATCCGCCCTGGTTGGCAATGATCGAGGCCGGGAACTGCTGGATGGTCGTGTTGTAGGACTGAACGTTGGAGTTGTAGATCCGCCGGGAGGCTTGGATCTCGTCCTCCAGCTCGGAGAGGTTGCGGCTCAGCTGCTGGAAGTTCTCGGTGGCGCGCAGCTGCGGGTAGTTCTCGGCAACCGCGCGCAGGTCGGTCAGCGCACCGCTCAGTTTCTGCTCGGCTTTGGCGGTGTCGCCGACGCTCCGTGCGGACATCGCCTCAGCGCGCGCTTTGGTTGCTTTCTCGAAGACCTGACTCTCGTGCGCCGCGTAGCCCTTCACCGTCTCGACCAGGTTGGGGACCAGATCGTGCCGGCGCTTCAACTGCACGTCGATGCCGCTCCAGGACTCGTCGACGCGGTTGCGCGAGGCGATGATCGAGTTGCGCTTCGAGATGTAGTAGAGGACCGCGATCACGATGATCGCGCCAATCACGATGAGGGCGACTGTCATGCGGGCATCCTACTTGTCGGGCAGCGGTCCGCAAGTCGAGTGATGCGTATCCGGTTCGCTCCAGGGTGCGCCGGCTTTGCCCCGGATCCCCTCCGATCAAAGCAGCGACGCGCTGGGCTGAGGCCCCGGTTTCTTCATCGAATGGTCTTTTGACCACCGCCCACGGGGGAAAAGTGACCAGCGGGCGCACAACGAGCGAGTTGGAGCGAACCGGATACGCGTCAGTCGAGCTCTCGTCCACTGCTCGTTGCCCCTCCGGGCGGCGTAGCGATCGGGCATAAGCGTCCATCCGGAAACGGGCGCCGGGGTTGGGGTGGCATGAGACCTCCCTATGAGCGAGGCGGGCGGCGCAGGCGTGCGCGGGGTTTTCGGATGGACTCTAAGATCGTCTGGTGGGGGCCAAGAACGAAGCGCAGGAGTGGGCCGGCATCGTTCGCGCCTACGGGGAGCGCAAGGACCTCACCTACGAAGCGGTCGGCGGCATCAATCCCAAGGACGCGCCGGTGGCGCTCTGCGTGGGCGGTACGAACAGACTCACGGGCCAGCTGACGGACGTCTTCTGGGGCGCCTGCTGCGACGCGGACGAGCGGGAGGTGGGTGGCCTGTTCGGCAAGGCGGTGCTGCCGACGGCGGTTCTCGCCAAGTCCCACATGCCGGACCTGGCCAAGGTCGTGCCGGCCTTCAACGTCGAGTCGATCGAGGGCCATGAGGTCGTCACCCAGCATTTCGCGCGGCGGGTCGAGTTCGAGTCGATCGATTTCAACCGGCGCTTTCTGGCCACCGTGCCGCGCGAGCACGACCCGATTGCCCTGCGCGAGCTGTTCAGCCCCGGCTTCCTCGAGTGGACGACGACGATGACCGGGGAGATCGACTTCGGCATCAACGACCGGCAGCTCTGGTTCCTATGGCGCCTGCGGGAGCGCAGCGATCGGGAGTTGGCCGAGGCCCTGCGCAATGCCGGGCAGCTGTTCAGGCGTCTGCACGCGGAGATGGACGAGGAGGGGATCCACACATATCCGCCCGGGCCCTGGCACGCCGGTCTGGCGCCGTTCCCCGACGATCAGTCCGGATAGTCGGGATCGCCTGGCAGTACGACCCGGAACTCCTCCGGGTTGCCGATCACCTTTGGCAGCACCACCTCGACCGAGTGGTCGCGATAGGCCTCGATTGCCTCGCGGGAGGTCCGAAACCGGACCAGCGACTCGAGTTGCTTGATCGTCGGGAAGGCGAGCGCCAGCTCTCCGGCTGCCTGGGCGTGCAACGCAGCCTGCGGCTCGAACCAGCCGGAGTCGGTCGTCTCGACGCCATCCGCCTCGGGTGAGGTGTGAGCGGGTGCGAGGGCAAGGAAGAACCAGGCGTCGAAGCGCCTGGAGACGACCTCGGGCGTGATCCAGCGCGAGAAGAGAACCAGCTCACCCGCCTCTCCGAGCTCGATGTTCGCCTCCTCGCGCAGCTCCCTGGTTGCGCAGGCTTTGTAGCCGGCCTCGCCGGCGCCGTCCGCGGCGTCCAGGGCGCCCCCGGGGAAGACCCATACGCCGGGCATGAACTTGGCACTCTCGGCTCGCTTCAGCAGCAGCACCTCCAGCGCCCGGTCGGTGTGCTTGCCGCCCCTTCTGAGGAGGACGACCGAAGCCGACGGCCGCGGGACCGCCGGCTCTCCGAGATTCGGTGCCTCCGCGGGCCCACGCTGTCGCTCGTTCATCAGCAGCAGGGTAGCCACCGGCACCGATGCACCGTCGGTGGAGCGAGCTCAGTCGAGGGCGCGCTCGCGGCGCCAGCGCAGCCAGCCGCGATGCGCGAGCCAGGCAAGCAGGGCGATCAGGAGCGGGGGGACCAGGATCGCCAGGCCGACGAGGACGACGCCGCTGGCGACGGCGAGGATGTGGCCGGCGTCGTTGAGAGCGTCGTCGATTCCCCAGCCGGTGCCGGTTGCCCCGTGCGCGCCGCCCGTTTCAATTCGCAGCAAGATGCTCGAGAGGTGCGTGCGCCGCCGCAGACTTGCGAAACGGCTCCGCAGTGTGGCAACGCGCCGCCGCGCGGAGCCCAGCTTCGCTTCGGCCGCCTCGCGCTCGGCTTCGGTTTCGGCCCCTGCGATCGCCGCGAGCAGGCTCTCGACTTCGGCTCGCGCGTCTTGGAGGCGTTCGCGAAGGCCGATCGTCGGGGCCGTGACGTCCAGCGACGATTCGTGACGAGAGCGGACGTCGGCGATCCCGGAGAAGGCGGCCATTGCGTCGCTCAGCCTGCCGCTGGGAATCAGCAGGCTGAAGGTGGCGCCGGCCCGCCCGTCGCGGCCGTCGCTGATCGACGAGCGCAGGACGATGCCGTGGTAGGCGTGAACGGCTTCGAAGACCTTCGCGGCGGCGCTGCGGACGCCCGAGGCATCGGTGCCGAGCACCATCTGTGCGGAACGTTCGACATCGCGGTGGGCGACACCCGAGGCGTACGGGCCGGGGACGGCAGTCGCGCGGCCCGCGGTTGGCGCGATCTCCGCGTGTCCCGCGGAGGCGCTCGACCCGCTTTTCACCGGTGGTGCCTCGGAGTACTGGACGCCGGACGAGTCGCCGGCCGGTGCACCGGCCGAGCGGAGGACCCGTGTCGTGTCGCCGGACGAGTCGCCGGCCGGTGCACCGGCCGAGCGGAGGACCCGTGTCGTGTCGCCGGTTGTGCCGCCTTCGGAGCTGACGATCAGTGCCGTCGCCACGACGATCGCGGCGGTTGCGGCCGCACCCGCCGGCGCCAGCAGCCGGCGCCGGGGCAACGCCCGCAGTCGCTCGGGAACGCGGCCAAGGCCCGCGAGGCGCCGGCCGATCCGGCCGTTGGGTCGAGGCTCGCGCCGGATCGCCCTCGGGAAGCCGGCCTCCGCTCGGGAGTCGAGTGCGTCCGTGAACTCCACCCGGGGCGTGGGACGAAGCGCCCGCAGCTCCGCGCTGAGATCGATCTCGTCTCTATGCGACCTCACGGCATGCCTCCCTCAGCTTGTCGAGGACTCGGTGCAGTCTGGTGCCGGCGTTCGACTCGGTGATTCCGAGCACCCGAGCGATCTCGGCGTTGGACAGTCCGGCGAAGAACTTCAGGGCAACGAGCTCTCGCTCGCGGCCGCTGAGTCCCCTCAGGGCGTTGGCGACGAGCAGCCGCCGCTCGCTCTGCTCGGCCGGGTGAGCGGCGCCGGTGCTCACCGGGTCGGCGGGTTCCACGGCAAGCGCTGCCTGCCGGCCGCGGCGGCGAAGCTCGTCGAGCGCCGCGTTGCGCGCTATCCCGAACAGCCAGGCGCGGGGGCTGCCGCGGCTCGGATCGAAGCGCGATCGGTTGCCGTAGGCGCGCTCGAAGGTCGTGGCGGTGACGTCCTCGGCGGCGGCGCGATCGCGGATCAGGCCTGCCGCATAGGCGTAGACGTCGTCGCGGCTGGAGCGGTAGAGGCTGTCGAAGGCGATCCCGACCTTGGGGGGCGGGTCCTCCGCCGCTGCGAGGAGAGCCTGGCTCATGCCCCTACTACGGGTTGAGGGTCGATTCGTCACATCCGGGGACGATGCCGCCCGGCGCATGTCCACGTCCTCGGCCGCTGGCGTGCGGTGCACATCACACCACGCCACGCTCCCTGCGTGCTCGATCTGCTTGGCCGCGACGTCCGGCGCTCGCCAGTCGCACCCGCGGGCCTTCTTTCTAAGCGGCCTGGCGGAGTGCAGCCGGCGCGGAGATCCTGCTCGGCGACGGATAGGCGGTTGCCTGCGCCGCGTCGATCGACGCCGCCGTTATCTCGACCAGCTGCCGCAGCTCGCCCTTGGAGATCGAAAGCGGCGGCATGAGAACCACGACGTCGCCGAGCGGTCTGATGACCGCGCCCCGGTTGCGGGCCTCGAGGGTGACCTGGTGGCCGAGGCGCAGCGCCGGGTCGTGCTCGCCGAGGTCGATCCCGACCATGAAACCGCGGCCCCGCACCTCGGTGACGTGGGGCGATTCCTCGACCGTCCGCAGCAGCTCCCCAAGCAGCCTGATCTTCGGCTGGAGGCGAACCAGGGTGCGCTCGCGCTCGAAGATGTCGAGGCTGGCGATGGCCGCCGCGCAGCCGAGCGGATTGCCGGTGTAGGTGTGACCGTGGAAGAAGGTGCGCCGCTCTTCCGGGGTGCCCAGGAAGCCCTGGTAGATGCGCTCGGTTGCCAGCGTCGCTGCCAGGGGCAGATAGCCGCCGGTCAGGCCCTTGGCAAGGCAGAGGAGATCCGGCGTCACCCCCTCCTGCTCAGAGGCGAACATCGTCCCCGTGCGGCCGAAGCCGGTCGCCACCTCGTCGCAGATCAGCAGGACGCCGAACCGGTCGCAGAGCTCGCGCACGGCCCGCAGGTAGCCGGGCGGGTGGACGAGCATCCCGGCTGCTCCCTGCACCAGGGGCTCGACGATTACCGCGGCGACCTCCTCCTCGTGGGCGGCCAGGACGCGCTCCAGGTCCGCGACGTCGCCGGGCTCCGCGACATGGGTCTGGAACAGCAGTGGCCGGTACGTGGAGTGGAAGAGGTCGATGCCCCCGACGGAAACCGAGCCGAGCGTGTCGCCATGGTAGGCGTCGCGCAGGTGAATGAAGGAGGTGCGCCGCGCGTGTTGCCCGCCGCGCTGCTGCTGGTACTGGAAGGCCATCTTCAGCGCGATCTCCGTCGCGGTCGAGCCGGAGTCCGAGTAGAAGACCCGCGTGAGCCCTGGCGGGGCTATCGCGACGAGGCGGGCAGCCAGCTCGGCGGCGCCGGGATGGGAGAGGCCGAGCATCGTGGAGTGGGCGACCCGGCCGAGCTGGTCGCGCAGCGCCTGGTCGATGTCGGGATGACGGTGCCCGTGCACGTTGCACCACAGCGAGGACACACCGTCGAGGTAGCGTCGTCCGTCGCTCGCGATCAGATGCGAGCCTTCGGCTCGCTCGATCATCAACGGCGCTTCCTCACACCAGTCCCGTTGCTGGGTGAACGGGTGCCATAGGTGATCGCGATCGAGCTGCTCGTGGTCCACCGACATCTCTACGAACGACCTTAGCCCTGCCCCCGGCGGGAAGGGTTCCCGCGAAAAGTCGCTGGTTGCGGGATTGTGCCCCGGCGCAGCGCCTCCCTGGCTCTGCGGCCCGGGTATGACGTTCATCACACGAACAAATATTGTCGCAGCGAAATAGTTGCATTTATGCAAGGATTATCCGATGCGAGCGAGCGACGCCACCACGGTTGCCGAGCGGGGGGCATCGGCTGAGCCGAGTGCTGCGGTGCAGCAGTGTGCGGCGCGGCTCAACGCCCTGCTTCGCCATCTCTTCCTGTACGACCGCGGCAACCTGCTGCGGGTGATCGAGGAAAGCGGCCTGTCGATGACCCAGTGCAAGGCTCTTCTGGAGCTGGCTGGTCTGGGGCGGGCATCGGAGCCGCGCCACGTCAGCGACCTGGCCGACACGTTCGGGGTCTCAGTCCCGTCGATGAGCAGGGCCGTGGATGCCCTCGTCAAGGCCGGCCTCGCGACCAGGGTCGAGGATCCCGACGACCGACGTGCGCGGCGCGTGGCGATCACCGAGCGGGGCAAGAAGATCGTCGACGAGCTCGTTGTCGTTCGTCAGGCGGGCATGGAGGCCTTCGCGGCCAGCCTCACCGCCGCTCAGCGGCGCAAGCTCGACGCCGCGATCGACTCGCTGATGGACCGCGATGACATCGCCGAGGCCTACCGCCACCTGAGGGAGGTCGGCCCCGCATGACGCGCCATCGCCACCTGAGGGAGGTCGACCCCGCATGACGCGCTACCGCCACCTGCGAGAGGTCGGTCCCGCATGACGCGCTACCGCCACCTGATCACCGACGCCAACCGCAAGTGGTGGACGCTCGGGGCGATGTGCTTCGCCCTGTTCATGATCATGCTCGACAACACGGTCGTGAATGTGGCGCTGCCCTCGATCCAGCGCGACCTCGGCGCCTCGATCTCGGAGCTGGAGTGGACGATCAACGGCTACACGCTCTCCTTCGCGGTGCTGTTGGCCACCGGGGGGCGCCTCGGCGACATCTTCGGCCGGCGGCGGCTGTTCCTTCTCGGGGTTGTGATCTTCGCCCTCTCCTCGGCGACCGCGGGCCTCGCGCTCAGCTCGACCGACCTCGTCCTCAGCCGCGTCGTCCAGGGCGCTGGCGCGGCGCTGATGATGCCGGCAACCCTCTCGATCATCACCGACGCTTTCCCCGCGCAGGAGCGCGGCAAGGCGATGGGCATGTGGGCAGGGGTCTCGGCGCTGGCGCTTGCCGTCGGGCCGGTCCTCGGCGGCTTTCTCACCGAGCACGTCAGCTGGCGGGCGATCTTCTACCTCAACATCCCGGTGGCGGCCGGCGCCATTGCCGCCTCGCTGTTCGCGGTGCGGGAGTCCCGCGACACGACGGTCGGGCGGGACGTCGATTACATGGGCGTTGCGGTCCTCACGGCGGGGCTGACCGCGCTTGTACTCGCTCTGGTGGAGGGCAACAGCTGGGGCTGGGGCTCTCCAGAGATCGTCTCGCTGCTGGGGGGTTCGGTGGTTGCCCTCGCCCTCTTCGTAGCGGTCGAGCTGCGGGTCGGGACGCCGATGATCGAATTCCACTTCTTCTCCGATCGCAACTTCCTCGGGGCGGTGGTCGTCGCCCTGATCGTCTCCTTCGCGATGCTCGGCGTCTTCTTCTTCCTCGCCCTCTACATGCAGGACATCCTCGGTTACTCACCGCTTGAGGCGGGCGTCCGGTTCCTTCCCTCCACGCTGATGATCGTCGTAGTCGCGCCCGTCGCCGGCCGGGTCTCGGACCGTGTGGGGGCACGTTGGCTGATAGCTGCGGGGCTGACGATCGTTGCAGCTTCTCTCTTCACCTTCAGCGGCGTCGCCGTGGACTCCAGCTACGCGGACCTGCTGCCCGGCTTCATGATGCTCGGCATCGGGATCGCGCTGACGATGTCGCCGATGACGAGCGCTGCGATGAACGCGGTGGCGGTCGAGAAGGCGGGCATTGCGTCGGGCGTGCTGTCGATGTTCCGGATGGTCGGCGGAAGCCTCGGCGTCGCTGTCACAGGAGCGATCTTCCAGGGATTGATTCGGTCGCGGCTGGAGACCCTGCTCACCGGGACCGGCGTTTCCGCGGGGCAGCGCTCGGAACTCGCCCATACGTTCGGCGCTGCCTCGTCCGGAGGGCTGCGGGGCATGGCGCCGGCACAGGCAAGGCAGGTGGTGGCGGCGGGCCAGGAGTCGTTCGTCTACGCCCTCGGCCACGCGATGGAGGTCTCCGCCGGCGTGGCGCTGGTCGGCGCGGTGATCGCGGCGCTGGCGATCCGCGTGCAGCGACATGAGGGGGACGGCCATGCGGTCGAGCCGCCCGAACCGGTTGCCGGCTCGGTGACGGCAGTCGACGAGGCTTCGCGCCGCCGGGTGGATTCGGTCGAGCACGTCGACGCCTGAACTCCACGGCGCACCCGTGTCAGGGCAGGCGCAGCGGCGGCCAGCCGGTCGGTGCGGAGAGATCGAGGTGCGGGAGCGTGTCGACCTGGACCTGGCCGAGCGCCTCGATCGTCTCTCGGTTTGACATCTCGATCGGGCTCGGTTTCTCCGGCCAGGAAGTGAGGACGACCGCGGCCACTACGAGTCCGGCCTGCCTTGCCACGGCGATCGTCAGCAGCGTGTGGTTGATCGTGCCGAGGCCCGGCGAGGCCGCGACCACAAGCGGCAGTCCGAGGTCCAAGGCGAGGTCGCGAACCAGATAGTTGGGAGAGAGGGGGACCAGGAGGCCGCCCACGCCCTCGCAGACGAGGATGTCTGCTCCGGCGGCTGCCTCTCGAGCCGCCGTCAAGAGGCGTTCCGGTTGGATCTCCTCGCCGGCCAGCGCCGCGGCAAGGTGGGGCGACATCGGCGGTGCGTAGCGATAGGGCGCGATTTCCCCGTCCGCCTGTTCGCTGCTCGCGGAACGGCGCAGCAGCGCGTGGTCCGGCTCACCGGGATCTTCGAGGCCGGTGACGGTCGGCTTGAAGACCGCGACGCGCTGCCCGTCAGCCGCCAGCGTCCGGGCGATCGCCGCCGCGACGACCGTCTTGCCGACCCCGGTCCCGGTCCCGGTGACGAACACCCCGGCGGTCAAGCTGCGAGTGGGGCCGAGGCGCCGACGCCGAGCTCGCGCGCCGCCTCGCCGGCCAGGCGAGCGGCCCGGCGCAACTCGTTTGGCCGGTGGCTTGCCATCACCGTGAAGCGCAACCGCGAGGAGCCGGCGGGGACGGTTGGGGGGCGGATCCCCTGCGCGAACACACCACGCTCGAGCAGGCGCTCGCTCAGCGCCATGGCCTGTTCCGCGGCACCCACGGCGACCGGGACGATCTGGGTGCCGCTGCCGCCGGGGGCGAGACCCTCGCCGGCCAGCGCGTCGCGCAGGGCGGTTCCGTTGGCACGCAACCTCGCGACTCGCTGGGGCTCCGCAGCGAGCAGCTCGAGCGCCGCCTGCGCCGCGCCGACGACCGGAGGCGGCGGGGCGGTCGAGAAGATGAAGGAGCGCGCGGTGTTGAGGAGGTACTCGATCAGCTCGTGGTTGGCGCACACGTAGGCGCCGTAGGCACCGAGCGCCTTGCCGAGCGTGCCGACCACGAGGTCGACCTCGCCGCTCAGGCCAGCGGCTGCAACCGAGCCCCGCCCACCCGGGCCGATCGCCCCCGTCGCGTGGGCCTCATCGACCATCAGCCGGCAGCCGTGGCGGCGCGCCAGTTGGAGCAGCGACTCCAACGGCGCGATGTCCCCGTCCATCGAGAAGACACCGTCGGTGACGATCAGCGCGGGCCGCCCGGCGGCGTTTCGCAGGGCCCACGCCAGGTGCTCGGTGTCGCAGTGGCGGTAGACGAAGACCTCGGCCTGGGCCAGACGGCAGCCGTCGATGATGCTGGCGTGGTTCAGCTCGTCGGAGAAGACCACCTCCCCACGGCGGGCGAGCGCGGCGATCGCCCCGATGTTGGCCAGGTATCCCGAACCGAAGAGCAGCGCTGCCTCGTACCCCTTGAACTCCGCCAGGCGCTCCTCCAGCTGTCGATGCGGTGCCATGTTGCCCGAGATCAATCGCGATGCGCCAGCTCCCGCACCCCAGCGCATTGCAGCATCGGCCGCGGCGCTGCGCACCTGCGGGTGGTCGGCCAGGCCGAGGTAGTTGTTCGAGCAGAGCAGCAGCACGGGAGACCCGTCGAGCAGGACGCTCGGTCCCTGTGGCCCGTCAACCATTCGCAGTCGCCGGTGGAGCCCCCGGTCGCGGAGCTCCTCCAGCCGGTCTGCGATCTCGGTCATGCCGCCTGCGGATAAGGGGGCGGGCGCTTTTCCTTCTTGATGACGCGGAGCTGAGTCGAGGGGTCCCAGAGGTCCGCCTCGTCCTGGCGGTCGATCAGTTCCTCGATCGGCGTTGTCGGCGTGTCGCCGGCGAGCCAGCCGGACCGGTTGTCGGGGCGGGGATTGGAGCCATTGTCGGCCTGGCGCGCCACGTTCAGGCCCAGCTCCTCGAACATCGCTCGGTCGTCCTCGGGCTCGGCGCCCAGGGTGGTCAGGAAGTTCCCCATCATCACGCCGTTCAGTCCGGCTTTGACGGCCAGCGGCTGCAGATCGCCGAGGTTCTCGACGCGACCGCCGCAGAGGCGAAAGAGTGCACCGGGGATGATCAGGCGGAAGATCGCAACCCACTTGACGACCTCCCAGGGGTCCATCAGCGGGCGGTCGCCGAACTTCGTTCCCTGGCGCGGGTTGAGCAGGTTGATCGGAACGGAGACAGGGTCGAGCTCAGAGAGCTCGAAGGCCATCTCGACCCGCTGCCGCGGCGTCTCACCGAGGTTCAGAATGCCGCCGACACAGGTCTCCAGACCAGCCTCCTTGACGGCGTCGATCGTGCGCAACCGGCCCTCGTAGCGCACCGTGGTCGAGACCTCCGGGTAGTGGGAGCGAGCCGACTCCACGTTGTGGTGGACGCGCTGGATGCCCGCCTCGCGCAGCTGGCTTGCCCGCTCAACCGACATGTGGCCGATCGAAGCGCACCGCTTCAGATTGGTGTGCTCGGCGACCAGCCGGGCGCCGTCGAGGATCCTTTGGAAGTCTCGCTTGGAGAGCCCCTGGCCCTGGGTGACCATGCAAAACCGGTGCGCGCCCGCCGCCTCGGCCGCCTTGGCGTGTTCGAGGATCTGCTCTGGCTCCATCATCGCGTGCATCGGCGTGTCCGCCTCGGCGTATCGCGACTGGGCGCAGAAGCCGCAGTCCTCGGCGCAGCCCCCGGACTTGGCGTTGACCAGCGAACACATGTCGGTCGACTCGCCAAAGTTCTCGAGGCGGGCCTTCCAGGCACGCTCGATCAGCTCGCCGATCTCCTGGCGATCGGTCAGCGCGCCGAGCTCGAGGGCTTCGTCGAAGGAGATCAAAGGTGGCATTGGCCGCAAGGCTAGGAATCGCACCGGACGGCTGGGCGAGGAGCGGCCCGGTACTTCCAACGGCCGACACGGGTGTCGCAGCGGGTGCCGACTTCGCGCTGTGCTTGGCCCGGTTGCTCGTAAGATCGCCCTGGGTGACGATGGCGACCCTCAGACGGCGACGAATCGCGGTGGGCCTGGGGTGCGGTCTGGCAATCGGCGCGTTTGCCTTCGGTGTCGGGCTCGGCGATGGAGCGGGCCCGCCGGAACGTCCCGCCAGCCGGCTCAGCCTCGACCAGCTCGCCGGGCAGCGGATCGTTGTGGGCTTTTCCGGCTCGCGCCTGGCGGCTCCACTGCGACGGATGGTGAGCAGGGGGGCGGTCGCCGGCGTGATTCTCTTCTCCGAGAACCTGCCCAGCCGCGCTGCCGGCCGGCGCCTGATCGCGCGACTGCAGGCCATTCCCCGTCCGCCGGGCCTGCGGATTCCGCTGCTGGTGATGGTCGATCAGGAGGGCGGGCAGGTGAAGCGGCTCGCTGGGGCTCCCGGCGCCTCGGCACGCGAGATGGGCGCTCACGGCGCCGTCTTCAGTCGCAAGGAGGGGTGGCGAACCGGGCGCAACCTGTCGAACGTCGGGGTCAATGTCGACCTGGCGCCGGTGCTCGACGTCCCCAGGCCGGGCGGCGCGATTGCCGAAACCGATCGTGGCTTCGGCTCAACAGCTGCCGGTGTGGCGGCCACCGCCGTGCCGTTCGCGGCGGGGATGCAGGCAGCCGGGGTTGCGGCGACGGCCAAGCACTTCCCGGGGCTCGGTGCCGCGCGCCTCAGCACGGACTTCGCAGTCCAGCGAATCGGACTCTCCAGGCGGGCGCTGCGGAGGGTCGACGAGGCGCCCTACCGGCGATTCGTTGGGATCGAGGGTGAGCTGGTGATGCTGAGCACGGCGATCTACCCCGCTTTGTCGCCAAGGCCGGCCGCCTTTGCGCGGCCGATCGCCGTTGGAGAGTTGCGCAGGCGACTCGGCTTCCGGGGGGTCTCGATCACAGACGCGCTCGGCACCGCGTCGGTGCGGGCGTTTGGGGGCCCGGTCAGGGCCGGGCTTGCGGCGGTTCGCGCCGGGACGGACCTGCTCCTGTTCACCGATTTCCGTGCCGGTGCACGCGTCCAGCGGGCTCTGCTGCAGCGACTCCGTGCGGGCACGATCGATCGCGGTTCCTTCGAAGCTCCCGTGGCCCGGATCCTCCGTCTGCGCCAAGCCAGAGATTGATCCCAAAGACGACTGATTCCCAATTCAGCGCCCGTAGGCGCTCAGCGACCGGTTCAGCGCCCGTAGGCGCTCAGCTGCCCGCCCGGCTTACCGATTCCCCAGTTGCGCCAGAGCACCGCCTCGACTCAGCCGCTCCGTTCGCTCTTTGTACCGCCCAGCGACACAAACAGCGAACGCAGTTCGAAGCCGCCTCGCTCGGGCAACCTTCAGCCGCTCCGTTCGCTCTTTGTACCGCCCAGCGACACAAACAGCGAACGCAGTTCGAAGCCGCCTCGCTCGGGCAACCTTCAGCCGCTCCGTTCGCTCTTTGTACCGCCCAGCGACACAAACAGCGAACGCAGTTCGAAGCCGCCTCGCTCGGGCAACCTTCAGCCGCTCCGTTCGCTCTTTGTACCGCCCAGCGACACAAACAGCGAACGCAGTTCGAAGCCGCCTCGCCTCGCTCGGGGCACGCCAGCCGCGGCACCCTCGCGTAACGGGTCCGTAGCCCCTGACCGCCTGGTCCCTACGCATCCCCTCCCCAGTTTGCCCTCCCACTTGCAGGTGTGGAGGGCAAACGGGGGAGGGGATGGTTCTTTCGTCAATCGACGAAGTGTTCGTTTCTGGTCGGCGATCGTCCACCAGACCCGTTTCGAACACCTCATCCAGAGATTTCGACAGTCGATCAACAGTGAGGTCTTTTCGGGCCGCGCTGTCCTCAAAGCCTCTTTAAGAGTCGATCTAGCCGACCGGGTTGGGCCTGCTTGGCTCCGGTGTCGCTTCGTGGTCACCGGCGGCCGCGACGCGGACAGCGTCGCGGCCGGCACTCTTGGCGGCGTACATCGCGCTGTCCGCCTCGGCGACGATCGAGTCGAAGCTGCTGGACCCATTCGGGCCGAACATCGCGATCCCGATGCTGGCGGTGATCGGCGGTATGCCGGACTGCCGGGGAATGTGCTCCCTAATCGCCGTCGCGATCGTCTCTGCGACTGCCTGTGCCTCCCTGCTGTCGCAGTGCGGCAGCACCACGGCGAACTCGTCCCCGCCGAGTCGCGCCAGGACGTCTGTCTCTCGGGTGCGACCGCGGAGCACGCCGGCGATCTCCTCGATCACCCGGTCGCCGCTCGGATGTCCGAGGCTGTCGTTGACCTGCTTGAAGTTGTCCAGGTCGAGCATCAGCAGTGCGCCGCAGGCGCCCCCGCGCCGGCTGCGCGCCAGCTCCATCCGCGCGTCTTCCTCGAACCGACGCCGGTTCTTCAGCCCGGTGAGCGAGTCCTGGCTTGCCTGCGTTTGCAGTTCCCGCATCTGCTGGTTGCGACTTGAGATCAGCAGCACCGCCCCGAGCAGCGCCGCCAGCGATACCCCGAGCACGGAGATCAGGATTGCCAGGCTGAGGCCCGGGGAGCCGTAGTCGTGCACGACCAGCAGCCAGCTGCGGTCGGCAATCCGGATCTGGGCGGTTGCCGCACCGTCCTGGGACAGCTCCGGTCCCGTCAGAACCCGGTTGCCTTCGAGCAGATCGATGGCGATATCGGCTGGTAGCGCCGAGGTCGCGGCAGCAACCAGGTCGGGTATGCGGAAGGTCCCGACCGCGAATCCGATCAGGGCGCGGCGCCGCTGCGCCAGGGTCGAGGGTGAGGTCCGGTCCCGGTAGACCGGTCGGAATACGTTGATCCCGTCGCCACCGGTGAGCAGCTGCGTAACCGGGCTGGCCACCGGATGCCCGGCATCGCGGGCGTGGCGCAGAGCCCGCCCCCGCACGGGGTCTGCACCCATGTCATAGCCAAGCGGCAGCCTGGTGATGTCGTCGCTGGCTGCGAAGGTGAGTGGGAAATAGTGAGCGCGGCGCCCGGCACTGTGGCGCCTGTGTTCGGAGCCCTCCATCACGGGAATGCCGTGTACGCGTTCGAACTGCGCCCGCCGGTCGCCTGAAAGAGACTGGACGAACCCGGTCGTGGCGAGGGCGTTGGACCCCAACAAAGACCTCGCCACGACGTGGAACTCGTGCTGGGTGAGGTGGCCCTCCACCCGGTAGAAGGCTGCGGCGCTTGCCAACTGGTGGACCGAGAGAGCGACCAGTGCTTCGGTCTGGCGCGCCGAGCGCAGAGCCTCGTCACGCTGGCGCTGCTCGAAGGCCCCGCGTTCGTTGCCATGGATCTCAATACCGGCGAACACGAAGCCGCCCGCGGCGACCACTGCCAAGGTCAACCAGAACCGAAGACGCATGCTCCTATTGTCGACCGATTTCGGCTGGGGCCTGAACCGCGCTCGAGCGGGGACACCACGTTCGGCTCCAGAATTGGGTTTGGACATCGTTCTCTATGTTGTTGCCATGAGCGTTTCGATTCAAGGTGTGATCGAGTATGTCGAGGCACGTTCCGGAGAGGAGGCGACCGGTTACGTGGAGACGTTCTGCTCCTTTCCGTACCTCGGCAATGACTCGATGCTCGTGCGCCTGCTCCGCGAGACCGGCGAGCCGCTGCCGGAGAGGCTCTCCTATTCGACCGTCCATGAGCTCACCATTGAGGTGGGCGACGGTTCACCGAGTGGATATCGAGAGCAGGGCACCGTTGATCCTGAGCAGGCCAGGAAATGGGTCGACGACGGTTACAGCTCATGGCTGAGGTATGACGGTCAAAGCCTGGTCGAGTCCACGGAGCCGACCGATCTGATCTCCAACCCGGACACCTTCCGAGGCGCTCAGAGCTTCACCCTGGGCGCCCTGGAGGCGCTTCAGTCGCAGTATCGACGGGAGAACGTCGACGAACCGGGGCTGGTCGCCGTGGCCCCCGGCGAACCGCTGCCCGAGCGCGTGGTCGGGTTCGAGGGGACCGATCCAGAGGGGCGCGCGCAGCTCTACGTGAGTCTCGAGGAGGGGTACCCGTCCTTCATCCTCGAGCGAGTGATCGGATGCATGAAGCTGGCTCGGGAAGCGGAGCTGGAGCCGCGGTTCATCTGCATGCTCAGTTAGCCGGTCCAGCGCTCCGACGGCGACGCCGCCATGAGGGGCGCCCGTCACTCGACCGGTGCGTTGGCGAGCGACTCCCAGAGGTAGAGGGAGGCCAGGCTGCGGTGGGGGCGCCAGGGCTCGCCGATCTCCAGCACGCGCTCCGGCGAGGGCGGCTCGTCCAGCCCATACTCGATCTGCACCGCGCGGCGGATACCGAGGTCGCCACCGGACAGCACGTCGGGGCGTTCGAGGTGGAAGATCAGGAACATCTCCGCGCTCCAGCGCCCGAGGCCGCGCACGGCGACGATCTCCTCGCTCACCTCCTCGTCGGAGAGGTCGTCGAGCCGGTCGAGCTCGAGATCGCCGGCCAGCACATGGGAGGCGAGGTCGCGGATGTATGAGACCTTGCGGCCCGAGAGACCGGCGCCGCGCAGCTCCTCCTCGTCCGCCTCCAGGAGTTGCTCGGGGGTGGGCGTGCCGCCGTCGAACAGCTCCAGCACCCGCAGGTAGATGGTTCGCGCCGCCTTGGTCGAGAGCTGCTGCCCGACGATCGTTCGCAGCAGTGCGCCGTACTCGTCGGCGGGCCGCTCCTCGCTGCGCCGGCGCAGCCGGGTGGCGAGGTCGATCTTCCCGAGGCGCTCGATCAGCGCCGCCATGGTCGGGTCGGCTGCCGCCAGCGCCCTGCGTGCCCTGGCGCTCACCCGCCCGACTCGCCCTTCATTGACCTCGCCACTCGGGCTTGCGCTTCTCGGCAAACGCGCGGATCCCCTCGCGAAGGTCCTCGGAGGTGAAGCAGGACTCGCGCAGGGCGACCAGGCCCGCCTCCTGCTGCGGGTTGAGAATGGGGTTTTCGTTGAGCACCTCGATGGCCCGCTTGTTGCCCCGCATCGAGAGCGGGGCGTTGGCGGCGACGGTCGCGGCCAGGTCCAGGGCGGCGCTCTCCAGCGTCTCGTCGTCCACCACCTCGTGCACCAACCCGATCTGCTCGGCGCGCCGCGCCTCGAAGTTGCGGCCGGTCAGGAACATCTCCTTCGTGCGAGCAAGGCCGATCACGTCGAGGAACTTGCGCAGGCCGGTGTGGCCGTAGACGAGGCCGAGCTTGGCGGGCGGCATGCCGAGCTTTGCCCCCGCCGCGCAGATTCGCAGGTCGCAGGTGATTGCCAGCTCCAGGCCACCGCCCAAACAGTGGCCGTTGATCGCCGCCAGGGTGGGCCACGGGTGGGCGGCGAGAGCCTCCATCGCCGCGTGGAAGGGATGGGCGACCAGTGCCTCGGCGTCGCGCTCGAAGGTCTGCTCGGGGATCGAGGCGATGTCGTAGCCGGCCGAGAAGGCAGGTGGCGTGCCGGTGATCAGGACGCAACGCGTCTCGATGCCGCGATCGAGGCGGGGCAGCGTCTCCGCCAGCGCGTCAAGGATCTCGTGGTCGAGGGCGTTGCGCCGCTCCGGGTTGCAGATGCGGATGCGGGTGACCGCATCGGCGGGGGAGTCGAGTAGGAGCTTGCCGCCGGCGAGCTGCTCGGTCACCACGTCACTCCAGGACGATGAGGACGTCGCCTTCGCTGACCGCCTGCCCCTCCTTGCAGAGGACCTCCTTGACGGTTCCGTCGTCCTCGGCCTCGACCGGGATCTCCATCTTCATCGACTCAAGGATGACGACGGTGTCGCCGTCCTCGACCTGGTCGCCGACCCCAACCTCGATCTTCCATACGTTGCCAGTGATGTGCGCCTCGATGTCCGCCATGGCGCGGGAGAATATCCATCGTTCCGGTGTGCCCTTCGCACCCCTGAGGTATGAAACGCGCAGCGGAGGGCAGAATGTGCGCCCCGTGACCCCCGACCAAAGCGCAGAGCTGGCCGTGATCGTCGCTGCGCACAACGAGGCCGACCGGGTCGGCGCGACGCTGGCCGCGCTTCGCGGGGCGCTGCCGGAGGCGGCGCTGTGGGTGGCGGACGACGCCTCGAGCGACGGGACCGCGGAGGTGGCGGCCGGGGCCGGGGCGCGGGTGGTCGGCCGCCGGCGACCTCGCGGCAAGGGCGCCAACGTGACGGCCGCCGGCGAAGCCGCCCTCGAAGCCGATCCCGAACCGCGGCTGCTGCTGCTCTGCGATGGCGACCTCGGCGCTTCGGCTGGAAGCCTCGCCGTGCTGGTGGCGGCGGTTGAGGACGGCGAGTGCGATCTTGCCGTTGCCGCCTTCGGTCGGCGCGTCGGTGGCGGCTTCGGCCTGGCGCTCGGCTTCGCCCGCTGGGCGATTCGCAGCCTCTGCGGCCTGGAGGCGGCCGCGCCGATCTCGGGCCAGCGCGCGATGCGGGCGGACGTGCTCCGGGCCGTCCTGCCGCTGGCGAGCGGCTACGGGATGGAGATCGGCATGACCGTCGACGCGGTGCGTGTCGGCTACCGGCTCCGCGAGTACGAACTGGAGCTCAGCCACCGGGCAACCGGGCGCTCGCTCGCCGGCTTCGCCCACCGTGCCCGTCAGCTTGCCGACTTCGTTCGCGTCTATCTTTCGCGGCGGAGGAGAACCAGGTGATCCTCGCCATCGACCAGGGGACGACCGGAACGACCTGCCTCGTCTTCGACGGCGAGGGGGCCATCGCGGGGCGCGCCTACTCGGAGTTCGAGCAGCACTTCCCGCGGCCCGGCTGGGTCGAGCACGACGCCGAGGAGATCTGGGAGGTGACGAGGCGGGTCGCCGGCCAGGCGATCGCCGATGCCGGTATCCGGGGTGCGGAGCTGGAGGCGATCGGAATCGCCAACCAGCGCGAGACCGTTGTCGCCTGGGATCCGGCGACCGGCAAGCCCGTGCACAGGGCGCTGGTCTGGCAGGACCGTCGCACGGCGGCGCGCTGCGACGAGTTGCGTGCGGCGGGACACGAAGCGCTGGTGCGCGAGCGAACCGGGCTGATCCTCGACCCGTACTTCTCCGGTACGAAGATCGAGTGGCTGCTGCGCAACGTCGAGGCGGCGCGCGGCGCCGTCTTCGGCACGGTCGATTCCTGGCTGCTCTTCAAGCTGACCGGGCGTCACGCAACCGACCACACGAACGCCTCGCGGACGATGCTGTTCGACATCCGCAGGCTGGCCTGGGACGAGGAGCTCTGCGAAATGCTCGGCATCGAACCCGCCAGCCTGCCGGAGGCGCTGCCCTCCGCACAGCTGTTCGGCACGACATCGGAGTTCGGCGGCGAGGTACCGGTGGCCGGGATCGCCGGCGACCAGCAGGCCGCTCTGTTCGGTCAGGCTTGCCACCGCGCCGGCACCGCCAAGAACACCTACGGAACGGGCAGCTTCCTGCTGTTCAACGCCGGCTCCTCACCGCCGGAGCCCGCGATGGGCCTGCTGACTACGGTTGCCTGCGGCGCGGCGGCGGAGCCGGCCTACGCGCTGGAGGCGTCGATCTTCGCCACGGGCGCTGCCGTGCAGTGGCTGCGGGACGGCCTCGGGATCATCGAGTCGGCGGGGGAGACGGAGGCGCTGGCGGCTTCGCTCGACGGCAACGCCGGCGTCTACTTCGTGCCCGCCCTGACCGGGCTGGGATCCCCGCATTGGGATCCCTACGCGCGTGGCACGATCGTCGGGCTGACCCGGGGCACCGGCCGGGCGCACCTGGCACGGGCGGCACTGGAGGCGATCGCCTACCAGGCCGTCGATGCCGTGCGCGCCGAGGAAGCCGCGTCCGGGAAGCGGCTGGCAATGCTGAAGGTGGATGGCGGGGCGACCGCCAACCGCTGGTTGATGCAGTACCAGGCCGACGTGCTGGGGGTCCCCGTGGTGGTGCCGGAGATTGCCGAGACGACGGCGCTGGGCGCCGCGTACCTCGCTGGGGTCGCCATCGGGCGCTGGACCGCCGAGCAGGTTGGCGCCATGTGGCACGAGGCCGCCCGCCATGAGCCACGGATGGGCGACGAGGAGCGTGAGGCGCTCGTTGCCGAGTGGCACCGAGCGGTCGAGCGCTCCCGTGGCTGGGTCGCCCCCAATGAGCCTGCGTAACTGCTGCTCCGTCAGGGGGTAAGCACAACAGTTGCCGGCCAGTCCGGCCCTTGCCTTCATGCCCGATATCAAGCCACAGGTCTACAGCGACGAGCGTCCCGCCGAGCATTTCGATCAGTTCCACGAGGCCGCTCGCCGGGGAGTCGGCTGGACCTACACGCTCGTTCGCCTGCTGGTCACGCTGCCGGCCCTGCTGATCTACCGGGTCCGCGCCATCGGACGCGAGAAAGTTCCCAAGTCGGGCCCACTGCTGCTGGCCCCCAATCACTTCAGCCAGATGGATCACTTCTTCATCGGACTCTTCCTGCGCCGCAAGGTCCGCTTCATGGCGAAATCGCAGCTCTTCGGTCCGCCGATCCTCACCTACATCTACAAGCACGGCGGGGTATTCCCGGTACGCCGCGGTCACCGGGACGAGGAGGCATTCAAGACCGCGTTTACGATCCTCGACCAGGGCGGGATGTTGCTCGTCTATGCGGAGGGCGGTCGGTCGCGGAGCGGTGAGCTGGGCACGGTCAAACCGGGGATCGGGCGGATCGCGCTGGAGTCCGGGGTCCCGGTCGTCCCCGTTGCCGTCCACGGGTCCGCCAAGGTGCGGCGTTGGAAGCGCCTTCGCTTCCCGAAGGTGACGGTGCAGTTCGACGACCCCATCTCCTTCCCGGTCGAGGAGTCGCCGAGCCGCGAGCGCCAGCTCGAAGCGGCAACAGAGGTCTTCGACAGGGTGCGGGCGATGTACACGACCCTGGAGGAGCGCGGCCGGCGCAACGTGATTCGTGCCCTGCGGGAGGGACTGCCCGCGCCCGAGCCCGGCAAGACCTCCCCCGAGGGCTGAGCTGCTCCCGCGACCTCGGTGGCGTGGCCGCTACTGGTGGCGCGAGTCGAGCTGCTCGTAGAACTCCGGGTCGTGGCCCGGGGTGACGATCGCGTCCGGGAACTCGCGACGGAAGAGCTTCAGCTCCTGAAGGGAGCGGCGATAGTTGTGCGTGTCGAAGGGGCGTGGCGGGAGCGGCGCGCTGCCCTCGAGCTGGCCGACCGTGTAGGTCGTGTCGCCGCCGATCACGAAGTCGCGCTCCGCGAGCCGGGCGATGACCGACATGTGCCCCGCGCTGTGGCCCGGTGTGTACGCGAGCCGAATGGTGCCGTCCCCGAACAGGTCGAAGGTGCGCCCGAAAGTCGCGTAGGAATCGATGCCGCCCCGGTCGAAATCGACGGTGCGATAGTCGAAGGCGTAATTGAAGTGAGCCCTGCGGTAGCCGTTGAGGATGGGTCGGGGGCCGACCGTGGCAGCTGCCCACTCGGTCTCGCTGACGACGAACGTCGACTGCGGGAACTCGGAGATCGCCGAGCTGTGGTCGATGTGCAGGTGGGTCATCACGACCACCGGTATCTCGCCGGGGTCGAGGTTGCGCCCGCGGAGCTGAGCCGGAAGATCGGCCCCGGGCTCCAGGGCGGGCTTGAGGATGCGAGAGGCCAGCGGGCCGAAGTTCTCGCGCCCGTCGGTGGCGATCGAGGGGTGCAGGCCGGTATCGACGAGGATCGCCCCGGCGCTTGGATGGCGGATCAGGAAGGTGGGGCAGGGCACCGCGATCGGCGGGTTGCCGCTGAGCAGGGCGCGGAGAAGCTTCAGCTTCTCGAGGCGGCCACCGGGCCCTTCCATCATCGACCGCGACCAGGTCACGGTGCCGGTGACGATCGGCTCGACGCTTACCCTGGCTCCCTGGCTCCCTCCGGCGAGCGGCTCGTGCAGCGGCTTCGCCTCGATATGGACCCTCATGGCCGCGTCACATTACCTCGAATCGGGGCGTCTATAGGCTTGCGTGCCGATGTCCGACCAGTCGAATTCGCGCATTTTCAGGCCGGGCCTGCTCGAGGGGAGCGTTTGCCTGGTTTCGGGGGCGGGCAGCGGGCTTGGGCGGGAGACGGCCCTGGAGCTGGCGCGGCTCGGGGCGGTGGTGATCGGCTGCGGGCGTCGCGAGGAGCCGCTGGTCGAGACCGGGGCGAGGGCGGAGCGGCTGGCCGGCTCCTTCGAGCACGAGGCGATGGACATTCGCGACGAGGACGCGGTGGAGCGGCTGTTCGACGGCCTGCTCGAGCGCCACGGGCGCCTCGACGTCCTTGTCAACAACGCCGGCGGCCAGTTCATGAGCCCTGCCGAGGCGATCACCCCCAAGGGCTTCCGAACGGTGATCGAGCTGAACGTGACCGGAACCTGGTTGATGTCCCACGCGGCGGCCACCAAGGCCTTCATCCCGCAGGGGGGTGGCAAGGTTCTCAGCGTCACCCTGTCCCCCCACAACGGGATGCCCGGGATGGTGCACTCCGGGGCAGCTCGTGCCGCGGTCGAGAACATGATGCGAACGCTGGCGATCGAGTGGTCGCGCTTCAACATCAAGCTCTGCGCGCTGGCGGCGGGCCAGTTCGGCACCGAGACGCTGCGCACCAAGTACCCGAAGGTCGTCGTCGACAACGTGGAGCGCTCGGTGCCGCTGGGCCGGATCGGCGAGCCGGAAGAGATGGCCTGGCTGGTGGCCTACCTCGCTTCGCCCGCCGGCGACTTCTTCTCCGGGACGACGATCACGATCGATGGCGCCAGAGACGACTGGGCCGGGCCATGGCCGCCGGAGGCGATCGCGGGCGAGGGTGGCGAGCCGGTGGCCGAGGAGCGCCGCCCGAAGGATTAGCTGAGTGGCGCGTAGCCGCTTCGCCCAGAACGGAGTCTCGATCCGGCGATCCCCACCGCTCCGTTCGTCATTTGTACCGCTCAGCGACACATACAGCGAACGGAGTTCGTATCCGCCCCTCCGGCCACATCTCGCGGAACGATGCCTGCAGCTCCTGACCGCCTGGTCCCTACACAGCCTCCCCCTGCTTGCCCTCCTACTTGCAGGTGAGGAGGGCAAGCAGGGGGAGGCTGTTTCGCTCATCAATCGACGAGGGGTTCGTTTCGGGTCGGCGACCTCTTTCGAACACCTCGCTCGGAGCGTCGATCGTTCGGTCGAACGTCAATTCGGCGGAACGATCGACGCTGGGTTCTTTCGGGGGCGGTGGCGACGACCGCTTGAGGTCAGGTTAGTCCCGCGACCCTAGTCTGATTGTCGGTGCCGGCTCTAGTCGTGCGGCTCGAGGATGACGAGCGGAATCTCGCGCCCGCCGCTGCGTGCCTGGTACTGACGGTAGGTGCCGTAGGTCTCGACCGCCTGCGGCCAAAGGCGTTGGCGCTCCTGCGGCGTGGCAACCCGGGCGTGAACATGACGAACCTCGGGGCCGACCTGAACGGTCGTGTCCGGGTTGGCCTTGAGGTTGTGGAGCCAGGCTGGGTTCTTCGGGTAGCCGCCTTTGGACGCCACGATCACGAGGTCCTCGCCGTCGCGGAAGTAGAGCAGGGGAGCGGTGCGTTTCGTGCCGCTCTTCGCGCCGACGTGGTCGAGCAGCAGGATCGGCGGCCCGAGCAGCGGCAGGTGGTGCCCGAAGCGACCCCCGGTCGCACGGTAGAGGCGGGTGTGCAGCCCCATGACGCGACGGAGGACAGGCCAGATCCGATCCGCCGCCTCCAGGTAGCCGATTCGCGGCCTGTCATCCATCGCACTGGGGCTCAGGCGTACATCCCCCCGAACTGTCCGCCCGTGATGTTGAGGACCTGACCGTGCACGTAGTTCGCAAGCGGCGAGGCCAGGAAGAGAACCGGACCGGCGGCCTCCTCGGGCTGGGCGGGGCGGCCGAGCGGGATGATCGCCGATGCCATCTGCCGCATCTGCTCGGGGATGCCGAGCTCGATCTTCTCGCCGGTCGGTGAGGTCATCTCGCCGCCGGCCTCCTTGGCCGCCGTGAGACGCGTCTCGACGAAGCCGAAGGCGACCGCGTTGACGTTGACCTTGAACTGACCCCACTCCTTGGCGAGCGTTTTGGTCAGCCCCACCACGCCGGCCTTGGCGGCGGAGTAGTTGGCCTGGCCCGCGTTGCCCATCGTCCCCGAGATCGAGGAGACGTTGATCAGCTTGCGGAAGACCTCCTTGCCCTCGTTGCGCTCCGCCTTGGCGGCCTCGCGCCAGTGCGGTGCGAGCGCCCGCGTCACCCGGAAGGGCACGATCGTGTGAATGTCGAGCATCGCCTGGAACTGCTCGTCCGTCATCCGGTGGACGACGCCGTCCCAGGTGTAGCCGGCGTTGTTGACCACCACATCGACTGAGCCAAAGGCATCGACGGCCGCCGCGACGAGCTGGTCGGCCGCATCCGGCTTGGTCAGGTCCCCGGCGTGGACAGCCGTCTCGCCGTCGATCTCCTTCGCTGCTTCCTCGGCGACGTCGGCATCGAGGTCGTTGATCAAAACCTTGGCGCCTTGGCTGGCGAATAGCTCGGCGGTGGCACGGCCGATCCCTCGGGCGGACCCGGTGACGATCGCCGTTTTCCCATCAAGAAGTCCCATCGGTCTACGCTCTCCTTCTCGTTCGTGAAGTCGGCCGGGAGGCTACATGGAACCGCGCAATCCTGGTTGATTGGCCAATCGACAGAAAGGAGGCCGCACGTGGAGCCCTCGGATTACCCATGCACTTTCTCGGTCGATTACCCGGAACGGGAGGCGAATCGGCCGCAGCGAAACCCGGTTCAGCCCTGACAAACGTGGGCAAGCACCGTTTAGGACAACAGATAGGCAGTCATGCCAACCTGATCAAAGAGGGGGAAAAATGAATGGTTTAAAGAGAGTCTTGCTCGTTGTGCTTGGTGTTGTGGCGCTGGCGATTCCGGCAGCCGCGGTCGCCAAGCAGGGCGAAAACCACGGCAAGGGCAAGGCCAATGGCCACCGGCCGCACAATGTCGCCTATGTCTTCAAGGGCAGCTACGCGGGCGACAGCTCGGTTGACGTAACGCGTGGCAACTCGCGTGTCCGTAAGGGCGGCTTCATCGGCGAGACGGTCACCTTCGATTTCTCCAACGCGCGAATCCTCGTTGGCGACACCAACGGCGACGGCGAGCAGAACCTTGACGACGTCGAAACCGGCGACCTGGTCCTGGTCAAGGCGCGCTTGCCCCGCACAGGCCCCGGCGAGCAGCCCTTCGCCGCGGTGCGGTTGATCGACAAGACGCACAACCGGGGCGAGCAGAACGGCCCGAAGAACCACTCCTAAAGGGAGAGCCCCGGAAGATGGCATGGCGGACCCGGAGGCACCGTCCCGACGGTGCCTCCGGGGTCTACCCTCGGCCTGTGAAGAGAGTTGCCCTACCGGCTCTCGTCATCGCTGCGATTGGACTGCTCGGCCCGGCGTCAGCCGCCGGTTCGGGCTATCGGGTGTGGATGTTCCACGCGCCGGGGGGCAACATCGCCTGCGCGATGGCGACTGGCGGTCCCGAAGGCTCGGTTCGCTGTGACATCGCGCGACGCAGCTGGAAGGCTCCCGCCAAGCCGCGCTCCTGCCCGCTCGACTACGGCAACGGACTGATCGTCGGCAATCGAGGCAGGGCGAAGTTCACCTGCGCCGGGGACACCATCCTGGGGCAGGGGAAGGTGCTTGCGGTGGGTCGGGTGGCGAAGCTGGGCCCGTTTCGCTGCAAGAGCCTCAGCGGCGCGGTCCGCTGCGTGAACCGCAAGACCGGTCACGGATTCAAGCTCTCCCGTCGCGTCGCCCGCCGCTTCTAGTGTCCCGACTCGGGACACCGGTGTTCCGCCCAAGGATGCCGCGAACGCCGCTGATCGGCGCTTGGCCGCGGCGCGCGAGGTCGAGGGCGGCGAGCGTCAGCAGCGTCCCATTCGCCGCAGCCTGCGGCGATAGGTCTGCATCGACCGGTGCCTCCAGTCGCCGTGGGTTTGACGGCGCAGCCTGGCGACGCGCTCGCGGTGGTAGGGAGAGGAGAGGCTCTCGCTGTGCCCGATCACATCGCGCAGCCTGATCTGAAAACGGCATCGCAGGTAGCGCGTCAGTCGCAGCGAGGCATGCAGCTGCCGGCGGTTGCCGAGCACGTCGGCATCGCGGAAGCCGGTGTGCTCGATGCCGATTGCGGTCCAGTTGAGGCCGACCGCATGACGGCAGCGCGTCCGCAGGTTGACGAGCTGAAAGATCCGGCCCGAGGAAGAGACGACGAAGTGGGCGCAGACGTTGGGCAGCTCACCGAGCTCGGGGTCGGGGATGTCGGGGGCGAAGGTGTTGTAGACGGCGCTTGCGCTGCCGGTCTCGGCGAGATGCTCGACGATCACATGCGGGTTCCTTAGCCGCCAGGCGCGTTCGCCGTAGTGGCGCTCGGAGTAGGCGGCCATCTCGCGCTTGCGCTTCGGCGAGTAGGGGATCAGCCATCGTGTGATTCGCGGTCGCTTCAGCTGTCGCGAGGACGACCCCTTGCGCTCCGCCCGGAAGGGGTGGCCTGATGAAGGTGGAGGAGCGGCAGGGCTGCTCGCCTCAGTCGCAGCACAGAGGATGGCCAGGCCCACCGCCGCGCAGGCGATCGGGTGCCACCAGCTCGAACTCGCCCGCGAAGCTTTCAAGCCCGACGCTCCTCCGCGATCGCGCGGAGAGCGTCGGGACCGCCGCCGATCAGCGGCTCGCCGTGGGCAAAGAGGAGGTGCTCGAATGGCTCGTCCAGCAGGGTGGCGCAGCGCTTGCGGATGCGACGCTTCACTCCCTCCGGGTCGTCTCCGATCAACTCGTCGGAGACGAAGCCGAGGTCGCCGTAGTGGATGAGGCTGTCGGCGAAGAGCAGAGCGCCGCCGCCTGTCTCGATGCGCAGCACCGTGTCCTCCGGGCAGATCGCGTCCATCTCGAGGGCGACCACGTCATCGGCGAGCCGATCGCCGAACGCGAAGCCGCTCACAGGCGGCTCGTTCTTGAACTCGTGCAGCCCGGCCTCATGGCAGAGGACGGGGCAATCGAAGCGCAGCGCGAACTGTGGCGCATGGCGCAGGTGGTGGCGGTTTGAGAGCACGATTCGCTGCGCGCTGCGCTCGTCGAACCACTCGATTCCCACCTCCGGCAGAAGCGGGTCGATGAGCGTTCCCGAGCCCGCCACGAAGTGGCAGTCGACCTCGATCTTGATCGCCGGGTGGACCGCCCGCCAGTGAAACACGCCATCGACGATCTCGTCCATCGAGCAAGCCTAGCCCGCGCCCGGCCGGACCGGCAACCCATTCCGACCGCGACGCGTTGGCGCCCCGGCCGCCCTACAACCCCATCTGCTTGCCGAGGATCTCCTTCATGAGTCCCGAGCATGGCACGGGAGGACACGCGGGATCATCGGAGGACAAGGATTCCCCGCAAATGAGGTTGTTCGAGGACGAAGGCGGTGACCGCGAGTGATCGCCGGCAGACTGGCTGAAGTGTCCGGATTGTGTCCGTGGCCGCCGCGGTTGCGCATTCAGCTACGGCGCCGCCGCTCGGAGTTTCCTTGCTCCCACCAGTCGATCGCCTCACCTCGCCCCTGTACCTCTTCGATTGTGCGGTCGATGGAGTGGGCACTGGAACCCGTCACGGTCCCGCAGAACTTCCAGAGCTCGCGGGTGGCGCGCTTGTATTGGTGGATCAGTTCGTCCAGCTCGAAGGCATCCAACTCGCCGGCGTCGTACCGCTCGAAGCCAACCCGCACCCGCTTGAGAAGGTCGGCGAGTCGCGCCTCGTGATAGCTGACGACAAGTGCCACGTCGGCCTGGCGCTCCGTCTTCGAGGGCTTTGCGGGATCGGCGCTCACGCTGATTCGACGGTATCGCAGGTTGCGCCCAGGTCGGTTTACCTCTTCTCGATGACGTGGCTGGCCTGCACCACGATCTCTGACCCCGGCGGTTGATTGGCTGTGAAGATGACGAGGTTCGAGCCGTCGGTGTCGCGCACTGAGGGAATGAGCAGCCCGTCGTGGCCGAGCCACGCGACGGCGCCGCCGGCACGCTGGCACAGCTCCCAGGGGATCGAGTGGAAATCCTCCTCCGTGATGCCGATGGCTGCGAGGCGCCTGGCGTCTGTCAGATCGAGCAGGTTGGCCATCGAGACATCCAGTTCGTAGATCGTCCGCGTCGCCCGTGGCGGCACCGGCTGCATGGCAATTACGTGATCGCCCTCGGCCTTCGCGGTCGTCTCCGCGAGGCTTGTGTAGAGCGCCGATGTTCCGGGCGGATTCCACCGCGCTCCGCGCTCGTTGGCAAGCTCCGGTCGTGCTGAGCCGAGCATGTGCCGGAAGACGCGCCCTGCCAGCGCTCGGTGCCAAAGCGCTCCAGAGCGTCGAGCAGCGCCGGATCGTGGATCACGACTGCTGCGCCCTACGCGTAACTGCCGTCTCGAAGCTGGGCGATCAGGGTGAGGACATCATCGACGCGATCTTCCTCGATGCGGTCGGCGGGGCGCTGCCCCTCCAGCAGTCGGTGAGGCGAGAAGAGCCACAGCCGGGCCTCGTCGGGCGGGTAGAACTCCGCCAGCTCCTCGGCAAGCCAAGCGAGGGTGAGCAGCCGGTCGAGGCTGCGCCGCTGCGGCTCAGCCTTGCCCGTCCGCCAACGCGAAACGGTCTGCGGAGTCGTGCCGAGCAGCTGCGCGATCTCCCGTCCCTGCACGCCAACCTCGTCCCGAATCGCGTCGAGCTTGCGAGCGAGGGCACCGGCCCCGGTTTTTGAAGCTGCCTCCATGATCTTCCTATCTCGGGCGTGAGATCGACATATCGATTAACGTTCTACTTAACGATCTAATCGACAGAGTAGCAGCGCCGATCAGCTCGCAGGGTAGGAGACCCTCCGCCTCGGGTTACCATGCCTGGCGTGTCGGCGGCGCCCATAGGGGCGGTCACGGTTGAGTTCGACAGCGAACTGCTTGAGCGCCTCCACGAGGGTCGGTCTGATATGACCGACCGCGAGCTGCTTGAGTCAATGGCGAGGATGACCCTCGGCCGCGAAACCCTGCGCCGCGTTCAGGAGCGCAACCAGCTCTCCGAAGACGAGGCCGTCGAGCTTGGCGTCGAGGCCGTGAATGAAGCACGGCGCGAGCGTCGTGCGACCGGTTGATGTGCCCCTACGGATCGCTCTCGATCCGATACCCCTACAACCCCATCTGCTTGCCGAGGATCTCCTTCATGATCTCGTCGGTGCCGCCGCCGATCGGGCCGAGGCGGGCGTCGCGGACGGCACGCTCGATGCCGTACTCCCGCATGTAGCCATAGCCGCCGTGGATCTGCAGGGACTGGTCGGCGATCTCCAGCACGGCGCGCTGGGTGACGAGCTTCGCCATCGTCACGTCGCGGATGCAGTCCAGGCCCTCGTGGAAGAGGCGCAGGGCGTTGTAGGTGAGGGCGCGAGCGGCCTCGGCCTGCGTCGCCATCTCCGCCACCTGGTGGCGGATCGCCTGGAACTTGCCGATTGGCCGGCCAAACGCCTCGCGCTCGAGAGCGTAGGCGACGGTGATCTCGATCAGGCGCTGCATGGCGCCGACCGCACCGATCGCCATCAGCAGCCGCTCCCAGGCGAAGTTGGCCATGATCAGCTTGAAGCCCCCGTTTTCCTCACCGAGCAGGTTCTCCTCCGGGACCTCCACGTCGGTGAAGGCCAGCTCGCCGGTGTCGGAGGAGTGCCAGCCCATCTTCTCCAGCTTCCGGGCCACCTCGTAGCCGGGCATCTCCCGCTCCAGCACCAGGAAGGAGATGCCATCGTGCCCGCCCTCCTGCGTGGTCTTCACGGCGCAGACCAGGAAGTCGGCCCGGACGCCGTTGGTGATGAACGTCTTTGACCCGTTGACGAGGTAGCCGCCGTCGATCCGCTTCGCGAAGGTGGAGATGCCGGCCACGTCCGAGCCGGCGCCGGGCTCGGTGATCCCCAGCGCGCCGATCTTCTCGCCGGCGATCCCCGGGACCAGCCAGCGCTGCTTCTGCTCTTCGGTGCCGAAGTTGAAGATCGGTGGCATGGCGATCGACGTATGGGCGTTGAGGCTGGCCGCCACGCCACCCGAGCCACCGGAGCGCGCCAGCTCCTCCACCCAGACCGCATCGTGCAGGTGGGTGCCGCCCTGACCACCGTAGGCCTCGGGGAACTTCAGTCCGAGGAAGCCCAGCTCGGCGCAGCGCCCGTACAGCTCGCGCGGGAATTCTCGCGCCGCCTCCCACTCGTCGACATGGGGCGCGATCTCCTTGGAGACGAAGCGGTTGACGGTTTGCCGCAGCTCCTCGTGCTCGTCGCCGAAGGGTGGAAGGGTGGCGCGCGCGCCGCTGTCCTTGATTACGGTCATCCTGCCTTGGTCGGCATTCTCGCCGATAGAGACAGAGATGGACAGCCAGACCGTCAGCCTCCTCACCATCCCGCTGTTCACCGGCGCGATCGGCTACGTGACGAACTGGACCGGCGTGTGGATGCTGTTCTACCCGGTTCGGTTCGTTGGCTTCCGGCTGCCGGGGCTCGCCGAGCTCGCCCAGGCGTTCCCGCGCCGGATCCAGCAGATTCCCGGGGTCGGCCAGGGAGGAATCGGCTGGCAGGGGATCGTTCCCTCGCGGGCGGCGAAGATGGGCTCGATCGCGGTGGACAAGGGGATCGCCAAGGTGGGCGGTCCGGCGGACTTCTATGCCCAGCTAAATCCGGAGCTGATCTCCGAGCACATCCTGACGACCGTGCGCGGCGACATTCGGGAGACGGTCGAGCGCATCGTCGAACGCGAGCATCCGCAGCTATGGCACGACCTGCCGCCCCGCGTGCGGGAGGCCGTCCACGCCCGGGTCCAGGAACAGCTGCCGGACATCGTCCGCGCGATCACCGACGAAATCGGCACCCACATCGACCGGCTGCTCAACATCAAGCTGATGGTCATCCGCAACGTCGAGCGCAACCCGGAGATGGCGAACCGGATCTTCCTCGAGGTGGGGCGCCGGGAGCTGCGCTTCATCGTTCGCTTCGGTTTCTTCTTCGGGGCGCTGCTCGGCATCCCGGTCGCCTTCCTCACGGTTGACGTCTGGACGATGTGGTGGCTGCTGCCGATCGCCGGCGTGGTGATCGGCTACGTCACGAACCTGGTCGGGATCTGGATGATCTTCGAGCCCATCAACCCTCACAGGCTGGGCCCTTTCACGATCCAGGGGCTCTTCCTGAAGCGCCAGCCCGAGGTGGCCGGCGTCTACGCGGACATCATCGCCGGCGAAATCGTGACGATGGCGAACATCGGCGAAGAGCTCCTGCATGGCCCGAGCGGGGACCGGACGATGCAGCTGATCGAAGCGGCGCTGCGCCCCGCGGTCGACAACGCGATCGGGAGGGCCAGCCAGGCCGTTCGCGTCGCGGTCGGGAGGCGCGAGTACGACGCGATCCGCTCCTCGCTCGCGGTCGAGGTCGCCGACTACGCGATCAGCCCGCTCACCGACCCCGAGTTCAGCGAGGCCCAGCGCGAGGCGATCCGCAGCCTGATCGTCAAGCGGATGAGGCGGATGTCCCCGGCGGACTTCTCCGAGATGCTGCGCACCGCGATGCGCGAGGAGGAGTGGCTCCTCTACCTGCATGGTGCGGTTCTCGGATTTGGCGCTGGACTGCTACACCTGGCGGTGTTCGGATGAGCGACGGTAGGCGGATCTCACATGGTCGATGAAAGACAGACGGGCAACCGGGGACCGGGGCGTTCGCTCGCCGTCGCCGAAGCGCGCCCATCCCCCTTCGAGGAGATCCTCCGCGCGGCTCCGGGACTCGCCCGCATCGCGCTCGGCGCGGGCTTGCGCGGCGCGGCCTGGGCCGCCGGCAGCTACGTCAACACCGCCTCGCGCGTCCTGCGCGCCGCCGCCAGCGGCGAGTCGGGTGCGCAGGCGCTGCAGGAGACGGGCTCTGAATTGCGCGACTACGCCCGGCAGCTGCTGGGGCTCAGCGACGCAGGCGTCCCGGGGCGAGCCGGGGGCCGGCCGATGACTCCCAACGCCGCCAGGGCCACCGACGAGGCTTCTCCGGAGGCATTGCGCAGTCGCGGCGCCGAGCTGCTGCAGCAAGCGGCCGACGTTCGCCGCGACGAGGTGTCGCACCCCGCCTACATGTTGATCCTCGAATCGCTTGCGCCGGACGAGGCCCGGATCCTGCGCTTTCTGGCCCGCAACGGCCCTCAGCCGTCGGTGGACGTGCGCGCCGGGCTGCCGCTCGCCTCGGAGCTGGTCGCCCCGGGGCGCAACATGCTCGGCGCCGAGGCCGGTTGCCATCATGCCGACCGCGTCCACGCCTACCTCGACAACCTGCACCGCCTCGGCCTGATCTGGCTCTCTCGCGAGCGAGTCAAGGACGTGCAGCGCTATCAGGTGCTGGAGGCGCAGCCAGAAGTCCTCGAAGCACGGGCGAAGGCCGGCCGAATCGCGCGGACGGTCCGCCGCAGCATCCTGCTGACCCCGTTCGGCGAGGACTTCTGTGCGGTCTGCCTGCCGCTCGGTGACCTCGAGCCGCTCTAAGAAACGTGTCTAAAGCCCGTAGCTGCGGCCGATCACGTCGAGCATGATCTCGTCGGTGCCGGCGCCGATCCGGTTGAGGCGCACGTCGCGGTAGGCGCGCTCTATCTCGTACTCCTTCATGTAGCCGTAGCCGCCGAGGATCTGGATGCACTCGTCAGCGACCTCACAGCCGACTCGAGAGGCGAAGAGCTTGGCCATCGTGATCTCGCGCACCGGGTACTCGCCGTTGGCGAAGCGCCAGGCGGTCGCGTAGGTGAACTGCTTGGCGGCCTCGGTCTTGGTCGCCATCTCGGCGAACTTGTGGCGGATCGCCTGGAACTTGCCGATCGGCCGGCCAAACGCTTCGCGCTCCTTCGCGTAGCCGAGTGTCTTTTCAATCATTCGCTCACAACCCGCGTGGGAGCCTGCGGCGGCGACCAGCCTCTCGCCCTGTAGCTCCCAGGCGATGTGGTAGAAGCCTTTGCCGACCTCGCCGAGCACGGCGTCGGCCGGGACGCGGACGTCCTCAAAGGCCAGTTCGCCCGTGTCGGAGGCGTGCATTCCCATCTTCTCCAGCTCTGCCGAGACGCTGAAGCCGGGCACAGTCTCGCCGCTGTCGTCACGCAGGTCGAGCAGGAAGAGTGTGATCCCCTCGTGGCGAGCCTCCGGGTCGGTCTTGGCGACGAGGACGATGAAGTCGGCGCGTGGCCCGTTGGTGATGAAGGTCTTGGAACCGTTGATGACATATTCGTCGCCGTCGCGGATCGCCGTGGTGCGGATGCCGGCCACGTCGGAGCCGGCGCCAGGCTCGGTGATCGCGAGGCAGCCCACCTTCTCGCCCTTGATCCCGGGCACGAGGTAGCGCTGCTTTTGCTCCTCGCTACCGAGCAGGTGGATCGGCGGCAGCACCATGTCGCTTTGCACGGCAAACGCCATGTTGGTGCCCCCGGAACCGGAATAGCTCATGCACTCGGCGCGGACCAGGGAGAAGTAGTAGTCGCCGCCCTGACCGCCGTACTCCTCGGGGAAGCACAGGCCCAGGAAGCCGAGCTCGCCGGCCCGCTTCATGGCCTCGGTTGGCCAGTAGGTCTCCTCCCACTCGTTGCGGTGGGGGTAGAGCTCCTTTTCGACCCAGGAGCGCATCGACTCGCGCAGGTCTTCGTGCTCCTGGCTGAAGATGAAGTGCTTGCGACCCGCCTCATGGTCGGGCTTGATGACTTTGGAGCCGTCGCTCGTCGCGGTTGCCACTCTATGTCTCCTCCTTCGCCCGACCGGGCTCTGCGCGAACTGCATCAACTTGACACGCTGCTGGAGGGTGAAGTTGATGCAGTTGCAGTTTGCGAGTGGACAGTAGCACTTCCCACTTTCTGCTTGCTTCGGCTATCGTGCCCGCCATGGAGCGGCAGACGGACGGATGGTGAGACGGATCGGATGAGCGACGCGCCCCAGCAGCTGGTCACCTACGAGGTCGCCGACGGCGTTGCCACGGTGACGCTGAACAACCCCGAGAAGCGCAACATGCTCTCCGGCCAGATGCTGGTCGAGCTGGTCGACGCGATGAAGCGGGCACGCGACGACGAGCAGGTTCGGGCGGTTGTGCTGACCGGTGCCGGCGAGAAGGTCTTCTGCGCCGGCGCGGACCTGGGCGGCTTCGCCGCCGAGGCGCCGCTCGTCGCCAAACACTTCGCGACCGACCTCTTCCTCGAATTCTTCCGGTTGATGCCGCGGTTGGGGAAGCCATCGCTCTGCGCCGTCAACGGGCACGTCCTCGCCGGCGGCATGGGCCTGGCCCTCTCCTGCGATCTCGTGATCGCCAGGGAGGGGGCGACGTTCGGCACACCCGAGATCAACGTCGGCGCCTTCCCCTACATGATCATGGCGATCATCTACCGCAACGTCCCGCGCAAGAAGGTCAACGAGATGATGCTGCTGGGCGAGCGGCTGAGCGCCGAGCAGGCGGTCGAGTACGGGCTCGCCAACAGGGTCGTGCCGGCCGACGAGCTCGACGACGCGGTTGCCGACTGGGCGAAGAAGCTGGCCTCCAAGAGCCCGGTGCTGATGCGACTCGGCCACGACGCGATGTATCGCCAGCAGGACATGGCCGTGGACGACGCGCTCGAGTACCTACGTTCGCAGCTCTCGCTGACCTTCTCGACCGAGGACATCGTCGAGGGCGTCGCCGCATTCTTCGAGAAACGCGATCCGCAGTGGAAGGGGAGATAGTTGGCTGAGCAGACAGAGGGCAGGCACCTGCTGCCCGGGACGGCGCCGCTGGAGAAGCTGACCGAGCAACTGCACGGGCGCCGCGAGGTGGCGAAGCTCGGTGGCGGCGAGGAGAAGATCGCCAAGCAGCACGAGCGGGGCAAGCTGACCGCCCGCGAGCGGATCGACCTGCTCGTCGACGAGGGGACCTTCGTCGAGATGGGCATCCACGGCCGTCCTCACTTCGCCGTGCAGGCGACGATGGCGGGCAAGGAGGCGCCAGCCGACGGCGTTATCACCGGGTGGGGCGAGGTCGATGGCCGCGCTTGCTGCATCGCCGCCTACGACTTCACCGTGATGGCCGGCTCGATGGGGATGACGGGCGAGATGAAGGTGACCCGCCTGCGCGAGATGGCGCTTCAGAAGCGGATGCCCTTCATCTGGCTGCTGGATTCGGCCGGCGCCCGCATCCAGGAGGCCATCGGCTCGCTCTTCGCGGGCTCCGGCCACCTCTTCCGCGAGGAGGTCGAAATGTCGGGCGTGATCCCGATGGTCGCGGCGATGATGGGGCCCTGCGCGGCGGGCACCGCCTACATCCCGGCACTTGCCGACTTCGTGCCGATGGTCTCCGGGCAGGGTGCGATGGCGCTGGCCGGCCCCCACCTGACCAAAGCCGTCACCGGCGAGGACATCTCGATGGAGGACCTCGGCGGCGCCAAGGTCCACTGCCGCAAGTCCGGGGTGGGGGACCTGGAGGTGAAGGACGACACCGAATGCATCGATGTCGTCAGGCGCTACCTGTCCTTCTTCCCGCCCAACTGCGAGCAGAAGCCGCCGCTCGTGCCGACCGACGACCCCGACGACCGCATGTCAGAGAAGCTGCTGGAGATCGTCCCCGAGTCCCCGCGCCAGCCGTACGACATGTACGACGTGATCGCGGAGATCGTCGACGACGGCGAGTGGTTCGACATCAAGCCGAAGTTCGCGAAGACGCTGATCACCTGCTTCGCCCGCTTCGGGGGCCAGCCCGTCGGGATCGTCGCCAACCAGCCCAAGCAGCTGGCCGGCATCCTCGACAACGACTCCTCCGACAAGGCGGCGCGCTTCATCAACCTCTGCGACGCCTTCAACATCCCGCTCGTCTTCCTGCAGGACGTGCCGGGCTTTATGGTCGGCTCCAAGGTCGAGCAGGCGGGCATCATCCGCCACGGGGCGAAGATGCTCTACGCGGTCAGCCGCGCCACGGTGCCGAAGGTGACCGTGGTGGTGCGCAAGGCCTACGGCGCCGGCTACTACGTGATGTGCGGCAAGGCGTACGAGCCGGACCTGATCGTCGCCTGGCCCGGGGCGGAGATCTCCGTGATGGGAGCGGAGGGGGCCGTCAACATCATCGGCCGCTCGGCAATCGAGGCCGCCGAGGACCCGGAGGCGACCCGCGAGGCGATGCTGAACGCCGTTCGGCAGCAGATCGACCCCTACATTGCCGCAGGCAACGCGGTGATCGACGACATCATCGATCCCAGGGAGACCCGCCCGACGATCGTCAGGGCGCTGCGGATGGCGCGCACCAAGCACGTCGAGAGGCCCGCCAAACGCCATGGAGTGATGCCGGTATGACCACGTCTGGCGCCTTGGGACCCGTTCCCGTGGGGGCTCCACCGAGCCGTTTCAGTGCATCGAACGCCGCCCCCGAGGACGACTTGCCGAAAAGGCGCGAGACGCTCCATCCCCACCGGAACAGGCCCTCAGCCGGGGGGTGTGCGACTGACGCGCCAACCGGGGGCAAGCCATGAGTTCGTTCGCCGATCCCGTCGTCATCAGCTGCTCGATCAGCGGGGTGATCGCCAACCGCGACCAGTGCCCGGCGATCCCCTACACGCCGCAGGAGTACGCGGCCGAGGCGCGGCGGGCGGTCGACGAGGGGGCCTCACAGATCCATATCCACGCCCGCAAACCGGACGGCACGCCGTCGTATGAGGTCGAGGACTTCAAGGCGATAACCGAGGCGATCCTGACCGAGGTCGGCGACGTGGTCATCAACTACTCGACCGGGGCGATCGGCATCCCGATCGAGAGGCGGATCGAGTATCTCCGCGAGTGCCGCCCCGACGTCGCGGCGCTCAACATGAGCTCGATGAACTACGCCAAGTACTCCAAGCGACGCAAGGACTTTGTCTTCAAAACGGTCTTCGAGAACAGCTTCGACACGATCATCGAGTTCCTGACGGCGATGAAGGAGCTGGGGGTGAAGCCCGAGCACGAGTGCTTCGACGCCGGCCACGTCGCCAACCTCGACCCGCTGATCGACATGGGTCTGCTGGAGCCGCCGCTGCAGATCTCCCTGGTGATGGGGGTGAACGGCGGCATCCGCCCAACCGCCCGCAACGTGGCCTTCATGTCGGAGCAGATCCCCAGCGGAGCGGGGGGAGAGAACCAGTGGCAGGTGATCGGGATCTCGCGCGACCAGTGGAAGCTGCTCGGGGCGGCACTGGTGCTGGGCGGCAACGTGCGCGCCGGCGTCGAGGACAACCTCTATCTGCCGAACGGCGAGATGGCCCAATCCAACGGCGAGCTGATCGCCAAGGCGAGGCAGATGGCCGAGGACGTCGGCCGCCGCGCGGCCAGCGTCGAGGAGGCTCGCGACCTGCTGGGGGTTCCGAAGAGGGCCGGGGCCTGACGGTCGCCGGACAGCCACGATGACCGGTCTGCCGCTTGCCGACGTCAGGGTTCTCGATCTGACCCGACTGCTGCCCGGGGGCCTCTGCTCGCTGCTGCTCGCCGACCTGGGCGCCGAGGTGCTGAAGGTCGAGGACACCGGGATGGGCGACTACATACGCTGGGCCCCGCCCTACTACGGCACGGACGAGCAGCAGGATCTGGGCACCCGCTCGGCGCTGTACTTGGCGCTCAACCGCGGCAAGCGCTCGATCCGGCTTGACCTCAAGTCAGAGCAGGGGCGTGAGGCCCTGCTGCGGCTCGTCAAGTCCTACGACGTCGTCCTCGACGGCTTTCGCCCCGGCGTGCTCGACCGGCTGGGCGTCGGCTACGAGCGGATGATCGAGGCGAACCCGGCGATCGTCTTCTGCGCGATCACCGGCTACGGCCAGGACGGCCCCTACGCGCAGCGCGCCGGCCACGACATGAACTACCTGGGCCTGGTCGGGCTGCTTGGGCTGACCGGAGCCAAGGACGGTCCGCCGGTCCAATCGGCTGGCCAGATCGCCGACATCGGCGGCGGCGCCCTGATGGCGGCCTTCGGCGTGATGGCGGCACTGCACGAGCGGCGGCGATCGGGCGAAGGGCAGGTGGTCGACATCTCGATGGCCGACGGCGCGCTCTCCTGGCTGGCGCTGGTCGCCGGCCGCTACTTCTGCGACGGGGAGGTGCCGCGCCGCGGCGAGCAGCAGCTCGCGGGTGGGCTGCTCTGCTACCTGCCGTACGAGGCCGCCGACGGGTGGGTGACCTGCGGCGCCCTGGAGCCGAAGTTTTGGGCTGCCTTCTGCAATGGGGTGGGTCGGCCCGACCTGATCGAGAAGCAGTTCGAGGCACCCGGATCGGAGGCCTGGCGTGAGCTCGTGGCGGTCTTCCGAGCCCGCAGCCGCGACGAGTGGAAGGCCTTCAACGACGAGCACGATTGCTGCATCGAGCCGGTCCTCGACGTCGATGAGGCACTCGACTCGGAGCTGGCCAGGGCACGGCGGATGGTCGTCGAGGTGGAGCAGCCCGAGCTCGGAACGGTGCGCCAGCTTGGCGTCCCGGTGAAGATGAGCCGCACGCCGGGCGACCCGACCCGGCCCGCGCCGGCCTTTGGAGAGCACACCGACGAGGTGCTGAGCGAGGCCGGCTACTCGGCCGATGAGATCGCCGCGATGAAGGAGTCCGGCGCGGCGGCGGGCCCGAGCGCGGATTCGGCCACCACCTTCCGCGCATGAGCGCCGCTCGTGTCCCGGTGGTGTTTTGAAGACCAAGTCGCTCATGCGGATGGGGGAGCTGGCCGAGGCATCGGGCGTGCCGGCCCCAACCATCAAGCACTACCTGCGCGAGGGTCTTCTGCCAGAGCCGGTCAGGACCAGCCGCAACATGGCCTACTACCCGCCGGAGTTTGTCGATCGCATCAAGCTGATCAAGCAGCTCCAGGAGGAGCGTTTCATGCCGCTGAAGGCGATCAGGGCCGTGCTCGAGGAGGGCCCCGAGCGCGCCCGTGCGCTGGTCGAGCTGGAGGACCGCATCTTCGACCGCGCCCTGGCCGGTGAGCGCACGCGCACCAGCGCCGCCGAGGTCCGCGAGAGCTATGGGGTGCCGAAGGAGGTGCTCGATCGGCTGGAGAAGCTCGAGCTGCTCAGCCCCAACAGCCGCGGCTATTCGCCCACCGACGTGAAGATCATCGAGGCGATCAGCCGCTTCCGGGCCGGCGGCTACGACGAGGAGATCGGCTTCACCGTCTACGACACGCTGCGCTACAAGACCGCTCTGCAGGCGCTGGTGAAGGAGGAGGTCGGCATGGTGATGGACCGCCTCGCGGAGGAGGTGCCGCCCGAGCGCGTGATGGAGATGATCGAGGCGGGCGCCCAGCCGCTTCAGGACCTGATCGCCGCCCTGCACACCAAGCTGCTGATCGCCGAGCTGGAGCGCCATCGCTCCGGCCGCGCCCAGTCGCGCCGCTGACTTCGCCTCGGTCCGCGCAGAGCGCGGAGAAGGTTGAGGTCAGCGCGGTGAGGCGCGCAGTTGAGGTCAGCGCGGTGAGGCGCGCAGTTGAGATCAGGGCGGTGAGGCGCGCAGTTGAGATCAGGGCGGTGAGGCGCGCAGGCCGGCCAGGCCCTGTTCGTGGGAGACGAGCGGCGCGTAGCCGAGCTCCTGGCGGGCCTTGGAGATGTCGATCGTGCACTCCTGGGTCAACAGCCAGGAGCGAAAGGCGGTCATCGGCGGTGCGCCACGCAGCGGCAGGACCTTCCAGGCGGCCTCGGCGACCCGCGCCAGCGGGGCGGCCGTCCAGGCCGGCAGGCTGCGGTCGGGAGGCTCGGCGCCCTGCGTCCTCAGCATGGCGGTGACGAAGTCCCGGAAGACGACCGGCTTGCCGTCGGTGACGAAGTAGGCCTCGCCCGGGCGGCCCCGCTCGGCCGCCAAGAGCAGGCCCTCGACGACGTTGTCGACGTGAGTCGTGTCGGTGAGAGTGCGGCCGCCTCCGACCCAGGCCCATTTGCCGGCCTGGACGGTGGCGATCATCTCCGGCAGCAGCGTCGTGTCGCCCCTGCCCCAGACAAAGCGGGGCCGCACCACCACGGTCTCGAACCCGTCCCGGCTCGCGACACGAACGGCTTCCTCGGCCCTTGCCTTGGTCGCCGGGTAGGGCGCCTTCGAATCGGGGCGCAGAGGCGCCGTCTCGTTTACGCCGACCAGCGGGTCGCCGGCCATCAGCGCCGCCTCCGTGCCGCAGTGGACGAAGCGATGGACGCCGACCGCGGCGCAGGCCGCGAGGACGTTGCGGGTCCCGACGACGTTGCCGCGCTCGAAGTCCTCCCAGGCCCCCCACTCGCCAAGCCGGGCGGCGAGATGGAAGGCGACGTCGGTGCCGGCGGCGGCGGCCGCGAGCGACTCGCAATCGGCGAGGTCGCCGCGGACGGCCTCCGCACCGAGCCTCTCGACCGCAGCCGCGGAGGCGTCGGAGCGAGCCAGCGCCCGGACCGGACGGCCCTCGCGAACGAGGCGCCCGACCAGCCTGCCGCCGATGAAGCCCGATCCACCCGTCACGAACGCGGCGCCAGCCATCCGGGCGATGTTAGCCTGGCCACTCTTGAGATCGGTTTTGATCACTGGCGCGTCGACCGGGATCGGCAGGGCGACCGCGTTGCGGATGGACGCCGCGGGATGGCAGGTGTTCGCCGGGGTGCGGCGCGAGGAGGACGCGACGGCGCTGCGCGAGGCAGGCTCGGCGCGACTGGCGCCGCTGATGCTGGACGTCACCGAGGCCGGACAGATCGCCGCGGCCGCCGAGCAGATCGGCCGGGCGGTGGGGGAAGCCGGGCTCAACGGCCTCGTCAACAACGCCGGCGTGGCGATCCCGAGCCCGCTGGAGACGATCCCGGTCGAGGACTTCCGCCGCCAGGTAGAGGTCAACCTGACCGGCCAGGTGGCCGTCACGCAGGCGATGCTGCCGCTGATCCGCCCGGCGCGCGGTCGCATCGTCTTCGTCAGCTCGATCGGCGGCCGCATCGCCTTTCCGCTGACCGGCGCCTACCACGCCGCGAAGTGGGGGGTGGAGGCGGTGGGGGATGTCTTTCGCCAGGAACTGAGGCCGTGGAGGATCAAGGTCTCCGTCGTCGAGCCGGGCGTGATCGACACGCCGATCTGGGAACGTGGCGAACGGGAGGCGGACGCCATGCAGGAGCGCGCCCCCGCCCGGGAAGAGCTCTACGGCGAGGCGATCGCCAGCTACCGGGCGGTGGTCAGGAACCTTGCCGGGCGCGGTATCCCTCCCGACAAGGTCGCGGCGGCAATCGAGCATGCGCTCTGTGCCCGCCGTCCGCGCAGTCGCTATCTGGTCGGCTTCGACGCCAAGGTTCAGGCCCGCGCCAAGATCGTGCTTCCAACCTGGGTGTTCGACCGCATCGTCGCTCGCGTCATGCGCCTGTAGGCCGGGAAACGCCCTGCCGACACCTATACTGACCGCAGCCGATTGACTGGTCAGTCAATTGCCAATGACTGACCACGAGCGAGGTTCCCATGCGCGCAGCGGCAGTACAGCTCAACTCGACAAGCGACAAGGCGCGAAACGTCAGCGCGGCGGCGCGGCTGGTGCGCGACGCGGCGGCCGACGGCGCCGAACTGGTCGCGCTGCCGGAGAAGTGGAACCTGCTGGCCGCCGGTGAGGAGATGGCGGCCGGGGCGGAGCCGCTCGGCGGACCGAGCCTGAGCGCCGCGCGGGGCTGGGCCCGGGAGCTCGGCATACACCTGCTGGCCGGGAGCATCGCCGAGCTCGGCCCCGAGAAGGCATTCAACACCTCGGTGCTGATCGGTCCCGACGGTGAGGACATCGCCGTCTACCGCAAGATCCACCTCTTCGACGTCGAGGCCGGCGGCGTCTCCTACCGCGAGTCCGATCACGAGCAGGCGGGGGCCGAGATCGTCACGGCGCCGGTGGGCGAGCTGACCGCCGGGCTCACCGTCTGCTACGACCTGCGCTTCCCGGAGCTCTACCGGATCCTCGCGGTGCGAGGCGCACGCTTGATCGCGGTGCCGTCGGCCTTCACCCTGGCCACCGGCCGCGACCACTGGGAGGTATTGCTGCGGGCGCGCGCGATCGAGAACCAGGTGTTCGTCCTGGCTCCCAACCAGGTTGGCGAGGCGCCGCCGCACTACCGCTCCCAGGGGCGCTCGGCAATCGTCGACCCGTGGGGGGTCGTTCTCGCCACCGCGCCGGACGAGGAGTGCTTCATCTCCGCCGACCTCGACCTCGCCGGCCAGGACCGCATCCGCGAAGAGCTCCCCTCGCTGGCCAACCGGCGCCCCGCGGCCTACCAATGGCCCCAGCCCCAGGTGGCGGGAACCTGATGGCCAAAGCTCCCCCGATCGACAAACGCCGCCAGATCCTCGATGCGGCGATCCGCGTCTTCGCCCGCCAGGGATTTCACGCAACCCGGGTCGCTGACATCGCCGATGAGGCCGGCGTCGCCTACGGGCTCGTCTACCACTACTTCAAGTCGAAGGAGGAGGTGCTGAACGAGCTGTTCAGCGAGCGCTGGTCGCTGCTGCTGGCCGCGATCGAGGAGGCCGATCGCAGCGAGGCGACCCCACGCGCGAAGCTGGAAGCCGTCGCCGGATTCATCGTCGATTCCTACCGCCACGACCCGGAGTTGATGAAGGTGATCATCGTCGAGGTGACTCGCGCCGCCAACTCCTTCGGCCGCACCCACCTGCCGGAGATCCGCCGGGCGTACGACTCGATTGCCAGGATCGTCGCGCAGGGACAGGAGGAGGGGATCTTTCGGCGCGACATCGACGCCAGCTTTGCCTCGATGTCCTTCTACGGGGCGATCGAGCAGCTCCTCTCCGGTTGGATCTTCGAGTTGATCCCCGGCTCCGACACGGATTTCGACGAGGCGAAGACGCTCGTCGTGGCGACGATCTGCGACGGACTGGAGTCCCGTTGAGCTGCCTGGGCGAGCCTTCCCGCGGCTGCGGCCCCGAGGTGGTTTACTGCGGTGCTCCCGAGGGGAAGGTCTAAGAGTGGAGAACGACATCGTCAAACGACTCGTGTGGAGTGGACTGCTGGCCGCCAGCAGCGCTCTCGCCAGCCTCTTCGCGGCGCGACTCTCCGCCGTGGTCTGGCGCCGGCTCTTCGACGAGGAGCCACCGGAGTAGCACCAGCCATGGCCGACTCGACCACGCCCGCCCCGAACGAGCCGAACGACAAGTCGGTCGCCGAGCTCGTCTTCGACGTCTCCGAACGGATGTCGACGCTGATCCGCGATGAGGTCGAGCTGGCCAAGACCGAGATCAGCGAGAAGGTCGGCAAGATCCTGCGCGGGTCGGCGGTGGGCGTCGCGGCCGGCGCCTTTGCCTTCCTGGCGCTGATCCTCGTCATGCAGGGGGTTGCCTGGCTGCTCAACGAGGAGGTCTTCAACGGCAGGACTTGGCCCGGGTTCTTCATCGAGGCCGCCCTCTTTCTGCTGATCGCCGCTGTGGCCGGAAACTTCGCCTACCGCTCGGTCAAGGCGGGAGCGCCACCCGTGCCCGAGCACGCGATCGAGGAGGCGAAGCGGACCAAGACGGTCCTGGAAGGCGAGGGCACGGACGGATGAGCGCGCATCCAGAGCCGATCCGCACCTCCACGGCGGGTGCGCCCGGCCGCACCGCGGCGGAGATCCGCCGCGATATCGATCTCCAGCGGCAGGATCTCGGGCGCTCGGTCGAAGCGCTCCGCGGGCGAGTGGCAGAGCTGACGGATTGGCAGCGCCAGATTCGCGAGCACCGCCGTGAGCTGGTGATCGGCGCGGCCGTCGTCGGCTTTGCGGTCGGCGGCCTGCTCGCCTTCCGCCGCCGCTGACCCGCCTGGGCGGGTCAGTCCAGGACGGCCTTGGTGACGCTGCCGACGCCGATCAGGCCCGGGCCGACATGAGCCCCGATCACCGGCCCGATCTCCGAGACGAAGACCGGCTCGCAGCCGAAAATCTCGCGGCAGTCGTCAACCAGGACAGCGGCCGTCTCGTGATCCTGGATGTGCTGGACGACCCAGGCGTCCGCACCCGACGCGTGCCGCTCCCGGGCGTATTCGCGCAGCCGCTCCAGCGAGCGAGCCCGGGTCCGGACCCGCTCGATCGGAGTGACCTCCTCCTCCAGGGTGAGGATCGGCTTGATCTTCAGTGCCGATCCAATCCAGGCGCGCGCACCGCCGATTCTGCCGCCGCGCCGCAGGTACTCGAGCGTGTCGACCGCGAACCACATTTTCAGCTCTTCGCGCGCCCGCTGAGCACGGGCGAGAACGGTCTCTCCATCCCCGCCGCCGGCCGCCGCGGCGGCCGCGGCAAGTGCGCAGAGCCCGGTGCCGCCACAGGCCGAGCGGGAGTCGAAGATGTGGATGCGCTCGCCCCCCTTGTCCTCGGCGACGAGGCGCTCTCGGGCCTGGCTTGCCGCTTCGCAGGTGCCCGAGATCCCGGAGGAGATGTGAATCGACACCACCTCACGGCCGGCTTCCAGCAGCGGTTCGTAGACGGATATGAAGTCGCCCACCGAGGGCTGCGAGGTCGTCGCGCCGCTTTCGGAGGCGCGCAGGCGCTCGAAGAACTCCCCGTAGTCTCCGACCTCGGACTCCGGTTGCTGCTCGCCGTCGATCGAGACGTAGAGGCTAACCACGTGCAGTCCGCTCTCGGTGGTGAGCTCGGTGGGCAGGTAGGCGGTGGTGTCGCAGATGACTGCGGTTTGCGGGCTGGCGCTCAAGGAGCAGGATTCTCGCAGACCTCTCGCTACACTTTGTGAAGTGACCGACTCCCAGACATCAGCGATAACGCTCACCAGCAAGGCGGCGGCGAAGATCGGCGAGCTGCTCGGTGGCCAGGACGACGCGGAGGGCCAGGCGCTGCGCGTCGCCGTTCGCGGCGGTGGCTGCTCGGGCTTTCAGTACGCGCTTGCCTTCGACCAGCCGGCGGAGGACGATCACGTCTTCGAGGTGGATGGCGTCGCGGTGGTGGTCGACAAGGTCAGCATGCAGTTCGTTCTCGGCTCCGAGGTGGACTACGTCGAAGGGCTGCAGGGTGCTGGCTTCCAGGTCAACAACCCCAACGTGGTTGCGGCCTGCGGGTGCGGTTCCTCCTTCCAGGTCAAAGAGGACGCAGCACCCGCCGTCTGACCTGCGTGTGTCGGCGTCCTCGGTCGCTCGGATCGGGTCACGCACTGGAGCGCTCCCCTCACCTCGCTTCCCTGCGTCCTTGACCTGCCTGGTCAGGCGGCGGCTGGCCTGTTGGGGGGCGAGCGCAACATTGCGTCGGCCGCCTTGTTGCGGGTAGTAGCAACCCCTGTAACCAATCAGAGGAGGCAGGAGAGGTATGCGTTTTCGGCTCTTTGTTGGAGCGATGATGATTTGCGCCCTCGTTGCGGTGGAGGGAGTGTCTTTCGCCGGCGCGGCTTCCAAGCGCGTCTACAAGGGGAAGACGGCTCAGAAGCGCGCGGTTGCGCTCACCGTGCATCGGCGCACCCTGCAGGTCCGCCACTTCGTGGCGACGCTGAAGTGCAGGGATGGCTCGCTCCTGATCGTTGACGAGAGCGGCTTTCAGCGCACTCCGATAGGCAAGAACGGCATGTTCCACGACGTCCAGCTGGGCTCGACCGACGAAGTGTTCTTCAAGGGCAAGGCCACCGACCGGATTGTGCGCGGCAAGATCCGCGTCAAGGATCGGTTGAAGAAGGGCGGCCCGCGCTGCGTGTCGCACTGGATTAAGTTCAGCGCCAAGCGCCGCTAGCTTCGGGCGGGCGGCGCCCGCGGTCAAAGCCGTGGGTGCCGCGCCCCGCTGCTACTCGATCTGAAGGGGTGGCGACTGCCCCGGCGGGGACGGCTCCCCCGGGGGGGACGCCTGCGGCACGTCCGCGGGCTGCTCGACCCCGAGCGTCCCGGCGAGCTCGCCGGACTCGAACATCTCCTCGACGATGTCGGCGCCACCGACCAGGTCGCCATTGACGTAGAGCTGCGGGAACGTCTGCCAGTCGGAGATCTCACCGGTCACTTCGCGCAACGGCTGCAGCGCCGGCAGCACGTCGATCGCGCCGTACTCGACGTTCATCGTGTCGAGCACCTGGACCACACGCATCGAGAATCCGCAGCGCGGCATCTCCGGTGTGCCTTTCATGAAGAGCAGCACCGGGTTGGCGGCGATCAGCTCCTCGACCTTCTCTTTCAACTGTGGATCGGCCATGGCCACAGGGTAGCGAGAGCTTCCGGTGCGCCTTTCGCACCCCTGCGGCGCGAAGGCCGCACCGGAAGCTCAGGCGTGTGTGGATGTGGAACTAACTCATCTGGTTCTGATGCTGAGGGCGTGGATCGTGCCGTCCTCGAAGCGCTCGCTCACGGCCGCCTTGACGAGACGGTGCTGCTCGATTCGCGAGAGCCCCTCGAACTGCGGAGCGGAGACGGTTGCGCGGAGGTGGTCGCCGGTGCCCGTTTCGTCACTCACCTCGACCTCGGCGCCCGGCAGCGCCGCTCTGATCATTCCCTCGAGCTCTCCGAGGTCGGTCATGACCGGATCAGCCGGAGACCTTCTCGCCGAGGGCCTCGAGCATCTCCTCGACCCGCACGAACTTGACCCGCGGCCGGCCGTGGGGCTCGCCGCGGCCGACCTCGGCCTGGTCGATCGCCTCCCAATCGTCGAAGCTGACGAAGCGAATGTCCCGCTCCCTCAACAGGTCGTCGACCGCGGCGGGATCGGGGCTCTCCGGGTCGAGCAGCACACCCGAGCCGGCGTCGGCAAGGAGATGCTCAACGGTTTCCTGGGCGCATTTCTTGTTGGTCCCGATGACGCCCGACGGGCCGCGCTTGATCCAGCCGGCCGTGTAGTGCCCGACCCGGTGGCCGGCGTCGTGGGAGTCGAGGACGCGGCCGCCCTCGTTGAGGATCAGCCCCTTCTTCTCGTCGAACGGCACCCCCTCGATCGGGATCCCCGTGTAGCCGACCGAGCGGAGCACCAGCCCGCAGTCCAGCTCCTCGCGGTCGCCGGTGTCCCTGGGCCGCAGGGTGCCGCCCTCGTCGACCAGCTCGTTGCGTCCGATCACGATCTTCTCGACCTTGCCGTCGCCGCTGATCTCCACCGGCGAGCGGAGGAAGCGCAGGACGATCCGCCTGTCCTTCCCGGCTGGCTCCCGCTGGGCGTACTCACTCAGGATCTCGACGTTGACGCGGGAGGTCTTGTCCGCCTCGTCGGACTCGATGAAGGCCCGGCTGGCCGGGTCGAGCTCGACCTCGGCAGGGTCAACGATCACGTCCGCGTCCTCCATCTCGCCCAGCTCTTTGATCTCCGGGTTGGTGAAGGCTGCCTGCGCCGGGCCGCGGCGACCGAGCACCACGATCTCGCGGATCTGGCTGCGGTCGAGCGCCTCTATCGCGTGGTCGGCGGTATCGGTCTGGCGCAGCTCGCCGTCGGTCAGCGCCAGCATGCGCGCCACGTCCATCGCGACGTTGCCGTTGCCGATCACCACCGCCCGTTCGCTGGAGAGGTCGAACTGCTCGTCCGCGTAGTCGGGGTGGGCGTTGTACCAGCCGACGAAGGCGGTTGCGGCATGGCTGCCCGGCAGGTCCTCGCCGGGTATGCCGAGATGGCGGTCGCTCTCGCAGCCAACCGTGTAGACGATCGCGTGGTAAAAGCGCTCGAGATCCTCGGCCTCGATGTCGTGGCCGACCTTGACATTGCCGAAGAAGCGGAATCCGTCGCGTGCCGCCGTCTTCCTGTAGACGCGGATCACCGACTTGATCTTGGGGTGGTCGGGAGCAACCCCTCCGCGAACGAGTCCGAACGGGGTCGGCAGGCGGTCGAACAGGTCGACCTGGGTGTGAAGCTCTCCATCCTTGAGGATGTGCTCGGCGCTGTAGAAGCCGGCCGGGCCGGCGCCGACGATGGCGACGCGGAGCGGGTTGTCAAGCGTTCCGATCTGAGTCATTTCCTATTTCCGTGCTGGTTTTCAGGGCGATTTGCGCAGCGGGCAGGGGGCTGAGAAGCATATGGAACGCCAGGCGGCCTCGTTCTACGCCGTTGCCAACAGTCTGCTGCAACGGGGACAGATTCCGTGGTCGAGCGCCGGCATCACCTCGCGCCGGAAGAGCTCCAGCCTTGCGGCGGCCTCCTCGACCTCCACCCACTCTCCGTCGACCTCGAAGCGGTCGCACCAGCCGCACATCACGAGCATCTCCTCCCCGCGTGGCGCAGTGGGATCCAGCAGTGGCTGGGTGTTCTCTCGGCGGGCCTCGGCGTTGAGCCGAGCCGCGAACATCACGGTTCGCCCGGAGCTGTGCGACACGATTCGAAGCTGCATTTCGCGGCGCATGTCGGGACCGTCGCAGCGGAAGGGCAGGTCGACTTCTCGCACGGCGTCGCGGATCCGCTTCAGCAGCAGGCGCTGCACCTTTCGCATCTCGTGGCCGGCGACGAAATCCCAAAGCGAGCGGCCCAGGCTGCTGCCAGCCTCCTCCCAGCCGTTCTCTTCGGCAAAGCGGTAGTAGTTCTGGTCGACCTTGATCAGGTGGTCCTGGTCGTCGATGGCGTAGCTCAGCGCCTCGACGGTCATCGGAGTTGGGTGGCCTCGGCGCCGACGCTGGCCGTGCCGTCGAGGGCATCGAGCGCCTTGCGCACGGACATCGCGACGCAGGTGAAGATCGGGGTCTCCCGCTCGGTATAGGCACTTGACTCGGTTGGGCGCAGCTCGTTGACGAGGTCGAGGAACATCCCCGGCTCGTCTCCCTCGAAGGCGACGACGAACTCCTGGTCGTCGAGGCCAAAGGAGTAGGACGTGTTGATCGTGATCTCCGGGTAGCGCCGCCCAACCTCGATGTGGCTGCGCATGATCCGCCCGCGCTCCTCCTCCGGCAGCGAGTACCAGCGCCGCTGCTTGACCATCGGGTAGAGGAAGAGGTACTTGCGCTCTGAGACGCAGATCTCCGGCCGCGCCCGCTCGTCGGAATATGGCGAGCGTTTGGTCATCGAGAGAAACGAGTAGGGGGTCTCCGCCCACTTCGCCAGGCCGCTCTGGCCGAGCACGACGTGGAAGGTGTGCAGGTCCTCGAGGTTGGGGCTCTGGCTGAGCAGCACGAGGTCGACGTCGCCCCGCGTGCCTATTGTTGAGTAGGCGCGCAGCGCGCGGTCGAGGGCGAAGTCGTCACATGCCGCCAGGAACTCCTGCTTGTCGGCGGCGCGCAGCCCGTTGTCCCGGCGGCGCCATGCGGGGTCGATCTTGAAGAAAGTGAACTTTGCAAAGGTGCGGTCTGCCATCGGGGTCACGATAGCGGCCGTCGCTGTCTCCCTCGGGGTGGTGCCGGGGGTGGGGTGGGGGCCTACGCTTAGCTTTTTCGGTGAGGCGTCCGCAGCCGTCCGAGGGCCGACCGCCGAAAAATCACAAGACGCTTCGACCCCCGCCCCACCCCCGGCACGCCCCAGCCGCAGACCGCCGACGCGCGTGATCCTCGCGTGGCTGCAGAGGGGCACGAGGGTCGAGCGGCTGGCGGGGGTTGGGATGGGGGTGGGGTTGATGAGTGCGGGCTTGGGGAGCGTGCCGGCGGGGCAGACCTACCTGGACATCACGCAGGGAAACAGGGCTTTCGACTCGCTCTACGACACCAGACTCCCGAGCTTCGGGGCGAATGGAGATTGCGCGGGCTGGTGGCGGGCGGTCGTCGAGCGCGCCGACTCGGCCCCGGCCGACATCGTCCCCGGCCTCCTCGCTTCAACTCTCCGAGCCGCCGGTGTGACCACCCGGGCGGTGGCCAAAACCGCCGGGGATGGCAGAGATGGCGGCGGTGCGTCCGCAGGAGCCGGGGGGCGCGTGGTGGCGAGCAGGTCTGAAGCTGGCGGGGGCGGGGTGGGGGGCGAAGCGTCTTGTGCTTTTTCGGCGCCCGAACCGGGGACCGCCGCCACCGCCCCACCGAAAAAGTCAAGTGGAGCTCCCCGCCCGACTGCCGTCCGAACCTTCGAGGTTCGCAGCGCAGGCCTTGCCCAGCTGCCGTCCCTCGTGCGCGGCCTGCGCGGCGACGACCTGCTGATCGCCATCGAGCGCCCCCCACCGGCGAAGAACCGCGCGCTGGCAATCGGGGTGGCCGGTCGGGGCTTCGACGGAAACCTCACCTCGGACAGCACGCGGCTCGACGGATACGTCCTCTCCACCGATGTCGCGCCGACGGTCCTGCGCCGGCTTGGCGTCGGGGTTCCCTCCGCGGTATCCGGCCAGCCGGTCCGCGCGGAGCGGCACGTCGATGTGGCGACGGTGATCTCGCTGGGCGACAGGATGGCCGAGGTGCCGGTACGGCGCGGTCCGGTGATCGGCGTGGGGCTGCTGACCTGGCTCCTCGCGCTCGCGCTGCTGGTCGCTGGGACACGCGGTCGGGTGGCGCGGCCCGCCGTCGGCCTGGCGGCGCTGAGCGTCGTCTACCTGCCGTTGATCCTGCTGTTCGGCGCTGCGCTGGAGCCCGACAGGGGTGTCGAACAGCTGCTGACGATCGCCGGCGCGCCGTTGCTTGCACTGCTGACCCTCGCGACCCTGCGTGGGTACCGGGCGCTGGCCGTGGCCAGCGCTCTCACCGTAGTCGCCTATGCGATCGATGCGATTGCCGGCTCACCGCTCACCGCCCTGTCGCTGCTCGGTCCCAATCCGGGTCTGGGGGTGCGCTTCTACGGCATCGGCAACGAGCTCGAGGCGATCCTGGTGGTGCTGATCGTGGCGGGGACCGGTGCGGCGCTCACCGGGTTTTCCCCCCGCTGGGCGCCCCGGCCCGCGGTCGTCTTCCTCTCGGTCGGTTTTGCCCTCGCCCTCGTCTTCGGGGCGGGGCGATTCGGGGCCGACGTCGGTGCGGCGATCGTGCTGCCGGTCGGAAGTGGCGTGGCGGCCTACCTGGTCGCGGCTCGGCGGCGTCGCCGGGCGCTGCTGGTCATCGCGGCGCCGCTTGTGGCGGTTGCGCTCCTGGCGCTCGTCGACCTGGCCTCGGGGGCGAACGCGCACCTGACCAGATCGGTGCTCGACGCCGGTGGGCTGGGGAACCTCACCGACGTTGCCCAGCGGCGGCTGCAGCTCTCCGCTCACAGTTTCGCCCGGCCCTTCATCCTCGCCTTCATGCCGCTTGTGGTTGCGGCGGTCGCGCTCGCGCTCGCTGGCCGGCGCCGGCTGGCGAGCTGGTTGCGCGGCCGGCCGGCGATGCGCGCCGGGCTTTGGGGGGCGCTGGCGGCGATCCTGCTGGGAACGCTCGCCAACGACTCCGGTGCCGTGATGCTGGAGATCGGAGCCGTCTACCTGCTCGCGTTCACCGGCTTCGCCTGGGCTGCGGTCGGCGTCACGGGAGGGAGCCGCTCGATCGACTAGGCTTTTTCCCTCGTGCGCATTGCCCTCGTGTCCCCATATTCGTGGAGCTATCAGGGTGGAGTGAACCGGCACGTCGAGGCTCTCGCTGAGGAGTTCCTGGGCCGTGGCGACGAGGTCCACGTGTTGGCGCCGTTCGATCCTCCCGGTCAGCTCAGCCGGTTCCTGCACCGCGCCGTGCCCGAGTTGCGCCAGGCGCCCGACTACCTGATCCCGCTGGGTCGCACGGTTGGCATTTCCGCCAACGGTGCGGTATCCAATCTCTCGGTGTCGCCGGCCAGCGGATTCGCGGGCGTGCGTCGTGAGATTCGCGACGGAGGCTACGACGTGGTCCACGTCCACGAGCCCGTGGCGCCGCTTGTCGGCTGGAATGCCGCGCTCGGCTCCGACACGCCCGTCGTCGGCACCTTTCATGCGTACTCGACCAAGGCGGCCCCGAATCACATCGCCTCGGCGCTGGGCGCACGGCGCGTGCTCAACCGGCTGGCGGCCCGGATTGCCGTTTCCGAGGCGGCCGCCTGGACCGGCCGCCGCTGGTTTGGCGGCCACTACGAGGTGATTCCGAACGGAGTCGACGTCGATACGGCACCCGGCGGGGCGAAGCCCGCAAGCGAGGAGCTGCGGCTGCTGTTCGTCGGTCGCCCCGAGGAGCGCAAGGGGCTGCCGATCCTGCTGACCGCCTTCGAAGCGCTCGTCGAGCACGTTCCGTCGCGGCTCACGGTGATCGGAGCCGAGCGGGAGGACGTGCTCCGCTACTTGGCCGACCCCACGACGCTGAGCCGGATTGACATTCGAGGCAGGGTCTCGGGCCCGCGGCTGTGGGATGCGTTGCACCGCGCCGACGTGCTCTGCGCGCCGTCCCTCTCGGGGGAGAGCTTCGGCATGGTCCTGACCGAGGCCTTCGCGGCAGGGACGCCCGTCGTCGCCTCCGAGATCGCGGGCTACAGCGACGTCGTGACCGACGGCGTCGACGGGGTGCTGGTTCCGCCCGGCGACCCCCAGCGGCTCGCCGAGGAGCTGCAGCGCGCGCACCACGAGCCCGCACGGCTGGCCACGATGGGCGAGGCGGCGCGCGAGAGTGCCCAGCGCTACGCGTGGCCTCGGGTTGCCGATCGCGTCACGGCCGTCTACGAGCGCGCGATAGAGGCGCCGGTTCCCCAGACGACGGCCGAGCGGGTTGCGCATTGGGCGGGCCTGCGGCCGGCCGACGGGGAACCGCCGCGACGGCCGCAACGACTGCCCTCACTCGATCCGCCGCGCGTCCAGAGCGGAAGCCGGCGCCGTCGCCTCGCGAGGCGCCTGGGCCTCGGCGTCGCGGGAGCCCTCGGCGTCGGCCTGACCGCCCTTGCCGCGCAGAAGATCGGTGTCGACAACGTGCTTGCCAGCATCGTCCGCTCCGATGCCAGCTGGGTGCTGGTCGCGTGCCTGTTGATGGCCCTCTCGCTCTTCTTCCGTGCCGCCTCCTGGTACGGGATTGTGCGCGCGGCACTGGTCAACCGGCCGGTTCGCCGCCGCGACGTTACGTCGGCGACGATGATCGGCGTCCTGATGTCAGCCACGCTCCCGGCTCGGCTCGGCGAGCCGGCGCGAGCGATGACGCTGGCGCGGCGCGTCGGTCGCATGAGGGAGACCTTCCCCGTTCTCCTCGGGACGCTCGTCTCGCAGACGCTGCTCAACATCGTGGCGCTGGCGCTGCTGGGGGTCATCATCGTCTCGACCACGGACCTGTTCCACTCCAGCACCGAGAAGCTGTTCGTCTTCAGCTTCGCGCCGCTGGCCCTTCTCCTCCTGGTGCTGCTTGGCCCGGCGCTGATGCGGCGCAACGGCAATGGGCGCCTGGCGCGCATCGGCGCGGCGACGCACCGGGCGCTACTGCAGGTACGGGCCGGCCTGGCGGTCTTCCGCAAGCCTCGGTACGGGCTCGCCGCGAGCGCCATGCAGCTCACTGCCTGGGCGATCCAGCTGGCCGCCTGCTGGGCGCTGCTGGCGGCGCTCGGGTTGAGCGGCCGGGCGGGGATTGGCGCGGCTGCGGCGGTGCTCTTCGCCGTCAACGTCACCGCGGTCATTCCGGCGACTCCGTCGAACATCGGCGTCTTCCAGCTCGCCGTGATCAGCGTGCTGCACACCGGTTGGGGAATCGGGACCGCCGACGCGCTGGCCTACGGAGTCATCCTGCAGGCGGTCGAGATCGCGACCGCGGTCACGCTTGGGCTGCCGTCGCTGGTGCGCGAGGGGCTCACCTGGAGCGACCTGCGCATCCAGGCTCTCTCCGCCGCCCCCGTTCGCCTCGAGCCAAAGCCTGTGCACCGCGACGTCGGGGAACGAATCGGGGCCTGATCCGGGGTCCTTCCCCGCGCCCCGAGTCCCCGGCCTCTCTCGCGCTGGGTTCGCAATCCCTGAGCCCTGACTCTCATCCTGTTGGGCTCGAAATCCCCGCGCCCCTGACCCTCTCAACGTTGAGCGGGATCTAAGGGCCCGGGGCGAGGCGTCAATCGTTCCGTCGAATCTCCGCTCGAGGTGTTCGAAAGAGGTCTGGGGGACCCGAAACGACCCCCTCGTTGATTGATTCTCGAAATTCCTGGATGAGGTGCTCGAAATGGGTCCGGGTTCTGGGGGACCCGAAAAGAACATCTCGTTGATCGATGGTTCACGAGAGGGACAGCCCCTCCCTGTTTGCCCTCCACACCTGTAAGTGGGAGGGCATGCAGGGAGGGGCTGCAGCGCCCAGGGGGAGATGGCCGTGGGGAGAGGCCCGGGGTGAGAGCCCTAGATGCAGTTCCACGGCACCTGCCGTGCCGATCCCCTCCCAGCTCGGAGTGAGCAGGCCGTGTGCGCGACGCGGCGCTGACTGGTCGATTGCCCCCGTATGTGGGGTCAATCGACCACTCGGCACGTGGGGTCAATCGACCACTCGCCCCACTGCGCCAGCGGATCGAGTCGATCTACTGGAGCGCCAAGGACGTCCTCGGCCTCGAGCGCCACGGTGCCCGCACCCTTCGCGGCCTGCGGGCCCGCAGCGCCAGCCGCCTCCTGGCGCTGGCTGCGGCGATCTCGCTGAACTACGAGCTCGGACGCAACAGCCGGGCCTTCGGTTGACTCCTAACCTTCGACGGGCTCCTTCTCCGGCGGCACCACACCGCCCCGCTCGGTTCCGGCGATCAGTTCGTCGGGGGATCTGTCCTCGGGGATGAAGCCGGACTTCATGCCGAAGTAGACGGCCTGTGGGTGATGGGTGACGATCGCCACCGTCGACTGCTCGGGCGTTACCGCGTAGCCGCCCGACAGCTTCATCCCGATCTCCTCTAGGTCGAGGAGCCGCCAGACCTTCTCGTGCTCGGACTGATCCGGGCAGGCCGGGTAGCCCCAGGAATAGCGGCGCCCCTGGTCGAGGTCAATTGCGAGTTGGCGGCGGACCTCGGAATGCAGCCACTCGGCCAGTCCCTCGGCGGTCTGCACGCCCAGTCCGTGCACGAAGAGCTGCTCGGCGAACTCGCCTTCGCGCTCAAGCCTTTCGATCAGCTCGGTCACGTCGGGGCCGACCGTGACCCCCTGCAGGGCGACGACGTCGCGCTCGCCCGAGTCGAGCGGCCGGAAGAAGTCGGCCAGGCAGATGCGATCGTGCGCCGGCTGGCGCGGGAACACGAGTCGCTCCAGCTCGCGAGCGGAGTCCTCGGGATCGAAGACGACCAGCTCGTTGCCATCGGCATTGACCGGGAAGTAGCCGAGCCGGGCCCTGGGGTGGAGATAGTCCTGCTCGCGCCACATCCGCTCCAACCGTGGCGCAAAGCCCTCCTCGCCGTCGCTGCCCTCGATCAGGGCCCGCCAGGCCTCGCCCTTCACCCCTTTGCCGCCCCAGTGCAGCTTGAAGAGCACATGGCGGTCGAGGTGGGGAAAGACTTCGTCGAGGTCGATGTCGACATCGCGCACGCCCCAGAAGGGCGGCTCGGGGACCGGGGTGTCGGTGCGGGCCGCGGAGCGGACGCTCGCGTCCGTGGTGGGCGGTCCGGTGTCCGGCTTCTCGCCCTTCTCGCGCAGCTGCTGTGCCTCCGCGTGGATGCGCTCGACCAGCGCCTTGCGCGCCGCCGTGTCGACCAGTGCGTCCATCGTGTCGAGTCCCTGGAAGGCGTCCTTGCAGTAGAAGACGCCGGGCTCGTAGACGTCGTCGGAGTCCTTGCCGCCCGGGTAGAGGGTGCGCCGGCCGAAGTCACGGTTGATCGCGGCGCCACCGATCAGCACCGGGAAGTCAAGACCCCGCTGGTGCAGCTCCTGGACGCAGATCGGCATCTGCTTTGAGGTTGAGACGAGCAGGGCGGAGAGGCCGATCGCGTCGGCTTCGTTCTCGACCGCGGCCTCGATGATCGTGTCCACCGGCACCTGCTTGCCGAGGTCGACCACCGTGTAGCCGTTGTTGGTGAGGATCGTGTTGACGAGCGACTTGCCGATGTCGTGCACGTCGCCGAAGACGGTGGCGATCACCACCTTGCCCTTGCTGTGGCCCTCGATCCGGTCGAGGTAGTTCTCCAGCTGCGCCACGGCGCGTTTCATCACTTCCGCCGATTGCAGGACGAAGGGCAGGATCAGTTCGCCGGCGCCGAATTTGTCGCCGACCTCTTTCATTGCCGGCAGCAGCACCTCGTTCAGCGTTGGGACGGCGCCGATTTTCTCGTTGGAGCGGTCGATCCAGTCCTCGACCCCGTCCTTGCGGCGACGCAGGATGTGCCAGTGCAGCGCCTCCTCGGGTTCCATGCCCTCGGTCGGGTCGCCGGCCTCCTCGGCCTCCTCCTCGCCCTTCGACTCGAAGTGGGCGATGAAGCGCTCGAGCGCCTCCTCCCGACGGTTGAAGACGAGGTCGTCGGTGAGCTCGCGCTTCGCGGCCGAGATCTCCGCGTACGGCGTGATGTGGTTGGGGTTGACCATCGCCAGGTCCAGTCCCGCCTCGACGCAGTGGTGCAGGAAGACCGAGTTGAGTACGGCACGGGCCGGCTGGGAGATGCCGAAGGAGACGTTGGAGACGCCGAGCGAGGTCTTGACGCCCGGGATCTCCGCCTTGATCCGGCGGATGCCCTCGATCGTCTCCACCGCCGAGGGCTTCCACTCCTCGTCGCCGGTGGTCAGGGTGAAGGTGAGCGCGTCGAAGATCAGCGCCTCGGGGTCGAGCCCGTGCTCGTCGCAGGCGATATCGCGGATCCGCTTGGCAATCTCGACCTTGCGCTCGGCCGTCTTGGCCATCCCGACCTCGTCGATCGTCAGGGCGATCAGCGCCGCGCCGTGCTCCCGCGCCAGCGGTACGACGACGTCGGCCTTGTCGCGGCCAGCCTCAAGGTTGATCGAGTTGACGATCGCTCGTCCCGGGATCTGCTCCAGCGCGGCGCGGATCACGTCGGGTTCTGTCGAGTCGACCTGGATCGGCGCCGGCTGGGTGAGTGAGATCCGTTCGACGACCGCTTTCATCTGCTCGTCCTCGTCCTGGCGCTCGGTGAGCGCGACGCAGACATCGAGCACGTGGGCGCCACCTTCCACCTGGTCTTCGGCGACCTGGACGAGGCCGTCGTAATCGTCGGCCAGCAGCAGCTCCTTCGCCTTTTTCGAGCCCTGCGAGTTGACACGCTCGCCGATCAGCGTCGGGCGCGGCTCCTGGACGAGCGGCGTGGAGGTCATCATCGAGGAGATCTGGATGGGCCCCGGCTGGGGCCGCTCGGCGGGCACGCGGCCGCTCACCCGCTCGTGGATCGCCGCGATGTGCTCGGGGGTCGTTCCGCAGCAGCCACCGACGATGCCCACGCCATAGCGCTCGACGAACTCGCCGAGCGTCGCGGCGAGCGGCTCGGGCTTCTCCGGAAAGATCGTCTCCCCGTCGGGCCCCTGCAGGGGGAGCCCGGCGTTGGGGATGCAATGGACCGGCTGCGGGCTGTTCTCGCCCAGGAAGCGGATCGCGTCGCGCATGTCCTCGGGCCCGGTCGAGCAGTTGAGCCCGATCACGTCGACGTCGAGGGCGCTCAGGGTGGTCAGCACCGCTCTGATGTCGGTGCCGAGCAGCATCTTGCCGCCCTGTGGCAGCAGCGAGACGCTGGTCTGGATCGGCAGTGCCCGGCCGGTCTGCGCGAACGCCTCGCGGGCCCCGAAGACCGCCGCCTTGACCTCGAGGATGTCCTGCGCGGTCTCGATGACGATCAGATCGGCGCCTCCCTCGACGAGGCCGCGCGCCTGCTCGGCGAACACGTCGACCAGGCGGCGGAAGGAGATGTTGCCCAGGGTCGGGTCGTCGGACGCCGGCAGGAAGCCGGTCGGTCCGATCGAACCGGCGACGAAGCGGGACTCGCCGACTGCCCGGCGGGCAATCTGGGCCGCCTTCGTGTTGATCTCGAGCGTCTGTTCGCCGAGCCCCCACTCTTCGAGCTTCAGGCGGGATGCCTGGAAGGTGTCGGTCTCGACCACCTCTGCGCCGGCCTCCAGCATCGAGGTGTGGACGCCCTCGATGACGTCGGGCCGGTTCAGCACCAGCGCCTCGTGGCACTTGCCCCCGAGGCCGCCGTAATCCTCCTGGGTGAGATCGAACTGCTCCAGAGTCGCGCCCATGCCGCCATCGAAGACGACGACGCGCTCCCCGGTGGCGGCTATGAAGTCACGATCGGACATGGCTAGAGGTTAAAGGGGTCGCTGCCCTCGCTCGGAGGCCGTCGCGCAGCAGATCGGTCTATGACGGATTCGATACGTGGGCTTGCGCCTCCGAGGGAGGCAGCGACCCCTTTCTGCCTCCCGACGAGAAACGCGAAGTTCGTCCAGGGCGGGCGGCCCACGCTTGCTCCGGCCCTCGCCGGTTGCAGACGCGGGTTTGCGGGTGGACTCTTGATGCCACAGCGATGCCCGCCCTGGCCGCAACCGATGCCCGGTCGCGGATGCCGGGTCAGCGGCGCATGCCGAGGCGCCGCTTCAGACCGCGGGCATTTACCGCTCGCATCAGGCGGCCGACGAGGCCGCGGCGCCCGCGCGTGTAGGGGAACCAGGTGGGTTCGCGCTTGCCGGCGAAGCGGGTGATGACGAGCGACTCCGTTCGGCAGTACTTTCTGATCCCCGGCTCGCCATGGCGGTAGCCGATCCCGGACTCCTTCCAGCCGCCCATCGGCACGTCCATCGCGAAGTAGTTGACGAGCACGTCGTTGACGTTGACCGCACCGCACTCGACCCGCCGCGCGACCTGCTCGGCCCGCGCCCGGGCGCCGAAGACCGAGCCCGAGAGGCCATAGCGGCTGTCGTTGGCGAGTCGCAGGGCCTCCTCGGTGTCGCGCACCTTCATCACGCCGACCACCGGGCCAAAGGTCTCGTCGCGCATCACCTTCATCGAATGGTCCACGTCGACCAGCACGGTCGGCTCGAAGTAGTCGCCCGGACCTTCGACCCGCTTGCCGCCGGTCAGCGCTCTCGCTCCGGAGGCGATCGCATCGGAGACGTGATCCTCGACGATCGCGATCTGGTTGGGCGAGGTCATCGCGCCCACCTCCTTGCCGAAGCCGCGGCCGTCGGCCCCCTGGCGCAGCCTGCCGACCTCGGCGGTCAGCTTCGCGACGAACTCGTCGTAGGCCGGCTCCTCGACGTAGATCCGCTCCACCGACATGCAGATCTGTCCCGAGTTCATCATGCCGCCCCAGGCCGCCGCGTTGGCGGCGCGGTGCAGGTCGGCGTCGGAGAGGACGATCATCGGGTCCTTGCCCCCCAGCTCGAGGCTGACCGGCGTGAGTGTCTCGGCGGCGCGGGCCATCACCTTGCGCCCGGTCCGGTCAGAGCCCGTGAACTGGACGAAGTCCACCTCGTCGACCAGCGCGCCCCCGGTCTCGCCGACCCCCTGCACGCAGTCGAAGACGTCGGGGCCGCCGATCTCCTCCTTCCAGGCCTTGACCACCTCGGCCACCCCTAGCGGGGTGAACTCGGAGGGCTTCACGACGACCGCGGCGCCCGCCTGCAGCGCCGGGATCGCGTCACCGAGCGAAAGGATCAACGGGAAGTTCCAGGGGCTGATGATGCCGACCACCTGGTGGGGGCGGTACTGGATCCGCAGCTTCTTCGAGGCGAGCAGGGGAGAGTGGGGACGGACCGCCTCCTCGCCGATGAACCTGGCTGCCCTGGCACCGTAGAAGTTGATCAGGTCGGCGAGGTAGACGGGCTCGTTGGAGGCGTCGGCGCGGACCTTTCCGGTCTCGCGCTGCATCGTGTCGAGCACGCGCTCGGAGTTGTCGAGCAGCCAGTCGCGCAGCTGTCCGAGCCAGCGATAGCGCCCCTCGATGCCGATCGCCTCCCACTCGGGTTGCGCGGCACGCAGCCGCGCCACGGTGGCGGCGACGCTCTGCGGAGAGTCGATTGGGACGGTGGCGATCGTCTCGCCCGTCGCCGGGTTGTGGACATCGAGGCTGGCGGCGCCGTCCGCTGGCGCGCCTCCGTTGCCCGTGCTGTCGCTTGCCCGAGCGGTTTGACTCTCCACCTTGGTGCTCTCCTTCCCGTAGCCCTTGGCCGGTCAGCCAACTGTAGCCTGCGACTGGCCGTGGCGCGGGACGAGGCGGTAGACCGGCCCGTCGAGCGAGGCGGCGTAGACGCGGCGTTGGGAGTCTTCGCCGAAGGAGCTTGGCGTGGGGATGCTGAGCCCAAGCCTGCGGTCGTGCGCGGCGCCGTGCAGGTGGGGAACGAGGCTGCGCAGCTGCCCCTCGCAGAGGTCGGCGTAGACGTAGCGCCCGCGGAGGGTGGGCAGGCGCCGGTCGCGAACCACGTAGCCGCCGATGATCGAGCAGCTTCCGCCACGGCTGTGGGGGTAGGCGAAGACCGGCTTCACGGTTCGGCCGGGGTCGGGCGTACCGCTGTTCGCACCGCGGTAGCGGGAGAAGCCCTCGAGGGCGTCCCAGCCGAAATTGGCCCCGCGCGCTGTCGCCAGGGTTGTGTAGTCGAGCTCCTCGAAGCGATCCTGCCCGACGTCTGCGATTGCGATTCGCGGCCGGTCGGGCTCCGCCGTGTCGAACGAGAAGCGGAACGGGTTGCGCAGGCCATAGCTGTAGATCTCTCCGCGCCCGCGCTTCCCGACGAAGGGATTGGCCGCCGGGATCGAGTACGGGCGACCGTCCGATGGTCGGGGATCGATGCGCAGCAGCTTGCCCAGCAGGCTGCTGCGGTTCTGCGCGTTGTTCGGCGGGTCGCCGGCGGAGCCCCCGTCGCCGGTGCCGAGGTAGAGAAGGTTGCCGAGGAACTGCAGCTGGCCGCCATTGTGATTCGAGTTCGTGGGGTGGGGTATCTCGATCACCGCGCGGCGCGATCCTCGCGCCGCTCGCATTGCGCTTCGGCGCCTGAACTCGTCGACCCTGATGTTGCCCTGGCGGTCTGTGTAGTAGACGTAGAAGCGCCTGCTGCGCCTGTAGTCGGGGGGGAAGGCGACCGAGAGCAGGCCGCGCTCGCCGCCCGACAGAACCAGGCCGGAGATGTCGAGGAAGGGCTGCGGCGACCTGCGGCCCCCGCGCAGCACCTGCACCCTGCCCTGCTGCTCGACGACGAACAGCAATCTGGGGAATCCCGGCGCGCCGGTCACATACACGGGGGAGTCGAAACGGCCGATCCTCTTCAGGGCCACGGCGGGCCCGGACTTGCCCCTGGCGCTGCCCGCCGCGGGCCGCTGCGATTCGCCGGCCCGGTTGGGTGGTCCCTGGGCACTGCCACAGGCCGGCAGGGCAGCCATCGCCAGGGCTGCAACGCCGACGCACGGGGCGGCACGTCGTCCCATGCGGGAAACGCTAGTGGACCTCCCCGAAACGTTCCACCCGAAACCCTGAGCCGATGCTGCGATCACCAGCTCGACCTCGAGCCTCGAGCCCGAGCACCTGATGGGCCACCGCCGTTGCGCGGGGCGATATATCGCCGCATGTGGCCCATAAGTCGCCCGGCGCCAGGGCTTCCCCTGAAATCCTTTGACGGCGGGCGATATATCGCCGCATGTGGCCCATAAGTCGCCCGGCGCTGGGAGTTCCCCCGAACATATCCACGCGGGGCGATATATCGCCGCAGGTGTGGATCCGGTTGGCTCAGAGCTGCCGCCCCAACGCGCCGCTCAGGCCACACCGCTCAAGGCCGAGCGGTCCATCCGTTCCCGACCTTCCCCGCCTCTTTCGTCACTGGGCTCAAAGTCCCCGAGCCCCCTGGCTCTCTGGAGGAGCGCGGAGATGGCCACGAGACCCAAGAGAACACCTCGTTGACCGATGGAGATCCCCGGACCCGAAACGCATCCCTCATTGATCGATGAGAGAGACAGCCCCTCCCTGTTTGCCCTCCTACTTGCAGGTGAGGAGGGCAAACAGGGGGAGGCTGTGCAGGGCCCAGGCGGTCAGGGGCTACGGGCGTCGTTTCGCGAGGGCCAAGAGGATGAGGGGCTTCGGGGGAGGCGTTATCGCGACTGGCGCAGCCGAAGAAGACAGGATCGAGGCGGACACGAGCTCCGTTCGCTCTTTGTGTCGCAGAGCGGTACAAATGACGAACGGAGCGGCTGGAATCCCCCGGGCGAGACTCCGTTCGCTCTTTGTGTCGCAGAGCGGTACAAATGACGAACGGAGTGGTGGGGGCGCAAGGGGACTCGAGCGCTGTCGGAGCGGAGCGGATGGCCGGTTTCCGGTCGAACGTTTCGGGGAGGTCCACTCGCTAGTGCCCGAGTCGTAAATCCGCGGCCACCTCGCGGCATCTGGTCGCGCTTAGCGAGAACCGCGCTGCTGCTTGGGCGGAATTTCGACAACCGCGCCGCTGTCGGTGACGACGGTGTTCGGCGGCACCTCCGAGATGCGCACGGCGAAAGTTCCCCCCGGCTCGACGCCGCCGGCGGTCTCGGCCTTCGCTTCCCCGCTGAGATCGGCGCCGACCGCGTAGCGCAGCGTGAAGCGACCGGTCTTGACGGCGGTCAGCTTCCAGACCGCTTCGGTGGTCGCCCCGGGGTCCAGTGGCCCGAAGTCGAAGGTCTTTTCGTTGGCGGTTTCGGCGCCCGCCGGGTCAGATGAGCCGGCCAGTTTCGGATAGTGCTCGGAGAGGACCCAAACGGGGCGGTCCGGCTGGGCGAGCCCCGGCTCGGGGTCGCGGATCCCGAAGGGGAGCGAGGAGTCCTGTCCCTCTCTGCCCTCGATCGAGATCGTCACGGTCAGTTCCGGAACCCGTCTCTGGCCGGTGTTTCGAACGCCGATTCGCATCAGCGACGTCTCGCCGAGGCGCTGTTTGGGAGAGAACTTCGCGGCAGCAACCTTGACCTGGAAGGTGCCCGCCGCGCCGCGCGGCTGCGGGGACGAGTCGCCGCAGGAGGCGATCGACAGGGCCAGCGCCGTGAGGACCGCGCCCGCTGCGGCAGCGCCGAAGCGGGAACGCGGGCCGTATCTGCGGTTCCCCCCCAAAGCGGCCGGAACATACCACGGCGTTTCCGTCCCTCCGGAGCTCGACGGCCGTCCATGCCGGGGTTCGACAGGCCCTTAGCCGGATCTCAACAGTCGTGTAACGGTCGCCGCTGAGCCATGGCATAAACTCAGCCCGAGGAGCAGGGGTCGCCGGATGCGGCCTCGCTTGCCTGAGGAGCAGATTGGACACAGCCGCATCGATAGGCCGCAGGTTCCTACCCGCGAAGTCCTTCTTCGAGCAGGTGGGGTCGATGATGATCCTCACCGCGAAAACGCTTGTTTCCGCGGTGCGACCTCCGTACCCATACGGCGAGGAGTTCATCGGCCAGTTCCTCTTCGCGCTGCAGCTCTGCTGGTTCCCGCTGCTGGTCTCCACGGTGGCGATCTGCTTCGGGGCGCCGGGCCTGGAGGCGGCGGACGTGCTGTCGCTGTTCGGCGCGCTGGACCGGCTCGGTGGCTTCTTCGTCCTGGCGGCGATCCGCGAGATCGCGCCGATCGTCACCGCGATAGTCGTGGCCGGTGTCGCCGGCACCGCGATCACCGCCGACCTCGGCGCCCGCAAGATCCGCGAGGAGCTCGACGCCCTGCAGGTGCTCGGCGTCGATCCGATCAAGAACCTCGTCGTGCCGCGCTTCCTGGCCCTGATGCTGGTCACCGGACTGCTCGACATCTACGCGCTGGTCTTCGGCCTCACGGCCGGCATCATCACCGAGTTCCTCTACGGCGAACCCCTGGGGGGCTTCTTCGCGACCTTCCTGACCAGTGCCACGACCCTCGACCTCGCCGGGTCGGTGATCAAGTGCACCCTGTATGGCGCAATCATCGCCATCGTCTGCTCCTACAAGGGAATGACCGCCTCAGGCGGCGCGGCGGGGGTCGGCCGGGCGGTCAATGAGGCCGTGGTCATGGCCTTCCTGGGAATCTTCGCCTTCAACTATGTCTTCACCCAGACCCTGCTCGCCACCAACCCCGAACTGCAGACCGTGCGATGAACGCCTGGCTTGAAGTCCCACGCACCTGGCTCGACTCGATGGGTGAGATCGCCCGCTTTGGCTCACGGGTGGCGGGCCTCGTTTACTCGGGCCGCGTCCTGCGCTTCTTCGGCGAGAGCCTGCGCCAGGCCGGCATCCTGATCCTCGGCTCGGCGCTGGTCATCTGGGCCACGGTCTTCATCCTCGGCCTGCAGTGCGGGATCGAGGGGGCCTACCTGCTCCGCGCCCAGGGCGCGCCCGCCTACGCCGGGCTCTTCTCGGCGCTGTGCGACCTGCGCGAGATCATGCCCTACGCCTTTGGCTACATGCTCTCGGCGAAGGTCGGGACCGGGATCGTCGCCGAGCTGGGGGCGATGCGCATCTCCGACGAGATCGACGCGCTGGAGGTGATGGGGGTGCCGCCGGTCACCTTCCTCTGCGCGACTCGCCTGCTCGCCGCCTGGATCGCACTTCCCTTCATGTACCTGTTCGGGATCGGAGTCATGTACCTGGCCAGCTACATCGCCGTCGTCCAGCAGGTCGGCGACGTCTCCTCGGGCGGCTACCTGCTGATCTTCTGGCAGTTCCAGAACCCACCCGACCTGTTGTTCAGCCTGATCAAGGGGATGGTGATGGCGACCACGATCGTGCTGGTCGGCTGCTACTACGGCTACACCGCCTCCGGCGGGCCGGTGGGAGTGGGGACCGCGACCGCGAAGTCGATGGTGCTTAACATCGTTTTGGTCCATATCATCGGATTCCTCGGCACCCTGATCTTCTGGGGCGCCAATCCGAGGTTGCCGATAGGAGGTTGACGACACCCGTGCCGATGGACGACCCGACCCAGATCAACGAGACCGGCCGCTCCGAGAGCGAGGAGGGCGGCGGGCAGCGTGCCGCAGCCGCCACCGGCCCCTACATCAGCGAGGACGGCGCCATGATGGGCCGTGACTTCGTCATTCCGGGCGTCGACCCAGCGGAGGCCGATCCCTATCGGTTCCACACGGGCCGCAAGCGCGACCACGGCGGCGAGGACGCGATCGAGATCATCGACCTCGTCAAGCAGTTCGGCAGGGCGCGCATCCTCAACGGCCTCAACCTCGGCCTGCCCGAGGACCAGGTTTCGATCGTGCTGGGTCCCTCGGGCACCGGCAAGAGCGTGCTCGTCAAGCACATCGTCGGGCTTCTCTACCCGGACTCCGGGGACGTGCTCGTGCACGGCGAGTCGATCCCCAGCATGACCGACGACGAACTCTTCGAGGTGCGCAAAAAGTTCGGCCTGCTCTTCCAGGACGGGGCGCTGTTCGGCTCGATGAACATCTACGACAACACGGCATTCCCGCTGCGCCAGCACACCGACAAGGGCGAGGAGGAGATCGGTGAGATCGTCAACCGCCGCCTCAAGGAGGTCGGGTTGATGGAGGCGATCTACAAGATGCCGAACGAGCTCTCCGGTGGGATGCGCAAGCGTGCCGGCTTCGCCCGGGCGCTGGTGCTCGAACCGGCGATCGTCATGTTCGACGAGCCCGACTCTGGGCTCGACCCGGTGCGTACGGCGCTGCTCTGCGAGCTGGTCCGCGAGGTCCACGCTGAGCACGGCGGCTGCTACCTGGTGATCAGCCACGACCTGAACACGGCGCGGCGCATCTCCGACTTCATCGCGGTCCTGTGGAACGGGAAAATCGTCGAGTCGGGGCCGAAGGAGGAACTGTTCGACTCCGAAAACCAGTTCGTTCACCAGTTCCTCAACGCCGACGTCACAGGTCCGCTCTCGATGGACTGAGGGCGAGGGGGTCGATGGCCCCTTCCCGCTCAACTTTTTCGGTGGAGTGCCTGCGGTCGTCCGAGATTGAGTTGACGAAAAAGTACAAGCCGCGGGAAAGGGCCATCGACCCCCTCGCCGTCGTCCGGTTGGGCGGTCCGCGATGAGCGTTGGGGGCTGGTTCTCTCGTGCGGCTGTTTGGGCTGTGCGGCGGGCGCGGGTGGTGCTGGCTCTCACGGCGCTGCTGGCGATTGGGGCCGGGGTGGCGGCGACGCGACTGCCGACCGACGCGACCACGAGCACGTTGGTCGACTCGGATGCCGCCAGCTACCGAGCCACCCAACAGGTGAAGCGAGACTTCGGAGAAGAACCGGTGGTGGTTCTAGCCGAGGGGGACCTGCAGCGGCTGGTCCTGACCGCGAATCTGGGGCGGCTGTTGCGCTTGGAGGGCTGCCTGTCGGGCAACGTCCCGCAGGGAGCCAAGCCGCTTCCCGGGCCGTGCGCGAAGCTCGCGCGGCTCGACCCGGTCCGGTCGGTGGCCGGCCCGGCCACCTTCCTCAACGAGGCGGTGATCCAGATCGACCGTCAGTTGCGGCGGCTTGCCGCGACCGTCTCGCCACAGCAGCTGCGCGAACTGCTGCTCTCGGTCGCCTCCCGTTACGGGATCACCAGCGCACCGAGCCTTGCCAACCCCCAGTTCATCGCCGCTGTGGTCTTCGACCTGCAGCGGGCACGGGGGACTCCCAAGCCGCGACTTGCCTATCTCTTTCCCAACGGCCATACGGCGCAGATCCTCCTGCGGCTGCGGGCGGACCTCAGCGAAGCCGAGCGCCACCGTGCCCTGGGCTTGATCCGGGCGGCCGTGCGCGATCCGGTTTCGCGCCGCGCCTGCAGGTTCAGGGGGAAGCCGGAGCCCTGCTTCGAGCTGCACGGGGGCCGCTATGTGATCTCGGGCGTGCCGGTGGTCGTCGACGCCGTGACGCGGGCGCTGAGGGACGCGCTGCTGCTTCTCTTGGTGGTCGCCGTCGCCGTCATGGCGCTCGCCCTGCTGATCGTCTTCCGCTCCCGCCTGCGGTTGCTTCCGCTGGCGCTGGCGCTGGCGGCGGCGGCACTGACCTTCGGCGCCCTCGGCCTGGCGGGTGGGTCGCTGACGATGGCCTCGATCGCCGTCCTGCCGATCCTGATCGGTCTGGCGGTGGACTACGCGATCCAGCTGCAGGCCCGCTACGACGAGGCAATTGCGATAGGCGCCAGCCCCGGAGTCGACGCCGCCCGGATCGCGGCCGCCGGGGGTGGGCCGGCAATCGCCACAGCCTGCCTGGCAACCGCCGCGGGCTTCCTCGCCCTGCAGCTTTCGCCGATCCCAATGGTGCGCGGCTTTGGCCTGCTGCTCGTCGTTGGAATCGCGATCGCCTTCGCCGTCGCTTTCCTCGTGGGTTTCGCGGCGCTCGCGCTTCGCCGGGAGCGGGGATGGCCGGGCGCCCCTCCGCGCGCTGCCTTTTTCGCCTTGCGCGCCCCGTTTCTCGCCAAGTGGTCGGTGCGAAAAGGGGACCGCCGCGCGCATCCGGGGCACCCGACACTTCCCCCACCCGTGCGGCGTGGTCTTGCTGCAGCGCACAGGTATCCGCGGCTGGTGCTTGGAGCTGGCTTGGTTCTTGCCGTGGTCGGTTGGGGGGTCGGGACGCAGATCGAGACGCAGACTGACATCCGCGAGCTGGCGCCGCAGAACCTGGACGCGGTGCGCGAACTGAGCGAGTTGCAGGAGGCCACGGGGGTCTCCGGCGAGCTGGACGTCAGGGTCAGCGCTCAAGACCTCACCGACCCGGCGACGCTTCGCTGGATGGCCGGCTTCAAACGGCGGGCCCTGCGGGCCGGGGGCTTTTCCGGGGCCGGGCCAAGCTGCCAGAGGGCCGAGGTCTGTCCGGGCCCGGCCCTCTCGGACTTCGTGACAGGCGGCGGTCTCGGGGTCGCGAGCGAAGCTCCGCTGACCCGCCGCGGGATTCGCTCGACCCTGCGGCAGATCCCCGTCTACGACCTGCGGCAGGTCGCGACCGTCGATCCACGGACCCGCCTGCCCGCCGGCACGGCGCTGCTCAGCTTCGGGATCCGCGCCCAGTCGCTGCAGAGCCAGCAGGCGCTGATCGATCGAATTCGAGGCGAGATCGGCGAGCCGGGAGGCAGGGGCGGGCCACCGCGGGGGGTGAAGGTCGAGCTGGCGGGCCTGCCGGTGATCGCGGCCGCTGCCGCCAGCGACCTCTCGGCCAGCCGCTACCTGCTGCCGCTGGTCAGCCTGATTGCCGTGGCGCTGGTGCTGCTGGCGGTCTACCGCTCGGCTTCACGCGCGCTGGTGCCGCTGGTGCCGATCGTCATGGCACCCGGGTGGTCGGCGCTGGTCCTGTGGCTGAGCCGCGTCCCACTCAACCCGATGTCGGCGGCGCTCGGTGCCCTGACGATCGCGATCGCCACTGAGTTCAGCGTCCTGCTCAGCGCTCGCTTCGGCCAGGAGCGGCGGGCCGGCCGGGGTCTCGATGCTGCTCTGCGGGCCGCCTACGCTCGCACCGGTGCCGCCGTGCTGGCTTCGGGCGTAACGGCGATTGCCGGCTTCGCCGTGCTGGTCGCCAGCGACGTGAGGATGCTGCGCGACTTCGGCTTCGTCACCGTGATCGACCTCGTGGTCGCGCTGCTTGGCGTGGTGCTCGTGCTTCCCGCGGCTCTGGTCTGGATGGAGAGGCGATGAGGGATCGCTACACGATCGTCGTCGGCCTGACCTTCGTGGCGATCATCGCCTTTGCGCTGATCAACGGGGTCGGGGGCGACGGCGGCACGCTGGGACTCGACAGGCAGCCGGCTCGCTGGGCGTTGCCCGAGTTCGCCGTCCCGGCGGCCGCAGGCAATCTGGAAGGCGACGCAAACGTCGCCCAGGACAATTGCTCGAGCGCCCGGTTGCCGTGCCCCGCGGGCGCGCGGCGCACGCCGGCCTGCCGCATCCGCGGGACGGATGCGATCCGTGTCTGCGACCTCTTCGATCGCCCGCTGGTGCTCTCGTTCTGGTTTGGGGAGGGGGGCGAGTGCGTCGACCAGCAGGATGTCGTCGACAGGCTGCACGCGCGCTACCGTGGGCGGGTGAGCTTCCTCTCGGTCGACATTCGCGACGATCGCGACACGGCTCGCGATCTGGTCAGGCGCCACGGCTGGCGGATGCCGGTCGGCTACGACCGCGATGGCGCCGTCGCCAGCCTCTACCGGGTGGGCGGCTGTCCGACCTTTGCCTACGTCTATCCCGGCGGCACTCTGCAGGGCGCAAGCATCGGCCGGCTGACCGTGGGCCAACTGGACGCCCGGATTGGAGAGCTGCTTCGCGCCACGCGCATGGCGCAGGCGGGCTGAGCATGGTCGCCGGTGCGGACGCGGGTCCCAGGTGGGAGCCGTCCCCGGAGCACGGCTGGGTGGCGCCGCATCTCTCCGCGGAGCTGCCGGGCCTTGGAATCGCCTGGCTTGAGCTCGACGGTCGCTCCGGTCGTAGTCCCGAGCCTGTTCGCCGTCGCCTGCGTGTGCTCTCCGACCGCTTCTTCGGTGCCCACGCGATCCACATGCGGGAGCGGCCGATCCCATGGGCCTACCGTGTCTTCTTCCGCCAGATCGGCCTCGACCCCGATCGTGTCCAGACCCCCGTCGAGCGGCTGGCGCTCGAACGCCTTCAGGATGGCGCCTTCAAGAGCCGTGGCCTGCCGGCCGACGCACTCACCATCGCCACGGTGGAGACGGGCATCGCGCTCCGCGTCTTCGATGCCGAGCGACTCAGCGGAGTGCTCTGCATACGCGACTCAGCGCCCGGGGAGTCGCTTGCCGAAGCCTCGGCCGAGCTCGCGCAGGGAACGCTCGTGATCGCCGACCAGAGCGAGCCGGTGGGGCTGCTGTTCGGCGAGACGGCGGAGGGGCACCGGGTCGACCGCGGGACACGCCGCCTTGCGGTTGCCGCGCTGCAGGTGAACGGCGTGCCGCGGATTGCGGTCGACGAGGCCCTCTGGATGGTCGCCTCGACGTTGGAAGCAGCCTGACCTCACGCGGCATCCCGCTTGGAAGCAGCCTGACCTCACGCGGCACCCCGCTCCCGTGATCTACACTCGGAAGTGGGTTGTGATGCCGGACCTGCTCGATCGAGAAATCCATCCCGCGCTTCGAGTCGACGGGGACGAGCGCCTGGCTCGGGTCGAGCTGCGGCGCCAGATCGGCCACCTCGAGCGACAGCTCTCCACCCTGGTCGCGGAGGCCTTCCCCCGGCTGGACGTGGACACTCGGGCACCGACCGTATGCGACGGGCCGCGGGCGCTTGGCCTGGGGGAGCTGGAGAGGGTGCGCGATTCGCTGGCGATCCGGGTTGGCGAGGCGCGCCGCGCCCTACAGGAGCGGGCCGATCGGGAGATGCGGAATCGCGAGCTGCTCGAGCGGATGCTGGCCAGGCCAATGGACTTTCGGTGGGTGCGGGTGTCGCGCGCCGACCTTGGCGAACCGGGCTGTGGCCACTGGCATTCGCGCCCCCGTTTCGGGCCGCTCGGGATGCTGATGGGCTGGTGGCGGGTCAAGGTCTCCTCGGGATGCCCGTTATCCGGACGGCTTGCGGCCGTTGAGTGCTGACCGCAAGGCGGACGAGCGTCCGCCGGCGCCGTGGGGCTCGTTCCCGCTCGCCGAGTTGGTGATTCTCGCCGGGATCGTGACGCTCGCGATAGGCCTGGTTGGACGCAACCGCACCAGCCTTGCGGTCGGCATCGTGCTCGGTGGGCTGGGCGGCCTGGAGGTTTCGGTGCGCGAGCACTTCGCCGGCTATCGCTCGCACACCACGCTGCTTGCCGCCACCGTCTTCGCCCTCGTCTCGGTCGGTCTTCTGTACTTCGCGAAGCTGCCCCCCGCACTCAGCTTCGGCGGCGGGGCGGTGGCGTTCCTTGCGGCCTTCGTCGGGCTGCGCCTCGCGTTTCGGCGGGCCTCCGGTGGGCTCTCCTTCCGGATCGGTCGCATGGGCGGCTGAGCTGTCGCACGACGCACCGTGGCCCGGGAGCATCCCGCCCCCTTCGGGGCGCCGGCCAGCCCCTGCTCAGAGGCGAACGACCTGCCTGGTCTTCGTGCCCCGCGAGGATCTCCCCTCCGGGGCGCCGGCCAGCCCCCACTCAGACGAGAAGGGCTTGCCGGGTCTCCGCGTCCCCATCTCCCAGGGCGCTCGAGAGCAGTGCCTGCTGGCGGGGTGTCAGCGTCCCAAGTCGCTTGTTCTCGTTGAGGGCAAGGCCCTGTAGGAACTTGCGAGCACGGGTGCGGCCCCAGCGGCGCTGACTGGTCAGCAGCTCCGCCAACGACATGCTCTCGGTCTCCCAGGGACAGTCGCGGATCACGTCCGCCACATCGAGCTCACCCAGCGCGATGGACCGCTTCAGAGCGGCACGCGCGAGCCTCACACGATTGGCCCGGGCAAGGGCCTGCATGTGCTGAGGGATGTTGATGGCGGAAACGGTCGTCGAAGCAGGGGCGATCGAGGCAGCGTCCACTGGTACTCCTCCCTTCGGGGTCGCAAAACTGGATTCTCGCTATGCGCCATACCCACGGCCGCACCCGCCTGGCGAGTCGGGTGCCAACCGCCCGCCTCCTCCTATCCCGGTAGCGGTTGGCGCGGGGGCCAAGCTATGCCGTCGGAGTGGTGAGCGTCAACCCGCAGTTACCCAAGTGCCGCCGGGTCGTTCGCTAAGAGCACCTTTTTCTCGGCGCCCCTGGCTTGTCCGAATTTGGACAAGGCGGAAACTACCCCGTCAGGGGTAGATCGGGGAAGCCCTCGATCGTCCGGGCGATCGTCTCGAGCGCCCTGTCGAGGTGGCTGCGCTCGTGGGTCGCCATCAGGCTGGTGCGCAACAGCGCCCCGCCGGGCGGCACCGCCGGATGGATGGCGACATTGGTGTAGACGCCGGCCTCGAAGAGACCCTTCCAGAGGAGAACCGCCTGCCAGTCGTCGCCGACTATCACGGGCACCACGGGGGTGGTGGCAGTTGTCCCGTCCGGAAGGGCGCCCGGCTCGATCAGCTTGAGACCCAGCTGCCGCAGGCCCTCGCGCAGGTAATCGGCGTTGTCAAGCAGCGCTTCGAACAGCTGTGGCCCCTCGGTGCGGATGACCCGCAGCGCCGCCAGCGCGGCGCCGACCGCCGCCGGCACTGCGGAGGCGCTGAAGATGAAGGACCGCGAGGAAATCCGCAGATACTCGATCACGTCGGCCGGCCCGGCGATGAAGCCGCCGCAGGAGGCGAGGCTCTTGGAGAAGGTCCCCATCCGCAGGTCGACCTGGTCCTCGAGTCCGAACAGCTCGCAGGCACCGGCGCCGCGCGCTCCGAGCACGCCGGCTCCGTGCGCCTCATCGACCATCAGCCGCGCCCCGTGCGCCCGGCAAAGCTCGACGATGCGTGGCAGGTCGCAGACGTCGCCCTCCATCGAGAAGACGCCGTCGACGACTACCAGAACGCCGCCGCCGTCCGCCGCCGCACGGGCGAGCATCTTCTCCAGCTTGTCCATCCGGTTGTGGCGGAAGGGGCGCAGCTTCGCCCCGGAGAGCTTGCATCCGTCGAGGATCGAGGCGTGGTTGCCGGAGTCGCAGATCACCGTGTCGGCCGGTTCCAGGATTGCGCCGAGGCAGCCGACGTTTGCCTGGTAGCCCGTGGTGAAGGCGAGGGCGTCCTCGGTCTGCATCCAGTCCGCCAGCTCCTTCTCCAGCTCGACGTGCAGGGGTGTCGTGCCGTTCATGAAGCGCGATCCGGTCAGCGCGGTGCCGTAGTGGTCGAGGGCCTCCCGGGCTCCCTGGCGGACCCGCTCGTCCCCAGTCAGGCCCAGGTAGTTGTTGGAGCCGAGCATGATGACCTCGCGGCCCTCGATCTCCATGACCGGGCCCGCCTCGGACTCGATCAGGCGAAAGTAGGGGAGCAGGTCGTGCTGCCTGGCCGTTTCGAGCTGCTCGAGGCGGTCGTGGCTGCGGACCTTCTCGAAGACGTCGACTGGTGACTTGGTTGTCTCGCTCATACGCGGAAGTGTAGGTTGCGGCTTCCATGGCAACGGTTTCGATACGCCCGGTCCGCACCCGGCGCGAGCTGAAGCGTTTCGTCAAGGTCCCCTTCCAGTTGCACCGTGACCATCCACAGTGGGTGGCCCCGCTGATCTTCGAGCGGATGGAGTTCCTCAACCGCAAGAAGAACCCCTACTTCGAGCACGCCGAGGCCGAGTACTTCATCGCGGAGCGGGATGGGGAGCCGGTTGGCCGCATCACCGCCCAGGTGGACCACCGCTGGGACGAGTTCCAGGGCGGCAGCGATGCAATGTTCGGCTTCTTCGAGTCCGACGAGGATTCCGAGACGACGAAGGCGCTGCTCGACGCCGCGACCGAGTGGGCGCGCGCCAAAGGACGCTCCCGCATCCTCGGCCCGATGGACTTCACCACCAACGACGAGGTCGGGATCCTGGTCGACGGCTATGACCTGCGGCCGATGATCCTCGAGCCCTGGCACCCGCCCCACTACAGGGAACTGATCGAGGCGCAGGGCTTCGCGAAGGCGATGGACGTGCAGATGTGGGAACTGAACCTCGGCGAGCTGAAGGACGGCGAGCGCTTCGATCCCTCGATCCACGCCGCGGCTGAGAAAGGGCTGCGCGACGAAGGAATCGAGATCCGCAACATGCGCAAGCGCGAAATGGCGAACGAGGTGCGCCGTTTCATGGACGTCTACAACGAGGCCTGGGGGAGCAACTGGGGATTCGTGCCGATCACCGACGCCGAGGCCGAGTTCCAGGCCAAGAACCTCAAACAGGTGCTGGACGAGGACTGGAGCTACATCGCCGAAAAGGACGGCGAGCCGGTCGGCGCCGCGCTGACGCTCCCGGACATCAACCAGGTGCTGGCGAATGTGGGTGGCCGGCTACTTCCCTTCGGCTGGCTCAAGTTCCTGCTCGGCAAACCGAAGGTCGATCGCCTGCGGGTCTTCGCGCTCGGCGTCAAGCACGACTACCGCCACAGCGGTGTGGCCGCCGGGCTCTACCTCAAGCACCTGGAGACCGCGCAGAAGCCCGGCGCGATCGAAGGCGGCGAGATGGGCTGGATCCTCGAGACCAACGGACCGATGAACCGCGCGATGGAGGGGATGGGTGGCAAGGTCATCAAGCGCTACCGGATCTTCGAGAAGGCGCTGGGCGGCTGATTCGAATTTCTGCACCCCCAGATGACGCGCCTGGCGCGGCTCTGGATCACCACCCGCCTCCTCGCGAATAGCTCTGCTCTGCGACTCGTCGGCGTGTGGCGCCCAGCTTGCCCAGTCGCGCCCCCGCGGGCACCCAAATTGCGGAATCAGCCACCCATTGCCTTCTAACTGCCTTCATGCATCGCTACAGTCGGGCAGGTGAGCGAGTTCGACTTGGAGCCGGTACGCGTTCGCGTCCTGCCTCGCGAGGAAGTCAGTGTGCCTGTCCTGCGCGGGGAGGCGCGCACCGCTGCGATTGCGGCGGCCGGCGGGGTGCTGGCGGGCGCTGTGACCGTGGCGGCGGTGCGCGCGGTGACCGCGGTGGCGAAGCAGTCGTCGGGAAGCCTCGTGCCCCGTCGCAGGCGCCAGCCGAAGGTCGTCGCCAGTCGCTCCTTCCTCGTCGACGTGCACCTGCTCGGCCGCTGAGCGACCGCCGGTGGCCTCGCCAAGCACGCCGATCGCTCCGACAGCGGTCGGTTGCCGACCGCTCGAGGTCGAGGTGCGACCGCCGTCGCCCTTCCGGCTGCCGCAGTTCAGCAGCTCCGATCGCGTCATGCGGGTGGGTGGCGGCGCGGTCACCCGGTTGCTGCGGGTCGAGGACAGCCCCGTCCTGGTGCGGGCCTGGCAACCGGGTGCCGCTCGCGTCGTGGTTCGCGCCGAGCGGCTCGACCCGATCGCCGTGAAGCCTCCCCGGGCGGGCCCGGCGCTGCGACTCAGGCCGGCAGATCGGGCGCATCTCGACATCGCGGTGCAGCGCATGCGCTTTGCGCTTGGCGTGGACGACGATCTGCGCGAGCCCCACAGGCGCTTCCGCCACGATCCGCTGCTCGGCCCCCTGCTGCGCCGGCGGCCCCACCTGAGGCCACGCCGACGGCCGTGGCCGTGGGAGGCGCTTGCCTGGGCGATCGTCGGGCAGTTGATCGAGTCGGGTCGGGCGGCGAGCATCCAGCGCCGCATCGCGGGCCGCTGGGGCCTGCGGCTGGGCGACGAGCGGGACGCGCTGCGGGACGTCCCACCAGCCGGGCTGGTCGCGGGCCGCGCGCCGGCCGAGCTCGAGGCGATGGGATTGTCCCCGCGCCGCGCCGTCGCCCTGCGCGCGGTGGCGCGCGAGATCGCAGCCGGGCGCTGCGATCCTGGCGATCCGGCGGCCGACCGGCGCCTGCTGGCGATTCCCGAGATCGGCGCCTGGACCGTCCAGTGCCTCGGTCTCTTCGGGCGCGGCGATCCCGATGCACTGCCGGCCGGTGACCTCGCCTACCTGAAGCTGGTCGGGCGCCTCGCTGGCTTGGGTCGCCGTGCAACGGTTGAGGAGGTGGAGGCGTTCTACGCTCCCTACGCGCCGTTTCGCGGTCTTGCGGCCTCCTGGAGCCTCTTGAGGGCCGACGTCTTGCCCGGATCAAGGAACTCGGTGCTCTGTCGATAACTCCGAGGATGGACGACACGGGACGCGGTAACGGCTGGCCTGACGACCGGGTCTCGGAGTTCCTCAACCAGATCTCCGCGGCTGGCGAGGACTACCGTCGCCTGGTGGAGCGCCTGCCCGCGATCGTCTACGCCTGCGAGCTCGGCGAGTGGGGAGACTGGCGCTATGTCAGCCCGCAGGTCGAGGAGATCCTCGGTTACAGCCCGGAGGAGTGGATGGCCGACCCGGGGCTGTGGGCGAGACAGCTGCACCCGGACGACCGAGACCGGGTCCTCAAGGAGGAGATCCTGAAGGGCGAGGGGGAGCGGCTCGGCTCGCCGACCGACTACCGGATGATCACCCGCGACGGGGACGTCGTCTGGATCCTCGACGAGGCCGTGCTGGAGCCCGGCATCGACGGGACTCCGATCTGGCACGGGGTGCTCTACGACATCACCGAGCGCAAGATCGCCGAGGAACGCCTGCAGCGAGTCGCCGCCCAGCAGGCCGCGGTTGCGCGACTGGGCAGGTACGCGCTTCAGGACGGCGATCCCGATGGGCTGATGAAGGAGGCGGTGGCGCTGCTGACGGAGATCGACGGCGTCGTGGAAGCCTGCATCTGGGCGGCGGGCCACGACAACCAGCGACTGCACCTGCGGGCGGGGCTCGAAGGCCGGGGGCTGACAGCGGCGGACCGAGCCTCGGCGACGCGCGAGTCCCATGCCGGGGCTGCGCTCGAGTCTGGGCTGCACGTGATCGTCGACGATTGGTCCTCGGAGCGGCGCTTCGCGATGCCGTCGGCGCTCAGCGCGCTGGAGCCTCACAGCAGCCTCGCGGTCCCGATTGCCGGCAAGGAGCAGCCGTTTGGGGTGCTCGACATCCATGCCACCGAGCCCAGCCGGTTCACCCCACAGGACGTCCACTTCGTCCAGGCATCGGCCAACGTGCTGGCCGATGCCATCGAACGGCACGCTGTCGACGAGGCGCTGCGACACCGCGTCCTGCACGACTCGCTCACCGGACTCCCCAACCGGATCAGCTTCGTGGGTTCCCTGGAGGATGCGCTGATGCGAAGCACCGCCTCGGGATCGCCGGTCGGGATCCTCTTCCTCGATCTCGACCACTTCAAGCTGATCAACGACAGCATCGGCCACCACGCGGGCGACGAGCTGCTGCGGGCGGTCGCCCCGCGCCTCAGCGCCCATCTGCGACCCGGCGACATCGTCGCTCGCTTCGGCGGAGACGAGTTCGGCATCCTCATCGACCGGCTCACCGACGAGCGGGAGGCCCTGGCGATCGCCGACCGGGTCGCCGCGGCGTTCGCCGAGCCGTATGTGATGAGTGGAGCCGAACACTTCGTCACAGCCAGCGTGGGGATCGCCGTGACCACGCCGTCGAAACGAACAGCGGTTACCGCCGAGCTGCTGATTCGGGACGCGGATGCCGCGATGTACCGGGCCAAGGAGCGGGGGCGCGGCCGGTCTGAGCTGTTCGACGCGAAGATGCGGGCGCGGGCCGTACACCGCCTCGAGGTCGAGCGGGAGCTGCGCCACGCACTGGACCGCAACGAGCTGATCCTCCACTACCAGCCGGTGGTGGCGCTCGGCAGTGGCGAGATCACCGGCCTGGAGGCGCTGGTGCGCTGGCGTAACCCCGAGCGCGGCCTGCTCGATCCGGCTGAGTTCGTCTCGATTGCCGAGGACAGCGGGCTGATCGAGCCGATCGGTCGCTGGGTGCAGGAGAGCGCCTGCCGGCAGGCGCTCGAGTGGCACGAGCAGCACCCCGACCAGCGCCCACTCGACATTTCGGTCAACCTCTCCGCCCGCCAGGTTGCCCACCGGGATCTCGCCCAATCGGTCGCCGAGATTCTCGCTCGGACCGGGCTCGATCCGGTCCACCTGAGACTGGAGATCACCGAGAGCGTGCTGGTCGAGGAGTCGGCGACGGCAACGGCCACGCTCGAGGCGCTCAGCAAGATCGGCGTCCGCCTCGTTCTCGACGACTTCGGCACCGGGTACTCCTCGTTGGCCTACCTGAACCGCTTTCCCTTCGACGCCCTGAAGATCGACCGTTCCTTCATCGACGGGCTCGGCATCGAGCGGGAGCGCACGGCGATAGTCGAGGCGATCATTGGCATGGCTCGCGCCCTCTCGCTCGATGTGATCGCCGAGGGCCTCGAGAGCGAGGTGCAGTTGCTGGAGCTCCGCCGGCTCGACTGCGACTACGCGCAGGGGCACCTCTTCTCTCCGGCCCTGCCGCCGGAGAGGGTCACCGAGCTGCTGCGTGAGGGCGGCCTCGCGCTACTTGGGCACGCCACCCGGTAGGTAGTCGTTGGTGAGCACCTGAGAGGTGGGCGGCAGCGAGGAGATCAGCCCGTTGTCGCGCATCCAGCCGACGAAACGCGCCCAGGCAGCCGGCGCCAGGTAGCCGTAGGGGTGCGCCCGTTCGCCGGAGGCCCCCGTGCCCGCTTCGCGGTCGAGCAGCGGCAGGGTTGCCTCCACCTCCGCCGCCGTCAGCTTCGGGTCGAGGTTGGAGTTCGCTTCCAGCAGCGCTTTCGTGGTCGCGTCTGGCGAGTCGATCGCGACGGTCGTGCCGCGGGCAAGCGCCGCGAGGAACAGACGGATCGATTCCGGGTCTTCTTCGAGTCGCTTGCGCCGGGCGACCAGGACAAGCTCGTCGTAGGTCGGCACCCCGAGCCTGTCGACGGGGGTCACGACCGGTTCCTTGCCGCGCAGCCGCAGGTCGACCCCCTCGACGTTGAGGAAGCCACCGAGCATCGCCTGGGCACGACCGCCGACGATCGCCGGCAACAGCCCGTAGCCGACGTTGACCGCCTTGACGTCGGAGGGAGAGAGGTGGGCACGTGCGAGGATCGTCTTGAGGTAGGCGTTCTGGTAGGGGATTCCGGCGGTGGCAATCGTTTTGTCGCGCAGGCCGGCGATCCCCCCGATCTTGGACTTCTTCAGCCAGATCATCGAGGTGAGCGGGCGGTTAACCAGGGCGGCCACGGCAATGACGTCCAGCCCCTGGTCGTTGGCGAGGAGGACCTCGGGCTCGTAGGAGATCGCCAGGTCGGTTTGGCCGGCGGCGACCTGCTTGATCGGCGCCGCGGGGTCGGAGGGCGTGTGGATGCTCACGTCGAGCCCGGCGTCGCTGAAGTAGCCGAGCTTCTGGGCCATGTAGATCCCGGCATGGTCGGGGTTGGGGTAGAAGTCGAGGGTGAGGTTGAACGGTTGCGCCTGCGCGGCGCCGTTCTCGCTCTTTTCGCCACAGGCCGCGAGGCCGACAATCGCCGCGACCGCGGCGATTGCAATTGCGACGACGAGCGGTCGACGGGGCGTCCTGCTGGCGGCGGTGGTGTCGCTCATCTCTGCTTTCCGGTTGGCTTTTGGGAACTGCTTTCTATCGCCAACGGACGACGCGACGCTCGGCGAGTGCTGTGAGCCCATACAGCCCGAGCGCGATCGCCGTGAGCACGGCGGTCGTGGCGAACAGTCGCGCGGTCTGCAGGTTGGCGATGTCTTCGCGGAGCAGAACGCCAAGCCCTGACTCGGCGCCCACCCACTCGCCGAAGACGGCTGCGATCGGCGCGATCGTCGCGGCGACCTTGGCGCCACTGAAGGCAAACGGAAGCGCCGTGGGAGCTTCGACCCGCCGCAGCAGCTGCCAGGGGGAGGCATCGAGCGTGCGCATCATCTTGGTCGCCTCGGGATCCACCGACCGCAGGCCGTCGGTTGCGTTGACGGCAACCGGGAAGAAGCAGATCAACGCCACGACCACCAGCTTCGGGCCGATCCCAAATCCGAACCAGACGATGAGAATCGGCGCGATCACCGGGATCGGGATTGCCTGCGAACCGACCATCAGGGGGTAGAAGGCGTGCCGCAGGATCGCCGAGAAGCGCAGCAGCAGGGCGAAGCCCAGGCCGGCGCCGAGGCCGATCAGGAAACCGAGCGCGATCTCGCGCAGCGTCACCCAGCCGTTTTCGGCCAGCAGCGAGCGATAGTCCCAGAGCGCCGAGGCGATTTCGGCGGGCGACGGGACGAGGAACGATTCGAGCCCCAGGAGATCGGCGAGCGCGCCGCTGCTCGCCGCGATCTGCCAGGCGCCGATCAGCGCAGCCACCATCAGCACGGGAAGGGCCCAGCGACTCATCGCGATCCCCTGTGCAGGGCGGCCATCGCCCGCTCGCGGGCGGCGACGAAGTCGGGTGAGGTGACGGCCGCGTCGCGATCCGGGGCGCGGCGCGCCGGCGCGCTCAGTTCCTCGACGACGCGTGCCGGGCGCGCCGAGAGAACGGCTACGCGGTCGGCGAGGTAGAGCGCCTCCTCCACGTCATGGCTGACGAGGACGACGGTGCGCGGGTCCGACCCGAGCGCCGCGGCCAGCCAACCCTGCATCTCGGCTCGCGTGATCGCGTCGAGCGAGGCGAACGGCTCATCGAGTGCCAGCACCGGCTTGCCGGCGACGAGGGTGCGCAGGAAGGCGACCCGCTGCCGCATTCCGCCGGATAGCTGGGCGGGATGGGCGCGCTCGAATCCGGCGAGGCCGAAGCGCTCGAACAGCTGCCCGGCCTCCTGTCGCGCCTCGCGGCGGTTGACGCGGCGATTGCGCAGCGCGAGAGCCGCGTTGTCGATTGCCGAGAGCCAGGGCAGGAGCATGTCGCGCTGTGGCATGAACGCACAGCGGGCGAGGCGGTCGCCGGGGGCCTGCGCTCCACCCACCTCGATTGTGCCCCCCGCCTGCTCCTGCAGGCCGCAGATCAGCTCCAGCAGGGTGGACTTTCCGCACCCGGAGGGCCCGACCAGGCCCAGCACCCGGTGGGGCGGGGCCTCGAGATCGAGGCGCTCGATCGTTTGCAGTTGCCCGTAGGCGTGACGCAGGCCGCGAATCGAGACGGCGACCCGGGCGGTCTCCTGGGAAGCAGGCGATCTGCCCCCGGTGCCGAATCCCCCAGTTTCCGTGGGCATGCTGGTATCCTGGCGCACTTCGGGCTTTTGACTAAGAAGGTCAAGAAAGTCCATAACCCGCCGGAACGCACTCGCAATGGACCCAGCCATCATCATCTTCGGACTCGGCATCGGCATCCTCGTGGGGATGACCGGAATGGGCGGCGGATCGCTGATGACCCCGCTGCTGATCCTCATCTTCGGCATCCAGCCGACGACCGCAATCGGCACCGACATCTTCTACTCGGCGATCACCAAGACGGTCGGCAGCTGGCGCCACAAGCGGATGGACACCGTGAACATGGATCTGGTCAAGTGGCTGGCGATGGGCAGCGTTCCGGCTGCGGTCCTCGGCGTCGCGATCATCTCCGTCCTCGAGCAGCACGTGAACGCCGATCGTCTCAACTCGCTCGTCTACGCCGTCCTCGGCGGCACGCTGCTGATGGTCGGAATCGTGACGCTCGCCCGAGCGCTGATCCTGCGCAGCCTGATCAGCGAGCGCGAGCGCTTCGATGTCCAACGCCGTCACAAAGTCGCGGCGGTCGTGATCGGTGCGACCACCGGCTTCGTCATCGGAATCACCTCGGCGGGCTCGGGCACCGTGATCGCGATCCTGCTGATCGCCGTCTACCGGCTCTCGCCCAAGAAGGTTGTCGGCACCGACGTCTTCCACGCCGCGATCCTGCTCTGGGCGGCGGGAATCGCGCACTGGGTCGGGGGCAACGTCGATTTCGTCCTTGCCGGCACCATCCTGATCGGCTCGGTGCCGGGCGTGGTGATCGGCGCGGCGCTCTCCGACAAGGCGCCGCAGGGCGTCATCCGCACCGGTCTCGGGATCGTGCTGGTCGGCTCGGGGATCGTCACCATCCAGAAGGGCGACCCGACGGTCTGGCCGATCGCCGCCGGCTTGGCAGCGCTTGGCCTCGGCCTGATCCTCGCCGCTCCGCACTGGCTCAACCGCCGCCGCGAGCGGCAGGCGGATGAGGTCGGAGATCTCGCTCCCGAGACGATCGGCTGATTTACTGCGGCCATGCGTGTTTCAGCCAAGGCCGATTACGCAGTGCGCGCCGCAGCCGAGCTGGCGGCCACCAAAGAGGGTCCCGTAAAGGGCGAGCGGCTGGCCGAGTCGCAGGACATCCCGCTGCAGTTCCTGGAGCACATCCTGCTGGAGCTGAAGCACGCCGGCATCGTTCGCGCCCGTCGCGGCGCCAAGGGCGGCTACTGGCTGGCGAAGCCCGCCGACACGATCACGATCGCCGATGTCGTGCGAGCCGTCGAGGGGCCGATCGCCCACGTGCAGTCGGCCCCGCCCGAGTCGATTGAATACCGCGGCAACGCCCGGCATCTGCAGGAGGTCTGGATCGCCGTGCGGGCCAACCTGCGGGCCGTGGTCGAGCACGTCACGCTGGCCGATCTGGTCAGCGGTGACCTCCCGCCGGTTGTCGAGGAGCTGTCGGCCTCCCCGGACGCCTGGGCGCCCAGGTAGGCATCAGTCCCTGGGCACGCCGCCCGCGACCACGTTGACGAAGCTCTCCAGGTGGCGGGTGGTCCAGCACTCGAAGGCGCCGTCGCAGTGGCGCTCGTAGGCAGCCATCACCGAGTCGCCGTAGTTCCAGTAGAGCTTTGGCTCGGGGTTCAGCCAGAAGAGGCGCCCCGCGTGTGAGGCGATCTCCGCGAAGACCTCCGTGTGGGGCTCGCGCCCGTTCGTGCGGGCGTCGCCGAGGACGATCACCGTCGAGCGCGGGTCGAGGTCGTCGGAGATCTCGGTGAGGAACTCCAGCCAGACCCTGCCGTAGTCGGTGTAGCCGGATACGTCGGCGACACCGCCCTCGCTGGAGATCCGCTCGGCAACCGCCCTGAAGTCCCTCTCGTGCTCGAAGACCTCGGTCACCTCGGAGATCCGCTCGATGAAGACGAAGCTGCGCAGTTTGCGGAACGAGTCGTGCAGGGCGTGCAGCACCGAGAGGAAGAAGACGCTGGCCGAGGTGACCGACGTGGACACGTCGCAGAGCACGTAGATCTCCGGGCGCCGGGGGCGCTTCGGCCGGTAGCGCAGCCGCAGTGGCACGCCGCCGGTCTCCAGCGAGGCGCGCATCGTGCGGCGAACGTCGACAGCCAGCCCGCTGCGACGCCCGCGCTGCTCCTGGCCGAGCGTCGCCAGCCGCCGCTTCATCTGCGAGACGGCGCGGTGGACGGCCGCGAGGTCCTGGGTGGGGCTGGTCGGCAGGGCGCGGTCGAGATCGGCGAGCGGCCGGGACGCCGGCAGGGTGGACGTGCGCTCGATCAGATCGCGTTCCAGCTCACGGCGCAGGTGGCGCTCGAAGCGGTTTAGCTGCTCACGATCGATCGGTGGCAGCTCGGCGCTGCCGTCGTCGGTCGACGGCTGGGCTCCGGTGGACAGACCAAGGGTGCGCCGGATGCGCTGCACGTCGACGCCCACCACCCCGGAGCCCTCCCCCTGGCGGCCGAAGGCGGCGATCGCAAGCCGTGCCAGGTCGCGCATCTGGCCCTCCCGACCCTCGACGATCGCCCGGCGGACCTGCTCGGTCAGCTCGTCGATGTCGAGCTGACCGCCCTCGTGGCGCTCCCCTCGCTCGCCGATTCCCCGCTCGATTGCCTCCGACTCCGCGGCCCGAAAGAACCAGCGCTCGAACAGGAGCTCGAAGAGGCGCCGGTCCTCCTGGGACTTGGCGACGGTCGCCGCCAGCGCCTCCCGGAAATCGTCCTGCAAGGTCCAGGGGACCTGTTCGAGGGCCGCGAAGGCGTCGAGCAGCTCCGAGGTGCCCACCGCAACGCCTTCGTCGCGCAGCTCGTCGCAGAACCCCAGCAGCTTCGCCGCCAGGCCGGGTGGTCCGGCGTCGGCTCGTGGCCCGAAGGGAGAGACGTCCGGCGCGGTCACCCCGGTGCCTGGGCAGGCGCACCGGGCAGCTTCAACCCCACTCGCTCCGCGACGAGGTCGATGTCGGTGCGGTGCTTGACGATGATCGACATCGACTGCTTGAAGGTCTCGCGGTCGATGTCCTCGGCGCCCATCAAGAGCAGGGTGCGCGCCCAGTCGATCGACTCGGCGATCGAAGGCGGCTTCTTGACGTCCAGCGCGCGCACCATTTGAACCACCTCGACCAGGCGCTGGGCCAGGGCCTCCGGCAGGTCGGGTGCGTGCAGGCGGACGATTTCCATCTCCCGCTCCAGGTCGGGGTAGTCGAGCCAGAGGTACAGGCAGCGGCGCTTCAGCGCCTCGGTCAGCTCGCGGGAGTTGTTCGAGGTGAGGACGACGATCGGCATCGAGCTCGCTGTCACCTGTCCCAGCTCGGGGATCGTGATCTGGAAGTCGGAGAGCAGCTCCAGCAGCATCGCCTCGAACTCCTGGTCGGTCTTGTCGATCTCGTCGATCAGCAGGACGACCGGCTCGCTGTTCGCGATCGCCTTCATCAGCGGGCGCTCCAGCAGGAACTCCTCGCTGAAGATGTCGCCGTGGACATCCTCCCAGCCGTCCTCGCCGCCGGCCTGGATGCGCAGGAGCTGCTTGCGGTAGTTCCACTCGTAAAGCGCCTTGGCCTCGTCGAGCCCCTCGTAGCACTGCAGGCGGACCAGCTCGCGACCGGTGGCGCGAGAGAATGCCTTGGCCAGCTCCGTCTTGCCGACCCCCGCCGGCCCCTCGACGAGAATCGGCTTGCCCAGTCGCTGCGCGAGGAACGAGACCAGCGCGGCGGGCTCGTCCGCCAGGTACTGGGCGCGGGCGAGCGACTCCTTCATCTCGGCAACGGATTCCGGTGCGGGCGCAGCGTCCATCCGCTCCGATGATAGTCAGCCCCCACGGCCAGCCCCGTCCCGCCGCGAGACGCGGCTGTGCGGCGTTAGCCTTAGGATCCGCCCTGAACCCCATCCAGGAGGCCTACCGCTTTGAGCCGACTTCGATTCCTTCTCGCATTCGCCGCCCTGCTCGCGCTGGCAACCGGACTTGTTGCCTGCGGAGGCGGAGGGAACAGCAACAAGGACCCGCAAACGGTCGTCGACGACGCCACGCTGCAGGGCATCCAAGGCGCCGATCTCGACCTCTCGCTTGGAATCAAGGCTAAGGGCAAGGAAGGGGGCAATGTCGACATTCGCCTCTCCGGCCCGTTCCAGGCCGAAGAGGGACAAAAGCTTCCCCAGCTGGACCTGACCGCCAAGGTGAATGGCTCGTTCAACGGCGAAGACGTCAAGTTCAACGGCGGCTTGGTGCTGCTTCCCAACAGCGCCTACGTCAACTACCAAGGCACCTTCTACGAAGTCGACCCGACCACCTTCAGCTTCGTCGAATCGGCGCTCAAGGAAGCCCAGCACCAGGGTGGGGGCAAGGCGTCCGACCTGACGGCCTGCCAGGAAGCGGCCGGCAAGCTGAAGGTCGCGGATTTCATCGACAACCTCGAAAACGAAGGCAGCGCTGACGTCGGCGGAACTAGCACCTCCAAGGTGAGCGGCGACCTCGACATCTCCGGTGCGATCGACTCGGTGCTCAAGCTCGTCGAAGACCCCGCCTGCAGCGCGCAGCTCGGGGCAGCGGGCCCGCTGCCCTCGAAGGATGAACTCAGCGAAGCAAAGAACCAGGTGAAGAGCGCCGTGAAGACCGCGAAGATCGAGGTCTACGTTGGGGACGACAACATCCTGCGCAGGGCCTCAGCGCAGCTCGAGATAGAACCCCCGAAGAGCTCGGGGAGCGGGCCGAAGAGCGTCGAGCTCAACCTGGATCTGAGCCTCACCGGCGTCAACGAGGAACAGGAAATCTCCGCGCCACAGGGAGCGAAGCCGCTCAACGACCTCTTCCTGAAGCTGGGTGTCAACCCGATCGAACTGCTCGGCACGCTCAACGGCGAAGGCGAAGGCCTGGGCAACCTGCTGGAAGGCCTTGGTGGCTCGACCGGCGGCGGTTCGGCCGGGGGCGGCAATCCGCAGGCTTATCTGAAGTGCCTGCAGGGCGCGCGAACCCCGGTCGACCTGCAGAAGTGCGCCAAGCTGCGCTAGCAGCAGCGCGGCGGTTTCGCGGGCGGCCCTCGGCCAGGCGGCGGGTCGCCCGCGGCGCATGAGCGGCTTGCTGCTGGCACTCAGCTTCGCGATCATCCTCGCCGGTGCGCTGCTCTTCACCAACGCGGTGGAGTGGATCGGGCGCCGGCTTGAGATAGGAGAGGGAGCGGTCGGCAGCATTCTGGCCGCGGTCGGGACCGCGATGCCCGAGACGCTGGTCGCCATCGTTGCCCTGGTGGGTGCCGCCCAGGGGGCCGACCAGGTGGCGATCGGGGCGATCGTCGGCGCTCCCTTCCTGCTCGGGACCCTGGCGATGGGCCTGGTGGGCCTCTTCGCGTACCTGTATCGGGACCGGCGGGCGCAGGGGGTTGCCCTCAACGCGCACGCGCCGACCGTGGAGCGGGACATCGTCACCTTCCTGGTCTTCTTCGGCGCCGGGCTGGCGCTTGCCTGGGGAGCGCCGCCGGCCCTGCGCATTCCGGTCGGGATCGCCTTCGTTGCCGCCTACCCGCTCTACATCCGTCGCACCCTGCGCGGGGCCGGCACCGTCCAGGACCACGAGACGCTGGCGCCGCTCGTCTTCGAGCGGCGCCCCGAGCACCGCACCAATCCGGGAATCGTCCTCGCGGCGATTCAGCTCCTGGTCGGGCTCGGAGCGATGGTCGGCGGGGCTCACCTGTTCGTCCAGGAGCTGCTGGGCATCGCCGAAGACCTCGGCGTCCAGGCGGTCGTGCTTGCGCTCATCCTCGCGCCGCTGGCCACCGAGCTGCCGGAGAAGGTCAACAGCTTCTTCTGGGTGCGCGAGGGCAAGGACTCGCTGGCGCTTGGCAACATCACCGGGGCGATGGTCTTCCAGTCGACCATCCCGGTTGGGATCGGCCTCGTCTTCACCGATTGGGCACTGAGTGCAAACGCCGCCGTCTCCGCAGGGCTGGGACTGGTGGGCGGGCTTCTCGCCTACGAGGCCCTGCACCGGCGCGGGCGCTTCCAGCTACCCATGGTCTTCGCCTGGTTCGCGCTCTACACGACCTACATCGTCATCGTGGCCGTCACCGCCTGAGAGTCCATCCTTCATCTCAAACGGTCGTCGCCACCGCCCCCGAAAGAACCCAGCGTCGATCGTTCCGCCGAATTGAGGTTCGACCGAACGATCGACGCTCCGAGCGAGGTGTTCGAAAGAGGTCGCCGACCCGAAACGAACAGCTGATGATTGATTCTCAAAATCTCTGGATGAGGTATTCGAAACGGGCGCGGTGGACCCGAAACGAACATTTCGATGTTCGATTCTCGAAATTCCTGGATGAGGTGTTCAAAGGGGGTCTGGTGAACCCGAGGCGACCATCTCGATGATCGATGAGACAAACAGCCTCTCCCCTGTTTGCCCTCCTACTTGCAGGTGAGGAGGGCAAACAGGGGAGAGGCTGGTAGGGGCCCCCAGGCGGTCAGAGGCTAGGGGTGGCCGTTAGGCGAGGTCCCAGTGAATGAGGGGCGTCGGCGGCGGCGTTACGCGACTGGCGCAGCCGAAGAAGGCAGGATCGGGGCGGATGCGAACTCCGTTCGCTCTTTGTGTCGCAGAGCGGTACAGATGACGAACGGAGCGGCTGGAATCGCCTGGGCGAGACTCCGTTCGCTCTTTGTGTCGCGGAGCGGTACAGATGACGAACGGAGTCTTGCCCCGCTTGGTTCGGCGCACACCAGTCGCACACACGCGGGTTTTCGGGTGGACCCTGAGGCCCTCTGTCCCTACCGGGAAAGGCTCGCGAGAGCGTCCAAGACCACGTCGTCGTGCGTCTTGGGCGAGACCTTGGGGAAGACCCGGGCGATCGCGCCGTCCGGGCCGATCAGGAACGTCGCGCGCTGCACGCCCCAGTATCGCTTCCCGTACATCGACTTCTCGACCCAGGTGCCGTAGGCGTCGGCGACGGTGTGATCCGCGTCGGCGAGCAGGGTGAAATCGAGGTCGAACTTGTCGGCGAACTTGCCGACGTCCTCGACCGGGTCCGGGGAGATCCCCAGCACTCGGGCGCCCGCCGCGCGGTAGTCGGCCCGGCGGTCGCGCACGCCACAGGCCTGGACCGTGCAGCCCGGCGTATCGGCGCGGGGATAAAAGTAGAGGACGACGGTCTGGCCGCGCAGGTCCGAGAGCGTCAACTCATTGCCCGCCTGATCGGGCAGCGTGAAGTCGGGTGCCTGCTGCCCGGCCTCCAGCATCAGTCCTCGCGACCCGGCTCCTGGCCGCTCTCGTCCTCGTCGAGCTCCTCGTCGCCCTGCTCGAGCGCGGTTGCGGACACCGATCCGGCCGAGCCCGGGTGGTAGTGGGTCTGGAACCGCTCGAGGGTTTCGTCGCGCCGGTCCTCGTCGATCGGGACGTCGTCGGAGATCCGCACCCACTCGGCGCCCTCGTAGCGCTCCATGTTGAAGACCTCCTGGTCAAGGGACGTCGAGTCGTCGACCACCACGAGCACCTCGGTCTGGGGGTTGAAATAGGTCCCGGGCTGCAGCAGCAGCTCGTCGACCTCGACCAGCTTGTCCGGATCAGGGCCCGCCATCAACCCGATCCTACGAGATCAGCGAGCTGTCGCTCGGTCTCGCTATCGACGTCGAGCGGCTCCTGGCCCCGCCGAAGCCGTCGTTCGTTGCGGGCGACGACCAGCCGGCGGACTTCGTCGCGCAGCTCAGCGTCGGCGGAAGTCGGGGCCGTGGGGGGCTCGAGGAGCCGCTTTGCCTCAGCCTCCACGTCGAGCGGGGGTTCGCCGCGTTGCTGGCGCCGGTAGGACTTGGCCTCGAGCATCTGCCGTGTCTCGGCGGCCTGGAGCGCCCTGTCGACTGGGGCTGCGGGACCCGGTCGCCCCGCGGGAAGGTCCTGGTCGATGGCAAGCGGTCCCTTGCCGACGCTTTTCCAGGCCGAGCCCGATCGTGCAAAGGCAATCGCGGCAATCGGCAGGGCGATGACGGTGATCAGCGCCAGGACGGTGCCGGTGTCGATCCCGATGGCGGCCAGCGAGGGCTCCATGCCTCAAGGGTAGGGAGTTCCCCCCAGTCCGAAGTGGGGAGTTCCCTTAGTCCGAATCATTCGCTACTCTTCGGACTGGTTGACTGACCAGTCAATCAGCCGCTACTCCCACCACCGAAAAGGAGCTTCGAGCCGTGGTTGACTTCACCCTGACCGACGAGCAGAAGGATCTGCGAGAGCTGGCGCACAACTTCGCGGAGAAAGAGATCCGCAAGGTCGCCTGGGAGTACGACAAGGACGGTACCTGGCCGCAGGACATCGTCGAGAAGGCCTGGGAGGTCGGGTTGATGAACACCCACATCCCCGAGGCCTACGGCGGGCCGGGGCTCGACTACTTCTCCGGCACGCTGATCGAGGAGGAGATGGGCTGGGGATGCTCGGGCATCGGCACCTCCCTGACCTGCAACGGTCTGGCCAGCGCTCCGGTCATGCTCGGTGGCTCCGAGGAGACCAAGAAGAAGTACCTCGGGCTGCTCGCCGAGGAGCCGAAGCTCGCCTCCTTCTGCCTGACCGAGCCCGACGCGGGCTCCGATGTCTCCGGGATGAAGACCCGCGCCGTCAAGAAGGGCGACAAGTGGGTGCTCAGCGGGTCGAAGTGCTTCATCACCAACGGCAGCCACGCCGACTGGTTCACGGTCTACGCGAAGACCGATCCCGAGGCGGGCCACCGCGGGATCACTGCCTTCGTCGTCGATGCCGACTCCGCGGGGGTCAGCGTCGACAAGAAGGAGGACAAGATGGGCCAGCGGGCCTCCAACACGGCGACGATCGGCTTCGACGAAGTCGAGGTCCCGGCGGAGAACATGCTGGGCGAGGAGAACAAGGGCTTCAAACTGGCGATGATGACCCTCGACCGCACCCGTCCGGGGGTGGCCGCGATGGCGGTTGGCATCGGACGCGCCGCGTTCGAATTCGCGGCCGAGTACTCCAAGGAAAGGGTCCAGTTCGGCGTGCCGATCGCGATGCATCAGGCGATCCAGTTCATGATCGCCGACATGGCAACCAAGGTGGATGCCGCCCGGCTGCTGGTCTGGAACTCGGCGGTATTGCTCGACCAGGGCAAGCGCAACACGCTGGTCTCCTCCGAGGCCAAGCGCTTCGCCGCCGACTCGGCGATGGAGATCACGGTCGACGCCGTCCAGGTCTATGGCGGCTACGGCTTCATCAAGGAGTACCCGGTCGAGAAACTGATGCGCGACGCGAAGATCATGCAGCTGTACGAGGGCACGAGCCAGATCCAGCGCCTGGTGATCGCCAAAGAAGTGCTGCTGCCGCGCAACGTCGACGAGCCGACTCCGGAGGCCGATGCGAAGGCCAGGGAGTCCGAGGGCAGTCAGTCAGAGCAGGCGGCCGCCACGGTCTAGCGCTTCATGAGTCTCGGGACCGGCCGCAGGGGCGAGGTCTCGAGGCAGGTTTGGGCAGGGGCCCAGTCCGGGAACCCGCCGGCCCTTCGGGGTCGGCGGTTCCCGAGTCTCCTTCGGTGCGGCGGGTCTCAGCGGCCGCGCGGCGCCGCGTCGCCCTGACGCGCCGCCTTCTGGCGCCTGATCTTGTCGAGTTCGACCTTGCGCAGGCGCACCGACTCGGGCGTGACTTCGACGCACTCGTCATCGCGCAGGAACTCCAAGGCGGCCTCGAGTGAGAGGTGTTTGGGGGGTGAGAGGCGGACCAGGACGTCGGCGCTCGCCGCGCGCACGTTGGTCTGGTGCTTTTCCTTGATCGCGTTTACGTCGATGTCCTCCGCGCGGCTGTTTTCACCGACGATCATCCCCTCGTAGACCTGCTCACCCGGCTCGACGAAGAGCGTGCCGCGGTCCTGGAGGTTGAACAGCGCGTAGCTGGCGCTGGCTCCGCGCCGATCGGCGACCAGCGATCCGGTCGGCCGGGTGCGCAGCTCACCCGCCCAGGGCTCCCAGCGGTCAAAGACGTGGTGCAGGATGCCGGAGCCACGGGTCTCGGTTAGGAACTCGGTCCGCAGGCCGATCAGGCCGCGCGCCGGGATCAGGTAGTCCATGCGCACCCAGCCCGTGGCGTGGTTCACCATCTGGTCGAGGCGGCCCTTGCGCTGGGCCAGCAACTGGGTCACAGCGCCGACGTACTCGTCGGGAATGTCGAGCGTCAATCGTTCGACCGGCTCGTGCACCCTTTCGTCGATCTCCCTGGTGATCACCCGGGGCTGCCCGGCGGTCAGCTCGAAGCCTTCGCGGCGCATCATCTCGAGCAGGACGACCAGTTGCAGCTCTCCGCGTCCCTGCACCTCCCAGGCATCGGGTCGTTCGGTGTCGCCGACCCGGATCGAGACGTTGCCGACCAGCTCCGCGTCGAGGCGGGCACGGATCTGACGCGCGGTCAGCTTGCTGCCCTCGCTTCCGGCCAGCGGAGAGGTGTTGATGCCGACGACGATCGACAGCGAGGGTTCGTCCACCGTGATCACCGGCAGCGGGCGGGCGTCGCCCGGATCGGCGAGCGTCTCGCCGATCGTCACCTCGGGCAGACCGGCGACGGCGATGATCTCGCCCGGCCCGGCCTGCTCGGCGGCAACGCGGTCCAGCGCCTCGGTCACGTAGAGCTCGGTGATCGCCGCCCGCTCGATGTTGCCGTTCGCCTGGCACCAGGCGATCGGCTGGCCGTTGCGGACGGTGCCGTTGCGAATCCGGCACAGCGCCAGCCGCCCGACGTAGGGGTCGGCGTCGAGGTTGGTGACGTGCGCCTGGAACGGGTGCGCGGGGTCGTACTCGGGCGCTGGGATCCGGTCGACCATCAGGTCGAGCAGGGGGGAGAGGTCGGTGCCCTCGCTGTCCTCCTCGAGCGACGCCCAGCCGGCCCTGGCGTTGGTGTAGACGATCGGGAAGTCGATCTGCTCGGAGCCCGCGTCGAGCTCGATGAAGAGCTCGTAGACCTCGTCGACGACCGCCGCGATGCGGGCGTCCGGACGGTCGACCTTGTTGATCACGAGGACCACCGGAAGCTTCGCCTCCAGCGCCTTGCGGAGGACGAAACGGGTCTGCGGGAGCGGCCCCTCGGAGGCATCGACCAGCAGCAGCGCGCCGTCGACCATGGTCAGGCCTCGCTCCACCTCGCCGCCGAAGTCCGCGTGGCCCGGCGTGTCGACGATGTTCAGCTTGACGCCGCGGTGGTGGACGGCAGCGTTCTTCGCGAGGATCGTGATGCCCTTCTCACGCTCCAGGTCCATCGAATCCATCACTCGCTCGGCGACGTCCTGGCCCTTGCGGAAGGCGCCCGTCTGCCAGAGCATTGCGTCGACCAGCGTCGTCTTGCCGTGGTCGACGTGGGCGATGATCGCGATGTTGCGCAGGTCGTCTCGGGTGGTCATGGTCAGTGAAGGCGAAAAAGGGGCTCGCCGGTGGCGAGCCCCCATGACGCTAAGAGCGAAGTGTCGCTACGAGGTCTGCTGAACGCTCGCCGCGGCCGGGCCTTTGGGGCCTTCTTCGGACTCGTAGCTCACCTTGGAGCCCTCGGTCAGGGACTTGAAGCCCTCACCGAGAATCGCGCTGTGATGCACGAAGACGTCCTTCGAGCCGTCGTCGGGCGTGATGAACCCGTAGCCCTTGTCGTCGCTGAACCACTTGACAGTTCCTGTTGGCATGCATTTGCCTCCACTTGATGTGCTGCGAACGCGGAGGCTTCGGTAAAGCAACGACGCGAGCGCTAGACACAAACTTCGCCGGTAATTCCGGCCTAACGCGGGGACCGTAGCAGGGTCGGGCCGTGGCCTCCCCGGAAACCGCCTCGACGACGCCCTTACAGAGCCCTTACAGAGCTCTGATCGGAGGCTCATCCGAGCCATCGATGCTGCGGCCAGAAAGCCACAGAAAGGGGACCCATGAACAGCTCTCGTCGCACCCAGATTTTCATCCTGCTCGTACCTGTCATGTTCGCCGCCGGCGCCATTGCCGCCGGGATGGCGGGTCTCGGTGGCGTTTCGCTGGGCGCCGCCACGGCGTCCTCGGCCAACCCGAAGTCGCTGCCGATCGGCGACGGCAGGGTGACGACCTCAGGGCCGCGGCGCGGCTACGTCTACTCCTGCGGCACTGGTCCTGGCGCCGCCGCCGGCCCGCCCGGCGGTGGTGGCGCCCAGGTCGAAGGGCCCTGGATACACAGCAACGGGACCTTCGACCTGACCGCGAAGGCGACGGTCGACGGCTCGGTTCATTGGCCCAGCGCACGGTTTCGCCAGCGGACCGGTTCGAGTTGGCGAACCCTCTCCGGCAACGGACTGCCCAAGGGGCTGGCGACCGGGGAATTCCCGATCGGCTCGAGCGACGACGCCTACCGCTACGACCGCAACCCCAACTCGATCCGCTCGCAGGGGGTTCGCTATTCGCTGCCGCGCCATCCGAGGGCGGCCTCGATTCCGAGCTGCCTCTCGATGGGGCCGATCGGCATTGCCAAGGACGGTGTGGCGATCTTCAACGCGCTGGACGCCGTGGACCGCGACGCGGTCGCCCACGAGGTCCAGGACCTCTGCGGCGGCCACCCGCAGCAGAGTGGCCTCTACCACTACCACGACATCCCGTCCTGCCTGACCAGGGGAGAATCGAAGCACCGCGTCTCCGGACTGGTCGGATACGCGCTCGACGGCTACCCGATCTACGGACCGCGTGGCCACGGTGGCAAGCTGCTCACCAACGACGACCTCGACGCCTGCCACGGCAGGGTCAGCAAGGTCTTCTACGAAGGTCGCTGGCAGCGGATCTACCACTACAACGCCACCCTCGAATACCCCTACACGCTCGGCTGCTTTCACGGCACCCCGCAGCGTTAGCGCCCTTCCGGGCTTCGGCGTCCCTCTCCCGCGCGGCTGAGGGGGGAGGGGCGCCAGAAGGTCCTTAGGACGTGTCTCAAACCCCCCACGCACGCCTGGCGGCGGCGGACGCTTCGCGGTGCGGCCGTCCTCGGAGGCCGGCAATGCACCCGGCATTGGCCGGCCTCCTGCGTCCTCGCCCCGCTCGGTCCGGCGCTCGCCAGTCGCACGCGCGGGGTTTGAGACACGTCCTAAGACCAATGTCCTCTTGAGATACCGACCGAGCCTCGCGCATGCTGGCTCCCGTGAACGTCACCACTACCAAGGGAGTCACCAAGATGAACAAATTCACGCGAGTTCTTGCAGTTGCCGGGATCACCGGTGCGATGGCGATCGGCGGAGCCGGAGTCGCCCAGGCGAGCACCGACCATGGTCAGCAGGTCAGCCCCGACAAGGCCCAGAGCGCCAAGCGTCACGACCGCAACAGCCCGGACAAGGGCAAGGGTCGGAGCGGCCACGACAAGGGCAAGGGCCACGACAAGGGCAAGGGCCACGACAAGGGTCAGCACAAGAACGGCCGCAAGTAGACCGCGCCTGGTTCGACGGGTTGGCGGCCTCGCCGGACGGCGAGGCCGTTCGTCGTTCAGGTGGGGCCGATTCCGTGGCGCCCCGCCCACAGCGCGGCCTGGGTGCGGTCGGTGACGCCGATTTTCTCGAAGACCCTGGTCAGATGGGACTTGACGGTCTTTTCGCTGATCTCCAGGCGTTGGGCGATCAGCTTGTTTGGCAGCCCCTCGGCGACAAGCGCGAGCACCTCCCGCTCGCGCTCGGTCAGTTCGGCCTCGCGTTGCCCGGCCCGGGCGGCAAGCAACTCGCTGGCGGCCTTTGGTGCCAGCGGTGCCTCCCCGCGGGCGGCAGCGCGAATCGCGCCCAACAGCTCCTCCGGCGCAGCGTCCTTGAGCAGGTAGCCGAGCGCCCCGGCGTCAAGCGCACCGAGGATTCGCTCGCGGTCCGAGAACGCGGTGAGGACGACGATGCGGGCGTCGGCATTGGCGGCAACGATTCGCTTCGTCGCCTCGATCCCGTCGAGTCGCGGCATCGAGAGATCGATCAGGACTACGCTCGGGTTCAGCTTTTCGGCGAGGGAAACGGCCTCCTCGCCGTCGGCGGCGGCACCGACCAATTCGATGTCCGCCGCTGCGGCCAGCAATCCCTCGAGTCCAGCGCGAACGACGGGATGATCCTCGGCGAGCAGGACGCGAATCATCGCGCCGCCAGCTCGATCGTGACGCGGGTGCCGGCGCCGGGGTTGGATTCGACGTTCAACTCGGCGTTGGCATCGGCAGCGAGATCGCGCAGGAGCGAGAGGCCGAAGTGGCCTTCGCCGGTTCGCTCGCCAGCCTGTCGGGGGTCAAATCCGCGACCGTCGTCGGCGACGGTCATCGAGATTCCGTTTGCGGTCCTGGACACGGAGATGTCGAGCCTATGCGCCTGTGCGTGAGCCGCGGCATTGCGGACGGTCTCCTGCGCGACGCGGAAGAGCAGCGCTTCGTCCTCCGGGCTCAGCTCGAGGTCGTTGGAGACGTCGACGCTGGTCGCAACGCCGCGTGCGGCCAGCGGTCCGACCAGGTCGTAGATTGCAGACGAGAGGCCGGCCTGGCGCAGACTCGGCGGGTAGATCTCGACCAGCAGGCTGCGCAGCCCGCGCACGCTATGCCGGGCCTGCTCGGCCCCGCTGCGCAACTCGCGAGCCGCCTCGGGGTCGCTGGCCGCGGTTCGCTCCGCCGCCGCCGCGAGGTTGAAGGAGAGCCCGGCGAGGTCCTGCACCGTGCCGTCGTGCAGCTCGCCGGCGATGCGGCGGCGCTCGGCGGTGGAGGCATCGACGGCTCGCTCGAGCAGCGCTTCGCGCTCGCGGCTGCCGCGGCGCAGCCGTCGGGCCAGCGAGGCGGCGAGCGGCAGCTGCACCAGATAGAGGACGAACAGCGCGACCAGCAGCGCCGGCAGGAAGGCGAGCCAGACGTCGCGGGCGCTCGAGGCGACCGAGCTGAAGTGCTGGTATGCCTCGAACAGCAGTGGCATCCCGGTCGGTGTTCTGACTGGCAGGTAGACCTCGAGCAGCTTGCCCTGCCCTTGCTCGGAGCGGTTCTCGGGCAGCGAGAGGTCGCTGACGCCAGAATCGACCTTGCCGGTGTGCAGCGAGGCGACCTCGTCGGAGCCCAGTTCGAAGTGGCGGCCGATTAGGTGCCGGGCATCCGAATAGACGACTCTCCCGTCGGGAGCCCAGAGCTTCACGCGTACGATCGGGTCGCGCAGCACGCGAGCGTGGATGACGCGGTCGAAGCGGGCGAGCGCTGCCGGCCGGCCTTCGACCAGGCCCTGGGCGAGATTCGGTTCGACGATTCCGCGGCCGACGATCTGGGTGACCTCTCGGGCGTTCTTCAGCGCCTCGGTGGTGCCCACGTTGCGAAGCATGAGGAAGCTGACCGCGCCGACGACGGCGAGCGCGATCACTCCGCCGATCGCGAATCTGGCAACCGAGCCCACAACGGAGGGGGTCCTGCGGTGTTGAGGAACCACCATGGTCGGCCGATAACTTTGACAGTGATGCTGCCAGGGACACCTCCCCACCGCTGCGCGGGGCTCGGTCGGATCGTGGCGCTGGCGCTGGCCTGTGGTCTGGCCGTGGCATGCGCCCTGGCGCCTGCCTCCGCGCCGGCTGCCGTCTCCGCCGCCAAGGGCACGCTCTCACCGCGGCTGGCCGAGTTGGAGCGGCCATCGGTACGGGACGCGCCGCCGGTCGAGCAGGCGCGGAAACTGAGCCTCGCCGCGGAGGGACCCGGCAGCCTCGTTCGCGAAGGCAACCGCATTCTGGTCGAAGTCCGCTTCGACCGTGGCGCCGCCGCCGCGGTCGACGAACTGCGCGCCGCCGGCGCCGGCGTCGTCAACGTCAGCCGCCGCTACCAGACGGTCACGGTGGCGGCAAAGCCGAGCGAGCTGCAGGCGCTGAGCGGCGTGCCTGGCGTCACCGAGGCAAAGGAGGTGCTGAAGCCGATCGCCTACGCATCCGGCTGCCCGTCCGGAGCGGTTGTGTCGGAGGGCGTCGGGCAACTTCACGCAGGTGACGAACCGGGGGAAGCACGGCAGGCATTTGGCGTCGACGGCAGCGGCGTCACCGTCGGCATCCTCTCCGACTCCTACAACAGGGCAACCGAAGCGGCGGACGGCAGCGGCCCGGTCGCCACAACCGCATCGCAGGACGTGAGCAGCGGGGACCTGCCGGGGGTCGGCAACACCTGTCCCGGCCAGCGTGCGCCCGTGAGCGTGCTTGACGACTCCAGCACGGAAGGCGAGGACGAGGGTCGCGCCATGTCCCAGATCGTCCACGATGTCGCGCCGGGCGCCAAGCTCGCCTTCGCCACCGCCTTCACCGGCGAAACCGCGTTTGCCGAAAACATCGAAAGACTGGCCAACCCACCGGGCAAAGGGGGCGCCGGTGCGCAGGTGATCGCCGACGACGTCGCCTACTTCGACGAGCCCTTCTTTCAGGACGGCCCGGTGAGCGTCGCGGTCAACAATGTGGTCGGAGGGGGCGCCTCCTACTTCTCCGCGGCCGGCAACGACAACCTGATCGAAGCGGGCACGGGGAACGAGATCGCCTCCTGGGAGGCACCGCAATTCCGCGACGCGGGAAGCTGTCCGGCCGGCCTGACGGTCTTCGAAGCGCTTCAGGGGATCCTCCTCAATGCCAGCCATTGCATGGACTTCGACCCTGGCGGCGGAGTCGACAACACGTTCGGCATCACGGTCGAAAAGAGGGCAACGCTCACGGTCGACCTTCAATGGGCGGAACCGTGGCACGGCGTCAACGCCGATCTCGATGCGTTTCTGCTCGACGGCGAAGGCAACCTGGTCAAATCCGGCGGCGTTCCGGTTTGGAGCATCGAAGACAACGCGAGCCCGGTGGGTACGCAGCAGCCTTTCGAGTTCTTCCAGTGGGAAAACAATGGCTCCTCCCCGGTGCAGGTTCAACTGGCGATCAACCGCTACAGCGGTGCCGCGCCCAGGCTCAAGTTCGTCCTGATGGAGAACGGCGGCGGGGTCACCGCCACCGAGTATCCGCACTCAGGCGGGGGGGACGCGGTCGGTCCGACGATCTTCGGTCACGCCGGCGCGGCCAGCGCGATCGGCGTGGGCGCAGTTCGCTTCAACACCACCTCCGAACCCGAGAGGTACTCGTCCCGCGGGCCGGTCACCCACTACTTCGGCCCGGTGAGCGGCACCTTGCCGGCCGCGGCGCTGCCCTCTCCCGAAACGCTCTCCAAGCCAGATCTGGTGGCCACGGACTGCGGGGTGACGACGTTTTTCGCCTCCCTTTGGGGAGAGGACTGGCGGTTCTGCGGAACCTCTGCCGCAGCGCCCCATGCCGCCGCAGTAGCCGCCCTGATGCGCCAGGCCAATCCATCGCTGACGCCGGCACAGCTCCGGCAGGCGCTTGCCGCCAGCGCCCGGCCGGTCGGTGCATTTGGTCCACACGCCGTCGGCGCGGGACTGGTCGACGCGGCGGCAGCCCTCGCCGAAGTCGCAGGAGCGAGCGCGCAGGCGGGGCCCACCGGGGGAGAAGAAGGAACTGGCGGTGGCGGGCAGAGTGCCGCGGCTCCCGCATCGGAATCGCCGCGCAGAGCCGAAAGACCCTCCACGGCCGCCGCGCCGGCTGCCGGTCGACGCGCCCTCCTCACCTTCCTGCGCTGGCATCCTCGCCGCGTGATTCGCACTCCTCACCGCACGGCGAGGGCGGTCTTCTGGTTTGGCTCCAACGCGGTGCCGGTGACATTCCTGTGCCGGGTGGACGGGCGCAGGTTCCGGCGGTGCGGGCGCAGGTACGCGCTGCGCTTCCGGCCGGGCAGGCACGTGCTGCGCGTGAAGGCACGCGACGCCGCGGGCCACGTCGATCGCTCCCCGGTCGTCTACCGCTTCCGGGTGAAGCGGCTCCGGGCCGGCTGAACGCCTATTCGCGCAGTCGCTCGGCCAGCGCCGAGTATCGATCGCCGCCGCTGTCGCGGCGAACGCTCATCTCCAGCGCGCTGTGGTCGCCGACCAGAATGCAGCTCTTGCGGGCGCGCGTTATCGCCGTGTAGAGGAGGGGGCGGGTCAGCATGCGCGCATGGGAGCGACTGCACACCGCCACCACCACCGGCACCTCGCATCCCTGCGCCTTGTGGACGGAGATCGCGTAGGCGACCTGCAGCGCGTCAGCTTCGCGGTAGGGGATCACCAGCGAGCCGCCGTCGTCGGTGTCGACGACGATCTCCTCCTCGTGCGGGTCGTCTGACCGAAGGAAGACGATCGAGCCGTTCATCAGGCCCAGCTCGGTCGAGTTGCGGGTCTGGATCAGCCGGTCGCCGATCCGGAACCGGTTCCGGAAGGCGGGCTTTCCCTTCTCGTTTAGACGCTCCTGGAGCCGCTCGTTGAGCGCGTCGATGCCGATCGCCCCCCGGTACATCGGCGCCAGCACCTGCACGTCGCGGACCGGGTCCACCCCGAGGCGCTCGGGGGCGCGTTCGGCAACCACTTCGATAACCGCGTCGAGCGCGCTCTTTGGGTCCAGCCGCTCGATGAAGAAGAAGTCGTGTTCCTGGTCCTCCTCGGGCTCGAGGCGGGGCTGCCGGGCGTTGTTGATCGAGTGGGCGGCGGTGGTGATCATCGAGCGGGCCGCCCGGCGGAAGATCTGGTTGAGCCGCACGACCGGCGCCACCCCGGACTCGATCAGGTCCCCGAACGGCTTGCCGGCTCCGATCGGCGGCAGCTGGTCCGCGTCACCGACGAAGACCACATGGGTCGACTCCGCGAGGCCGTCGAGCAGCACCTCGATCAGGCGCAGGTTCAGCATCGAGGCCTCGTCCACGACGACCATGTCCACCGGCAGCGGGTGTCCCGGCTTGAAGTTCGGCTGGCGGCCCGGCCTCCACTCGAGCATGCGGTGAATCGTCTCGGCCTCGTGGCCGGTCGCTTCTTCGATGCGGCGTGCGGCGCGTCCGGTCGGAGCGCAGAGCGCGATCGTTGCGTCGGCGCGCTGGGCCTCGCTGACGATCGCCCGTGTGCAGACGGTCTTGCCGACGCCGGGTCCGCCGGTGAGGACCGATACCCGGGACACGAAGGCGGCCCGCACCGCGGCCCATTGCTCGGGGGTCAGCTCGCCCTCCGGGTCTTCTTCCGCACCGGGGTCGTAGTCGATGTGAGGGGGCGCGGCGGCGCGGTCCTTCAACGTCTCGGCGACGGCGATCTCGCTCTTGTGGGTCAGCTCGCGGTAGATCCGCCCCTCGTCGAGCAGCGTGCCCGGCGCGTCGACCAGCACGTCGGGGTCCGCGTTGATGCCGAGCAGCTTCGAGGTGCGGCGGGAGAGCTCCTCGACGGGGAGGAAGGTGTGTCCCTCCTGCTCGGCTTCCGCCAGGGCGTAGACGGCGGCCGCCTGTGCCCTGCGGTCGGATTCGGGCAGCACGCCCGCGGCAAGTGCGATCTTGTCCGCTCGGACGAAGCCGATTCCCTCGACCTCGGTCAGGCGGTAGGGGTCCTGCTGCAGGGTTGCCAGCGATTTCTGCCCGAAGCGGGCATGGATCGGCGCCGCCATGTAGGCGAGCCCGAGGGGGGCCAGCTGGACGTGCAGATGGCGGATCGCGCGGGAGTCGTGCCAGGAATCGGCTGCCACCGCGGCGTGCTCGGGGGTCACTCCCTGAAGGGCGCCGAAGACCCGCTCCGGATCGGCGGCGATCGCCTCGAACACGCGGGCGCCGTGCTCCTCGACCAGGCGTTCGGCGCGCACCGGCCCGATATGGCGAAGCGAGGTGAGGTAGGAGATCTGACCTTTGCGGTCGTTCGGGTCGAGCGGCAGGGCTCCGATCGCGCGCAGTTGCCGCCCGTAGCGGGAGTGCGTGTGCCAGTCGCCGCTTACTTCGGCCCGGTCGCCGGTGCTCAGGTGGGCAACCTGGCCGACCAGAGCGAACCCCTCGCCGGACTCGGCGTCCTCCACCTTGAGAACCGCATAGCCATCGTCCTCCGAGCTGAAGACGACGTCCAGCACCTCGACCGTACCCGAGAAGTCGGCCTCGTTCGCGTCAAAGAGGATCCCAGTGCCATTCACAAGATCAAGCCAGCCACTGGCAAGACGGCCAACGTCCTAGCCGAGGTCCGCGAGCTTTTCGTCGAGCTGCTTGCGCAACGCGTCGCAGGTGGCGTCGACCTCGGGATTGTGGCGCTCGGAGGCGAGCACCCCGACGAGGACTTCGGCATCGGACTTCGACACCTCCAGCGCGATCGTTTGCTCCGTCATCTCGGGACCTCCTGGTCGTTGGCGCCATTGGCCTGTTGCGGGCGCCCGCCCATCCGGCTAGCCATGCATCGGGTCCGGTTCGCCGAGCTTGGTCACGTCGGGCGCCTCGTACGCCTCGCCGGGCTTTCCGCCGAGGACAAGGAGGCGAATCCCGCTCTCACCTGGCCAGACCTTGCGCGACACGCCGGGCCCGACCCTGAGGACGTGATCCTCGTCGAGCGGGTGGCGCTCGCCTTCGATGTCCAGCTCGCCGCCGCCGCGCAGCGTGACGTAGACCTCCTCCTGGCCATCCTCGCCATGGTCGTGCTCGGGATAGTTCCCGTAGTTGGCGGGCATGTCGATGATCTGCATCCCGAACGACTCGACGCCGAGCTCGGCCCGGGCGCGCTTGAAGCCGCCGCCGAAGACCGCCTCCATCTCGTCGATCCGCTTCACCGTGTGGCCTGCCATGTCTCCTCCTTGTCGTTTGTCGCTGACCGATCATAGGCAGGGCCGTCTCCGGTTGCGATCGGACGATTGGCGAGATGCGGAGGGCGCCCGGCCGGGGCGGCTCAAACGAGGCATGGAGGGCGCGCCGGCCGGGGCGGGCTCTACGGAGCGTTGTGCCCGACGCGTTCGGGACGAATGCGAACGATCACCCGCACTTCCCCGGGTTGACGACCCGGGTACTCGTCGACGCCGAGGTAGCGCTTCGCCAGCGCGTCGATGTGCTCCTCGGCCCCCTCAGTGGTGATCTCGACGGCCCGCCCGCGGACCAGGAGGTTCTCGTAGGGGTTCTCCGGATTCGTGACCGAGACGGCAGCGCGGGGATCGCGCCGCAGGTTTCTCTCCTTCAGCCGGCCCGCGGCGGTGTTGAACGTCACCAGGCTGTCCTCTTGGTCTATCCAGACGGGCGACACCTGTGGCGATCCGTCCGCCATGAGAGTCGCCACGTGGGCAAAGCCCCGACCCTCGAGCAGGTGTATCGCCGCGGAGGGAATCTCGACGACTCCACCCGTTGCGTGTGCCATGGCAAGCCTCCTTCTTTCTCTGGCTTCCCGTGATGTCTACCCGTTGGGGCATCGGCAAACCGCTGGCGTCCGCCGCCCGGCCCCGGAGCGGGGTGCCGGTCGCCGCCCCGGAGCGGGACAATCGAGTGTCGAGTGGCCGATACGAAGATCAGAGTCCGTCTCACACCGCGTGGCGGCCGTGACGAGCTGGTCGAATTCAGCGACGGAGTGCTGCGGGCGCGGGTTAGTGCCGCCCCCGTCGACGGCAAGGCAAACAAGGCCCTCTGCCGGCTGATCGCCAAGCGGCTTGGCATCGCGCCCTCCCGAGTTACGGTGCTGCACGGCAAGAAGTCGCGCGAGAAGCTCGTTCGCGTGGAGGAGGTCGGGAAAGTCGAGGTCGACTCGGCGCTCGAAGGGCTTTAGAACGTGTCTGAAAACCCCCCACGCACGCCTGGCGGCGGCGGGCGCTTCGCGGTGTAGCGTCCTCGGAGGCCGGCAATGCACCCGGCATTGGCCGGCCTCCTGCGTCCTCGCCCCGCTCGGTCCGGCGCTCGCCAGTCGCACACGCGGGGTTTTGAGACACGTTCTAAGGCAGCCGGTCGAGTTGCTTGGCGCCTGCACTGGGCCAAGGGGTGGATTGCGACCGCCGTCTGGGTTAGGGTCGTCGCACTCCCACTTCCAAAGAACGGAGTTCCATGGCCTACGAGATGAAGATTCGCGGCACGCAGGATCAGGTGAAGATTCGGAGCCCGTGGGCCGCGGCGCTGCTGCCGCTCGTCACGCTGGGCATCTATCACCTCGTTTGGTGGTACCGGATCAACCGCGAGCTGCGTGACTACGGCCGCGCCAAGGGCTACGACCTCGGACAGAACCCGACCAACTCGCTGCTGGCGCTGTTTCCAGGCGGCATCATCGTCGTCCCAGCGCTGATCACCTACTGGCGCGGCACCAAGCGCGTCATGGGCGCGTCGCGGGTGGGTGGCGACGAGCCGCTGAACGGCTGGATCGCGATCATTCTCTACCTGCTGCTCTCGCCGGGCCTGTGGGCCTACATCCAGGTTTCTCTCAACGAAATCTGGCGCAAGGAGGCCGAGGCGTTGCCTGGTCAGGAGCCACCGCCAAGCCAATCCCCCGCGATGCCGCCGCCGCTGGAAGCGCAACCCCCGCCTCCACCGCCGCCGCCACCGCCCGACCAGCCGCCATCTTCCTAGCGTCCCAGTCAAAGTTTCGCGGCCACCTCGCGGCTCTGGACGCGCCGGGCCCGCCGTCGCCCAGGGGGCGCATGTGACCATCTGGCGGCGGCGCGTCGCTACGCTCGTCTGATCGACCGAGCGCTTTTGAGCCAGGTGCTCGCCGAGGCCGGCGAGCCGTCCTATCGCGCCTCCCAGGTGTGGGAGTGGGTGGCGCGCGGAGCGGGCTCCTTCGAGGAGATGACGAACCTGCCGATCGAGCTACGCGCTCGACTGGCGAGCGCGGTGCCACTGTCGACGCTATCGCTCGTCGCCGAGGCCAAGTCCGACGACGGCACCGTCAAGGCCCTGTTCCACAGTGGCGACGGCCAGCCGGTCGAGGCGGTGCTGATGCGCTACCGGGACGGACGCCGTTCGGTCTGCCTCTCCTCTCAGTCGGGCTGTCCGCTGACCTGCACCTTTTGCGCGACCGGGCAGATGAAGTTCGGCCGCAACCTGAGCGCCGACGAGATCCTCGACCAGGCGCTCCACTTCCGCCGCCGCGAGGCAATCGACCATGTCGTTTTCATGGGAATGGGGGAGCCGACGATGAACCTCGACGCGGTGCTTGCCGCCTGCGAGCGGCTGCCCGACTTCGGCGTCACCCATCGCCGCACCGCGATCTCCACCGTTGGCTGGGTGCCCGGCATAGACCGCCTCACCGAGTGCGACATGCCGGTCAGCCTGGCCCTCTCGCTGCACGCACCGAACGACCGCCTGCGCTCGCAGCTGATGCCGGTCAACGACCGCTACCCGCTGGCAGAGGTGCTTGCCGCCTGTGAGCGCCACCGGGCACGGCGTCGTCGCAAGGTCTTCGTCGAGTACGTGATGCTGGCCGGCGTCAACGACCGTCCGGAGCACGCCCGCGAACTCGCCGCCCTTCTCGACCCCCGCGCCTACAAGGTCAATCTGATCCCCTACAACCCAACCGGGACCTACGACGGCTCCTCGCCCGAGGAGATCGAGCAATTCCGGGCGATCCTGGCAGAGCATCGACTGGCGGCGACCGTGCGCCTGACGCGCGGTCGCGACATCGACGCCGCCTGCGGACAGCTCGCCGCGACTCAGGACCGTTCGCGCGCTGGTTGGCTGGTCGGCCAACTACGATAGGCGCAATGCCGACCGATGCCGTCGCCATTCCACCCAGGCGCGTACCACCGCCCGAGCAGCTGAGCCCAAATCCAGTTCGGCGACTCGCCGAAGATGTGCGCACCGAGCTGCGCGTCAGACGCAACGGCGGATATCCGCCCGGTGCCATGGACTTCGACCTGGGGCGAACGCTGCGCATGGCACACGACCCGCTGCCGATCCTGCTCTCGCTGTACGAGCGGTACGGGCCGATCTTCTCGGTTCGCATCCTGCACCACCCGGTCGTCTTCATGCTGGGTCCGGACTCGAACCACTTCATCACGGTTGCCCATCCGGAGAACTTCCACTGGCGTGAGTCGAGCTTCGGCGACCTGATCCCGCTGCTGGGCGACGGCCTGCTGACGATCGACGACCGCTACCACGACCGGGCCCGCGAGATCATGATGCCCGCCTTCCACCGCCGCCAGATCAGTGCCGCGGTCGACGTGATGCGGGGTGAGGCGGAGGACGCCATGGGCGAGCTTCACACCGGTGAGATCGTCGACATCTACGCGTGGATGCGGGGGCTGGCGATGCGCATCGCGATGCGCGCCCTGCTCGGCCTCGATCCCGACGAGGCGGGGAAGGGCGCCGCCGCCGCCAAGCACTTCGAGCGGGCGCTCGGCTTCTACGGGATCGACTTCCACCTCAGGTTGCTGCGGGGCCCCGGCTCGCCGTGGTCGAAGATGGTCGCCTCCCGGGCCGTGCTCGACGAGATCGTCCACGCGGAGATCTCGCAGCGGCGCGCGAATCCCGATCCCGACAAGAACGACATCCTCAGCCTCCTTCTCGGCGTCCGAGACGAGGCCGGCGAGGGGTTCTCCGACAAGGAGGTGCGCGACCAGGTCATGACTCTGATGTTCGCCGGCCACGACACCTCCACATCGACCCTCACCTTCATGATGCACGAGCTGGCTCGCCATCCCGAGGCGATCTCCCGCCTTCAGGAGGAGCAGGACACCGTGCTCGGCGGCGCGGCCCCGAGCATCGACCAGCTCGAACGGGAGATGCCCTACCTGGACATGGTCCTCGACGAGGTGCTGCGGCTCTACCCGCCGGCCTGGATCGGCCCCCGCCGGGCCGTTCGCGACTTCGAGTTTGGCGGTCACTCGGTCCCGAGCGGAGCCTACGTCAACTACTCCTCCTGGGCCAGCCACCGCATACCCGAGGTCTTTCCCGAGCCGGAGGCGTTCATTCCCGAGCGCTTCACCCCTGAGCGCAAGGCCGCCCTGTCGCGGGGGGCCTACGTTCCATTTGGCGGTGGCCAGAGGATCTGCATCGGCAAACGCTTCGGTCAGACCGAGGTGAAGCTGGTCGCGACGATGCTCCTGCAGCGCCTGCGGCTCGACGCGCTCCCCGGCCGCACGATGACCGTGCGCCAGATGCCGACCCTCTCGCCCAAGGGCGGCCTGGGGATGCGGGTGCTGCCCCGCGACTGAGCCGGCTCCGGGCACGCCACACAGCCCCGTCCCGGCCGGAGGCGTTACGGTCCGCTTCATGCGCGTCGCGGCGGTGCAGCTCGCGGTCGAGCTCGGGGACGTCGAGGCCAATCTGGCCGAATCGGAGAGGCTGGCGCGCGAAGCAGCCGACCGGGGCGCCGAGCTCGTGTCGCTGCCTGAGTTCTTCACCACCGGCGCAGCCTTCGTCCCCGAGCTCGCTGCCGCCGCGCTGCCGCCGGATGGGGCGGCCACCGCCCTCCTCAAGCGGGTTGCCGCGGAGAAGCGGATCTGGCTGGGCGGCTCGTTCCTCTGCCGGGACGCCGACGGCGAGGTGCGCAACGCCTTCTTCCTCGCCGGCCCCGACGGCGAGGTTCTTGGTCGCCACGACAAGGACATGCCGACCATGTGGGAGAACTCGTTCTACGTGGGCGGCGCCGATGACGGGGTGATCGACGCCGGTCCCTTCACGGCGGGGGCCGCTGTCTGCTGGGAGTTCATGCGCTCGGCGACCGCCCGTCGCCTCGTCGGGCGCGTCGACGTGGTGATCGGCGGCTCCAACTGGTGGAGCGTTCCGGCCTGGCCGCCGCGCCGTCTCACGACGCGCATGGAGGAGCGCAACGCCCGCACCGCGCTGCGCGCGCCCAGCTTCTTCGCGCGGTTGGTCGGAGCCCCGGTTGTCCATGCGGCGATCAGCGGCGCGATCAGCTGCCGGATGCCGGAGCTACCGCTGATTCCCTACCGCGGGCGGTTCGAGGGCGGCGCACTGATCGCCGCCGCCGACGGAGAGGTGCTCGCGCTGCGGCGCGGGGAGGAGGGGCCCGGCGTCGTCGTCGCCGAGATCGAGGTCGGCAGGGTGCCGCCGGCGGCGCCGGTGCCGAGTCGCTATTGGCTTCACCGGCGCGGCGTGCTGCCGGCCATCGCCTGGCACACCGAGCGCCTGCACGGCCGCCGCTGGTACCGGCGCCACGTGCGCGGGTGAGCGTTCCGGTGTGCCTTTCGCAGCGAGGGGCGCACCGGAAGCTGCGCTACTTGATGAAGAGCATCTCCTCGTATTTGGGGAGCGGCCAGAGATCGTCGGCGATGACCTTCTCCAGCTTGTCGGCGGCCTCGCGGACGCCGTCCATCGCGGCCAGCTGCCCGTCGCGCGCGTGGACCGCCATCTCCATGCCCTCCAGGCCGGGGTCGGCGTTTGCCGCCTCCAGCTCGCCCAGGGCGGCAACCAGCTCGTCGACCAGGCTGCGGACCTCACCCTCGACCGACGAGACGCCGGACTCGCCGATCAGCGCCAGGTGGCGGAGCGCCGCCGGCAGGATCATCGTCTTGGCGATCGAGAAGGTCGTCTCCGCCTCGATGTTGGCGCGGATCCAGTACTGCTCGACCCAGACCTCGTAGCGGGAGTCCAGCTCGCGCTTGGAGAGCACGTCGTAGTTCTCGAACGCGGCGATCGTCTGCTCGGAGATCACTTCCGGCAGGGCGTCGGGCGTCGTCCGCAGGTTCTTCAGGCCTCGCTTCTCGGCCTCGGCGTGCCACTCCTCGGCGTAGTTGTCGCCGTCGAAGCAGATTTGCTTGTTGGCGCCGTAGGCCTCCTTGACGACCTCGATCACGGCCTCGGCCGTATCCATGCCGCCCTTGGTCTTCTCCTCCAGCTTGTCGGCCAGCTCGTCGATCGCCTCGGCGGCGATCGTGTTGAGCACCGTGTTGGCGAAGGCGAGCGACATGCTCGAGCCCAGGGCCCGGAACTCGAATTTGTTGCCGGTGAAGGCGAACGGCGAGGTGCGGTTGCGGTCGCCGCCGTGCATCGGCAGGGCGGGCAGGACGGTCGCCCCCAGCTCGAGGAAGGAGGCCGGGGTGTGGGGATCGCCCTCCCCGCTGGAGATCGCCTCGAAGACCTTCACCAGCTCCGCGCCGAGGAAGATCGAGATGATCGCCGGCGGTGCCTCGTTGGCGCCCAACCGGTGATCCTGCCCGATGTTGGCGACCGAGGCGCGCAGCAGGCCCTGGTGCTTGTTGACCGCTTGGATCACCGCCGCGCAGAAGAACAGGAAGTGGACGTTGTCGGCTGGGGTCTCGCCCGGGTCGAGCAGGTTCGTGCCCGCGTCGGTGCTCATCGACCAGTTGTTGTGCTTGCCGGAGCCGTTGACGCCTGCGAATGGCTTCTCGTGCAGGAGGCAGACCAGCCCGTAGCGACGCGCCACGCTTTCCAGCGTGCGCATCATCAGCTGCTGGTGATCGGAGCCGACATTCGAGTTCTCGAACACCGGTGCGATCTCATACTGGTTGGGCGCCACCTCGTTGTGACGGGTCTTGACCGGGATACCCAGCTTGCGCATCTCCAGCTCGGACTCCAGCATGCAGGCGAGGATCCGCTCGGGGATCGAGCCGAAGTAGTGGTCGTCGAGCTCATGGCCCTTCGGCGGCTTGGCGCCAAACAGCGTGCGGCCGGTCGAGATCAGGTCCGGCCGCTCGAAGAAATACTGCTCGTCGATCAGGAAGTACTCCTGCTCGGGGCCGACCGTGGTGAACACCCGCTGGCTCTCGTCGTCGCCGAGCAGGCGCAGCGCCTTGATCGCCGAGCGCGAGAGGGCGTCCATCGAGCGCAGCAGCGGGATCTTGGCGTCGAGCGCCTCGCCGGTCCATGACGCGAAGGCGGTCGGGATGCAGAGCAGGGCGCCGTTGGGGTTCTCGAGGATGAAGGCCGGGGAGGTGGGGTCCCAGGCCGTGTATCCGCGCGCCTCGAAGGTGGCGCGGACGCCACCGGTGGGGAAGGAGGATGCGTCCGGCTCGCCCTGGATCAGCTCTTTGCCGGAGAACCCGGCCAGGGCCCGGCCCTCGCCGGCCGGCTCGAAGAAGGAGTCGTGCTTCTCGGCGGTGGAGCCGGTCAGCGGCTGGAACATGTGGGTGAAGTGAGTGGCGCCCTTCTCGAGCGCCCAGTCCTTCATGGCCGTGGCGACGGCGTCGGCAAGCGCTGGATCGAGCGCCGTGCCCCCGTCCAGCGTGGCCTGCAGCCGCTCGAAGACATCCCCGGGCAGGCGTTCGCGCTGCACGGTGGTCGAGAAGACGTTGGCGGCAAAGGGGTCGTTCTCAGGCTGGGTCAGGTCAATTGCGCCAAGGGCCTCCCCGTTGGAGCTCCACTGCGCGGCGGTCACGTTCTGCTGGCGGATACGAGTCATCGCTTGGTCAATCCCTCACTTGGCGGCGCGCCCCGATCGGCGAGCGCGTTCGGTTACCGGTCCACTTCCTAGACGAGATGAAGAGCCTAATGGCCGGGCGGCGAATATGCCTTTGTACTGACGTACAACCTTCGCGCTAAGCCCTTGTCCGTGCGTAGAGCGGGCCGATGGCGGCCGCGGTCCGCAGGGGCAAGTCAAATAACCTAGCCGCGCCCGCAAGTCCAGAATCCGGAGGTCCCACCCGAATGTTCGTTTCCAAGGCCGCAGTTGTCGGCGGAGGCACCATGGGCGGCGAGATCGCGCAGGCGATCGCCGCATCCGATATCCCCGTCGTCGTCAAGGACATTGACCAGAAGTTCGTCGATGCCGCAGTGGAGAAGGCGCGTGCCGTGACCGAGGGCCAGCTGGCCCGGCTGGTCAAGAAGGAGAAGATCACCCAGGAGCAGGCCGACGCCCGCCTCGCTGAGGTGATGGGACTGATCGTCGGCACGACCGGTTATGCCGAGTTCGGCGACGTCGACTTCGTGGTCGAGGCGGTGCCGGAGAAGATGGAGATCAAGCAGGCCGTCTTCCGCGAGCTGGATGCGGCGACGCCCGGCCACGCGATCCTCGCCTCCAACACCTCGTCGCTGTCGATCACCGAGATCGGCGAAGCGACGCTGCGCCCCGACAAGGTCGTCGGATTCCACTTTTTCTATCCGGCTTCGGTGATGCCGCTGGTCGAGGCGATCGTCGGCGAGGAGACCTCCCAGGAGACTGCTACCGCCGCCTTCAACTTCGCGCAGGCGATTCGCAAGCAGCCGATCGTTTGCGGCGAGGTCCCCGGATTCGTCGTCAACCGGGTCCTGATGGCGACGATCGGCGAGATCTGGCGCGCACAGGAAGAGCAGGGGCTGTCCCTGAAGGCGATCGACGAGGCGATCGCGGCGGCCAAGGTCGCGCCGATGGGCCCCTTCTTCCTCACCGACCTGCTCGGGCTCGACACCGTGCTGCACGTCGCCGAGCACCTGGCCGACTCCTACGGCGAGGGCTTCTACGTCCACAAGGGCCTGCAGGGCCTGGTCGCCGAGGGCAAGCTTGGCGCCAAGAGCGGTGGCGAGGGATTCTTCAAGGACGGCGAGCAGACGATTCCCGGCGATGCCGACCCCGACGCCGAGGAGCTGGTGGCGATGTTCACCGGCCGGGCTCTGATCGAGGCCTGCCGGCTGGTCGAGGAGGGCGTCTGCTCGGTTCGCGACATCGACCTCGGGATGATGGCCGGTGCCGGCCTCGATCCGCGCAAAGGCCTCTTCCCACCCTTCTGGAAAGCCGACCTGGAGGGGCTCGACACGGTGCTGGAGCAGATCGAGCAGCTGGAGGAGAAGTACGGCGAGCGCTTCGCGGCGCCGGTGACGCTGACGCGTCTCGTTGCCCAGGGGCGCCTCGGACTGAAGTCGGGCCAGGGCTTCTACCCCTACGCGCAGCCCGACGAGGGAGAGCAGGCGGAGACGGTGAAGCTCGAGACGCGCGGAGACGTCGCGATTGCCTGGCTCGCCAACGCGCCGATGAACGCGATCTCACCCGATGTGATCAGAGACCTAAGAACCGTCTGGGAGCGGGTGAAGGCAGCCGACGGCGTCGGCGCCATGGTGGTCGCCTCCTCGATCCCGGTCGTCTTCTCGGCGGGGGCCGACATCAAAGCCTTCACGCAGATGGACGAGGCTTCCGGCGAGGAGCTGATCCACACCGCCCATGCCCTGCTGCGGGATCTCGGACAGGACAGCGTGGCGACGATCGCCGCCGTCAATTCGATCGCGTTCGGGGGCGGTTGCGAGCTGGCGATGGCCTGCGATGTGCGGATCGCCGCCGAGGCGGCGGTCTTCGGCCAGCCCGAGATCAAGCTGGGAATCATCCCCGGCTTCGGCGGGACCCAGCGGCTGCCGCGGCTGGTCGGGCCCAACAAGGCGCTGGAGATGAACCTCGTCGGCGACGCGATCCTCTCCGAGGAGGCCCTCGAGTTCGGTCTCGCCAACCGCGTCGTGCCCGATCATGAGCTGTTCGAGACGGCGCTGATGTGGGGCCGCAAGCTGGCCGGCCAGGCGCCGGTCGCTCGCGCTCAGGTGAAGAGCGTCTCCCACAAGGGCGACCTGGACGAGGGGATCGAGGCCGAGAAGCAGGGCTTTGCCACCGCGTTCGGCAGCGAGGACGCCAAGGAGGGGATCGCCGCCTTCCTCGGCAAGCGCACACCGAGATGGAGCGGCAGGTAGCGACCGCGGAGGACCGCGTCGAGCGGCTCGCGGAGCTGATCCGCGAGTCGCGCTGCACGGTTGCGCTGACCGGCGCCGGGGTCTCGGTGCCCTCCGGGATTCCCGACTTCCGCACGCCGGAGGTGGGTCGCTGGGCGAAGGTCGACCCGATGAAGGTCGCCCACATCGACGTCTTCAAGCGCGACCCGGCTCACTTCTGGTCCTACTACCGCCCGCGCTTTCACTCGCTGGGCGACAAACGCCCCAACGCGGCTCACGAGGCACTCGCGGAGCTGGAGCGCCGTGGACTGCTGGAGGGTGTGATCACCCAGAACATCGATCGCCTCCATCGCGCCGCCGGCTCCGAGAACGTCGTCGAGGTTCACGGTTCAATCGAAACGTCCTCATGCGTCTCCTGTGGCGCCGGCTACGGCCTCGAGGAGGTCGACAGCCTCTTCGACGATGAGGGAGTGGCCAGGTGCACCGCCTGCGGGGCCCCTGTCAAACCGGACGTCGTCCTGTTCGGCGAGCTGTTGCCGGAGGGCGCGATGAGTCGCGCCCAGGCGCTCGCCGAACAGGCTGAGCTGATGCTGTGCGTCGGCTCCTCGCTGGTCGTCCATCCGGTTGCCCAGCTGCCCCAGCTGACGCTGGGCCAGGGTGGCCGCCTGGCGATCGTCACCAAGGGCTCGACCCCATACGACGGGCAGGCGACCCTGAAGATGGACGGCGAGGTGGACGCGGAGCTGACGGCGCTCCTCGGGGCCCTGAGCTGACCCCGACGAGCGGCTCGAGTCAGTGGGCGCATTCGGGATGATTCGCCGATGAGGTCGTCCCTTCCCGCGGCTGTCGTCTTCGACAACGATGGCCTGCTGCTCGACACCGAGTCGGTTTGGACGCGTGCCGAGCGCGACCTCTTCGAGCGGCGCGGAAGGGAGTTCACGGCCGAGCACAAGCGTGAGCTCGTCGGAACCTCGGCTGAGATTGTCGGTGGGATCCTCGAACGCCGCTTGGACGAGTCGGGGCGGGCCGCCGAGCTGGTTGAGGAGCTGAACGAGCTCGTGGTGGCTGAGCTGGAGCATGGGGTGGAGGCGATGGTCGGAGCGCGGGAGCTGCTGCATGCCCTCAGGCAGCGCCAAACGCCGATCGGCCTCGTTTCCAACTCGCCGCTGGCCTTCGTGCGGCGCTCGCTGGAGCTCGTCGGCTTCCACGATCGCTTCGACGTCGTGCTGAGCGCTCACCAGGTGGCGGCTCCGAAGCCCGCCCCGGATCCCTACCTCGAGGCCTGCCGGCGGCTCGGCGTCGAGCCCGGGCTCGATGTCGTCGCCCTCGAGGATTCGCCCACCGGAGTCGCCGCCGCACGCGCCGCCGGGCTCACCGTCATTGGGATCCCGTCACTCGAGGGAGTGGTGCTCGAGGAGGCCCACCACATCGCCGAGTCGCTTCTCGACGAGGTCGTCTCGCGACAGCTCGTACTCTGAGAGCCCGTTCGAACTCCGGCACACGCCCGACGGCGACCGACACTCGTACACGGCCTCCTCGGTCGTCCAGCTATCCGACTGATGCCTATCCGCTTCGCTCAGGCCACCTCAGCCGCTCCGTTCGCTCTTTGTACCGCCCAGCGACACAAACAGCGAACGGAGTTCGTATCCGCCTTCCCGACCGCTCCGTTCGCTCTTTGTACCGCCCAGCGACACAAACAGCGAACGGAGTTCGTATCCGCCTTCCCGACCGCTCCGTTCGCTCTTTGTACCGCCCAGCGACACAAACAGCGAACGGAGTTCGTATCCGCGTCAATTCTGCCTTCTTCGGCCGCGTCTTCGTCTAACTGCACCGCCAAAGCCCCTTGTCCTCTGAAACGGTCTCCTAAAGCTCCCGACCGCCTGGGCCCTACACAGCTCCCCCTGTTTGCCCTCCACACCTGCGAGTAGGAGGGCAAACAGGGGGAGGCGGTTCGGCCCTGAGCGGTGTGGCCCGAGCAGCGCGTGGGGGCGTGCAGCCCTGAGTCAGCCGATACGCACCGGCACTGGTCGGCCTCCCTGCGTCCCTGCCCCGCTTGGTCCGGCAATCGCCAGTCGCACAAGGGCTTTCGGATGGACCCTAAGGCTCAAGTCGAGACTAAGACTAGCCTTGCAGCACTCGCCGCCTGCGCAAGATCCGCTCGCAGATCTCAGTCAGCTCGCGCACGCTGCGCCGGCTTTCCTCGTCGAGCTCGCCGCGCAGCGCCGCGTCGGCTGCCGCGTCACCCTCGTCCCGTCGTGACCCCAGCGTGTCCATGTCGGCATCGTGGGCCGGGTCCACCAGGGCGCCGTCGAGCTCCCTCAACAATGCCTCGCGTGCAACCCGCAGCTGCAAGGCTGCCTCGCGGAAGCGATCGCCGTCGAGATCCGCGCGGGCTCGCAGGACCAGCGCCTCACAGGCATCGAGCTGCTCACGCCCGCCAAGCACGGCGGCCAGCCGCTCCTGGGGGTGCAGTTCGGTCTCTCGCCGTCGCCGCCGGGATTTCCCCCCGCCCTGACATCGATGTCGTGGGCGACCGAGAAGCGACCGGCGGCAAGCTCTTCGCCGCTGCCGTAGCCGATTCGAACCAGCACGGCTCGTTGCGGGCTCAGCTCCTGACCGTGCGGATTCGCGCTGACCACCGCATGCGCGTGCAGCGCTCGGTTGAGCAGGGCGATGCCTTCGCTGACGACCGCGTCGACGGCGTTGTCCGCCTCGAGGGAGCCCTGCAGCCAGCGGGCGGCGTCCTCGGCGGAGTCGAACGGCTCCCGGGCGCGCACCACCGTGACGCGCGCCAGCGGCAAGAAGGGGCGGTCCGCTGCGGGTTCCGCCCGGCGCGACCGCCGCCGCCGTGCGGGTGGGGACGGTGCTCCCAGCGTGTCGACGACGAGCACCGTCTGCGCGCCCTCCTTGCCGTCGCTTCTGGTCAGGTAGCGGCCATCCGGCACGTCGAGGGTGCCGGGAAACTCGAACTGCACGAATCCAAAGAGCTGGGCCAGAAGCCCGATTCTCCTATTTCGCCGGCTTGGTGAGGTCTCGCGGGCTGTTCAGGCCGCCGTTCGAAGGGCTGTCGCCCTGCGCCTTCGCTGACTTGCGGATCACCCGCGGGTTGTCGATTTCATCGAGCCGGTCGGTGAGCCGCAGCCACTGCCTGGGCTTCAGGAGTGCGGTGTAGCCGGAGTCGGCGCTCGTGCCGAATGCCGCCGGCTGCCAGCCGATGTGAATGTGGTCGGCGTGGTCGGGGAGAGCGAAGCTCGGGCCGCCCAGCGTCTCCAGCGAGATCAACTCCTCGGGGGCCATCGCGCCCTGCAGGCCCAGCACCGCCTTGAGGACGTCGTCGGTGAGCGTCCCGGGACCCTGGTTGCCCAGCACAGGTACGTCGTTGACCGCCGCGATGTCGACCGCGGTGCCGAAGCTGTGGTTGGAGACGTTGCCGCTCGTTGTGTAGTAGCCGTGCCCGCATTTCAGCGAGGTCACCGTTAGCCGGAAGCCCTTGTCGGCCAGGTACTCGAGGGTGGCCAGTACGCGGCGGTCGATCGCGCCGCTGCGGATATCCGAGCGGCCGCAGTCATAGATCGAGAGCCGGCTATCGGCCAGGACCCGCCGCTCGAGGGCCGTCTTCGGCAGCAGCAGGGCCCCGGCGCCGCTGAGCCTGGCGCTGAACGGGTTCTTGCCCTTGGCGCGGTAGATCGCGGTTGCCTCCAACAGCTTCCAGCCGTCGAGGATCGGCTTGGGGTCGATTCGCGGAGCGCCGCGGCCGGCCGGGCGTATCGAGAAGTTGATGTGGGGGTCGACGCCGTCCGTGCCGGGGCCGATCCGGGCGAGCACGGTGCCGGCGATCACCTTCGAGCCGGGCTTGAGGCTTCCATCGGCACCGGCCGTGTGCGGGTTGGCCCGCAGGCGCTGCCGCCCGTCGACCCGGTCCGGCAAGGCACGGAGCCGCGGCCGTATGTTCTGGCTGTCGACGGGGATGCGCCGCTCCCTGCCGGTGGGCATCACGACGAAACGGTGCTTGCGGACGAGGCTGCCCAACTTCGCGTACGTGTAGCGGTTGCCGTAGGCGTCTCGCAGGACGATGAACAGACCGAGCTTCTTCGAGTGGCCGGTCTTCACGATCACGCCGTCGTTGACGGCGACGACCGGCGCACCGGCGCGGGCGAAGATGTTGATTCCACGCCGGGTCGGCGAGGAGGCGATCACGTCGGCGGCGTTCGCGTAGGACTCGCGCTGCTGGGGCGTTGCGCGGCGCAGCGCGGCCCGGGTCGAGATGTCGTCGGCATAGCGCGCGTCGGCGGCGACCGGGAAGTGCGCTCCCTCGGTCAGGCCGGTCAGCGAGCCGACGAGGTCGGCCGGCAGCTTGCCGTAGGCCCGCGCGTAGAGGAGGACCTCTTCCACGTACCAGTCGGCGTGGTTGTAGGCGAAGATCGCTTTGTAGAGATCGTCCTGCCCGCCGGCGGCCTTCAGGTACTTGGCGGCGGCGCAGATCGCGTCGACGGGGTTGTAGGGGTCCTGGCGGCCGTCGCCGTTGGCGTCGACGCCGTAGGTCTGCCAACTGGAGGGCAGGAACTGCATCCAGCCCATCGCGCCGGCGCTGGAGACGTTGAGGTTCGTGCCGAACGCCGTCTCGATCTTGTTGATCGAGGCGAGCACCTCCCAGGGGATTCCGTACTCGGTTCCGCAGGCCTGGTAGATCGGCAGCAGGAAGGGCGGGATCTCAAAGGAGTCGATTACGAAGTTGGGGACGCCGATCGGAGCCGGGCCAAACGGGGCGATCGTGGTGCCGGCGTTGGCAGGAGTGGGGGCGCCGCCTTCGTCGAACTGGGAGCCCCCGTTCGACGTGTCGGCCTGCGGCTGGTCGCCGCCGGTCGCGCTGGGAGCGCTGACGCCGCCGCCGACTCCGACATCGCTGGCCGGCGCGGCAAGGCCCTGGTTGCGCTTGACTCCAGCCGCGTTCGAGGAGACGCCGTCGGCTGCGTTGAGCGGTGTCCCCGCCTGCACCTGGCCCTCGCTCGGAGTGGAGCTCTGCGGCGCTCCCGCTTCGTCACCTTCAGTCGACTGTGGCAGCTCGCCGGTCCCGGTTGGGGACGTGCAGTCGGGGTCGGCGCTGTCGATGAGGCCGTCCCGGTCATCGTCGAGGCCGTTTGCGCATCCCTTCCTCTCAGGTGTCGCAAGCGGGGAGACGGTCGCGGCCCGATCGACGGCGAGTCCAGTGCCGATCCCGGGTCCGGAGCTGGCACCGGCCATACCCGCACCAAACGCGGTTACGGCCGCGAAACTGGCCAGGGCTATGATCAGTGCGAGCTTGTTTCTCACCCGGAAGCGCCTCGATACCCGGTGTTCCGGTTTGAGCGGTCCGGGTGCATCCTCTGCCGACGCATACTGAACCGGCACGCTACTTGGTTGGATAGGGGTCCGCAATGACTTGGCTCGGCCCCCAACAAGGCCTTAATCAACGGTGGTTTCATGCTTGCGGTGCGGGAGGATTTCAGCTGGCTCGGATGTGCTCGCCGAGCGGCCGGATCGGCGGGGCAACGCCGCGCTCATGTAGGTCTTAAGCTGCCTTCATGGACACCGCGCACGACGATCCGATGCCCGACGGCGAGGACCAGGAGAGTCTGCGGGCACGCAGCGAGCAGGCGATCGGCGAGCTGGCCCAGGCGCTGTTCGACAGCCAGGTTCTGGAGAACGCCCTGTCAGCCGCGTTCGGGGCCCGCGAGAAGGCGCTCGAGGCCCAGCAGGCCGCGATGTCGGCCCTCAACCTGCCGTCTGCCTCCGACGTGGAGCGCCTCGGGCGCCGACTGCGCTCTCTGGCACAGCGACTCGACGAAGTCGAGGATCAGATCGACCGCGTGACGCGCGACGTCGCCGAGCTCAGGCGACAGGCCGCCGAGCAGCCCGACGCGCCCCCTTCTTGACTAACACTAACCCTAGACCTTAGCCTGAGAGTACGGCGGAAGCGACCCGTCCGGCAAGTTTGGCGACGTCTTCGAGCGCCTCGTCAGAGAGTCGCGGCCCGCCCGCTGCGAGGTCGGTTACGACAAGGAGCGCCGCCGCCGCAATGCCCAGCTCGGGGCCGCGGGCGAGGAGCGCGGCGGTCTGCATGTCGGCGGCGACGACGTCGGTTGCCGTCGCGGCGGGGTCGACCGGGAGCGCGTCGAAGCTCGCTACGCGCACCGGTCGGCACTGCGGGTCGAGCTCAGCACGGAGGCGTTCGAACAGGATCGGGTCGGGTCGTAGGGCTGTGCCGGGCACGACGCCAAAGGAGCTGGCGCTGCCTCCTGCGGCAACCGCCTCGGCGACGAGCAGCAGCTCCCCGACGCGTGCCTGTGCGTCCAGCCCCGTGCAGGTGCCGACCCGCACGGCGCACCTGGTTCCCAGCTTGGCGAGGTCGGCAAGCACCGCCACAGCACTCGGAGCGCCGATTCCCGTTGCCTGGATCGTCAACGGCTTTCCGCCGGGCGTCTGCCCGGAGTAGCCCCACAGGCCGCGGGCGTGGTTGCTCATCTTCGGCGCCTCCAAGAGCTCCTGGGCCAGCAGCAGCGCTCGCCCAGGGTCCCCGACGAGCACGGTGCCGGGGGCAACGGGAGCTTTGGGGCGAAGTCGGGTCGGCACCGGGCGGACATTAGAGCCGAATCCGACCCGCTGCCGGTGTGCGTCGCCTGCCACTCGTGAGAGATGGGCCGTCCGGATTTCCTCCAGCCGTCCAAACACAGCCCGCGCGGCCCTTCGTACTTTGGCCACGACGTCAAACCGCGACCGCCGGGGCGTGCTCCGGCGGGCTAGGAGGAAGCCATCAATGACTAAGAGACTCCTCGGCGCAGTGCCGCTGGCAGGAGCCGCATTGCTTGCCCTGCCGGCAGGTGCACTCGGTGCAGAAGGGCCGAGCCTTGGCGAAACCGTCAGCGCCGTGAACACGACATGGGTGATCGTCGCCGCCGTGCTTGTGATGTTCATGCAGGCGGGCTTCGCGTTACTGGAGATTGGGTTCTCCCGCGCCAAGAACGCCGGTGCCGGTGTGGCGAAGATTCTCGTCAACTTCTCGATCTCGTCGCTTGTCTACTGGGCGGTGGGCTTTGCCCTTGCCTTCGGCGGCGCCGGCGCGATCGCGGGGACGCACGGGTTCTTCCTCAACGTCAGCTCGGACGCGGCGTCAACGGGTGAACTCATCCCGCTGGTCGGGGCGACGGGGGTCAACCCGGCGGCGCTGCTGTTCTTCCAGTTCGTCTTTTGCGCGGTCTCCCTGGCGATCGTCTGGGGCACGACACTGGAGCGGATCAAGTTCGGTGCCTACGTGATCTACGCGATCGTCTTCAGCGCCGTCATCTACCCGGTGCTCAGCCACTGGATCTTCGGTGGCGGTTGGCTGCAGGCGAACGTCGGGATGCAGGACTTCGCCGGTTCCACCGTTGTTCACCTGATCGGCGCGACCGGTGCCTTCGCGGCGCTGCTGCTGCTCGGCCCGCGGATCGGCAAGTACGCGAAGGACGGCAAGCCGCGGGCGATACCGGGGCACTCGATGCCACTTGTGGGTCTCGGCATCCTGATCCTCTGGCTGGGTTGGTTCGGCTTCAACCCCGGCTCAACGCTGGCCGCCATCGGCAATCGCTTTGCGGAGATCGTCGTGGTGACGAACCTGGCGGCCGCGGCGGGCGTGATCGCCGCGCTGGGGACCATGTACATGATCTCCAAGAAACTCGATATCGGTATGGCGGGCAACGGTGCGATCGCCGGACTGGTTGCGATCACCGCTCCGTCCGGCTACGTCGAGTACTGGGCGGCCCCGATCATCGGCGCTGTCGCGGGAGGCATCGTGGTCGTCGGTGTGCTGGCGATCGAGAAGGTCCTCGACGACCCGGTCGGTGCGCTGTCGGCGCACGGCCTGGCCGGCATCTGGGGCACACTGTCGTGTGGGATCTTCACCTCGACCCGGCTTGCCGACCTGAACGGCGTCGGCGACGGCGGGCTCTGGTACACGGGCAGCCTCCACCAGTTCGGCGCACAGGCGCTGGGCGTGGGCGTGGCGTTCGCCTGTGTCTTCATCGTTTCCTATGTCACCTTCGCCGTGATCAAGGCGACGATCGGGCTTCGCGTGACTCCCGAGGAAGAGGACGCCGGACTCGACATCTCCGAGCACGGGATGTATGGGTATCCGGAGCAGTTCATCCCGCGGCCGGAGTATTCGACCGGCCTGCCACGCACGATGGGCGTGGGTGCGACCGGTGCCGCCGTTCCAGCGCCCACCGCCGTCCAGATGACAGCGACCGAGTTGCACCAGGAGGCCTGAACGCATGAAAAAGATAGAGGCATTCGTTCGCCACGAGGCGTTCGAGCCGATCAGGGCCGAGCTGCTCGACAAGGGGTTCCCTTCCCTGTCGATCATTGAGGCCAAGGGCTCGGGCCGCCAGGAGGGGATCGTCGAGCGGTACCGCGGCTCGATCCTCACCGTCAACGTCCGGCCGAAGCTGAAGCTGGAGGTCGTGGTCGAGGACAAGGACAAGTCACTGGTGGTGGAGACCATCCTCAAGTACGCCCGTACGGGTGAGGTCGGGGACGGGAAGATCTTCGTCCTGCCGGTGGAGGAGGCGATTCGCATCCGCACTGGCGAGGAGGGCGAGGCCGTGCTCCAGACTCACTCTGACGAGGAGATCCCGGCCTAGGCTCGTGTCTAGATAAGAGAGGGTTCGAAGCGAGCGGGGCGGCATAAATGCCGCCCCGCTCGTCGTCCAGCCACCTGGCTGATGCGGATCAGGGTTGCTCCGGCCACCCCAGCCGCTCCGTTCGTCATTTGTACCGCTCTGCGACACAAAGAGCGAACGGAGTTCGTGTCCGCCCCTCTGGCCACATCTCGCGGGAACGATGCCCGTAGCTCCTGACCGCCTGGGGTCCCACGCAGCCTCCCCCCGTTTGCCCTCCTCACCTGCAAGTAGGAGGGCAAACGGGGGGAGGCTGTTTCTCTCATCATCAATCGACGAGGGGGTTCGTTTCGGGGCCCCCATTGAACACTTCGTTCAGGGGTTCCGAGGATCGCTCATCGTGGTGTCCGGCTCGGGTTCGTCAGGCCTGCGACATCTCAGCGCCCCTCGTTCCGAGGATTTTGAGAATCAGTCATTGAGGTGCTCTCTGAGTCTCGGGGCCATCTCCGCGCCCCTCGTCAGAGAGCCAGGGGGCTCGGGGATTTCGAGCCCCCAGTGACGAAAGAGGCGGGACGGTCTCTAGGAGCCTGGGTCGCTAACGCGATCTGAGGCAACGAGCGTGAGCGACAGGGCGCGGGTCGGGTCGCGCGAGCGCGCCGATACCCATGCCGGGCGCCGAGACGGCGGTTCCGCGGAACCGCGGAACCGCCTTGCGGTCCTCGCGGCCGCTTGGGGGCGGTTACGTGGCGCCGGCCAGCCCCAACCCACCGGCCCGGTGCAGCTTCAGCAGGTTGTGGACCGCGCAGTGAAAGCGCCACTGGGCTCGGGCCGCGGCTTTGCCGCGCAAGAGCAACTGTCGCGCTGACTGCACTGTGTCCATTTGCCCGAAGACCGGCTCGACGATCGTCTTGCGCTTCGCGTAGACCGTGCGGCCGCGCTTGGTCTTCAGTTTGCGTGCCATCCGCTGCTTGGGGGTGGCATCCCTCGGGATCGGCCCCCGCGGCGCCGGTGGTTGTGGCTCGGAGCGCTTGAAGCGGCCGGTCGCCAGGTGGGGATCGAGGCCGTGCCCGGTCGTGATCTCGATGTTGTCCTCGGAGAAGTAGCCGGCGTCGCCGAGTAGGGCGGCGCCCTCGGGGAGGGTTGCCTCGATCTCCTCGAGGTTCTCATCGAGCTGCTCAAGGGCGGGCTCAAGCTGACGCGCGTCGGGGGCCTCGTCTGTGGCGTCGGCGGCAAGGATCACCTGGGCGTGGGAGTCGACCACCGCTTGGGCGTTGAAGCACTGGTGAAAGGCGCCGTCGGCGGTCTTCATGATCTTCGACTCGGGGTCGGTGAAGTTGCGCTGCGCGGTGGGCTTGGGAGTGGGTGGCTCATCGTCTGGGTCGGGCTTGCGTGGCTTGCGCCCTTCCTCGCGCATCTCGGCCTGGCGAGCGCGCTCGCGCTCTGCCTCCTCGGCCTCCAGGGCCGCCTTGGCCTCGCGGATGCGCGCCAGACGGCTCTCGCGGCGGGCCAGCTCGGCGGGCAGCTCGTCGCCGCGGCGATCGGGCCCGTAGCGCTCGTCCTCTTCGCGGTCAACGGCCTCGGCGTCTTCGAGCAGGGCGGCGGCCTGGGCCTCGATCGCCGCGATCTCGGCCTCGAGCTGTGACTCGGCTTTGCCCATCCGCTCATAGCTCATCGCCTTGTGGCGGGAGGCGTTGGCCCGCAGCTTGGTGCCGTCGATCGCCAGCGTGCCCATCTTCACCAGACCGGCCTTCTTGCACAACCGCAGCGCCTGCACGAAGAGCTCCGCAAGGGCGTCCAGGTGGCGGGCGCGAAAGCGGGCGATCGAGCGGTAGTCGGGGTGCTGGTCGGCGACCAGCATGCGCACGGCGACGTCGCGGTGGGTGGCCTGCTCGAGCTTGCGCGAGGAGACCGTGCCGGTGGCGTAGCCGTAGATCAGCAGCTTCAGCATCAGCCGCGGGTCATAGGGCGGGTAGCCGCGCTCTTGCTCATAGGAGGCGTAGATCTCCGAGAGATCGAGCGAGTCCTCGACCAGATCGGAGACGAAGTGGGCGAGGTCGCCCTCGGGCACCCACTCCTGCAGCACCGGCGCCATCAAAAGCGCCTGGTCGGGGTCGTAGGGGCGGAAGGTCTTCTGCTCGGCGATCGGGGCGCGCTCGCCATCGGCCGGCTCGGCCCTCTCGACCTCGATCAGCCGCTCCTGCTCCACCGTCGCCGTCATCACGCGTTCCTCCTGCTCGCTTGCAGGAGAATCGTCCCGGTCGAGCCGGACGCCTCAGTCGGGGTTACTGACCCAGGCTCCTAGCGGATGGACAGGTCGGCCCTGAGCGACGCGTCGGGGCGGGCAGCCCTGAGCCAGCCGGATACCCACCAGCCGGTTAGCCTCAGGCAATGACTGCGTTGCCGGTTGGCGTGTATGTGCCCCGGTCTGCCGGGCGAGCTGGGCAACCGGCCGACTGATGGGTGCCAACCAGCGCATCTCGCTAAGCGAGGCGTCGCGGCGCGCCGGTGTCTCGGCCAGCACCCTGAAGCGCTGGGCCGCCGAGGGAATCGTCCCGGTGCGGAGAGGCCGCTGGACAGCGGCGGCGGCCGCCCAGGCCCGGGTCGTGGCACGAATGCGTGAACGCGGCCACTCGCTCGAGGAGCTGAAGCGAGCCGGACGCGAGGGCCGGCTCTCGTTCGGCTTCGTCGAGGACCTCTTCCCCCAATCCGCGGAGCGGCTGAGCGTCGCGCAGGTGGCCGACGAGACGGGTCTCGAGCCGGAGCTGATCGAGCGCATCCTCGTCATCCTCGGGACGCCGCTGCACGGTGAGCGACTGCTCAACCCCGACGACGTCAAGGCACTGCGGCACTGCGCGCGAGTGCTGGCCGCCGGCTTCCCGCTCGTCGCCTTCCTGCAGCTGATTCGCGTCTACGTGCAGTCGCTGCGGCGGATCGCCGACGCGGAGATGCGGCTCTTCCACCTCTATGTGCACGAACCGATGATCCGCGACGCGGTTCCCGAGCTGCAGATCGCCACCGAGATGGGCGAGCTGGCCGCGGACATCCTGCCGCTTGCGGCGCCGCTCACCGACTACCTCCACACCCGCTACCTGCGCTTCTTCCTCGAGCAGGATGTCGTCGGCCACATGGAGAGCGATCTGGACGCGGCCGCTTCGCATCTGGGCCAGGTTCCCGTCGCGCTCTGCTTCATCGACCTCACCGGCTTCACCCGCTACACGGAGGAGGAAGGCGACCTCGAGGCGCTCGACGTCGTCGAGAACTTCACCGGGACCGTGGAGGTGACCCTGCCGCCCGAAGCGACGATCGTGAAGACGATCGGTGACGAGGTGATGGTCGTCTCGCCCGATCCGGTCTCGCTCACCGAGTGGGCGGTGGGCCTTCTCGCCCGCTTTCCAGAGAGGCCACAACCACGCGTGGGCATCCACTGTGGCGAGGCGGTCTACCGCGACGGCGACTACTTTGGAGGCCAGGTGAACCTCGCGCACCGTGTCGTGGGTCGCGCTCAGGCGGGCGAGGTGCTGGTCACCGATCGGGTGGCCAGGGCAATCGACGGCCGGGGTGGGCTCGTCTTCGAGACGATCGGTGAGGTTCGCCTGAAGGGCTTCCCCGAACCGACCCCGCTGTTCGTGGTCAGCGCGGCAAGCTGAGCCCGGGCCCCGCCGGCGGGACGCAAGGCGCGAGACTCTGTGCGCATGGTGAGCGATTCGATGCTGGAGGAGGTGCGGGCGAGCGGTCTGCTGCCGCAGGGGACGTCGGTCGTCGCGATGCTCTCCGGTGGCCGGGACTCGGTCTGCCTGCTGGACCTCGCGGTACGCGCACTCGGCCCTGGCGCGGTGACCGCGCTGCACGTCAACTACGGCCTGCGCGATGACTCCGATCGCGACGAGTCCCACTGCGCGACGCTCTGTGAGCGGCTGGGGGCGCGGTTAGAGGTGGAGCATCCGCGCCGTCCCGATGGGCCGGGCAACCTGCAGGCGTGGGCGCGTGACGTTCGCTATGCGGCCGCAGCGCGGCTTGCCCGCCCGCGCGAATCGCTGATCGCAACCGGGCACACCGCGGACGATCAGGTCGAGACGATCCTCTACAGACTCGCCTCCTCGCCGAGCCGCCGCGCACTGCTTGGCATGCGCCCGCGCGACGGCAGGCTTGTGCGGCCGCTGCTCTCGGTCACGCGAGTGCAGACGACGTCTTACTGCGAAGCGCGCGGACTCAGCTGGCGGGACGACTCGACGAACGCCGAGCTCTCCTACGCGCGGAATCGGGTCCGCCACCGGCTGGTGCCGGCGCTGGCGGAGATCCACCCGGCCGCCGTCGACAACGTCCTGCGCACCGCCGAGCTGCTGCGCGACGAGGCCGAGGTTCTCGGTGCGTTGGTGGAGGCCGAGATCGATGGCTCAAGTGGTTCGCCCCCGGGGACGATTGAGCTCGATCGCCTCGCGGCGCTGTCGCCGGCGCTGCGCCGCCTCGTGGTCCAGCAACTGGCCGACCGCGCCGCGGGGCGTCCGGTGCCGGGCGCCGCTCGCCGTGCCGAGGAGGTCGCCGGGCTGCGGCGCACCGGCCGGGCGATGCTCGACCTCGGCGGTGGGGTGCGGGCGATCGCCGAGCGCGGCCAGCTCCGCGCGGAGCACACGCTCCCGTCATGATGGCCCCCGTGAGCGAGTTGACGATCGGCGAGACACTCATCTCCAGCGAGGAGCTGAAGCGTCGCGTTGCCGAGCTGGGGCAGCAGATCAGCCGGGACTACGAGGATCGTGACCTGTTCATGGTGGGCGTGCTGAAGGGGGCGGTGATCTTCGTCGCCGATTTGATGCGCAGCATCACGGTTTCCTGCGAGATCGATTTCATGGCCGTGTCGAGCTATGGGTCGCAGACCGATTCCTCCGGGGTGGTGCGCATCCTCAAGGACCTGGATGCGCCGATCGAGGGCCGCCACGTGCTGATCGTCGAGGACATCATCGACTCGGGCCTGACCCTCCAGTACCTGATGCGCAACCTGAAGGCTCGCGAGCCCGCCTCGCTGGAGGTTTGCGCTCTGCTGACCAAGCCGGAGCGTCTGCGCGTCGACTTGGAGCCCCGCTACATCGGCTTCGAGATCCCCAACCGCTTTGCGATCGGCTATGGCCTTGACCACGCACAGCACTACCGCAACCTCGATTACGTGGCCGCGCTAGAGGACTAGGGCGCAAAACCGCCCTGGTACGCTGATTTTTCGACCGTGAAGCGTTTTTTCAAAAGCGCCGCCTTTCCGATCCTATTGGTGGTGATCCTCGCCTTCGTCGCCCAGAAGTGGATCAACACCGGGCCGAAGACCGAAGCGCCCTCCTACAACGAGCTGGTCAAGCCCGACAAGGGCCTGATCGCGAGCGGGCGGGTCGAAGAGGTGACGCTCAACACCAAGGACAACACGCTCGACGTCAAGGAAACGAGCGGCGACAGCTTCTCCACCGGCTACCCGCCGAATACCGAGCAGAGCCTGGTCAACCTGCTCGACAGCAACAACGTGAAGACGACCGTGAAGGGCACGGGCGGTTCGAGCCTGCTCTCGCTGCTCACCTACATCCTGCCCTTTGTCCTCTTCTTCGGCTTCTGGATCTTCCTGATGAACCAGATGCAGGGCGGCGGCTCCAGGGTCATGAACTTCGGCAAGTCGAAAGCGAAGCGGATGTCCGTCGATGCGCCGAAAATCACCTTCCGCGACGTCGCCGGGGTGGACGAGGCGGTGCAGGAGTTGCAAGAGATCAAGGAATTCCTCGAGAACCCCAAGAAGTTCCAGTCGCTTGGGGCACGGATTCCGAAGGGCGTCCTCCTCTACGGTCCGCCCGGAACGGGCAAGACCCTGCTGGCGCGGGCAGTTGCCGGCGAAGCCGGCGTTCCCTTCTTCTCGATCTCCGGCTCGGACTTCGTCGAGATGTTCGTCGGCGTGGGTGCGAGTCGGGTGCGCGACCTGTTCGAGCAGGCGAAGCAGAACTCGCCCTGCATCATCTTCATGGACGAGATCGACGCTGTGGGCCGCCATCGCGGTGCCGGAATGGGCGGCGGCCACGACGAGCGCGAGCAGACGCTCAATCAGCTACTGGTCGAGATGGACGGCTTCGAGATGAAAGACAACATCATCCTGATAGCCGCCACGAACCGGCCCGACATCCTCGACCCGGCGCTGCTGCGGCCGGGCCGCTTCGACCGCCAGGTCGTTGTCGACCGCCCCGACCGCAAGGGGCGCAAACAGATCCTCGAAGTCCACACGCGCGGTAAGCCGCTCACCAAGGAAATCGACCTTGACGCGCTGGCCGGGCAGACGCCCGGCTTCACCGGGGCCGACCTCTCCAACCTGATCAACGAGGCCGCGCTGCTCACGGCCCGTCAGGGCCGCCGCGAGATCTCCATGCAGGAGCTCGAGGAGGGGATCATGCGAGTGATCGCCGGCCCCGAGAAGAAAACCCGGGTGATGAGCGAGAAGGAGCGGTTGATCACGGCGTACCACGAGCTCGGTCACGCGATCGTCGGCCATCTGCTGCCCAACTGCGACCCGGTCCACAAGGTCTCGATCATCAGCCGCGGCCAGGCGCTCGGCTACACGATCTCGCTGCCGACCGAAGACAAGTTCCTCACCAGCCGCGCTGAGCTGACCGACACGATGGCGATGACCCTGGGTGGCCGGGCCGCCGAGGAGATCGTCTTCGGCGAGATCACCACCGGGGCCTCGAACGACCTCGAGAAGGTCACGGAGACGGCAAAGCAGATGGTGATGCGATTCGGCATGTCGGAGCGCCTCGGCCCGCGCGTCTTCGGCCACGACCGCGGCCAGCCGTTCCTCGGGCGCGAGTTCTCCTCGGAGCCCGATTACTCCGACGAGATCGCCCGCGAGATCGACGACGAGATCCGGCGCATCGTCGAGGCTGCGCACCAGACTGCCAAGGACCTGCTCACCGGACGCCGCGACGACCTCGATCAGATCTCCAAGATCCTGCTGGAGCGGGAGACGATCGACGCGGGCCAATTCCTGGCGCTGCTCGATGGGCATTCCGAGGATGAGGTGTTTGCCGACGAGGACCAGGAGGCCAAGCCGGTCGAGCCGACGCCGGCTCCAGAGCGGCTGCCTCGCGAGCGGGCTCCCGCGCCGCGCCCCCGTCCCGGCTTCGCCGGCGGCGACGCCAGTTGATGCGGCGGGGACGAGCCGTCTCCTCCCCGGACTCGCAGGCCAACTAATTAGTTGGCCTGCTCTGAGTATCCGTCCGTTGAGGAGACGGTCCGCCCTCTCCCCATCGACCGACTCCGACAGCGGGCGAAAATACGTTGACCATGACGACGCGGCTGATGGGGGTTGTGAACGTGACGCCGGACTCCTTTTCGGACGGCGGTCTCTATCTCGATCCGGAGAGAGCAATCCAACACGGTCGCGAGCTGATCGCGCAGGGGGCGGACATTCTCGATGTGGGTGGGGAGTCGACCCGGCCCGGGGCGGCTCCGGTGGGCGAGGCGGAGGAGCGTGCCCGGGTCGAGCCGGTCGTATCGGCGCTGGCCGCGGCCGGCCACACCGTCTCGATCGACACCTGCAAGCTGACGGTCGCCGAGGCGGCTCTTGACGCGGGAGCGGCGATCGTCAACGACGTCACGGCGCTCCGCTCCGATCCACAGATCGGCGACCTGTGCGCGGCGCGCGGCGCGGGTCTGGTCTTGATGCACATGCAGGGGAACCCGCGCACCATGCAGGAGAACCCGACCTACGACGATGTCGTCGACGACGTAAAGGCCTTCCTCGCCGGGCAGCTCGAGGCGGCCGTGGCCCAGGGCATGGAGGAGGAGGGGATCTGGCTCGACCCCGGTATCGGCTTCGGCAAGACGCTGGGACACAATCTGGAGCTGCTGCGCCGGCTCGGCGAGCTGCGCAGTCTGGGCCGGCCGCTGGTCGTCGGCACGTCTCGCAAGAGCTTCATCGGCAAGGTCGACGGATCGTTGGTGGGCGAACGCCTGGGCGGCACGATCGCCTCCTCGGTGCTTGCGGCAGCGGAGGGCGCCGATGTGCTGCGGGTCCACGATGTCGCCGAGGCCCGCGAGGCGTTGACGGTCGCCGGTGCGTTGCTCGAGTAGCTTGCCGATAGGTTCTAGGACATGGAGTCCCACGGCAACGGGATCGAGTCGCGCGTCGAGGTGGATCTGCGCGGCCTGTCCATATACACGCACCACGGCGTAAGCGACGCCGAGCAGGAGATCGGTCAGCGACTTGAGTTCGATGTCGCCTTCGACGTCCCGGATTGCGATGCCGTGCTCACCGACCGGCTCGACGACACGGTCGATTACGCCGAGGTATGCGACATCGTCGCCCTGGCCGCCACCGAGCGCAGCTATCGCACGCTGGAGCGGTTGGCGCAGGTCATCGGCCAGCGGCTGATGGAGCGCTACGGGTGCGAATCGGTGCGGGTGCGCGCGTCGAAGCCGGAGCCGCCCCTGCCGCTGGCGATCCAGGAGGTCGGCGTGGAGGTCGTCCTGGAGCGCAGCGAGCAGGACGAGGACGAAGACGCCGAGGACGCCTAGTGCCCCGAATTTACGACTCGGGACATTAGTGTTCGGGCCTCTGCGCCCATCTGGGCTCACTTCAGGCGGCAGGCCCTGATGCAGACCGGATACCTGGGGCTGGGGTCGAACGTGGGGGACCGGGCCGCGCACCTGCGGACGGCGATCGAGCTGCTCGGCAAGTGGGGGGTGGAGGTCGAGGCGATCTCCTCGGCCTATGAGACCGAGCCGGTCGGCGAGGTCCTCGACCAGCGGGACTTCCTCAACGCAGCCTTGCGCATCCGTACCGAGCTCGAGCCGGAGGCGCTGCTTGACGCCTGCAAGCGGATCGAGGCCGAATGCGGCCGCGCCCTGGACGCGGCCCGGCACGCTCCGCGCCCGCTCGACGTCGACCTCCTGCTGCTCGGCGACCTCGAGCTTTCAACCGAGCGCCTCACGTTGCCCCACGCCGAGGTCACCAGCCGCCGCTTCGTCCTGGTCCCGCTGCTGGAGCTCGATCCGGGGCTGGCTCTTCCCAACGGCACCCGCCTTGCCGACGCCCTCGCCGGCCTCGGAGCTGGCCAGCGAGTTCGACGCCTCGGCTCGCTCTGAAGCCGCGCCGGGCACTCTCCAAATCGGCCGATACTCAGAGCGAGCGAAGCGAGCGAGTCCGGGCGGGGAGCGCTCGGCGCGGCCTACGCAGGAGTCGAGGCACCGCGCAGCGGCTCGAGCCAGGCGGGAGGGAGGACCGGCGGGAAGTCGCCGGCGATCTGTGGCTTGACGCGCTCCACCAGCTGGCCCGCGGGACGGGATTCGATCAGCGGCCGCAGGTCCTGGAACGTCATCGCGAGGCCCAGGCTGGGAGCGATCTGGAAGTCGGCGGCGTTGAGCTCCTCGCCGTTCAGCGTGCCGGCGGCAATCAGGTCGTCGACGCGTTGGAGGAGGTCTCCAAGGTTGGCGAGGTCGGCGCGCACGTTCTCGTCGGTTGCCGCGTTGATGCGCTTCTCCAGGGCGATGATCGGGGCTGCCGTGCGAACGGCCAGGCCGATCGGGATCCCCAGCCGGGCGCCCTCCGAGTAGCTGCGCAGCGGCGAGGAGTCCTGCTGGAAGGCCCACCAGGTGATCTGACGGATCGGGTGCTGGAGCTCCTCGTCCCCGAAGCGCTCCGCCTCTTCCACCGCGGCTCGCCTATCGGGATCGGCGGGGAACAGCGCCGGTTCGGGGCGCAGTCTGTCCAGCTCGCGGGAGATCTCGCGCGATCCCTGGATGCGGCGTCCGTCGACCTTCAGCGCCGGAACCGTCGGGCCGGGAAAGCGGAGGGCGCGCACCACGAGCCTCGAGATCACCGGGAAGAGGTCGGTGCGCTTGAAGGGGATGCCCTTGTGGCGCAGCATCAGCTGCACGGCCGTGCCCGGGTGAGACCCGGGGATCGTGTAGAGGCGGACCTCCATTGGGCAGATCCTATGCGGATCGCGGGGTCGGCGCCCGAGGTCGCCGCGATGTCGCGATAATCGCGGCGTGCTTCTCGCGGTGGACATCGGCAACACGCAGACTCATCTGGGCGCCTTCGACGGCGAGCGCCTGGTCGAGCACTGGCGCTTTCAGACCCGCGCAGGGGCCACCGGCGACGAGCTGGCGGAGCGGATCGGCGGCATGCTGGCACTCAGCGAGATCGCACTCAGCGATCTCGACGCCGTCTGCGTCTCCTCGGTCGTCCCGCCGCTGGGCACCCAGTACGAACAGCTCACCGAGCGGTACCTGCGTGCCAGCTGCCTGACGATCGGGCCCGGGGTGAAGACCGGGATGCCGATCAGGATCGACAACCCGCTCGAGGTGGGCGCCGACCGTCTCGTCAACGCGGTTGCCGCCTACGACCGGTTCGGTAGCGCCTGCGTGGTGGTCGACTTCGGCACCGGGATCAACTTCGATGCTGTCTCTGACGCAGGCGAATACCTGGGCGGGGCGATCGCGCCCGGACTTGAGATCTCACTCACCGCGCTCGTCGAGCGGGCGGCCCGGATACCCCGCATCGATCTCGCCGAGCCGGAGACTGCCATCGGCCGCTCCAGCCGCGCCGCGATCCAGTCCGGCGTCGTCTTCGGCTTTGCGGGCCTGATCGACGGCGTCGTTCGCCGCATCGAGGACGAACTGGGCGAGGTCAGCCTGCTGGCCACCGGTGGCCTCGCCGAGGTGATGGTGCCGTTCACCGAGACGATCGACGATGTCGACGAGATGCTTACCCTGAAGGGACTTCGGTTGATCTATGAAAGGAACTCCTAACCTGACCCCTTCGGCTGGGGACCGCCTGGCCACGCCCTTCGAGATCGGCGGAGTGCGGATCGCCAACCGGGTGCTGCTGGCGCCGCTCGCCGGGATCGGCAACTGGTTCGTGCGCCTGCAGGCGAGGAGGTACGGTGCGGGCCTCGCGGTCTCGGAGATGATCTCGAGCTTCGGGTTGCACCACCGCAACGAGCGGACGCTGCGGGAGCTGATGCGAATCCACCCCGACGAGCACCCGGTGTCCGTCCAGCTCTTCGGCCACGACCCCGATGTGATGCGCTCCGGCGCGGCGATTGCCGCCGCGGCCGGTGCCGACCTGATCGACATCAACATGGGATGCCCGGTGCGCAAGGTGCGCAGGACCGGGGCGGGGGTCGAGCTGCTCGCCGACCCCGAGCTGGCCCTGGCGCTGGTTCGCGCCGCCGCCCAGGGCAGCGGGCTTCCGGTCACCGTGAAGCTGCGCTCGGGGCTGCGGCCGGGCGACGTCTCCGGCTTCGATCTCGCCGTTCGTCTCGCCGAGGAGGGCGGTGCCGCTGCGATCGGCTTCCACCCCCGTCCGGCGACGACCAAACACAAGGGCAGACCCGACTACGCGCTAACTCGCGGGCTGGTCGAACGGTTGGAGGTGCCGGTGATCGTTTCGGGGGGCCTGCACAGCGCGGAGGCGGCGCGGCGTGCGTTCGAGCAGTCCGGTGCCGACGCGGTGATGATCGCCCGAGGAGCGCTGGGAAACCCCTGGGTCTTCGAAGAGCTGACCGGCCGCCGCACGGCGCCCCCGGAGCGCGAGGAGATAGTCGCCGAGTTGCTCTGGACGATCGATCGCGCCGAGGAGCACCTCGGGGGGGAGCGGGCGGGGCGCTACCTACGAAAGTTCTATCCGTGGTACATGACTCTGCTGGAGGCTCCGGCCGGCGTCGCCGCCGAGCTGCAGCGCGCCGAGCTGGCCCGCGCCCGGGAACTGGTCTCGGGCTTGGCCGATCCCGCAGCGCCGTGTCAGACGAGATTCGCCGACGTTGTCTGACCCGGCGCCAGATCGCTCCGCTGGGCCTTGTTTTGCCGCCTCTTCGGCCCCGCTATAATCCCGCGACTTCCTGCCCAGGTGTGACGACGCGAAAGCCGTTGCACCCGGGCGTTTTTTGGGTTTGGGAGGCACTCCCGCGTTCCACAATCAAAGCGAGGTCAGCACAAGTGACTCGGCAGGCCGTAATCACACCGGAAGGGCTTGAGAAGCTCAAAGAGCAAATCGAGCACCTCTCGACCGCCAAACGGCGCGAGGTCGCGGAGCGGATCAAGGAAGCGCGCGAGTTCGGCGACATCTCCGAGAACGCCGAGTACGACGACGCCAAGAACGAGCAGGCGCTGCTCGAGCAGCGGATCGCGCAGCTGGAAGAGCGGCTGCGCCGCGCCACGGTGATCAACGAGAAGGAAGTGGGCACCGACGAGGTGACGTTCGGCTCCGTCGTTCACGTCAAGGATCAGAAGACGGGGGACTCCCAGAAGTTCCAGATCGTCGGCTCCACCGAGGCGAACCCGCTGGAGCAGAAACTCTCCAACGAGTCTCCGATCGGCAAAGCCCTGATCGGCCACAAGCGCAACGACGTGGTCACCGTCGAGGTTCCGCGGGGCCCACGGAAGAAACTCAAAATCACGAAGATCGAGGCGGCCTAGCGACCCGGGTCGAATAGTCTCGCACCCGCCAGATGAGCGGGACCGGACAACCAGAGCAATCCGACGTCCTTCGCGATAGGCGCGAGAAGCTCGACCGCATCCGCGAGTCGGGAGTCGAGCCGTTCCCGCACGGGTTTGCGGACCGCGAGGAGATCGGCGAGGTGCGCGCTGCTCACGAGGGGCTGGCGGCTGGGATCGAGACAGACTCACGGCACCGGGTGGCCGGGCGCATCGTCGCCCGCCGTGGCCACGGCAAGGCAGCCTTCCTCGACCTCCGCGACGGCAGCGGACAGATCCAGCTGCACGCCCGCAGGGACCTGCTCGGCCCGGAGGCGTTCGAGCTGCTCGTCGAGCTTGACCTGGGCGATCTGATCGGCGTCGAGGGCACCGCGCTGGCGACCGAGCGCGGCGGCGAGCTCTCGCTCGCGGTCGACCACTGGCGCCTGCTGGCCAAGAGCCTGCGCCCGCCGCCCGACAAGTTCCACGGCCTCGAGGACGTCGAGACTCGCTACCGGCACCGCGAGCTGGACCTGATGGCGAATGAGTCCAGCCGCCGCATCTTCGCCCTGCGTGCCCGCACGATTGGCGAGACCCGGCGCTGGCTCGACGCTCACGGCTTCGTGGAGGTCGAGACCCCGGTCCTGCAGCCGCTTTACGGCGGCGCGCTGGCGCGCCCCTTCACGACCCACCACAACGCGCTCGACCGGGACTTCTACCTGCGGATTGCCACCGAGCTGTATCTGAAGCGTCTGGTGGTGGGTGGAATCGATCGCGTCTACGAGTTGGGCAAGGACTTTCGCAACGAGGGCATCTCCCACAAGCACAACCCCGAGTTCACGATGCTCGAGTGGTACGAGGCCTACGCCGACTACGAGAAGACCGCCCATGACCTGGAGCGCCTCGTCGCCGAGGTGGCCGAGCGGGTTCTGGGGACGACCGAGGTGGAGCACGACGGCGTCACGATCGACCTGGCGCCACCTTGGCGGAGGGTCACCCTGCGCGACGCGGTGCGTGAGCGGACCGGTATCGACGTTGCCGAGCATCCGACCCGCGACGCCCTGGCCGCCGCGATGGGCGGCGAGGCCGACCCGGCTGAGGGATGGGGCAAGCTGGTCGACGGTCTGCTCTCCAGGTCGGTCGAGCCGGAGCTCGTGCAGCCGACCTTCGTCGTCGACTACCCGGTTGAGCTCTCTCCGTTCGCCAAGGCGCACCGTTCCGAGCCGGGGATGGTCGAGCGCTGGGAGGCCTTTGCCGGTGGGATCGAGATCGCCAACTCGTTCAGCGAGCTGAACGACCCCGACGAGCAGCGGCGCCGCTTCGAGCAGCAGGCACAGGAGCTGGCGCGGGGCGACGAGGAGGCGCAGCCCTACGACGAGGCGTTCCTCGAGGCGCTCGAATACGGAATGCCGCCAACCGGCGGTGTGGGCCTCGGAATCGACCGGCTGGTTATGATTTTGACCGGCGCGCAGAGCCTGCGCGAGGTCGTCCTATTTCCTGCGATGCGCTCCTAGGCGGGGCCAAAAGGCCGCTAAGAGCGGCAATTCGGTGACCGGGGCCGGGTGGGCGCTCTCGGTATCGTTTAAAGGTAGATGGACGCCTCCCGATACCCGAAGGGCGTCTGCGGTACTTCGACCGGCAAACCGCGTTTTGACTAAGTGAGAAGCTGAGGAAGCCTTTGTTCGAGCGATTCACAGAGCGAGCCCGACAGGTAGTGGTCCTGGCGCAGGAAGAGGCACGCACGCTCAAACACAACTACATCGGCACTGAGCACATCCTGCTCGGGCTGCTGCGCGAGGAGGAGGGGCTGGCGGCCCGCGTCCTCGAGTCGCTCGACATCACCACGGAGCGGGTCCGCTCCCAGGTGGTGCGGATCGTCGGTTCCGGCGAGGAGGTCACGTCGGGTCAGATCCCGTTCACGCCGCGCGCCAAGAAGGTGCTCGAGCTGGCCCTGCGCGAGGCGCTCTCGCTCGGACACAACTACATCGGCACCGAGCACATCCTGCTCGGCTTGGTGCGTGAGAACGAGGGTGTCGCGGCGCGCATCCTGCTCGACTTCGACGCTGACTCCGACAAGATCCGCAACGAGGTGATCCGGATGCTCTCCGGTCCGGGCGGACGCCGCCAGGGAGCGGCGGCCGGCGTCGGTGGACAGGGCGAGGGAAAGAAGTCCTCCAAGCTGCTCGACCAGTTCGGTCGCAACCTGACCAAACTCGCTGAGGAGGGAAAGCTCGACCCGGTGATCGGGCGCGAGACGGAGATCGAGCGGATCATGCAGATCCTCTCGCGCCGCACCAAGAACAATCCCGTGCTGCTCGGCGAGCCGGGGGTTGGAAAGACGGCGGTCGTCGAGGGGCTTGCCGCCCGCATCAACAAGGGCGAAGTTCCGGAGCTGCTCAAGAACAAGCAGATCTACACGCTCGACCTGGCGGCGCTGGTCGCCGGCTCGAAGTACAGGGGAGAGTTCGAGGAGCGCCTCAAGAAGGTGATGAAAGAGATCACCCAGCGCGGCGACATCATCCTCTTCATCGACGAGCTTCACAACCTGGTTGGCGCCGGCGCGGCCGAGGGCGCGATCGACGCCGCCTCGATCCTGAAGCCCGCCCTGGCGCGTGGCGAGCTGCAGACGATCGGCGCGACGACGCTCGACGAGTACCGCAAGTACCTGGAGCGCGACTCCGCTCTGGAGCGTCGCTTCGCCCAGATCAAAGTCGACCAGCCCTCGGTCGAGGACACTGTGAAGATCCTCGAGGGCCTGCGCGAACGCTACGAGCAGCACCACCGGGTGAACATCACCGATGACGCCCTTGGCGCTGCCGCCGAGCTGGCCGACCGCTACATCTCCGACCGCTTCCTGCCCGACAAGGCGATCGACCTGATCGACGAGGCCGCCTCGCGGATGCGGATCAAGTCGATGAGCGCGCCGCCCGTCTACCGCGACCTCGAGGAGGAAATCGAGAAGGCGCGGCGGGAAAAGGAGGGCGCGATCGAAGCCCAGGAGTTCGAGAAGGCGGCCAGCCTGCGCGACACCGAGCGCCAGCTGACCACCCGCAAGCGGCAGCTGGAAGACGAGTGGGCGGAGGGCGAGAACGGTGAGCGCCCCGACGTTGGCGAGGAGGAGATCGCCGACATCGTCTCGATGTGGACCGGTATCCCGGTCTTCAAGCTGACCGAGGCGGAGACCAAGAAGCTGATTCGCATGGAGGAGGAGCTCCACAAGCGGGTGATCGGCCAGGAGGTCGCGATCACCGCTGTCTCGAAGGCGATCCGCCGCTCACGGGCCGGGATCAAGGACCCGAAGCGACCGGCCGGCTCGTTCATCTTCCTCGGCCCGTCAGGGGTCGGCAAGACCGAGCTCGGCCGCACCCTCGCCGAGTTCCTGTTCGGCGACGAAGAGGCGCTGGTGCGGATCGATATGTCCGAGTACATGGAGAAGCACGCGGTCAGCCGCCTGGTCGGCTCGCCGCCGGGCTACATCGGCTACGACGAGGGCGGTCAGCTCACCGAGGCGGTGCGCCGCAAGCCCTACTGCGTGCTGCTGCTCGACGAGATCGAGAAGGCCCACCCCGACGTCTTCAACATCCTCCTGCAGATCCTCGAGGACGGCAGGTTGACCGACGCCCAGGGGCGCACGGTCGACTTCCGCAACTCGATCGTGATCATGACCTCGAACATCGGTGCCTCGGAGATCGCGAAGAACACCTCGATCGGCTTCACGGTCGCCGACGAGACCGGGATGTCCTACGACGACATGAAGAACCGGATCATGAGCGACCTGAAAAAGGTCTTCCGGCCCGAGTTCCTCAACCGGATCGACGAGGTGATCGTCTTCCACAAGCTGGCGCGCGAGGAGGTCAAGGAGATCATCGACCTGATGATCAACCGGGTTCGCGTGCAGGTCGCCGAACACGAACTGCAGCTCGAGCTCACCGAGGAGGCCAAAGACCTCCTGATGGACAAGGGCTGGGACCCCTCGATGGGCGCTCGGCCGCTGCGTCGCGCGATCCAGCGCTACGTCGAGGATCCGCTGGCGGACGAGGTGTTGAGGCACGGAGACATGACTCCGGGCTCGACCGTGATGGTCGAACGCGACCCGTCCGGCGACGAGGAGGACCGGCCCCTGAAGCTGGCGATCATCGCGCCGAAGAAGCCGTTGAAGGCAAAGGCAGAGCCCGAGAAGGTTGGCGTCGGCGCCAAGAAGGGCGACGGCGACGACCGCGAGGAGCCTCGCGACGAGCAGTCGCACAGCGACGGCGACGAGAGCTGAGCGGCGCGCGGCCCGCGCGAGGGCGCCTCTATCGTTGACGACATGCGTGAGCCTGGGCGGACGGCTATAGGCACCTGGAGCGGGGGGCGCTTCATGCGCTTCGGCGAAGCGATCGAGGAGGAGCGGCTGCAGGCGCTGCTGCGACCCGGCGCCGGGATCGACACGGTGCTCACCGCCGACGTATACGGGCGGGGAGCGGCCGACGAGGCGCTCGGCCGGGCGCTGAGCGGCGTCTCACGCGAGGACTGCTGCCTGGTCGGCGCAGTCGGCCACGACTTCTACGCCGGCGAGCGGGACGGCCCGCGTGGCTTCCCCCGTTTCACCGACCCGAGCCTGCGCGGCGCGGACCAGTACGCCGGCTATCTGATGATGGCCGCGGAGCGCAGTCTGGAGCGGGTCGGCGTCGACCGCTTCGACCTCCTCCTGCTCCACAACCCGGATCGAATCGGTTATTCGAGCGAGACGGTGTGGGACGCGATGGACGCGCTGCGCGAGGCGGGGCTGACCGCGCAGATCGGCATCGCGCCGGGCCCCGCCAACGGCTTCACGCTCGACCTGGTCTCCTGCATCGAGCGCTTCGGGGAGCGGATCGATTGGGCGATGATAATCCTCAACCCCTTTGAGCCCTGGCCCGGGGAGATGTGCCTGGACGCAGCCGCCCGCAACGGCGTCAAGGTGATCACACGGGTGGTCGACTACGGCGGCATTTTCTGGGGGGACATGGAGCCGGGAATGGAGCTGACCAGCGGCGACCACCGGGCATTTCGCCCGCCGGGCTGGATCGAGGCGGGGCTCCAGAAGCTGGAGCGGGTTGCTCCATTCGGCGAGTGCGCGGGCCTGACGGCGATCCAGCTCGCCTGCCAGTGGAACCTCGCCCACCCGGCGGTCGAGTGCGTGGTGCCGACCCTGATCCAGGAGGCGGGCCCGGGTGCCCGGCCCGTGGAGGAGAAGCGGGCCGAGCTTGCCGCGCTTCCCCCCGAGGTTCGCCTCTCGGCCGAGGACGTGGCGGAGATCCGTGCGATCGGCGACAACACCGGCTGCATGGCGCTGAAGGGCGCCAGCCCCGCGCATGAGGGCGAGGAGCGCGCCGACAGCTGGGCGCTCGACGAGGAGCTCGCGGCGGTGGGCAGGCGGTGGGGCATCGAGCCCGAGCGAGACCTCGCCACCACGACCGCCTGAAAATGCTCGAACCGACGCGGAGCAGGCCCTGGTGGGACCTGGTCGGCGCCTGCTGCGGTCTGTTCATTCTGATGCTCGACTCGGCAGTGGCGGCCTTGTCGGGGCCTGATAATTTTGCGCTCGGAAGGCGCTGCCCTTGACAAGCGCAAATCCGACCTGTCCACTAGGAGTTGCCCAGACCGCATTCCAAAGCGGGATTTGGCATCCTTGATGGGATGTCTTTGCTGCCTGGGGATGAGCTTCACGAGCTTGCGAAACGACAGGATCCCCGGCTTCTGAGGGCCCTGGACATCGTCGCGCCGGGCAGCGCCCTGCGCGAAGGCATCGACAGCATCGTCCATGCTCACACCGGTGGCCTGATCGTGGTCGACGATCCGAGCGATATCTCCCATCTGCTCTCGGGGGGAATCGAGCTCAACATCGACTACACGCCGGCGATGCTCTACCAGGTGGCGAAGATGGACGGGGCGATCATCCTCAACGCCGAGGCGACCAAGATCGTCTGGGCCAACGTCCAGCTGATGCCGGACCCGACGATCCTCTCCGGCGAGACCGGCACGCGCCATCGCACCGCCGAGCGGGTTTCCAAACAGACATCCGCACTGGTGATTGCGATATCCCAGCGTCGCGACGTCGTGTCCCTCTACGTGGAAGGGACGACCTACAGCCTCCAGGACATTCCCGCGGTGCTCGCCAAGGCGAACCAGGGCCTGGCGACGCTGGAGAAGTACCGCGAGCGCTTGGACCAGGTTTCGACCCGCCTCACGCTGCTGGAGTTCGAGGGCGGCGGCGTCCTCTACGACGCCCTGGCCGCCCTGCAGCGGGCGGAGCTGGTCACCCGGATGGCGGTCGAGGTGGAGCGCTACATCGTTGAGCTTGGCACCGAGGGCCGCCTGATCGAGATGCAGCTCGAGGAGACGATGGTCGGCGTTGCCGCCGACAAGACGGCGCTCGTCCGCGACTACTCCGTCGAGGACTCCGAGCAGAACCTCGCCGCGGTTCTCGAGTCGCTGGCCCGGATGCCCCACCAGGACGTGCTGGACTTCGGCCGGCTCGCGGAGCTGCTCGGCTACGATCGTAAGGTCAACACTCTTGATTTCCCGGTTGCGCCGCGTGGCTATCGCGTCCTGGGTCGCATCCCGCGCATCCCCAAGCTTGTCGTCCAGAAGATCGTCCACGAGCTCGGTGGGCTGGAGGAGCTCCTTGCGGCCTCCGACGCCGACCTCGAGGCGGTCGATGGAGTCGGTCCGAGTCGGGCCAAGGACATCCGCGAGGGCCTGCGGAGGCTTCGAGAGGTCGATCTGGTCGACCGGTACCTACAGAGCTGATGGCGACTGGCGCCGTCGCAAACCGAAAGGAGCAAGCGATTCCCGAGTTAAAGGAGGCTATGGAGGCGAGTCCCGAGCAGGACGTCGAGTACGTCTGCGACTTCGAGGAGGGCGACAAGGTCGTCTATCCCCACCACGGAGCAGGTCGGGTGCTGAAGAAGGAGACCCGCGAGCTGATGGGGGAGGAACGTGAATACCTCACGATCAAGATCCTCCACAACGAACTCACGGTGATGGTCCCCTGCGAAAACGCGGGCGTGGCAGGGCTGCGCCGGGTCATCGACGAGGACGAAATCAAGAAGGTTGTCTCCGTCCTCACGGACGAGGTCTCGGAGATGCCCAAAAACTGGAACCGGCGGTTCAAGTACAACCGCGAGAAGATCAAGACCGGCGACGTGTTCGAGCTTGCCGAGGTTGTCCGCAACCTGGCGATTCGCGAGATGGAGAAGGGCCTCTCCACCGGCGAGAAGCAGATGTACACGCGCGCCAAGAGGATCCTCGCGTCGGAGTTCATGTACGCGCTCAACAAGGATGAGGAGGGCGCAGAAGAATTCCTCGACGGGCTGTTGGAGGAGCGCTTCGCCGCCACGGCAACGGTTTAAGGACCTATCCCCAAAGGACCCGCACCCCTGGATTCGGTCTGGATGACTTCGCGGACACTTCGTCCTCGGGATGCCGAATAGTGCCCAACTATTCGGCATCCCTGCGTCCTCGTCCCGCTCGTCTCCAGACCGCCCCAGGGTCACGCTTCCTATGGGGATAGGTCCTAACGCAGCGAGCGTCACAGCGGTCATCGCCGCCGCCGGCTCCGGCCAGAGGCTCGGAGCCGGCGGACCGAAGGCCTTCGTGCCGGTTGCCGGGAGGCGACTGGTCGATTGGTCGATCGAGGCGCTGCGGGCGGCCACCTCGGTGGGGACGCTCGTAATCGCCTGCCCGCCGGGGCACGCCGGCGAGCTGAGCGGGGAGGACCTGGAGATCGTCGACGGTGGCGCGACCCGCGCTGTTTCGGTGTCGAATGCGCTGCAGCTGGTCGGCACGGAGCTCGTTGCGATCCACGATGCGGCTCGGCCGCTCCTCGACCCCGGGCTCGTAGAGGGAGTGATCGCGGCGCTGGCAGCCGATCCCGGGGCGGATGGCGCGATCGCCGCCACGCCGGTCACCGACACGATCAAGTGGGTGTCTGAGCCGGCCCCGCCCCCGCTCGGGAGGGCGAGCGCTGCATTAACCACGTTATACGGGGCAAATGCAGCGCACGTGGTCGAATCGACTGTCGATCGGGGCCGATTGTGGGCGGCGCAGACGCCGCAGGTGTTCCGCACCGAGGCGCTGCGCGAGGCGTTGGGCGCATGGCCGGGTCGCGCCCCGAGCGGTCTCGATCCGGATCGGGGGAATGACCCAGCTGACCCCACCGATCCGGATCGGGGGAATGACCCAGCTGACCCCACCGATCTGGATCGGGGGAATGACCCAGCTGACCCCACCGACGAGGCGATGGTCGTCGAGGCGGCCGGTGGCAGGGTGCTGATCCATCCTTCGCCGCCCGAGAACCTCAAGGTGACGACGCCGCTCGACCTGAGACTTGCCGAGCTGCTTCTGGCGGATCGGTCCGCTCAGAGCGCCAGCTGACGGAGGGTCATCGCTGGCGGTCGCCTTCGATCGGCAGGCCAGCGACTGCCCGTGAGCGTTGGCTGCGATGCCGTTTGCGGCGGCGCTGATAGGCGAGGTTCTGCACGAGCAGGGTGGCCACCCCCGCGATGACGATCGCGCTGAGGTTGATCGCCAGCTGCTCCATTGAGCCGCGCCAGGCCGGCCAGTCGCCGTAGGCGGCCGCGATCCCGATCGCCGCCGCTGCCGGGATCGTGGTCACCGAGATCAGCACTCCGATGAGAGCTCCGGACTTGGACGAGGTAAGCGACAGCACGCCGGCGACGCCGGCGAAGAGGGCGACGATGAAGGAGAAGCGGTCGGGTTTGGACACGAACGCCGTGAGGGGGTGCTCGACCAGCTTGAAACCCGCATCGATGAGCCCGGTGGACTTCGCACAGAGACCGAACAGGAAGGCGGCGCTGATGCCGATCGGAAAGCCGACCGCGAGCGCGGCCAGCGAGCGCAGGCCGACGTCGGGACGGCGCTCCACGGCGGCCACGCAGAGACCCGCCAGCGGGCCGAACTCGGGGCCGACCACCATCGCGCCGACGATCAGTACAGGCTGGCCGAGCAGCACGCCCACCGAGGCGATCAGGCAGGCGAGGACCATGAAGGCGAGGAAGTTTGCGTTCAGCTCGATGCTCTCCGAGGTGCGCGACTCGACCTCCTCCCAGACGACCGCATCGCCGGCCGACCCCGACGCGGCGCGCTCGGCGCGTTCGGCCGCAGCCGAGATCTGTGAGGCGACCTCCTCGATCGAGATCGACCCCTGCTCAGGGACGCCGAGCTCACGGAGATCGTCGATCACGACGCTGGCGTCCTCGCGGGCGATGTCGCAGAGGATCACGTCGCCCACCGGCTTGCGAGCGGCGCCCTGCATGCAGGCGAGGCTCGAGACCGAGGGGGTTGCTTCGAGCAGGTCGATGACGCGCTCGGACACGGAGCTGGGGACGACGATCCGCAGGTGGGCCATGGCAGTGAGCGAGGGTACCCGGCCGCAGCCCGTAGACCACGTAACGTGCCGGTCGTGCTCACCGACTACCACGTGCACCTGCGGCCCGACGAGGACGGCACGTCGGCTGAGCGGTTCTTCACCGCCGAGAACGTCGATCGCTACCGGGCCGCCGCGGCGGAGGCGGGGATCGCGGAGCTCGGCGTGTCCGAGCACGTCCACCGCTTCCGCCAGGCACTGGCCGTCTGGCGCCACCCCTTCTGGGAGGAACAGGCGGTCGATGACCTGGATTCATATTGCGAGTTCGTCCGCGGCACGGGTTTGAAGCTGGGGATCGAGTGCGACTTCGTTCCGGGCGCGGAGGAGCGCACCGCCGAGCTGCTCTCGGCCCGGGACTTCGACTACGTGATCGGCTCGGTGCACTTCGTCGGCGATGACGCCGTCGACCACCCCGGCTGGGACGTCTGGCAGGGCTCGGCCGACCCGGACGCGGTCTGGAGGCGGTACTTCGAGTCGCTTGCCGCCTGCGCTCGCTCCGGGCTCTTCGATGTCCTTGCCCATCCCGACCTGGTCAAGGTGTGGGGGCGAGCCCACCCGCTTCCCGATCGCGACCTGCGCCACTTCTACGAACCTGCCGTCGAGGCAATCGCCTCGAGCGGGATCGCCGTCGAGGTCTCGACGGCGGGCCTTCGCAAGCCCGTCGGGGAGATCTACCCCGCACGCGCCCTGGCCACGATGTGCGTCGAGGCCGGAGCGGTCTTCGCCCTCTCCTCCGATGCCCACCGGCCCTCGGAAGTCGGCTTCGGCTACGACCGCGCGACCTCCCTGCTCGAGGATCTCGGCGTCGACCGGATATGCACCTTCGAGCGGCGCCGGCGCCGGCTGGAGCCACTCGGCGCCTGATGCCCGCTCCGTGTGCTCCCGCTTGCAGATCGCCGCGCGCCGGCCACCGGAAGCCACTGTCGGCGAGAATCCCCTGAGATGAGTCGCGTAGGGATCGGTTACGACAGCCACCGCTTCGCCGAGAGTCGGCGCCTGGTCCTCGGCGGAGTCGAGATCGACCACGAGCGAGGGCTCGCCGGGCACTCGGACGCGGACGTGCTCACCCACGCGGTGATCGACGCGCTGCTCGGCGCCGCCGGAATGGGGGACATCGGCGCGGTCTTTCCGGATGACGAGGAACGCTGGCGCGACGCGGACTCGGTCGACCTGCTTCGCACGGTGGTCGGGATGGTCGACGGCGAGATCGTCAACGTCGACGCCACGCTCGTTTGCGAGGAGCCGCGGGTGGGGCCGCACCGGGCCGAGATGGAGCGGGTGCTCTCCGAGGCGGTCTCGGCGAGGGTCAGCGTCAAGGCGACGACCAATGAGGGGATGGGATGGATCGGCCGTGGCGAGGGAATCGCCTGCATGGCCGTTGCCGCGGTCGATAGCTGATCGCTTGTCACGGTTGTCCCTAATAGTCTTCCGGCGTAGATGGGCAAGCTCACCTCCATAGCTTCGGCGGCCAGGCAGTCGCTTGCCGACGGCCTCTTCGAGGCAAGGGTGCTTCGCGAAGCCGGGATCGTCGGGGTCGTTCGCCCCGACAAGGCGGCACGGATTGGTGCGGCGTTCCTGCGCTGGGGCGCCTCGCCGGCGACCGGCATCGCGACGGCCGCGATCCACCATCCCGAGGCGACCGCGCTGATCGACGAGCGCGGTTCGCTCACGTTCGAGCAGCTGCAGCGCCGCTCGAATGCGCTGGCCCACGCCTTCGCGGAGATGGGGATCGGCTACGGGGACGGAGTCGGGATCATGTGTCGCAACCACCGTGGGTTCGTCGAGGCGACGCTGGCCGCCGCGAAGCTCGGCGCCAGCGCCCTCTACCTCAACACGATGTTCGCCGGCCCGCAGCTGGTCGAGGTCATCCGCCGCGAGGGGCCGAAGGTGCTGGTCTACGACGAGGAGTTCACCGAGCTGTTCGACGGCATCGACGAGAACCTGAGGCGCGTCGTCGGGTGGACGGACGGCGCCCCGCAGGTTCCGACGATCGAGTCGCTGATCGCCGCGAACGACGACTCCAATCTGAAGCCACCGCCGGACAAGCCGCGCTTCGTGATCCTCACCTCGGGAACGACTGGCACCCCGAAGGGGGCGCAGCGCTCCAGTCCCGACGGCCTGCTCGCCATGGCGGCGCTGATCGACAAGATCCCCTTCCGCAGTCGCGAGACGATGATGATCGCCGCGCCGCTCTTTCACTCCTGGGGCTTTCTGCACTTCGTGATCAGCCTGCCGACCGCTTCGACGATCGTGCTGCAGCGTCGCTTTGACCCCGAGGACGTGCTGCGGGGAATCGAGGAGCACGACGCCCAGGTGCTCGCGGCGGTACCCGTGATGGTGCAGCGCATCCTGGGTATTCCCGAGGAGACGCTGGACTCGTTCAAGCTGCGATCGCTGCGCATCGTCTCGCTGTCTGGCTCGGCGTTGCCGGGCGAGCTGGCGATCGAGTGGATGGATCGCTTCGGCGACACCGTCTACAACCTCTACGGCTCGACCGAGGTCGCCTACGCGACGGTTGCGACTCCCGAGGATCTGCGCGCCGCGCCTGGCACGGCCGGCCGGCCGCCGCACGGCACCAAGGTCCGGATCGTCGACGAGCAGAACAGGGAGGTGCCGCGGGGAGAGGTCGGGCGGATCTTCGTCGGCAACGAGATGTCCTTCGAGGGCTACACCGGTGGTGGGGGCAAGGAAGTCGTCGATGGCCTGCTCTCCAGCGGCGACGTCGGCCATCTCGACTCGAGCGGGCGCCTGTTCGTCGACGGTCGCGACGACGAGATGATCGTCTCGGGCGGGGAGAACGTGTTCCCGCGGGAGGTCGAGGACCTGCTTGCCGACCACGAGGCGGTGGTCGACGTGGCGGTGATCGGCGTCGAGGACGAGGAATTCGGGCAGCGCCTCAAGGCCTTCGTCGTGGTCGCCGCTGAGGCCGAGATCTCCGAGAGCGACCTCAAGGCGCACGTCAAGGCGAGCCTCGCTTCCTACAAGACGCCCCGTGAGGTCGAGTTCCTGGCGGAGCTGCCGCGCAACGCGACGGGCAAGGTCCTGAAGCGCAAGCTGCGCGATCGCGAGTCGCGGACGTCCGCGTAGCGGTTTCTCGCCGCGCTCTGGTGGAGCTCGAGGGGCCTGTCCGCGCAATTTACGGCGGTTTCGACCGGGACCCGGATGGCAGCCCTCCGACGCCCGTAGTAGGTTCCGGCGGCATGGGCGAGCCTGCAGTACGGTTGACAGGGGTCAGCGAGGCGACCGAGGAGATGCACGGTGTCGCCAAGCAGGCATTGGCCTGGGTGCGGATGGCCGAGGATCGCGTCGCCGAGGCCGAGCAGAGGGTCGCGCAGGCGGATGCCCGGGTCGAGGAGGCTCGTGCCGAGCTGAAGCAGCGGGCGATGGTTGCCCTCCGCAAGCTCTCCGACGAGGGCCGGGAGCGCATCGCCGCGGAACGCCACAAACGGCGCGAGGCCGAGGTCCGTCTGGCCAGGACCGAGGAGGCCAGGGACCGGGCCGAGCGGGCGTTCGAGCAGGCCCAACAGCGTGCCCAGGCGGACCGTGAAGCGCTTGCCGTTGAGCTCAGCGCTCTGAAGAGCGACTCAGATCAGGCGATCGCCGAGGCGATCAAGCACACCGAAGAGAAGGCTGGACAGCGGGTGCGGGAGAGGATCGAAGAGACGCAGCGGGAGGCCGACCGGCGGATTGCGGCCGCCGAGCAGCGCGCCGCCGATGCCGAGGCCGCAGCCGCGGAGGCGCATGAGACGGCGGTCAGGTTGGAGGCCGAGATCGAGGAGCGCGTCATGCAGGGAACCGAGGATGTTCGGCGGGAGGCCGAGGAACGGGTTCGCAAGCTCGTCGAGAAGGTGGAAGGGGAGGCGGAGGAGAAGGCGCGCGCCCGCGCCGAGGAGCAGCTCAAGGCCGAGTCGGATCGGATCCGCCAGCAGGGCGAGCAGCGCGAAGAGAGGGGGCGCCAGGCAGCTGAGGAGGAGATCAAGGCGAGCGCCCGCAGGGCACGGCGCGAGGTCCTTGCGGCCGCTGAGGAGACAGCTCCTTCCTGGGCGCGCAGCGAGGCCGTTGCCTCCGGCGCCGGCTACCGCACCTTCTAGCGACCTGAGTCGTTGATCCGCGGGCAGTACGCCGCGAGGCGGCCGCGAACCTGCGACTCGGCCACTCGCCTTCGGGTTCGTATCCGCTTCCCTCTGGCCACATCTCGCGGAACGACGCCCGCAGCCCCTGACCGCCCGGGCCCTACACCGCCTCCCCCTGTCTGCCCTCCTCACCTGCAAGTAGGAGGGCACACAGGGGGAGGCTGTTTCTCTCAACACAAGAAGCGCGCGCAGACGCACGACCCGCATCAGGCCTCTGCGCGCGGGGAGCGTCGGCCGGCTGCCCACTAGCATCCGCCACCGATGCAAGCGGTGCGGATCAAAGACACGCTCAGCGGGGAGCTCATGGCGCTTGACCCGGGCGAGGAGGTCGGGATATACGCCTGCGGGCCAACGGTCTACAGCCGTATCCACATCGGCAACGCCCGGCCCTTTGTCGTCTTCTCGCTGCTCGCGCGGCTCCTCCGCTCGGAGGGATACCGGGTGAGACTGGTCGTCAACGTTACGGACATCAACGACAAGATCTACGATGCCGCTCGCGAGGCCGGCAATCCCTCGGCGGAGTTCGCCGCGAGCATGGCCGAGGCGTACCTCGAGGACACCGGCCGGCTGGGGCTTGGGAGGCCGGACGCCGAGCCGCTGGCGAGCCAGACGATAGAGGGGATCGTGGCGCTGATCGCCGAGCTGGTCGAGTCTGGGCACGCGTACGAGTCCGGCGGAGACGTCTACTTCCGGGTGCGGAGCTTCGAGGGCTACGGCAAGCTCTCCAACCGCCGCGCCGAGGACATGGACCAGGGCGAGGAGGCCGGCTCAACCTCGCTGAAGGAGAGTCCGCTCGACTTCGCGCTGTGGAAGGCCCACAAGGAGGGTGAGGACACGTCCTGGGACTCGCCCTGGGGCCCTGGGCGGCCCGGCTGGCATATCGAGTGCTCGGCGATGGCGGAGGCCGAGCTGGGGCCGTCGTTCGCGATTCACGGCGGGGGGTCCGACCTCGTCTTTCCCCATCACGAGAACGAGATAGCCCAGTCCGAGGCGGCCGGCCGGCCCTTCGCGCGGGTCTGGATGCACAACGGGATGATCGAGAGCGACAGCGAGAAGATGGCGAAGTCCGAGGGGAACATCTTCCAGCTCTCCGAGGCGCTCGACCGCTACGGGCGCGAGGCCGTGGTCGACTACCTGATCTCGGGCCACTACCGCCAGCCGCTGGCCTTCGACAGCGGCCAGATGGAGCAGGCCATGGCGCGGGTCGAGCGGCTGCGGAACTTCTTTCGTGAGCACCCGGCTGCAGGGGATTCCGGGCGGCCCCCGACGGAGCAACAGCGGGGAGGCTCCGCCGGGATCCCCCCGGAATCCCCTGCAGCCGGGCGGTCCCTGACGGAGCAACAGCGGGGAGGCTCCGCCGGGATCCCCCCGGAATCCCCTGCAGCCGTGCGGCTCGAGGCGTTTAGGGGCGCATTGGCGGACGATTTCAACACCCCGCGGGCGATGGCCGAGGCGTTCGAGCTGGTCGCCGAAGCGAACCGGGAGGAGGTGCTCGGGGCGCCGGAGGCGCTGCGGGAGATGTTGTACCTGGTTGGCCTTGAGTCGCTGGCGAGCGAGCAGCGGGATGGCGACACCGAGGCGGAGGCGCTGCTGGCGGAGCGGCAGGAGGCGCGGGAGGCGAAGGACTTCGAGCGCGCCGATGAGATCCGCGATCGCCTCGCGGGCCTGGGATGGGAGGTGCGAGACGGAGCCGAAGGCGCCACGCTCGTGCCGCGAGGGCGTACGTGAGCGACGCAGGGCGGCGCCCTGGGCCAGCCGCGGTGATCTACGGGAAAAGGCCGGTTGAGGAGGCGGAGCGGGGCAGGCGGCGCGTGAGTCGCGTTTGGAGGGCGCCCGAGACCTCTCAGGACGAGCTGCAGCGGCTGTGCGGGTCCGCCGACCACCAGGGGGTCGTCGCTGAGGTAGAGCCGTACCGATATGCGGACCCGCGCGCCCTGCTGGGGCAGAAGGGTGAGCTGCTGGTTGCTCTCGACCAGGTCCAGGATCCGCGCAACCTCGGGGCGGTTTGCCGCTCCGCCGAGCTCGCCGGTGTGGCCGGGCTGGTGATTCCGGAGCGTCGCTCCGCGGAGGTGACCGCTGTGGCATGCAAGGCCTCGGCGGGGGCCGTCGAGTATCTCGACATAGCCCGGGTCCGCAACCTCGCCGACTGGCTCGGCGAGGCGCGCGATGCGGGCTTTTGGATCTGGGGCGCGGACGCCGCCGCCGATCAGGCTCCCTGGAGCGTCGATCTCACCGCCTCGACCGTCCTCGTGCTGGGCGGTGAGGGAAAGGGGATTCGACCTCGCGTAGCCGCCGCATGCGACGCGCTGGTTGCGCTGCCGCGCCGTGGGAAGGTGGATTCGCTCAACGTCTCCGCCGCCGCGGCCGCACTCCTCTTCGAGGCGATCCGGCAGCGCTCGGCTGCATAGCACCTGCAACGGCGGTTGCACGAACGTCAGTTCGGGGTTGACAGAACACTGCAGGCCGGTAAGACTTCCCGGCCAATAAAGGGTGAACCTCAGCTTGAGTCTGAGGAATCCCAGTCAAGGGCGCCTCAGGGGAGGTAACGGCGCCACGACCCTTCGTCAAGGAGAAGGATCTGTGGCACTATCGACGCCTACGCAGGAAATGCGGCTCCCCAACGGACGGCGCGGCGGCTCTGCTCGTCCGCGGCTGGACACTAACTCTCAACCTGAGCTTGATGATCACTACCTGGTCGCTCTTGCCAAGGAGGGACACAGCGACGCCTACGACGCGATCATCCGTCGCTACCGCGGTTTCGTGCGGCTCAAGGCGTCTTCGTACTTTCTGCTTGGTGGGGACAGCGAAGACCTCATTCAGGAAGGCCTGCTCGGGCTCTACAAGGCGGTTCGCGACTACCGCAGCGATCGCGAGTCGAGCTTCCGCAGCTTCGCGGAGCTCTGCATCACGCGGCAGATCATCACCGCGGTGAAGACCGCGAGTCGCAACAAGCACACCCCGCTCAACCAGTACGTGTCGTTCAGTCAAACGCCAGCTGCCGCAGGCGATTCGGACACCACCCTCGACGAGATCCTGCCGGGCCCAACGGTCTTCGACCCCGTCAATCAGGTCGTTGCATCGGAAGAGCTGAAGAGCCTCGTCTCCTGCCTCTCGGGCAGCTCGGGGGTGCTCTCAGACCTGGAGAGCCGGGTCCTCTCCCTCTACCTGGACGGTCACTCCTACGAGACGACGGCCGAGTACCTCGAGTGCGACACCAAGACCGTGGACAACGCTTTGCAGCGCGTCAAGCGCAAGGTTGCCGCTCACCTCGACTCCCGCGAGGTGCCTGCCTAGATTGGATCGGCTTCAATCCGGGCGCTCCCGGTGCGGCTTACGCACCCCAGAGGATGTCGTTGAGCCGTTAGGCGGGCGACGGCTCGACCTCGGTGGAGAGCCCGGCCTCGGCGAGACTGTCGAGGAAGGACGCGGGATCGAAGGCCTGGGCGGGGCTCAGGGCGCCGCTGCGCTCATAGGTCGGGGCTGCGCAGAGCAGTGCGCCCTGCGCAAGGCTGGCCGCCGTGAGGCCGTAGACGTCGACTCCGCGCGCCGTGGCGCGGCGGGCTCGACCCGCTGCCCTTGCCTCGCAGTCGATCACGAACCGGCACGTCTGGCGGTGGCGCGCGCTCGGTGCGGCCGGCAGACGCCGGACCAGCGCTCCGCTTGCCCGGCGCAGCGGGGTTCGCATCGCCAGCGCCAGCAGCGGGGTCGCGGCTGCCGCCAGGGGAGTCAGGCGGCTGGGTGTCACCATGCCATTGAGCAGGGTGCGAACGCGTGCTGTGTCGACGTGGCGCGGAACGGTGATCTGCTCGCCGGCCGGATAGCGCAGCATCGACCGCTCGCCAACCGGCTCGGGAAAGCGCCAGCGGCCGCCGTTGGCGCTGCGCGGGGCCGGACCCCACTCGCCGTTGCTCCAGACGACGTCGCCGCCGCGGACGATCTCCAGAGCCGAGAGCGCGGTGCCGTGGGTCGGCACGAAGCCGTGCACGCAATAGGCGACGACGATCTCCTTCAGCGGACCCATCCCCTCGGAGGCAAGCGCCGCCAGCATGTCGCCGGGCGCGAAGTCGAACCCCATCGCCGGGACCAGCGCTGCCTCGCGCCGCGCCGCCCTCGCTCCGTACTCGTCGAAGACGAGCTTGATGAATTGCTGCTCGCCGGTCGTGTCGAGGTAATTGGTGCCGGTCTCGACGGCGGCGGCCACCAGGGGCTCGCCGTGCTGGGCGAAGGGTCCGGCACAGGCAACGAGCGCCGCGCAGGGCTCGAGCATCTCGCGGAGGGCGGCGCCGTCGTCCAGCGAGACGGCCGCCACGGCCGCGCCGCCCAATTCCTCGGCGAGGGACTCCAGCCTGGCGCGGTCCCGTCCGGCGAGCAGCACGTCCGCGCCGCGCCGGCGCAGCTCCCGCGCGATCAACCCGCCGGTGAACCCGGTGGCGCCGTAGACCGCGATCGGTCCGGCCTGTCTCAACGCGCCTCCATGTCGGCGATAACGTAGTCGAGCAGTTGGCGCCCGTGGTCAGAGGCCACGGCGACTTCGCCGGGGTCGATCCTGGCTCGGTGCAGGGACTGCATGCGGAGCACATCGCCGCTGGTCTTGTTGTTGGGGAAGACGCCTGCGTAGGAGACGCCGAGCCGCTCGAGATGGTCGGCGACCAGGGCTGTGCCGGGGTTCTCCAGGGGGAGGTCGAGGTAGACGGCGTCCAGCCCAAGGCGGTGGAACAGATGGTGCCGCTCCGCGGCGACCTCGGTCTCGAGGTCCGCCCCCGGCACGTGGACCGTGATCACCGCGAGGTTGTGGCTCGCGTCCACCTCGACGTGCAGCTCGGTTCGCGGGGCGAGCTCGGTGCCCGCCGGCGGGTCGGCGAGCGAGCCGCGCAGCCCACACAGCTCGAGGGTCTGGTGCACGATCTGCCGGTGCCGCTCGGGTGCGTAGGCCTGCCGCTCGTGTCCGTCGTTCAGCTTGGCGTAGAAGAGCGCCGCCGACTGGCGGCGGGGGCGCTGCTCGGCGGCCGCGTCGTTCGAGACGGATGCCGGGATCCAGCCCAGCAGCAAGCCGGTCTCGTGCGCGCCCAGGTCAAGATTGGCGCGCTGGCTGTAGGGGTGTGCGGCGGTCGCCTCGCTGTACATGCCGGCAAGCCCTTGCTCTTTGGCCCAATCCATCAGGTGACGCTTGGTGCGAGTGAAGAGGTGCTGACCGCGAGCCGCGGGCATCGTCACCGCCTGGCCGGAATGCCCGACTGCGTCACCCGCTGCGGCCAGGCTCATGCCCTCGTGGCAGAGGAGCTCGCCGTCTGCGGACGCCGCGATGCAGGAGACATAGGCCCCAGCCGCCAGCCGTCGCGCGACCTCGGCCGGGTCGTACACCCAGCGCACGTCATAGGTGTCTCCGTAGGCGGCCCGGATTGCCTCGCTCAGCAGTTTCGCCTCGTCCGCACGCAGAAATCGGAACGTCACGTCGCCACCATTCGCGTCCTTGCCCATGGCGTCTATATTCGACATACGGCCCGCCTAGCTCAATTGGTAGAGCACTTGATTTGTAATCAAGAGGTTTCCGGTTCGATTCCGGAGGCGGGCTCTTTCACTCCGGGGTGTTGCCACGGTTGAGCACCCGAGCCTTCTCGGCAGCGAACTCCTCGTCGTCGAGGACGCCCTTCTCGTGGAGCGTGGCAAGGCGCTCGAGACGGTCGAGGCGGGCGTCCTCCTCGCCCGCCGGCAGTACGCCGGCGCCCTTGCGCACCTCGGGCAGCCGCAGCTTCGACGCGCGCTCGCCGATGTTGGCGCTCCTCACCGCACCCACCATGCGGTCCCTGGTGCGGCCGACGAGGGCGCCCATGTCGGCATCCGGGAATTCCTCGGCTGTCTGTCCGCGCAGCTCGCGGACACCGAAGGCGGCCAAGCCGGCGATGGCGAGCGTGGTGAGGAACGCGCGCAGGTTCTGGGTCGGGGCCGAGAGGAAATAGATGCAGACCACGATCGCCAGGCCGGCGTAGACGTATGCCACGTGGTCGCGGAGGATCGGAGCCAGCCCTCTGCGGCTCGTCCGCGCCGCCGCCGTCGGCGACGCGAGCCAGCCGGCGACGCAGAACAGCACCCCGACCACGATCACGGTGGTAGCGATGCTGATCATCAGCGACGTGGAGATCGACCAGGCAGCTTCGGCCGCCGGTTTGACGCTGTCCTTGGTCACCAGCTGCCCGACGACGATCCCCCCGGTCACCTCGCGGGCGACGATCACCGCGAAGCCGGCGGCAATCAGGCCGATCCCACAGAACAGGACGGTCACCCAGCGCCCCTCCCGGGAGAGGTAGATGGCCAGGCCGAATGCGATCAGGGTGAGCAGCGAGAGGACCAGCGCCAGGCCCTTGATGCCCACCGCGATGTTCTGGGCCGTCTTCAGCTGGTCGGAGCGCAGGACCGTCACCTGCCCGGCCTCCGGGGGAAGCTTTTCGGCCAGGTTGGCGCCGATCCCGACCTGGTCGGCGAGGTTGGTCACCAGGCTGCCGAGATTGAGGGTCACCTCGCCGTTCGCGGTCGAGACCGCTTCTTTCTTGTTTTCCAGGACGGCGAGGAGCTGTTCGTGCGCCGCTCGGTTTGCGTCTCGCCAGAGGCTTTGGGCGGTCGAGGTTTTGAGGATCTGGTCGGCCCCGCTGCCCGCCACCTGTCGCAGGCCGCCGGAGACCGGGCCGGCGAGTTGCTTGGTTTCGCCGGGCAGGATCTCTTCCAGTTCCTTTTCGACGTCGACGTTCGCGTAGAGCTGGTCGACCAGGTATTCGCCGACCGCCGAGCGGATCGTCGAGTTCTGGATCAGGCGGTCGCTGGTGTCGACCCAGTCGCTGGTGTTCAGCGCCTGGCGCTCCACCCAGATCGCGAACACGCTGAGGAAGGCGAGCACCGAGCCCAGCACGATCAGTGCCTTCACCACGCGGCGCCGGCCGCGGCTCACGCCGGCCCCTCGCGTCTCGCTTGCGGCTGGCGCAACCCGGGATGGACGCACATTCGCTCAGCGCTCATCGGTGGGGATGCTATACGTGGGTCGATGAAGCTCGAGGGAATTCACCACATCACCGCGATCACGGCGGACGCCCAGCGCAACGTCGACTTCTACGCGGGGGTGCTCGGGTTACGACTGGTCAAGAAGACCGTCAATCAGGACAATCCCTCCGTGTACCACCTCTTCTTCGCCGACGAGAAGGGGAGCGCGGGGTCCGACCTCACCTTCTTCGAGTTCCCCGAAGTCGCGAGTGGCCGCGCTGGGGCAGGTGACGTGCACAGGATCGTCTGGCGCGTCGGCTCGCCCCAGGCGCTCGACTTCTGGTCGGCACGGCTCGGTGCCCACGGCGTCGACGCGGAGCGCAGCGGGGAGAGCCTGTGCTTCTCCGACCCCGAGGGCCTCGATCACGAGCTGCTGGCGACCGGCGCCGCCGACGATCCGCTGATCGCCGATCACCCCGAGGTTCCGGCGACAATGGCCCTGCAGGGCTTTCACGCGGTGCGCGCATACAGCGGCGCGCCGGGGGCGAGTCGGGGCCTGCTGGAAGCACTCGAGTTCGAGCCGGTTGGAGACGGCTGGGAGGCCCGCGGCGAGCTGCGCGGCGGCCTTTATCTCTACGACGAGCCGCCGCCGGAGCGCTCGCTGCAGGGGGCCGGGAGCGTCCACCATGTCGCCTGGGCATCGACGATCGACGAGCACGAGGAGTGGAGGGAGAGAGCGATCTCGGCCGGCGCGCAACCGACGCCCGTCATCGACCGCTTCTACTTCCGCTCGATCTACTTCCGCGAGCCGAGCGGCGTCCTGTTCGAGGTCGCCACGCTGGGGCCGGGCTTCACGGTGGACGAGCCCCTGGAGCACCTCGGCGAGAGCCTTTCGCTGCCTCCCGACTACGAGCATCTCCGGGCGGAGGTCGAATCGACGCTTCGCCCCGTGACCACCCCACGCACCGCGCCGGCTGGGTGAACGGAACGCGCCGGTGAGGGGAGACTTCGTCTGGCGCGACGCGGGACGGGTTGTCGTCTGCCGCCGGGGCGGGGTGGAGGCTGCGCCACAGCTGCTGCGCGCGCACGGCTTCGTGCCGTTCGAGCTCTTGAGCACGCCCCGGGCCCTGGTTGGCGCGCCGGAGCTGGAGGCGGCCGCGACAGCGGTCCATGCCGTTGCCCCGCAGCAGGTGCCGCAGGCGGCAGCAGGCCTGCTCGACCGGGTTCGCTCCGAGCGCCTGGTCGCGCTGGGCGGCGGTCGCACGATCGACACGGCAAAGGCGGTGGCCTCGGTGAGCGGTGCGCGCGTCGCCGCGGTCCCGACAACGCTTTCGGGAGCCGAGATGACCGGGATCCACCGGCTTCCGGACGGCGCGGAGGAGCGGGTGCGGTCGATGGTGCGCCCCGAGCTGGCGATTGCCGATCCACAGGCGATGACCACGCAGGCCGAGGCCGCCCTGCGGGCCAGCGCGATGAACAGCCTTGCCCACGGCGCCGACTCCTTGAACACGCCCCTCGCCAACCCGGTCTCGCGGATGGCGGCGCTGCGCGGGGCGGCGCTGATCGCGACGGCGCTCGACGAAGAGCGCGCGACGCGCGACATCGCCTGCCTCACCCAGGGCTCGCTGCTCTGCGCCTACGCGATCGACTCCGCCGCCTTCGGCATGCATCACGTGATCTGCCAGACGCTGGTGCGGGTATGCGGCACGCCACATGCCGAGACCAACGCGGCGATCCTGCCGCGGGCGCTGGCCTTCATGGCGCACCGTTCGCCGGACCGCCTCGCCTCGCTCGCGGAGGCGCTGGCGACGCAGTCCGCCGGGCTCGCGGCGAGGGTGCGCGAGCTGGGCGGCGAGCCGGCTGGCCTGGGCGAGCTGGGCGCCGACCGCTCGAAGCTCAATCAGGCCCTGGACGCGATGATGGCCCGTCCAGAGCTGTCCTTTACGCCTGAGCCACCCACCCGCGGTGAGCTCGAGGAGCTGGTCGAGTCCGCCTGGTAGGTAACCGGAGTCGCGCCGGCGTGTAGCGCTCTGCGTGAGCGCAGAGCGACGCAACCGCTACCACGAGTACACCCGCCGCCACGGGGTCAACTGGCCCCTCTACCTGCTGGCGCGGATCTTCATGACGCCGTTCTTCCTCGCGTACTTCCGCTACGCGCGCCACGGGCGCGACCATGGCTGTGTCAAGGGTGGCCTGATCGTGGCATCCAACCACCGCAGCTTTCTCGATCCGTTTGTGATCGGGGGGGCGCTGCCGTGGCGGCGGCCGATGAACTACGTGGCCAAGGTCGAGCTGTTCGAGCCCGCCTGGAGGGGCTGGCTCCTGTCGCGGCTCGGTGCTTTTCCAATCCGGCGCGGGGAGTCCGACGAGGACTCCATGGAGACCGCCCGCCGGGTGGTCGAGCGTGGCGGCGCCGTTTGCATCTTTCCCGAGGGAACCCGGATTCGCAGCGGCACGCTGGCGGCGCCGAAGCGGGGGGTCGGACGGCTCACCCTGCAGAGCGGCGTTCCTGTGATCCCCGCCGCGGTCTTCGGCACCGAGCACGTGCGTCGCGGCTGGCGGATCCGGCCGCGCAGGCTGCGCGTGCGGCTCGGGCGGCCGATGAGCTTCCCCGGCGCACCGCACCCCTCGCCCTCCCTGGCGGAGGCTGTGACGGCGAGGATCTGGCCGAACGTCCTGCTCCAGTGGGAAGAGATGGGCGGCCTGCCGCCGATGCGGCGCGCCGCGGTAATCGGGGCCGGCAGTTGGGGAACCGCGGTTGCCGTGCTGCTGGCGCGGGGCGGGCTCGATGTGCAGCTTGGAGCCCGTACGGCAGGGCAGGCGGCTGAGATGACGATGGCGGGCGAGAACCGGCGCTACCTCGAGGGGGTCGGGCTGCCCGACTCGCTGCAGGTCTGCCAGGCGTCCGAGATCGAGCTCGCCGGCCTCGACCTCGTCTGTCTGGCAATTCCCTCCAGCTCCCTGCCCCAGGCGGTCGGGGCGATCGCGGACCGGATCAGCGACCGCTCCTCGGTGCTGCTGCTGACCAAGGGGCTGATCGGCCCGCACGGCCAGTTGCCCGCCGAGTACGTGGGCGAACGGGTCCGGGCTCGTGCGCTTGCTTCGCTCGGCGGTCCCGCCCACGCGGGCGAGGCCGTCTCCGGCTCGGCAGCGCTCGTACTCGGCTCCGCCGACGCGGACCTGCGCAGCCAGCTCGGCGAGGTCTTCGACAGCGTCGGCTTGGTCTGCGAGCGCACTCGGGATGTGACCGGCGTGGAGATGGCCGGCGCCGCCAAGAACGCGGCGGCGCTGGCCGCGGCGGCCACCCTGCCCCATGGCCTCAATGCGGCCGGGATCGCGGCCGCCCAGGTCTGGCGCGAGTGCATCGAGTACGCGATCGGCCGCGGGGCCGAGGCGGAGACCTTCTCGGGGCTGGCCGGTGTGGGCGATCTGACCGCGACGCTGCTGGCGCCCGCCGGCCGCAACCGCCGCGCCGGGGAGTTGCTCGGCCAGGGGACACCGGCGCGGGAGATCCCGGCGCTGATCGGCCAGGCTTCGGAGGGCCTGGACGCGGTGCCCCTGCTGGCCCATGCGATCCACGCCTCCGGCAGCCCGGCCGAGGCTCTGGGTGGCCTGGCCGCGCTGATCAGCGGGGAGATCGACGCTGACGTTTGGGTTGCGCGCCTGCGCCGTGGCGAGCGATCGAAGAGGGTTGCCGCGTGAAGGAGCCTGCCGTCGAGCAATTAGGCTTGCGTGGTGAACGCCGACCGCGAGACCGCCGAGCCGAAGGGCCTCGACCCGGCCGCCAAGGCGGAGCTGGATCGGGCCTTCGAAGAGCTGTACAGGGCCCACCTGCGCGATGTCTATTCGTACGCCTACTACCGAATCGGCAATCGCCACGATGCGGAAGACCTGACCGAGCAGGCCTTCCTGCAGGCCTACCGTCACTTCGACCGGGCGCGGCGCGAGTCCGACGGCCGCCCGCTGCGGCCCTGGCTTATCCGGATCGCCCACAACCTTGCTCTCAACTACTACCGGGATCGCTCGCGCCGGCCCCAGACCTCGCTGGAGAGTGCCGACCCGATAGCCGCTCGCCATGGCACGGAGGCGATCGCCGCGGGGCGCGAGGAGCTGCGGCAGGTGATGGAGAACCTGGACCACCTGCCGGACGACCGGCGCGATGCGCTGATCATGCGCTTTGCACTGGGCATGGACAACCGCGAGATCGCGCGCGCGCTGGGTCGCAGCGACGGCGCCACCAAGGTGTTGATACACCGCGCCATCAAACAGCTGCAGGAAGAGATGAGCGATGAGTGACGAACGAGTGAGGGGAACCGGTTGGGATGTAGAGCACCTGCTCGGCGACGCCCTGCGGCCGATCGAGCCCCCCGAGCGCTTCTCGGGCCGCGTCGAGGACACCCTTGCAGCGGTGACTCAGGCCGCGGCAGAGGAGCTGTCCGACTGGGCGGAGGAACTCTCCGAGAGCGAGTTGCGCGCGCTGCGCGACCCCCGCAATTGGGTGCGCCCGGTGGTGGCGGTCGGCGCAGGTGGCATCGCCACCGGCGCCCTCCTGCTGCTCGAGGTGCGGCGCCGCGGCCGCCAGCAGACGAAGGGCCGCTTGCGCTCGGTTGCCGACCGGGTCGGGCTGTAGTTCCTCAGAGCAGCGATCCGAAGACCGCGACCGCCGCGTAGACGGCGGTGAGCCAGATCGCGTAGCGGCGTGCCGCGAAGCCAGCGAGGAGCAGGCCGAGGGCGCCGGTGAGCAGGTGGAAGCTGTTCGCCCAGCCGTTCACCGAAAACAGCCCGAGCGCGTCGCGCAGATCGTCGGGACGGGAGAACGAGGAGCCGAAGAAGAAGCCGACGATGCCGCCGATCATGAGGAGGCCTCCAACCGCGGTTGCGTAGAGCCTTGCCGGGCTGGCGCTCTCCATCCCTCTCCTTCTGTCTCGGGTTCCGACGGGCTCGATTGTAGGCTCCCCGGTTCGGAATGGCCCAGACCTGCTACCGACACCCAAACCGCGAGACGGGAGTGTCCTGCTCATCCTGCGGGCGGCCCATCTGCCCGGACTGCATGACGCCGACCCCGGTGGGCATGCGCTGTCCTGAGTGCGCCCGGCACCGCACCCGGGTGACCCGGGGCGCGCTCGGCCCGGGCCGCTACGACACCCCCGCAACCTTCATCCTGATTGCGCTCAACGTCGTCGCCTACCTCGTCGAGATTGCCGGTGGTGGCGGTGGTCTGACCCCGTCCGGCAGTTCGGTGATCTTCGACCTTGGCCTCTTTGGGCCCTCGGTCGCCGAAGGCGAGTGGTACCGGTTGCTCACCGGCGGTTTCCTGCACGCGAGCATCATCCACATCGGCTTCAACATGTTCGCCCTCTATTTCCTCGGTCGCCTGCTGGAGCCGGCGATCGGCACGCCGCGCTTTGTGGCCCTCTACTTCGCCTCGCTTTTCGCCGGCTCCTTCGGTGCCGTGCTCCTCAGCCCCGACTCGCTCACGATTGGCGCCTCGGGAGCCGTCTTCGGCATCTTCGGCGCGACCTTCGTCATTGCTCGCCACCGCGGTGTCGACGCGGTCGCCTCTTCGATCGGCGTGATCCTTCTGCTCAACCTGGCGATCACCTTCGGCAGGCCCGAAATCAGCATCGGCGGCCATCTTGGCGGCCTCGTCGGTGGCGTGCTGTGCGCGCTGATCATCCTCGCAGGCGAGCGCGGGATGCTCGGGTCGCGGCGCCTACCGACGGAGCTGTTGGCGATGGCGATGATCGGAGTCATCTCGATAGCCGGCGCCCTCGGCGCCGCCTGACACCTCGGAGCGAGACGGTCAGGGGGATTCGCCGGGAGGGGTGACCGGAGCCCGGACCTCGGCGAAGCCGATGTTGCCGGGAGGATCCACCAGGTCGGGGTGCAGCAGGTGGCCAAGCAGCTCGACGCCGTCGACGAGACGCGGCCCAGGACGCGAGAACGTCGATGCTGAGTCGACCGCGAAAACCCGGCCGGCGCCGAGCGCCGCGACATGACTCCAACGCCGCATCGCCTCGGCGCGCGCTTCCTCGACGTACCAGCCGCAGGGCATCGCGACGACCACGTCGGGATTGAGGCCGGAGAGCTCGCCCCAATGGACTTCGGGCGAGTTGAGCCCCGGCGAGCCGGCCACGTCCTCCCCCCCGGCGATCGAGATCATCTCCGGGATCCAGTGCCCGCCGACATACGGCGGGTCGAGCCACTCGAGGGCGACCACACGAGGCAGGGTCGTGTCCGAGACAGCGGCGCGCACTGCCGCCAGCCGTCCCTCCAGGTCGCCGCGCACCTCGTGCGCCATCTCCTTCACACCGGTGACCTCACCGAGACGGACCACTTCGTCCAGCATCTCGGCCAGCGTGCTCGGGTCCTGCTGGAAGACGCGGGGGCGGCTTGGCAGCCGCGCTGCCACGTCGATCACCTCCTCGTGGGAAACGGCGCAGACTTCGCAGACGCTTTGCGTGACGATCAGGTCGGGCTCGAGCTCGGCAAGCCGCTCGCGGTCGAGCGTGTACAGGGCGCGGCCCTCGGAGATCGCCGCCTTCACACGGCCGTCGATCTCGGCCGCGGTGAGCCCCGGCGGCAGCACCGTGCTGGTCAGGTGGACGCGCTCACGAGCCTCAGGTGGGTAGTCGCACTCGTGTGTCACGCCCACGACGCAGTCCCCCAGGCCAAGCGCGAACAGCATCTCGGTGGCAGACGGTACGAGGCTCGCAATACGCATCGAGCGTCCAATATCGCAGTCTCGCGGCAACCGCGGTCGGGAAGGCTATATTTCCTAGGCCGAATGGCCGAAGACGACCTCCCCCGAAGTACCGGGTCACATAGCCGATGAGCGTTTTGCTGCTCGTCCTGCTTCTCCTGCTGGTTGCGGTGAATGGCTTCTTCGTCGCGGCGGAGTTCTCGCTTGTCCGAACTCGCCGCGGCAAAATCGAGCAACTGGCTGACGAAGGGGAGAGCGGCGCCGACACCGTGGTCAGGCAGCTCGACCGGATCGACGAGTCGCTCTCGGCGTGCCAGGTCGGAATAACGATGGCCTCGATCGGGATCGGCTTCCTCGGCGAGCCGTCGCTGGCAAACCTGTTCGAGCCCATCTTCGGCGGCCTCTCGCACGGGGCGGCGGTTGGCCTCTCGGTGACGATCGCCTTCGCCCTGGTGACCGCGATCCACATCAGCATCGGTGAGCAGGTACCAAAGATGCTCGCGATCAGCCACGCCGAGCGCACTGCGCGCCGCGTCGCCTACCCACTGGATTGGTTCCGGATCGCCACCGCTCCGGTGACGATGGGGCTGAGCGCGATCTCCAACTTCATCGTCCGGCTGTTTGGAGTGGACCCGACCAACATCGAGGAGCACCACACCGCCGAGGACCTGAAGCAGATCATCGATCGCTCCAGGCTGTGGGGGACGCTGGACGCCGGCGAGGCAGGGATGCTGGGCGGCGTCTTCCACCTGCACGAGCAGGAGGCTCGAGCGGTGATGACTCCGATCCCGGCGGTCGTGACGGTTGATTCGTCGGACACGGTCGAGACGGCGCTGCGGCGCTGTGTCAGCTCCGGGCACACGCGGCTCGTGGCGATCGAAGACGACAACCCGGACCGGGTGAAGGGCATCGTCCACAACAACAGCCTTGCCCGGCTCTACATGAACGAGGGCCCGGAGGCGAAGATCGACTCGTTGGTCCGCGACGCGGTGATCGTTCCGGAGACCCGCCCGCTCGACGATCTCCTTCACGACCTACAGGTGCAGCGCACCTCGCTGGCGGTGATCGTCGACGAGTACGGCCGTACGGTCGGGATCGTCACGGTCGAGGACATACTGGAGGAGGTCGTGGGGGAGATCGAGGACGAGACCGACCCCCGGGCCGCCGCGCTGCGCCGCCTGGCGGGTGGCGAGTGGTTCGTGCGCGGCCACGTCTCGCTCGGCGACCTGGCCGACGTGGGGATCGAGCTGCCGGCCGACAATGACGCTTACAACTCGATTGGCGGCTACGTCTTCGCCGAACTGGGGAGGTTGCCGAAGCGGGGCGACACGATCACCGCCGACGGCTACACGATCCGGGTCGAGTCGGTGCGGGAGAACCGCGTCGAGGCGGTTCGGATCAGCGGCTCCGGCGACACCGGTTCCGTCCGCCTGGGTTCCTAGATTCTTCGAGCAACCTGCGTCCCGCCGAGACTTGGAGGTGCCGCATGTGGGTTGTGCGTTTGAGCGATAAGCAGCTTGAGGTTCTGAGAGCGCTGCTGCATTCCGAGGAACACCTTGGGCCGGCGCTCAGGGGCGCGGTCGAGGCACTCGACTTGGCTCGCTGGGACGATTTGCCAGAGGCGGAGCTTCCGTGGGACGAAATCGAGGCCGCCGCGCGCTCGCAGGGCATCTCGGTCGCCGACGTCATCTGGGACCGCGCCGGCAAGCGCTGAGCGCCCATCCGAAAACCCTCGCGCGCGACTGGCGAGCACGGCAACCCCAGCCGCTCCGTTCGTCATTTGTACCGCTCCGCGACACAAACAGCGAACGGAGTCTCGCATCCGCCCGACCAGACCGCCTCCACCGCTCCGTTCGCTCTTTGTACCGCTCCGCGACACAAACAGCGAACGGAGTCTCGATCCGGCGACCCGCACCGCTCCGTTCGTCATTTGTACCGCTCCGCGACACAAACAGCGAACGGAGTCTCGATCTGGCGACCCGCACCGCTCCGTTCGTCATTTGTACCGCTCCGCGACACAAACAGCGAACGGAGTTCGTATCCGCCCCTCTGGCCATATCTCGCGGGACGACGCCCGCGGCTCCTGACCGCCTGGTCCCTACACAGCCCCTCCCTGTTTGCCCTCCTACTTGCAGGTGAGGAGGGCAAACAGGGAGGGGCTGTCTCCCTCATCATCGGCTCAGGGTCTTGGATGGAACGTTTCGGGGAGGTCCGGCTGGTGTGCAGAATTTGCGACTCGGGATACCAGCCAGGGGCTCTTCGCGTTCCCGGGCGCACTGTCGCGCCAGCAGACGGCTACGGGGATTGGATGGAGTCCAAAGGCCGGATGCCGGCCCTCTCGGGGTCTTCAGTCGTAGGTGTAGAAGCCGGCGCTCGACTTGCGGCCCAGCTTCTCTTCGCCGACCATCTCGACCAGCAGGCCCGGCGGCTTGTGGGCGGGCTCTGAGGAATCGGCGAATAGCGCGTCGCCAATTGCCTCAGCCACATCGAGTCCGACGAAGTCGAGCAGCGCCAGCGGCCCCATCGGATGGCCGGCGCCGAGCTTCATGCAGGCGTCGACCTCGCCGGCCTCCATCCCGGTGCGCTCAACCAGTCGTACCGCGTCGAACAGGTAGGGGAAGAGGAGGCGGTTGACGACGAAGCCGGCCTGGTCGGGCACCTCGACGGCGGTCTTGCCGAGCGCCGCGCACCAGGCAAGCGCCTTCTCGCGCGTCTCCTCGCTCACCCCGTCCGGGAAGCAGACCTCGACGAGCTTCATGCGCGGCACCGGGTTGAAGACATGGAGCCCGAACAGCCGCCCCGTGACACCGCTTGCCGCGGCGATCTCGCCAACGCCCAGCGAGGAGGTCGTGCTGGCGAGGTCGGCCTTTGGGCACGCCTCGGCGACCGCGGTCAGCACCTCGCTCTTCGGCTCGAGTTCCTCGATCACCGACTCGACCACGATGTCGCAGTCGGCCAGGTCGGCCGGATTGGTCGTGACCCGCAGCCGCGAGGGCTCGGCGCCGTCGATCTTCGCGCAGGCCGCCACGACCCGCTCCTCGGCGCGCCAGGCGGATGCCTCGCTGCGGGCAAGGAGGATCGTGTCGGCGGTCGTCGTCGAGACAGCCGCGAGCCCGGTCGCGATCGCGCCGCTGCCGGCGATTCCTGGATTTTCGTAACCCGTTCCAGCACTCATGAGGACCGGTTCCTATCAATCTCCTCGGGCTTCGTGCCGCGCGCCTCCCTGGCTGACCAACCAGTCAGTTGGCTATCGTGGAATGGAAGAGTGGCGCTCCGCGCCCCACCGGCAAGAGACAAACGGAGGCTTCGATGGCAGAGAACGGCAAGGGCGGCTTCGGAGGTCGCGAGGTGGTGATCGTCGAGGCGGTTCGCACGCCGATCGGGCGCGGCCATGAGGAGAAGGGCTACTACAAGGACGTCCACGCCTCCAACCTGCTCGCCAAGGCCTACGCCGAGGTGATCGAGCGGGCCGGCATCGACGCGGCAGCCGTCGAAGACGTAATCGCCGGCTGCGTGCAGCAGTTCGGCGAGCAGGGCGTCAACATCGGCCGCAACGCCTGGCTCGAGGCCGGCCTGCCGATGGAGACGCCGGCAACTACGGTCGATCGCCAGTGCGGCTCGGCGCAGCAGGCGGTCAACTTCGGCGCGGCGCTGATCGCCTCCGGCGTCCACGACGTCGTGATCGGGGGCGGCGTCGAGCACATGGGGCACATCTCCTTCGCCGACAACTACGCGGTGATGGAGGAGCACGGAATGGCCTTTTCTCCGCAACTGCTCGAACGCTACGACCTGGTGCCGCAGGGAATCTCGGCGGAGATGATCGCCGACAAGTGGGAGATCCCCCGCGTCGAGCTCGACGAACTCGGCCTCCGCTCGCACCAGCTCGCCGCGAAGGCCACCGAGGAGGGTCGCTTCGAGCGCGAGATCGTCCCCTTCAGCGTCAACGGCGACACCTATGTCACCGATCAGGGGATCCGTCCCGACACCTCGCTGGAGAAGCTCTCCCAGCTGAGGACGGTCTTCAAGGAGGACGGCAAGGTCACCGCCGGCAACTCCTCGCAGGTCTCCGACGGCGCCGCGGCCGTGCTGCTGATGGCGCGCGAGAAGGCCGACGCGCTGGGGCTGACGCCACGAGCCCGGATCTACGATCAGACGACGGTCGGCGTCGACCCCGTGATCATGCTGACCGGCCCGATTCCGGCCACTCGCAAGCTGCTGGAGCGCAACGGGATGACGATGGACGACATCGACCTGGTCGAGATCAACGAGGCCTTCGCCTCGGTCGTTGCCGCCTGGAGGCGTGAGCTCGAACCCGACATGGATCGCGTCAACGTCAACGGCGGGGCGATCGCCCTCGGCCACCCGCTCGGGTCAACCGGCGCGCGGCTGATCACCACGCTGCTGCACGAGATGGAGCGCTCCGACAGGGAGCTCGGACTGGTGACGATGTGCTGCGGCGGCGGTCTCGGAACCGGGACGCTGATCCAGCGGGTCTGAGGTCTCGTCCTTTCGGGGCGCTCAGGCGCCGGCCGGCTTCGGCAGCCGCCGGGCAGCCGTTTCGAGTGCGTACTCGGCGGGGTCGAAGCGGCGGGTGGCCCGGCGGAAGCTCCACGAGGAGTCCGGCCACAGCGTGCCGTTGCGGCCGTTCGCGTCGAGGTACCAGCTGGCGCATCCGCCCTCCGTCCAGACCGTGCCCGCCATCTGTTCCTGCAGGTCCTCGTTGAATGCTGCCTGTGCCTCGGGACGGGCGTCGACCACGCTCGCGCCCTGGGCGTCCATGGTGCGCAGCGCGTCCATCACGTAGGCGAGTTGCGACTCGATCATGAAGACGATCGAGTTGTGTCCCAGCCCGGTGTTGGGGCCGGTCAGGATGAAGAGGTTCGGGAAGCCGGAAACCGTCGTGCCCCGCAGCGCCTGCAGCCCGTGCTGCCGCCAGACGTCGCCGAGCACGCGCCCTGCGCGGCCACGCAGATAGTCGCCGACCGGCATGTCGCTGACCCGGAAGCCGGTCCCCCAGACGATTGTGTCCACTTCGTGCTTGCGTCCGTCCGCCGTCACGACGCCCCTCGGGGTGACCCTGACGACCGCCTCGGTGACCAGCTCGGAATTGGGTTGTTGAAGGGCCGGGTAGTACAGATCGGACAGCAGGATCCGCTTGCAGCCGATCTCGTAGTCGGGTGTCAGCCGCTCGCGCAGATCCGGGTCGGGGACCTGGCGGGCGAGGTGGCGACGCGCCATGCGCTCCGGAAAGCGGCTGAGGCGGTGGTGCGTGAAGGGCAGCACATAGGCCTCGCGCCCCCAGAAGACGGCCCCCCGAACGGCGCGCTGCACGGCGGGCAGCATTCGGAAGAGCTGCCCCTCGCGCGGGCGGACGCGACGGCCGGGGTGGGGCAGGATCCAGGGCGGGGTGCGCTGGAAGACCGTCAGCCGCTTGACCAGCGGCTGGATGTGGGGAACGACCTGGATCCCCGAGGCGCCGGTGCCAACGACCGCGATCCGGCGGTTGCGCAGGTCGTACGCGTGGTCCCAGCGCGCGGTGTGGAAGGCGGCGCCCTCGAATCCCTCGATGCCGGGCAGGTTGGGTATCGACGGTTCGCTGAGGCCGCCGGCCGCAGCAACCAGGATGCGTGCGGTCAACCCGCCGTGCGAGGTCTCGATCCGCCACAGCCCCGCCCCCTCGTCCCAGGCGGCGTCGGTCACCTCGCAACCCAGCCGGACGTGAGGGCGGATGCCGAATTCGTCCGCGACCCCACGCAGGTACTTCCAGATCTCCGGTTGCATCGGGAAGGTCCGGCTCCAGCCCGGGTTCGGCGCGAAGGAGAACGAGTAGAGGTTCGATGGCACGTCGCACTGGCAGCCCGGGTAGGTGTTGGCCTGCCAGGTGCCGCCGACGTCCGCGGCGCGCTCGAGCACGACGAAGTCCTCGCGGCCGTCCCGCTTCAGCTTGATCGCCATGCCGAGGCCCGAGAAGCCCGCGCCGACGATCGCCACGTCGGTATGCGAGGGGAGGCAGGGGGAGGCCATCGGACGGGTAGTCTGCACGATCAATGGATCTGAGCCTCTCCCCATCGGAGCGGGAGTTCCGCGAAGAGGTTCGCGCCTGGCTGGGGGAGAACCACCCGGGGCCCGAGCCCGAGAGCGGGCTGGAGGAGGTGATGTCCTTCCGGACCGAGTGGCAGCGCAAGATGCACGAGGCCGGCTGGGCCGGCATCTCCTGGCCGAAGGAGTACGGCGGCCGCGGGGCTACGCTCATCGAGCAGGCGATCTTCGCGCAGGAGATGGCGCGCGCCGAGGCGCCGAGCCCGGCCAACGTGCTCGGCCTCGCGATGGGCGGGCCGGTGGTGATCGCCCACGGCACCGAGGAGCAGAAGCAGCGCTACCTGGAGCCGATCCTCTCCGGGGAGGAGATCTGGTGCCAGGGCTTCTCCGAGCCGGAGTCGGGGTCCGACCTCGCCTCGCTGAAGACGAAGGCCGTCAAGGACGGCGACGAATGGGTGGTGACCGGGCAGAAGGTCTGGACGACCTTCGCCCAGTTCGCCAAGTGGTGCATGCTCGTCGCCCGCACCGACCCCGACGCCCCCAAGCACAAGGGCCTCACCTACTTCCTGATGGACATGGAGCAGCCCGGCGTGGAGGCCAAGCCGCTCGTCCAGATAACGGGCGAGGGCGAGTTCAACGAGGTCTTCATGGAGGAGGCCCGGATCCCGGACGCCAACGTCGTGGGCGGGGTCGGGAACGGCTGGACGGTGGCGATCACGACGCTGATGAACGAGCGGGCCGGGCTTGCCTTCGGCGCAATCGCCCAGATCGCGAACAGCCTCAAACGGCTGGGCGAGCTGGCGTCCACCACGCGGGTGAACGGCGGAGTCGCCGCCGAGGACCCGCTCTACCGCCAGCGGATCGCCCAGCTTCACATCGAGGCTGAGACGATGCGACTGAATGCCTATCGCGGCCTGACCAAGACGATGCAGTCGGGGATCCCCGGGCCCGAGGGGTCAGTCGGCAAGTGGCAGTGGGCCGACATCAACCAGGGGATCACCGAGCTGGCGCTCGACATCGAGGGCGCCCGCGCCGTGCTCGACCGCGGCGCCGGCGAGGCGATCGACGACGGGGCCTGGCAGTACCGCTTCCTGCGCTCGCGCGCCAACTCGATCGAGGGCGGCACCACCGACATCCTGAAGAACATCATCGCCGAGCGGGTGCTCGGCCTGCCGAGGCTTCGCTAGTGGACCTCCCCGAAACGTTCGGCCGGAAACCGGCCATCCGCTCCGCTCCGACAGCGCCCGAGCCCCCTTGCACCGGCAGCGCCTCCACCTCCGAGGACAGAGGAAGGCGCACACCTGGGACGCCGGGCGAGTTTTGGGCCACAGGCGGCGATTTATCGCCCGGCGCCGAAGGATCTCAGGGGAAGCCCTCACGCCGGGCGACCTATGGGCCATATGCGGCGATTTATCGCCCGGCTGGTGATTGCAGCATCGGCTCAGGGTTTCGGGTGGAACGTTTTGGGGAGATCCGCTAGTCGTGTATTTCGATCTCACCGACGAGCAGCAGGCAATCCGCTCCACCGCGCGCGAGTTCCTCGCTGCTCGCTACCGCTCGGAGCGGATCCGCGAGCTGGTCGGGAGCGAGGCCGGCTTCGAGCAATCCGACTGGGAGGAGATGGCGGAGCTGGGCTGGCCCGGACTGGCACTTCCCGAGGAGTGGGGCGGACAGGGGCTCGGCATCGTCGACCTCGCTGTTGTCTTCGAGGAGATGGGCTACGCGCTCGCGCCTTCGCCGCTGCTCTCGACGACGGTTGCCGGCCTCGCGCTGGCGGCGAACGGAAGCGAGGAGCAGAAGGAGCGCTGGCTGCGGCCGCTGGCGAGCGGCGATGCGCGCGGCACCCTGGCGCTGTTCGATGCCGGCAGCAGCGCCTCGATCGGGAGATTCGAGATGGAGGCCAAGCCCGACGGGGACGGGATCGTCCTCGACGGCGAGAAGGCGCTTGTCATGGACGCCTCCACCGCCGACTTCTTCCTCGTCGCGACCTCCGACGGGCGCCGCCACCTGGTCGAGCGCGGGGCGGAGGGCGTCAGCGTCGGCGCCGAAGAGTCGATCGACCTCACCCGCCGTCTCCACTCGGTCCGCTTCGACGCCGTGAAGGTGGGAAGCGGGGCGACGCTGAACGGCGGGCAGGAGGACTACCTGCCGGTGCTGTGGCGCGCCTGCGTCGCAATCGCCGCCGAGTCGACCGGAATCGCGCAGCGGACGATGGAGATGGCCATCGAGTACGCCAAGGACCGCCAGCAGTTCGGGCGGCCGATCGGTGCCTACCAGGCGGTCTCGCATCGCTGTGCGCAGATGCTGCTGGAGACCGAGAACTCTCGCTCCGCCGTCTATGGCGCCGCCTGGGCGGCGGATGCCGAGCCGGAGTCGCTGCCACTCGCCGCCTCGATGGCCAAGGCATACGCCTCCGATGCCGGCTGGCGGGTCCCCGATGCCTCGATCCAGGTGCATGGTGGAATCGGGTTCACCTGGGAGCACGACCTGCACTTCTTCCTCAAGCGGGGGAGGGCAAACGCCGCGACGTTCGGCGATGCGAGGTGGCACCGCGAACGGGTCGCCGACGCTGTCCTCGCGGTCGCCGCCGAGCCGGCCACGGCCTGAGAGCCCGGGCGGCAGGTTGAGCGCACTGGACCGCATCTCCGTCGCGGCGATCGGCATGACGGTCGCCGACCTCGAGGCCGAAGCAAAGCGGGCGGAGCGGGCCGGCGTGGAGTGCGTCTGGGCGCCGGAGCTCTTCCGTTCCTCGATGACCCAGGCCGCCTATCTGGCGGGGCGCACCGAGAAGATCGACGTTGCGACGGGGATCGCCTGGGCCTTCACCCGCAGTCCGTTCATCCTGGCGGTGTCGGCGCTCGACATCGACGAGATGTCGGGCGGGCGCTTCCGGCTCGGCCTCGGCTCAGGCGTCAAGCGCCTCAACGAAACCTGGCACAACGCCGACTACGGCCGGCCGGCGCCGCATCTTCGCGAGTCGGTCGAGGCGACGCGGCTGATCATGCAACAGGCCGGCAGGGGGGAGCCGATCCGCTTCGAGGGTTCCTACTACGACATCGACATCAAGGGCTGGGTCCGGCCCCATCCGGCACCGCGCGAGTCGGTGCCGATCTACACCGCCGGGGTGCAGGGGGGAATGTGCCGGATGGCGGGCGACGTCGCCGACGGCCTGATCGGGCACCCGATCCAGAGCCTGCGCTGGATCGAGGAGGTCGTGGCCTCCTCCTTCGAAGCGGGTCTGCGCCGTTCCGGACGCGACCGGCGCGCCTTCGACTACCTGCCCACGGTCTGCTGCGCGATCGACGACGACGAGGCACGCGCGATCGAGATGGCTCGTCGCACGATCTCCTTCTACGCCACGGTGAAGACCTACATGCCGCTCTGGGAGCTGCACGGCTTCGCCGCCAACGCCGTCGCCGCCGGCGAGGCCTTCCGGCGCGGCGACCTGGCGGCGGTCCCGGCCGCGATCAGCGACGAGATGGTCGACACCTACTGCGCCGCCGGCCCGCTCGACAAGGTCCGCGCCCGCGTCGAGGCTACGGCGGAGCTCGCCGACGGCCTCTTCCTCACACCGCCGACCTACTTCATCTCCCCGGAGGAGCTCAGCGAGTACCAGAGCCGCCTGATCGACGCCTTCGGTCCCGCTGCCTGAGCCTCACTCTTCGCGAGGCGTGATGCGGAAGATCGACACCACCTCGGCCTGGTGCGCCTCGGGGTGGACGACGTAGGCGCTGGGCCCGCCACCGAACCAGCCGGAGGCTTCGTTGTTGCCGACAAAGACACCGGGGTGGTGCCTACCGTCCCCGTCCTCGACCCAGACCTTGTCGCCCTCCTTGAAGCCATGCTCGACGACGACGTCCTGCTCTCCTTCGCTCATAGGAGAACCTTCCCCCGTTCTTTCTGAGATCTGGATGAGGCCGACCGAAGGGAGGCCGACGCAGAATCCCGGGAAGGACAGAGAGCCGACCGCCGTTGGGAGAGCGCCAGCGTCGCTAGCCCCGTAGAGGGCCAGAATGAGACCAGCGCCTCCCGACGGTCGGAGGCACCTGAAGCGGCCACAAGGAGTGGCGCCCCAGAGCGCCAATCTATGAGCAACCGCAACGGTACCTCGCGGCCGGCTCGAACGAAAGTGAAATCGAGCGAGGGAGGTATCCGATGGAGGGGTTTGCGGGGATCGACTGGGCCAGTGCAGAGCACGCGCTCTGCGTCGTCGACGGGGCTGGCGGGACGCTGGCCGGTGAGTTCTTCACCCATGACGAGGCTGGGATCGAAGGGCTGATCGAGCGCATGCGGGGCCTCGGCGTGGTGCGTGTAGCGATCGAGCGTCCCGACGGCTTGCTCGTCGAGCGCCTGCTCGCGGCCGGCTTCACCGTCTTGCCGGTCCACCCCAACAAGCTGAAGGCGACGCGACCCCGCTATGAGGCCTCCGGTGGGAAGTCCGACGGCTTCGACGCCTTCGTCCTGGCCGAGCTGGCCCGAACCGATTCCCATCGCCTGCGCTCGCTTGCGCCGGATTCCGATGAGACCAAGGCGCTGCGGGTTCTCACCCGCAGCCGTGAAGATCTGGTCGGCGCCAGGGTCCGGCTCGCCAACGAGCTGCGCGCGCAGCTGGATGCCTTCTGGCCCGGTGCGGCGCGGCTGTTCGCCGCCATCGACTCGCCGATCTCCCTCGCCTTCCTGGAGCGCTACCCGGCTCCCGCCGATGCGCGCGGTCTGGGCGAGAAGCGACTGGCCGCCTTCCTGGATCGCAGCGGTTACTCGGGACGGCGCAGCTCCGAGGAGCTGCTGGGGCGACTGCGAACGGCCCCGCAGGGACGCGCAGGTGAGATCGAGGCCCGGGCGCGACGCTCTTCGGTGCTCGGCCTGATCGCGGCGTTGAAGCCGATCGTCGAGCAGATCGCAGAGCTCAGCGCTCAGATCGCCGACGCGGTGCGCGCTCACCCCGATGGACAGGTCTTCCTGCCGCTGTTCAAGGACCCCAAGTCCTCGATCACAGCCGCACGGCTGGTGGCGGAGATCGGCGACGATCGCTCCCGTTATCCGAACGCCGAGGCGCTGGCGGCCGACGCCGGCATGGCTCCTGTGGCGAGGGAGTCGGGCAAGCGCAAGGTCGCCGGGTTTCGCTGGGCCTGCGACAAGCGGCTCCGTGACGCCGTCGCGTGCCTTGCCGACTCCACCCGTCACCATCACCCCTGGGCGCGAGGCGTCTACCTCTCTGCACGAGGACGAGGCCTGGACCACTCCCACGCGATCCGCGTCCTCGGCCGCGCATGGCTGCGCGTTCTCTGGCGCTGCTGGCAAGACGGAGTCGCCTATGACCCTGCCAAACACGGCAATTTGCGACGGCTTCAAATGGTGGGGGGTTGACACAGGGAGTCTCATTCCCCGTTGCCCCTCAGTGGTGGCCGATTGCCGTGGCGCCGCGGGGCTCGCCGCTGTGCATGGCAAGCTCTTCGAGCGCCGCGATCTGACGCTCGCCCTCGATTCTGGCCGGGTGATCGGCGGGCAGCGGCTCGATCAGGCGGCGGATGCGATTGCGGACCTGAAGCGAGAAATGGGGGGTCGAGGCGCCGGCCAGGGCGCGGATGTCCTCGGCCGTGACGTCGTGGGACTCATCCAGTAGCTGCGGATTCTCAGCCTCGCTCACGATTCTCCTCCGATCTTGGTCAGTTCCGCAAGCTCGTTGATCTGTGCCTGCTCTCTCACGTCGATTGCCTCCTGGTCTCCGATCACCCACACGTGGTTGTAGAAGGCGCGCGTCGGGTCGGTCGTGTAGCCGGGCTTGACGTCGAGAAGGTACCCGCGCAGCGCGCCCGGGAGGGTATCGGCACGGTTGGTGAGCAGGAGCGCTCCCCAGTTGCCCGACGCGGAGAGCGGCGCGGCGCCCGCGGCGTCGAGCGGCGAGTTCGAGCGGGCGACCACGAACCCGTGCCCCGGATCGTTGAGGTTCCAGCCGAAATCGCCATCGGCGTAGCGGGCGAGCGCCACGGAGTTCTCGACCGGATCCTCGCCGGAGACGCGCCGCACGGCGCCGGCGATCTTGGCAATTTCGCGCACCACGCGCGAGGAGATGGCGGACGAGGGGCCGAGTACGTAAACCGGTGCGTCGGGGCTCCTTCGCAATGCTCTGGCAGTCGGTGGGGAGAGCCTTTTCGCTCCGGTAAAGAGGACGGGGTCTCCGGATCGGGCAGCCCAGGCCGCCGCCGGCATCGCAAACGCTGGCCGGTCGGCGGAGGCCACGACGACGTGTTTCGGGGGGCCGCCGAACAGCCTGTCGCGCAGCCTCGCGATCGCCACCGCGCCGGTGACGCCGGTGGAGCCGATCCTGCGCTCCCGCAGGCCACCGGGCGCCGCCGCGGCACCGAGCGCGAACGCCTGAACTCGGTGGGTGGTCCCATCGCCACGCGGATCGAGGACGTCGACGGCATGCGTGGTGGGTTCGGGCATGCCGCTCGCTTCGGAGATCAGCAGCGGCGCGCGGATTGGCGCTGCCATCAGCACGGCGCCGGCGATGGCACTTCGCCAATCGCTTGCGTCGACAAGGGTCACGGCGCTGGGCCGCTGTCTCGCCTCGGCCGAGGGATATACGGACAGGGCGATGGCGGCGGCCCGCGAGGCGGGATCGGCCGCCGCGATCCTCGTCGTGTTGCTGGTCGCGAGGCCCGGATAGCCGAGCGTCTCGATTGCCTGCTGCGTCCCCGGCAGCTGTTCGTCGCTTCCCCGGGAGCCTCGCCCGGCGAGGATCGCAGCGGCGATCAGGCCAAGCGCCAGAGCCGTGAGCGCTGCGATCGCAAGCGGGGCGGCGATGGTTGGTCTTGGCTTGCGCGGCTCGGGTGTGCCATGGCTGGGCCGCTCGTCGCGGGCCGCACCGGCCTCCGTCTGGGGCGGCGTTGCGGTCGGGACGTCTGCGTTGATCGGCTGTTCGCTGGCCACAGCCCGAACGGTACACGCGTGGTTTCTGGCTGGTTGGTCAGCTAGTCTTTGCGAGAAGCGGTTGACTGACCAGTCAATCAACGACCCGTGGCAGACCCAATCAGGGGGAATGAATGGATTTCGCACTGAACGAGGAGCAGCAGGAGTTCAAGGATCGATGCAGGACCTTCGCTCGCGATGTGATCCGCCCGGCGGCGCGCAAGCACGACGAAGAGGAGAGCACCCCCTGGGAGGTCGTCAAGGAGGCCCGCAAGCAGGGATTGCAGGGTCTTGAGCACATGCAGCGAACGGCTGCCGACGCCGACGGCCAGATGCAGGTGATCGCCGCCGAAGAGTTCCACTGGGGTTGCGCCGGGATTGCTCTGGCGATCTCGGGATCGGGCCTGGCAGCCGCCGGCATCGCCTCCTCGGGCACCCCCGAGCAGATCGCCCAGTGGGTTCCCGACTGCTTTGGCACGGGCGATGAGGTGAAGCTCGGCGCCTACGCGGTCACCGAGCCGCAGGCCGGTTCAGACGTGAAGAGCCTGAAGACGACCGCCAAGCGCGACGGCGACGAGTGGGTCCTCAACGGGATCAAGACTTTCATCACCAACGGGGGCATCGCCGACGTCCACGTAGTCGTCGCCACGGTTGATCCCACTCTCGGCACGCGCGGCCAGGCGTCCTTCGTCATCCCCAAGGGCACCCCCGGCCTTAGCCAGGGCAAAAAGGAGACCAAGCTCGGCATCCGTGCCTCGCACACCGCCGAGGTGGTCCTCGAGGACTGCCGCATCCCGGCCGAGAACCTGCTGGGCGGCGAGGAGAAGCTCGAGCGCAAGCTGGAGCGGGGCCGCACGGGGCAGAAATCGCGCTCGGCCGACGCCCTGGCCACCTTCGAGATCACCCGACCGATAGTGGGCGCCTCGGCGCTGGGCATCGCCCAGGCCGCCTACGAGTGGACGCTTGAGTACCTCGACGGGCAGTCCGAAGGGGGGACGTCGCTGCTGCAGGCGCAGCGCATCCAGCAGACCCTCGCCGACGTTGCGACCGAGATCGAAGCTGCGCGGCTGCTCGTGCAGCGCGCCGCTTGGATGGGACGCAATGGCGTCCCGATGAGGGGCGGACAGGGCTCGATGTCGAAGCTGAAGGCCGGTGACGTGACGATGTGGGCGACGACCACGCTGATGGACCTGGTCGGCCCCTACGCTCAGAGCACCGAGTGCCCGCTGGAGAAGTGGTTCCGCGACGCGAAGATCTACCAGCTGTTCGAGGGTACGGCGGAGATTCAGCGGATGGTCATCTCGCGCATGCAGGCTCGCGAATACAGCGAGCGGCTGGGCTACGCGGCCGAAGTGGTCAAGGAGGCTGAGAAGGCGGCCGCCAAAGAGCCGGTCGCTGCGTAGGGCCCGGCTCCCCTCCCCGGGAACCCGCGGCCGACTGCGCTATCAGGGCTCCCGTCTTCGTGTGGCTCACATGTTCCCGGGGAGGGGACTCGAGCCCCACGCAATGGCACTTGCACCGTCGCGGAACCGCCTCCTGGCCACCGTTCGGTTCGGGTAGCCTCGCTGCCCATGTCCAAGACTCGCCTGGCCTCGGCGGCTCTTCTCGCCGTCGCGGCGGCGCTCGTCGCGCTGCTCTTCACCGGTGTCGCTGCCTCGGCCGAAGACCTGCAGTCGAAGGTCGACACAAAGGAAGCGAAGCTCTCCAAGGTTCGAGCGCGCAAGGGAGTGCTGACCACGACGATCAGCCGCTACAGAAAGCGGATCGAGGCGCTCACCGCCGAGATTGCCGCGCTGCGCAATCACGAGGCTGCGGTTCGCGTTCGTCTCGACGCCAAGCAGGCCGAACTTGACCGGGCGATGTCCGAGCTTGGCGTCGCCAAGAAGCACCTGGCGGTTGTCAAAGGGCGGCTGAGGCGGGCGCTGGTGGCGCTGCGGAAACGGCTGGTGGCGATCTACGAGACGGGGACGCCCGACGTACTGAGCGTGATCGTCGGTTCCGACGGCTACGACGAGTTGATCGATCGCACCGAGTACCTGAGTCGGATCCAGGGCTTGGACGAATCGGTCGTCGCGCGGGTGCGCGAACTGCGCGACCAGGTGAAGCGCACCGTCGCCCGCCTGCGCTCGGCGAAGAACCGCATCGAAGCCGCGCGCGACGCGATCGCGGCCGAAGAGCAGGCCCTGGCAACGGCCAGAGCGGCAGTCCAGGGGCGCCAGTCGGCGCTGGTCGAGGTCCGTAGGAAGCGCGAGGTGGCCCTGCAGAGGGTCAACACGGTGGAGCGCCACGTCGAGGGCTCGCTGGCGAAGATCGAGGCGAGAATCGTGGCGCGCCTGCAGTCCACCTCCTCGGCTCCGTTGCCGGCCGGCCCAATCCGTCACGGCTCGGGCATGCTGATCTGGCCTGTGGACGGCCCGGTCGTCTCGGGCTTCGGAATGCGGTGGGGCAGGATGCACGAGGGGATCGACATCGCCGTGCCGGCCGGGACGCCGATCCGCGCCGCCGCCGCCGGATCGGTGGTCCTGCTGGAGTCCGAGGCGAGCAGCGGCGGCTACGGCAACTTCACCTGCGTCGACCACGGCGGTGGGTTGCAGACGTGCTACGCGCACCAGTCGTCGTTCGCGGTCAGCGCGGGCGAGAGCGTGTCCCAGGGCCAGGTGATCGGCTACGTGGGTTGCACGGGGCACTGCTTTGGCGATCACCTCCACTTCGAGGTGCGCATCAACGGCACCCCCACGGATCCGTTGGGCTACCTGTAGGGGCGCCGATCGGTTCGGCGGCAGGCGTCACGGGCCATGAAGTCCAAGTATTCGGTATGCGGCACGCGGGTTGTCGTGGGAACCTGACGGTGGAGCGAGGGGAAACTACGGTGATTCGCCAAGCACGCATCTATCTCGCGGGCGCGGTATCCGGAACCACGCTGGTCGTCGCCGCGGTGGTGGGGTTTGTCGTGCTTGTGTCGCTGCAGTCGTTGCAGGAGTGGCCCCTGGCCGGTCTGCGCGTCGGTGGCCATGCGGCCTCCGACGGGGCCGCGATTGCCCCGGGGCGCCCTGCGGCGGAAGGCACCGGTGGCGGCGGTCGGGGCGGGACGACGGCCACGACGGGGAACGGTGCCGCGGGGCCCGCAAGTGGGGCCCAGTCCGGCGGCGGGATCGACACGGCGACCACGACGCCGAGCTCGCCCGGCCCAACCGCGGCCGCACCCGGTTCCGGTCAACCGGCGAGCGGAACCGTAGAGCGCGCCTCCACGGTCAGCCCGGGGGAGTCGACCTCGCACAGCGGCGGGTCTGGAAACTCCGCCGGGGGCGGCAACCCCGGCAGCGGCAGTACCGGTAGCCCGGGCTCCCAGCTCACGGAAGCAGCAACGGGAACCGTGACCCAGGCCACCAGCGGCGTGGACACGGCCGCCGCCAAGCCGGAAGACAAAACGGGCATCGTCGGCGCTGCGGAAGAAATCGTCCACAGCGCTGTCGGCCCGAATCCCAAAGCCTCGCCCAAGGCCACGGAAGCGGTCGACGGCTTGCTCCCCGGTGACGGCTAGCCGGACTCGGAGCCTTACCGTCACAATGCCGTGCGATGTCGGAGCATGGACAACTGGGTGCGGTTGCCGACCCGATCGCCGGTTCTGCCGTTTACCCGGACGGCAGTCGCGTAAACGAGCGAGGCCGCCTGGAGATTGCGGGCTGCGACGTCGTCGATCTCGCCGCGGAGCTTGGGACTCCCGCCTACATCTACTCCGAGGACGACATGCGGGGCCGCGCCGCGGCCTACCGGGAGGCGTTCGCGCAGCGCACCGATGACTTCGAGGTCCTCTTCGCGAGCAAGTCACTTCCCTGCACCGCGGCCTACCGCCTGTTCGCCGAGGAGGGGCTCTCGGTCGACGTCGCCTCCGGCGGGGAGCTGCACATGGCTCTGCGGGCCGGCTTCGACCCGGCGCGGATTCACATGCACGGGAACAACAAGAGCGACGAGGAGATTCTCCTCGCCGCCCGCGCCGGCGTCGGCCACCTGATCCTCGACTCCCTCGACGAGATCGAGCGCTGCGAGAGGCTGCTCGAGGCCCCCCAGGACGTGCTGATCCGGGTCACTCCGGGAATCACGCCCTCGACCCACGATTACGTGCAGACGGGGCAACTCGACTCGAAGTTTGGATTCGGCTTGGAGGACGGATTGGCGGCGCGCGCGATCGAGCGGGTGCTGGCGTCCGACCTGCTCAACCTGGTTGGGTTGCATGCGCACATCGGCTCGCAGATCTTCGAGCTGGAGCCGTACAGGCTGGCGATCCGCGCGATCGGCGGGCTGGCCGGCGATTGGTGCCGACTGGTCAACGTGGGCGGCGGCCTGGGGATCGCATACGCGAGCGAGGACGAGCCGCCGACCATCGACGCGTACGTCGACGTGAAGGTGCGCGGTGTCGCCGACGTGTTCGGCGAGGGGGTGCGGGTCCTGGTCGAGCCGGGCCGCTCGCTGGTTGGCAACGCCGGCGTCACGGCCTACCGGGTCGGCACGGTCAAGGAGATCCCCGGCGTGCGCACCTACGTTGCGGTCGACGGCGGCATGTCGGACAACCTGAGGCCGATGCTGTACGGGTCGCGCTACGAAGCGCTGATCGCCGATCGGGCCGCAGCCGTCCCGGACACCCTGGTGACGATCGCCGGAATGCACTGCGAGTCGGGCGATGTCCTGGTTCGCGACACGATGCTCGCCTCGCCGGCGGTCGGTGACGTCCTGGTCACCCCCGCGACCGGCGCCTACGGCTATGCGATGGCAAGCAACTACAACGGCGTGCCGCGCCCGGCCGTGGTCTTCTGCCGCGACGGCGATGCCCGCACTGTGGTGCGGCGCGAGACCTACGAGGACCTGACCTCCCGGGATGTCGATGCCTGAACCGGTTCGCATTGGGCTGCTCGGGCATGGCACCGTGGGCGGTGCCTTCGCGACGCTGGTCTCCGAACGGGCCGGGGCCGTCGAGGCTGCGACCGGACGGCGGCCGGAGGTGGTGGGGACGCTGACGCGCAGCGACGGCGATTTCGACGACATCCTGGAGCGCTCCGACCTCGTGGTCGAGCTGCTCGGCGGCACCGATCCGGCGCGCGACTACGTCCTCAGGGCGCTGCGGGCGGGGCGGCCGGTGGTCACCGCCAACAAGCAGCTGCTCGCCCAGCACGGCGACGAGCTGTTCGGTGCCGCGCGAGAAGCCGGCCTGCAGGTGCGCTTCGAGGCAGCCGTGGCGGGCGTGATCCCGATCATCCGCGTCATCCAGGAGAGCTTTGGGGTCACCGAGATAGACAAGGTCTTCGGGATCGTCAACGGCACCACGAACTTCATCCTCAGCGAGATGGCGTCGACCGGCGCCAGCTACGGAGAGGTTCTGTCTCGCGCGCAGGCGCTCGGCTACGCGGAGGCCGACCCAACCGACGACGTCACCGGTGCCGACGCCGCCGCGAAGATGGCGATTCTCGCCCGCCTCGCCTTCCACACCCCGGTCACCCTCGAGGAGGTCGCCTACGAGGGCATCGAGCAGGTCACGGCGGACGACCTCGCCTACGCGAGGCAGCTCGACCTCTCCCTGAAGCTGCTCGGAGTCGCCGAACGGCGCGAGCAGGGGATCAGCGTCCGGGTCTTTCCCTGCTTTCTCTACAGCGGCCATCCGCTCTCTCCGGTGGGCGGCCCCTTCAACGCGGTGATGGTCGAGGCTGCGGCGATCACCGAGGTGACGATGTCGGGGCCGGGCGCGGGCGGTCCCGAGACCGCGTCCGCGGTGCTCGGGGACGTTGTCTCGATCTTGGCCGGGGAGGCGCCCGTTCACGAGACCAGGGTGGAGCTGCCGATCGTCTCCGACGTGACCTCCTCCTTCTACCTGCACCTGGAGGTCGCCGATCGTCCCGGCGTGCTTGCGAAGATCGCCCAGGTGCTGGGCGAGAACGAGATCTCGGTGAAGAGCGTGGTGCAGCGCGGGATCGGCGAGGACGCACGGCTCGTGATGGTCGTTCACGAATGCCTCGAGTCGCGTTTCGCGAGTGCCTTGGCGAAGATCGCCAAGCTGGAGGAGCTGCGCGCCGCACCGCGGTCGATACGGGTCATAGAGGAGGAGTTCGTGTGAGGCTGCGGTGCTCTCACGACAGCGTTCGCTGATGCCGGTCCCGCTGATAGAGCGCTATCGCGATCGACTTCCGCTGGAGGCGGGGGACCCGGTGGTGAGCCTTAACGAGGGGTCGACGCCCCTGATCGAGGCGCCGCGGCTCTCCGAGCGGTTGGGGGTGCGGACCTACCTGAAGTTCGAGGGGGCAAACCCGACCGGCTCCTTCAAGGACCGGGGCATGACGGTTGCCGTGTCGAGGGCGAAGGGACGCGGCGCCGAAGCCGTGATATGCGCCTCCACCGGTAACACCGCCGCGAGTGCCGCCGCCTACGCGGCCCGCGCCGGGCTGCGCGGAGCGGTGATCGTCCCGGAGGGCAAGATCGCGATCGGCAAGCTCGCGCAGGCGCTGATGCACGGCGCCCGGGTCGTCGCCCTGCAGGGGAACTTCGACGAGGCGCTGCAGATCGTCCGTGAGCTTGCGGACCGTCACCCGATCGAGCTGGTCAACTCGATCAACCCGTTCCGGATCGAGGGGCAGAAGACCGCCGCGTTCGAGGTGGTCGACGAGCTCGGGGAGGCTCCGGGGGCATTGGCCATCCCGGTCGGCAACGCCGGCAATGTGACCGCCTACTGGCAGGGCTTTCAGGAGGCCGGAGTCGCCCCGGTCCTCTACGGCTTCCAGGCCGAGGGGGCGGCCCCGCTCGTGCAAGGCGCGCCCGTCGCCAATCCCGAGACGGTGGCCTCGGCGATTCGAATCGGCAACCCGGCGCGCTGGGAGGAGGCGATGGCGGCCTTCACGGCCTCGCGTGGACGCGTCGCGGCGGTTTCCGACGAGCAGATCCTTGACGCATACCGCTGGCTGGCCGCGACCGAGGGCGTCTTTTGCGAGCCGGCCTCGGCGGCGTCGGTGGCGGGACTGCTCGCCCACGGGATGCCGGTGGTCGACGGTGCCCCACCGCCGGAGTCGGTGGTCTGCGTGCTGACCGGACACGGCCTCAAGGACCCGGATACGGCCCTCTCCAAGGCTCCGTCGGTGATCAATTGCGAGAACGATCTCGGCGCGGTCGAGCGCGCAGTATTCAAGTGACCGCGCGGCGCCGGCTCGTCCGGGTTCCCGCCTCTTCCGCCAACCTGGGCCCGGGGTACGACGTGCTGGCGGCGGCGGTTGAGATGCACCTGGAGCTGGAGGTCGAAGAGGCGGGCGAGTTCACCCTTGACACCGGTGGCCTGGACGTCTCCACCGGCCGCGACAACCTGGTCGTTCGCGCCTTCGAGGCCCTGCATCCCGCCGACGGCATTGCCTTCCGGCTGCGCAGCGAGATCCCGCTGGCCCGTGGCCTCGGCTCCAGTGCGGCGGCGATCGTGGCCGGGCTCTTTGCCGCCGACCATCTCTTCGAGCTGGCCCTCTCCAAGGAGGAGATGCTCCTCAGGGCGACCGAGTTGGAGGGTCATCCCGACAACGTCGCGGCGGCGATCTACGGTGGGTTCGTGATCTGCGCTCGTGGCGAAGACGGCGCCCCCAGGGCCGCCCGCTTCGAGCCGCCCGGCAGCCTCGAGGGCGTCGCGGTCATCCCCGGCGACGAGGTGTCGACCGAGCGCGCCCGCGAGGCGATCCCGGCCGAGGTCCCGCTTGCCGACGCCGTCGCCAACGTATCGGCCGCCGCGCAGCTCATCCTCGGCCTGCAGAGCGCCGACCTGGACCTGGTCGCGGCGGGGCTGGCAGACCGCATCCACCAGCCACGCCGCCGAGAGCTGTATCCCCGCTCGATGGAGCTGGTGGACAGCGCCACCGAGCTGGGCGCCCTCGGCGCGACCGTCTCCGGTGCCGGGCCCACCGTGCTCGTCTGGACCACCTGGCAGGACGCCGGCAAGGTCAACGAGGAGCTGGAGCGCCGCTGCGCCGGCTGGGCGGAGGTCCGCCGCCTGCCCTTCGCGCCGCATGGCGCCGATGTGCCGGAGCTGTGAGCGTCAACCGCTGCTCAAAGGGCACGGCGACGGGCTGGCCTGAGCGAAGCCGATGCGGGTCAACGGCGTTGTGCCTTCGGGCGGATGCCGGTTAAGATCGATTGCGTGGCGACCAGGCTCCGATGGTTGGTCTCGATTGCGGTTGTCGCCGCCCTTGCCGCGGTGCCGGGGACGGCCCAGGCGACGCTCGTCTTCGTCCGCAACCCGCTGAAGCCGACGGTCTGGGTCGCCGGCGACGACGGCTCGGGCCAGCGCCGCGTGGCGCGCGGCTCGACCCCGCGCGTCTCCCCGGATGGACAGACGATCGCTTTCATGCGGATCCCGGCCGGCCGGGCCTACCGCCCGGAACTGATGCTGGTGCCGGCCGACGGCAGCGCGCCGCCGCACAGGCTGTTGGCGGGCTGGCGCGAACCGTTCGTCTTCGCCTGGTCGCCCGACTCGACCACGATCGCCACGGTGCGCGGCCCCGAACTGGGCCGCAAGCGCCTTGTCCTTGTAGACGTCGCCAGCGGCACCCAGAACACCGTTGCGACGGGCTACTTCAGCGGGGTGAGCTTTGCGCCCGAAGGCGGGCGGCTGGTGTACTCGCGAGCGGCGAAGGAAACGTTTCCCCCGCGCAGCGACATCTACCGGTTCGACGTTCCCCTCGGCGAGGCGGTCCGCTACGTGCCGCCGGTCCGGCTCACCCGCGACCACAGCTCGCTCAGCCCGCTCTGGGGCCCCGCCGGGCAGATCGTCTTCGTGAGGCAGCTGGGCGCGAAGCGGCGGCGCTACGGGCCGAAGAACGAGCTCTTCCTGATGAGGCCGAGCGGCCGGAAGGTGCGACGCCTCACCCACACGCGGGTCGACCCGTTGCTCTTCGGGTTGACGCCGATCGGCTGGTCCTCCGACGGCTCGCGACTGCTCGCCGAGTTCGGTGGCCAGGACACGAGCTACGCAGTCACGGTCAATCCACGCAGCGGCGCGCAGCGCCCGGTGGGTGGATCGAAGCCCTCCAATTGGTTCGTGGGCGCCGCCCTGTCGGCCGATGGCAGCGCGATCCTCGGGTCGACCGGGGGCTTCGAGCCGGGCCGGCACAACAACGTGGTCAGAACCCCCTACAGGGGCGGTCGCATCCGGGTCCTGGCGCGCAACGGCTTCGAACCCGACTGGAGTCGCTGAGGGCACGCAGCCACCGCTGTTTGGCGCTCGTGGCTTCGAACCCGACTGGAGTCGTTGAGGGCACGCAGCCACCGCTGTTTGGCATCCGACGACCAGGCTGTGTCCCTATAATGCTGGCCTCGTTAACCCGTCGCGCGCCCACTCGAAGAAGGCGTGGATCCCGGGAGGTCCGATTTGTCCAAGCACCAGTCACGTTCTGGCGCCGGCGCGAAGCGCTACTCGCCCGAGCTTCCCTATAGGCCTCGCGTTTCGCCGCCCAGCGTTGAGGACAAGGACGCGTGCGCGATCTACGCGACCGTCTGCAAGGACGCGCTACCGAGCCATCGGCCGATCGATAGAGCGATCCCGGCGCTTCAGAAGATGCTGCACCGCGCCGGCAACGTCGACGGCGAGGGCGACGGCTGCGGACTGCTGCTCGACATTCCACGCAAGATCTGGGCGGAGGAGGTCCGCGCCGGTGGCCACGACCCCTCGCTGACCCTCGACGGAGCCTTCGCTGTCGCGCATATCTTCATCGAGCGCTCTCAGAACCACGCCAAGGTGCAGCACGACGCTCGTGAGCTGCTCGGACGGGGGGGCTTCCGAATCCTGGCCGAGCGGATCGGCGCGGTCGACTCGACCGCACTCGGCGCCACCGCGCGCGAGGAGGAGCCGCACTTCTGGCAGGTGGCAGGCCTCGTCGCGGACGCCTCGCGCCGCGACCGCGTCCTCTTCGACCTGCTGATCGAGCTCGAGCAGGAGCTCGACATCCACGTCCCCTCCTTCTCGGCGACGACCTGCGTCTACAAGGTGATGGGCGCGCCCAAGGTGCTATCCGCCTACTACCCGGACCTGCGCGACGAGCGCTTCGAGACGATCGGCTGCTTTGGGCACAACCGGTACTCGACCAACACCTGGCCGTCGTTCAAGCGGGTGCAGCCGTTCTCGGTGCTCGGTCACAACGGCGAGATCAACACGATCGAGCAGCTGCGCCAGGAGGCGCGCATGCTCGGCGTCCCGATCCAGCCCGGTTGCTCGGACTCGCAGGACCTCAATCGCACGATCGACACGCTGGTCAGCCGCGACGGGCTCAGCCTCGTCGAGGCGATGGAGACGGTGCTGCCGCCGATCGTCGACGAGATCGCGTCGCTTCCCGCGGACCTGGGCCGCTTCTACATGTACCTGCGCCAGGCGATGGGACCGCTCGCGCAGGGGCCGGTTGCGCTGATCGCCAGGCACACCGACGAATGCGTGTTCTCGGCCGATGCCCTTGGCCTGCGGCCGCTCTGGCAGGTCGAGACGGCCGACGACTTCGTCTTCAGCTCGGAGCCGGGGGTCGTCTCGGTCGCCGAGATGGTCGCCGAGCCAAAGCCGCTTGCCCCCGGCGAGAAGGTGCTGGTGGCGATCGACCGGGAGCGCAAACGCTCCACGCTTCACCCTCACGACGAGATGCTGCGCCTCGTCCGCGACCGCTGGCTGGCGCGCAACGACGTCGAGGACGCCGGTCCCTACGATCGGGCCCTGGAGACGGGCGGGCCGCTGGAGGGCGATGACGTCCCCGGTTACTCGCACGCCGGTCCCGAAGAGCCAGTCAGGGTGACCAATCACGTCCTCTCGGGGTTCGGATGGCAGCGCGACGACGTGAAGCTCGTCCAGCAGATGGCTTCGAACGGCGCCGAGCCGATCGGCTCCCTGGGATATGACGGGCCGCTCGCCGCCCTTTCTCCCGAGCGCCAGAACCTTGCCGACTACTTCAAGGAGACGGTCGCGGTCGTCACCAACCCGGCGATCGATCGCGAGCGGGAGGTGGAGCACTTCTCGACGCGCGCGGTCTTTGGGCGCCGCCCCTCGATCGACGCCGCCGGCGAGGACACCGGAACCGTCGAGACGTCCTTCCCGGTGATCCTCGGCGGCCACCATGACATGGCGCCGCTCTCCGACAAGACATATCGCAAGATCGCCTCCGAACACCACACATACCTGCTTGAGGATCTCTGGGAGGAGTTCCGCGGGCGAGCGGGCGCGGTCGACATCTCGCTGCTCGAGTCCGAGACCACCCGGGGGGCGATTGAGCGGATCAAGCAGGAGGCGGTGAAGAAGGTTCGCGATGGCGCCGAGCTGCTGGTGCTCACCGACCGCACCGTCTACGACGCCGACCGCCGCTACCTTGACCCCCACCTGGCGACGTCCGCCATCGACCAGGCGCTGAAGCAGTTCCGGGTCGAGCGCGGCGAGGAGAACCTGCGCCGGCGCTGCGGGATCGTGCTGCGCTCGGCCGCGATCCGCAACGTCCACGACACGATGCTGGCGCTCGGGCTCGGTGCCAACGGCGTCTGCCCCTACACGATGGTCGAGGTCATCTGCGTCGAGGATTACGAGGCCGATATCGGGAACCTCTGCGTTGCGCTGCGGAAGGGGATCGAGAAAGTGATCTCGACGATCGGGATCCACGAGGTGCGTGGCTACGCGCGCCAGTTCTCCTCGATTGGCGTGCGGCCGGAACTCTCCGAGATCTTCCAGGCCGAGGCGTTTGCCGCCTCTGATTCGGGCGGGATCGGCTTCGCGGACCTCGACGAGGACAGCAACGAGCGGGCGCGGGCGCTTGCGGGTGACGAGGACGCCAGGCCGGCAAAGACGTTCCGCTTCTATCCCAAGGTCTACAAGGCGGCGATAGCGACGGCCAACGGCTCCGGCTCATACGCGGAGTACTCCGAGAAAGTGCGCGACCTCGAGCGCCAGCACCCGATCTCCATGCGTCACATCATGCGCCTGAAGGGGGATCGTGAGCCGATCGACCCGGCCGCGGTGGACGCTGGCGTCGGTCACCACGACTTCCCGGTCGTGATCTCCTCGATGAGCTTCGGCTCCCAGTCCGAGCCGGCCTTCCGCGCCTACGCCGAGGCGGCGAAGGCGATCAACGTCCTCTGCATCAACGGCGAGGGAGGCGAGATCCGCGACATGTTCGGTCGCTATCGCAAGTGGCGCGGGCAGCAGGTCGCCTCCGGGCGCTTCGGGGTCTCGGCCGAGATGCTCAACTCCTCCTACGTCGCCGAGATCAAGATCGGCCAGGGCGCCAAGCCCGGCGAGGGTGGGCACCTGCCCGGCAAGAAGGTCTCCGAGAAGGTGGCGGCCGCACGTAACGCGGCCCCGGGCACCGACCTGATCTCTCCCTCGAACAACCACGACCTTTACTCGATCGAGGATCTGGCCGAGCTGATCGATGAGCTGAAGACCGTCAACCCGGACGTTCGCGTCTCGGTCAAGGTGCCCGTGGTGCCGAACATCGGCACGATCGGTCTCGGGATCGCCAAGGCGGGTGCGGACATCATCACCCTCTCGGGATTCGAGGGCGGCACCGGCGCCGCGCGCCAGCACGCACTGCGCCATGTCGGGTTGCCCTCCGACATCGGCACCCGTGCCGTGCACAGGGCGTTGATGGAGGCCGGCATTCGCAACCGGGTCGAGATCTGGGCCGACGGCGGCTACCGGACCGGGTACGACATAGTCAAGTTGCACTGTCTCGGGGCCAACCGCGTCGGCTTCGGCACTCTGGCGATGGTCAGCCTCGGTTGCACGATCTGCCGTGGCTGCCAGCTGGACACCTGCCACGTCGGCATCGCCACCCAGATCGAGACCGTCGAGCAGGCCCAGGAGCACGGCCTGAAGAAGTTCACGCCGCAGGAGGTCGATGGGGCCGCCGAGAGCTGTGCCCGTTTCTTCCAGGCGATGGGCGAGGAGGTCAAGGAGGTCGCCGCATCGCTCGGCTATGAGCGGGCCCAGGATCTGGTTGGCCGCTACGACCTGCTCGAGCAGGCCTCCCACCACGAGCAGATCGACCTGTCGCCGCTGATCACGCCGCTCGAGGAGTTCCTCGACCTCGAGCCGATCGACCTGCCGGTGGCGGAGGAGATCGCCGAGGAGCGGGCTGAGCCCGGCCTGGTTGTCGCGCGGCCGATCCGCATGGAGGCGAAGCAGGCTTCCACACAGACTGCCGCGCTGGCCGGGGACGTTTGCGCGGGCCGCACGGTGCGCGACAGGTTCCCGCGCGCCACCGACGCCAACGACCGCGTCCTCGGGACCGAGCTCGCCGGTGCGCTGGCGCGCTCCAGGATCTTCGACGGCGAGCTCGACACCAACGAGGACGTCCTCGCGAGCCTCGAGTTCGACGGCGGCTCGGTGGCGGGTCAGGGCCTGGGCGCGTTCAACGCGTACGGCGTCTCCATTCGCGTCGAGGGTGGCGCCCAGGACGGCGTCGGCAAGACGATGCTCGGCGGGATGATCTCCATCCTCAAGGGCAAGGGGGCAACGGGAAGGCGGCTGAACGGCTCGGTGGGCAAGTCGTTTGCGTATGGCGCCCAGCGGGGCCGCCTCTTCGTCCAGGGCTCGGCCGATTCCCGCTTCTGCATTCGTCTCTCCGGCGCCGACGTGGTGCTCGGCGGGGAGCCCGAGCAGGAGGTCGACGACAGCCGCGGCTGCATCGTCGATCGCGCCAACGCCAAGGGGTTCGCGTTCGAGTACATGACCTCAGGTCGCGCCGTGGTGCTCGGCGACCTTGGGCCCTGGGCCTGCGCCGGGATGACCGGGGGGCGCGTCTACGTTCGCCAGAGCGCGTTTGGCCTCACGAGGGAAGTGATCCAAAGGCGCTTGGGTGAGGGCGCGAAAGTCGAACTGGCCGACCTCGATATGGAGGGCCTGCTGGATGTCGAAGACCTGCTCACCCATTACGCCGAGGAGCTGCGCGCAACCGGTCAGGAGGAGGAGGCCCAGCGCGTCCTCGACCTGACGACCGACGCCCCAAGCAACTTCCTGATGGTCGTGCCGCACAAGGTGCAGGCGGACCCGAGCGTCTCCACCGAGTAGGGCCGCCCGGAGGGGCGGGCACCCCTCCACGGAACCCGCCCCCGCACTTCATGCAGGGACTGGGGTCGTCTGGCTCACAGGTTCCGTCGGAGGGGGCTCCGCCCCTCCGGGCAGATCCGGCTCAGTGAGTTCGAGTCAGCAGGTCGCCGATCGCGCGGATCTCGCCGAGCAGGCCGTCGAGCATCGACTCGGTGGTGGTGTGGATGCGCCACTCGGAGTACCTGCGGTCCTCCTCGACCTGGTCGAGGCGGCGCTCCAGCTGGCGGGTCCGGTCATCGACCTGGCTGACCTTCTTCTCGAGCCGCTTTTCGCCCTTGCGGACGCGCCGCTTGACGTAGCTGCGGGTCTCCTGACGGAGAGTGTCCAGCTCGCGCTGCAGCGCGTCGAACTCGCGCCGCAGGTCGGAGTCCTCCTCGCCCTGTTGTTCGGCGAGCATCTCCTCGACGCCCGAGCGGACCCGCTCGATCTCCTCGTGCAGCCGCTGTCGGGCGCGTTCGGTCGTATCGGAGATCGCCGCACTCGGATGCTGGGAGGGCTCGAGTGGGTCGGGCGGGATACTCACGCACTCAATCCTACGGACGGCACTGGCGGGAATTGCGCTTCGGCCCAGAGTGCGACGCCGACCGGCTCTCGATCAGGTTTCGATGGCGAACAGGCGGAAGCGGCCGATCATCAGCTCGTCGCCGTCCTCGAGCGTGCCCCACTCGACCAGATCGCCGTTGATGAAGACGCCGTTGAGGCTGCGGTCGTCGAGAACTCGCAGCGACTTGCCGGGTTCCGACACCAGCAGTGCGTGGCGGCGAGAGACGCTCGGATCGTCGATGCGAATGCCCGAGGAGACGCTGCGACCGACCCGGGTCCAGCCGGGCTCGATCGGGAAGACGCTGATTTCGTCGCTGTCGTGGCGGGAGGCAAGGAAGTGCCCGTTTGGCGCCAGTCCCGGCCGTATGTCGCGCAGCCAGGTCGGCGGCGGCAGTTCGGTGTCGATGGTGAACTCGGCCGTCGTGTCGGTGTGCTCCTGCATCGATTCGAAGATCGAGTCGCGACCGAAGTCGGAGGTCCCGCAGCGCGGACAGGCGGGAAGGTGGTCGTTCTCGTTGAGCGAGAGCTGCGATCCGCACGCGAGGCAGAAGAAGGTCCCCGACCCAGGGATCGACCCGGTCGAATAGCTGTCAAGAGCTGAGCTGGGTCTGAGACTGGCGGAGATGGTCTTCTCCTTCCGGCATCTCCCGCCGGGTCATCGTAGCGCGCCGCGGCTGTCGTCGCATCCGCTTTTTCCCGCAACTCGGATGGTCGGTATTCGGCCCTGTCTAGAATTATCTCGGCCATGGGCCCGGTCAGCGCCGAAGTCGAAATCGATGTTTCGCGCGGGCGCGCATTCGCGTTGATCGGCGATCTCGCCTGCCGCCCCTCCTTCACCGATCACTTCGTCTCGGATTTCCATCTGACGCGGATCGACTCCTCTGGCCCGGGCGCCGGCGCGCGGTTTCGGCTGAACCTTCCGCCGCGCGCGCTCCAGATGGACACCGTGATCTCGACGTTCGAAGTGCCCCGCAGGATCGTCGAGCACGGCAACGGCGGGCGCTCCAACCGGACCCCGTCGGTCACCGCCTGGGAGCTGCTGGAGGGCTCCGGGCCACTGACCAGGGTGCGGGTCTCCTACTGGACCGAGCCCTCCCAGCCGCTCGACAGGGCGGTCGAGCGGCTGGGGGCCGCATCGCTCTGGTACGGGCGGGCCTGGCGTGAGGCGCTGCGACGGATGCGGGACCTGCTTGAGTCGCCCGATGCCCCGCCGGCGCGCCAGGCAACGATCGCCGGCGGAAATCCACACATGACCGGGATTCCCTGACCGCCAGCCGGCAGGCGGGGACCTCAGAGCCCAGCCGAGAGGACCTGGGCGGCTGCCGGTGCGGCCACCTCGCCTCCTGCGGCTTCCGCTTCGATCAGCAGGACGCCGACCGCTAGTCGCGGCTTGTCCGCCGGGGCGAAGGCGAGGAACCACGCGTCCTTGATCTGCTCGGGTTCTTCTTCGCCCTGCTGTCCCGGGCGGGGTCCCAGCTCTGCGGTTCCGGTCTTGCCCGCCACCTGGGCCTCCGGGATCGCCGCCGCGAAGCCGGTGCCGCTGGTGACCACGCCAACCATCAGTTCGGCGAGCTCGGCGGCGATCTTCCTCGAGGTGACTCGCACCGGCTTGGCCCTGGGTCGCAGTCTGCGATTGGCGACAATCGAGGTCGGCATGCGCACGCCGCGGTTGCCGATCGTCTGCGCGACGCTTGCCATCTCCAGGGGCGTCGCCAGGACTTCGCCCTGACCGATTGCGCTCACCCCGAGGTCGAGGTCGTCTCCGATCTGCGTTGGGATGGTGGACTGGGGCGGTTCGACCTCTTCGACAATGCGCTGTGCGTAAAGAGTGGGGGGAGAGTTGAAGCCGAATCGTTCCGCGGTCGCGACGAGCGCCGCATTGCCGATCTTCGGCCCGAGCGGCGCGAAGTCGGCGTTGCAGGACTCGGCGAATGCTTCGCGCAGCGTCCCGCCGCAGTACTCGCCGTTGGCATTGCTGATGAAGCGCCCACCGACGTTGATGCCGTTGAGGATCGGGAATTCGTCATCGAGCGAGAGGACGCCCTTCTGCAGTGCGGCGGTTGTGGTGATCGTCTTGAACGTCGACCCCGGGGGTTGCGGAGCGGAGAAGGCCTGGCCGGCCAGGGCGCGAACGTCGCCCTTGCGCGCGTCGAGCACGACTATCCCTCCGGCCCGGCCCCCGAGGGCGGAAACGGTCGACAGCTGCAGGTCGGGGTCGATCGTCGTCTTCACCGGCGCGCCGCGGCGGGGCCTGGACTTGCCGAGGAGTCGCGCCGTATCGCCAGATCCGGAGACGGCGAGGAGCAGGCCCCCGGGTCTGCCGGCAAGCCTTGCGTTGAAGGCGAGCTCCAGGCCGCTCACGCCCACCGGCGCGTTTGGCGGAAAGCCGCGCCGCGCCAGCACGGGAGCTTCGTCCTCTCCGGCCATGCCGAGTTCGCCGGTTACGTCGATCGCTGCGGAGCCGAGCGGGTGTTCGCGCTGTTCGGCCGGCCCGCGAGCCAGCGCGGTGCCGTCCGCCGCGAGAATCGGCGCTCGAGGCGCGAGTTCGACCCGGTTCGCAAGCTGCTCGCCGTGATCGAGGCCTGGGAATACCAGGCGGGGAGCCCATGCGATCCCGCCTTCGGCAAAGGGGATATCGAGGTTCGCGACGACTTGGCCGAACGCCGCGGTCGTGGCTTCGATGCTGACCGGGACAGTTGTCATGCCGTTTACCTCTCGGGCATCCTGCGGAGAGTGGGGTTCGAGATGGCGCAGGGTTGCCACCTCGGCCGCCGTCCTGTACGCCTTGGCGAACTCGGCTTCCCGGATGGATCGTCGCGAAGCTGCGTTCAGCTCCCGGTACATCGCGCCGAAGTCCCTGTGGGCCCAGGCCACCGTGTAGCGCCGGGCTGCGTCCTTCTCTGGGGAGCCGGGCGCACCTGCATGGGCGCCCAGCGCGAAGGCGATCACCGCGATGATGGTGAGGGGTACCGTGCGGGTGATGAGACGGCGGCGGCGCTCCACCTCAGGCGACAGGCTTTTCACTGTCTGGGAAATCTAGTCGCGAAGCAGGTCGATTCCTCCTGAGCCCAGGCACCTGATTCGAAATTCCCGCGGGACAGGAGCCCGACGACAGGATCGCCGTTCGACTCCGCAACACCAGCCGGATCGCCCAGACGCTGGACGAGGTGTTCGAAATGGGTCTGGTCGATCCGCAGAGCACGCTTCGTTGATTGACGAGAGAACCAAGCCCCTCGCCAGTTTGCCCTCCACACCTGCGAGTGGGAGGGCAAACAGGGGAGGGCTTATAGGGGCCCCAGGGGGTCAGGAGCTGCGGGCGTCGTTCCGCGAGACGTGGCCCGAGGGAGGCGAATACCAACTGCGTTCGCTCCTTGTGTCGCAGAGCGGCACAAATGACGAACGGAGCGGCTCGGGTGGCCCTGGGTGAGGCAAATACCAACTGCGTTCGCTCCTTGTGTCGCAGAGCGGCACAAATGACGAACGGAGCGGCTCGGGTGGCCCTGGGTGAGGCAAATACCAACTGCGTTCGCTCCTTGTGTCGCAGAGCGGTACAAATGACGAACGGAGCGGGTGAATCGAGGCGGTGCCTAGGAAATGGGCGAGCGGGCCGGCGCCGGAGCGCCTATGTGCACGGAACCGGCAGCTGAGCGCCTACGTGCACTGAATTGGAATCAGTCATCAAGCATCTAGCTCGTGCAGGGCCCGGTGTCCACCGCGGTTTCGGAGATCCCGGCGAGGGACGAGCGAACCAGGTCATTTGGGACTGAGAATCCACCCGGCGGGCCGGAGGCGGTGGAGGCGAAGACTGTGCTCAGGACCTCGCCGTGGGAGTCGACGACCGGCCCGCCGGAGTCGCCGCTGCGGACGTTGCCACGCAGGAAGACGATCCGGCGTCGAATGGGACCCCGACCGTAGGCGTCCTCGCTGAGCACCGTGCGGGTATCGCCGAGCCGCGCTGGAGAGATCGTGAAGGGCCCGTTTTCGGGGTAGCCGAGAACCGCGCCACCCTCACCGCGGTGTGGGTTGGCGGAGATCGGGATCGCCTGGAGGTCGGCTTCTATGCGCAGCACGGCAAGGTCGTTGCGAGGGTCGTAATGAACCGGTATCGCGTCCAGCGAGGCGCCGTCCTGCGTCGTCACCGTGGTGTCGTTCTCGCCGGCGACGACGTGGGCATTCGTGACGACCAGGCCGGGCGAGGCCACCCACCCCGATCCCTCTACACCGAGGCCGCAGGCGGTGCCGAGCACGCGGACGACCGAGTGGCCGGCGCGGAGCACGTCGGGGTCCGAGGCAATCGCGGCGTTCGGGGGCGCCACGGGGGTGATCGCACCCGGTATCGAGGGGGCCGGGTCGACCCGGCTGAGCGCGTTGAGGACCGGTCCCGAAGGGGGAAGCAGTTCATTGAGGTTGCGCAGGATGAGCGAGCGCTGGACGACGGCGCGCAGCTGGACGGTCCCCGGCGTGTGAAGGGCCGCTGCGCCGAAGACCCAGGCAAGTCCCAGGGAGACCGCCGCGATCAGTAGCGCGCCGGCGGCTCCGTCCGCCACGTCCGACCCACGTCCGCGGATCACCCGAGCCCGCAGTTCCAACGCAAAGCTCTCCATGGTCACGGCGGCCAGCGCGCCGAGCAGCAGCGCGCCGAGCGCCGCCAGGAGCGGCGAGTAGGGGGAGCTCGAGCCCTGCGCGAGGAGCAGCGGGGCGACCCGACTGCCGGCAAAGGCGCCGACTCCAAATCCCAGCAGCGTCATGGCGCCCACGATCAACCCCTGCCGGTACCCCCAGAGGGCCAGCACCAGGGTGAAGGCGACGATCGTCCAGTCGAGAAGCGTCACGAAGACATACAAGCATGCGCTGGCCCGTCACTTACGTTCAGTAAGGTGACTGGAGGTGGACGAGACCGCCTCGACAGAGCCGATCCCCGGAGTCTGTCCTCACTTCCACGCTGCCATTGAGTTGATCGGCAAGCGTTGGAGCGGGGCGATCGTTTGCGCGCTGACCGAACGCCCGCTGAGGTTTGGAGAGCTAACGAAGGCCGTTCCGGGGCTCTCGGACCGGCTGCTGTCGCAGCGACTGCGCGAGCTGGAGGACGAGGGGCTGGTCGAGCGCGAGGTCGAACCGGGCTCGCCGGTGCACGTGTCCTATTCGCTCACCGAGGCGGGTGCCGGGCTGCAACCGGCGATCGACGAGCTGGGGAATTGGGCTCGTCGCTGGAAACGCGTCGAGTGAGCTGGCGGGCCTCACGCCTGGGCATCGATCCCCTGGAGGCGGGACCGATGCCGGGCCCGGCGCTCAGAAGGGGACGTCTTCGCTGCTCTCGGCGCTGTTTCCGTTCCCGTTTCCGTTGGCGCTCTCGGTAGCGATGCGGAATGTCTGGACTTCCTCGCCGCGCTCGATCTGCTCGATCCGCGCTTTCTGCGCCGCGAGATGATCCGTCAACGCCTTCTCGAGTCCCTTCCCCTCGGCGAACAGGTCACCCATTCGATCGACCGGGATCTCGGCGCGGTTGACTTCGTCCGCAATCTCCTGCAGACGGCGGTAGCCGTTCTCGAACGTGATGGTCTTTGTCTTGGTCATGCCTCTTCCCTCGGTCATGCCTCTTCCTCCTTGGTTTCCCTGACTGCCACCCGGGCCCGTCCGTCTCGGAACTTCAGGTCCAGGAGCGCTCCGGCGTGGACGCCGGAGATCGATGGCAGTGGCCTGCCGGATGCGTCTGTGGCAAGCACAAAGCCGTGACGCCTGAAATCGCGAGCCTCGATCACGGATGTGACGTGCTTGAGGTCTCGCTCAGCACCGCTGAATCGATGGCCGATCCGCTCGCGGGTCAGCTCGCGGGTCTGCGCCAGGCGCAGCCGCTCGTCGTCGAGACGACGCAGTGCGGTGCGGTTGAAGTCGGCGAGGAGCCGCTCGATGGCTCGCCCGTAATCTCGTCGGTGGTCGGTGAGTTGGCGGGCGATTCCATCGCCGAGGACCCGTGCCTGATCGGCGATACCGGCGATCGCGTCCTCGTTTCGCTTCGGGGCGCGGCTGAGGTGCAGGCGCTGCTCGCCAATCCCCTGTTCGCGCTTGGACAGCGTCACACGGCAGCGGTGGGGGATCGTCTCGAGCACCGCGTGGGCTCGCGCCAGCTCCTGCTCGCGAGTGCCGAAGAAAGTGGACTCAGCGCGGGCGATCCTCTGAGTGAGCTCGCCGATGCCGGCGGCCCGAGTCTCGAGCACGCCGACGCGCCGCAGGCGATCGCCGAGCGCTTGCAGGCGCTCCAGCGTCTGCTCCACTCGGGCGGGGACCAGGCCAAGCGCCTGCCGGGCCGACTGCAGGTCCTTGTGCATCTCGACCAGCGATGGAAGCACCATCTCGGCCGAGCGCGATGGCGTGGAGGCGGAGTGCGTGACGTGGTTGCAGACCGGGATGTTGTTCGTATGCCCAATTGCCGCAACCACGGGTTTGGCACAGGCGAACACGGCGCGGCAGAGGCGCTCGTCGTCGAAGGCGATCAGGTCGCGGACCTGGCCACCTCCGCGGGCAATGACGATGACGTCGACCTGCGGGTGCTGCTGCAGGGTCGCAAGCGCATCGATGATGTCGCGGGGCGCCGATTTGCCCTGCACGAGCGCCGGGCAGGTGACGATGTGCGCGTGGGGCAGACGGTCCGTCAGCGCGCGGATCACGTCGCTCATCCCTTCCGAGTCCTTGCCGGCGATCACGCCGACCGCGCGCGGGAAGGCGGGCAGGGGCTTCCAGCGATCGGGGTCGCAGAAACCCTCGGCCTGCAGCGCCTTGAGCAGCGCGGCCCGGCGGCGGAGCAGCTCTCCGACGCCCGCTAGCTTCACGTCGGTGACGATCAGGCTCAGCTTTCCGGCGGTCGACCAGAAGTCGGGTCGCTCGATCTTGATCTGGACGAGGTCGCCGTCGCTCGGCTCGTGATGCAGGCGCTTGATCTGCCTGGCGAAGACCTTGCAGGAGAGGGTCGCGTCGCCGTCGGTGATGTCGAAGTAGAGCAGCCCCCCTCGCGACCGCTGCGGTTTCTGGACCTCTCCCTCAACCAGGGCCCCGCCGACGCTCCTGACGGCACGCTCTATCCGGGTCGAGTACGCACTGACCGTTACAGCGGGAGTCTCCAGCGTCAGTTGCATTTGGAACCAACCAACTTATGAGCCGCATCGGACGGCTCCCTTGGCGGAGCGCCGCTCAGGTGCCCTGGGCACTCGCGGCGGCGACCTGCTTGGGCGGCCCCGAGCAGACCCGCCCAAGCGCCGGGCAACCCTGGCAGAGCGCCCAGCTGCGGGCCTCGCGTGCGGCCACCGCGAACTCGCCTCTGCGCACCTGCACGATCAGCTCGCCGAGCCGCCCCCGGGCGAGCTCTAGGTCCGCGGGCCCGAAGACGTGGAGGTCGGGCTCGTCCGGCTGCTCGAGAAAGACGTAGGCGACCTCCACCTCGGGCGTCGGCCGCGCCTCCGCCACGGCGAGCGCGTAGATGGCGCGCTGGATCCCATAGCGGGCGGAATGCTCCTCGGGGCTCGATCCGTCGAGGCGGTCGGTCTTGTAGTCGACGACGAGGGGCGCCGCACCCTGCCGCTCGACGAGCAGATCGATCGAGCCACGCACGACGGTGCCCTCGACGTTGAGCAGGATCGGGACCTCGGCGCGCACCCCGACGGGGTCACCGGCCGCCCGCTCGCGCAGCAGCTCGGAGCCAAGCCAGCCACGCACCAGCGCGAGCATTTCGTCGAGCGGACCGTCTCCGTCGGGCTTCAGGCCGGCTGCGATGGCGTGGTTTCGCGCCAGCTCCGTCGGGGGCTCCCGCCACCCGTTGGCCTGGCTCCACTCCAGCAGCGCATGGACGACGGCGCCCTGCGCCGTTCTCCCCTCCCGCGCCGCGGCCGTTGCCGCCTCCTCCTGTGGCGACGCCGCCGGGGAGAGCGGAGCGGAGCTGTTCGCGCCTTCGCCCGCTTCGCGGGCCGGGCTGCGACCGCCAGCGCCCAGGCCGAGCACCCGCTCCATGTAAAAGCGGTAGGCGCAGTCCTCGTAGGCGGCAAGCGCCGTATAGGAGAGGGGCAGGCTTGGCATTCCCGGCACGCCCCGTTCGACCAGTGGCGCGGGCCCCTCGCCCGGGTCCCGCGCCCCGTCCTGGCCGGAGCCTCTTGCTGCCAGTTCGCCGGCACGCTCGGGCGAGGGAAGGTTGAGCCGCACTGCGAGCTCGGAGGGATCGAAGGCCGCGTCGAGGCCATCGCGCGCCTGCGGCGGGGGAATCTCCAGAACGGAGTCCTGCGCGCGATCGATTCCGAAGGCCTCCACGATCCTCTCGACGATCGGCGTTCCGGGCTTTGACTCGCCGTTCGCCCGTGGCTTGACCACGCCACTGAGAATCAGGCGCTCCCGGGCACGGGTTGCCGCCACATGGAAGAGGCGCAGCTCCTCCTCGGCGTCTCGCCGCTGATCCTCCTCGCGGAGCTCCCGGTAGGAGTAGAGGTTGATCGAGGCCGCGCCGAGGCGGCGCAGTTGCATCCCCACCCGCGGCGTCTCCTCGTCCTGGCTCACGGTCAGCAAAGGGGTGCGTGAGCCAGCCAGCAGCGTGCGCGACAGGTGAGGAACGGCCACCACGCCGAACTCAAGCCCCTTGGCGCTGTGCACGGTCATGATCCGTACGCCGTCATGTCCCTCCACGGCGGTTGCGGCCTGTCCGTCGGAGTCGACTTCGGCACGCGACGCGAGGAAGTCGAGCAGGCCGCGCAGGTCGCGCCCCTCGCGCTCCTCGAACTCGGCGGCTACCCGCACCAGCTTGCGGACATTGGCGAATCGCGCCTCGCCGGCCGGGCGCATCAGCACCGCGAGGTCGTAACCCGTCTCGGTTATCGCCGCATCGATCAGGCTCGCAAGCGGGATGCGTGGGGCGCGCTCCCGCAGGCTCGCCACCGTGCGCGAGAAGTCCCTGAGCAGCTCCATCTCAGTGGCGGGCACTCCCTCCACGCTCCCCGCCAACCCGCCGTCGGCGGTGGCACGTTCGATCGTCGGCCAGACGTGGCGCCCCTTGCCGGCCGCGGCGCGCAGCAGCCACAGGGTGTCGGGGCCGACCCCGCAGGCCGGAGAGGCGAGCGCTCCGAAAAGCGACTGGTCGTCGAGCGGGTTGGCGATCGTTGCGAGCAGTGTGCAGACGTCCGCCACCTGCTGCTGGGACCAGTAGCCGCGCCCCCCGACCACGTACGGCCGCAGCCCGGCTCGATCGAGCGAGTCCTCGTAGGCGTCCAAGTGGGTGAAGGCGCGCAGGAGCACGACCATGTCGGCGCGATCCACGCCCGCCTCGGCCAGTTCGCGCAGGCGGGCGGCGACGAGTCGCGCCTCCGCGAGGTGACTGAGCGGCGAGGTGGCGTCGGTCGCCGGCTGCAGGTCGATTCCCTCCACGCCCCACCCGTCGCGCGCGGTCAGCAGCAACTCCACCGGGGGGCCCTCGCCCGGCGGTGCGTGCTGCGGGGTGGCCCCGACCCGCAGGGGCCGGAAGACGTCGCCGAGCAGCCGTTCGCCAATCGCGTTGACGGCCCCGATCAGCTCCTGGCGGGAGCGGAAGTTGCCGCTCAGGGCCATCGCCTCGGCCTTCGGGTTCGCCTCGACCGCGCGGCGCTGCTCGCGGAACACGTCGAGGTCGGCATGGCGGAAGCCATAGATCGACTGCAGCTCGTCCCCAACGACCATCAGCTCGCTGTCGGGTCCGCGCAGGGCCTCGATCAGCCGCAGCTGGAGGCGGTTGGTGTCCTGGAACTCGTCGACCATCAGGTGGCTGAAGCGGGCCCGGTAAGGGTCACCCGCCTCGCTTTGCTCGAGCAGCCGCACCGCCTGGATCTGGAGATCCTCGAAGTCGATGCCCGCCCGCCGGGTCTTGGCCGCCTCGAAGCGCCCCGAGAACTCGGCCAGCAGTGCCGTGAGGTGGCGGTAGGCCTCACCTCCCTCGCCGGCCTCGGCGGTGCGCGCCAGGGCGGTCTCGATCGCCTCGCGGTAGGCGGTCATCGACTTCGCGGAGCTCTCGGTTCGCAGGGTGGCCAGGGTGTCGAGGTCGGGGAGCCGGCTGCCGGTGCCGCCCAGGACGGCCAGAGCCTGCTCTGCGAGCACCCAATTCGGGCTGGCGTGTTTCAACTCCTCGAGTGCCGCCGCTGCCGCTGCCGCGGCCTGGCGCACCGCACCCGCCACGTCCGGTTGCGGCGGCTCGGGCAGTTGCGGCTTGGCGATGCCCCGGCTGCGCAGCTCGGCGTGAACGCCGCTTACCATCGTTCGGAGCCTGCCGATGTCGAACGCCGCGAGGGTCCGTTCGCGAGCCTCATCGCCCTCTGTGAGGAAGGCCTGCAGCGCTTCGTCGAAGGCTTCGTGCGCGGCCCGGGTCGCCTCGGCCGCGTCGAGGACGCGGAAGCGGGGGTCAACGCCCGCCGCGATCGGGTGCCCGGCGAGCAGCCGGCTGCAGAAGCCGTGGATCGTGGTCACCCAGGCGCCCCCAATCCCGGCCAGGAGCTCCCGGGCGCGCTCGGACCCGGCATCGGCCCGCGCCTGCAGCGCGAGGCGGATTCGCCGCGCGAGCTCGGAGGCCGCTTTGTCGGTGAAGGTGAACGCGATAACGGCATCCGGCTCGATGCTCTCCTCGCAGACCAGGCGGCAGTAGCGGTCGACCATGACGGTCGTCTTGCCGGTTCCGGCGCCGGCCTCAACAAGAATGTCCTGGCCGGCAGCGCCGATCGCAGCGACCTGCTCCGGCGTGGGGGCCTGGCCGTTCACGGTTCGTCTTCCTGGCCGTTGGCACCCTCGGAGGAGGGCGCACGATCGCGGCGGCAGATCGGCGCGAACTCACAGAAGAATGGGCAGACGTCGTGGCCGCGCAGTCCCCGGCGGGGCCCGGGGTCGCGGCGGATGTCCCCGCGACGCATCCGCGTGACGATCTCCTCGGCGCGTCGGCGGGAGTCGGCGAGCAGCTCCTCGAAGCCAGCGCGGTCGGTCAGGTCGGTGCGGGACAGCCCGTAGGGGGCGAGGCTGCCCGCCGCCTCGTCCAGCACGGCGCCGCGCGGCCGGCGAGCCGACGTTCCGCGCAGGGGCAGGTACAGGCCGCCGATCGGCTGCGCGCCCCAGTGCTCGGCGACCGCGATCAGGTAGAGCTGAAGCTGCAGCTTCGCGTCCTCCTCCAGCTTGTTGAGCGGGGTCACCTCGGCGGCCAGCTTGTAGTCCAGAACCAGGGCCCGACCGTTCGCGTCGCTATCGACCCGGTCGATCGCCCCGTGCAGGCGCCAGCTGTCGACCTCGAGCGCCGGTCGCGCGCTGGATCCCTCGTCGCCGAACCGCGCCTCGAGCAGCCACGGCTCGAACCCCGTTTCGCGCCCGGCCTCTTCGGTGAGAAAGCGAGCGAGGAGCCCGTCGACCCGACGCACGATCGCTCGCTGGGTGGGGTGGCCGCCCAGCAGCCGGCGTTCCGCGGCGATTTCCTCGACCACCGCCTTGCCGCGCTCCAGCCAGGCGTCGAGCGATCCTGGACGGGGGAGGGGGTCCCCTCCCGGGCGCTCGCGATAGAGGCGGTCGAGAACCGCGTGCATGACACCGCCCTGGATGAGTGGATCGGGCAGAGGGTCGATCAGCTGGGGGGTGAGCTCGTGCGCGACGAACCAGCGGTAGGAGCAGAGGTCGAAGCCCTCCAGGGTGGTTCCGCCGTAGGCGGCAACCGTGGCCAGCGCGTCGGTCACGGCCGGGTTCGAGAGCGGGCCCGGAGCGCGTGTGGCAGCCTCCGTCGCCCGTGCGGCCTCGAGCCGCTTCGACACGCGTTCGGCGGGCCCGTCCTCGATGCCGACCGCGACCAGCATCCGCTCGGCGTCGGCGGTGGGCCCGTGCGCGGCGATCGCTCGGGCGAGCTCGTCCTCGGAGGGGGCGTCGCCCACGCGGTGAACCACCTGAGCAAGGTCGCGGCGGCGCGTGATCGCCCGCTCGACCGGATCGGGCACCTCGTCGCTCGGTGCGGGGTCGAGAAGGCGGCGAATGTCATCGAGCAGCGGCGAGGCCGACTCCGCCACCCCGTTCTCGTCGCTGTCGCGGCAGGACAGCCAGAGACTCCGGCGGGGAAGCGCAAGGCAGGCGTGGAAGATGTAGCGCTCCTCGGCGTCGTTGTCGCGACGGGGTTGCAGGCCGAGCGCCGCTCGCTGTGCCTCGGCGAGGAAGGGGTCGTCGCGGCCGCCGCGGCGGGGGAACTCGCCGTCCTGCAGCGAGCCGACGAATACGTGGTCGAAACGGGCAGCGCGCAGCCGGTAGGGGCTGGCGATCCGCACGCGGCTTTCCACCGGGCCGCTCCATACACGGAGCCGAACCTCCGCGATGGCGGCCGCCAGCTCGTGTGGTCGCGGCGCATAGGCGCCCAGCTCGGCAAGTCCGTCCATCGCTGCCGAGATCGCTCCCGCAGCCCGCATCTCCAGCTCGTCGGTCGGCTCCAGCGGAGGACCGTCCTCGCCGCGAAGTCGCCGCGAGGCCATCGTCCCGGCCAGGCCGCCGACCTCGGCGATCAGCTCGCGCGACGGGCGGAAAGCCGCTCGCCTGATGCGCGTCAGGTCACCGGGGAGCCTTCCGTATCGCTCCTGCCACAGTTTCAGTGCGTCGGCGACGCCCTGAACCCGGCGGCGGCGAATGCCCTGCTCGAACCAGTCGACCCTCTGCGCCGTCTCCCCCGAGGAGCCGCGCAGGAAGCGCAGCAGGTCAGCGATTCCGCCATCGCCAAGCTCCGCTTCGAGGAGGGCGAGAAGCGTTCCCCCCACCGCCGTTGCCGCAACCGGAATCTCCGCCTCCAGCGCGGTCGCGATTCCGTAGGACTCGAGCACGGAGGCAATCAGCGGTCCACGTCGCTCCGGATCGCGCAACGCGATCGCGATCTCGGCGGGTCGAACGCCGTTCGCCACCAGCTTGGCGACCTCGGTGGCGATTGCCTCGGCCTCGCCGCGCGCTCCCGCGGAACGCAGCAGGACGAGTCCCTCGCCGGGTTCCCGTCGCCGCGGCTGGGGGGTCCCGAAGTTGCGCTCCAGGTGGAAGAGCAGCGGGTTGGGCGTGTTGGCGGCGTCTGGCTCGGTGCGAGTCTCCGAATCGACGCCGATCTCTCGCAGCCTGTCCAGCAGAGCAGCTCGTGCGCTCAGGGCGGGATTGCCGTCCTCGTAGGGAAGCGCCACGGTGACCTCGGTCGCCGCGGCGAGCGCACGGATCAACTCGAACTGGTTGCCCGTGAGGTCGTCGAGGCCGTAGAGGAAGACAGGGCGGCCTGCCCAGAAATCGCCGGATCGGCGCAGCAGGGCGAGCGCCTCGAGGGCGTTGCCCTGCGGGTCCGCCCGGCCGAGTCGATCGCGCAGCTCCGCGTACTCGGTGAAGATCGCTGCCAGGTCGGCGAGGTAGGCGGACCCGGCTGGGCCGTGGGCGGCGCCCTCCACGCCCTCCGGCTGCAGCCCCGCCTCCTGGAGCTCGTCGAGCAGATGCCCGAGCGCAGCCGCGAAGCCGGGCCGGGCGGTGGAGCCGCGCAGCGGCCCGAGGCTGTAGCGGCGGGCGGCGACTGCGACGGATATCGCACGCATCCTCTGCGCGCTCGTCAGCTCGGGGCGCGGCGGGGAACCGGCGGCCGAAAGCACCGCCTGGAACAGGCCGCGGAAGGTCATCACCGCGCCTCCCAGGGTGGCGCCCTCCTCGCACAGCTCGCGCTCGAAGGCATACACATCGTCCACCGTCGGGACCACGAGAATTGGATCGCGGTCCACGGCGCCGGCGAACCGCTGCCGGATCAGGCCGGCGCGGCCGGAGTTTGGAGGGCCATAGATCAGATCGAGCGTCATGCCGGGAGCGTTCCAGCATAGGCCCGCCTGCGGCGCGGCCCAATTGGCGCCGGAAGGGCGTCGCGGACGCCCGCGGGCCGCAAATGGCGACATTTCAACTGCCGGTTTACCGTCTTCCGCCGTGTCTAGATTGATGTCCCATATGGGCCTCTGCTTCGTAGATCCAGCCGATGCGATTCGCGCGATCGTCGACTCGATCGGCCGTGAGGCCCGTCGGCAGTTGCTCGGCGAGGCTGTGCGTGCGTGGGTCGACGAGATTCCCGACGACGAGCTCGAGATCCACTATGCGAAAGCTCTGTCGGAGCTCGACGAGCACGATCTCTCGATGCTGGCGGCGTGGCATGGCTCGCTTGAGCTGGGCCAGCCCGTTCCCAATCGCGACTTCCTGATGAGCGCCTTCGGTTCGCTGGGCGACAACCGGCGCGAGGCGCTCAAGCTGGCCGCTGGCTTCCGGGGCGAGGAGGCCGTGGACGCCGGTGTGACGGAGGAGGATGCGCTCGAACTGGTGCTCGGCGTGCTGTCCCCGCCTCGTCTGATGGAGCTTGCGGTTGAGGCGCTCGAGCTGTACGTCTGGGATCGCGCCGGCTCGGAGAACTAGGAGCCTGGGTCAGTAACCCCGACTGAGGCGTCCGGCTCGACCGGGACGATTCTCCTGCAAGCGAGCAGGAGGAACGCGTGATGACGGCGACGGTGGAGCAGGAGCGGCTGATCGAGGTCGAGAGGGCCGAGCCGGCCGATGGCGAGCGCGCCCCGATCGCCGAGCAGAAGACCTTCCGCCCCTACGACCCCGACCAGGCGCTTTTGATGGCGCCGGTGCTGCAGGAGTGGGTGCCCGAGGGCGACCTCGCCCACTTCGTCTCCGATCTGGTCGAGGACTCGCTCGATCTCTCGGAGATCTACGCCTCCTATGAGCAAGAGCGCGGCTACCCGCCCTATGACCCGCGGCTGATGCTGAAGCTGCTGATCTACGGCTACGCCACCGGCACGGTCTCCTCGCGCAAGCTCGAGCAGGCCACCCACCGCGACGTCGCCGTGCGCATGCTGGTCGCCGACCAGCACCCCGACTACCGCTCGATCGCCCGCTTTCGCGCCCGCCACCTGGACGCCCTTGCGGAGCTCTTCGTGCAGGCGCTGCGGTTGTGCAAGAAGGCCGGTCTGGTGAAGATGGGCACGCTGGCGATCGACGGCACCAAGCTGCGGGCCAACGCCTCCCGCCACAAGGCGATGAGCTATGAGCGGATGGGCAAAGCCGAGTCACAGCTCGAGGCCGAGATCGCGGCGATCGAGGCCCAGGCCGCCGCCCTGCTCGAAGACGCCGAGGCCGTTGACCGCGAAGAGGACGAGCGCTACGGGCCCGATCGCCGCGGCGACGAGCTGCCCGCCGAGCTGGCCCGCCGCGAGAGCCGTCTGGCGCGCATCCGCGAGGCCAAGGCGGCCCTGGAGGCCGAGGAGGGGGAGCGCGAGCGCGCTCGCCAGGCCGAGATGCGCGAGGAAGGGCGCAAGCCACGCAAGCCCGACCCAGACGATGAGCCACCCACTCCCAAGCCCACCGCGCAGCGCAACTTCACCGACCCCGAGTCGAAGATCATGAAGACCGCCGACGGCGCCTTTCACCAGTGCTTCAACGCCCAAGCGGTGGTCGACTCCCACGCCCAGGTGATCCTTGCCGCCGACGCCACAGACGAGGCCCCCGACGCGCGTCAGCTTGAGCCCGCCCTTGAGCAGCTCGATGAGAACCTCGAGGAGATCGAGGCAACCCTCCCCGAGGGCGCCGCCCTACTCGGCGACGCCGGCTACTTCTCCGAGGACAACATCGAGATCACGACCGGGCACGGCCTCGATCCCCACCTGGCGACCGGCCGCTTCAAGCGCTCCGAGCCACAACCACCGGCGCCGCGGGGGCCGATCCCGAGGGATGCCACCCCCAAGCAGCGGATGGCACGCAAACTGAAGACCAAGCGCGGCCGCACGGTCTACGCGAAGCGCAAGACGATCGTCGAGCCGGTCTTCGGGCAAATGGACACAGTGCAGTCAGCGCGACAGTTGCTCTTGCGCGGCAAAGCCGCGGCCCGAGCCCAGTGGCGCTTTCACTGCGCGGTCCACAACCTGCTGAAGCTGCACCGGGCCGGTGGGTTGGGGCTGGTCGGCGCCACGTAACCGCCCCCAAGCGGCCGCGAGGACCGCAAGGCGGTTCCGCGGTTCCGCGGAACCGCCGTCTCGGCGCCCGGCATGGGTATCGGCGCGCTCGCGCGACCCGACCCGCGCCCTGTCGCTCACGCTCGTTGCCTCAGATCGCGTTAGCGACCCAGGCTCCTAGCGAGCGACCTGAGTCATGAGGCGAGCGCCGCGCGCACAGCGGCGATCGCTTGGTCGTTGTCCTGAAAGTGCACCGCCGTAATCCCCGCCCTTTCGGCCCCTTCGCAGTTGACCGCCACATCGTCGATGAACAGGCATGCCTCGGCTGGCATTTCGATGCGGCCGACCGTCAGCTCATAGATCCGCGACTCCGGCTTGCGGCAACCCACGAAGGCGGAATCGACGACCGTCTCGAAGATCTCGTCGACGGGCAGCATCGAGCGCCAGAGCGGCTCCCACTCGCGCACGTTGTTGGTCAGCATCGCCATCCGGTAGCCGCTCGCCTTCAGCTCGCGCATCAGCTCGATCATCGGCGGATTGGGATCGAGCGCCTCGAAGTAGATCTCCGTGAACCGGTGCAGCTCCGGCCGGTGGCCGAGCAATGGCTCGAGTGCCTCGCCGAGCCGAGCCAGGAACGCAGCCTCGGTGATCTCGCCCCGCTCCAGTTCGAACAGCGGGTTTTCGCCGTCGACTTCGGCGATTGCCTGCATCGCCTTGCCGAGAACTTCGGGCGAGATCCCGGTGTGGTCCTGGACCGCCATGAACGACTGAACGAGCGGCGTCGTCAGGACCCCACCGAAATCGGAGATCACGACCTCGATCTCGGCGCCCCCGTCAGGCATCGTCCCGCACCAACTCGTAATGGCCGAGCCCGTCGCGCCCCTCAAGCGACCAGCGGAAGAAGGCCACCTCGGCCCTCAGCCCGGGGCGACGCACCGAGCTGGCGCTGATCAGCGTTCCCGCGCCGCGCAGTGGCTCAGCGTCAGCGGTGGTCCACAGCTCCAGCGTGGCGCGCCGCTGCACACCGTCCGGCCCGTACTCGGTGGAGAGCAGCGTCTCGGAAACCTCGACCGGCGCGCCGTCGGGGCCGCAGAGGACCGCCGCGATGACCTCGTCGCCGTGTCCGTTCGACGCCGGCGGCCGCACCGCGCTGAGCGCCAGCAGTCCACCGTCGGAGAAGACGATCCCGATCGATCGCCGCTGAATGTTGTTGGGGGCGCTCATCGCATCGGCAGACTATTTGAGTGCGCCTGGCGGCCGAGGGGAGGGTCTGGCTACCATGAGCCGATGGCAGACAACCAGATCGAAACCCAGGCGGACGCAATCACCGAGGACGACGTGCTGGAGGCGCTGGAGGAGGTGATCGACCCTGAGCTGGGGCTCGACTTCGTCTCCCTTGGGCTCGTCTATGACGTCGACATCGAGGGCAAGGACGTGTACGTCACGTTCACCCTGACGACTCCGGCCTGCCCGATCGGCCCGCAGGTCTCAGAGCAGATGAAGGAGTTCGTCGGTGACCTCCCGGGGGTCAACGCCGTCCACCCGAAGATGATCTTCGATCCGCCCTGGTCCCCCGAGATGATGACCGACGACGCCAAGTTCGCACTTGGCTTCTAGGCACGGTTTGCGGGGTCATAGGGGGTCATAGAGGGTCAGTTTCATCCCCATCCCATCCCCACGAGCATCCCCACGGATCGAATGATCCGATCCCGGTAGGCAAGGAGTCGAGTTCGGCATCATGACGGCCATGGCTCTTGAGGGCGACCAGGCGAGCACTCCCAAAGAGGTCGAGGTTCTACGAGGCCCACACGGCTGGGTCAATTGGCAGGCGGAGCGTCGGGGAATTCCCCGACGAAAGTCGGCGCATCCCGAGAACATCGTTATCCACCCGATCTGGGAAGAGTTCGCCCTCTATACCGACGCCAAGCTGGAGGGGGTCGATTTGCGCCTTGGTCCCTATGAGTTCCTGATCAATGAGCGCATCAATCAGGCAACCCTTGGCCGTGCCCATCGCATGGTGATTTTGCGGCGCTGGGACCACCTCTTTGATGCGCCTATCGCTCCAGGGGAGCCGCGAGATGACGACGAGGATTACTTTGGTGGCGACGTAGGGGATGAGATGGCGGCGCTCGTGGGCCTTGCCCTTGGCAGACGATTTCGCTCAGGCGGGCTGGTTCGCCAGGGACTACCCATCGAGACTCTCCCAATTGGCATGCCCGATGAAAACCGTCATCGACGACCCGAGCTTGAGTTGCCGCATCGGCGACCGATGATTGCGACCATCGCCGACTCCACCTCCCTCAAGGCGGCGGAGGAGCTTCTAACGATCTATCCGACGCTTGAAGCAGGGGACGCCGTCGCTCTCGTGCGGAGCGCCCGACAGTATTGCGACGGACTGTGGCTTGCGGACTCTGACCCCCGCCTCGCTTGGATTAAGTTCGTCGGGGCTTTGGAGGCCGCCTCGAATCGCCGCGACGATATTCGCTACCCCGATCCGGTCGCCCAGCTCAAGCGACACAGGCGGGACGTTTATCGCATTCTTGAGGCGGGTCCGACGGAGATACTGGAAGCCGTCGCAGAGAAGGTCTCGGGTTTGTTCTGGCAGGAGGTAAAGGTCTGGTCGTTCGTGAAGACCTTCAACCCCGGCCCGCCAGCAGTCCGCCCTGATCCCGCATGGCAAATCGATTGGGATTCTCTTGAGGAGGCCTCGACTTTCGTGACCTACGCCGCCGCCCGCAGGCGTGACGATGGGCGGGCCGTTATTTGTCGCGATGAGGCCGCCCGCCCCGCTTCTTGTCGAAATTCCGCCCGGATCAGCTCGCGGCGCAGCGCCGCGAGGACGTCGAGCATCGAGGGGTCGCGCTTCTGGGGGTACCAGGGGGCGATCCGCCGACGGCGGGCGACATCTGCGGCGGGGTCCGCGTGAAGCGCGTACCAGGTGACCGCCAGGCTCTGACAGATGAAGCCGAAGGGCACGGTGCGCTCGACTGCCGCCTTGACCCGGTTGCGCGCCTCGCCCACCCCGACCGTCTGCTTGGCGTCTTGGAAGGCGACCTCGATCGACCAGCGATCGGCGTAGCGGGCGACGATCTCGGCCGCTCCCGCCTCGACATCGGTCGTGATCAGCGCAACCCGGTAGCCCTCGGTGTCGGCGGGCTCGCGGACGATCACAACCCTGACCGGGCGGGGGCCGAGCACCGAGTGCCAAAGGCCCTCCACGACGAGCGCGCAGACCTCGCTCCGGCCGGGGACCGAGAGACGTCGCCACTCGCTCGCCTTCGCCCGCGCGACGACCTCGGCCGGGGTGCCGAGCCGCTCTCCCTTTACCCGCGGCCGTCCGCGGCGGCCGGTCCGCGGCGGCTTGGGGCCGTGGATCACGGCGTTGGATCGCAGTCGCGAGGTCAGCGTGACGCGGTCCGCGCCAGGCGCCATCGCCCTGCAGGCGAAGGCCGAGTCGCCGACGACGTCGATCTGCCGCTTGGGATGGCGCTTTGCGATCAGCTCCACGAGCCCTGCGGCGAGGTCTTGCTGGGAGGGCCGGCGCTCTGGGTCGGGGCGCTCCTCGGTCGGCTTCGGGGTCGGCAGCCAGAGCCGAAACAGCACCGGCAGACACCAGGCGCGCTCGCCGAGGGCCGGCACCCTGACCACGAGTCCGACGACGACGAAGCAGTTGCCGAACTTAAAGCCGCGGCCGCCGGAGGCGGCGGATGAGTCGTGGTGCCAGCTCGCCCCATGCACCCTGGGGCCCGAGCGGCGGAACACCGAGCCGTCGACAGCGAGCGCGATCGGCGCCTCGGGGTCGGTGAAGCGCTCCAGCAGGAAGTCGAGCAGGAGCAGGCCGAGGCGGTCCGGGCACCAGGCGGCGCGGGCGAAGAAGTCGTGGCCGCGGCTGTGGTGCAGCTTGCCGGCCAATCGGGCGGCCTGCCACATGCCGGTGACCGTGTGCTCACCGACGCGGGAGACGAAGCCCGCCAGGAGCGCCTCGAAGACCTGGAAGGTCGGCGCGGTGAAGGCGGGGCGGAGCAGGGACAGGATCGCGGTGAGCGAAGATGGCAGAGCGGGCATCGGCGGTGACCTCCTTGGCGTTGACACCTGAGGGGTTCGCCGTCGGTCGCCCCACTCTTGTCGGCGTGTCGGTGGGTCACGCCGTCGCGGTCAGCGCCCGGTCTCCTGCAAATCGGCCCGAGATCCCGAAAGTCGAGGGAGGCAGTCGGGGTCATATATGACCATCGGTCTTGCGACCTCCATAAGGGAATCGCCTGGCCATGGCCTCTTTGTGAACCGCCGGAGATGCCTCCCAGCGGGGAAATTCCTTCAGAGTGTTTTCCGGCGATCGCTGTCTCCGGAAAGGGCGGTCAGTGGACTCACGACCGACTGCCGATGTATCTCCACGTGTTTGAGCATTTGGTTGGTGGAGCGCTTCGTAACTGGTGGCTCTCGCTTAAGACGGACTGATCAGCCGCACAGGGCATCCGTCGGACCCTTCCAGCGTCAATGCCGACTGCTCTTGCCTGGCTACGAGCCAGGCACCTTCTCCTCACTCACTTCAACGCCATGCGCCTCGGCAAACCCCGCGAGTCGATCCCCTTTCGGGATGTAGCGAATCCGAATACCACCGCGCTCGTCAATTTGCTGAACCTCCGGCGAGCCAAACGCGTTGAAAAGGTCGGTCGCGACCAGCCGGGTAGTCGCAAGGAGGCTTTGGTCTGATTCGGCCAGCGACTCCAGCGGAACCGTATGGCGAGTGACGATTGGATCGCTTATCGGCTGGTGGTTCCACGGTTCATGAAGCACTCCACCGTGGACCGGATAGGTCAACTGCATGTCGGCGCCAAATAGTCGAGTGACCACAATCGCGTCGCCCCAGGCCCCGGTGTTCTCGATGGCGTGTCGCCCGAGCACTCGGAGGGATCGTGCAACCTCCCACAAGAGCCCGATATTGGGGATCTGAATAGCGGATGAGTTTTCGCCATGCCCTGGGGACGAGCGGCCGACCTGCTCACAGGCAAAGCCTGCGCCGTCTGTATGCAGCTCCGCATAGTTCGAGTTCGGTTTTTTCTCGCTGACGAGCGACCCCAGCCTCACGCGACGGATGCCAGCTCGACCGTTCGGATGGCTGCCGAAGAAGCCCCGCCAGGCGTAGGTGCCAGCGGGGTCGAGTGCCCATTTCTCGACCTGATGGATGCGAGCGAGCCCCATCGACATTGACCCAGGCGTCGAGGGAACAAGCGCGATTGCAAGGTAGGCCGAGTCGTCATGCAGGTCCATCTGCGCGAGGCCGTCCTCGAGAATCGGCTCTATACGCGACATTTGATCCTCGGCCATGCGAAACCGGTTTCGGTACATGTCGGCAATCTCTGCCTCGGCCAGCCATCGCGTACTAGACCCGTCACGGCGCGGATAGCGCAGGTCATTGTCCTTGCGCACGGCGTGTGGACGCAGCGGGCTCGGTGGCACGACCAACGCGTAATACCCGCGCTTGCCGTCGTTCTCACTCGGAACAACGTGCACGTTGAATGGGGTGTGCGGCGTGATGTTTCCGGCACCGATTTGAAGCAGTCGTCCCTCCTCCCCGTCGGCGAGTTCCACCGGGGTTAGCTCCGCGGCGGCGTCGTTTTCGTCGCGGATGCCGACCAGGATCACTCCGCCGCGATGGTTGGCCATTGCGGCGATATCTGCTGCAAGCTCACGCTTCTGGGCGTCGCTGCCACCGTAGCGCTCCCTCTTGAAATCGAGATCGTCATCCTCCCGGACCTGTCCCTCGACGAGCGCTCGCAAGTCCGCTTCCGTCAAGTCGGCCAAGTCGGCCCCGAACAGCTCGCGCAGACGTATGGTCCAACCGGAATTGGCCGCAGGCATTCTGGAAGCTTTGCGGGTGCCCCCGACGGATCGTCTGGCTCAGTTCGTCAGGGATCGGGGCGGTTTAGGTATGCATTTAGCATGGCCCGCGCTTCAACCTCGCTGCCCGGCATCAGGTGGCCGTAGCGGTCGAGGGTGATCGTGATCGTTGCGTGGCCCAAATATGTGCTGAGGGTCTTGGCGTTTAGTCCGGCTGCGATTCCGATGCTGGCGTAGGTGTGCCGGCCCTCATGGAAACCGAGCGGCTCGAGTCCGGCGTCCTTCCAACTCTTGTGAACGCGGCGACGCAGAATCGCCGGGTCGGTTGGCCATTCGGGTTTCTTGGCGCTGGGGAAGATCAAGCCCTCGGTCGGGTGGTCGAGCAAGACGAAATGGTTGCTGATGAGCGTGGCGAGCCTGTCGATGATCGGCACCTTGCGAGGCTTGCGGGACTTGGGCGGAACAAATTCCTTCGCTCCTGGGTCCCAGCTGCGGCGGACGTGAATCCAGCCACCCTCAAGATCGACGGCGGACACGTCAAGCGCGAGCAACTCGCCGAGTCGCAGGCCTGCATAGACGGCGAAGCCGAGTGCGGCTTGATCGGTTGGGCGCATGGCGACGATCAGCGCCGCCGCCTCGGAGGGGGAGGCGATCCGGTCGCGGGCTTCCTCACCGGCTGGCAGCCGGAGACCTTTGCAGGGGTTGACTTGGACCCAGCCGCGCAATTCTCCGAATGACATAAGTGCCCGGAGGGCAGCAACGAAGTTCTTTACCGTCGCAGGGGAACGCTCTGGCGTCGTCAGCCCGTCAACCCAGCGTTGAAGTTCGGGGCGCTGTAGACGGTTGATCCGCTTAGACCCAAGCTCGGGCAGGGCGTGATTGTTCAGGTCGCGCTCGTAACCTCGAATGGCGCTCGGCTTGTAGACGTGTCCGCCCCTCTGGCGAACTGTGCCCGTCTTCATGCCGGCGATGAACTCGGTTGCCGCCTCGGTGAGAGTCGGGCCGGCGACTGCTGAGAGGGTGCCTGCCTGTAGGCGGGCTTGCGCGTCCACCCGCCAGGACCGAGCCTCGGCCAGTGATCCGGTCCACGACCCCCGTAGGTACTTGCCAACGCTCTTGTCGTGGGCAGTGCCACGGAATCGCTTCCGCCCTTTTGCGTCCGTTCGGACTTCGATCCCTTGCAGGGCGGCACTACGCTTGCTGGTGCTCATGGAGATCCTTTCCGTGGGCCATGCCCCCGGCCGGTGCAACGGCGCGGGGGCGCTTTGTCGCTGCCTCGATTCTAGACGCCCCCCTAGTCGTTCCGGCCAACGAGGCGTTTCCTTCTAGCCACTTTTCAAGCTCCGGCACCGGGATGATCCGAAGACTTCCACGGCGAACAACTCGCAGATCCGGCTGGACGTGGCGCTTGAATGACGACTCGCTGATGCCCACCGCTTCTGCGGCCTCTTCGACGGTCAAACCGAGGCGAGGGGGTGCGGGGCGACGGATGTTCGAGTTCCTGGAGGCCATTTCTCCTACCCATGCTGTCCCTCGCACGGTGATTCTGCATCGCGTAGAACCTCAATGCCGGGAGCGGCGAGGCCACTAGCGGAGTTACGCTTGACTTCTGAGATGCGTCGCGACCGCTGCCGCCAGCGGCGGAGGCACCGCATTCGCGACTTGGAGGGGCTGCTCGGCCCGCGGGCCGCAGAAGAAGTAATCGAGCGGGAAGCCCTGCACGACAGCTGCCTCCCGGACCGAAATGGTCCTGTGCTCGGTTGGGTGCACAGGTAGAGCGCGGTGCCCCGCAATGATGGTTCGAGCCTCGGTAAGTCCAAGACGCCGATACGAGATCGGTTCTTTGCCTGGCTCGAAGTTGGAGATGCGTTGGATAACGCGGGCTGAGTGCTTCATGGTCGACATGTTGAGCAGCTCCTTGCCCTCAGCGGTCACCCATCTCTCTGCATGCACCCCTGGGCCCAGCACCGGCAACTCGCCGAGGAGATCGATCAAGGCGGGCGTCTCCGGCAAAGCATTGCGGGCGTCGAGGTCGCCGTGACGCTGATGGGTCGCGGCGGGCGCTGGAATGGGATCCGAACGTAGCCCGCGCTGGCAAAGGAAGAAGTAGCGGACGCGGCGCTGCGGGACGCCGAAGTCGTAGGCTCGAAGCAGGTGCGCGCTGACGGAGAAGCCTGCTGACTTCAGCGAGGCGAGAATCGCATCGAGAAAGCTGTGGCCGTTGACCCGGCGGACGCCGGGCACGTTCTCGAGGACGACGTGCTCAGCCTTCAGCTGCCGGGCGAGACGGGCTACGTGGCCGAAGAGCTGGTTCTGAGGGTCTTCAGGCCGCCGAGAGCCCGCCGCCGAGTACCCCTGGCAGGGGGGCCCCGCAAGTAGCACGCTGATCTTGGAAGTGCCGGGCATGTACCGCTTGAGCGACGCAGCACTGGTTCGATCATTGATCTGAGCCTCGATCACCGGCACCCCAGGGTTGTTTAGGCGGTAAGTCTGGGCGGCGTGGCGGTTTGCCTCAATGGCGAGCGCGACCCTATATCCCTCCTGGCGGAACCCGTACCCAAGTCCTCCGGCTCCAGCGAAGAGATCCACGGCGGTGGGTCGGGAGTCCTTTCGCGCGACCTTACTGCGACCGCGCTGGCAAAAGGACACGAGGACGCACTCTCCGCATCGCTCATGTTGAGACCGGCAGACTTCGCGACCGTGGTGAACGAGATTGATGTGCAGTCGCTTGCGCATCTTCTCGGGAACCGCATCCTGAAAGGGATCGTCATCTGACTTCCGCCCGGTTGACTTCACCGCACCAAGGCGCTTGAAGATCCGGTGAACGTGAGTGTCGACCGCGAATGCTGGGCGGTCAAGAGAGTATGAAAGAACGCACCGCGCGCTCTTCGGACCCATACCGGGCAAGCTCGTGAGAAAACTCTCGGCTTCTCGATCGTCCATCGAGGCAAGAAAGCTCAGCGTGAGATCGGCAGGAGGCTTGGCAGCAGGACCTGCGCCCCGTTCCTGGTTGGCCTCCTGCACGCTGCAGAGCAGATCCTTGAGTTGGCGGGCCTTCCGTCGCTGGAAGCCGGCTGGCTTTAGCACGGCCCGAAGGTCTCGGACAGGGGCCGAAGCAGCGTCGGTCCATCTCGGGTAGTGCCGCTTAAGGTCGGCAAAAACGCGGCGATAGACGGCCTCGCGCGTCTGCTGGCTCAGGAGAATAAATACGGTCTCGTCCAGCGGATCATCGAGGTTGAAGAGGCCCGCAGATCGGTAGCGGGCCTCGAGAAGCTCGTCGATCCTCTCGATTAGCCCGGTCCGGTCAATCCTGCTCTTATTCACGCCGAAGTCATAACTGGTCAGGACCCACCATGTCCTGCCGGATCAGATAATCCTCGCTCGTTCGGACGATTTAAGGGCCAGAATCGGGTTTCGCGAATCGCGGAATAATTTTGCCCGGCTGCGGACAACTAGCCTACATCCGGCGCTCGGTGTGTGAGCATGGGGCCGCCATGATGCAGGAAGCCCTGATGCAGGAGGCTGCCCTTCTCGAGCACCTTGAGTGTCGGGGAGCGGATGGATGGGCCCCGCTTCCGGAGTGGGCTCGCTTCATGCTGAGGGCGGGAGCGGCAGCAGCGACGATCCAGCCGGATGCGGGCCGACTCGTCATTGCGCTTTCTGTTCCGACAAGAGCATTTGCCGCAGCGTTGGCGGCAACGTCAGCTGTGGCGACCGCTTTCCGTGAGACGCCATCGGATCGCGATGGCGCGGCTCACTTTCGTTACCTCTCCTCTCAGGCAGCCGGAACTCCGGTAACGCACCGCAGAGACAACTCGCTCGAGCAGGGAACGCTTCTGGGGATCCAAGAGGATGACGCGGGCGATGGCAAACCGCGGCTCGTGGTGCAGCTGGCCAAGGAGAAAATCCTCCTCCCTGAGGAGCTGTGCGAGCGCATCCAGGTGATCACCAATCCGGGCGAGTTGACGTCCCGGCGAAAGCAGCTAGTGAAGGCCCCCGAGTTTCTCGCACGGGCGCTAAAGGAGGCCGACATTCCGTCCCTGTCGGGGACCACGCGAGTCGACTGTGTCATCGTCGGCGTGAAGCGTCTTCTCGAGTACGAGCTCGCGACCGAACGCTTCGCCGTGAGCGATGGCGGCAGACTTTACGAGGGGCACCTTCAGAGCATTGTGCGGGCGCGCGAGTTCGCCGGACAGAACGATCCTTTCCGTTGCTCTGTTATTCCGGCAAGCGCAGAGGGCGACGGGCAGCCACTTGATTCGGCTCCGACGACCGTGATCTTCGATGGAGTTGCAGCATTCAACAATTGGAGATCCGCGTGGCCTTCTTCTAACTGGCTAGTGATTATCGATCGATCGTCGCCGTCGGCAGATGACGGAGCTGCGGCAATCAATCAGGCGCACGCGATGCGTGCCGCGGAGGCAGATGAACTCCGTGAGCTCTCGGTGCCGGCCGGAGTCGAGATGCTGACCTACGTGGACCGACGATGACTGCCTCAATGAGTTATACGGCGGCGCTGTATCGCGTTGCAAGTGAACTAGCCTTTGAGCGCACGTGTGTCGATGACACTGAGCTTAGAGGCTTCTCACTCGGCCTTCGGAACTTCATCTCGCGGCTGGGAGACGATAGAGAAGATTCATTTTGGCGGCCTGTCGTAGCCCGGCTGCGCCGGGTGCGCTGGGAGTTTGCGACGGTACCGCTCCCGCTCTCGCATCCGGATTTCGGCCTGAGCGAATCTGCGGAGTACATCTCCAAGAAGCTCCGCGGCTGCGAGCAAGTATTTCCCGAGCATGCCGAATCAGCCCGCAAGCTGACTGCTCAACTTGCAGCCCTCGCAGAGCGCGACTCTGACCGCCTTGGAGAGGCGGCCCGTGTGCTGTGCGACGGCCCGGGACAAAGTGCCATCGTGCTTCGAGATGGGCGTCACATGTCGGCGGTAGAACGTCATCTAGCCGGCAGATCCCATGTCGACGTAGTGGCGGCAAGCGAGCTCGGCGGCTCGGCGCGCACGTTCGACCGCGCGGTGATTGTTGGTCCCAGCTCCTGGTTCCCGCGTCAGGTATTCGCAGCGCCAAAGGCTCGGGAGATGAACGTTTTGCAGTTCGATTGGCTGCGCGACCCGGCGGTAGAGCTAGCAATCTTCACATCGTCCGCGGAGGGGAATGTCGCCTCCATACCAGGCCTTCCCGCATATAGCGGCACGCAATCACACGGAGGCTCGATGGAATCGCAAGAGCTCGTTCCCGTTGCCGATTGGGCCGCGATTACGTCGGCTACCGGGGCGGCAACTAGTGATCGTCGAGATTCTGTTGAGGCATATCTGTTTGTACTGGCCTCAGATCAAGCCATCTATCTTGAAGCGGATGAGGGATCGCGTGCCTACGTCGTTGAGATCACTGAAGGTAAGGAACTGCATCAGGTTCCGACGCGGTCGATTCAGACGGGTAGCTATCTCGTTACGCGTGTTGGCGGAGAAGGCGACTATGTTCCTGCTATCGCCGACGCGCTTCTTGGAGACAAAGCAAGCCGGCTGCGCGGGGAGCAGCACCGGTGGACAGAGAAGCTCCAAAAGTTGATCGAGGCGGTCGGCCTGAGTACAGTCGTGCGCCGGCTGGCAGCCGCGGGAAGCGGCCGCGCCAATGCCGCCAACGTCCGGCGGTGGGCATCCGATAATTCCATCCGGACGGGGAGCTTCGACGACTTTCTGGGAATCATGCGGGTAACCGGGCTGGAGGCGGAGGCTGAGACGTTGTGGCGTGACATGGACGTCATCGATCAGGCTCATCTGCGCGCTGGCCAGCGTGTCCGCGCCTTGCTTAATCGAGAGATCCGGCAGGGCGATACGCACGAGCTGGAGCGGCGCGGATGGCAGGACTACGACGTCGAGGAGATTGAGGGCGAGGGCGCGCTGCGGGTAGCGCGCGTAGAAGCCCGCGCGTCCGACCCGGTACGCATCAGCGCACCCAAGGCGCGCCATCTGGTTGCTGTGGAGCGTGATCTGTGGCAAGGCTGATCCCGGCGGCGATTGACCCTGCGACCCCAAGCCTGGGCGAGCGCGATGCCTTCGAGAGGCTCAAGTCAGACCCCCTCGCCAGGGACTGGACGGTCGTTCATTCTCTCTACTTGCCAAACCACTTGCGCCAGATCTCCGGTGAGCTCGACTTCGTTCTCCTGATCCCGGGGAAAGGAATTTTGTGCCTGGAGATCAAGGCCGCTGCGAGCATCTCCCGTCGTGACGGCCTGTGGTTCTACGGGAAACAGCCTAAAGGTGACCCTCGCGGCCCCTTCCGGCAGGCCGCCGAGGGGATGCACAGTTTGCGGCAGCGCGTCGAAAAGCGGTTCGCTCCCGCGTCGAAACTCCTTTTCTGGAGCGCGGTGTGCCTGCCGTACACCTCTCTCGACTTTGAGGCCGAGGAGTGGCATCCGTGGCAACTGATCGATAGCGGCACCTACCGGTCGCAATCATTCGCGACAAGTTGCGTGCGAGTACTTGATCGAGCTCGCGAGTTCCTCCGCGAGAAGGAGACAGCCAGATGGTTCGATCCTGACTCCGGTAGCCCAACAGAGGCGGAATGCGATGAGATTGCCCGCATCCTGAGGCCCGATTTCGAGGCCTATCAGAGCCCCCGGGCCCGCCGCCAACGGGCGAGCATCGAGTTGAAGCGGTACACGGAAGAACAGTTCGGCGCTCTTGATGCCATGACGGCAAATGCGCGCGTTGTTTTCGAAGGGCCCGCCGGCACAGGAAAGACTTTTCTCGCCATCGAGGCGGCACAGAGGGCCGCGTCGGCGGGCAAGCGGACGCTGCTCGTTTGCTTCAACCGCCTACTCGGTAGCTGGCTTCGCCGCGAGACCGATGCTTTAGGGGAGCTCGTGGTGTCCGGCACGCTCCATTCCTACATGCTCCAGCTCGCGGGAATGGGGGAGGCGCCTGGCAAGAGCGGTTCGTTTTGGCAGAACGAGCTTCCCGGCCTCGCCCTCGAGCGACTTCTCGACGCCCAGGATCATCAGCTGTTTGATGTGCTCGTTGTTGATGAGGCCCAGGATCTGCTTGCTGACCAGTACCTCGACGTACTCGATATGAGTCTAAGGGGAGGCCTGTCAACCGGCGAGTGGCGGCTTTTTGGCGATTTCGAGCGCCAGGTGATCTACCGTGATGGAGCAGCGGTGCTCGGCAGCTTCCTGAAGGGGCGGGGCTGCGGTGCGCCGGTATACAGGCTCAGAACGAACTGCCGGAACAAGCCCCGGGTGGCAACGCTAGTGCGGGTTCTGAGCCACCTTGATCCGGACTACGTGCGGATACTCCGGCCCGATGATGGCGTGGAGCCCGGTTTCCACTTCTACGTGGACGACAGCGCGGGGCCAGATGCATTGATCGCAGTCCTGACAGGGCTGTACCAGGAGGGATATCGCGGCTCCGACATCGTGGTTCTCTCTCCAAAGGTCTCCGGATCGTGCGCCGAACGCGTGGTAGCGGAGCCCTGGCGAGACCGGCTCCGGCCAGTGCCGCCAGTAGGCACGGGCCACATCACCTACGGCACTATTCATGCATTCAAAGGCATGGAGGCACCTGTCGTGATTGTGACTGACCTTGATGAAGTTGCCGGCCCTGCGGCGGAAGCACTGCTCTACATTGCCGTCACTCGGCCAACAGAGCGGCTTGTCCTGCTGATACCCGAGCTAGCGCGACCGGGAATGCAACGGCTTCTGGCCGGGACACAGGAGCAGGTACGTGCCTGAGCCTGAGTTTCTTGCGGGGCGGGAGGCAGTTCGTACTGCACTGAGGGAGGAGTTGGTGGGGCCGTGCCCGCGGGGCGAGGCAATCGATTGCACCAAGGAGATCTCCTTTCCCGACCGCGAATCGTCATACGGGCCCTGGCACCAGATGGGGTCCGGCGAGGAGATCCTGCAGCGGGACCGCCCAATTAAGCGATACGGGATCGGTGTCCTGTACCCGCCCCGGACCGATGGTGATCACGATCCCGGTGACGACGGAGATCTGGACACAGATGTAACAGCCGCGGCGCTCGAGGTCGGCCCGCAGGAGATTATGGGCGAGAAAGCCGCGGATTCGATCGAGCGCATTGCCGACCGGAGAGGCCGTGTAGACGCCGAAGAGAGCGACTTCGATCTATCAACCGCGAATTCGTACCGGCCAAGCGCCATGGGGCTCAGCTTCATATGCCACGTGCCGGCCGGCTCGTCCCTCATCGTCGCCGTCGACGGGGGCCGGTACCGCGAGAAGAAGGTTTCGATCAGAGCAGGCGGGCAAAAGGGCTCGGAGCCTAGAAAGTCTGAGACTCGAAAATGGTGGCTACGAAGCCCTGTCCGCCTTCAGGCAAGTTTTGCGAGTGGCGAGTTGACGGAGGGCAGTGAGCGCCAGCTGGATCCTTTCGAGCAGAGCAGCGACAACGTTGAGGGCCTCGACCTGAGCATCGTTGGCTACACGCGGCCCCGCGGAGACGGGACGTCGCTGGTCACAGTCTCCGTCGTTAACCGGACCGTTGGCGCTGATCCGATCGATACTGGCTGCCTCTTCCAGGCAGGCTTTACGGCACGAGTTGAGGGCGCAGGCGGCGGAATCTTGCCGTACACGGAGAGCCGAGCGCAGGCGGCTGATCGCGAGGAGGAGTCTCTCGCGCTCCTCTACCGGGACGCTCGTACGTTTGCTGTGGGCCACGGTTGCGCCGCGAATTGGCGCGGCGGGAATAGCGAGCAGGCGGGTGAGGTGCTCGCAGAGTGCTTGCCGGCGTACGAGTCTCCGAGCATTACTCCGGACATTGTCGACGAGCAGGGCAATCCCATCACGGTTCCGATTGCGCCACTCGCGGGCCTCGAGGGGGACGGTGGCGGACTCGAGAGCATCGAGTCACTACTGCACCTTTACAGCGGGTGGATAGGAGGGCAGCAAGAACGTGTCGCCGGGCTGGAAAGCGACGTCCAAGCAGTAGCTCGCCACCACATCGCGCTGGCGGAACGAGCGCTGTCGCGGGCACGCGAGGGCCTTGACCTCGTGCGATCGGACGCGAAGGTGCGCCGGGCATTCCAGCTGGCCAATCACGCGATGCTGCTCCAGCAGCTCCGCACTCGTCGGCGCAACCCTCGTGAAACGCTCTATAACGGCACAAGTGGCCGGATCGAAGTTCCGGAGCCACTTGATGTACCGGACTGGAGGGACGCGAAAGACCGGGTTGTCTGGCGTCCGTTCCAGATCGCCTTCGTTCTTATGGCGCTCGCGTCAACCGCTTCGGCCGAGTCGCCGGAACGTGAAACGGTGGAGCTGATCTTCTTCCCGACGGGCGGCGGGAAGACTGAAGCGTACCTGTGTCTCGCTGCCTTTTCGATGTTCTGCCGGCGCTTGAGCGATCCTGATGACACTGGCGTCGACGTTCTCATGCGTTACACCCTGAGGCTTCTCACGGCGCAGCAATTCCAGAGGGCCGGTGCGCTGATCTGCGCGATGGAGCATCTGCGACGCAATGCCACTGACCTTGGGGAGGAGCCATTCACCATCGGCATCTGGGTTGGCGGTGCGGTTACTCCAAATGCCAAGGCTGAGGCGCGCCAGGTTCTGCGCAAACTGAACCGCGGCGAGAGCTACGCCGAGAACAAGTTCGTGGTGCTCCGGTGTCCGTGGTGCGCGGCACAGATGGGTGAGATCAAAGCCACCGGTACGAAGCAGCGCAACGCCCCGCGCATTGCGGGCTATGTTGAGGCCGATCGGGGGGTCTCTCTGTGCTGCCCCGATGCAGCTTGCGACTTTGTAGGGGGCCTGCCGATCCTGGTGGTCGACGAGGACATTTACAAGCGTCCCCCGTCGCTCGTTATCGGAACCATTGACAAGTTCGCGATGCTGGCGTGGAAACCGGAAGCGCGCGCACTCTTCGGGATCGGGCCGGACGGGCAGCGGAAGACTTCCCCTCCCAATCTCGTTGTCCAGGACGAGCTGCATCTCATCTCAGGGCCGCTTGGATCCCTGGCCGGCCTGTACGAGCCACTGATCGACGAGTTGTGTACCGATCGGCGCGAAGGCGGGGAGCGGCGGGCAAAGATCGTTACGTCAACCGCAACCATCCGGCGGTCCGAGAAGCAGATCGAGGGACTGTACGGCAGAACGGACGTAGTGCTCTTTCCGCCGCACGGACTGGATGCCGAGGACTCATTCTTTGCCCGGTACGCCCGGCAGCCAGACGGGACTCTCGAGCCCGGGCGCCTCTACATGGGGATCCACGGACCAGGGCTTGGCTCCCTTCAGACGGCACAGGTCAGAACATTCGCGGCGCTTCTGCAGGCGTCGGCGGATCTTCCCAGGGAGGAGCAGGATCCCTGGTGGACACTTGCTGTCTTTTTCAACAGCCTTCGTGAGCTCGGAACCTCTCTTTCCCTGCTCCAATCCGATATTCCGGACTACCTCAAGGTCTTGAGGAACCGCCTTGGCTTGAGACCGCAGGACGTGCGGCGCCTGTGGAACGTACTCGAGCTCACGGGCCGGCTCCGGAATGATGAGATCCCAAAGGCGATGGAGCAACTTGAGGTGGGTGCTGCCGGAGCCGGCCGGGCAGTCGATATTTGCCTGGCCTCCAGCATCATGGAGGTCGGCATCGATATCGACCGCCTGTCGCTCATGTGCGTTGTCGGCCAACCTAAGACGACGTCGCAGTACATCCAGGTGACAGGCCGTATCGGCCGCCGGTGGCGGGAGCGCCCCGGTCTGGTCGCGATGGTGTACAGCACGTCGAAGCCACGGGACCGCTCTCACTTCGAGAAGTTCCGTACCTACCACGAGCGCCTCTACGCTCAGGTAGAGCCGACTAGTGTCACCCCCTTCTCGCCTCCCGCCCTCGATCGGGCTCTCCATGCCGTCCTGGTTGCATACGTGCGCCAGCTTGGAGAGGAAGGCGTGTCACCCAGTCCGGTCCCGGACGATCTCATTTCTGCCGCGCACGACCTGCTTTCCGCGCGGGTGAGCATCGTCGATCCGGCAGAGGCTGAGAACTTCGAGGACGTATTTGAAGAACGCTACAGCGAGTGGAAGCGCTGGCTGCGGATCGAGTGGACGCAGGCAGGCGACGGCGAGGTTGCACTGATCCGGCGGGCGGGCAGCTACGCGACGCCAGCGGCAGCCAGGCTGTCCTGGACAGTTCCGCAATCCCTGCGGAGTGTTGACGCGGAGTGCAGGGCGGAGATCACTACCGCGTACATCCTGGAGGAAGACGATGTCTAACGGGCCCGTCAAGCGAGGCCATCTTGTCGCCCCGTTTGGTGTGGGCTCAATGATCACAGTTCCAAACGGGACATCAATGCTTGCGGCCGGGCTCGACCACTGGTTCGAGCGTGAGGATGGCGAGGATTCGCGCGATCTCGATCTTGATGAGTTTCGAGTCGAGGAGTGGCGCCTGGAGCGGATGCTTCACGTCAATCACTTCCGCGAACCGCCGGACTTCCGGTTTGGTGAGCGAGGCCAACGGATTCCCAATCTAAAGTTGACGATCCCGTTTCTCCGGTTTCCGCTGTGGCACTTCTGCTGGCGATGCAACAGCTTGACGGATCTCCAGCTCGTGACGAGGGGCCGCCAGAAATGCCCCCACTGCCGTCGCCAGGGCAAGAATGCTTACCTCGCTCAGGTGCCGTTCGTGGCCATGTGCGAGGACGGGCATCTACAGGACTTTCCCTGGCGAGAGTGGGTGCATCGCACCGCCGAGCCCGCGTGCAGCCTGCCTGTGCGGCTGCGATCAACAGGCGGGGCAACCCTGGCCAATCAGATCGTTGAATGCGACTGCGGAGTCTCACCCCGCACTCTGAGCAGAGTCGTCGAAGCAAATATTGACGGCTCAACGCACCTGACAAGCGCGCTTGAGCCTGGCAATCCGTACACGTGCCGGGGCATATCGCCGCAGCATGGAAGCACCGAGGCATCGACCTGTGGCCGCGCGCTCCGCGGATCGCTGAGATCGGCATCGAACGTCTACTTCGGTCGGGTGGTGAGCGCGATCTATCTTCCGCGCACGACGCAGACCGTCCCGGAGGAATTGCGGTCAGCGCTGGAAATACCGCCTCTGTCGACGATCGTCCACCTGCATCGAGAATTCAAGAAGGGTCTTGAGCCGCAAACACTCCGTGAGGCCGCTCGCGAGCTTCTCCAGCTATACACGGATGCTCAGCTGGAGGAAGCGATCCGTCTGATGGCAGATGAAGCGATCGAGGAGCAGTCCCCCGACCTCTCGCCAGACGAGAACGTCGAAGTAGCGTTCCGGCGCGAGGAGCATGAAGCTCTCCAGTCCGAGCGGCACGAGGACCAGCTTTCAGTCAGGGCAGGGAAACCAGATAGCTACGACGCTGACCTCGGCAAGTACCTGTCGCGAGTGATGCTCGTTGAAAGGCTTCGCGAGACGCGCGTGCTTACGGGTTTCAACAGGATCTATCCCGAGCGACCGATGACCGGAGAGGAGCGGCTAGAGCAGGTGTGGCGTCAGGTTCCAGAGTGGCGCGAGCGATGGCTTCCAGCATCAAGGGTGTTTGGGGAGGGCATCTTTATTGAGTTTGACCCCGTTCTGATGGCCACCTGGGAAGCGAGGCCGGATGTGGCGAAGAGAGCGGCGTTGGTTGGGGACCGTTACGGCTCTGCCAGAGAGGGGCGGCAGTTGCGACCGCGAGATATCACCCCGAGGTTCCTGCTCCTCCACACTTTTTCCCATCTACTGATCAACCAGCTCACCTTCGAGTGCGGCTATAGCACTGCGGCTCTCCGGGAGCGGCTGTATGTCTCGGCATCGGAGCATGCGCCAATGGCTGGCGTGCTCATCTACACCGCAGATGGCGATGCCGAGGGCACCATGGGTGGTCTGGTACGGATGGGGAAGCCCGGATACCTTGAGCCAGCGGTATTGGCGGCTCTGCAGGGAGCCTTCTGGTGCTCAGCTGACCCGATTTGTATGGAGACGGGTAGCCAGTGGGGGCAGGGTCCTGATTCGTGCAACCTGGCTGCGTGTCACAACTGCGCTCTCGTCCCTGAGACGGCTTGCGAGGAGTTCAACAGGTTTCTCGACCGAGGACTCGTTGTGGGAGATCTCGTAGATCGAAGCGTGGGCTTCTTTCAGGGTCTTGTCTGAGAGTGCTCGGGCGGCAGCTCCGATCAGGCTTCGATATTGCCGCGGGGCCCGCTGACCCATAAGAGCTGTCTCTCCACGTAGATGGTGTCTGACGCGGCCGCGAAGTACCGGTCGCGGAATTCGTCCCACGGCCTATTGAGAGCGCGGTCTCAAGCCCGATCATCGCCGCCTTCGAGGCGCCGCCAAGCAGCTATGTGGAACGCCGCGAAGAGGGTGAGCTAGGTCCCAGCGCCGGCCCTGATAGATCCCCAGCCTCCTTCCCGCAGATAGCATGCACAGCACGATGGCGAGCGGCTCCGCGGGTGATAACGGCGACCTTCCCTCGCACCGCTATACGGCCGACCTCGCGGACGAGATCGAGGAGAAGTGGATCGGGCGCTGGGAGGCGGAGGAGACGTACTTCACTCCAAACCCCAGCGGCGACATGTCCGAGCCCAACCATGGCCTCGCAGAAAGGCCGCCCTACTACGTGCTTGACATGTTTCCCTACCCGAGCGGGGCAGGTCTTCACGTTGGCCATCCCCTCGGGTACATCGGCACTGACATATTCGCCCGCTTCAAGCGCATGCAGGGGTTCAACGTCCTGCACACGATGGGATACGACGCCTTCGGCCTGCCGGCCGAGCGCTACGCCGTTGACACCGGGCAGCACCCGGAGACGAGTACCGCGCAGAACATCGCCAACATGCGCGCCCAGCTACGGCGGATCGGACTCGGCCACGATCCCCGGCGCAGCATCTCGACGACCGATCCCGAGTACTACCGCTGGACCCAGTGGATCTTCCTGCAGATCTACAACTCCTGGTATGACCCCGATCTTCGCCGAGCCCGCCCGGTCAGCGAGCTGATCGAGGAGCTGGAGTCGGGCGCTCGCCCCGTCCCCGGTGCCGGCCCCGACGACCCAGAGTGGGAGGCGCTCGACGAGCGTGCCCGCCGCCGTAAGATCGACTCTGTCCGGCTCGCCTACCTCGCGGACGTCACGGTGAACTGGTGCCCGGCCCTGGGAACCGTGCTCGCCAACGAGGAGGTCACGGCTGACGGCCTCAGCGAGCAGGGCAACTTCCCCGTCTATCGTCGTCCGCTCAGGCAGTGGATGATGCGCATCACCGCCTACGCGGACCGCCTGATCGACGACCTCGAGAGGCTCGAATGGTCCGAGTCGCTGAAGAGCATGCAGCGAAACTGGATCGGCCGCAGCTTTGGGGCGGCTCTCAGCTTTGGCCTCGAGGAACGGCCGCAGGAGCGGCTAGAGGTCTTCACGACGCGACCCGACACCCTCTACGGCGTCACCTTCCTCTGTGTTGCGCCCGAGCACCCGCTGCTCGAGCATGGGCTGCCGGGCGAATGGGACGCCGAGATACCCGAGCGCTGGCGAGGCACGGGGGACCTCGATGCCCCGGCCGGTGGCTTCGCCTCGCCGTCGGAGGCGGTCGCCGCCTACCGCGGCGCGGCCGAGCGCCGCAGCGACCGCCAGAGGCAGATGGATGACACCCCGAGCGGCGTCTTCACCGGCCTTTCGGCAACCCACCCGCTCTCGGGGGATCGGGTGCCGATCTTCGTCGCCAACTACGTTCTGATGCAGTACGGCAGCGGTGCCGTAATGGGGGTGCCCGCACACGACACTCGGGACCTTGCCTTCGCCAAGGCGCTCTCACTGCCGATCCGCATGGTCGTCGAGCCGCCGGCAGACTGGCTTGAGGGCCACAACCTGCCGCCGGGGGCAGAGGCCAGCGAGTGGCCCGAAGCGTACGTCGGCGAGGGCACCTCGGCCGGCTCGAACGGCCGCACCGACGGGCTTCCAAGCAAGGAGGCCGGCCGCGCGATCGTCGACGAGCTGAGCCGGCTGGGGCGCGGCGCGCCGGAGGTCTCCTATCGGCTGCGGGATTGGCTGTTCAGTCGCCAGCGCTACTGGGGCGAGCCGTTCCCGATCGTCTACGACGAGGACGGCCATCCCCACGCCCTGCCGGAGTCCGAGCTGCCGGTGGTCCTGCCGAAGCTCGACGACTTCACCCCAGAGGTCTCCGACGACGAGCCGGAGCCCCCGCTGGCCCGGGTCGGCGACTGGATCGAGGTCGAGCTGGACCTGGGAGATGGGTCCCAGCGCTACCGTCGCGAGGCGAACACAATGCCTCAGTGGGCGGGCTCGTGCTGGTATTACCTGCGATATCTCGACCCCAAGAACGGGATCGAGTTCGTCGATCCCGAAGTCGAGGCCTACTGGATGGCGCACGGCGAGGAGCCCGGTGGGGTCGATCTCTACGTGGGCGGGGTCGAGCACGCGGTCCTTCACCTCCTCTACGCGCGCTTCTGGCACAAGGTTCTCCATGACCTCGGCCACCTGACCTCCTCCGAGCCCTTTCACAAGCTGTTCAACCAGGGCTACGTCCAGGCCTACGCCTACACGGACGAGCGTGGCTTCTACGTGGAGGCCAGCGAAGTCGAAGAGCGCGAAGGAGGCTACTTCCACGACGGTAGCCCGGTCACGCGCAGCTACGGCAAGATGGGCAAGAGCCTGAAGAACGGCATCTCGCCGGACGTGGTCATCTCCGACTACTCCGCGGACGCCCTGCGGCTCTACGAGATGTTCCTCGGTCCGCTGGACCAGGACCGCCCCTGGGACACGCATGGGATCGCCGGCGTGATGCGCTTCCTGCAGCGCGTCTGGCGCTATGCGATCGACGAGGAAACGGGCAAGGCGCGGGTGGCCGACGAAGACCCCCCGCTCGAGCTCCGGCGCACCTTCCACCGGACAATCGCGGCGCTGCGCCGCGACATCGAGCGCCTCCATCTCAACACCGCGATTTCCAGCCTGATGGAACTCGGCAACGAGCTGCGCGCGGCTGTCGGTGAAGAGCCGCCGCCACGGGAGCTGGCCGAGGGGATGGTCCTCGCCCTAGCGCCATTCGCCCCCCACATCTGCGAGGAGATCTGGGCGCGGCTGGGGCACACCGAGTCGATTGTCTACGCGAGCTACCCCGAGGCCGACCCCGAGCTGGTCACCGTGGACCAGGTCGAGATCGGCGTGCAGGTCGACGGCAAGCTGAGGGCGAGCATCCAAGTGCCCACAGAGGCAAGCCGCGAGGAGATCGAGGCGGCCGCCCGAGCCGAGCCGCGCATAAATGCCCTGCTTGCCGATAAACCGCTCTCGAGGGTCATCGTGATCCCGAGGCGCATAGTCAACTTCGTTCTCGAGCGTTAAGCGCCCGCAAAGCGCCAAACCGAGGCGGCCGCTTGCTCTCGGCGCTCGTAGATGACGGGCTCCATCGCACCAAGATGGGCCTCCCGCGCGAGGCGAGCGAGAGTGACCATCCCCTCGTCCTGACTGCTCCCGGTAGCGAGATGGTGCTGTTGCAGCAGCCGCAACGCATCGAGGCGACCGACGGGCTCGACGTCTCGGCTCGCCCCGCCTTCGAGGAAGACGACGTGGCTGACCCTGCGCGGGGCCGTCTGGACCGGCACTACGTCGTCCGATCGCCACCATGACTTTCTTCCCCCTGAATCGACGATGCCGAGAGCCTGCGGAAAGGGGTAGGCGACGGTGGTTCGGCGCAGCAGGAACGACCACTCGTCGCTCATCAGCGCACAGTTGGAGCCGGCCGCGGGAAGGGTGGTCGCGAGCGTCGTCTTGCCCGCGTTGCGCTCGCCGACGATGAGCACAGCCTGGTCTGCGCCGATCGCGAGTGTGGCGCCGTGAAGGCCGACAAAGCGCCCGCGGAGCGGATCGGCCGTCAGGGGCAACAGCGGCGGCTGCGACGCGGTCCAGGGTCGAGGCCGATCCTCGCCCCTCAGCTGCACGCGAACGCCCTCGAGTGCCTCGGTCGAGCTTCGTTCTCGGAAGAGCCAGCGCGACGCGGTCTCCAGATCGCACTCGACTATCCAGTCGGGGGTGGTCCACGGCACGCTGGAGAGCGGGCCGAAGAAGCGGTCTATGGCCTGGGCGCACGCCTCGTGAGCGCTTCGCACCAGGAGGAGCGAGCCGAAGACCTCGTAGCTGCGCTCGAACGCGAGGTCGCTCACCGCTGCCGATCCAGAGCCTCGCGAAGGCCAGCCAGTTCGGTGGCGGCAGCGCGTTCCAGGAGCGGCGCCACGGCCCGCGGAGCAACGGCGAGGAACGGCGACTCGGAATCCCAGATGGCGATCGCCTCTGCATCGTCGAGGTCGAAGGTCCGCCATCCTCGGCCGAGCCAATCGCCTGCCAAACCGCCTTGCCGGTCGCTCACCGTCGCGCAACCCCGAGGGTGAACGAGTAGGCGATCGCGCGCTCGGCGTCTGCGACGGAGAGCGCCCTGAACAGCTCGGCGTCGCGAAGTGCCGGGGTCAGGAATACGCCGATGCGCTCAGCGGCCGCGGCGAGGCAGATCCTCTGGCCGAGCCGCCCGAGGTCCATGATGTCCGGCTCGAAGCTCGATGAGCGACTTGGGTCGACGGATCGGATCAACCACAACACCGCCGCTCCCTCGGCGGCCCAACCCTGGCCGATGGTCCAGTGTCGGATCTGCTCGCGACTCACCGGCATCGTCGGTCCCTCCCAGCCGGCGCCTGGAGCCCACTCGTGCAGACCGGGATCGAGGTCCTCGACGTCCAGGGCCGCGACGCGCAGGGAGACGGGTCCCAGCGAACCGAGCAGAGGGGCAACGACTGCCTCGAAGCTGTCGGCGGACAAACGGTCGGACGTGAACGCGCGGTCGGTGCGACGGGCGGCAAGGGTCGAGAAGAGGCGGCCGGGGTCTCGCGTGAGGGGCTGGGCAAACGGTCGTGACTCGAGGGGCGCAGGGTCGGCCCGGCCGGCAAGCATGGCGAGGGCGGAGAGGTACCAGCCGTGGCCCGCCCAGGCGCCGACGGCTCGCTCGGCGGCAGCGACGGTCGAGCGAGGCTGAAGCGCCCGCGCCGCCAGCAGGCGCTCAACGGATCCGCCGTCGGCCTCGGCAACGGCCGCGGCGATGCCCTCGGCGGTGGTGTCGCGGTCGCCGCGCCGCGAGGGCAGGCAGTGGGTGAGAACGAGAAGATCGCGCTCGTCCACGGGCGCCACGGCGGGCTCCGGCCAGACGGTGACCGCGGCGAGACCTGTCCCGTACGGCGCGATGTACATGAAGGGGTTCGTGGTGTAGGTGTCCTCGCCGGCCGCCGCCGCCTCCCCAGGCGCGACGGGAGCCGCCGCCGTCGCCCTACTGCCTCCAGCGCCGTTAACGACGGCCGCCAGCAGCGGCTCGGCCAGCCAGGCCTCGATGTCGTCGAGCCTGTTCTCGCGCGGATACTCGAGCTGTGGTTGCCATCCGGCGAGGGCCAGCAGCTCGCCCAGAGTCTCCGCCACGTGCCCGGCATCCAGCAGAACCGGCCTCAAGGCTCGCGCATCGCGATAGCGCCACATCGCCCTCTCGACCCGAGCTCGAAGGCCGACGGCAATCCCAGCGTCACCGGCCAATCGCGTCAGCTCGGCGCCGGCGTGGGTCGCAACGAGCCCATGCTCGGCGGGGGCATAAGCGTAGGCGCCGGCCGGAATACCCTCCAGCTGGCGGCCGAGGACCACCACGCCATCGATCGGGTGCCTTGCGCCGCCCGAGGGGCTCGTCTTCCTCAACCACGGCCCGTAGGCCCCCCCGTTGATCTCTCCGATCGGCGCGAAGGCGGTATGCAGCGCAGTCGCCAGGGTACCCAGGTCGCCGTTTTCGCGTCCGAGCCCCTCTGCGTCCGCCGGCGGCAGCTTCAAAACCGGACCCTGCAGGGGCGTGAGAACGGGGGGATGCGGCCGCTCGTCGCTGTAGGCCGCCATGATGCGACGGTCTTCGTCGATCCAGTCCTGGCGGGAGTAGTCGAGAAACGGGTAGTCAAAGGTGGCGCGCTGGTAGCGCCCCAAGAAGCCTCCATCAGCGTCCACAGGCGCTGGCCCGGCCCCACGCTCGACAAGCACTCCCCCATCGATCAGCTTGCGGATCTCGCTGGACCGCCCCCCCAGCTCAGTAGGGTCGGTCCACTCGCCGGCGGCAAGCAAGATCCGCAGCACCTTGGGCAATACCGTGTTATCGGGGCTGGCCGCCAGAAAGCTGCGCCTTGTCTCCGGGTCGAATATGGCCCACTTGCCGGGCCCGGCGTAACTCGGCGCGAGCAGCCGGCTCTGCAGGACGATCAGGCCTCTGGCGGTGCGAACGTCAAGCGCGCGGTCGGCCTCCGCCACTGCCGACGCGGTCATTCAGCGTGCTGGTGAGGGCCGTCCGGCCGGTCGAACGAGAAGGTCAAGTTCATCCGATGCCCGCGGGCGTCGTCCTCGGCGAAATCGACGTTTGCCGTCCGGTGCAGCGTGGTCGCACGAAAGAGGACCGCCCGGTTACGGCGATGTGAGATCTCGACCTTCGGGACATCGGGCTCGGGGGGAGTCTCGCTGACGAGGCCCTTCGCCGCCTCGACCGCCTGGGGCTGCCAGTCACCGGGGGATGAGTAGAGGACGAGACCGCCCTCGTCCGGGCGGCGGTTGAAGCGATCGGGGGTGAGCCAGTAGGTCATATTGAGACCGGCCGCGTCGAAATGGGGTCGGCCCGCTCCTCCGCTCGGGTATAGCAGTGCCCAGTAGTCGGAGAGCTCGTAGCCATCGAAAACACCCGGGAGCGCACCGAGGATCTCTTCCCCGAGCGCCGACACCAGGTCGAGCGAGCTCAGCCTCGTATTGCGAAGATGGGTGCTGTTCCAGTCCTTGTGCCGCCATCCCCAGTGCGCGAGGAGCTTTTGGTGAAGCTCCTCGCAGAGCGGCTCTGGCAGCAGCTCATCGATGACGACGTAGCTCAGCGGCTCCTCTTCGAACCTGGCCGCCACCGCCTCCCACTTGCGTTCTCGTAGCAGCGGATCGACCACGGGCTCGACCGTTGACTCAACCATGCTTTCTCTTTGCTCAGGCGGGCTGGCGATCCTGTTTCGAGCGGCCCTTCAAGACGAGCCTAGGGCTCTCCTGGCTCTGCAGCAAGCCGCGCATCAGGGCGGGCATCTCTTCGATCAGCTCGTGCCCCGCCGGCACGACGAACGAGATCCCGTACTCGTCGACCTCGTCAGTAGCGAACTCGGCCAGTTGCTCAGCGGTGATGTAGTACGCTGCTTCCTGCGCCGGGTGCTGAATGTGGATCGCGGGGTCGGCGTCGGGCTCGCGGTTCACCGGCGGAATCTCCTCCAAGAGGTCGTCCTCGGTGGCGATCACAAAGGTCACGGCCTCGGTGCCGAACCGCGACCAGGTCTCGGGGCGGACGGTGAACTCCGAAAGCCGCTCGCCTGGGATCAGATATTTAGCTTGCTTCGCGGGATGCTGAATCAGTACGTCCGGAACTGCGGTGTCGTGAGAGTCCATGTGTCTCCTCCGCTCGGGGGCGGGAACACTCTAACTTCTGGACGGCGATGCCGTCCAGACCGCCTTCGAGGCCTCAGCCGCTGCGTGATTGCCGGACTCCACCAGAGCAAGACGACTTGGTGCCTGCCCAATGAGCCGCGAGGCGATCGAGCGGGCCTTTGAGTTTGCCACGCTCGCCTAGCCGACAATAGGCGCTAGAGGTGAGTGACGTTTAGACCCAAGACCGCGTGGGCTCACCTACGACTGCGAAACTGCTCAAGGTCTCCAGACGCTGGGCGACTTCGCGCAGTTCGGGGCTCGCTGCAATCAGACCCCCAATCACATGCCGTCTCTCATCTGCGGAGAGGCCTTTGGGCACATGGGCGGCCACTCCTTTCATCAAGCGACCGAAGAGGTCGACCTCAAGCTCCTCGATTTGGCGCTCAGCTTCGACTAGTCCATCGGTGTGATCGACGTATCCGAGCGAATGCTTCATGGCATCGACAGTACGCAGGTGAACGGACGACGGCCGACCGGCCGGGTATTGCGATCCCATTTTGCGCGGTTTCGCCGTATCGCTGGTCGGGCGCCACTGTCCTGATCGACCGTTTAGCGAGTCGGCTCGAGGATGCAGCTTTCGCCCTGGCGCTCCCAGACGGAAATGACCCACTTGCCGTCTCCATGCGTTTCCCGCGACGACAGTTCATCGCGGCAGTGATTGCATCGTTCGCCGACCGTAGACGAATCAAAGGTCTACTCAACTGTGGAGCCGGTGAGCGACAGGTCTCAGCCAACGCGCCCCAGAGAGGCGGCCCAATTTCCTCCACCAGGGTGGCACGCGCCGCCCGCGCGTCAACCCCCACAAGGGGGGTTCCCCTCCGCCCTTCGGGCTTCGGTGACGCCCGTTCGGTCGCGCGCCCTACCTGGGTTCGTCAATCGAACACCTCTCAAAGGAGGCCCGAAATGCAGAACCTCAACTCAGTCGTGATCACCGGCAACCTGACCCGCGATCCGGACCTGCGATCCACCGGCGGTGGCACCAAGGTCTGCAATCTGCGAGTCGCCGTGAACAGCCGCCGCAAGAATGGCAACGACAAATACGTCGACAAGCCCAATTATTTCAACGTCACCGTCTGGGGGCGCCAGGGCGAGAGCTGCGCCGAGTACCTCGCGAAAGGTCGCCCGATCGCAGTCGAAGGTCGCCTCGACCACAGCGAGCGCGGTGAGGGCGATGGGCGTCGCGAGTACGTCTCCATCGTCGCCGAGACGGTCCAGTTCCTCGGCGGCAAGCCGAAGGACAGCGAGGGCCAAAGCGAGGAGGCCGAGCCGGTTGCAGCGGCCAGCGAGGCCTAGCGGGCCCAACTCGGGGGCGTCCATCCGAGAGGATGGGCGCCCCTTTTTCGTGACGTTCAGCGGAGCCGAATCGCTTGCCGCCGTCGTTTCCTGGGTGGCCGCAAGAGAGTCCTGACGAGGGGGGTCAGTTCGCAGCGCCACCGACTTGACGCTGGCAGACAAGTTCATATGCCCCGGGCGACGGAGTGAACCGCCCCCGGGGCTTGGCGCACAGGAGGTACGAACTCCCATGCACGACAACGACGATAGTCAGCCGCGAATTCTCACAACCGCTGAGCAAGACGACCGCGATCAGAACGCGGTCATGGTCCACGTCCTCGCCGAATACCCTGACCAGCTCACGGTCTCGGAGCTGATCAGCGAGTTGGTCCAAGGCAAGGCCGACTTTCAACAAGCCGACCGATTTAAGCGCGCCGTTGGCGAGTTGGTCGGGGTGGGCCTGCTGCATCGCGAACAAGACACCATCCGGCCGACGCGCGCCGCGCTTCGGTTCGATCGACTCCACAACAGCTGAGCCCGCGTCGCCGCGTGGCCTAAGCGGGGCGCGGCGACGCATCCCTATCTGAATCGACGGGGGTCAGTTTCCGCTGCCCGGGACTCATAGGGAACAGAAAGGTCATTCGGTCCCGGGAGGACGCTGCTCGCCGGGCCCCGCACAGGAGGCGTCAGTTGCCATGCACGATCAACCCGGGCCGTGGCGTGAGCACCTTCCCCCCGAGGTGCCTGAGGACGATGAGACGATGCGCCTCCTTGTCCTCACGCTCGTTCTCTCCAAGCATCCCGATGGGATGAGCATCCCCGATCTTGTATCGGACCTGGGGAAAGACGCCGCGGACGATTCCGTAGAGCGGGCAGCGCGCGACCTCCTGGGCGTTGGCCTCTTGCGCCGAGAGCGTGGGCGCATCGTCGCCACATTCGTCCCTCCCGCCGGTGGGACTGCCGACCATTCCTAGCCAAGGCAGCAAGTCAGGCAGCAAACCAAGCACCCGTCTAGTCGAGCCATAGACCCGATGAGCCAAAGGTCCAGCTAGATCAGAAGCCCAACGGAGCTATCTCGGTATGAGCCTTTCTGGCGATCCCTCCAGACCACCAGATAGCCCCAACCTCGAAGCCCGACACACTACGAACCCCTGCGGTTCGCCCGGTGCAACCAGGCCGCGCGGTGGACAACAGGAGCGATGGTGGGAGTGACGAAGATCGGCGCCCGCAATGCTGACTACTGGATCAACGCCGTGGCAGAAGGCGGCGAGGATTACTACACGAAGCCCGGCGAGGCGCCCGGCGAGTGGATGGGAGATTTGGCGGCAGAGTTTGGCCTCGAAGGCGAGGTTGACCGTGATGCCTACGCCGCCGTCCTCGCCGGGCAGCATCCCCTCACCGGTGCCGTCCTCGTCTCCCGCCCCGAGCCCCGCAAGTGGGTAGACACAGACGGGCGCGAGCGTCGTCTTGACCCGATCCTCGGCTACGACATTCGCTTCGCTGCGCCGAAGTCGGTCTCTCTGCTCTACGCGGTCGGCTCGCCCGAGGTTCGCGCCGCGATCCTCCGCGCCCACGATCATGCCGTCGCCGAGGCGGTCGGCTACCTGGAGAGGACCGCCTGCTTCGTGCAGCGAGGCAAGGGCGGCGTGGTGATCGAGCCGGGTGCGGGCTTCCTCTCGATGAGCTTTCGCCACCGCTCCTCACGGGCCGGCGATCCCGCCCTTCACACCCACCTCGTCACCGCCAACATGACCCGCGCCGCCTCAGATCGGCGCTGGCTCAGCCTCGCCAACCCGAGGCGCCAGTCACCGCTTCTGCGCGAGGCAAAAGCTGCTGGCCACGTCTACCAGGCGGCGCTTCGTGCCGGCGTCACCCGCGAGCTTGGTGCGCAGTGGCAGCCGGTCGTCAATGGCTACGCCGATCTCGCATGCATCGAGCGGCCGGTGATCGACCACTTCTCCCAGCGGCGCGCGGAGATCGTCGCGGCGATGGCCGAGCGGGGGACCAGCTCCCCGGCGGCCGCCGAAGTCGCTGCTTACCGGACCCGCGACGCGAAGGACTACAAGGTCAACCCCGACACCCAGCGCGAGGAGTGGATCTCGCGCGCCGCCGAGTTCGACCTCACCTCCGAGTCGATTGACCGGATGCTCGCTCGCGGTCGCGAGCCTCGCCCGATCGGCGCCGACCAGCTCGACCGCGCCCTCGCCGACCTGGAGGCCCACCACTCCCACTTCGACCGCCGCGATCTTTTGTCTGCGGTGGCGAACCAGCTCCGCGAGGGTGCCGACGCCTCCGCCCTGGAGGCCGCGGTCAAGTCCCTGCTCGACGGTCAGCGGCTGATCGACGTTCACCACGGCGCCGGCCCGCTCGACTCGACCTACTACACCACCCCGCGCCTGTGGCAGATGGAGCAGTCCTTCATGGCGACCGCGAGAAAGGGGGAGAGCGCCGGAGCCGCCGTGGTCGATGGCGCCACGCTCGCCTTCGTCCTCGAGCGCCACCGCTACCTCAGCGACCAGCAGGTCGAGATGGTGCGACGGCTCACCACTGGCGGCGAGCGGGTCGTCGCGGTCGCGGCCCTGCCCGGGACGGGCAAGACCACGGCGCTCGCCGCCGCACAGGAAACGTGGGCGGCGGCCGGGATTCGCGGCGTCGGCGTCGCCACCGCCCGCAGCGCTTCCGGCGAGCTTTCCGATGCCGGAGTTCCGGCGACCTCAGTGACCGCCTTCCTGATCCAGACCGGCGAGCTGGCCGAGCGCGGCATCGCGCCGTTGCCACCGGGGACGGTGATCATTGTCGATGAGTCCTCGACCACCCCGACGCCTCACATGGCCGCGCTTGCCGACCTCGCCGAGGGCTGCGACGGCAAGTTGGTCCTGATCGGCGACCCTCGCCAGATCGGCGCGGTCGGTCCCGGTGGCCTCTACGGCAACCTGACCAACCAGATCGAGCCGGTCGTGCTGTCGCAGATCCGCCGCCAGCGCGATCCGGTGGACCGCGAAATCGTTGAACTCGCGCACGAAGGTCGCGGCTCTGACGCGCTCGACGTGCTCCGCGCTCACGACCGCCTGGTGATTGCCGACACTCTGCCCGAGGCGCTCGACGCCCAGGTTCTCGACTGGCACAAGCGCTACACCGCCGGCGATGACGCGGTGATGATCGCCCGCCGCACCCGCGACGTCGCCGAGCTGAACGAACGGGCCCGCGAGCTGCTTGTCGCAGACGGCACGGTGGCGGCTCAGTCGCTGATGGTCGGCGGCCAGCACTTCGCCGTCGGTGATCGCGTCGTCACTCGGATCAACACGCCCCAGGTGTCGAACCGCGAACGCTGGGAGGTCGTCGGCGTCGATCAGGCCAAGCACCACCTCTACCTCGGCGCCGAAGGCGAGGGGGTGCGGCTCGACCGCAATTACCTGGAGAAAATCACGCCTTCGCGGGAGCCGGCGATCCAGCACGCCTACGCGCTCACCACTTACAGCACCGAGTCAAAGACGTTCGACTCGGCCTTCGCCCTGCTCGACTCCGGCATCAGCCGCGAGGATTTCACCGTTGCGATATCCCGAAGCTCCGGTGCTACCACCGCCTACGGCGTCGCCGCCTCGGAGCTGACCGACGCGGACTTCGGGCCGGGCACGCGGGAGGTGGAGGACGCCGCCCACGACCTCCGCATCGGTGCGGAGCGAGCGGCAGGGGAGTACGCGGCGGTCGAGGTCGGGACGCGAAAGCGGATCGAGGCGATGGCGCCGCTCGACCTGGCGAGGCGACGTGCGGAGCTTCAGCGCCGTCGGGGAGCCGCCTCCGAGCGCTCTCCGGGCGAGGAACGACTTGCCGACCTCGAGCGGCGGATCGACGCCGCCAAGTCTCGACTCGCGGAAGCCGACGGCGAGCGTGCCAGCATCGGTGCAGCGCAGCTCCGCCGTCTCGAAGGCGAGCGCGACGGCCTCACCGTCGAGGTGGCGACCGCTGCGCCGCGGCAGTCCGGGTTCATAGGAGCTGAGCGGGCCGAGCTCGCCCTGATCGAGGACCGCCTGGTCGACCTGCGCCGCCGAGCAGTCGCGTCTGAGCGCTCGCAGACGAGCAAGCTGGTCAAGGAGGCCCTCGGCGAGCGCCCCAAGGACCCATTGAACGCCGCTCTCTGGAACAACGGCGTCGATGCCATCTACGGCTACCGCCAGCGCTACGGGATCATCTCCACCGGGAACAACCCGTTCGGTGGCAAGCCCCGCGACGCCGCGCAGCGACGGGATCGACGCGAGGCCGAACTGCGCCTCGCCCGGGTGCAGAAGCAGCTCGGAAAGCAGCGGACCCCCAGCGTCGAGCAGGCCATACAGATCGAACGCTGAGTCCACAACTGATTCCCGGCGGCGAAGGCCAAGCCGCCCGAGGATTGCACGCTGCGCGTGCGGGGCGGCTGCATGGCCTCCCCGCCCCAGAACCAGGCAGTTGAACAAGAGCAACGAGCACAGGCACTTGACGAGTTGCTTCGCGCTGAGCGTGGTCGGCTCACGCACCAAGCGCGATTTCACTCCCGCCGTATCGAGGATGCCGAGGATGCGCTAAGCGATGCCTGCGTTCAGTTCCTCCGCTTCTACGACGGTCCGGCCGGCGTCCAAGCCCTGCGATGGATGCTGCTCGTTACGAAGCGCTGCGCCTGGGCCATCCGGCGCAAGGCGGTTGCGCGCGAGTCACGTCATCGCATCAGCACTCGCGATCGAGAGGACGAGCTGGTGGAGGCGGTTATCCCCGACGATCGATACGGCACCGCCGAGCAGATCGAACGCACAGAGGAGACGACAAGAGTCCTGTCGGTGATCGAGCAACTGAAGCCCGACGAGCGCACGGCGCTGATCCTCTTCGGGCTCGGCTGCTCCTACAAGGAGATCTGCGAGCTGCGCGGCTGGAGCAATACGAAGGTAAATCGCTGCATAAGCGAGGGGCGAGCGCGGGTGAGGGAATTGCTCGAGAGGGGGGACACTTAGCGATGCGAGCGCCTTTGTCCCACATGGATGAGTTGGGACAGATTGAGTTCACCGATGCGTTGAGCCGTCTGCAGGGCTTGATCGGCACAGAGATCAAAGCCACCATCAACTTCTACGGTCAGTTCTTCGGCTGCGGGCTGCAGGGCGAGTTGAACCGCATCGAGATCCTGCCGCCCGATCACGAAGCGATCGCTTTCGTTTTGGACGAGCGGACGGGCTTCTACCTCGACCCCGCCGATACGAAGGTCTACGTCGGACCCGAGACGCGCGAGGGCGGTTGGCTTGAGTTTCGGACGGCTTACGGAATCTCGGTCGTCGTTGAACGTGCGGCCGCAGAAGGTGGCAGCTTTGCTGTGAACGATTGATCTACTCGGACTCCTCTCGCTCGCGGGCTAGCCGAAGCCGGTAGGCAAAGCCGCCGGGGCTGATCCCGATGGCTCGGGCCGCCGCGCGGATCGAGCCGTGCTCGCGGTAGGCGAGTTCGGCTTGGTCGAGCGCTTCGTCTGAGATGCGTGGGCGACCGCGACGGGCGTTGTCCTCCGTCTCGCCCAAGTAGCGCCGGGCGGTCGAAACCGAGACTCCCAACAGCGTGGCGACGCCTCGGGTAGAACCGACGATCTCGTGCAGCTGACGCGCCTCGGCGATGCGCTCTCGTTCGTTCGAAGCGCGACTGATCGACACTCCGGCCTCCGCCAGGTGTGCCTTGACGGTTCGGGGGTCGATTTCGAGCTGGCGCGCCGCTCCGGCCAGGCTGTGATCCGCCTTCTCCCATGCCTCCACCGACTCGGCGATCAGCTTCTGGCGATCGTCGGTCCTGATCTGATCCGGAGTTAGACCAGCGACATTCAGGCGCCGGCGAATCGTCTCTCCGCTGACTCCGAGCCGGCCACCCGCGCCGTCGAGGGTTCCCTCCTCTCTGTATACGGCGACGGCTTCGAGGATTTGCGGATCGGTCACGTCGTGCGGGATCGGCGTCCCGCCAAGGTCTACTCCGGCTTCGCGCAGGATGCGCTCGACCTCATCCCGGTACATGTGCAGCTCACCGACGATGGCCTCGATCGAAGGAGATCGTCGGTAGCGCTGGAGCACCTCGTCTCGCCGAACTTGATCCGGGTCGACGCCGGCCTTGTCGAGTGCTTCCCGAACCGCGAGGATCTCCGCCCCTTCGATCTCGGTGACCCGGCGTAGGGAGCCGAGCTTTCGCAGGCCCGCGACCAGCTTGGGCGCTTCCAGCTTCACGTTCCCCTTCGGCTTGGCGGAACCCTCTGAGCTTCGTACCAACTCGAAGGAGCGCTGACCTTCTGGCAATCGCTGCAGGTGCAGCAGTCCGTCCTCGATCGCGCCCAGGACGGCTCCCACTCTCGCTAGGACCCACTCGGTGGTGTGGGCTACATAGCCAGAAATCTCGCGACCGATCTCGGTCTCTGTGATCTCCGGGGTGATCCCGACCGTCGCGCGCTTCGTGTTCGCGTGACGGACAGCGACACCGCCTCGGTGGGCGGTGATCAAGCTGATCGACCCTTTTGGAACCGGGAAGCGCCAGGCGTCATCGGGGCCGATGGCGAGCGCGCACAGCGGCATGGCCTCCTCTCGCAAACCGATATTGCGCCCGACTGGAATAACTGCATGGAATGGGCCCCCTTCCTCCTCGTCCTCCTCGTAGTCGATGAGCACGCCGAAGAGCGGCTGCGTCAGGCCGGCTGGATAGGACCGCCTCTCCGGCTCGCCGTCGATGGTGGAGAGGTCGAGCCATATCGGCAGCCGGTCGGGATCGGTCCGGCGAATCGCTGAGATCGCGTCGGGGAAGGTCAGATGAACGGCGAGGCTCGCAACGATCTCCGCCGGGGTCCGGATCAGCGTTGCCTTGGGGAGACGGTCCAACGCACAGGTGCCGATCGCCGAGTAGGTGTCCAACGACGCCGCGACCGGCTCGATGAACGGCACCGGAGGCGGTTCGGCATCTTGCCCCGTGATCGCCGCGACCCCCATCATCGGGCCGGTTTCGCCCATCGCTGCCGCAAGTCCCGGCATCGGCTCCGACGAGCTGGCGCTGATCGCCTCATCGAGCGCCTGCTTGATTTCGCAGCCTTTCTCGCTCGTGATCTCAGTGCCGTGTGTGTACTCGTACTCGAAGTAGTCGGTGTGCAAGCAGACACCTGGGTAGCGTGCGGCGATCCGCAGCGCCAGCCGCGGGTCACGGGCGGAGACATCGTGCCCGTAGGTTTCACCGCGGGCGTTTTCGGTGGGATTGTCCTCCGCGACCAGCTTGAGACCCCACATCCCCGGGTACGAAGCGTTGTAGCTGGCGAGCAGGTCGATGGGGTCGGTCGGATCGAAGACGATCCGCACCGCCTTGGGCCACTCCTCGCTGAAGCAGTCGAGGCTTAGTTCGGTGAGGCGGTTCCCGGTCCAGACGGCGTTCCAGCGCCCGATGAACTGCAAGTCCCATGAATCGCCTGACCCGCGCTCGAAGCGAGTCGGGGGCAAGATGCCAGGCTCGACCTCGATCGTTGCCCAGCGGAGCAGGAAGTTCGGCGAAGCATCGCCGTCGACCGATCGCACAGGGATCTCCTGAATCGGCTCCTCTCCCGCGGCCCAGCGCTGCCAGGGGTCCTCAAGGACGGGGCCCTTGAAGAACTCGGGAACTGACTCCTCGCCAGCGTCCTCTTCGACGCCCTCGACCTCTGCGGCAATCCCGTCATCCATCGCCTCGATCTCCTCTCGCTCGTCCTTGGTCCTCATGACCCAGGACGTTAGTCGCAAGGTGAACACCATGCCCGTAAGCGCGTGATTCGACTGTCGTAGTGTGCCGGGTTTTCAACACAATCGCCGATCGGCATCGATGCAAGCAGACGACCGACTGGACATACGGGGTGAATGGACGCTCTGCCCGAAAAACGAGGCGCTCAGGGCCGTTCTGAGCCCCTGCGGCGAGCCCCCGCGTGTGATCGCTCAGGCATTCGCGCGGGTCAGGTCGCCCTTGCGGGAGCCATTGATGTGCCCTCGATTTTGCACGCCTGCGGCGTGCATAGGACGGGCACCGGCTCCCGCAACGGGCGGAGCCAGATCGAAGGAGGCTGAGATGGCCCAGGCATTGGACACCCTGATCAGAGAGGTCGAGGCCGGCGAGGAGCACCTCACCTACGAGGGCCTGAAGGGTCGCGACACGCAGGAGGCCGAACGCCTGGTCGACAGCTTCGCCTCGGTGTTGCGACGCATGACTCCGGCAGAGCGGATCAGCGCCTCCCGCCACAGCGGCTTCACACGCTGGGAGCGCTGGGTGTGGGCGGCTCGCTACCCCGAGGAGGTGCCGCTCGTCAACGGCGAGTTTGAGTGGATCGCCTGCAACGCGGCCGACCTTGATCCCGACTAGCGCCGCCGGCCCCGGCGTTGGCCGGTGACGAGACGCAGGCGCTCAGCTCGTTCCTCCGCCTCGACCCGCTCAGCCACAACCCGCAGCGGCACCGTCTCCGCTGAGGCCCAGGCACTCTGCGGCTTCACGCTCGGCGCGCCAGCCTTGCAGAGCGGCACCGCTTCCGGCTCCTGCGCTCGAGGGGTCGCCGCCTCGCTCATCGCTTGATCCCCTCCGCGCCGGAGCCGTTTCGCAGCTTTCGCAGTTCCGGATCCGCGTACCAGGGCCGCAGTTTGATCCTTGCTGGCGGCAGGTGTCCGTAGACGAGGAGCCCGGTGCCGGGGTCACGCTCGCGCACCAGATTGGCCGGAGCCAGGTCGCGGTAGGTATCGCCCTCGGTCTGCGAGTGGCGTCCCTTCTCGCCGGTGCTGCGCGAGTGCTGCTCGAACTCCCCGGCGCCCAGCACCCGCGAGACGTAGGAGAGGGTCTCGGGGTCGGAGATCCCGGTGCCGAACACCTTGGCGCGGTGGTTGTTGACGATGGTGGAGGCCCGTCGCCCGTAGCGCGAGCTGACCTGGGCCATGTCCTGAAAGACGCTCAGCAGCTGCACCCCCTGTCCGGCGCCGGTCGAGGCGATCTCCGCCAGGTTCGGGATCGGCGCGATGTTGGCGCACTCGTCCAGCAAGAGCAGCAACGGCGGGTCGAGCGGCTTCCCGGTCGCCGCGACGGTCTCATAGACCACGGCGAGCAGCTCCTGCACCAGCATCGAGAAGACCGTCCGAAGCCGCTCCTGCTCGTGCAGCGGCGCGCATAGGTAGAGGGTATTGGCGCCGCCGTCGAGGAGGGCGGTCGGGCTGTAGTCGGCGCCCTTCGTCTCCTCCGCAACGCGCGGGTCGGCGAAGGCGCCGACGATCATCTCGGCGGTCGTGTAGACGGAGCTGCGCTGGCGCTCCTCGCGGTTCTGCGTTGCCTGCCAGGCCCGCTTCGCCGCCGACTCGCCCGACTCGCTCAACAGCTCCTCGATGTGGGCATCGTTGGCGTCGGGCCCTTCATCCAGCCAGCGCACCACCGACTCCATCGTGCGCCCGCTGGAGGCGGCGGCGAACAGCAGCGGAGCCAGCAGCTTCTCGGCCGCCGCGTACCAAAACTCGGCGTCCTGCAACCCGCCCGAGCCGGTGCGCGCGGCGGTCGCCAGCCAATGCGCGACCCGCATCGCCCCGCGCCAGGTTCCGGCGCCCCACAGCGGCGTGGCCCGCGAAGGCTCAAGCCCCGTCACCAGTGCCGGGTCGAAGACCATTACCTCGCCGAGTCTCTGCCGACGAGCAACGGTGTCGATCAGCAGGTCGCTCTTGATCGAGGTCGCCAGGACCGGCCCTTGCCACTCCAGCAGGGCGGGGATCGCCAGCCCGGTCGTCTTGTGGCTTTCGGTCGGCGCGAAGGCGATCACCGACTGTCGCTCCTGAGCGGCGAGCAGCGCTCGTCCGCTCCAACCGAGCGTCAGCCGACGACGCTGCGGCGCGGGCACCCTCAGTGGCGTAAGGTCGCGGCGGCTCGCCCAGCTCGCGCTCGGCGCTCGCCGCCGACCGCGGCCGAGGGCGAACAGCTCGTCCAGCTCGAGGAAACGGTGTCCAGCCACGACGATGCCGCAGAGGCCAGCAAAGACAAGGACGGCGCTCGCGTAGAAGCCGGGCGCCCCAGGCAGCGATGACCTTGCACCGCGCGGCCACGCTGCCCGGGGATCGCCCAAGTGCGAGGGCAGGTTCACCGTCGTCACCACCAGTTCGCTGATGCCGATCGAGGTCCAGCCCCTGCCGAAGGCCAGCCCGGCGAGCGCGCCGGTAAGCCAAACCGTCGCCAGCAGCGTTGAGGCGATTGCGGCCAGCCCTAGATAGAGCTGGCGCTCCTCGCCGCTCACGCTGCCTCCCGGTGCTCGACCATGCGCCAGTCCGTGTAGACGACCTCGCGCTCTACCTGCGAGATGCGGTGCTGAACGAGGAACGAGCGTCGCCCGACCATCCACAGCGCCTCGCCGAGGCGCAGCGTCGTCGTCAGCTCCGCCTCGGTTCGGCTCAGCCCGAGGCGCGAGCGCAGAAGCTCTTGCTGGTCGTGGGGCTGACGGTAGATCACCTTCGTATCGGCGTCGCCGATCAGCCCCTCGGCGATGCGCGCCTCGCGCGAGCCGGCGTCGCCGGAGGCGCCGAGGTCGGTGAGGCGGTGGACGACGACGATGTTCTGCACGCCGAGGGCGCGGCAGAGCTTGAAGTTGGCCTGCAGCCACTCGGCGACGCCGATGTGGCTGGTCACACGCCAGCCCTCCTCGACCACCGAGATCAGCTTCGGACTCTCCTCGCCCTGCTGCTCGGCAGCGAGCTTCCGCTCCAAGAGGATCGCCTGCTGCCAAGCAGCGGCACAGGTCATCAAGATCCCAAGCGCCGCGGAGTCGCGGACAGCGCTCAGATCGAGCACCACCAAGGGCGCGTCGAGGTCGAGACCCTCGCTCGTCGGCCCGTCGAACATGCCGCGCAGGTCGCCGGCGCAGAGACGTTGCAGGGCCAACGCAGAGGAGCGATTTGCCTCTGCGAAGTCCTCCCGGCTCGCCGCCGAGACGCCCTGCACCATCGCCTCGCGGGGATGGAGCAGCACGTCGACGACCATCGGCAGCGTCGGCTCGGCGGCGCCAGATTCCTCGTCTACGGTCTCCAGAGCTACCCGCAGCCCGGCGTCCTCCTCCGGGCTCAGCTCGCGCCGCAGCGCCGCCTGCGCCACCGATCGCAAGAGGCTCAGCGGTCCCTCGCGGCCGCCCCGCGGGCTGAGCGGATTCAGCCGCACCTCGCCGCCTGGTGCGAGGGTGATCGGCCGGACCCCCAGCGCATTCGCCAGCGGCCAATACTCGCCCTTGATGTCGAGCACCCACGCCTGTCGTCCGAAGACGGCCTGGCGGTAGATGTAAGTCTTGACGAAGCTCGACTTGCGCGAGGCGATCCCGCCGAGCATCAGCATGTTCGGCCCTGGCAGGTGGACCGGGTACAGCACCCACAGGTCATACATCCAGGCGCCGCCGTAGGCGTCGCGGCCGATGTAGGTGCCGGGCGCCCCGAGACCGCCTTGGCCGAGGAAGGGATAGACGGACTGGAAGTGGGCGGTCGTGCCGCCGTGCCCCGGCCGCTCTCCGGGCCGCCCCCTCACCGCAGCCCCCGGCAGAGCGGCAGGGTGAAGGGAAAGCCGGTGTCCTGCTCGCCGTAGAGGCGTTGCAGGCCGAGGCGGGCGAGCTGCGCGGCGTGCTCGACCTCGCTCTCGGCCCGTTCCAACTCCTCCGGCGAGCGCGCCGACGTCCGCAGGTATCCCGCCCAGCGCATCTCCGCGTGCCCGTCGGCCAGCTCCTCCTCACGCCGCGAGGCCGCCTGTTGGCGGCGGCGGATTCGCGCCGTGGACATGAAGCCCTGGCGGTTGCGATTGATTTCCTCCGCGACCTCGGCGGTCTGCGCCGCCTCGGCGCGCCGCATCGCCAGCGAGTAGGGGACCGGCTCGATCGTCACCGCGACCGTCCGTAGGGCGCTCGTCTGCATCAGCAGCGGCGCCATGAACATCGGCCCGACGTCAGAGCGCGGCCACGAGGCAATCCAGTAGGTCGCGTGGACGGCGGAGTCGGTGCGATAGGTGGACCAGCTCGCCTCGTCGGCCAGCGGACCCATCAGCGCTGGCTCGACCCCCTCGCGCCCGTCTTGCCCCAGGCTTGCGCGGGCGCGCGCCTGCCGGCCGAACGGGTCGAAGGCGTCGCGGATCAGCGCCGCATACTGGCGCGGGCGCAAGAGACCGGAGACCGAGACCTCGGCGATCGTCAAACGCTCGGCGAGGCTCTCCGCCTCGCGCAGCAGCAGCTCGCAGGCCGCCTCGACGCCACCGCCGAGTCGGCGCAGCTCGCGGGCGCCCCGGCGTTGGTCGATCTGCAAGGCGATCAGGACCTCGTGCTCGGTCGTCTGCGGGGCGGCCGACTCGACCAGCTCGATGTAGGAGCGGACCACCTCGGAGTCCAGCGGCACGGCGCGGTCGCGCTGGGCTTGGAAGTGGGCGGCCAGCTCATCGCCTTGGCCCGGGACCGTCTGCTCAAGCCACTGGAGTCGGCGGATCGGGCTGCCGTCGCGGGCACAGCTCGCCAGTACCGCGCCCCAGGCGTCGAGCGCTCGCTCCTGCTCTGCGCCGTCGCGCATCGCAAAGGCTCCCGCTCGCACCGCCAGCGCCGCGGTGAAGGTGCCGTCACGGCGGTCCTCGATTACGCCGACCTCCTCGGAGCCGTAGGGCACCCCGAGCAACTCGACCCCCGCCAGCTCCGGCGGCAGCGAGGTCTTGTGCTCCGCCTCGTTCTCGTCGCCGAGGCGAGTGCCTCCGGTCGGCGCGGCCGAGCGATGTCCGCGCTCGGCGCGTCGGCGCCGTTTCGCCCAGCGCCCGAGGACCGGCGCCCACTCCTCCGCCGTGCGGCCCTCAAACGGCACGCAGATCGCGGCAACAGCGATGCACAGCGCCAGCACCCCGACGATCAGACCGACGGCGCTTCGCATCGCGTAGAGTGCCCCCAGCCCGATCAGGGCACCGGCGGCGACGATCACCATCTGGCCTGCCCGCAGCGGGCCGACCACGGCGCGCTGCTCGAGGGGACCGAAGCGATAGCGCCGCGCGCTCACGACTTCGCTCCCTTCTCGGGCTTAGGCCCCGGTGGCTCAGGCGTCGGTCGCGGCGGTTTCTCCCCAGCGCTTGGCGTGCCTCCGCCGTCCGCCTCCTGGGGCATCGCAGTCCCGCGTGGCTGCGCTGGCTCCTCGCTTGGCGCTGCGCCCGCGCCCGCCGAGCTGCCCGCCTCCTGGGCGACGCCGGTCCCTTGCAGTTGCTGGGCGGCGGCTTTCGTTCCGCGTACGGCCGCGGCGGGTACCGCCGCCGCCGCGCCCGCGCCAGCTGCTCCCCCCGCCGCGCCCCCGCCGCCCGCCGCGCTGCCAGCGCCACCGCCGCCCGGCCCCGCTCCCGGCCCGCCCCCACCACGGAGGCCGCCGGCCTCGGGTCCGGCGCTTCCCCCGCTTTTCTCGCCAGCGTTCCAGAGGGTCGCGCCCGACTCGCCCCAATTGGATTGGGCCATGTTGCGGAGGATCTGCACATTGCTGGCAGCCTGTACCCCGCTCGTCGCGCCGCCGCCAGCCGAACGGCGACCGTAGGCGGCACTCATCGCGCCCTCAGCAAACGGCACCAGCTTGAACAGGACGAACGGGGCAAAGCAGGCGAGCAGCATCAGTGCCGAGGCGGCGAGGATGTGCTCGACCCGTCCGTCGGTCTCGGCGACCAGCCCGGCGGCGAGCGAGATGATCGAGACGATGACGAACTTCGATCCGATGATGACCACCAGCAGCTCCCCGGTGCGCCGCAGGGCGCCCGTCCAGCGCGGCCAGATCGAGGCCGCCAGGGCCATCGGCATGAACAGGGCGACGACGTAGATCGCTGCGTCGCGCATCAGCAGCTCAATCCACACGAGGAAGGCGGCGAAGGCGCCGATGATCGCGGCCAGGAAGGTGACGAACAGCGGCACGCCGACCGTCCCCGCCGCCTGACCGGCGACCGAGCCAGCGGGTTCGGTGCCCCCGGCGCCGCCGACTTCCTTGCCTGCTTCGCCACCGGCTTCGCCGAGGCCGGTGATCGCTGCCTTGAAGAAGTGCTCTGAGTTGTCGTGGCTCGCGGTGGCGATCGCGTGGCACATCCCGTCGGTGGCGACGAGGAGCAGCTGCACCACCGCGTAGGCGACGCTGGTGGCAATGAAGGCGAGCGGCAGGTTGATTAGGACGACGCGGGCCAACAGCCCGGCATTGCCCTGAGCAAGCCCCTCCAACACGGCCAGCAGCAGCATCGCCAGCCCCATCAGCGCCGCGATCTGCGCCATGCGCCCGTACTGCTCGAGGAAGCCCTTGGTCGTCAACTGCGGCGTCGTCGTCTCCTCGATGCCCTTGACGACCTGCCCGATCAGCCAGCTCGCGCCATCGGCAACCCAGGTCGTGATCTGTTCGAAGATCCCGTTGCCGACCCCCTTGAGGGCATCGGTGATCGGCGCGGTGACCGCGCCAGTCACCTCGCCGCTCACCGCGTTGCAGGCGTCACCGACCGGATTCCCGCCGCCGACGAGACCGCCGGTGATCGCGCCGACACCTTCGGTGACGACCCCCGCCGGGGCGCTGCCAACGTCGCAGATCGGGTTGGCCCCGGCGGGCGGCGGCGAAGGCTGCGCGACGACGATCAACGTCGCCAGCAGGCCAGCGAGGAGTGCCGCCGCCAGGCATCTAGGGAGCCAGCTCATAGCTTTCAAGGCCCTGCGCCAGGTCGATCACGCCGTAGGCGCCGAGCGGGCCAGGCTTCGTAGCCAGCTTCGGCGTTGGCCCGAAGCCGCCCCGGGTTTCATCGATCCGCCAGCGGCCTTCCATCCAGACAAGCGCGGTGTGGGTCAGGCCGAAGTAGGCGGCCGGTTCCACCGCTTCGGCGTTGCCGAGCAGGGTGAAGCCCCAGGTGAGGACGCGGGCGCGATCGGCCTCGAAGGACTCGACCCGGTAGCCGATCGGGATCGCCGAGTAGAGCGTCTGCACCCCGTGACGGACTCCGGCGCCGATCGGTCCCGCCGCCAGGCGTTCGGCGCCGGGCGAGTTGGCCGCCAGCATCGTCGCTGCGTAGTCGGGCGTCGCCACCGCTTCGATCCGCGACCTGCAGGACGCCGGGCCGCAGGACTGCCGGAGTGGCGAAGGCCCGCTGGTAGGCGGCGACCGCCTGGGCCGCCCCGCGAGGCGAGTCGGGGAACGAGATCGGGACGCCGGCGAGCGACCGCGCAACGCCAGCATTGGCAGGTGTCGTTGCGCGGTCGCCGCCAGAGGTGGGGGAGAGGGCATGGCCGAGCAGGACCCCGACGAGCAGCGTCGCGATGCAGGCAAAGGTGAGACGTCGCCGGCCGAACGCTGATCCTTCGGTTGGCGAGCGCATCACCTGACCGCCTGCCCGGAGGTGTAGAAGAAGTTGATCAGGGCCGCCCCGGCGCCGACGACGAAGGCGGCGATCAGCGAGTAGAGGACCTTCTGCTTGCCGTCAGAGGCGTGGCTGAAGTTGTTGGACTTGCTGCCGAGCGCCCACTGTGCGGCGCCTATCAGCAGTCCGGCGGCGCAGCCGAGCAGGACCACGGCGGCGAGCCAGTTGACGAGTTTTTCGAGCGCAGGCGTCCCCGGTCCCCCGTTCGGGTTCGGTTTGATGCTGACTGCGGCGCTCTCGACGGCGAGCTGGAACTTGACGAAGACTGCGAGGGCCACGATGGACTCCTTTGGCTAGAAGTGCCTCTGCACTTCCGCTGTCCAACAGGCCCCCCACTTGCATCGGCCGCCGCCGGGGAATTTGTCTGGTGCCATTGGGCGGGCTTCATTCGTTGGCCCGATCCAGTCGTGGGTTCTGGTGCTACCGAACGTCGTTTGACACCTCATCAACGAGCGCGAACTGGACATCAGCGGATACGCACGCTTTTCGTCCTAACCGGGCGCCTCGCGAGCCTCTACCCGGACGCCTCCTTTCACGCGAGAGCAGTTGTGTCAGGATCGCCGCATGGCAGATGAATCGGTCGCGGACCGACTCCGCGGATTCGGCGTGAAGGGCATCCTCGTGCAGATGGCCGAACGTGGGCAGATTCTTGAGCTGAAGTGCGAGATGCCGCAGTGCTATCACCCCAACGGACGCGACAAGTTCGAATCGCTCGCGACGGAGCGCAGGTTGTGGGCGCCCTCGCGCGACCACTACCCGATCCTCAGTTCGGCCGGTGGAAAGCTACGTGCCGACAACGTTCGGCTGTCCCATATCGAGTGCAATCAGCGTGACCACACGCGGCGGAAGCAGATCGGGGCACTGCTTCTTGCAGGCGAATCACTGGAAGACATCGCCGACACGCTGAACCGCAAGAAGACCCCCGCGTTTCACGGAACGAAACGATGGACGGCGGCCATGGTGCGCGAGGCCTACGTGTCCTAGTCCGGGTTCGGCGCTGGGTGCCGCCTCGCGCGAGATGCGGTCTCCTTTGGACCGACCGGTAAACGCGCGGGCCTCGTCGACCAATCCGTGTCAGCGACGCTCAGTCGGTGTGTCTTTTGCGACGCTGGTGCAGCCGCCGCATCTTCTCGCGGCTGCCGCAGGTGGACATCGAGCACCAGCGGCGGCGTCCGCTGAGGTTGAGAAACAGCCAGCCGCAGCCGCGGCCTGGGCAGCGGCCAACGCGCCTTAGACGGCTGGGGTCCCGAAGCAGTGTGATCGCGTCGGTGGCGACCGCGAAGCGGATCCTCCGGGGGTCCTCCCCCGGCCAGTCGAGCTTGTAGAGATCTTCGCCGGCCCGCAGGGAGGCATGGCTCACCGCTTCGGCGTAGTTGCTCACCAGGAGGTCGAGGTCCCTGCTCGCGGGGGGCCGGCCTCGGCTGATCGAGGAGAAGAGGCGATAAACAGCGTCGCGCAGCGAGCGAGCGCGGCTCAGCTCAGCCGCGCTCGCGCGCTTAGCGTCCTCGCCGAGCAGATCGCAGCGCCGGCCCCAGCGACCAAACATGTCCTCGGCGCGCAGCACGTCGGTCCGCTCGGGATCGACGTGCTCGTCTTCGGGCGACCAGTCGACGCTGTTGGCGAAATTCAGGCAGAGCATCTCTCCCCATAGGTGGACCGTCTCAGGCGTCCGCGACACGGGCATGGTCCGAGGTTACCAGTAGAAGTATGCAATTGGTAAGGTGCGGACTTCGTCTGAAAGGCCGCCCCCCAAGTCCGACCGAGCGAGGTGATGCCGTGGCAGGGCAAGATGTGGCCAGCACAGGTGTGGCGACCCCCCTCACCTGCAAGCTGCGCGTCCGCTACGGGGAGTGCGACCCGCAGGGCGTGGTGTTCAACGCCCACTTCCTCGCCTACTTCGACATCGCTATCACCGAGCTGTTTCGGTCGGCGTTGGGTGGCTACCAGGCGATCATCGACCGTGGCGTCGACTTCGTGGTCGCCGAGGCAGGGCTCCGTTACCGTCAGCCGGCGCACTTCGACGAGGAACTGAGGCTCGAGGTCGCGGTCACCCGCCTCGGCAGGACGAGCATCACCACCAGCTATCGGGTCCTGCGCGACGCAGAGCTGCTGGTCGAAGGCACTCTTCGCCACGTCCTGGTCGAGCTGAAGGGGCAGCTTGGGCGCGAGCCGGGTGCCAAGACGGCGATCCCAGACTGGATGCGGGAGGGGCTCACTGCCTATCTCGGCTGATCCGCAGTCCGAGCTGGGATTGCTTACGCAGGGAGCACTTCCGCTTTGCGCGAGGGGCAGCAGCGCCTGGTGTATGGGGTTCCCACGGTTAGCATCCAAACTCGATGCGGCGGAGATTTCTGAACCCGGGGCTCGAGGCGATTGGGCTGAAACCACACTTCCTGGTCCGATCGCCACCGACCCCCCCTCCCCAGCCCGTACAGATTCCGCTCTCGTCTCTGATGCGTCCGGCGTTCGTTCTCGTCCCGCTCGGCGTGCTGGCAGCGGGGTTCGGTGCCCTCCTCCTGTTCTGGATCGGCGGGGAGCCCCGAGTGGACGTTCCCGGCCTTTTCGATTACACGGCAGCAACGCTGGGCGACGGACTCCTGCTGCCGCTGCTCGCGTTGGCTTGTGTGTTCGCGCTCGCCTGGGTCTCCGCGCCGGCACCACATGAGCGTGGCTGGACGCTGGCGGGCGTCCTCGGCGGCGCTGGGGTCGGGGCCACGATCCAGACCGTGTGGCTTCTCGACCCTAGCCCCCACCTGAACTGGACGCTGGTGGCGCCGCACGAACTGAATACGGCCGGCTGGTGGCACACCGCCTTCTTCGTCTTCGCAAGTGGATTCTTCGGCGGTTGCGCCATGCGTATCGCGCTCAGGGTTAGGTGCGCTGACTCGACCAAGCGGCGGGCGCTCGCCGAGTGCGGCTGGTTGGCCGTCGCTGCCTTCTGTGGGCTCGGCTTCCTCGGCCTGGCAGCGACCGATAACCTCGCTGCGAACGGAACTCAGGCCGGGCTCGCCACGGCGGTGGGAGTGAGCCTCGCCGCGGGCCTGTTTTTGGTCGGAACCGCCTGGGCGTTCCGCTTCACCCTCCGCGAGATTGCTTCGCCGCTGTTGTCGGGACTCGGCGCCGCAGCGGGGATCGCGCTGCTGACGTCCTACGGGTTACCAATCGCCCTCGGCGGAGTGATTGTCGGCGCCGCGATCTGCGCGGGCCTCGGGGTCGGGCTCATGGCGACGGCATTCGCGAGCATTGAGACCGCGGCCGACGGGATGCGAGGTCAGCTCTGGGTCGCCGCGGCCGTGCCCGCCCTGCTCAACGCGCTAACGCTTGCCGGCACCCTCAGCCTGGGACTCCATCTCGCCGGGGATCACGGGCTCGCGGCTGCGGCGGTCGTGCTCGCGGGGGCCACGCTCGTCACCCTTACCAGCCGGGACCTGGAACAAAGCGCCGGCAACCTTGCCCTGCGGGCGACGGCTGTCGCCTACTCGGTGGGCCTGATCGTGCTCGCAGGCTGGGTCGGCGAGGGGCGCACGAGCGCGCAGGCGAACTACGCGGTCGGGTTCGCCGCCTTCTTCCTCGATGGCCTGGTCCTCGGCATGATCCGGGAGCAGTTCGCGAACGTGATCCGCAGCGACGTCGCCGGCATCGACGCGGCTGGCCGGAAGACCGAGGAGGTGGGACTCGGTACCGTCATCCAGGTCTTCACCTTCGGCCTCGCCGCCCTTGCCTCACTGGCGACCCTGTTCGCGATCGCGGCTCCGCAGCTGGGCCTGGATGTGGGGAGTGGCTTTCCCGACGTCGACTTCGCGCGGCTCGGCGTGGCTCTCGGACTCGCCCTGGCGTTGACGGCCGCGGCCCGTCTCACCGCCAAGCACGTCGACTCGGAAAGAAAGAAAAAAAAGGAGAAGGAAGGCGAGGCCGATTTCTCGAGCACCGGCAAGCCACCACCCACGCCCGGCGAACCGGTGCAGGTCGATGGTACCGCCACCGCGCTCGCCGTGACCGGCCTCGTGATCTGGCTCGGCGCCCTGCTCTGGAGTGCCGTTGGCGCCGGGCTGAACATGGTCCCCGCCGCAGCGATTGGAGCGTGCCTGATCGGCGCCATGGTCGTCGAGGACGTGATCAGGAGCGGCACCAGGCTGCAGCTCCATTCGCCCGACCGGCGAAGCTGGCTTCTGGCTGGAGCCGCCGGCGCTGCGGTGGCGGCGGGCCTCTTCTTCGTCCTGGCCACGGGCCTCTGGGACGAGGGAGCGCCGGCCTCGGGGTCGGCAACGATGGCCGCCTTGCTCATTCCTGCCGCGACGATCTTCGTTGCCTGGCTGGGCAGCACTCCGGTGGCCTACGGGCTGATCCACGAAAAGATCACCCCGCAGACGCCGGACCTGAACTTGCTCCTAGTCGAGGGCCTGTACGCAGGCCTCGCGCTGATCGCGTTGATCATCCCGATGATGGCCGTGAGCAGGATCGACGCACTTGATCCGTCCGATGTCGGGTTGGTGGCCGTCACCGCCCTCGCTGCGCTTCCACCGATGATCGGCGCCTTTGTCTGGGTGCTGGGGAACAACACGCTGCATCTCGAACTTCAACTCAGGAAACTCGACAAACTGGAGAACGGATGCACGCTACCCGCGCCGCTGGGCGTCTACGACTCCGAGGCTGACCCGTCTCCAAGCGAACAGTGGAAGAGCTGGATGAGCACCCACATTCGGTTTCAGAACCGAGTGTCCGTCGGTGTGATGGTGGCCGCCTTCGCTTGGACGGCGGTTGAGATTCTCCTCTGACCGGACGAGGTCTAGGCAGGGCCAGTCGCAGCCCGCCTTGGTGCTCGACCGGGTGGCAGCTTCTGCTTTGCGCGATTTGCGAGCGTCCGCCGAGCTTCACTCCGGACGCCCGGTCCGGACGAGAAGGAAGTGTCACGCGCCCGATCGCATCGCGCTCCCGCGTAGCGTGAGCGCGATGCCGGTCGACGACTCTCCGGGCCACTCGACGGACCCTCGATAAGGCAGGGTTGACCTTAGGAGCGGTTACGCGCTCAGGGCTGGCCTATTGCTCTTTGGCACGCGGGTCGGGGGGAAGCGACTCCCAGGTTTGCTCGTCAACCAGTGATGGCCGCTCGCTTTCCGGCAGCTGATCTTCGAATATCGCCAGGGTCTCGCCGAGGCCACCAGCGGCCGGGGCGATGACGCCGTGCAGGCCCAACTCGTACGCGGCCTGGCCGATGCGATGACACGGCCCGTAGTTCCCGACCTCGCTGCTCAGTTCGGCGACGGTCAGGCCGACTGCATCACGGCTGGCGCCCTCGCGCAGGTCGAGCACGCTCATGATCTCGATCTCGCAGGTCACCAAGCGGCGGGGTCCGACCATGTGCGGCTGCATGCCCTCCACCGTCTCGATCAGGTGGCGGTATGCCTCGACTATCACCGAGTCGGTGGGTCGGCCCAAATAGAGAACGGGGTAGGCACCAGCCGGACCCCAGCGACCCCCAGAGCGGCTGCCACGAAGCGGTTCCTGTCGGGGTGAGATGTGGCGCTGAAACCGACCCGCGACCGTGGCCGCGCTCGCGCGCGACAGCGCGCGAGCGATGTCGCTCTCCACCCCTACATCGCTCCGGCGCCGAGGCGCTCGACAGCAGCAAGCACGCGCTCGAACTGGCCGGTGGCGAGCAGGTCAATCGGCTTCTCGCCGCCCAGGTCGCGGTTGCGGCCGTGGATCCAGATGTCGGCGCCCTCGGTGGTGTAGACGTCACGCAGCCGCTCCAAGATGTAATGCAGCTCCAGTAGCCGGTCTTTCGCCTCGCCCTGGGGCCGGTGGGCGCCGGCGGCCCAGTGCTGGACCTGGCGCACCTTGACGCCGGTGATCTTCGCCAGCTCGGCGTTGGTCAAGATGCCGCCTCGCAGATCGTCGACCAAGTGGGCGTAAAGACTGCTGGCTGGAGGTACTTGCGTCGCCTGCATGACAGATGCATCATACATGTAAACAGCAGGTCTGCCAACGTCTCAAACGACATCTAATACGCCACTCTGCCTTGGGGCTGGTCAAGAGCCCGCTATCTGACTTCGCAGGAAGCGACGACGACGAAATCAGCGCGTGCAGCTCCGCCCATGTCGGAGCTGGCGGTGACTCGCCATTCACGCTTGAACGGGCCGGATGCCACCATCTGAAAGTGCCCGATGATCGCCGTGATGCTGCCGTGGTGCCACCGCAGTCCGCCGGAGATCAGCCGCTCGCCGTGCTTGCAGTTGGCGTGGCCGTGGGCGTAGTTGAACTGCCCGTCGTTCGCCGTGGTGTCGGTGTCGACGATCTTCCCGAAGCGGTACTTGATCTTGCCCTGGTGAGCGGCCCGAGCTGCGACCTGGCCCGACTGCGCGAGCGCACTTCCACCCAGCACGAGCATCACGATTGCGGCCACGACCACGACGGCCGAGCGGCGGCGGAGCTTGATCTTCATGGCGTGTCCTCCTTGTTCGACCCGAGCATGTGGTGATTACCGCCTCACTCGGATGTAGCGAGGTACGGAGTGCCCTCGCACGTAGGGATACCCGTTCTGTTCGGGCACGACTGCGTTGAAAACGAATCTCGTAGTCCTCGGCACCGGGGAGAAGGCGTAGGCGGCGCGGTAGTGACAGAGCGCATCGGTCTTCGCGCGCCGGACGAGAAACCGGCGCTTCGAGCCGGGCACCGTCCCGCGCATGACGACGACCCGCAGGGCGCAGCTCGGCCCGGCGATCTCCCCGGAGAAGTAGATGCGTTTGTGGACGCGGGTGCGGTGGCGGCTCAGGTGGAGCGTCACCCGGGTCCGCATGTGGAGGGTCAGGTCGGTGGAGGTCTGAAAGGCGCCGAAGCGGTAGGCGACGCGGAAGGACCGCGAAGGTCCCCGGCGGACCTTGAACGTCCAGCCGCCATTTTCGTTCGTCGTCGCGGTGCCGATCAGGTGGAAGGGGCGGCCGGGCAGATCGGTATGGCCCTGGAGGCAGACCTGGGCGTTGGGGACCGGGTTGCCCGCCGGGTCGTGGAGGCGGCCGCGAATCAGGGCGCGGTCACGGAAAGCCAGAGTCCGCTCGCCCTTGCTGTTGCCCGCGAAGCCGGCGGTGATCGTGTTTCCCCCGCCGACCGGCGAGCCGGGGCAGAGGTTGTTGACCAGCAATTCCTTCGATTCGCAGGCGGCGTTGGGCGTCCCCGTCTGCGCGTAGTCGTAGGCGCAGACGGAGATCGAGTTGACGCCCTCTCGGAACGGTGCCTGCGCCGTGTCGAGCGTGTACGTCTTGCCGAAGCTCGGCGGGCAGGGCGAGAGCCGCGAGGTCATGTTCCCCGGCAGGGGGTTGCAGGACCCGGAGAGATCGTCGCCTGTCGCTCCTTGCCCGTTGACAACCACCTGGACCGACCGCAACCCGGCGCCCTGATCGGCGGCCGACACCGAAATCGTCTGCGGCCCGCGCAGTTCCGCCCCCGAGAACATCGAGCCGCCGATCGAGATGGTCGGAGAAACTACGTCGGTGAGCTGGATGCGGACCTGCTTGATGTAGGTGTGCGCCCCTCCGGCAGCGCCGACGCACCGATTGTTTTCGTTGGGCTGCGTGCATTCCAGGCGAGCGACCAAGTAGCGCCAGTTGCCGGCCGGGATCCCCGACTCGTGGCCCTGGTCGTCGTTCTGGTTCTCATAGGAGAGACCCGCCCCGCTGTCGGGGGAGACCGCGAGGTAACCGTGCTGGCCGGATTCGGTCGCCAAGCGGCTGAACGTCGATCCCCCGGTGATGTAGGTGCCCGCGGGCGCCGTCCACACCCAGGCGCCGAAGCCGCCCTGCACGGTGCCGGTTTCACCTTCGGCGAGGGTGTGGGCGATCTGGAGCCCGGGCGCCGAAGGGGAGCAGTCCGCGCGCGGCGTGTAGTGGGTGGTCGAGGCGGTGAAGCCCGCGTCGTCGGCGCCGGTGTAGACGCCCGGCGAACACTGAGCGACGATGTAGCTGCCAGCCTGGGCGCTCGACGGGAGGAGAAAGAGCGCCGCCAAGAGGACGGTGGCGGGCAGCCACCGGAACACGTTGGTCGATTGTCGGATCGCGTGTCTCATCACATGCCTCTCAGGGTCCGAACTGCTGGTTTGCCACTTGAGTGGGAGTCGAGCTGGAGCTGCTCGCGCTTGCTTCAGAAGACGGAGGCGGGCTCGATTCCGCGGTCGGCGTCGGTTCGGGTGCGCTGCTCAATTCCGAGCCTCCTGCCGCTGACTCAAGGGACTGCGACTGGACGGCCTGGGTCGCGTGCTTCGTGCGCTCCGCGCTGGCCGCGCCGCTCGCGCTGCCCCGCTCGTCAGCGCCGGTCGAGCTCTGCGGCTTTGGTTCGGGTGGTGGCGCTGGGTTGCCCCGTGGCGTCAGGGGGGCGACCTGTGGCGTGTCCGCGACGCGGCGCTGCTTGGCCGGAGGAGCGGTTTCCGCCACCGCCGAGCAGATTCACCCCGCCCACGCCAGGGCCGACCACTCCGCTTGCGATGCACGCCACCGCCGCCGTGGCGCAGACCCCAGCCGCGCGTCCGGCGCTGCCGCCGAGCGCGGCGGTCGCCGAAGGCTCGGCGCCACCGCCGAAGGGAAGGCGGCGAGCGAGATCCTGCGCCCGCGCCCAGCCCTCGCCGACGCTCCGGCTGATCGTCTCGGCCACCGCTTCGACGCCGGCCGGGAGGTGCGGGGCGGGTGCCTGTTCCGCGAGTGAGATGTAGGCGGCGAGGCCGACGATGATCTCCAGCTCGTCGAGGCTGTCGACGCCGAGCAGCTGGTGCAGATGCTTGCGCGCCGCTTCGTGGCAGCGCTGCGCCTTGGAGGGGTGCCAGTGAAGTTCGCGGGCCACTTCGCGGACGGCCATGCCCTCGAAGTAGGCGAGCTCGAGTAGCCGCCTCTCCTCGACAGTCAGTTGGTCGACCGCCTCCTGCACCTTCCGCAGCCGATCCTCATCGAGGGTCGCGTCCTCAGGGCTTTGCCCCAGCTCGTCCTCGATCGCCTCGGCTTTATCGGTCGAGACGATCTGAGGCGAGCGGCCCTGCGCTTCCAGCAGGCTCTTGGTCCTGCGCCAGGCGCAGGTGATGAGCCAGCCGGCCGGGCTGTCGATCACCTCGCCCTCGGCGACCTTGCGGCTGTATTCGAGGGCCGCGGTCGCAAACAGGTCCTCGCCGTGGCTGGCGATGAATTGCGGTGAAAAACGCTTGCGTCGAAGAAACTGGATGAAGCCCAGGCGGGCCTCCTCCAGTTCGGACTGCTTCAACTCGCTGTTGGCCTTACGTCCGTACATCCTGGGCCTACCTAATATTTTGTACCAAAGATAGCCGCACCGCTCTTGCATTTTCAAGGGGTCGCAGGTTCCTGATACCCCAATGTCCAGCGCGGAAGCCATTTGCATCGGCTTCTGGCTGAAGACGATGCAAACCCACTCGCCGCTGGACAGCAGGGGCGGATGCACCCCGCCCGTCACATCTCGCCGTGCCGTCGCCGCGCCGGAGCATCGTTCGGGCTTGCGCTCCTCGCCGTTGCCCTCGTCGGCTGTTCCTCGGATGACACCAACACCCAGGCCGGCTCGTCACTTCTGAGCGGCACGCGCGGCGGGTCGCTCGCCGCCGAGCAGCTCGCGCCCGCCGCCCGGGTCGCGCGTCGCTTCGCCTATGCCTACGCCCGCAGCATCTACCAGCGGCGCCCGCCTCGGCTGCCGGGCGCCACCGCCGCCCTTCGCCGCGACCTCCTGGCGGCGGCGTCGAGGGTGCCGCCCGCTCGCCGCGGCCTTCACCCTCACGCCCTCGCCGTGACCCTGCGGCCACGCGGCGGCGCGCTGGCCGGCGTGGTCGAGATCGGAGACGGTCGCTCGCCGCCGTTCTCGATCGGCTTCCTGGTTCGGAAATTAGGCTCGCGCTGGCGAGTCACCACCATCTCGCCGCCGAGCTGAAGGTGCCGTGGAGGCCGGCTCACTTCCCGCACCGCGCGCGTCGAAGCTGCTGCTCGGCCTGCCGCTCGGGTTGCTTGCCGCCCTGATTGGCGTCCTGCTCGCGGTCACGGTGATGTTCGGCGCCTCGCCGAGCTGCGGTGGAGGCGAATCCGTCGGAGAGCTCAGCGCGAAGGTGCCGAAGCGCCTGGCCCCGATCTACGAGCAGGCGGCGGCGAAATACGGGCTAGGGGAGGAAGGGCCCTCGATCCTCGCCGGGATCAACTGGGTTGAGACCGGCTTCGGAACGAACCTCGGCATCTCCTCGGCGGAAGCCGAAGGCTGGATGCAGTTCCTCCCTTCGAGCTGGGAAGCCTTCGGCGTCGACGGCAACGGCGACGGCACCAAGGACCCCTACAATCCCTGGGACGCGATCTTCGCCGCCGCCCGTCTGCTGCGCGCCTCCGGCGCTCCGCAGGACTGGCACGCGGCGATCTTCAGCTACAACCACGCGGAGTGGTACGTCGCCGAGGTCCTGGCGCACGCCCACCGCTTCGCCGGCGATGGCACGATCGAAGCCGCCGGCGGCGCCGGCTGCGCCGCCGCGGCGGGCGCGCCCAACGAGACCGTCGCGCGGATGGTCGCCGAGGCCGCTCGCCTCAGCGCCCTCCGCTCGACCTCGGACTACGTCTGGGGTGGCTCCCACGGCTCCTCGCCGACTCCCCCCAACGGCCCCTTCGATTGTTCCAGCGCCGTCAGTCACCTGCTCCAGGTCGGCGGCTTCGGC
>CAVVGH010000008.1:0-333633 GCA_963747765.1 uncultured Solirubrobacterales bacterium | reverse complement strand
TTCGGCCGAGCGCCCTGTCGATGAAGGGGCCGAGGAGCCTGCTGGCCTGCGCGGCCGTCGCCTCAGGGGAGTCGCCTGGCGCGGTCACGTAGCTGATCGCGAGCCGAACCAGAGACTCGGCCAACAGACCGGCGTCGGCGGGCGCGGCCTGCGGCCAGCACTCCTCGATGATCGCGGTGAGCCGGTCGGAGGCCCACTGCACGACCGGCATGCCCTGGGTGGTGACGAAGGGGAGCATGCCGTCGTCGATGAGCAGAACGCGAACCAACGGATCCTCGCCCGTGGTGCGCAGGAACACGCCGAGGGCGGCGCTCACCGCGGCATGGGGATCGCTGCGATGCTCGCGGACAGCCGCCTCGACGTCCTCGAAGAACCGTTCGCCCTCGTCGATCACGAACGCCTGCGCGAACTCATTCCGGCTGCCGAACTCCTTGTAGAGGGTCTGGCGGCTGACGCCGGCGGTGCCGGCGACGTCCGCCATCGTGATTTCCGACCAGGCGCGCTCCTGCAGATGGTCGCGAGCCGCTCCGAACAGCGTCTCGCGCAGCAGCCTGCGGGCCGCAACCGGATAGGGAGCTCGCTCGGGGGCGGCGGTCGCGCCGCTCACGAGGCCGGCTCGAAATCGACCTTGTCGTAGATCCCGCAGTCCGGGCAGTGCCAGTCGTCGGGCACCTCGCTCCAGGGAGTCCCCGGCGGAAAGCCCTCGCGGGGGTGGCCGGCCTCCTCGTCGTAGACGTAGCCGCAGCCCGGACAACTCCAGGCGCTCACGATGCCGCGGCTCCGTAGCGGGAGATAACCCTCCCCCGCGCTCGCGGCTCGATGTTGGCGCGCCTCACGTCCCCACCGTAGTGGTCGAGCAGGCGGCGGTCCATGAGGCGGCGCCAGAGCGGCGGCACCAGGGCGATCACGATCATGCCGGCGTAGCCAGTGGGCAGCTGCGGCGCCTCGTCGACGTGGCGCAGCGCCTGGTAGCGGCGGGTCGGGTTGGCGTGGTGGTCGCTGTGGCGCTGCAGATGGTAGAGGAGGACGTTGGAGGCCACGTTGTTGCTGTTCCAGCTGTGCTCCGGACGGCAGCGCTCGTAGCGGCCGTCCTCGCGCTTCTGGCGCAGCAGGCCGTAGTGCTCGAGGTAGTTGACGACCTCCAGCAGGCAGAAGCCGAGCACCGCCTGGGCCAGCAGGTAGGGAAGCACCACCCACCCGAACACCGCCACCAGCGCAGCGAACAGCACTACGGTCATCGCCCAAGCATTGAGGATGTCGTTGTGGATGGACCAGGGCGAGCTCCCCATGCGGCCCAGCCTGGCCTTCTCCAGGCCCCATGCCGAGCTGAGGCTGCCCGAGACCGTGCGCGGCAGGAAGGCCCAGAAGCTCTCCCCGAACCGGGCGCTGGCCGGATCCTCGGGGGTCGCGACACGGACGTGATGGCCGCGGTTGTGCTCGATGAAGAAGTGGCCGTAACCACTCTGGGCAAGGGCGATCTTGCTCAGCCAGCGCTCCAGGCCGGCCCGCTTGTGGCCCAGCTCGTGCGCGGTGTTGATCGAGACCCCGCTGACGATGCCCACCGTGAGCAGCAGGCCGATGCCGTCGACGACCGAGAGACCGCCGTCCGCCCACAGCCAGCAGGCGAACACGAGCCCGGCGTACTGGATCGGGATGAACACGTAAGTGCACCAGCGGTAGTAGCGGTCCTGTTCGAGCCACTTGATGACGCTGTCGGGCGGGTTCGACGAATCGAGGCCCCGCAGGGCATCGATCACCGGGAAGATCACGAAGACGAGGACCGGGCCGAAGAACCAGAAGGCACCTACCCCGCTGGCCTGGACCAGCGCCCAGGAGATAAACGGCGAGAGCGGCACGATCAGCCCCATCAGCCAGGCGTATCGCTTCGGGTCGCTCCAGGTGGCGGCATTCAGTTCAGACTCGGCTGCAGGGGCCTGCGTTGCTGCCTCCATCGTTAAATGTTTCTCCTTGTCAGATGGCAGGATTGCGTCTGCTTGGTTAACAAACTAGCGAGCTTTGTCAACCGGCACAACGGTACACGCCTCGCTCGTCGCGGTTACTGCAATCGCCCGCTCGCTACCATCCGGCGCATGTACGCCCTTCTCGCAGTCCTTCAGGTGATAATCGCCGTCGTCGTCATCTTCCTCGTGCTCCTGCACTCGGGGAAAGACGCGGGTCTCTCGGGCGCCTTCGGCATCGGCGGCGGGGGCAGCTCGTTCGGTGGCGGCTCGATGGTCGAGCGCAACCTGGACCGTGCCACGATCTTCTTCTCGGTCCTCTTCGTGCTCAACACCCTGGTGCTGCTGAAGATCTGATCTCCCGAGTCCCAGATTCGGGTCACCGATCGACCCAATCTCCCGAGTCCTAGATTCGGGACATTAGACCGGCGCGCGATCGAGGATCTCGACAGCTTCGCTGCGCAGCTCGGCATCGAGCAGCGCGAAGTCCTCGTCGGAGAGCTTCCCGGCCGCGTGGTCCAGCTCGGCGTCGCGGATCTCACGGTACTTGGCCTCCTTCAGCGCCTCCATCTCCGAGGCGACCGTCGGAACGCGCCGGGCGCGGCGAGCGGGCCAGATCGCAAGCAGCGCCCCGGAAAGGGCGATCAGGCCCCCGATCCAGATCCAGGTGACGAGCGGGTCGACGATGACGCGGAAGGTCGCCGGGAGGTCGTTGGCCGTGTAGCCCTTCGCCAGCCGTTCCGCGGTCGCGACCTGCAGTGCCTCGATCTGCGCCGCGGCCGCCGGGCGCAGGCGCGGGTTGGCGGCGGCGGCCCGCATCAACCTCGACATCGCCTTGCACTGGGGCGGCGTTCCGGGCGCTCCACCGACGCAGGCGCGGAAGCCTCGATCCGCCGCACGCGCGGCGCGGCGCACCGCTGAGATGTTGGGCGCAACGGTGATCCAGAGATCGCTGCCGGCACCCGCCTTCAGCCCCACCTCGCTGGTCGCCTCGCCGTCGAAGAAGCTGCCGATCGTCCTCCGCGGCGCCCCTGTCGGCGGGAAGAAGCGACGGCTCGGCCTGAGCACGACGAGGCGCCGTCCGTCCTTGCTCACGTCGACGACGGCGCCGAAAGCGATGGCCTCCTTGCCGACGGCGACGGTGGGACGGCGATAGGTGACCGTGCGCCCGTCGACGACGGCGCTCTGGCCAGGGCGAAGCGTCACGTCGCGTTTGGTCTGGAAGCTGGATGACGCGGCCACCCCGATCAGCAGCACGGCCACGCCCACGTGGACTATGTATCCGCCGTAGCGGCGTCGGTTCCGTGAGATGACGGCCACCAGCGCCGCCGGCAGGGAGCCGCCGGCGAGCGAGCGCCGCGCCGCGGCGCCCCGCCAGAACTCCCCCGCCAAGCCGCTCAGCGCGAAGGCGGCAAAGACGAACAGGGCCATGGCCCAGGGTGAGTGAGTCGCATCGGTAAACAGCGCGAGCCCCACCCCCACGACCGCCGCGACGATCGCCGGCGCCAGGAAGACACGCCTCGCAGCGCTCCAGCTGATCCGCCGCCAGGCCAGCAGGGGCCCGATTCCCGTGAAGAGGACCAGCCCGATCGCCAGCGGCGTCGTGTAGTGGTCGAACCAGGGCGCCGCGAGCGAGGACTTCTCACCGGTGAAGAGCTCGGAGATCAGCGGGAAGAAGGTGCCCCAGAAGATCGTCGCGGTGAGCGCCACCAGGAGCAGGTTGTTGACCAGGAAGACCGCCTCGCGGGAGGCGAGCGAGTCGATCCGCTTCTCGGAGCGCAGGTCGTCGAACCGCGAGACGATCAGCGCCGTCGAGGAGACCAACACCACCGCGATCAGGCCGAGGATGTAGGGGCCCACGGTGCTGTCGCCGAAGGCGTGAATCGACTGCAGAACGCCGGAGCGAACCAGGAAGGTGCCGAGCAGGGCGAGGCTGAAGGTGGCGACGATCAGGCAGGCGTTCCAGACCCTCAGCATCCCCCGCTTCTCCTGGACCATGATCGAGTGCAGGAAGGCCGTGCCCATCAGCCAGGGCATCAGGGCCGCGTTCTCAACCGGGTCCCAGGCCCAGTAGCCGCCCCAGCCCAGCTCCGAGTACGACCAGCGGGCACCGAGCAGCAACCCGAGGCCGAGAAAGGCCCAGGCGATCAGCGCAAAGCGGCGAGTGGCGCGAATCCAGGCGGCGTCGAGGCGGCGGGTGACGAGCGCCCCGACCGCGAAGGCGAACGGGATCGTGAAGGCGACGTACCCCGAATAGAGCATCGGGGGGTGGATCATCATGCTCGGGTGCTGCAGCAGGGGGTTGAGGCCAACCCCGTCGGCGGGCACCGGGTTGAGCGTGGCGAAGGGATTGACCCCGCCGGCGAACAGCATCAACCCCGTGAAGAACGCGGCCACCCCGGCCAGCACCGCGGTCGCCCAGGGCACCAGCTCGCGCAACCTGCTCCGCGTCGCGTACAGCGCCGCCGAGGAGGCGATCGAGAGCACCCATGCCCAGAGCAGCAGCGATCCCTCCTGGCTCGACCACATCGCCGCCAGCTTGTAGAAGGACGGAGTCTCGATCGAGGAATGCTGCTGGACGATGTTGAGCGAGAAGTCGTTGCTGGCGAAGGCGATCTCGATGAGCACGACGCAGAGGGTGAGCAAGCCACACATGGCATAGACGCCGCGGCGAGCCCGGAGCACCCAGCGCTCCGCCCCGTCATCCACCGCATCCACCGTCGCCCCGTTCGCCCCCGGCGCAGGGCTCGGAGTGCGATTACGCCCCAGTAGGGCGGACACGGCGGCGAAGATCGCTGCGAGGAAGGCCAGCGCCAGCGCGGCGCTGCCGACGCTAGCTGTCATTCGACGCCGTGAACTTCGAGGGACACTTGGTGACGAGAGTGTCGCGTTCCCCGACGAAGAGGCCGCGCTCGACCGAGCCGCTGAGGACGATCTCGCGGCCGCCGCGGAACGGGTCGGGGATGATGCCGCTGTAGCTGACCGGGATGCTCTGAGTGGCGTCATCGCGGTCGGCGACGCGGAAGCGGATCCCGTCGCCGTGATGGCGGACCGATCCCTTGACGACGCGGCCGGTGAGCTCGTAGCTGCCGCCGGAGGAGGCACCGACCAGCTGCGAGGGCTGCTTCGCTTGCGAGGACGCGCTGAACGACGTGTAGACGAGCGCCCCCGCGAGGAGGACCGCCACGCTGAGCGCGACCACGAGCCGGATCTTTCGCTTGCGGCCAGGATCCACGAGCCGGGAATTATCGCAAGGGCGCTGCCCCGGCCTCGCGGACCGGGGTCGCATGCCAAAATCGTCTCCGATGGCGCCCGGCGACCCCAACGACCCGGTCCTGCTGATCACCGGCGCGAGCAGCGGCATCGGCGCTGCAACGGCGCGAGCCGCCGCCGAGCGCTATCGGCTGGTGCTTGCCGCAAGGCGACTGGAGCCGTTGGAGGAGCTGGTCGGGGAGCTCGGCGGAGCAGAGCGCGCCGTGGCGGTGCGCTGCGACGTCGCCGAGTGGGACCAGGTCGAGGCGATGGTCGCGGCCTCGCTCGACGCATTTGGGCAGATCGACGCTGTCTTCGCCAACGCGGGATTCGGCGCCGCGCGTGGGTTCCTCGAGGAGTCGGTCGAGCACTGGCGCTCCATGGTTCTGACCAACGTCCTCGGCGTCGCCCTGACGATTCGCGCCACTCTCCCCCAGCTGCTGGAGCGCGGCGAGGGACACTTCCTCGTAACCAGCTCGGTGGCCGGCCGGCGGGTGCTGCCAGGGTCGCTCTACTCGGCGACCAAGTGGGCGGCAACCGCGATCGGCGAGGCGCTGCGCGCCGAGCTGCGCCAGATGCACGGGAACGACGCGATCAAGGTGACCCTGATCGAGCCGGGCATGACCGACACTCCCTTCTTCGACGAGCGCCCCGGGGACTGGGCGCTGCGGGACTCCGACATCGCGCGGGCGGTGATGTTCGCGCTCGAGCAGCCCGCCGGCGTGGACGTCAACGAGATCCTGGTTCGGCCCACCGCCCAGCGCAGCTAGCAGGCAGCGGTTCTCCCCGAAACGTTCAACCGGAAACCGGCCATCCGCTCTGCCCCGACAGCGCCTGAGCCCCCTTGCACCCCAGCCGCTCCGTTCGTCATTTGTACCGCTCTGCGACACAAAGAGCGAACGGAGTCTCGCCCGGGAGATTCCAGCCGCTCCGTTCGTCATTTGTACCGCTCTGCGACACAAAGAGCGAACGGAGCTCGTGTCCGCCTCGATCCTGCCTTCTTCGGCTGCGCCCTCGCGAAACGACGCCCGTAGCCCCTGACCGCCTGGGCCCCCTACCAGCCCCTCCCTGTTTGCCCTCCCCACCTGCAAGTAGGAGGGCAAACAGGGAGGGGCTGTTCTCTCTCATCAATCAATGAGGGGTTCGTTTCGGGTTGGAGGTCTCCATCGGTCAACGAGGTGCTCTCCTGGGTCCCGGGGCCATCTCCGCGCTCCTCGTCAGAGAGCCAGGGGGCTCGGGGTCTTCGAGCCCAGTGACGAAAGAGGCGGGACGGTCGGGAACGGATGGCCCGGTCGGCCTTGAGCTGTGTGGTCGGAGCCGAGCGGATGGCCGGTTTCCGGTCGAACGCTTCGGGGAGGTCCACTAGCTCCTGCGACGGTGCGGGCGCCGATGCTTGCGGTGGTGCGACTTGCCGCACGCCCTGCGGACCTTGGGGCGCTGGTTGGCCGTCTTGCCATTCTGGCCCCTGATCCGCACGACAGCGCGCAGCACGTGGCGCCGCTTCTTGTGCTTCCCGCGCCGGCCGCGGGCCCGGCTGTTACTGGCGCGTCGCCGGTCCGCCTTGCGGCGGCTCTTTCGATGTGACTTCTTCCTGGCGCACTGGTCGCGGGAGTTCGTCAGCAGCCCGCGCCTGCCGCCCCGGATCGTCAGCACAAACGCGGAGACCGGCACATCGGGAACGGCATCGTAGGTGGTCCGGATTCCACCGTGAACGCTGTCGATCCGCCCGACCAGGTTGATGTTGACCTGCCCGTGCAGGGCGGCGACCATGTCCGGCAGGGGGTTGTCGGAGGAACGCAGGTAGACGGGGCCTTGGAGCGGCTTGTCGAGCAGCGGGGTGAATGCCCGCGCGTAGCCGTAGGTCGAGTTCTTCGGGCAGGCGCCGGCGGCGAACTGCTGCCGCGTGCAGACCCTCGAGATGTTGCTCTGGTCGAGGAACAGCGAGTGCGGCAGGGCCACCGCAACCCTGGCCGTGTTGGCGTCGCCCGCGCGGGCGACGTAGACGGCCCGCAGCTTCGGGTTCCTGGCTCGCCGCATCGCGCCGTAGAGCCGCAGGAACAGCTTCGGCTTGAAGCCGAGCTTCTCGCAACCGCTGACCTGGAACGGCGACGAGACGCCGACGGCGCTGAACGCCGCCGTGTCGGCCGGGTTCGCCCCGCCCCCGTGCATCGTGCCCCCGATCGCCATCGGCGAGCAGTTGGTGGGATTGAGCGAGAATCCGGGCCGATCGAGCCGCACGTCAATCGAGCGGATGTCGAGCAGGGCGCCGCCGTAGACATGGGGGATCGGATCGGATGCCACGTTCACCTGTGCGCTTTCTGGGTCCACGAACAGTGCCACCCGCACCACGACCGAGCCGAGATCAAACGGCCCGGCCGTGGCGGGGGTGACAACTGCCAGGGACAGGGGAGCCCCGTGGTAGGGGCCTGCGAGGAAGACCTTGCCTTCGATGTGGAGGGGCGCCGGGCCGGTGCCGGAAAGGACCGACGCGCTGCCGACCAGGCTGGACGCCGGGCAACTCAGGTTGGCCGCCTCGGCGACACCGCTGTTCGCCGCCGCCGCGGCGATCGCCGCCTCCGGGCAGTAGCTGACGCCGGCCAACTTCGCCGTCAGGCCCGGCGGCAGATGAACCTCCACGCCCTTCAGCTCCTGCTCGCCGTCCGAACGGGTGACTTTGGTGCTGATCGGAGTGAAGGCGCCCGCCTGCGGGCTGTCGGTACCTGCGCCGAAGCCCGGTGCGAACGGCCGCGCGGCCAGCGTTTTTGCGCACGCGCCTCCACCGGGAGCCGAGCCGAGGCCGAACCCGGCGGACGGAGTGGCGGGTGGGTTGCTCGACGGTTCGCCTTCTCCCCCACCCACGGGGATCGAGCCCACCTGCGACGACCAGGGGGTCATCTGGCTGGTCGTGGTGTGCGGGCCACAGGTGGGCGGGCTGGTCAGCGGCGCCGTTGCCCCGCCGTCGAAATGGAGGACGAAAGAGGTGAAGGGAACCTGCGGGTTGTCGGCAAACGTCGTCGTCAACTGCCCGGTTGCCGGATTGGCTGCGACGTTGCCGATCAGGCGCGCCGAGATTCCGTAGCGGGCCGACTCGACGTCGACGAAGATCCGGTACTCGTTGCCCGAGGTCGGATCGCGGCTCAGCTGCTGTCCGAGGTAGACGTTCCCGACCAGCGAATCGGGGGGGAGCGGCGGCGTTTGGACGGCCACCGTGCCGACCTTGGAGGCCGCCGGGCATTCGACCGGGTTCCGCGTTCCCTTGCCGAACTGGGCATCGGTGCAGGCGGCGAGGCCGTTAGCCGCCGAGGGATTCAGGCCCATCCCCGTCGGCAGCGTCACCTTGGCGTCCTTCAGCTGCGAGCTGGCCTGTTTGGTGAATTCTTCGGTCTTTTCCAGCGCCGTCGGTTCTTCGAACGGCACCTTGACCTCAACGCGAGCACCCGAGGGCGAATCGGTCTTGGCCGTTTCGGGGTCGACCGCAATCGACGGTTCGAAGGGGATCGTGTTGCATTCCTTCGGCGAGGTGCCCAGTTCGGTGCCGAAGTCGATCCTGTTGGGGATCCGCGATTCGAAGAACGAGGAGCCGTTGGGGAAGTTGGGGTCCGGTTCTTCGTAGGAGTCCGCGCGCAGCCAGGTCGAGTAGGCGTATTGGAACGGGGACCCCGGCAGGGATTCGCCCAGGCACGTGGTCGGCGTTGTGATGAAGGTGCCGTTGCCAGCCCGGCCTTCGAAGAAAAGGCGGTTCTTGAGGACAAGGCCTCCGAGCCCCGTTGGCAGGCTCTCGGGAACATCGATCGTGAAACCCTCGTGGTAGTCGCCATCCCAGGCGACATCTGACCTCAGGAAGACTTCGTTGCCCGCAAGTTCGAGCCCGAACAGCGCCGGTTCCCCGGGTTTCGGTTCGAGGTTATAGACGGGGACCTGGGTGAGCGGCGGCGTTGGTTCCGTAACCACGCCCGCCAGCGACGTGGTAACCGCGCTTTCGCCGACCATCGATGCCGACGGACAGCTGCTGGCGCTCGCTTCGAAGTCTTCCAGTTTGCATTGCGGCGTCGCCTGTGGGTTGACACTAAGCCCAACCGGAAGGTCGACGCGAATGGTCTTCACTTCCCCCACCGGCGTTTTCAGCGGTCCAACCGTTTCATGCTTGACGATGAACTGCGTGAACCCCCATTGCGGATGCCCACCAGCCTGTTCGAAGTACTGACTCGGAGTTGCGATTGAGCAGGGTTCTGCCTTGCACGTTCCCGCCTGCCAACCGTCTCCGGTGGTCGGCGGCGTGTGCTGCTCTTCGATGATGTCGCCGGTGTCGGCAAGCGCCATGGGTGCTGAAAGCAGCAACGCCATCGCCGCCAGGGCGGCAACGTAGACCAGCCGTCCGAAAACGATCCCTCGCGCGCCAAAGGGCGCAGGCCCGACTCTCATCCTCGATCTCCTCCCAATTCTCATCGTCAACGGATAGACTACCTGATTTTAGTGAGCCGGGTTGATAATTTTGCGTAAGGCGTACTCAATGAAAGAGAGAATGCCGTGAATTGGGAACTCCTGGCCCGAGCCAATACCCACCCACTGCGGGTTTCAATCCTCGAGATCCTCGACCAGGGTCGCCCGCTCTCCCCCAAGCGCCTCAGTGTCGAGTTGCAGGCTCCGCTCGGTTCGGTCAACTACCACGTCACCGCCCTGGCCAAGTCCGGGCTCGTGGAACTGGTGGACGAACGGCAGGTCCGCGGCGCCACCGAGCACTTCTACCGGGCGACCGGCGTGACTTCGGCAACCGCTCAGGACGCGCAGCCCGTCAGTAGTTGAAGGTCGTCGCCCCCTCGGCGGCGAATTCCATCAGTGGAGTGGCGCCCTTGAGCTCCGCGCGCTCGACCAGCTCGTGCTCGTCGAGGTCGCGCTCCTTGAAGCAGATGGGGCAAACGTAGAAGTGGCCACCTTTCTCGATGAACTGCGCGTGGACGCGCTCCACGGATGGGTCCATGTCGGCACGGATGCGGTCGGCGTAACCGCGGAGAGCCAGGCGAACGCCATCGACCGTCAACCACATCACCACGTCCTTGCCCTGGTCAAGCGCCGCGCCCGCCACGAGATAGGCGGCCACGACCCGATCGGGATCCTCCTCGCCGTGCGTGCAGCCCACGATCACCCGGTTGCCGTTTGACATCGGTCGGTCTCCTCTCGTCTCGTGTGTCCTCTCATAAGAAGGGAAGTCAGCCGGTCGCTTCGCTCGTCCGCCTCCCGTGCAGCAATCCGTAGATGAACGACGGCAGGCACCAATTGGTGGTCGCCACCGTCGCCGCAACCAGCAGCAGGGGAACGGCGAGGATCCAGGCAGCGACGGGAGCGCCCACGCCGAACGCGATCGCAATCGCGACTATCCAGGGCGTCGCAAGCTGACAGGCGAAACGGCGAGGTGCCGGGCTCGGCGGCACGTTCGGTCCGCCGAGCAGCGGTCGCAGTGCGGCGTCGTAGACGTAGTCGAAGGGGTGCCTGGGAGAGACGAACCCGCCGACGAATGCCATCGCTGCCATCGCCAGCAGCAGCGCGGGAGAGGCGAGGACGACGCCAAGAGCGATCCCGGCGAAGCAGAGCACCGGTGAGAAGCGAAGGCCAAGCCACAGAGCCCTGCGCTCCCCGTTGCTCAGCTCGCCATAGCCCTGCATGGTGAGGCAGCTGCGGGACCAGCTTGCAAAGTGTTGGACCATCTCGATTCCTCCTAGCGGCGACGGGCGAGCAGGGAGACGCTCGTGACGCCGTATTTGCGGGTTGCGCTGTCTGCGCGGTCGGAGATGAAGCGGTAGCGGTCGTTCTCGCGCATCTCGAGGACCTCGAAGCCCACAGCTTCGATGGCCTCCCGGTAGCTGTCGCGTTGCATGGCGCCGCCGATGCACGCCGCCCACAGCGAAGCGTCACAGGTGACGCCGTCCGGCAGCTCGGTGGCCGTGACGATGTCGGCGATTGCAAGTCGACCGCCCGGTTTCAGGGCGGTCGCGGCGGCGGCAAACACGGCCGGCTTGTCGGGCGAGAGGTTTATGACGCCGTTGGAGATCACACAGTCGGTCGAGCCCGGCTCGACCGGCGGGCTCTCGATCTGACCGTACCGAAACTCAATGCCTGCGAATCCCGCCTCGGCGGCGAGAGCGGTTGCCTTGGCCAACTGCTCGGCGGTCATGTCGATACCGATCACGCTTCCCGTCTCACCCGCGGCAAGCGCGGCGAGAAAGGCGTCGGTGCCCGAGCCGCTGCCGAGGTCGAGCACCACCTCGCCCGGCGCGATCGCCGCCAGATCACCGAAGTAGCCGACGCCGGCGAACGAATCGACCGCCGCAGCTGGGATCCGGTCGAGACCGCCGGCCGGGTAGCCGAGGCGCTCGGCCAGCGGGCGCCCGGTCTCGAAGTGGAACTCGTGGTCGGGGTGCAGTGCGACCTCCTGGTACATCTCCTTGACGCGCGCGGTGAGGTCGGCGGTGTCGAGCTGGCGTTCGATCGTGGTCACGTGCCGCTTCCTTCCTCTATGGGTGTTTGGGCTGCTCTACGGGTGTTGGTACCGGCGTGGGCGAGACGCCATTCCGGCCAGCCGCCCTCGAGGCGGCGGGCCTTGCGGCCGGTGCCGTTGAGCTGCCGCACCGCCTCGTGCGCGTAGGCGCAGAAGGGGCCGCGGCAGTAGGCGACAACCTCGCGATCGGACGGCAGCTCGGCGAGACGTCGCTCGAGCTCCTCGAGCGGGATCGAGCGGGCCCCCTCGATGTGCCCGGCGGCGAACTCCTCGGCGGGTCGAACGTCGATCACGACGACGTCGCCGCTTCTCAGTCGCTCCAGCAGATCCTCGCGCCCGATCGTCTCGACATCTGCGCCGAGGTAGTCGCGCGCGGCGCGCTCGACCTCGCCCAGGCGTGCCGCCGAGGCATCGCGCAGCGCAAGCCAGAGGCCCAGAGCCTCCTCGCCGGCGATCTCGTAGCGCACCCGTGTGCCTTCGCGGGTGCGCGTGACCATGCCCGCCGAGTTCAGGCTCTGGAGGTGCTGGGAGGCGTTGGCAAGCGACTGCCCGCTCTCGCGCGCCAGTTCCTCGACGCTGCGCGGCGCCTGGGCCAGTAGGTCGAGCAGCTCGAGCCGGCGCGGGCTGGAGAACCCCTTCCCCATCAGGGCAATCGCCTCGAAGAGCGCCTGCTTTGCCTGGGTGGAAGCCATGTTTTGTTATTCAATAGATTACTTGATAGCTTGTCAAGCCCTAATCACCGATTGGAGGCTCCGCGTGTTCTTTCGGCAGCTCCTCAACGACGACACCGCCTGCGCCTCATACGTACTCGGCTGCGCCACGCACGGCCAGCTCGCCGTCGTCGACCCCCACGTCGATCTGGTCGACGACTACCTTGCCCTGGCCGAGGCACAGGGCATTCCGATCGTCGCCGCCTTCGACACCCACGTCCAGGCCGACCACGTCTCCGGACTGCCGGCTCTCGTCGAGCGAGCCGGGGCTCGCGCCTACCTGCCGGCCGGGGCCGGCGTCGAGTTCGACCACAACCCCCTCGCCGACGGCGAGGTCGTGAAGCTCGGCAACACCGAGATCGAAGCGATGGCGACGCCGGGCCACGCCACCGCCCACCACGCCTACCTCGTCACCGACCGTCGCCGCGCGGCGGCTCCCTGGATGATCCTGACCGGGGACGCGCTGCTGATCGGCGACGCCGGCCGGCCGGACCTGCACGCCACAGGCGAGCTCAGCATCGAGGAGATGGCAAGGGCTCTGTACCGATCGCTGACCGGACGACTGGCGGCGCTGCCCGATCACCTCCTGCTCTATCCCTCCCATTACTCAGGCTCGGTCTGCGGACGGGGGCTGTCGGCCAACCCGATCTCCACCCTCGGCTTCGAGCGCCGCCACAACCCAGCCCTGCAGTTCGCCTCAGAGGACGAGTTCGTTGCGGCCCTGACGAAGGACATCCCGCCGGCACCGGAGCGACAGGGGGCGATCGTCGCTGCCAACCGCTCCGGCCGAGCGCTGGCCGCAAGCCCCTGAGGCAGAGGTGTGCCCGCCGGGTCGAACTGAGGCAGCGGTGAGCGCCCGCCGGGTCGAACTCGGGCTGCGCGAGAACCTGCCGCAGTTCTCGCTGCTGGTTGCCGTCAACGCCTTCGTCGGCGCGATGGTCGGCCTCGAGCGCTCCACGCTGCCGCTGATCGGTCGCGATGACTTCGGCCTCGCCTCGAATGCCGCGGTGCTCTCCTTCATCGTCGCCTTCGGACTGGTCAAGGCGCTGACCAACCTCTCAGCCGGAGCGCTGGCGCAGCGCGCGGGCCGGCGGCGCCTGCTGATCGCCGGCTGGGCGGCGGCGCTGCCGGTGCCGGTACTCATCGCACTCGCGCCGAGCTGGAGCTGGATCGTCGCCGCCAACGTCCTGCTCGGCATCAACCAGGGTCTCGCCTGGTCGATGACGGTCGTGATGAAGATCGACCTCGTCGGCCCCCGGCGGCGCGGCCTCGCCCTGGGGTTGAACGAGGCCGCCGGCTACGGGGGAGTGGCGCTCGCCGCGGGGTTGAGCGGCTGGCTCGCGAGCCAGTTCGCCGCCCGCGACGTCGTCATCGTGGTCGGAGCCGCGATCGCGCTGACGGCGTTCCTGATCTCGGTGCTGTTCGCCCGCGACACCGGTGCCCACGTCGCTCTGGAGCAGGAGCGCCACCACCCCGACGCCGACGGCACCCCGCCGCGACTGCGCGAGGCCTTCGCGCGGGCCACCTACCGCGTCCCGGCCCTCCGCTCCTGCTCGCAGGCCGGCCTCGTCAACAACCTCAACGACGGCCTCGCCTGGGGGCTGGTGCCGCTGTTCCTCGCGGCCCACGGCGCCGGAGTGGCGCAGATCGGCCTCGTCGCCGCGATCTACCCGGGCGTCTGGGCGGTGACCCAGATCGGCGCCGGCGCCTGGTCGGATGCGGTTGGGCGAAAGCCGCTGATCGTCGCGGGCATGTTGGTCCAGGCCGCAGCGCTCACCCTTCTGGCCCTCAGCGACGGCGCTTTCGGACTCGCGCTGGCGGCCGCCGTGCTGCTCGGCCTCGGCACCGCGCTGGTCTACCCGACGCTGATCGCGGCGATATCGGACGCGGTCTCGCCGGTCTCCCGCGCCCCGGTGGTCGGCGTCTACCGCTTCTGGCGCGACATGGGATACGCGCTCGGGGCGCTGATCGCCGGCCTCACCTCCGACGCGCTCGGCTACGGCGGCGCGATCGGCCTGGTCGCCGGGCTGACGGCGGCGTCGGGGTTGTGGGTGCTATTCGACAGCGACCACCGGACAGCGAAGAAGCGGACGACGGGTCTCGAACCCGCGTCTTCGCCTCAAGTCCGAACCCCTTAAGGCTCCCCTCGCCTACGGGAACCAGCCTAGGGCAGGACCCACTACAGCTGAATGTGCGGGCTCGACCAGCCGCTGACGAAATCCATCACGTCGAGCACCACGTCCTCGTGGTCGGAACGGTCGTTGCCACGCAGCTCGATCCGCAGCGACTCCAACTGCCCCAGAACGTCTGAGCGAGAAACGCGTTGCTCCAGCTCAGACCGAGCCAGATCGCGAACGTTCCGAACCGATTCCGGCGAATCCAGAGCTCGCTGAAATGCCAGGGCGATGTCCCGATTGACGGCCATCGCCGGTCGATGGTAGGGCCTGTACCTTCCTGTCTGGCGTGGAGCACAAACTTCAAGTCAGTGCTGGGAAATAGATTGATATTGAGTGATTTTGAAGTATCAGCTCACATTTAAAGCTTCAATATAGCTCATATATGAGCTATATTGAAGCATGCCTCAGATGAGAACGGCCTCGAAGCTCGCTGCCCTGGCGGAGGACCAGTGGGGCCTCCTGACGCGGCGCCAGGCAGAGGCCGCAGGGATCTCCCCTGCCACCTTTCAGCGACTCAGCGGCGAAGGAGGGGTCCTGGAGCGGATGACCCACGGCGTCTACCACCTCGAGGGCGCACCCCTGCCCGATCATGCGGCACTGCGGGCGGCCTGGCTGGCGCTCGCGCCCGAGACGCTCGCCTGGGAACGGCTTCCCGAGCAGGGAGTCGTCTCGCACCGCTCGGCGGCTGCAATGTACGGACTCGGCGAACTACCGGCCGACCACCATGAATTCACCCTGCCGACGCGGCGCCAGACGCGCCGAGAGGATGTCCGCCTGCACCGCCAAGCGGTGCCGGAGAAGGAGTGGATCACGCTTCGCGGACTGCCGGTGACGCGGCCCTCCAGGATCGCGGCCGATCTCCTCGCCGAACACGAGGGCCCCGAGGCGATCGCGCAGGTGGTCGCCGCTGCGATCCGGGGCGTCAATGACTACCCCAGAACCTTCGCCAAGACCCTCTCCCCGGTGGCGACCCGACTCGGCTTCCGGGCAGGAGACGGCCTGGCGGTCCTGCGCTGGCTCCTCGATCTTGCAGGCGAGCCGGAAACCGAGCGATGGCTAGAGGAGGCGCGGGCTACGGTGGGGCGGGATGGCACCTGAACGCGGCTACGCGAGCCCGAAAGCCTTCAGGCAGGCGCTGACCGACAGGCTGAAGTCCCTCGCCGCCGAAGGCCCCTGGGGGCTTCCCGAACTGCAGCGCCAGATCGCCTACGACCGACTGCTGGCGCGCCTCTACCTGGTCGATCGGGACTGGATCGTCAAGGGGGCGACGGCGCTCCTCGCCCGCGAGCTCGGCGTGCGAAGCACGATCGACGTCGACCTCTACCGAGACACCGCCGTGGCGGCGGCGGAGCGCGAGCTGCGTGACGCCGTCACCGCCGACCTCGGCGACTGGTTCACCTTCGAGCTCGGTCCCGCCCGATCGATCCGCGACGGGCTGGACGCGAGGAGGGTGCCGATCGAGGCCCTGATCGGGCCGACCGTGTGGGTGTCCTTCCACGTCGACCTCGTCGGCGCCGGGCCAAGGATGACTGGCGAGCCCGACGAGGTGCCCGCGCTCGCCCGGGTCGGCATGCCCGACGTCGAGCAGGGCGGCTACCGCGCCTATCCGCTGGTCGACCACATCACAGACAAGATCGTGGCGATCTTCGGTCGCTATGGCGGCTCGGGCGGCCCCTCCACCCGCTACAAGGACCTGGTCGACCTGGTCGCGATCACCAGGGGTGCATCGGTCGAGGCGGTGGCGCAGATGGCGGCCCTCAACTCCGAGGCCGAAGGCCGCGGCCTCATCCTCCCTTCGCGCTTCGAAGTCCCAGACCGCGCGCTCTGGACACGCGGTTATGCGGCGGAAGCCAGGCGTTCGCTCCTCGACACGGCCGGGACGCTCGAGGAGGCGCTGGAGATCGTGGCACCGTTCGTCGACCCCCTTCTCGACGGCAGCGCGGAAGGTAGCTGGAACCCCGCGGCCGGCGGGTGGAGTGGAGGATCCGAATCGCAACCGTCGCGATGACCCTCCTTGAACGACCCACCGCGCCAACGGGTCTCGAACCCGACCCCAGCGAGGAACTTGGCTCTGCAAAGCGACAAGGAAGCGGACGACGGGTCTCGAACCCGCGACCTCGAGCTTGGGAAGCTCGCGCTCTACCAGCTGAGCTACGTCCGCGAACGGTCCTTCGGGGCGAAAGCCTATCCACCCGGGTGGCAGAGCCCAAGCCGCGCTGGGGGATACTTAAGGCACCGGGCCTGACACAGGGTGGGGCCCCGCGAGGAGGAGAGACGACCCGTGCCACACAGGAACCGGCTTGCAGCGGCAATTGGCTTCGCCACGCTCGTCCTCATCGCGGCGGGCTGCGGAGGCTCCAGCTCCAACGACAAGGGCGGCTCCACCGCGTTTCGCGTCGGGCTCGAGGCACCGCTCTCCGGCGAACAGGCGGTGCTCGGCGAAGGAATGCTGGAGGGGGCCGAACTGGCCGCAACCCAGCTCAACGAGGGCAACGGGATCCTCGGCAGGCAGGTCGAAGTCGTCCCGATCGACGACGCGGCCGATCCCGGGACGGGCGTGAAGGCTGCGAAGGCCGCGATCGCCGAAGGCCTCGACGGCATCGTCGGCCCCTACAACTCGGGCGTGGGCGTCGAAACGCTGCCGCTCTATATAGATGCGGGCCTGGTGCCGATCAGGCTGACGTCAGACGTCTCGACAAACGGTCTGGGGTTCACCCTGCAGCCGATGACCTACCAGATCGCACCGGTCGCCGCCAGGGCGCTGACCGATTGGCTCGGCGCCAAGAGCGCGGCGATCGCCTACGACCCCACCCAGAACTACACCGTCTCGGTTTCCAAGGCGCTGAAGGAATCGCTTGAAGAGGCGAACGTCACGGTGAGCGCCTACGAAGAGGTGCAGCCCGGCAAGAGCTCCTACACCGGCCTGGTGGAAAAGCTGGCCGCCGCCAAGCCGGACGTGATCTACGCCGCCGTCTACTTCCCCGAGGGCGGCCTGATCGCCAAGGAGATGCAGGAAGGCAACGTGAAGTCGCAGTGCATCGCCGACTACGGCTCCTACGACACCGGCTTCGTCGAAACCGCCGGCGTGGCGGCGGCACGGGCCTGCCCGGTGGTCGGCGTGCCGGCGCCCCAGGACTTCTCTGGCGCCGCCGGCAAGGTCGGAGACTTCGAAGGGGAATTCGGCAATCCACCGGGGACCTGGACTCCCTACACGTACGACTCGCTGAAGCTCCTCGCCTACGCCGCGGAGAAGGCGGGCGGGACCGGCGCCAAGCAGCTCACCGACGCCCTCGACGGGATCAGCGGCTGGAAGGGCTGGACCGGGTCGGTCACGATCGACCCCAAGACCGGGAACCGCCAACCGGCGACCGTGGTGATCGTGGACACGGATGCGAGCGGGAACCTCCACGTCGACGGGAGCTGGGCAAAGGCGGTTGGCGCTCCCTATCGGGCCCCGTAGGCGCTCTATCGCGACAGCGCCCCTGTTATACGGACATGCGCAGGCTCGCGACGCTCGCCATCGCCCTGGCTCTGACACCGACCGGAGCGGCCCTCGCCTGCCCGCCCGGTGAGCTGCCGGCGCTGGCGGTGCCGAGCGGCGTCTACCACGGCGCTTTTGCGAACTTCAGCGCCGGCAACCGCAACGAGGACTACGTCAGGGCAGGGCGCATCCACCGCTTCGCCCGACTGGCGGGCAAGGACCTGGCCTGGGCGTACTTCTCGCAGCACTTCTTCCACGGCCTCGCCTTTCCGCGCGCTGCGGTCGCGACGATCTGGCGCACGCACGCCGTTCCTGTGGTCCGCCTGATGCCCTGGTCGCATCAGGTCGAGAACCGGCCCGAGGGCAGGTTCACGCTGGAGCGGATCGCCGCCGGCAAGTTCGACATGGCGCTGCGCGCCTGGGGCAGGGCAGCGGCTGCGTCGCGCATTCCGCTCGTCGTCGATTTCGGGCCGGAGATGAACGGCAAGTGGTTTCCGTGGAATGGCCTCTACCACGGCGGCGGCGATCCGACCGCCGCCGGCCCGGCCGGGCCGGCGGCCTTCCGGGCCGCCTACCGGCGGGTCGTCACCGACATCCGCTCGGCGGGTGCTCGCAACGTCGAGTTCGCTTTCCACGTCGAGGACTACAGCGAACCCGAAGTCGGCTGGAACGAAGCTGCGCGCTACTACCCGGGCGACAGCTACGTCGACTGGGTCGGCCTCTCGATCTACGGCGACGCCCCGGTGCAGCCGTTCGCCGACGCCCTGAGCGACGCCTACGCGCAGCTGTCCGAATTCGCACCGTCGAAGCCGGTCGCCATCTTCGAGTTCGCCGCGCCGCAGAGCATCGGCAGCCGTGCCAAGGCGGCGTGGACTCGCGCCGCGCTCGCGACGCTCGCCAGCGGCCGCTTCGATCGCGTCCACGCGGCATCGTGGTGGGATGAGCGCTACCGCGAAGGCGGCCGCGTATACGACTACCGCATCAACTCCTCGCGCGCGGCGCGGCGCGCCTACCGCGCCGGTGTGCGCTCAGCACGCTTCATCTCGCAGCCAAAGCTGACCTGCCGGTAGGTAGAAGGTCCCTTTGCGCGGCGGCGGCCGGATCAGCCGCCGGGCAGGCTCGTCGGACTGACGAAGCTGTAGCCGAGCTTCTTGATTCCGCTCACCGTCTGCCTGAGGTACCGAAGGGAGCCGGAGGCCCCGGTGTAGCAGGGGCTGCTGGCCGGCGTCTCGGCCGAGGGATGGAAGAAGAAGCTCGCCACTCCCTGCGTGACCGCGAGGTTGACCCGCGCGTTGTCGACGATGTCCCGCGGGCAGCGGGGTGGGTTGTTGTTCATCGCAATCGGCTCGTAGTCGCCCAGGTTCTCTGGGATCACCTTCTCCCCGTAGACGTCGTCGACGACGTAGGGGAAGAACTGGCCGAACATGTGGTTGTAGGCAGGCGCCTGACCGCTCAGCAGGCCGCCGAAGAAGACATCGCGCTCGTAGCGTGCCGTGGGGACCAGTTTGTCGATCGCGTCGTAGTCAGTCGGAGAGGCGAAGTAATGCGGCGTGACCCAGATGTCCGGCACACCGAGCCCCGCCTGCTGGAAGAGCTTCTGCCCGGCCTTGACCCGGTCGCTGGCCCAGCTGCTCGAGTCGCCTGGCAGCGGCCCGGTCCAGATCACCCAGTCGCTGGCCTGGCATGGCGCATCGAACGTGTAGGGCGGCGAGAGCGTGGTGGTGCAGCGCGCGCGGAAGAACTCGGCGTCGTCGGTGCTCACGCCGTTGTACGGGTTGGCCACGTCGGAGTACTGGTGGGTGTAGCCATGCTGGCTGATCACGCCGCCCTTGGACTGCATGTATTTCAGCGCCGACACGAACTTAGGAGCGTCCTTCAGCGTGACGGTTTCGGGCTGCCCTCCGGAGTAGACGCCGTTGGGGTCCGTGTACTTGGGAACCACGTTGACCGTGAACGGCACCTTCTGCTTCGCCAGGTAGTCGGCAAACCGCCGCAACCGCTTCGGGTTGGAGACTGGGGAGATGTCCTCCAGGCGCACCGCGGCCAGGTGAGACGGCTGCGCCGAGGGCGCAAGCGCGGCAAACAACAGGTCTGAGAACACCACGTAGCGGTCGGCTTCGGAGATGTAGGAGAACGGGATCTCACCGACGTACGTCAGGTTGGCCGAGCGAATTGCCCACGGAAAGCTGCTACCGCCGGCCTGGGCAAGCGAGCCACAGGTGGCGGGGGCTCCCGGCGTCCCGCAGTTGGCCTGGGCCACCACGTCGACCGCCGCGGAGTTGGTCAGGTGGGGCGCGAGGATGTTGGCGCCGCCGAGGGCGTTGCGCGTGAAGGTCTGCCCCTTGTAGGACACCGTCACGGGATTGTCCTGGCCGTTGACCCAGGACGATGACGGGTCCCACCCGTACTTGGCTTCGAACGCCTGGTCGGCCGGGCTGCCCTCTGCGCCGGAGAGCTGCCACGCGTTCCAGCCGGTCCAGATCACCGGGCGACTGGTTGAGAGCACGTCGTTGAGGAAGGCGGTAGGGATTGGCTCGTCATAGGTCGAGCCGACGTAGATGGTGGCGGTGTAGCTGTCGACCTGGCCGGGCTGGTATTCGACGACCGGCTCGGCGGTCACCGCGCCGAAATGGCTGGCGAGGTTGCCGGCCCCCATCGCATACAGCTCGCCCAGCCAACCCCACGCGTCGGTGCTGTCATAGAGGACCAGCGTCGACGGACCGGTGGCCGAAGCGGAGGCTGAAGCCGAGGCTGCGCCGCCCCAGGTGACCGCGTGCGAGGCGGACAACGGTCCGCGGATTCCAGCCGTGCCAGGGGCAGCTGAGCCGAGCAGCGCGGTCGGTTCCTGGTAGCCGGCCGGTGGCTTCGGCCGCGTGGTCGGCGCCTTTGGCGGCGCCGGCAGGGTCATCGGCACCTGCCGTGGCGCCGGCGCGTGGCGGCGCCCGCAGGATCGCCGGTGCCCATTTCTCCGCTGGCGCTTGTGACGGCGCTGGTGCTTGGCGTGGTGCCTGTTCCGCCGGCAGTCGCGCCGCAGCGCGCTTGACGACGCCGTCGCGCTCCTCGTCAGGACACCACCTGCCGCCGGAGTAGCTGGGGAGGCGGGTGCGGGCAGTGTCGCGGCAAGCGCGATGAGGGAAGTGATGAGCATGTCGGCCACGGTATGGATGCCCTGGGCGACTTTCCACGACAGGCTGGCCAGCGTTTCCGGCACCCAGCGGACAGGCTGGCCATGGTGGCTAACCTCTCCTGCCCGATGAGCGCTCGTACATTCGTTGCCTTTCTCGCCGTGCTGGCCGTCGTCGGCCTGCTCGGGTTCGGCCTGCTCAACAAGAACCGGACCACGCTTGCCATCGGCGACCCGGTTCCCGACCGGGAGCTGGCCGCGCTCGAAGGCGACGGGCAGGGGGCGATTGCCGACTACCGTGGCCGCTGGGTGCTGGTCAACCTGTGGGCATCCTGGTGCACCCCCTGCCGGCGGGAGGCACCGGTGCTGGAGCGCCTCTGGCGCCGCGATCGCAGGCGCGGCCTGACCGTGCTTGGCATCAACGTCCAGGACAACAGCGACGATGCGCGCGGCTTCGTGCGCGCCTACGGGATCACGTATCCACAGCTGCGCTCGGTCGGCGACGAGCGCAGCACCGCCTTCGGCTCGACCGGCGTCCCCGAGAACTTCCTGGTCGACCCGCACGGACGGCTGGCACTGATCTGGCGCGGCCCGGTCGACGAACGGTTTCTCGACGAGCGGGTGGCTCCATTTCTCGCGCAGGAGCGGTCCAGCGGCCGAAAATCGCCATGAGGCGCGCCATGCGCATTGGCGCGATCGCGATGGCGCTGCTCGGCCTTGCCGTCACACCGGCCGCCGCGGTTGCGCCGCGGACAAGCATCGTCGACATCGAAGACGAGGTCATGTGCCCGATCTGCGGCACGCTGCTCGAGCTGTCCCAGTCCCCGCAGGCACAGCGCGAGCGAGCCTTCATCGCCAGGCTGATTGCCCGGGGCGAAACCAAGGCGGAGATCGAGGACGCGCTGGTGGCCCAGTACGGCAGGGAGGTCCTGGCGTCGCCCGGGGGCTCCGGTTTCGACCTCTCCGCCTACCTGATCCCGGCGATCGCCTTTGCCATGGCGGCGGTGGGGCTGGCCATCGGGGTACGCCGCTGGAGGCGAGCGGCGCGCCGCGCCGCTCCCGGGGAGCCCGGGCGCCCAGGCCCGCAGGGCGAGGACGCCGAGCGGCTCGACGCCGACCTGGCTCGCTACGACCTGTAGGGCGCCTCGCTCACTCGAAGCTGACCAGACCCGCGAAGCGGGGCGGCATCTGTCGCAGGGCGCGGCGCAGGCGCCGCGGCTGCCTGCCGCGGGCATCGGAGCGGTCCAGGCACACAATCGAGGCGTCGGCATGAGCCGCGACCGCCTCCAGCCCGGCCATGCCGCGCCCCAGGTGCGGGCCGTCGATCACCACGAGCTGATAGCCGGCAGCGAGCCGCGCCGCGACATGACGAAAGGCGTCCGATGCGAGCAGCTCCTGGCCGTCCGGAGTTGGTCGGCCGGCCACGATGCAGGCCAGCGGCTCGGTTGCCCGCGCCGAGCCCGGGCCCGCGAGCACGAGCGGCTGCAGGATCTGGGGTGCCTGGGCCTCCTCGCGAAGGTACTCCCGAAGGCCCGGCTCGCTGACCAGGCCCAACGCCCTTGCCAGCGCCGGAGCCGCCAGCTCGCACTCGAGCAATGCGGTCCGCGTGCCCGCCGCGGCGGCCGCAGCCGCAAGGCCGACGGCACCCTCCAGCGCGGGGCCCTCCGTTCCCGTGACAATCACCGTCCCGGTGCCGCCAACCGCCTCCAGCAGGGCATCGAAGGCCTTGAGATCGCGCTGGCGAAGTGTCCCGGCTCGCAGGTCGGCAGGCGACCGGGGCGCAATCTTCGCCAGTGCCTTCACATTCGCTGAGGGGCGGAGATGCCGAGCAGGCCCAGCGCGGCGGCGATCGTCCGCTTGGTGATCATGCAAAGGGCAAGTCGCGATGCTTCGACCCCCTCGCCCTCGGCACCGACGACCTGGCAATCGCGGTAGAAGGCGTGAAAGTCGGCGGCGACGGTGGTTGCGTAGGCGCAGATCCGGTGCGGCCCGCGGCGCGCCGCCGCCTCGCGGACCTCGTCGGGAAACTCCAGCAGGCGCTTGACGAGAGCCTTCTCCGCCACCTCCAGCGCCGCGTCCGAAGCCGGCGCTGCGATCGGGGCCTCCGCCTCCTCCTCCACCCCGGCCTTGCGCAGAATGCTGGCGATCCGCGCATGCGCGTACTGGACGTAGTACACGGGGTTGTCGCTCGATTCGCGGCGGGCCAGCTCGAGGTCGAGGTCGACGGGCGTCTCGTGGCTGCGCCACAGCATGAACCAGCGGCTCGCGTCGGCGCCGATGTCGTCGATCAGCTCACTCAGGGTGACGAAGTCGCCGCGGCGCTTCGACATCTGCGCGCGCTCTTCTCCTTCGACGATGTGGACCAGGCTCATGATCAGCGTCTCGAGCGAATCGGGGTCGGCGCCAAGCGCCGCGACGGAGGCGCGCAGACGGGGCGCGTAGCCATGGTGGTCGGCGCCCAGCACGTCGATCATCCTCCCGAAGCCCCGCTCCAGCTTGTCCCAGTGGTATGCGACGTCGGCAGCCAGATAGGTGTGCTCGCCGTTGGCCCGAATCAGCACTCGGTCCTTGTCGTCGCCGAAATCGGTCGTCCGCAGCCAGAGGGCCTGCTCGCTCCGGTAGGTGTGGCCTCCCTCTTCCAGCCTCGACAGGGCGTCGTCCACCTCGCCGCGCGCGTACAGGTCGCGCTCCGAGAACCAGTTTTCGAAACGGACGCCGAAGCGGTCGAGCGTCGCTCGCACTCCCTCGAGGACCAGCTCCACCCCCCGGTGCCCGACCGCATCGAGATCGTTCGGGTCGGCCCCCTCGCCCCGCAGCTGCTCCGCCAGATCGGCGACGTAGTCGCCCTCGTAGCCGTCCTCGGGCATCTCGCCGCCGGTCATCTGGGCAACAATCGACTGCGCGAAACGGCCGATCTGCCCGCCGGCGTCGTTGACGTAGAACTCGCGCTGCACCTCGTGGCCGACCGCCTCGAGCAGCCGCACCACCGCGTCGCCGTAGGCCGCGTGCCGGCCGCCGCCGACGTGCAGCGGCCCGGTCGGGTTCGCGGACACGAACTCGACCAGGATTCGCTCCGGCGATTCGGTGGGAGCCGGCCCGAGATCGGTCCCCGACGCGGCGAGGCGCTCCATCGCGCGCCGGTACCAGGCGTCCGACAGGAACAGGTTGACGAATCCCGGCCCGGCCACCTCGACGCGATCGACGCTGGCGCTTGCCCCCAGCTCCCGCTCCAGCTCGGCGCAGAGGCGCTTTGCCACGTCACGCGGGCTTTCGCCCAGCGGGGCGGCGAGCAGCATCGCGGCGTTGGAGCTGTAGTCCCCCAGCTCCGGCTTCGGCGGCCGGTCGAAAGAGGGCGCCTGGCTGGCGGTCTCGCGGTCGTGCAGCGCGCGCACCGCCTGGTTGACGGCCGCGCGCAGCTCGGCGATCGAGTCGGTCGGGGTCACGATCCCATCGTATGAGCCCGGGCCGCGCGAGGGTACGCTGGCTCGGTGCGCGTCGCAGCCATCACCGACATCCACGCGAACCTGCCCGCCCTCGAAGCCGTCCTCGAGACGATCGACGAAATCGGCATCGAGGAGATCTGGTGCCTCGGAGACGTGGTCGGCTACGGCGGCGATCCCAACGCCTGCGCGGACCTGGTCGGCGAGCGATGTGCCGTTTGCCTGGCCGGCAACCACGACCTCGCCGTGCTCGGCGAACTGGATGTCGAGGCCTTCTCGGAGGCTGCCGCAGAGGCGGTCATCTGGACGCGCGGGGCCGTGACCGAGCAAACGCTCGACTTCCTGCGAGAGCTGAGCCCATCCGGACAGCGGGGTGGCATCGGCCTCTTCCATGCCTCTCCCAGAGATCCGGTCTGGGAGTACGTGCTCTCCGCCGAGCAGGCCGACGCGTGCCTGGACGTCCAGGCAGAGCGAGTCTGCGTCATCGGCCACGCGCATGCCTCGCTCTTCTTCGTGCGCCCCTCGGCGGATAGCCACGACGGCGTCCGGGGCGCCCAGGCGAGCGACGGCACGCTGCTCGACCTGAACGGCGGCGAATGGCTTGTGAACCCCGGCAGCGTCGGCCAGCCGCGCGACGGCGATCCCCGCGCCGCCTGGCTGGAGCTCGATACCGAGCGGCAGACAGCTCGCTACCACCGCGTGCCCTACGACATCGAGCGGGCGGCGGGATCGATCGCGGCAGCCGACCTGCCGGGGCGTCTCGCAAGCCGACTCTACGTGGGCCACTGACCGGGCCATTCAGGCGTGCCGGGCCGCCGAATCAACCATCTAGACTCGCCGCATGGATCGCTCAGCCCGATCTCTGCTCGTCCTTGCGCTTGGCATGGCCGCCGCGCTCCTCGTCGCCTCCTGCGGCGGCAGCGACGCGCGGCTCCTGCCGGGCTCCACTGCACGGGACATCACCGCCAACCTGGACACGGTCAGGCTGCTGGCGGACGAAGGTGACTGCGTCGGGGCGGAAAGCGCCGCCCAGCAGGTGAGCGAACAGGTCGAAGCGCTCGGCGGCATCGACGCCAAGCTGAAGCAGGCGCTCCGCGACGGCGCCGCAAGGTTGAACGAGGTCATCGCCGGCTGCGAAGAATCGATCGGCGAAGAAACCGTGCCCACCACGGCGGTGCCCGAAAGCGAAGTGGCCGAAGGCGAGCCCGCCAAGAAGAAGAAGGAGAAGGCAAAGGAAGCGCCGGGCAAGGAGAAGAAGGAAGAGAAGCCCAAGGACCAGGAACCGACCCCGGAAACGGCGGAACCGCCCCTGCCCCCGCAGGCCAAAGGCGAAGGCAAAGGGCTGGGGAACGGAAATGGGCCCCCGCCCGGCGAAGAAGGCAACGAAGAAAGCTCGTCCGGCGGGGTGGGTCCCGACACGGCGGTCGAAGGAGACGGCTGATGAAGACGGACACGCTCTCCGGCCGCTATGAGCTCGGCGACCGCCTCGGCTCGGGCGGGATGTCCAACGTCTATCGCGCGACCGACCTGATCCTCGAGCGCACCGTCGCCGTCAAGGTCCTTGCCGAGCATCTCTCAGACGACGAGCGCTTCGTCGCCCGCTTCCGCCGCGAGGCGCTGGCCGTGGCCAAGCTGGTCCACCCCAACATCGTCCAGGTCTACGACACGGGGATCGACGACGGCTGCCACTACATCGTCATGGAGTACGTCGAGGGACGCTCGGGGGCGCAGATCCTCCAGCGCCAGGGCCCGCTCGACTTCGAGACGGCGACGGAGATCGGCGTTCAGTCCTGCGCGGGGCTCGACTACGCGCACCGGCGCGGGATCATCCACCGCGACGTCAAGCCGGGCAATCTGATGATCGTCGGCGGACCGGCCGGCGGTGGCGAGATGACGGTGAAACTGGCCGACTTCGGGATCGCGCGGGCGATCGAACAGACCCGCATCACCCAGGTCGGCTCCGTGGTCGGCACGGCCGCCTACCTCTCCCCCGAGCAGGTGCGCGGCGAGGAGGCGACCCCGTCGACCGACGTCTACGCCCTCGGCGTGGTCCTCTATCAGCTGCTCACCGGCCGGCTGCCCTACGAGGGCTCGACGCTCGCCGAGCTGGCGGTGCGCCAGCAGAACGAGCAGCCGCTGTCGCCCAGCACCTACAACGACGAGGTGCCCGGGACGCTTGGCACGGCGGTGCTGCGAGCCCTGGAGGGCGACCCGGCGCGGCGCTACGCCAGCGCCGACGAGCTGGCGGGCGGATTGCGGCTGGGGCTGCAGGGCGAGGACGTCACCCTGCTGCTGGCCGACGGCTCAACCCCGACCAGCGTGCTCAGCGGCGAGACGGCGACCCGTCGCCTCGACCGCACGCAGCGAACCGAGTTCCGACAGCCGACCTCGCCGAGCAGGCGGCCCGCGCCCCGCGCGCCTCAGCCGGCCGCCGCCGCCCCACCCCCCGTCGAACGGCAGCGCAAGCGAGGAGCGTTTGCGCGCTTCACGAGGCTGGTGATGGCCAGCGTCGCGCTGGTGTTGATCGCGGCGGCCGTGGCGGCCGCGGTGATCGTCGCCACCGACCGGGCGACCGGGGTCAAGGCGACGGAAGTTGCCGGTAACTCGGTGGACAAGGTCGTCGAAGAGCTCAAGAGCCTGGTCCGCAAGAACACCGAATAGCTACCCGTACGGCGCCCTGCCGCTCAGTATGCCGGCGCTGTATTGCTGGAAGCGGCCCGCCGCGATGGCGGCGCGGGCGCCGGCGAGAAGCCGCTCCATGAAGGTGAGGTTGTGCAGGCAGAGGAGGCGGACCGCGGTCAGCTCCTCGGCGCGCGAGAGGTAGCTCAAGTAGTCGCGGTCGTGGTGCAGGCAGGCGGCACAGGGGCACCCCGGGGCGATCGGGTCGCGGTCGCCTTCCCAACCCGACCTGCGCAGGTCAAGGCGAAAGCGGCTCTCGGGGTCGGGAACGAGGGCTGTGCCGTGCCGGGCGAGGCGGGTCGGGATCGCGCAATCGAACACGTCCAGCCCGAGGGCGATGCCGGCGAGCAGGTCGTCGACGTCGCCGATCCCGAGCAGGTGCCTGGGCGCCTCCTCGGGCAGGAGTGGCGCGGTGAGCGCCAGCACACCGCGCATCTCGTCCTTGTCGCGGCCGAGCGTGCCGCCTATCGCCAGGCCGTCCACCTCCGCGGCCGACACCGCCTGCGCCGATTCGCGACGCAGGTCCTCGTGGACGCCGCCCTGCACGATCCCGAACACGGCCTGCCGCTCGGACCCCTGCGCCCCGTGCCAGTCCAGGCAGCGGCCCAGCCAGCGATGGGTGCGCTCCATCGAGCGTGCCGTGTAATCGCGGTCGGCGTGGTAGGGCGTGCACTCGTCGAACGCCAGGGCGATGTCGGAGCCGAGCTTCGCCTGCACCTCCATTGACACCTCGGGCGAGAGGAACAGGCGGCTGCCGTCCCTGTAGGAGCGGAAGTGAACCCCCTCCTCGGCGATCGAGACCACCGACCCATGCTCCCCGCCGGGCCGCCCCCTCCCCTTCACCTCGTCGGCAATGCCCCCATGGGCCAGCGAGAAGACCTGAAACCCACCGGAATCGGTGATCAGCGCCCGGTCCCAGCCCATGAACCGGTGCAGCCCGCCCGCCGCCTCGATCCGCTCCCCACCGGGCGACACGAACAGGTGGTAGGTGTTGCCCAGGATCAGCTCGTAGCCGAGCTCGGCGACCTCCCGGGACTCCAGTCCGCGCACCGTGCCCTTGGTGGCCAGGGGAATGAACGCCGGTGTGCGGACCGATCCGTGCGGCGTGTGCAGGACGCCGCTGCGGGCATCGCCGTCGCGGGCGTCGATCTCGAATCTCAGCCGCTGCGGCTCATGCCTCATATCTCACCGATCGTGCCGTCGAGGACCGAGTATCTCGCCGGCTGAACCGTTAACCACCGAGGACGGGGGCCAACGGTTCACTCAGCGATCAGCGACCGACCGCTCATCGCCTCCGGCTGGGGGATGCCGAGCAGCTCGAGGGCGGTGGGAGCGACATCGGCGAGTATGCCCCCCCTGCGCAGCTGCAGCCCTTCGTGGGTGACGATCAGCGGCACGGGGTTGAGCGAGTGCGCGGTGTTGGGCGACCCGTCCGGCTCGAGCATGTTGTCGCAATTGCCGTGGTCGGCCGTCACGATGCAGGCGCCGCCCGCGCGCTCCACCGCCTCGACCACCTCCCCCAGCTGGCCGTCGACGGTCTCCACCGCCCTCACGGCGGCCGGGATCGAGCCGGTGTGGCCGACCATGTCGGGGTTGGCGAAGTTGATGATGCCGAACCGGTAGTCGCCCTCCGACCACTGGCCGACGAATCCCTCGGCGGCGGCGGCGGCGCTCATCTCCGGCTTGTGGTCGTAGGTGGGCACGTCACGAGGCGAGTCGACCAGGCAGCGTTCCTCCCCCTCCCACTCCTGCTCGCGACCGCCGTTGAAGAAGTAGGTGACGTGCGCGTACTTCTCGGTCTCGGCGACGTGCAGCTGGCGACCACCGCTCTTCGAGATGACCTCGGCGAGGGTGACGCTCGGCCGCGCCTCGGGGAAGGCGACCGGGTAGGGCCAGCCCTTGCGGTAGTCGGTCATCGTGGTCAGGTCGAGGACGGGCCCGCCGGCGCGCGAGAACTCGTCGAACCGCACCTCGGCCAGCGCGCGAGTCATCTGCCGAGCGCGATCCGGTCGGAAGTTGACGAAGATCGCCACGTCGCCGGGCGCGACGCCGTCGTAGGCGCCGATCACGGTCGGCTTCACGAACTCGTCGGTCTCCTCGCGCTCGTAGGAGTCCTCGATCGCCTCCTCGGCGCTTGCGGCGTGCAGCCCCTTGGCGTGGACGATCGCGTCGTAGGCGAGCTTCGTCCGCTCCCAGCGCGTGTCACGGTCCATCGCGTAGTAGCGGCCGCTGACCGTCGCGATGCATCCGGCCTGGCGCAGCCAGCGCTCCAGTTCGGCGAGGTAGGCGCGCCCGCCGTGCGGGAGGGTGTCGCGGCCGTCGGTGAAGGCATGGAAGACGAGGTCGGGAACGCCCTCCTGCGTGGCGAGCTCGATCATCGCCTCGAGGTGCTCCCAGCCCGAGTGGACCCCGCCGTCGGAGACGAGCCCGAGCAGGTGCAGGCGCCCGCGCGGGCTGCGCCGGGCGCGATCGCAGGCGGCGAGCAGCGCCTCGTTCTCGAAGAAGCTGCCGTCGGCGATCGCATCGTCGATCCGGGCCAGGTCCTGCTTGACGATCGCGCCCGCACCGAGGTTGAGGTGGCCCACCTCGGAGTTGCCCATCTGGCCGTCCGGGAGGCCGACGTCGCGGCCCTGGGCGGAGAGCTGCGTGTGCGGAAACCGGTCCCAGAGCCGATCGAAGACGGGCGTCGCGGCAAGCGAGATCGCGTTGCCGGGCCCGGGGTCGGCAAGGCCCCATCCGTCGAGGATGACCAGCGCCAGCGAGGGGACCGGCAGGCCGGTCACGCCGCTTCCACGATCGCCGCGAAGTCCTCGGGGTCGAGGCTCGCGCCGCCCACCAGGGCGCCGTCGATGTCGGGTTGGGCCATCAGCTCGCCGGCGTTGCCCGGCTTCACCGAGCCGCCGTAGAGGATCCGCACGCTGTCGGCGTCCGCGCCCCGCCCGCGCAGCACGTCGCGAACGAAGGCAACCGCCTCCTGGGCCTGCTCGGGGGTCGCCGTGCGACCGGTGCCGATCGCCCAGATCGGCTCGTAGGCAACCACGACCGCCGCGATCCGGGCCGGATCGAGCTCGGCGAGGTCGGCCTGCAGCTGGCGCTCCAGCACGGCCTCGGTCTGCCCGGCGTCGCGCGCCTCCTCGCTCTCGCCGATGCAGAGAATGGGCTCCAGGCCGGCGGCGAGCGCCACCGGCACCTTGCGGGCAAGCGACACGTCGGTCTCCCCGAAGTACTGGCGACGCTCGGAATGACCGAGGACCACGGCATCGGCGCCCACGTCGACGAGCATCGCCGCCGACACCTCGCCGGTGAACGCCCCCGACTCGGCCTCGTGCATGTTCTGCGCCGCGACCCTGACGGCGCTGTCGCGCGTCCGGCTCACCACCTCGCCGAGGGCGAGGAACGACGGGCAGATCACGACGTCGTTGCCGCTGCCGTCGATCTTCGGCAGCAGTGCGTCGACGAACCCCGCCGCCTCGGCAACGGTCTTGTGCATCTTCCAGTTGGCGGCCAAATACGGCGTGCGCTCAGGCATTAGATGCCTGACCCTACGGCCGCGTGCGCCACGCGCGTCATCCAGGTGTGCGGGGTCGTGGGGTCAGGCATCCTGCAACGCCTCCACCCCGGGCAGCTTCCGTCCCTCCAAGAGCTCCAACGATGCGCCTCCTCCGGTTGAGAGCCAATCCACCTTCTCGGCAAGCTCGAACTGTTGCAGCGCGGCGACCGAGTCGCCGCCACCGATCACGGTCGTCCCCGGCGCCGCCGCGACGGCCTCGGCGACCGCCCGCGTGCCGGCCGCGAAGGGCGCCAGCTCGAAGGCTCCCATCGGGCCGTTCCACAGCACCGTTCCGGCGGCGGCGATCGCCTCCCCATAGGCGGCGGCCGTCCTGGGCCCGATGTCGAGTCCCATCCAGCCGTCCGGGACCTCGATCCCGTCGCTGTCGCGGCGCTCCGCCTCCGCGTCGAAGCGATCGCCCAGCACCAGATCGACCGGCAGCTCCAGCTCGCACTTCGACTGGCCGGCCTTCTGCAGCGCGTCGGCAGCGAGCTTCACGCCCTCCTCCTCGACCAGCGAATCGCCGGTCGGGATCCCCTCGGCGCGAAAGAAGCTGAAGCACATTGCGCCACCGATCAGGATCCGGTCGGCGACCTGCAGGAAACGATCGATGACGCCGATCTTGTCGGAGACCTTGGCGCCGCCGAGCACCACGACCAGCGGCCGCTGCGGCGATTCGACGACGCGGGTCAGCTCCGTCAGCTCCCGCTCCAGCAGCAGCCCCGCGTAAGCGGGCAGCCGGTGGGCAACTCCCTCGGTGCTCGCGTGCGCGCGATGGGCGGCGCCAAAGGCGTCGTTCACGAACAGGTCGGCCAGCGCGGCCAGGCCTTCGGCCAGCCCGGGGTCGTTCTCCGTCTCGCCCGGCTCGAAGCGAACGTTCTCGAGCAGGAGCACGTCGGAGGCGCTGAGGCCCGCCGCCATCGTCTCCACGTCCTCGCCGACCACCGCCGGCGCCTGGTGGACGACGCATCCCGCCAGCTCGGCCAGCCGCTCCCCGACCGGGCGCATCGAGAGGGCCGGATCGACCTTCCCCTTCGGACGCCCGAGGTGGGAAACCAGGATCAGGATCGCGCCCCGCTCGCGCAACAGCTCGATCGTCGGCAGCGCCGCCCGGATGCGGGTGTCGTCGGCGACCCCCCCGACCGCGAGCGGCACGTTGAAGTCGACCCGGACCAGCACCCGCCTGCCCGCGACGTCGGCGTCGCGGACGCTTGCCTTGGAGAATCCCACCCCGCCCACGCCGTGGGCTCAGGCGCCCGTCGGCACGGGCTGCAGGACCTTGGCGGCCAACTCCACGCAGCGGTTCGAGTACCCCCACTCGTTGTCGTACCAGGTGACCGCCTTGACCATGCTGCCGTCGCCGGTCGCCATCGTCTGGCCCGCGTCGAAGATCGAGGAGTGCGGGTCCCCAACGATGTCCGTGGAGACGATCGGGTCCTCGGTGTAGGAGAGGATCCCCTGCAGCGGCCCCTCGGCGGCGGCCTTGACGGCGGCGTTCACCTCATCGGCGTTCGTCGGCTTCGACAGGGTGCAGACGAGGTCGACCACCGAGCCCGTCACGACCGGCGCGCGCATCGCGAAACCGTTCAGCTTGCCGTTCAGCTCCGGCAGGACCAGACCGACGGCCTTCGCGGCACCGGTGGTGGTCGGGATCAGGTTGATCGCCGCGGCCCGCGCCCGCCGCAGGTCCTTGTGCGGCATGTCCTGCAGGCGCTGGTCGGCCGTGTAGGCGTGGATCGTCGTCATCAGGCCCTGCTCGATCCCGAACTCCTCGTGAAGCACCTTGGCCAGGGGGGCCAGGCAGTTCGTCGTGCAGGAGGCGTTGGAGATGATGTGGTGGCTGTCGGGGTCGTAGTCGGAGTCGAAGTTGACCCCCAGCGCCACGGTCACGTCCGGTTCCTTGGCCGGAGCGGAGATGATCACCTTCTTGGCGCCGGCCTCCAGGTGCTTCGCGGCGTCGTCGCGGGCGGTGAAGAGCCCGGTCGACTCGATCACCACCTCGACGCCCAGGTCCGCCCAGGGAAGCGCTGCGGGATCGCGCTCGGAGAGGACCTTGATGGCCTTCCCGTCGACCTCGATCGACGCCTCGCCCGCCTTGACCTCGCCTGGGAAGCGCCCCAGGATCGAGTCGTACTTGAGCAGATGGGCAAGCGTGCCGGGGTCGGTCAGGTCGTTGACCGCGACGAACTCGAGGTCGGCGCCCGCTGCCTGCGCCGCACGGTAGACGTTGCGTCCGATACGGCCAAAACCGTTGATGCCGACCTTCAAAGCCATGAGGCCAATCCTCCTAGAGTCGTGTTGTTCTGGTGCAAGTCACTCCCCAACCGTCACCTCGAGTTCGTACCCGTCCGGATCCTTCAGGAACGCGGAATACGAGCCCGACGCGTAGGAGCGCTGGGCGCCGGGCTCCGCGGAGCTGACGCCGCCGGCCGCCACACCGGCCTCCCAGGAGGCCTTGACGGCGACGATGCCGAGCCCGGAGAAGCTGAGCAGGCCGAACCCCGGGCGGGGCGCGTGGTGGGCGGATACGAAAAAAACCGGCTTGGCGATGCCCCAGCCGATCGTTCTGTCCTGCTCGAAATGACGTCGCCAACCGAGTGGCGCAAGCAGCGCGTCGTAGAACGACGCGCTCCGGTCAAGGTCCGAAACCTCCAGGAGGACATGGTGCAACATCAGGGAGCGCGAAGGCTATATGGGCCACGGGGGACGGGGTCGGCCGGGTCGGCTGCTCAGTCTCCGCGCGGGGTCCAGCGGAAGTAGCGAACGGCGAGCAGGAGCCCGCCAATGCCCCACGCGGCAACCGCCGCGATGTTTCCCCACTCCAGGCTCGCGCCGCCGCCGGCCGGCACGTAGGCGCTGAAGAACGCCTCGAAGAAATGGCGGATTGGGAAGATGTCGGCGAAGTGGATGACGCCGGACGGCAGCTGGTCGTCGGGTATGAAGACCCCCGAGAGGAAGTAGAGGGGCAGCAGCATCGCATTGACGATTGGCGCCGCGGCGTCCTGGGAGGGGATCGCCGCGGTCAGGGCGATGCCAAGGCAGCAGAACGCCGCCGCGCCGATCACGAGCACAACGAGGATCTCCGGCAGGCGGCTCCAGGGGATCGCCACCCCGTAGGCGAGCCAGCCGAGCGCCGCGATCAGGATCAGCATCAGGAGCGCGACGACAATCGAGTTGCCCACCCGGCCGACGATGAACACCCAGGGCGGCATCGGCGTCCCGCGGCCTCTCTTCAGGCGCCCGTCCTCGCGAGCAATAACCAATGACATGGCGAGCGACTGCATCGTCGCCGAGATCACCGAGAGGGTGATGATCGCCGGCACGTAGTAGACGGTCGTCTTCACGCCGCCCCGGACGTCGACCGTCTGGTCTCCGAAGACGGTGGCGAAGATCAGCAGCAGGATGACCGGGAAGGCAACCGTGAAGAAGACGGAGGCCGGGTTCCGCCAGAACGCCTTCTGGTCGTAGCGGAACTGGTGCAGGGCAAGCCCCAGGCCGCTCATCCCGCCTCCGAGGTGAGCGACAGATAGACGTCCTCGAGGCTCGGCCTGGTCACTTCCAGGCCGTCGAGCTCAAGGCCTCGCTCGAGCGCCCAACCGGTCAGCTCGTTGAGCGTTGCGACAGGGCTCGCGGTGCTCAGCGACATCGCCCGTCCGTCGCCCGCCGCGGTGGCCGCCACCTCGCCGGGCAGCTCGCCCGGGGTGACTCCGTCCGGAAGCCGGAAGCTGATCGTCGCGGGCCGGTTGTCGCGATCGCCGAGGTCCTCGGGCGTACCCCGCGCAACGACCTCGCCGCGCACGATGATCGCGGCTCGATCGGCAAGCCGTTGCGCCTCGTCCATGTAGTGGGTGGTGAGGAAGACCGTCTTGCCGAGATCGCGCAGGCCGGCGATCGTCTCCCAGGCCTGGCGGCGCGCCGAGGGGTCGAACCCCGTCGTCGGCTCGTCGAGGAAGAGCAGTTCGGGATCGCCGATCAGCGCCATGCCGACATCGAGCCGGCGTTGCTGCCCTCCGGAGAGGTTGCTGGCACGCGCGTCGGCCTTGCCCTCGAGCCCGACCAGCTCGATCGTCTCGTCGATCGGCCGCGGGGCGCTGTAGTAGCCGGCGTAGAGGGCAAGCGACTCGCGAACGGTCAGGTAGGGGTCGAGCCTGCAGCTCTGCAGGACGATGCCGACCCGCTCGCGCCAGGCGCGGTCGGTGTGCTGCGGATCCTCCCCCAGCACGGTCACCTCGCCGGCGTCGCGCCTGCGGTATCCCTCCATGATCTCCACGGTTGTCGTCTTGCCGGCCCCGTTGGGCCCCAGAAAGGCGAAGACCTCGCCGGCCTGGACGTCGAGATCGATGCCCCGCACCGCCTCGACGTCGTCGTAGCTCTTGCGCAGGCCGCGGATGGAGATGATCGGATCGGACATTTCGCTGGATTCTTACGACTCCGGCTCGACGTCGCGGTGCTTGACGCGCACGATCACGTCGTCGCGCTCCACCAGCGCGCGCCGGATCCGATCCGCGACCGTGACCGAGCGGTGCCGGCCGCCGGTGCAGCCGATCGCGATCGTCAGGTGACTCTTGCCCTCCGCCACGTAGGCCGGAACGAGGAACTCGAGCAGTGGCAGCAGCCGTCCGTAGAACTCGCCGGCCTCGGTTCCGGCCTCGACGTATTCGCGCACCGAGGCGTCGAGCCCGGTCAGTGGCCGCAGCTCGTCCACGTAATGGGGATTTGGCAGAAAGCGGACGTCGAGGGTCAGATCGGCGTCGTGTGGAGGGCCGTTCTTGAAGCCAAAGGTCAGCAGCGTCAGCGCCAGCTTGCCGCTGCCGTGCCTGCCCAGCATCTCCTCGGCGATCCGCCGTCGCAGCTGGCCCGCGGTCAGGTCGCTCGTGTCCATCACCAGATTCGCGCGGGCCCGCAGCGGGGACAGCAGCTCCCGCTCGGCGCGGATCCCCTCGACGATCCTGCCCTCTGGCGCCAGCGGATGGCGCCGCCGCGTCTCCTTGTAACGGTCGACGAGCGTCTCCTCGTCGGCCTCGAGGAAGAGGAGCGTCGGGTCCAGCCCGTCCTTCTCGAGGTCGCCGAGCACCTGAACCAGGTCCTCGAAGTAGTCGCCGCCGCGCACGTCGGAGACGACGGCCGCCCGCTCGACGCCGCTGCCCTCGTGCCGGAAGAGCTCGCCGAGGCTGCTGATCATCCGCGGGGGCAGGTTGTCCACGCAGAAGTAGCCACCGTCCTCGAAGGCTGCGATCGCCTCCGACTTCCCCGCTCCCGAATGGCCGGTAATCACAACCAGGTTGACGTTCTTCTCTGCCATTAGCCGGTCCTGTGCAGTTGCTCGTGGATCTCACGCGCCACTTTGCCAGGTAGGCCGGGCACCGCCTCGATCTCCTCGCGACTCGCGGCCATGAACCGCTCCGGAGAGCCAAAATGCTGCAGGAGAGCTCGCTTGCGCGCCGGCCCCACCCCCCGCAGCTCGTCGAGCACCGAGCCGGTCATCGCCCGGTCGCGCCTGCCGCGATGGTGCTCGATCGCGAAACGATGCGCCTCGTCGCGGACCCTCTGCAGCAGCTTGGACGCCTCGGAATCGGCGGGCAGGTCGATCGGCGCCGAGCTGCCGGGGACATAGACCTCCTCCAACCGCTTGGCCAGGGAGATCACGGTCGTGCCGCGCTCTACGAAGGGACGCAGGGGACGCATACCGGCCGCGAGCTGTCCCTTGCCGCCGTCGATCACGACCAGCGAGGGAAGCGAGGCGAAGCTCTCGTCGCGCTTGCCATCGTGGGGCGAGAGGTCGGCCTGCTCGAGGTAGCGACCCATCCGCCGGCTCAGCACCTCCTCCATGGATGCGAAGTCGTCGGGACCTCCATTGCCGCTCTCGCCGCGCACCCTGAACCTCCGGTAGTCGGCCTTCTTCGTGGCGCCACCCTCGAACACCACCATCGAGGCCACCGTGTGCTCGCCGCCGAGATTCGAGATGTCGAACCCCTCGATTCGCACCGGCAGCTCCTCCATCCCCAGCGCCTCGCGCAGATCGGCCAGCGCGTCGACCCGTCGCTGGCGGCGGTGCTCCCGGCGCAGGCGGTCCTGGTCGAGGGCGAGGCGGGCGTTGCGCTCCGCCAGCTCCCGCAGGCGACGCTTGTCGCCCCGCTCCGCGACCCGAACCTCGACCGGGGCTCCGCGCCGCTCACTCAGCGCCGCCCCCAGCACCGCGGCGCGATCGCGCAACTCGGGCCCGACGACGATCGTTCGCGGCATCGCCGGCGAGGCCGAGTAGTACTGGCCGATGAACTCCTCCGCCACTTCGGCCGGCTCGCGCTCGGACTGGTTGTCGAGATAGAAGCTCTGGCGCTCCGCCAGGATGCCGTCGCGGACCTGGAAGACCTGCGCGTTGGCGTCCGTCCCGTCCGCGGCGACGCCGATCAGGTCCGCCGTGCCGACGGTGCCGCCCGCTACCCGCTGCCGCTCGAACAGCGAGCTGATCGCCGCAAGCCGGTCGCGATGCAGGGCGGCGCGCTCGAACTCGTGGGCCGCGGCGGCCTCGTCCATCTTCCTACGCTCGGCATCCTCGACCTGGCGGTAGCGACCGGAGAGGAAGTCGACGATCGCATCGATGTTCCGCCGGTACTCGTCCTGGCTGACGTAGTCCACGCAGGGCGCTCCGCAACGCTTGATGAAGTAGTCGAGGCAGGGGCTGCCCGATCGCCGCCCCGGCTCCTTCCCCTCGCAGGTCCGGAACTGAAACAGCTTGCCGAGCAGGTCGAGTGTCTCCCGAACCCGCTTGGCGCTGGAGAAGGGGCCGAAGTAGGCCCGGCCCGAGCGGTGCTTCTCGCGGGTGAAGTAGACGCGCGGGTAGTCCTCGTCGAGGCTGACGCAGACGTAGGGATAGGACTTGTCGTCCCGCAAGCGGACGTTGAAGCGCGGCCGGTGGCGCTTGATGAAGCTCTGCTCGGCTAGCAGCGCCTCGGCCTCGTTGGCCGTTACAAGGACGTCGATCCGCTCCACCCGCGAGGTGAGTCGCGTCTCTCCCCCCGAGAAATGAGAGGCAACCCGCTTGCGGATCGAGCGGGCCTTGCCCACGTAGAGCAGATCCCCGTCGGCGTCGTGGAAAAGATAGACCCCCGCCGAGTCGGGCAGCTCGCGGCGGCGCTGCGCCAGCCGCTCGGCGCGTGGAAGATCCGGATCGCCTTCGCCCATTCGACCAAAGGGTAGGCTGCGGGCCACCTGGCCAGCCCGATTACGGAGAACCAAATGAGCACCGACGCCCCCAGCGCCCCCGAGCTGAACACGCTGCGAATCGAGATCGACGGCGAGATCGGCACCCTGACGCTCGACCGACCCGATGCGTTCAACGCGATGAGCCCCGAGCTGATCGGCGAGCTTGGCACCGCCTTTGCATGGCTCGCCGACCAGGCGCCGCTGCGGGGGCTGATCGTCACCGGCTCCGGCAACGCCTTCTGCGCGGGCGGTGACATCAACTGGTTCAAACTGGGCGTCGAAGACGACTCGGTCGACCTGCCCGCACAGGTGCGTCGCGGTGCCGAGGCGCTGCACACGGCGATCGTCGACCTGCGCCGCATCCCTTACCCGGTGATCGCCGCGCTCAACGGCCCCGCGGCCGGCGCGGGCTTTTCGCTCGCCCTCGCCTGCGACTTCCGCATCGCCTCCGAGAAGGCCTTCCTCGCCTGCGCCTACGGACGGATCGGCGCTTCGCCCGACGGTGGCATGACCTACTTCCTGCCCCGCGCCGTCGGGCCCAGTCGGGCCCTGGAAATCCTGCTCGAGGACCCCAATATGACTGCGGCCGACGCGCTCGAGGAGGGACTGGTCTCCGAGGTGGTGGCGCCGGAGGAGCTGCTGGAGGTCGCCAGGGCCAAAGCCGAGAAGCTGGCGAAGATGGCGCCCCACTACGTGAAGATGTCGAAACGGCTCTGCGGCGTCAGCGTTGAGAACAGCATCACCGAGCACCTGCAGCTGGAGCGCCACGGCATAGCCGACAGCATGGCGACCGAGGACCTGCGCGAAGGCGCGATCGCCTTCTTCGGCGGCGAGAAGGCCGAGTTCACCGGGCGCTGAGCCGACGTTTCACGCCCCTCGCCTGCGGATACATTGCCCCTCAGTCACATCCCACGGAAAGGACCGACCCGCTCATGAAGAAGCTCGTCCCGCTGCTCGCTCTTGCCCTCGCCTCCGTTGCGCTCGTCGCCTGCGGGGGTGGAAGCTCGAACACGACGTCGTCGAGCCCCGGCGCAGAAGAGACCTCGGGCGGTGCCGCTGCCGAAGGCGGCGAAAAATCCGGCGGTCCTACCCTCGATGTCGAGGCCGACCCAAACGGTGGGCTCGCCTACACATCCACCGCATTGACCGCGGAAGCCGGCGAAGTCACGATTGATTTCAACAACCCGCAGTCACTCCCACACGACGTGGCGATCGAAGCCTCGAACGGCGACACGGTGGGCAAGACCGACGTGATCAGCGACAGCTCGACGACGACGACCGTGGATCTGAAGCCCGGCACGTACACCTACTACTGCACCGTCCCCGGCCACCGCGACGCCGGCATGGAAGGCACCCTCACCGTCAAGTAGGCGCCCCCGCCTTCGCCGGTCTCCCAAGGCGGTTCCGCGGGACCGCCTTGGGAGGCACCTATAGCCTGCCGTCAGACGGCGCGAACCTGGCTTCGGATCCGAGTCGAGCTGCTCGGCGGTCGTGGAGTTGGCTTCCCCGACGACGAATTCGGTCCCGAGTTGGTCTGGGAGGACCACGCCAAGCTCAGAGTCTGCCGCGAGGTAGATCCAGGTGCAGTTCATTTTCGCTTTCGACCTCGGCGATGACTGGCGCCACCGCTGTACGGTGGAGCCCGAGACGACCGACCCGAACCAGGAGTACGGGAAGATCCCCGATCGCCCCGTCGCACTCTGGGGTTGGGGCTCGATCCCGGACCGGTACGGCCGCGCCGAATTCGAGCAATAGCCAGGAAGCCCTCCCAAGGCGGTTCCGCGGGACCTCAAGGCGGTTCCGCGGGACCTCAAGGCGGTTCCGCGGGACCTCAAGGCGGTTCCGCGGGACCGCCTTGGATGCCGCCCGGGTCGCAGCCCTCCTGAGGCCCGGGGGGTGCATCCGTTGCTCGCGCACCTTTGCCGTCCGCGGGTCGCTTTACTATCGAACATATGTTCGTAGAGGGAGTGGGAGGAGCGGGCGCATCTGCGCCTAAGAGGTCGCTGGCGGCGGCGCCGACGGAGTGGATCGAGCGCGAGATCGGGGAGCTGGCGGCCCACATCGCGGCGGCGACGTGCCGCTGGCTGGAGCTGGTCGCAGAGCTCGAGCGCCGCGGTGGGCACGAGGCCTGGGGTTTTCATTCGTGTGGGGCATGGGTTGCCTGGCGCTGCTCGATCGATCCCCGCTCGGCACGCGAGCACGTGCGGGTCGGGCGGGCGCTTGGCGCTCTGCCCCTGGTGCGGGAGCGGTTCAGGCGGGGCGAGCTCAGCTACTCCAAGGTGCGGGCGATAACCAGGATCGCCACGGCGCAGATCGAGGCGGAGCTGGTCGAGATGGCCCGCTTTGCGAGTGCGGCGCAGCTGGAGCGGCTGGTGCGTGGCTACCGGCGGGCGGTGTCGCTGGAGAGCGCTGAGGCCGCCCACCGCGAGCGCTTCCTCTCCTGGGAATGGGAGGAGGACGGCAGCCTTCGCATTCGCGGCCGGCTGGCGCCCGAGGACGGGGCGCTGTTCCTAGCGGCGATCGAGGCTGGGCGGGAGGCGATCGGCGAGCGTGAAGGGACCTCCCAAGGCGGTTCCTCAGAGCCGCGGTCGGTGAGTGGCGCCGACGCGCTGGGGGAGGTCGCCGAGGCGGCGCTGGCGGGCGGTGGTGGGGTGCGCAGCGGTGGCGAGCGGCGCCAGGTCGTCGTCCATGCCGATATTGAGGCGCTGGGCGGCGAGCGGAGATCGGGCTGCGGCATCGAGGCCGGCCCGGCGATCTGTGCGCAGACCGCGCAGCGGCTGGCCTGCGATGCCTCGCTGCTGCCGATCCTCCATCGCAGAGGTGGGGAGCTCGACGTGGGCCGCAGGAGCCGCAGTGTCCCGGCGGCGATGCGTCGTGCATTGGATGTGCGCGACGAGGGCCACTGCCAGTTCCCGGGCTGTGAGAGCCGCCGCTGGGTCGACGCCCACCACATCGTGCACTGGGCGCGAGGTGGGGAGACGAAGATCGACAACCTGGTGCTGCTCTGCGGGCGCCATCACCGACTCGTGCACGAGGGTGGGTTCGGCGTGGCCCGCAAGGGAGACGGCGATCTGGTCTTCCGCCGCCCCGACGGGCGGGTGGTTCACACGGTTCCCCGGCCTATTCGCGGCCACCACGGTGAGCTGCGGGCGCGCAGCCGGCGCGAGGGGCTTGCGATCGGGCCCGATACTGCGGCGCCACTGGGAGCGGGGGAGGCATTCGACCGGGGGCTGGCCGTCGCGGGGCTGCTGGCCAGGGCGGGGCCGTAGGGGGACCGCTCGTCGGTCGGCGGGGGCCATCACACGGGTGACGCTGTCGCCGACGAAGCAGGGCTTCTCCGAGCCCTCGACCTCGAGGGTGAAGCGGGTGACGACCTGCCACCAGCCGCCGCCGACCTCGTCGACCCGGAAACCGAAGCGCTCGCGGCAACATCAACGATCACCTGCACGGCCACCGCTCGCATCGGGAGCCAGGGCGGTGAAGAAACGTTGAACCACGTCGACGGCGTCGGCACGCAGCGTCCCCGCTTCGGTCCCGGGCTCAACTTCTACCGCCTGCGCGGCATACCCGACCGGACCGCTGTCGGTGGTCTTGACGTAGCGCTCTCGCACCTCGATGAAGGTGGTCCGCAGCGAGTCGAGGTCATCGGCGAACTCGCCACTCAGCAGGCGATGGGCGGCCCGCTCTGGCCCTCCAGCTCGGTTGTGCTGAAGTACGTAGACGAGGTCGTAGTAGTCCTTCACGGCGGCGCGGCTGCGCACCGCCACGCACTTGGAGAGCAGATAGCCCTCGAGGCCGGCGAAGCGGACACGCACGGTCACCATCGTGCCGTCGGGAAGCTCGCCACCCAGCTCCTCCCAGGCGAAGTCGCGGGCCACATAGCCGGTGCCGCGGAGGTTCTGGGCACTGAGCTCTTGGCATCCGCGCGGCCGGACGACCTCACCCCCCCGGTAGTCGGGGAGGTCGCATAGAAACTCAAGCTTCACCGACACACCGTCGATCGGACCTCGCCAGCGCCAGCCATCCTGATTCGGATCTGGTTTGAACTCAAGGGACTCCAAGGCTCGCTCGACGCTGCCGAGATCGGCGTCGGCATCCACATGGGTGAGGAGGAGGACATCGACATCGGTGGTGCCAAGGTGCTCCGGCACGCGAGCCTCGCCACGTGCCAGCACCTCGGGCACCAGACCGCCGAGCACAACCAGGAAGGTGTCCTCATCTCCAAGCGCGTGCAGGAGGCGCACCAGCGCAAGCTCGGCTCGGGCCCGGGTCTCGCGGGAGCGTCGTTCATCCATCGGCGCCATCCTCCTCGCTCAGGCTCTCCCTATGCAGTGGGTCGATCAGCTGCTCCTTGACGTGGTCGGCGCCATCGCCTCCGCGGCCGCCGAAGGAGGAGAGGTCCGCAAACAAGCGCGGGGCACTTACGACCGGAACGCCTGCGACCCGCTGGGAGCAATTGAAGACACGATCGTCGGCTGCCCAAAAAGTCACTCGACCACCCTCATCGACCTCGCGCAGGCCCGCCTCCTCGATCGCGTCGCTAAGCGGACCGTTGAAGTCGATGTCCACCACATAGACCTGCAGGCCGGGCGTCGTCGTCGCAAACGGGGCAACAAGCTCGAGGCCAGCCCAGCCGCTAACAGCCCAAGCAGTTCGGCGCTCCAACGCCGGGCCGAGGTCGTTGCGCAGGAGCGCCATCACGTCTTTGGTCGCGCGATGGGCAACGCGGACTTCGCGTCGGGAATCAGCGACCGCAGCTGACCATGCGGCGAGCATTCCGTCAGCGTCGATGAGCCTTCGATGCGCGCCGGGGCCCCGAGCGGTGCCCTGCTTGACCGTCCATCCCTGGTCATCGAATGCCTTGAGAACTTTGGCGGCCTGCGCAACCGACCAATCGCTCTCGCCCGCCAGCTCGGCCACGCGCAGCGGGCGATCTTCGTGGGCAAGGATCACCTCTGCCATCGCAATCGCTGACTTCGACCAGGAGAAGGAGCGTTGCGCGCTCTCGTTGCCAGGCGGCCGGGTGGGTTCGCGGATTACGACCAGCCCGCCAGGGCCGATGATGCGCGCCTGACCGGCCTCGTCGGCCCAGTTCGCGCCGCGGTTCCGTAACCACTCGATCGCGCCGGGGGACAGTCTCCGGGCGAAAAGGACGAGATTCTCCGGCCAATGCTCGCCGAGCATCCCCGCCACGCGTCGGACATCCTGCGGCCAACCCTCACCAGCCCACTTCGCCTCGATCGCGATCATCCGGCCATCGGGAGCCCGAACCATAAGGTCAGCGTCGCTGTCGCTCGGCGCAGCTTCGACGGTCGCGCCCTCTAGCGCCAGCGCAAGGATCTTCCGCCAGCGCTTTTCTACCTCAGACATATTTTCCACTTTACCAGTTGAATAAGATTTTAAGTAGAAAAGGATTACCCAGGCAACTCTCGACCCGGAGGTACTGACCCTCGCCTTGGTCTACTACCACGAGGCATTTCCGACGCTGATCGAGAAGGCCGCCGTCCTCGTCGAACGCTTGGCCAACGACCTGCCGATTCTGGACGCCGACCCCGACACCGACGTACCGATGATGGAGCGCATCGCGGCTGGAGAGGCCAGTCGAGACGAAATCGCCGCCTGGGTGGAGCAGCGCTCCGCCCCGGCAGGTTGACCCCTGCTACCCGGCCGGCGCCATCACGCGGGTGACGCTGTCGCCGACGAAGCAGGGCTTCTCCGAGCCCTCGACCTCGAGGGTGAAGCGGGTGACCATCTGCCACCAGCCGCCGCCGACCTCGTCGACCGAGACGAGCTCGGCCTTGGCGCGCACTTTGCTGTCGACGGGGACGGGGGCCGGAAAGCGGATCTTGTTGACGTTGCATCAATTGTTCGGCCCGATCCCGGTGGGGAGTGGCAAGGGCCGCGATCGCGACAAGGACGTCGGTGACCATGATTGACCGATCACGCCTCACGGCGGCGTGCTCATCGCGGAGTTGACCTGAGGCTTCAGGCCACGGCGAGCGACGGAACGGGCGCCACCTCGCGCTCTGGCTCCTCGTCGGGAACCTGTCGCTCGATGCCGATCAACAGCTCCTCGTCCAGCACAGCGAGGATGCGCTTGAGGACAGGGATCGTCGGGATGTGGTCGCCGCCCTCCACTTTGGAGATGAACGAGTGGGAGGTTTCGGCCCGCACGGCAACCTCCTGCTGGGTGAGGTCGAGCTCATAGCGGCGCTCCCGGATGTGGGCGGCAATCCAGTTTCGCTCGCGCAGTTCGCGGATCGCGGCGTACTCGTCGCGCGCCTCGCGGTACTCCTCGCTACGCCGGGCCCGGCCCTGCGCTGCCTTGGCTGCCGACTTGCCCTTGGGGCTGATGCGGTTGTTGGCATTTGCGCTCATGGTGGCGAGTTTATCTAAATAGATAAGCGAGTCAACCCCTTCCTCGGCTGCGGGGTGGCGCATCTCGACCCGCCGCCCGTGGTGGCACCCGCGGCTTTGCATCCATCCGTCGCTTGAAGTCGACCATACGCCGCTTCGCCAGCGTCTTCTCGGCAGCCGGCACCACCCCGGTGTCCTTCTCGAAAGCATGCAGCAGCACGACGAGGTTGCCGGAGCGCTGGTAGAGAATTCGATAGCGCGTGTTGGCGAAGCGGCCCGCAACTCCCGCAACTCGCCCTCGATCTGCGAGGTGATCGGTTACTCCGGTGGCGGCGCACCCGGCGGCTTGCCGTTCAGGTGCTCCTCAATGTAGTCGTCGATCTTCGCCGCGCGCTTCGCCGACAATGCCTCGATAAACCGATCGACCGGTTCGACGCCGCGCTTGTCGCGGTAGTAGATAGCTGTTGTCTGCGCCACCAGCCGAGCATGCCAGGCGCTTCGGCGGTTCTGCTGCCGTCGTCAGCCGGCCGGCGCCATCACGCGGGTGACGCTGTCGCCCACGAAGCAGGGCTTCTCCGAGCCCTCGACCTCAAGGGTGAAGCGGGTGACCACCTGCCACCAGCCGCCGCCGGAAACGACCTCGGCCTTGGCGCGCACTTTGCTGTCGACGGGGACGGGGGCCGGGAAGCGGATCTTGTTGACGTTGCATCAATTGTTCGGCCCCATAGCTGTGCCTCGCGAGGGCCGGCGCGGCTGCAACAATGTCCAAGCGATGAAGTCCCACGCGCAAGCAACTTCCCCCAAGAAGGTCGCGCCCAAGCGCGAGCTGAAATCCGGCCTGCCTGGAACCCCAGAGGAGCAGCGCCAGAAGCTTCGCGCGGCGATGAAGAAGCACGACAAGACCCTGCGCCGCCTGGCCGAGTAGCCACGGACGGCCGGTCTTGGTCTACTACCTCGAGTTAGGCGACTACTGCCAAATCGCGGCCGAGGTCCTCGGCCTCAAGCCCGAGCGGGTGGCCGAACTGCCGAACATCGGATTGGCCGACTCGGCTCTGGCCGTACCTCGCGCCGGGTTCGGCGACCACGAGGCATTTCCGACGCTGATCGAGAAGGCCGCCGTCCTCGTCGAACGCTTGGCCAACGACCTGCCGATCCTGGACGCCGACCCCGACACCGACGTACCGATGATGGAGCGCATCGCGGCTGGAGAGGCCAGTCGAGACGAAATCGCCGCCTGGGTAGAGCAGCGATCCGCCCCGGCAGGTTGACCCCTGCTACCCGGTGGGGGCCATCACGCGGGTGACGCTGTCGCCGACGAAGCAGGGCTTCTCCGAGCCCTCGACCTCGAGGGTGAAGCGGGTCACCATCTGCCACCAGCCGCCGCCGACCTCGTCGACGGAGACGAGCTCGGCCTTGGCGCGCACTTTGCTGTCGACGGGGACGGGGGCCGGGAAGCGGATCTTGTTGACGTTGCATCAATTGTTCGGCCCGATCCCGGTGGGCACCGGGCACTGAGAGGAGCGGCGGATCACCTGCCTGGCGCGCCCGCCGCGGTCGGCCAGGCAGAATTGCGCATCCGGCCTCTCTCACGTACAATGTACGGATCATGGAGCCGACCGCGAGCCCGAAGATCCGCCGAATCGAAGTCCGGCTAAGCGACGAGGAGCGCCAGCTCGATGCCGCAGCTGCCTCGGCGCTGGGTGAGAGCCTGAGTGACTTCTTCCGCCGCGCCGCCCGGGAGCGGGCGCAGGAGGTGCTCGCCGATCGGCGGGCGATCGCGCTCGACGAGGAGGAGGCCAGGCGCTTCCTCGACGCTCTCGAGCGACCTGACGAAGACACCGTCGTCCGGCTCAGAGACCTCCGCGCTCGCGCGTGAGCGAGCGCTACGCGCTCATCGAGCGCTACGACCCGGCTCGCCACCAAGCAGCGGACTTTGCCTGCGGAAAGGTGTCCCTGGACCGCTGGCTCGTTCGCTACGCAGACCAAGGCGAGCGACGCGACGCGACCCGCACCTTCGTCGCCACAGACACCGAGGGCGCAGTGCGCGGCTACTACGTGCTGCTGGCCGGCCAGATCGAGCACAGCGAGGCGACCGAGTCCGTTCGCAAGGGCCTCTCCCGTCACTTCCCCATCCCGGTGGCGATCCTCGCCCGGCTTGCCGTCGACCGGCGGCATCAGGGAGAGGGGCTCGGGGCGCGCCTTCTCGCCGATGCGCTGGAGCGGGTATGCCGAGCCGCCCGGGATGTCGCCGTGCGAGCGGCGCTCGTACACGCGATCGACGATGACGCGGCGGGCTTCTATGAGCACTTCGGCTTTCGCGGCCTCGCGGCGGCGCCGCGGACGCTGATGGTGACGCTGGCGGAGCTGCGCGAGGCCGGCTACGGGAGATAGCCCCCGCTGCACGATCGAGCCGAAGGGAGCGTCAGGTGGCGGCCATCACGCGGGTGACGCTGTCGCCGACGAAGCAGGGCTTCTCCGAGCCCTCGACCTCGAGGGTGAAGCGGGTCACCATCTGCCACCAGCCGCCGCCGACCTCGTCGACCGAGACGACCTCGGCCTTGGCGCGGACGCGGCTGTCGACCGGGACGGGGGCCGGGAAGCGGATCTTGTTCCAGCCGTAGTTGACGCCCAGAGCGAAGCCGCTCGAGGAGATCATCTCCTTGCGGAAGCCGTCAACCAGCGACAGGGTGAGGTTGCCGTGAGCGATCGTCGTCCCGAAGGGACTCTCGCTCTTTGCGCGCTCGACGTCGACGTGGATCCACTGGTCGTCGCCGGACAGCTCGGCGAACGTGTTGATGTCCTCCTGGGTGACGGTACGCCACTCGCTCGGCCCGATCTCCTGGCCGAGCAGCGCCTGCATCCCCTCGACTCCCTGCACCTCGACTGTCGCCATCGCCACGGCAGGCTACCGCAGCTTCGCCCGGCCCGGCTATGCGATCAGGCGCACCTCGAAGCTGGGAACTTGGAGGGCGCCGGCACCGCCGAGCAGGGCGAGGATGCGACTGACGTAGGCGGTCGTCTCGGGAATCGAGGGGACGCAGGCACAGGCCTCGACCGGAGCGGGGCCGGCGTTGTAGGCGGCGAGGGCGAGGGCCGGCCCGCCAAATTGGCGCAGCAGGTCTGCCATCAGGTGGGCCTGGGCGTCGATCGCTTCGACCGGGTCGAAGGGGTCGCGGAGCCCGTAGGAGGCAGCAGTCGAGGGGATGAACTGGGCGATCCCCTGGGCGCCGGCCGCCGAGACCGCGAACGGGTTGAAGTTGGACTCGGCCATCAACTGAGCGGCGAGCAGCGCGGCCGAAACGTTCCAGTGGGCGGCGGCTCGCAGCAGCGGCGCTCGGAAGCGGGCGGGCACAAAGGAGGGCAGATCGATGCCGGCGAAGGCGCCGTCTCCCCCACCACCAGCGTTGCCGGCCTCCGAGCAGGGGGGCGGCCCGACCGCGTATCCGTAGTGCCATGGCTCCCAGGAGTAGCGCTGGGCGAAACCGTAACGCGGCGCGTTTGCCGCCAGCCAGCCGTAGGCGGCAATCGGCCCGAGGTCGAGCTCCGTCGCGCAGCGGTGCAGGGAGTGTCCGGGCCGGGCGACCCAACGCGGGTCGGGGTGGGCGGCGAACAGCGCCGCCTGTTCGGTGTCGGAGCGAAACCCCGAACTGACCACGAGCGCAATGCCGGCCCGTGCGGCTGCCCCCGCCATCCGGTCGAAGGCGGTCGCGACATCCGGGCGCATGCCCTTGCCCTGCCGGTAGGCGAGCGGGCCGCGGTATCCGCCGCCGCTGGCCATTGCGGGCATCGAACCGGCGGCACTCGTCGGTGCGGCGGCTTCGGCGACCGCCGATGCCTCGACCGCCGTCGTCGTTCCCCGTGCCGTCTCTCCGGCGCCCAGGTCAACCTGGCCGGTCACGACCGCCCTGGTTCGCACGGGCATGAAGGAGAGCCGGTCCGGAAAGGAGACCCGCACGCGCTCGGTGGAGACACCGTTTGCCGTGGCCACGCGAAGCGCCGCGGCGCGCGCCCGTGCCAGGTATGCGGTCCGCTCCAGATGGCGCGGATTCGGAAGCCCGTTGGGCAGCGCCGGCGGCGACAGGAGACGCGGCAGGTCGTCGCGCATCGAGCGGGCCGCTGAGATCGCCGCCAGATCCGCGGCGCGCTGTGCCCGGCCCTTCCCGGTCACCGCTCCGGCGATCGCGACCAGCGCCAGCGCCATCGCGAGCAGGGCAAACGAGCCACCCAGCGCCGCCAGCAGGGCCTGACCTCTCTCTCCATCGCCTCGCATGAGACCAGCGTGCCGGAGCCGGACGCACGTGTGGTGCGCTCAATCGAACAATTCTGTGACAGGCGCGGTGGGTCGCTACCTCATCCGGCGGCGGGCGGCTTCCGCGCCCACACGAACTGCCCAAGACCGGCGACGCGCTGCTCGATTCCAACCAGGCCGTTGGTCGCAAGCGCGCCGGTCAGCTCATCGCGGTCGAAGACCCGCACACCCGCCAGCCGGCGGGTCACGGCGCCCAGGACGCCGGCGGGCAGCGGCCCGCGGTTGCAGCTCGCCAGGAGCGCAACCCGGCCGCCCGGCGCGAGGACCCGGACGATCTCCTCGATCGCCTTCATCGGCTCGTCGATCAGGTAGAGCGCGGCAAAGCAGCAGGCCGCATCGAAGCTCCCCTCGGCAAAGGGAAGCGCGGCTGCGTCCGCCCGCACATACGCGAGGCGTTCGCCCCCGCCAGCCGTGCGTGGGGGATTTTGAGACACGTTCTTGACCGCGGCGGCCAGCATCGTCTCCGACGCATCGACGCCAACCGCCAGCCCGTCGGGCGCCGCACGCGCGAAGTCCCGGGTGAAGTTACCGGGACCGCATCCCACATCGAGCACCCGATCGCCCCGCGACACGTCGAGCATCTGCAGCGCGATGCGATGCTCCTCGTCGGTGCCCGGGCCGATCGCTCCCATCAGGAGGCGGGCCCCAAACGGGCGCCAGAGCCGCTCGTAGATCACCGGCAGCGCCCGGCTGCGCATCATCTGCTGCCCCGGATGGCGCCCGATCGCGTTGCGCTCGCCGAGCAGGTCGATGTAGCCCGCGCCGACCGGCGGCCGCGGCTCCCGACTCGCCGGCCGGAGCAGCGCAAGGGTCGCCTCGATCGCAGCCGGCGATGGAGCGGCGGTCGCAGAAGTGCTCACAACCGGAACTGTATCCGGGGCTGGACGGCCGCCTCGGCGTCGGGCCCGGCGTCCTGCGGCTGGGTGGGGACCGGACCGCCCTCTCCAAGCAGCCGCTCGCAGAGCGGCTTGGGAAGGCCACCGTTCGAGCCGGCCGGCGGCAGGCCTGCCAGAGCCAGGCGGGACGCGAGCCAGCCAAGCGGCTCCTTGAGGACCGCCAAGCGCAGGCCGCGTTCCCTCGCGTCGCGCGCCACGAGCGCCGTGAGAGCGCGATCGGCGGCGAGGTCCGCGCGGAGCAGAACTCCCCGCACCCGTCGCGGCGACTCGTCGAGAGCGTCCTGGAGGAGCCCGGGCGGCAGGTGGACCGCGGCGATCGAATCGTCGACCATCGGCAGCGCGGCCGCGAGGGCCTGGATGCCGTCGCTGCCCGCGGGAAGCGCCAGGTGACAGGCCGAGCCACGCGCGGCAACCCCGGCCTCGGGCAGGTGAACCGCCAGCCTTTCCTCGAGGGCGCGGGCAGCGGCCGACGCGACCAGGGTTGGGCGGGGCGCCCGTCGCGCCCCCAGCTCGATCAGAAGACCGGCGCAGTGTGGTTCAGACCGAGCGCAGGCGAGCGCCGCGGCCGTGGCCCTGGAGCCCGCCGCGGTGCCCACGCGGGTGACCAGGATCGCCGTCATCGCGGCCTCGCGGCAGCCGTGGAGGTGACCGCCAGGCGCTCGGCGATCGCACCGAACGGCGAGGGCGGCCGCAGGCGCACGGTGACCCGTCCGCCTTGCACCGAGACGTCGACCTCGCCCTCCGCCCAGCCGGGCAGCGAACGACGCACCGCGCGCTCCGCGGGGCGTCCCGCGGCCAGCGCCAGCGCGCCGGCCTCGGCCGCGCCGTCGGCCAGGGTCAGCGCGTAGCCGGCGGCCAGCAGTTGCAGCGCCAGAAGGCCGGCCAGGAGCAGCGCGGGAACCGCGGCGACCAGCTCGACCGACGCCTGCCCGCGCTCATCCATTGCCACCGTCCAGCTCGGTCCTGGCGCCAACCATGAGTCGCGGCAGTCCGGGCACCAGGCGGGGCACCGGGACTCGCACCGATACGGAGCCGCGATCGCTCACCTGCGCCCCGGCGCGCATCGACGGGGGCAGCGCCCGCCGCGCTGCACGGCCGGCATTGCCGCCGACCAGCGCCGCCCTCGCCCCCGCTCGCGCCGCGACGCCCGCCGACCACAGCGCCTGCCCCGCAAGCGCGAATTGCGCCGCCACCAGGACGAGCAACAGCAGAAACGGGACCACGGCGATCAACTCGATCGAGGCGGTCCCGGCCTCCCTGCGAACTGTGCTGTCGACGGCCTGGGGCGGCACACCCAGACCGTCCCACTCGCCGGCGCACGCATGGTGCGCTCAAGCGAACAATTCAGTCACAGCTCCGTGCCAAACCCGCTAATAGAGGGAGTTGGACTCCACCCAGACCCGCCAGATCGCCGCGATCGAGGCGGCGAGCAGAAGGATCCAGGCGACGGTTCCGCCGCCGCTCGACAGCAGCTCGTCGCTGCCGGCAATCAGCAGTGCGATCAACCCCAGCGCACCGTAGAGAATCGCCCGGCGACCGTCGCTCAGGGTCGCCAGCGTGAGCTGGTTCTGGCGACTCAGCACGTACAGCATCCAGGCGAGTGCCGCCAGGAAGCCCATCGTCATCGCCGCCACCAGCGCTGCTGCCGCATTCCCGCCACCCGGGACGAAGGCCACGGCGAAGGCCAGCAACATGACGATTGCGACATTGCGCAGGGTGCGCACGGGACAAATCTTACGCCTGCTGCGCTACTTGCTCGTCATCACGACGATCCCGACGATGACCGTCGCCAGGGTCACCGCGAGAGCCAGCGCCCCGAGCGCCGCTGCTGCGGCGGCGGCGACCGGCCGCCGTTCGCGGTTGAGGTCGACGAAGCGAACGGCGCCCCAGATCGCCAGCGAAAACACGAACGTCACCCCCACGCCCGCCACCAGGGAGGCGATCGCCGTCTGCGCAAGTTCCTTGGTGTGGACGATGACAGCCATCGGTCAGCTTGCCGGGACGGGCGCGCTCCGCTGCGAGCGCCGGACAAACGCCGCAGCCAGAACCGAGACGAACAGAAGGGAGACAAGCAGCGGACCCAGGGCCCCGGCCCCGATCAGGGTGCTGAGGCCGTAGGCGGCTGCGCCGATCACCGCCGCCGCGGGCAGGGTCAGCAGCCAGGCCACGACGATGTTTCCCGCGACCCCCCAGCGCACCGCGGAGAGACGCTTACCGGCGCCGGCTCCCATCACCCCGCCGTTGATCACGTGGGTCGTCGACAGCGGAAAGCCGAAATGGGTCGAGGCGAGGATCACCGCCGCCCCCGCCCCCTGCGCGGAGAAGCCCTGGGCGGAGTCCATCTTGATGATCCGCGTCCCGGTGGTGCGAATGATCCGCCAACCGCCGCTGTAGGTGCCGAGCGCGATTGCCGTCGCCGCCGTGACGATCACCCAGAGCGGCGGGTCGGCGTTTGCCGCCAGCGTGCCGTTGGCGATCAGGGCCAGGGTGATTATGCCCATCGTCTTCTGCGCGTCGTTCGTGCCGTGGGCAAGGGCCAGCAGACCGCCGGAGACGATCTGCCCGTAGCGGAAGCCGCGCGTCACCGGTCCGGGGCGCTGCCGGCCCACCACGCGGTAGACGATCCCAATGCAGAGCCCGGCGACCACGAAGGCGACCAGTGGCGCGATCACCGCGGGGATCAGCACCTTGCCGACCAGCCCTTCCGCGAGCACGGCGTCGAATCCTGCGGCTGCCACCGCGGAGCCCACGACGCCCCCGATCAGGGCGTGCGAGGAGCTGGACGGCAGCCCGAGCCACCAGGTGATCAGGTTCCAGGCGATGGCGCCGATCAGTCCCGCGAAGACGACCGTCGGGGTGATCACATCGGCGTTTACGACGTCGTTTGCGACGGTCGCCGCCACCGAGATCGAGATGAACGCGCCCAGGAAGTTGAGCAGCGACGCAATCCCGATCGCGACCTGCGGCCGGGCCGCCCTGGTCGAGATCGCCGTGGCGACCACGTTCGCGGTGTCGTGGAAGCCGTTGGTGAAGTCGAAGGCGAGCGCCGTGGCGACGACGATTACCAGGACGACGTCAGAGGACACGGCCAGCTTCCGTGACGAGGCTCAAACGCCGCCAGGCAAGGACGCAGGGGGCGAAGCGTGCTCTGCACGTGAGCGACCGAGAACGCGGCATGGCGGCGTTTGAGCCCGTCACGAGTTCTTGATGACGATGCCCTCGAGAATCTGCGCCGCGGTCTCGGTCGAGTCGATGGCGTTCTCGAGCACGGCGAACATGTCCTTCCAGCGAATCACGACCATCGGGTCGATCCCGTCGGAGAACAGCGAGGCGACCGCGTCGCGCGAGATCCGGTCGCCGTCGTTCTCGAGCCGGTGGATCTCGATCCAGTAGTGCTCGAGGTCCTTGAAATCGCGCAGGTGCTCGAGCGCCGCGGCCAGCTGCTCGCAGGCCTTGACCAGCACGGCGGTCAGCGCCTGCGCCTGCTCCATCGGCGCTTCGATCTTGTAGAGGCCGAGCAGGTCGGCGGCTTCCTCTGTGTAGTCGACCACGTCGTCCATCTGCGTCGCCAGGCCGTAGATGTCCTCGCGGTCGATCGGCGTCACGAAGGTGGAGTTGAGCCGCTGGACGATGTCGTGGGTGATCCGATCGCCCTCTCCCTCGGCCTTGAGGATCTCGCGCGAGAGGCCACTGTCGTCGGGCCAGGCGCGCATCATCTCGTCGAGCAGGCGTGCCGCGTGAACCGTGTTCTGACCGGCTTCTATGAAGAGGTCGAAGAAAGTGCTGTCGCGCGGCAGAAGCGAAAGACGAACCACGCGCGCATCCTATTGGTCGTCACGGCGGGATGGTTCGTCAGCCAGGCGCCACCGCGAGCGGCTCTCCAGCGCGCAGCGCGTGCCGCTCACGCAGCTCCCCCTGGACGCTGCGCCGCTCCTCGGGCGGCGCGCTGCGCCGCGACCAAACCCCGTCGGCACCGAGGTCCCAGGCGTTCGCGTTGTCGGCGAAGCAGCGCTCCAGGACATCCAGCAGCTCCGCCCGCAGCGCCCCGTCCTCGACCGGAACCACGAGCTCGACCCGGTGCTCGAGATTGCGCGGCATGAGGTCCGCCGAGCCGGTCAGGACCCGCGTCTCCTCCCCCCGCTGGAATGCGTAGACCCGCGAGTGCTCGAGGAACCTGCCGACGATCGAGACGACGCGGATGTTCTCGGAGACGCCCGGGACCTCCGGGCGCAGGCAGCAGATTCCCCGCACGTTGAGGTCGACGCGCACGCCGGCCTGCGACGCCGCGTACAGCGCCTCGATGCACTGCGCGTCGACCAGCGAGTTCATCTTCAGAGCGATCCTGGCGGACTCGCCGGCGCGCTGCGCGCTCACCGTATCTCCGATCTCCTCGAGGATGCGATCGCGCATCGTGGTCGGCGAGACCAGCACCTTGCGGTACTCCGCGGGGCGGCCATAGCCGGTCAGGAAGTTGAACATCTCGGCGACGTCGGCGCCGATCTTGGGATCGGCCGTAAACAGGCCCAGGTCGGTGTAGAGCCGCGCCGTCGTCGGGTTGTAGTTGCCGGTGCCGATGTGGACGTACTCGCGCACCTGGTCGCCCTCCCGGCGGGCGACGAGGATCGCCTTCACGTGTGTCTTGAGGCCTGGGATCCCGTAGACGACGTGCACTCCGGCCTCCTCGAGCGCCTTCGCCCAGTGGATGTTGGCCGCCTCGTCGAAGCGGGCTTTGAGCTCGACCATGCAGACCGCCTGCTTGCCTCGTTCGGAGGCCCGGATGAGCGCCGGAACCAGGGGCGAGTCGTCGCTCGTCCGGTACACGGTCTGCTTGATCGCGAGCACGTCGGGGTCGGCGACGGCCTGCTCGACGAAGCGCTCGACCGAGGTGGCGAACGAGTCGTAGGGATGGTGGACGAGGACGTCGCCCTGGCGAATCGCGGCGAAGATGTCGAGCGGCTCCTCGTCCTGCGCCTGCAGGCGGGGCTGGGTGACCGGGGTCCACGGCTCGAAGCGCAACTCGGCGTGGCCGGGCACGTCCGCCACGTCGGTGAGGTCGGCCAGATCGATCAGCCCGTCGATGTCGTAGACCTCACGGTCTTCGAGGCGCAGCGCATCGACCAGCTGGCCGCGCAGCTTCGGGTTCATCCCGGCCGCAACCTCCAGCCTGACCACCTCGCCGAAGCGGCGGCGGCGCAGCTCGTCCTGAACCGCAAGCAGCAGGTCGTCCGCCTCATCGGAGACGGTGAAGTCGGCGTCGCGGGTGACCCGGAAGTAGCCGTAGTCGACGACCTCGGCCCCGGGGAACAGCGCGTCGAGATTTGCGGCAATCGCCTCCTCGAGTGGCACGAACACCTTGTCGTCCTCGCCGACCCGCAGGAAGCGGCCCAACAGCTCCTTCGGCACCTTGACGCGAGCGATGATCTCGGTGCCGCTCTCGGGATCGCGCAGCAGCACGCCGAGGCTCAGCGAGAGGTTGGATATGTAGGGGAACGGCCGGCCCAGGCCAACCACCAGCGGGGTCAGCGCGGGAAAGACCTGCTCGTGGAAGCGCAGGTCGATTTCGCGGCGCTCCCTGTCGCTGGCCTCCGCCAGAGACACGATGCGCACCCCGTTCTCCTCCAGGTCGGGGCGCAGGGTGCCGCCGAAGCAGCGGTGCAGGCGCCCGTCGAGCTCCAGCACCCGCGCCTGGATCGCGTCGATCTGCTCGCTGGGAGCGAGCCCGTCGGGGCCGCGGGCGTCGATGCCGGCATCGAGCTGGTCGAACAGCCCAGCGACCCGGACCATGAAGAACTCATCCAGGTTGGAGGCGTATATCGCGCAGAACCTGACCCGCTCGAGCAGCGGGACCGTCGGGTCCTCGGCCAGCTCCAGGACCCGCTGGTTGAAGTCGAGCCAGGACATCTCTCGGTTGGAGTAAAGAGCCGGATCGTCGATCTGGCCATCGTACTGAGGCACCCCTTCCCGGCCCCGTGACTGCCAGCGCCTACAGCGCCGCTTCGAGCGCTTTCCAGGTGCCCCGGCGCGACTCCGCCCGCCAGCGATCGCGGAAGCGCTCGAAGAGCAGCTCGCGGCGGGTTCGCAGCAGCGTCGCCAGGGACTCGATCCCCTCCGCACGAGGAAGCATCACGTCGCAGTCGTGGATCTCGCCGAGCACCCCCTGCAGCTCGCGGGCCGCACGGCGCGCCGCCGCGGCCTCCTCGCCAAAGCACCCGCCGACAACCTCGAGCAGATAGCGCAACCGTTTGGCGGCGATCCGCATGTCGTGCTGGATCGTCGCGGCGGACGGCTCGAGCGCCTCCTCGGCAAGCGAGCACAGCTCCTCGACCCGCACCTGGACGATGCGGGCGGCGTTGACCCGCAACGGCGCCTGCGGGTCGAGGCCCCTCAGCCGGCGCGCCTTCATCCGCCTCCCTCCCCCAGGGCATCGAGCCGGCGCTGCAGCTTCTTGAGACGCTTGGCGGCGAGCAGGGGCGCAAGCTCGTCGTTTGCCCGCCGCTGCTCGTCGCGCAGCTCCGCGATGAGCCTGGCGAGGTCCGCACGGTCCCCCTCGGGAGCATCCGAGGCAAAGCTCTCCAGAAAGGCGATCGCGACGTCGCGGTCGCGCCGCTCGCCCAGCCCGTCGCCCAGCGCCTTGACCCGCCTCAACGCCCGGCGCCAGCGCTTCGCCGGGAAGCAGGGCTCGAACACCTCCAGTGACGCGCGCAGCCGGCGGGTCGCGACCCGCATGTCGTGAACCCGCTCGATCTCCTCGACGTCGAGCACGTCCGCCGAGTGCTCGAAGACCTCGGCCGCCCGCACCTCGACCACCCGCACTGCCGCGCGCGCAAAGGGCTCGTCGCAGTCAAACCCCGGCACCTCTCTAGCGCGCGCCACGAGACGCAGGCTAGCGTCCCGAGTCGTGAATTCGAGGCGGCGGCCACGACGCGAGGGCCGGCGCGGCCTACGCCGCGAGGGCCGGCGCGGCCTACGACGCGAGGGCCGGCGCGGCCTACGCCGCGAGGCGGACCGGCGAGGAGCCGTCGGTGCTGCCGTTGAGCATGTCGAGGACGAGCCCCTCCCGCAGGCCCCCCTTGCCGATCTGCAGCGGCTGCCCGAGCAGGTCCGAGATCTTCTCCAGCAGCAGCACCCCGGTCAGCAGGATGCGAACCCGCTCTGGATCGAGCTCGAAGCGCTTCGCCACCTCGGCGGCCGGGTCGCCGGCCAGCACCCGGATCCCCCGCTCCAGGGTCTCGTACTCGAGCACCGCTCCCACCAGGCGGCGCAGCGAGGTGGCGCTGCCGCCCACGGCCACGGCCTGCGCCGGGCGCTCGATCTCGACCCCGGCGAAGATATCCTCGATGCGATCGCGCACCTTGCGGATCTCCGTCGCCGAGGGAGGGTCGGAGGCGATCAGCTGATCGGCAAGCGCGCCCGAGCCGACCCGCCAGGAGCGCACCTCCTCCGCCCCGCCGGGGACCGTGCCGAGGACCACCTCGGTCGAGCCGCCACCGACGTCGACGACCCCGACGCGCCCCTCCACGGGGTGCCCAAGGGTCTTCGTGGCACCGATGAAGGAGAGCCTCCCCTCCTCCTGCTCGCTGAGGATCTCGACCGGGACGCCGGAGGCCGCGCCGATGGCTCGCGCCACGTCCTCGCCGTTGGGTGCATCGCGAACGACGGCGGTGGCCACGGCGCGAATCGTCTCCGCTCCGAGCTCGCGGGCGAGACGAACCTGAGTGGCGACCAGCTCGGCGACCTCCTCCGCCTTATCGGGGAGGATCGCGCCGGAGGAATCGAGAGCCTTGTTGATGCGGGTGTAGGCCCGCTGCTCCATGACCTTCTTCAGCTGTCCATCCAGCGGCTGCGCCACGAGCACGCGCGTCGTATTCGACCCGATATCTATCGCCGCACAGAGCACCAGTCTCGTGCCCCATGTTCCCAAACACCCCGGATCTCAAGCGCATCTCGCCGCGGGGGCGCACCTACTCGTTTGGATGCGAGGCGTCCTCGAACTCTTTGAAGAGCCCGGTGACCACGAAGGCGACCTGCTCGCCGATGTCCACCGCGTTGTCGCCGATCCGCTCGATCGCCCGCGCCGCAAGCAGCATCGTCATCGCCCACTCGCGCTTGTCGGCGTCGTCGCCGATCGCAAGCGCCAGCGCGAAACACTCGCGGTTGAGATTGTCGACGAGGTCGTCCTGGCGGACGAGGTCACGGGCCATCTCCACGTTGCGTTCCTCGAAGGCGCGCTTGGACTGGCTGATCAGCGTGCGGGTCTGGCGACCCATCGTGAGGATCAGCTTCACCATCTCCTCGTCGGCCGGCGGCTCGTTGCCGGTCAGCGGGATCAGCTTGCAGACGTTCACGCACTGGTCGCCCATCCGCTCGACGTTCTTCAGCACGTGCAACAGGGCCGAGATCAGGCGCAGGTCGGTAGCCACCGGCGACTGCGTGGCGAGCAGCGCGATCAGGCTCTGGTGCACCTCCAGGTAGCGGCCGTCGATCCGGTCGTCGTCGGCGATCACCAGCTGCGCCAGCTCGACATCCTGGTGCTCGATCGCCTCCAGGGTCCGCCCCAGCGCCGCGCTGACGAGGTCGAGGCCGCCGAGGCCGCTCGCCTCGAGCTGCTCCAGGTCCTCCTTGTATTCGATCCGGGTCTCCATCAACCGAACTTTCCGGAGACGTACTGCTCTGTGCGCTCGTCGCTGGGATTGGTGAAGACCTGGGTCGTCGCGGCAACCTCGACCAGCTCACCGCTCAGCATGAAGGCGGTCGTGTCGGCGACCCGTGCCGCCTGCTGCATGTTGTGGGTGACGATCGCGATCGTCACTCGCTGCTTCAGCTCCGCGATCAGCTCCTCGATGCGCAACGTCGCGACCGGGTCGAGCGCCGAGCAGGGCTCGTCCATCAGCAGCACCTCGGGGTCGACGGCGAGCGCTCGCGCAATGCAGAGCCGCTGCTGCTGCCCCCCCGAGAGCCCCGCCCCCGGTTTGCCCAGGCGATCCTTGACCTCGTCCCAGAGGCTGGCCCCGACCAGCGCTTCGCGCACCCGGTCGTCGAGCTCTCCGCGCCCGGTGCCGACGAAGCGCAGCCCGGCCGCAACGTTGTCGTAGACCGACATCGTCGGAAAGGGATTCGGCTTCTGGAAGACCATGCCGACGACGCGCCGCACCGCGACGACGTCCACCTCGGAGGCGTGCAAGTCGACATCGTCGAGCAACACGCGACCCTCGAAGCGGGCGCCGGGGATCTCCTCGTGCATGCGGTTGATGCAGCGCACCATCGTCGACTTGCCGCATCCGGACGGGCCAATGATCGCCGTCACCTCACCCGCCTGAAAGGTCATGCTCACGCCCTTGACCGCCTGGTGGTCGCCGTAGAAGGCGCTCAGCTGCTCGAGCCGTATCGCGTGCAGCTCCTCGGCGAGCCGAGGGCCGGCCGACGGCGTCCCGGGCGAGGTCGCGCGCCGTGCGGCAACCGGCTGTCCGGCGCCGGCGGCGCTCCCGGTCGTCCCGGAGCCCGTATCGGGGTCGTTGAACTCGGTCATCGGCGGAGCCTCTCCATTCGATTCCATTATCGGACGCCGATCGCCTGGCTTCTTCGCTGGATCAGCTTGGCGACCAGGGTGACGATCAGGATCATCGCCACGAGCGTAACGGCCGCCCCCCATGCCCTCTGCACCAGTTCGTCGTTGGGTTGCTTCAGGTCCTGGAAGATCTGGGCGGGAAGCGAGTTCATCGGCTGGTTCAGGTCGAGTGTCGTCGCCTTGACGATCGTCGCCGTGAACAGCAGTGGCGCCGTCTCACCGGCGGCGCGCGCGACCGCGAGCAGAGCGCCGGTGACGATCCCCGACGCGGCGCTGGGCAGGACGACGCGGACGATCACCTTCCAGCGCGGGGCGCCCAGTGCCAGGGCCGCCTCGCGCAGCGAATCCGGCACGAGGTTCAACACGACCTCGGCGGAGCGCGTCACCACCGGCAGCATCAGCAGCGCCAGAGCAGCCGAGCCCTTCCAGCCGGCGAAGCTCGAGCCGCCGGTGCCGGCGAGCACCAGGGTCAGGTAGATGAAGAGGCCGAAGACGATCGACGGCACCCCGGTCATCACGTCGACGAAGAAGCGAACCGCCTGCGCCAGCCTTCCCTTGCCGCCGTACTCGGTCAGGTAGAGCGCCACGCCGACCCCCAGCGGCACCGCCAGCAACGTGGCGAAGCCAACGATCTCGATCGTGCCAAGAATGGCGCTCTTCACGCCCCCTTTGGCGCCGAGGAAATCGCCGGTCGGATCGGTGGTGAAGAATTCGACGCTGAACGCGCCGATGCCCTTCTTCAGGATGTAGAAGAGGATGAGGACGAGTGGCACGACCGCCACCCCGGTCGCCAGCCAGAGAAGCGCCCGGACGGCCCGGTCGGTGCGGCGCCGCCGCGGGCTCACGGCGGGCAACACGTCGCGTGGAGAGAGCGGCGCCGACTCCATCTCTATACCCCCACCGCAATCGGCTTCGATCCCTCGCGCTCACTGCGGATCACCAGCAGGCGGGCAATCGAGTTGACGAGCAGGGTGAGAACGAAGAGAACCAGGCCGGCGCCGATCAGGGCGGCTTTGTGCAGCGGGTCGGAAGCCGCCTCGCTGAACTCGTTGGCGATCACGGCGGCCAGCGTGTAGCCCTGGTCGAAGATGCTGTGACCGAGGATCGGGTTGTCGCCGATCACGATCGTCACCGCGATCGTCTCGCCGATCGCCCTCCCCAGACCGAGCATCGAGCCGCCGACGATCCCCCGCCGCGCGTAGGGGAGCATCGACGTGCGAATCATCTCCCAGCGGGTCGCCCCCAGCGCCAGCGAGGCCTCCTTCTGGTCGGCGGGCACGGTCGCGAGAACCTCGCGGCTGATCGCGCTGACGATCGGCAGGATCATGATCGCCAGGAGCAGGCCGGCGATGAAGTAGTTGGGGCCGGCGACGTTCTCGGTCGCGACGAAGGGGATGAAGTGGAAGGTGTCGGCGAACCACTGCTCGATCGGTTTCAGCTTCGGGATCAGGAAGTAGAAGGCCCAGAGGCCGTAGACGACCGAGGGCACCGCGGCCAGCAGGTCGACGAGGACGGTGAGCGAGCCGCGCGCCCGGCGCGGGCACAGCTCGGTGAGGAAGAGGGCGACGGCGACGGCAATCGGAACCCCGATCGCCAGCGCCAGGACCGCGCTGATCAGCGTGCCGACGACCAGCGGCAGGGCACCGTAGATCCCTTTCGAGACGTCCCAATTGTTTTCGAAGATGAAGTTGAGGACGCCGAACTTTTCGAAGACCGGCCTCGCTTCGAGCGTGAGCTTGACGAAGAAGTAGGCAAGGAGGACGAGGATCGCGGCCGAGATGACGGTCAGCCCGATCCGCGCGGCGCGGTCGGGCAGGCGGGCGAGGGGCGAGCGATCCAGCGATCGCCCGCCCCTCGTGGCCGCTTGCGTTCCGGCCTCCACCTCTACGCTTCGATCGACGCCGCTTGCACTAGGACGAGGCTTCGATCGTCTTGCCGTTGCACTTGAGGCCGTTGACCTTTTCCTGCGAGGCTTCCAGCAGTTCCGGCGAGAGCCCGGCGTAATCGAGCTTTTCGGCCACCTGCTGGCCTTCGCCGAGACCGTAGTCGAGGAAGGTGACGACGTTCTTGGCCGTCTCTTCGCTCTTGCCCGCCTTGCAGAGGTCTTCGTAGACGATCACGAAGGTGCCCGAGGCAATCGGGTAGGCGGCCGGGGCCGTAGAGGCGTTGATCGCGCTGAAGCGCAGGTCGGGCGGGAACTTCACGCCTTCGCCGGCGGCCGAGGTCGATTCGAGCGTCGGCGCGACGAACTTGCCGGCTTCGTTCTGCACGGCCGCGGTGGTGAATTCGTTCTGCAGGGCGTAGGCGAGCTCGACGTATCCGATCGCGCCCTCGGTCTGCTGGACCGACCCCGCGACGCCTTCGTTGCCGTTGGCGCCGGTCCCGGTCGGCCACTTCACCGTCTTGTCGGTGCCGACCTGCTGATGCCACTGGCTGTTGGTTTCGTCGAGGAACTGCGTGAACAGGGCCGTGGTGCCCGATTCGTCGGAGCGGTGGACGACGGTGATCGAGGTGCTCGGCAGCTTGGCGCCGGGGTTCAGCTTGGCAATCGCCGGGTCGTCCCAGCTTGTGATCTTGCCGAGATAGATGTCGCCGATCGTTTCCCCGTTCAGGTTGAGGCCTGATTCGACCCCGGGCAGGTTGTAGGAGACGGTGACCGCTCCGAAGACGATCGGCACATGGACGGTGCTGCCGTTCTTGTCGGCGACTTCGATTTCTTCGTCGCTCATCGCCGAGTCCGTGTCGCCGAAGTCAACGGTGTTCTGCTGGAACTGGGCGATCCCGCCGCCGGAGCCGATCGAGTTGTAGTTGACGGTGAGGTTGTCCGTCTTCTTCAGTTCGGACCCCCACTGGCTGATAATCGGCTGGGCGAAGGTCGAGCCGGCGCCGCTGATCGTGCCGCCTTCGCCCCCTTCGCCGCTACTGCTGCCGCTCCCGCAGGCGGCAACGCCGACCGCGAGGGCGAACGAGCCGACGACCACCGCAATCCATCTCGAGCTAGTCACTCTGTCTCCTTCTCGTTGATCTGATCACTCGGTGCCTGGCCTCCCCGGCCGAGCGGCATCACACTCTCAGCGGCCTCACAGCAGCTTGTTACCCCTCTGTGTCGCAGATGTGAAAAGGATGTAAAGAGGCTGCCCGGCTGGCTCAGCCGTCCGGCGAGAAGCGGTAGCCGATCCCGTTGTGTGTGTGGATCGGGTGCCGGTTCGGCATAGCCTCGCCCAGCTTGGCGCGGAGGCGGCTGACGTAGACGTCGACGGCACGGTCGCCTCTACGGGGCTCGCGCCCCCACGCTGCGGCGTAGAGCTCCTCGCGGGTCATGATCCGCTGCGGGTGGGCGGTGAGGACGGTGAGCAGCTGCAGCTCGCGCACGGTCAGGCTGAGCGGTTGCCCGTCGACCAGCGCGGCATGCTCCTCAGGACGTACCTCCAGCGCCATGGGCCATGAGCATCCCCCCGTGGGGCGCGCCTGCCGTTACGCCGCGGTAAAACTGCTGTGAACGGGCTGTGAAGCAACATCCACCACCGGGGCGGCAATCGGGGCAGGGGTCGCATCGCAGGATTCAGGGTCGAACCGGTAGCCCACTCCGAAGTGGGTGTGTATGTATCTCCAGGCCGGCGAGAACCGCTCCAGCTTCTGGCGCAGCTTGCGGATGAAGACATCGACCGAGCGGTCGCCGTGAGCCATCGCATATCCCCAGACCCGCTGGTAGATGACCTCACGCTCCAGCACCTGGCCGCTGGCGTCGGCGAGGAGCTGCAGCAACTCGAACTCGCGCCGCGTCAGGTCGAGACTGTTGCCGGCAACGAAGGCCTGGAATCGGTCGGCACGGATCTCCAGCTCCCCGGCGAGGACCGGTCCCGCTCCGCCGTACGGTCGCGCCCGGCGGCGGCGGCGCGAAACCGCTTCGATGCGGGCAATGACCTCCTCGGGGTGGCACGGCTTGGTGATCCAGTCGTCGACTCCGAGCCGCAGGCCGCGAACCCGCTGGGAGACCGTCGAGCGACCCGTGCACACCACCACCGCGAGGCCGGGCAGGCCGTCGCAGACGCGCTCCAGGTAGCCCCAGGCGTCGTCTCCCAGCACGGTGGGGTCGACCAGGACGGCGTTCAGCTTCATCGCCACCAGCTCCTCAGGCGGAATCGCGGCGCGCTGCGTGCGCTGCTGCCAACCGGCAGCCTCGGTGCGCTTCGAGAGCACGGTCACGAAGCCACTGTCGTCGTCGATTACCGCGAGCCTGATGGTCTGGTGTGGGTTCACGTGGCAGCGCCGTCGATCACGGGGGCGCCCCGGCCGTTGAGGCAACTCGATTCTAAGCACTGGCGACGGCGGACTTCTCTAGAAGGTCGCGGGGCGCAGGCCGGCGGCGATGACCAGCAGCACGATCACGCCCACCGCGTAGCGGTAATAGACAAACGGAGCGTAGGACGACGTCCTGACCAGGCGCAGCAGGAAGGCGATCGCCAGGTAGCCGGAGACCGCGGCGGCGAGCGTGCCGACGATCATCGGGCCGGCAACGCCGCTGGGCAGGCCTTCGTGCACCGCGCTGGCGCCCTTGTAGAGGGCGGCTCCGGCGACCACCGGAATCAGCAGCAGGAAGGAGAAGCGGGCGGCGGCGTCGCGGTCGAGGCCCAGGTAGCGGGCGGCGGTGATCGTGATCCCCGAGCGCGAGGTGCCTGGCGCGAGAGCGAGGATCTGCGCGAGGCCGATGTAGAAGCCGTCCCTGACCGTCGAGCGCTCCAGGGACTTGCGCTGCGGCAGGCGGTCGGCGTAGAGCAGCAGAGCGCCGAAGAAGATCAGCTGCAGGGCGATCATCCAGGGCTCGCCCAGCGTGTCTTCGAAGAAGCTGGCGCCAAGGCCGCCGGCGATCGCGGCCGGGACCGTGCCCACGGCGATCGCCACCGAGAGCCGCTGCACCGGCGTCTCGATCGCCCGCCGCCGCAGGCTCTCGAGAAAGCCCCGGATCAGCGCGACGACCTCGTAGCGGAAGTAGCCGATCGCCGCGACCAGGGTCCCGACGTGCAGCGCGACGTCGAAGGTCTTGTTGAAGTGAGGGTGTTCGATCAGGAACGTGTAGTCCTGCAGCCAGGGGACCAGGATCAGGTGGCCGGAGGAGGAAATCGGCAGGAACTCGGTGAGCCCTTGGACGATCCCCAGCAGCAGTGCCTCTAGCTCAGACATTGGCGGCGCATCCTATGGAAGAGGTAGATTGCGCATCGATGACCTTCTCGCGCACTCGCAATCTCGTCGTCGCCGCCCTCGCGGCACTGACGATGCTGTTGCTCGCGGCCCCACTGGCGCTGGCCGACAACGGCGAGGGCCTGGCGGGGTCGGTGAGCGATAAGACCGTCACCTTCTTCTGCTTCGGCGTGATCGGCTTCTTCGCAATCCTGGTGATCGCCCTGTCGGCGCTGCAGGCGAGCCTCGAGAAGCGCAAGGAACGGCGCCACTACGACCTCGAGCGCTACGGCTAGCTGAGGCGAAAGCCGCTCAGCAGCCGCTTCTCGCTCTCCCCCTTCACCTCGGCGGCGACTTCGACACGGCCCTCCAGGGGCGTGTCGCGGATCTTCGTGGCCAGCAGGTCGTCGACCTGGAAGATCCCGGCCGAGTTGTTGAGCTCTATCTCGATCCGCACCGGTCGCTCCTTGCCGGCTTCGATCCGCACCTCGTCCACCGCGGCCGCCGAGATCGAGTGGATTCCCTCCTGCCCGGCCTCGAGCGGGATGCGAGTGCGGCCCTGCGCCATGTCGAGCGCATCGGCGACGCGAACGACGCCCGCCTCGAGCGTGTACGGCTCACCACGGCGGCGGTGGCCGATGATCGCGTGGAGGATCTCGGAGCTGACGATGGTTCGCTGCGGCTCGCGGTAGGAGCCGGCGAGCAGGCGGTCGAGAGCGCCGCTGGCCAGGAAGAGGCTGTAGGCCTCGTGGTCGGCACGGTGGATCGACATGCCGACGTCGTGCAGCAGGGCGCCGCCGGCAACGACAACCTCGGCATCGCGGGCCGACATGCCATGGTCCGCGACGACCGCCGGCTCAACGCCCGCCTTGACGAGCAGCCGCAGCAGCCGCAGGGCGATGTTGAGGACGATCTGGGTGTGCACCCAGGAGTGGTCCGACATCCCCAGCCGCTCGGCGTGAATCTGGGCCATGTACCACCAGGCGCGCACCTGCTCGTCGCCGTTGACCGCCCCGAGAAACGCCTCCAGCTTGCGGTTGCCCCGCGTCGGCACCCGCACCTGCGCCTCCTCGATCGCCTCCTTTGGGGGCTTCCTGCCGGGGCCATGCGGATCCGGGCTGGGAACGCGCTCGCCGCTCACCCCGGCATCGTCGCAGTCGCGGCGGCAGAACCGGCACTCCCGGGGGCTGGGCGACTCGGCGTTGCAGGTGTGGAGGGCAAACAGGGGGAGGCCGTGTAGGGACCACGCGGTCAGGGGCTAGGGTCGAGCACCCAGAGGATGAGGGGCTGCGGCGGAGTCCTTACGCGACTGGCGCGGCCGAGGCGAGGCGGATACGAACTCCGTTCGCTGTTTGTGTCGCTGGGCGGTACAAAGAGCGAACGGAGCGGGCGGCGTGGCCTGGGCGAAGCGAAGACGAATTGGAGCCCTAACCGCAGACCGGCCAGGGGCTGGAGCCGGCGCGGGAGTAGAGCAGCGCGGCGCGATAGTCCTGCTCCGCCTCGGGAGCGGCGGCCGGATCTCCGGAGCCACCCACCGAGGCCCAGGTGCCGTAGTCGAACTGGTACTTGCCGCGGTAGCTGCCACTGGAGGAGACCGCGGTCGGGTCGCCGCCGGACTCGCAGGACCCGATCGCGTCGAGGGTCGCCTGCGAAACGCCACCGGGCAGCGTCGCAAAAGCTTCGCGGCGTTCGCGACGCAGTCGCGCGCGGCGCGCGGCGCGGATCCGCCGCACGCCGATGCGAATCGCACGGTGGAAGCTTTCGACCGGGCCGGCGAGCGGCGCTGGGGCGGCAGGCCGCGCATCGGCGAGGCCGATCCGCGGCGGCGCGCCGTCCTCACCGCCAGCGGCGTTCGCGGCGGCCGGAAGGACGGCGACCACCAGGAGGACGGGGATCAGATATGTGCGCTTTGCGGGCAAGCGCGGAACCGTTGCGAGGTTCGGCGCTCCGCAAAGTGACCTGGATCACACTCCCTGGAACTCTTGTGATAATCGGCACCCAGTCAGGCACGAACCGCCCCTGCCGGCCCACCGGCGATGAACCGGATCGTGCACCAGAATCGGGTGATCAGTCCGTCAGAGCGCGCAACGCGTTGAGGATGACCGCAACGTCGATTCCCTCCTGGAGCAGCGCGCCGCCGATCGGCGGGATGTAGCCGAGCGCGGCAAGCACCATCGCCATCCCGCTGAGACCGATTCCGAAGACGACGCTCTGGCGCGCGATGCGAAGCGCCCTGCGGCCGATCGAAACCGCCATCGCCACGCGGTCGATGCGATCGACGGTGATCACCGCGTCGGCGGTCTCCGAGGAGACCGTCGCCCCCGGCCCGCTCATCGCGATGCCGACGTCGGCGAGCGCCAGCGCCGGGGCGTCGTTGATGCCGTCGCCCACCATCACGACCGGCGCCAGCTCGGGGTCTGAGCGCATCGCGCGGACGACGGCGAGCTTGTCCTCTGGGCTCTGTTCGGCATAGACGCGATCGAGGCCGGTTTCGGCGGCGATCCGCTCGGCAACGGAGCGCCGGTCGCCGGTCACCATCGCGACCCGTCCGACGCCGGCCGCCCGCAGCTTGGCGCTCAGCTCCCGCGCGTCGTCGCGCAACCGGTCGGCCATCACGACCGTTCCCACGATCCGCCCGTCCACGCCGACCAGCACCCTGGCCAGGCCGGCGTGCTCGTCCTTACCGGGGCCTGTGGCGAGGGCACCGGTCCGATAGCCGCGGGAGCACAGCCATTCGCTGCTGCCGACGGCCACCCTGTGACCCTCGACGCTGGCCTCGATCCCCTGCCCGGGCTCCTCGACCGCATCGGTGGGTTCCAGGAGGCGCAGTCCCCGCCGCTCCGCATCGTGCACCAGCGCCTCCGCGAGGACGTGCGCCGAGAGCTGGTCGACGGACGCGGCAAGCCGCAGCAGCTCCTCCTGCGACCGCCCGTCGAGCGCGACCACCTCCTGCACGGCGGGCGCTCCAAGCGTCAGCGTGCCGGTCTTGTCGAGCAGGACCGTCCGCGCCTCGCCGAGCCGCTCGATCGCAGCCCCGCCCTTGACGATCACGCCGAGCCGTGCCGCCCTGGAGACGCCGGAGACGATCGCTATCGGCGCCGCCAGGATCAGCGGGCAGGGGGTCGCCACGACCAGCACGGCGACGGCGCGCACCGGGTCGCCGCTGAGCGCCCAAGCCAGCCCGGCGATCGCCAGCGTCAGCGGCAGGAGGACCGCTGCGTACCGATCGGCGAGTCGCACGAACGGGGCGCGCTGGGTCTCCGCGGCGCGCACGAGCCGCACGATGTTCGCGTAGGCGCTGTCGGCTGCCAGCCTGGCGGCCCGCATCTCGAACGCGTCGCCGGCATTGGCCGCCCCACTCTGGACGCTCGCGCCACGGACGTGGGTCACCGGCAGCGGCTCTCCCGTGAGCGCCGACTCGTCGACGACGGCCTCGGCGCTCTGCACGGCCCCGTCGACGGGCACGAGCTCGCCGGCCCGCACGAGCACGACGTCGCCCACAGCCAGCTCCCCGATCGGGACCTCCTCCCACCCGGTGGCGCTCCGCCGATGCGCGATCGTCGGCATCCGCTCGAGCAGCGCGGTCAGCTCCTGCCGCGCGCGCCGTGAGGCCATCGCCTCCAGCGCGTTGCCGCCGGAGAGCATCAGCGCTATCACGGCACCAGCCAGGTACTGCCCGACGGCCAGCGCCCCGGCCATCGCGATCAGGGCGATTGCGTCCACCCCCACCCTGCCCGCCGCCAGCGCCCTCGCGATCGACACCGTGAGCGGCACCAGCATCACCGCGACGGTTGCCGCCCACACCGCGTCACCGGCAGTCGACGCCCCGGCGAGATACAGGACGGCGCCACCGGCGATCAGGGCCAGCGTCGCGAGGGGAAGGACGCGCGTGCGCAGATCGGCGGCGAGGCGCCTGCCCGGGCCGCTATGCATTGCGCGACCTCACGAAGGCGATGCGGGCCGCTCCCACGGCCAGCACGCAGGCGGCGATCAGGGCAAGCGCGGGCCGATCGGACCGCGTCAGCTCGAAGAGCAGCCCGGCCGCCGCCGCGAAGCAGAGCGCGCCGCCGGCCCAGGCAAGGGCGCGATCGATCCCGGGCGAGGCAGTGTGACGGGCGTGCATCAGGTTGACCAGGCCGAACACGAGGAGAAAGGTCAGCGAGCCGAAGGCGACGACCTCGGTCACGCCCGGCAACAGCGAGAAGCCGGCAGCCAGCAGGGCGATCCAGACCAGCGCCACCGTGGGCAGCCCGCCGCGTTCCCGAGCGAGTGCGGTGGGCAGCTCGCCCGCGGTGCTGACGTCGCGAATCAGGCGAGCGGTGGAGAAGAGCGTCGCGTTGATCGCCGAGCTGGTCGAGAAGACCGCCCCCACCGTTGCCGCCCAGAGGCCGAAGCCTCCCAGCGCCTCCTTGCCGACCACCGCGAAGGCGACCTCCTTCTGTTCGGCGAGCAGCCGGTCGGGGACGAGCATCTGCGAGGCCAGGGTCACCGCCACGTAGACGACGATTACCACGGCGACCGAGAGGTAGAGAGCGCGCGGCAGGGTGCGCCGCGGGCGGTCGAGGTCGTCGTAATCGTAGGGCAGCAGCTCGAAGCCCTCGTAGGCGACGAAGATCAGCGAGGCGCCCAGGAAGACGCCGAGCAGGCCGCGGTTGTCGAGCGGGGTGAGGCGGTCCGGCGACAGCATCCCCACTCCAACCACGGCGATCCCACCGAGCACAACCAGCTTGACGAGCACCACCAGGTCCTCGGTCAGGCCCGAGGTCGTCACCCCACGCAGGTTGACGGCGACGAAGACGCCGAGCACGGCAACGCCGCTCAACCGGGCCACCAGGATCGGCGCGCCGAGCGCGTGGGCGAGGTAGTGGCCGAAGGTGAACGCGTAGACGGCCAGCGCGAAGACATATCCCACAATCAGCAGCCAGGCGACCCAGGCGGCGGCTCCTTCGTGGCCCTCCTCGCGCAGGTAGGCGAAGGGGCCGCCCGAGTGCCCGGAGGCCAGCGCAAGGCGCGCGAAGGCATGGGCGGTCAGGGCAGCGATCACCCCGCCGATCAGGAAGGCGGCGAAGGCGAGGTGCCCCGCGAGGCCGATCGTGACCCCAAGGACACTGAAGATCCCGCCGCCGATCATGCCGCCGATCGCCATCGCACAGGCCTCGCGGAGGCCGAGGCGTTCGCCCCGGCGCCGGCGGGCGTGGGCCCGCGGGTGGTATGCGGTGCGGCGTGCGGTGGGCGTGGGCTCGCTGCGGATCATCGCGGCACCCGCAATCATCCCGGCATCGTCGGCCAACCTTCGACATCGCGGTTGCTGCTTGCCTGCCCCGACCAGCCGGGACTGATCGCCGCGGTCAGCGGCTTCCTCGCCGACGCCGGCCTGAACATCGTCGACGCCGACCAGCACTCCAGCGGCGAGGGGCGGCTGTTCATGCGAATGGTCTTCGACTCGGCGACCGAGGACAGGCGCGAGGCCCTGTACCGGCGCTTCGACGAGGAGGTCGCAGGGCCGCTCCAGATGGAGCACCGCTTCGCCGAGGCGAACGAGCGCCAACGGATTGCGATCATGGTTTCGCGCGAGGACCACTGCCTCTCCGACCTGCTGTGGCGCTGGCGCAGCGGCGAGCTGGAAGGCGACATCGTCGCCGTCATCTCGAACCATCCCGAGCAAGCCGAGCAGGTTGCCTCACTCGGCCTTCCCTACCACCACATCCCGGTCGAGGTGGGGCGCAAGGACGAGGCCGAGCGGCAGGCCCTCGAGCTGCTCGGCGGCGACATCGACCTGCTCGTCCTGGCCCGCTACATGCAGATCCTCTCGGCGGGATTCCTGGAGCGGGTCGGCGCCCCGGCGATCAACATCCACCACAGCTTCCTGCCGGCCTTCATCGGTGCCGACCCCTATCTGCGCGCCCACGAGCGCGGCGTCAAGCTGATTGGAGCCACCGCCCACTACGTCACCGAGAATCTCGACGCCGGGCCGATCATCGACCAGGACGTGACCCGCGTCAGTCACCGCGACGAGGTCGACGACCTGATGCGAATCGGGCGCGACATCGAGCGCCTTGTCCTGGCCCGAGCCGTCAAGGCGCACCTCGAGGACCGGGTGCTGCTCGACGGCCCCCGAACGATCGTCTTCTAACCCCAGCCCTGGCTGCCCGGCCAGCCGATCGCATAGGGTCGGGATGGTGGAGCAGACGGCCATTCCACACCGAGCGGCGGCGTGCTCGCCCTGCATGCCTCCCGGGCCGAGGGGACCGGCCTTCGTGCAGGGACTGCGCTACGCGCGCGACCCGTACGGCTTTCTCACCCAGCTCCAGCGCCGTTACGGCGACCTCTTCGCGGTCCCCTTTCCGGTGGTCGGTCGGATCGTCTACCTGGCCGACCCGGTTCTGGTCAAAGAGGTGTTCACCGGCTCGCCCGAGCAGTTCCACGCCGGCGAGGCAAACGCGACCGTTCTGGAGCCGGCGCTGGGCCCGAACTCCGTGCTCACCCTCGACGAGGCGCCCCACATGCAGCAACGCAAGCTGTTGCTGCCGCCCTTCCACGGCGAGCGAATCCGCCGCTACGGCGAGACGATCCGCGAGGTGACGCTGAGTGAGATGGAGAGCTGGCCGGTCGGCGAGCCGTTTGCGCTGCGCCCCCACACCCAGCGGATCACCCTGGCGGTCATCCTGCGCGCCCTCTTTGGTGTCCACGACGAGGAGCGCTTCGAGCGTGCCGAGCGGCTGGTCGACGCCTTCAGCCGCCGGGTCGAGCCGGTCGTCCACTTCCCCTGGCTGCGCCGCGACCTCGGCCGCTGGAGCCCCTGGGCCCGCTTCCTCCGGGCGCGGCGGGCACTCGACGAGTTCATCTACGAGGAGATCGCCCTGCGCCGCCAGGAGACGGGGAGCGGCGAGGCAGATCCGGACAGCGTGCTGTCGCTGCTGCTGCGTGCCCGCCATGAGGACGGCAGCCCGATGAGCGACGAGGAGCTGCGCGACGAGCTGGTCACAGTCCTGGCGGCCGGCCATGAGACGACCGCGACAGCTCTGGCCTGGGCAATGGAGCGCCTGTTGCGCAACCCGCGGGTCCTGACCCGCCTGCGCGAGTCGATCGCCGCCGGCGAGGAGGACTACCTCGAAGCGACGGTCAAGGAGACCCTGCGCGCGCGGCCGGTGATCGTCGACGTGGCGCGCAAGCTGACCGCGCCGCTGCAAATCGGCGGCTACGAGCTGCCGGCCGGCACCTTCGTCTTCCCGGCGGGTTCGGCGCTCCACTACGACGCGCGCCTCTTCCCCGACCCGCAGGAGTTCCGCCCGGAGCGCTTCCTCGCCGGCCGCATCGATAACTACGCCTGGATCCCGTTCGGTGGCGGCGTGCGCCGCTGCATCGGTGCGGCATTCGCGGAATACGAGATGCGGGTCGTGCTGCGCGCGATCCTCGAGCGCGCCCAGCTCACGGCCCCCTCTCCGAAGCCCGAGCGGGCGAGGATCCGCAACATCACCGTCGCTCCGGCCAGGGGTGCGCTGGTCAAGCTCGACCGACCGCTTCCCGCTCCCCAAGCCTCCTGACTCACTGAGCGCAGTGCTCGAAACGGCTCTGGCGGACCCGAGACGAACCCCTCGTCGATTGATGAGAGCGACAGCCCGTCCCTTTGATGATCGATGAGACAAACAGCCTCTCCCTGTTTGCCCTCCTACTCGCAGGTGTGGAGGGCAAACAGGGGGAGGCTGTGTGGGGCCCGGGCGGTCAGGAGCTTTGGTGAAGACCGTTCCAGAGGATGAAGGCCTTCGGCGGAGCACTTACGCGAAGACGCGGTCGAAAAAGGCAGGATCGAGGCGGATACGAACTCCGTTCGCTCTTTGTGTCGCTGAGCGGTACAAATGACGAACGGAGCGGTTGGGGTCGCCGGATCGAGACTCCGTTCGCTCTTTGTGTCGCTGGGCGGTACAAATGACGAACGGAGCGGCTGGAGCGGCCGGAGCAAAGAAGCGCATCGGTGCGCTAAGTTCATCCGGCGTCGGCTTCGGCCGCTTCCCACTGCTCGTAGAGCTCTGCCACGGCCCGCTTCGCCTGCGCGTGACGCGCTTCGGCACGCTCCGCCCGGCCCTGGCTCGACCACGCTTTCGGGTCGGACAGCTCCTCCTCGACCTCGCGCAGGGCGGCCTCCGCCTGCTCGATCCGCTCGGTCAGGCGCCCCGCTTTTCGTGCCGCCTTCTTCGCCGCCCGAGCGCTGTCGCGCCGGGCTGCCGAGGCGGGCGCCGGCTTCGCCGCGCGAACAGCCGCCCCGGCGGCGGCTTCGCGTTCGTCGCGCGCCCGCTGGTACTCCGCCCAGCCACTCTGGTGCGAGCGCAGCTCGCCGTCCTCGCAGAGAATCGTGCGGCTGCCAACCGCATCCAGGAGCGCGCGGTCGTGAGAGACGAGCACGACGGCGCCCTCGAAGGCACGCAGTGCATCCTCAAGCGCCTCGCGGCTCTCGATGTCGAGATGGTTCGTCGGCTCGTCGAGGATCAGCACGTTGGCGCCGGAGGCGACCAGGATCGCCAGTGAGAGGCGCCGTTGCTCGCCGCCGGAGATGTCGCTCAGCTGCTTGTCGACGTCCGCCCCGGAGAAGATGAAGCCACCGAGCAGGTCGCGCGCCTTCTGCCCGCTGAGGCCGGTCTCGCGCTGGGCGGCATCGAGCACTGTTCCCTCTCCCGCCGCCGTGTCGGCGTGCTGGGAGAGGTAGCCAACCTTGACGTTGTGGCCGTGCCGCACCGAGCCGGCGGCCGGCTCGCGCCGCCCGGCCAGCGTCTCGATCAGGGTTGTCTTGCCGGCGCCGTTGGGGCCGACGACGACGACGTGCTCGCCGCGCTCGACTTCGAGGCTCGCGTCGGCGAGCAGGGTGCGACCGGGCACCTCGATCGTCGCTCCGACGAGTTTCAGCACGACGCGGCCGGGCCGCTCGGGTTTGACAAAAGAGAAGCGCAGGCCGCGGGCGTCGCTGCGTTCGGCCTTCACGCCGTCGCGCCTGACCCTCTCGATCTGCTTCAACCGCGACTGTGCCTGGCGCGCCTTGGTCGCCTTGTAACGGAAGCGCTCGACGAAGCGCTCCATGCGAGCGATCTCCGCCTCCTGGCGCTCGATCGCCTTGCCGCGGGCGATTTCGCGCGCCGCCTGCTCCCTGCGCCAGGCGTGCCAGGGACCGGCGAAGAAGCGTCCCCGTCTCCCCTCGAGCTCCAGCACCGATGTCCCGACCGCCTCGAGGAACCAGCGGTCGTGGGCGACGAGGACCACGGCCGCGTCGAGATCGATCAGGTGGCGCTCCAGCCACTCCAGCGACGGGATGTCGAGGTGATTGGTCGGCTCGTCGAGCAGCAACAGGTCGGGGCGCGCAGCCAGCGCCCGGGCCAGCGAGGCGCGGGTCAGCTCACCGCCGGAGAAGGTCGAGAGCGGACGCTCCGCCTCCCTGCCCCCGAAGCCGAGCCCGTGCAGCACGGCGAGCACCTCGTCGCGCCAGCGGTAGCCACCGCCGTGCTCGAATCGCTGCTGGGCGGCGGCGTAGGCGTTCAGCGTCTCCTCGTCGGCTTCGCCGCCGGCCATCGCCGCCTCGAGCCGCTCCAGCTGGTGCTCGGTCTCGATCATCTCCGTCCGACCGGAGAAGACGTACTCGCCCAGCGAGACCTCGGCCCGGCGCGGCGGGCGCTGGTCGTGCAGAGCAACGCGGGCACCCTTCTGCAGGACGAGGCCGCCCGCGTCGGGCGTCAGCTCACCGGCAAGCAGGCGCAGCAGGGTCGACTTGCCGGCGCCGTTGCGGCCCGAGAGGGTCATCCGCTCACGCGGCTCGAGCTTGAAGGAGACGTCTTCGAACAGGGGCTCGCCGCCCATCTGCATGTCGAGTCCGGTTGCGATCGCGATCGCCATCGCGCCTACGTTACGAGGCGCCGGAGGCCGCCGTCGCTCAAACGAACAGGGCGATGACTCCGCGGGCGATCATCGACAGACCGAGGACGCCCGCCACGCGGACCGCCCAGACGCGGCCGCGTTCGCGCAGTTTGGCCTTGAAGCGCTCGATCGCCTGGGGGGTCCACTCCGGGGCGAAGGTGTAGGCGAGCAGCGGGACCTCAAGCAGCAACAGCATGATCGCGTTGAAGGCGAGAATGACAGCAATCGTGGCCGGATCCGCCATCTCTTCGTCGGCGATCCGGTACAGCGCCGCGATGTAGGTGGCGCCGGGCAGGGTGAGGACGGCCCCGACGGCAAAGGTAACGCGAGCAGAACCGCGGTCGAGCAGCTGCTGCCAGCGCGGCGGCCGCTGCGAGCCCCTGGCGGCCTTGCGGTCTCGCCGCCGCTCGACCAGCGGCCGGTCGCGACCGGTGCCGAGCACGAAAGCGATCAGCAGCGCCAGGCAGCCGAGGGCAATGTCGGCACCCGGCCCGAGCGTGGTCTTCGTCGTTTCCACGAGGTCCGAGTTGCGCAGGGTGAAGACGATCAGCAGGCCGAGCGTGACGCTGGTCGTCGCCGCGCCGAGCAGATAGCCGACCAGCAGGCGCTTCGGGTGGGGCAGCATCAGCATCACCGTCGTGGCCGCCAGCAGCGTCGGGTACAGGGCGGCGAGGAAGGCAAGGAGGAAAACGTGGCCCACGGACCCGCGAATCTACTCCGGGGGCCCGCGGGTCGCGATGGAGGCGGCCGGAATCGAACCGGCGTCCGCAGCCGTAGCGCGAAGGTCTCTACAGGTTTAGCCGGCGCTTGATTCTCGTCTCCCGGGGTCCGCGCCGGCAGGCACTGCGGGAGATAGAGCCCTCTGAAATGTCCCCTGGCGGACGGGGCGATCCGCCCGGGTGAGCCCGCAATTGAAGCCGGTGCCCCTCCCCGCGGGCGAGGGAGGGCCGACTCTCACTCACTTAGCGTTAACTAAGCAGCGAGGGCGAACTCATGGTCCGCACGTATTGGTTGGTGCCGGGGTTTAACGAGGCCTCCGGCAACCTCGACCTGCAACCTTTCGCACGGATCGACCACGTCGAAGCCTGTCGCCCCCGTGCTATGTCGTCTTCAATTGTACGGTGTTTGCGATGGCAGAGAGGGAATTCGACGCGATCGTGATTGGCGCGGGGGCACCCGGTGAGGTCTGTGCGGGCCGACTGGCCGACGGCGGCCTGAGCGTGGCGATCGTCGAGCGACACCTGGTGGGCGGCGAGTGCTCTTACTACGCCTGCATGCCGTCGAAGGCCCTGCTGCGCCCCGCTGAGCTGCTGGGCGAGGCACGCCGGGTGCCAGGCGTCGCGGAGGCGGCTCGCGGAGCGCTCAACCCCCAGGCGGCCCTCAACCGGCGCGACGAGGTGATCCACGACCTCGACGACTCCAGCCAGCTCCCCTGGCTGGAGGAGCACGGGATCGAGCTGTATCGAGGCGAGGGCCGCCTCGACGGAGAGCGACGGGTGGCCGTCGGCGACGACGTGCTCGTCGCGCGGCGAGCGGTCGTCGTGGCCACCGGCAGCGGCGCCGCAATGCCCCCGATCGACGGTCTCGGCTCGGTCGAGGCCTGGAACAACCGCGATGGGACGACCGCAAAGGAGGCGCCTCCGAGCTTGCTGGTCCTCGGCGGCGGCCCGGTTGGCGCCGAGCTGGCCCAGGCGTGGTCGACCCTTGGCACGACGGTCACCCTGGTCGAGGGCGAGGAGCGGCTGCTGCCGCGCGAGGAGCCGTTCGCCGGCGAGCAGGTTGCCGCCTCGCTGCGCGACAGCTTCGGCGTCGACGTACGGACCGGCGTGCAGGCCGAGCGGGTCGCTCCGGAAGGAGACGGGGTGGCGGTGGAGCTCGGCGACGGCAGCCGGGTCGAGGCGGCGGAGATCCTCGTCGCCGTTGGCCGCAGACCGCGGACCGAGGACATCGGGCTGGAGCGCGCCGCAGTCGAGCCCGGCGAGCGTGGCTTCCTCGAGACCGACGATCGGCTCCGGGTCGGCGGCCGCGACTGGCTCTACGCGATCGGCGACGTCAACGGCCGCGCCCTCTTCACCCACATGGGCAAGTACCAGGCCTGGGTCGTGGCGGAGAACCTGCTTGGACGGGACACCGAGGCGACCGCCGAATCCACCGCCCTGCCTCGCGTCACCTTCACCGACCCCCAGGTCGCGGCCGTTGGTCGGACCCTCGCCCAGGCGGAGGAGGCCGGGATCGACGCCCGCGCCGTCGATGTGCCGACCGACGGGACGGCCGGCGCGAGCTTCTACGGCAGGGGCACCGGGGGAACGTCGCGGCTGGTCGTCGACCGCGGCGCGCAGACCGTCGTCGGAGCGACGTTCACGGGCTTCGAGACCGTGGAGCTGCTGCACGCCGCGACGATCGCGGTGGTCAGCGAGATGCCGCTGCGAGAGCTGCGCCACGCCGTTGCCGCGTTTCCAACCCGCAGCGAGGTGTGGCTCAAGCTCCTCGAGGCCGCCGGCCTTTAGGCGATCACGCAGACGCAGCGTTGTTCTTCGGGGTCCCACAGACCTCCTTCGACACCCTCGTCCAGGAACTTCGAGGAACCGGGCACGAGCCGTTCGCCGCTTAGATCGTCGAGCGGCGCTTCAGGTCTTCGGCGAACTCGCGCGGGAACCCGGTGATCTCGTCGATTTCGTCAATCGACTGGAAACGGCCGACGCGCTCGCGGTGGGCGAGCAAGCGCGTCGCCTGCGTAACCGACAGCCCCTGCGCTCGCAGCTGTTCGAAGGTGACGTTGTTGAGCTCGATCGTGCCCGCCGCCTGGGGCGCGGCGGGTGGTGTCTCGGGCTGAGCCTGGGGCGGCGCGGGTTGGCCGGCCTGCGGTGCCTGGGCGTGTTGTGGCTGCTGGGCTGCGGGCGGTGGGGGCGGCTGTTGCGGAGGCTGTGGCACCGACGGCACGGGTGGGGGCGGTGGCTGCTGGGCCGCGGGCGGTGCGGGCTGTGCGGCCGGCGGTGACTGCTGGGCCGCGGGCGGTGGGGGCGGTGGCTGCTGGGCCGCGGGCGGTGCGGGCTGTGCGGCCGGCGGTGGCTGCTGGGCCGCGGGCGGTGGGGGCGACTGCGGAGGCTGTGGCGCCGACGGCTCGGGTGGGGGCGGCGCGGGTTGGCTGGCCTGCGGTGCCTGGGCGTGTTGCGGCTGCTGGGCCGCGGGCGGTGGGGGCGACTGCGGAGGCTGTGGCGCGTCTCCCTGCACCGAATGGATCACCGACTGCTCGGCTTGCACCGCGCGACGCTCGGCCTCGCGGGCCCTCTCCTCGGCCTGCACGACCCGGTCTCGGATCTCGTGCAGGCGCTGCTCGCGCTCGGTCTCCTCCGACTTCAGCTTCGAGAGACGCTCCGCCTCGGCCGCGCGGCGTTCGGCGTCCTTGATGCGGTCCTCGATCTGCTGCAGTCGCTCCTTGGCCTCTGTCAGCGAACGCTCCTGGGATTCCCGTTCCTGCTGCAGCCGGTGCTCTGCTGACTGCAGGTCGGCGGACGGCACCTGCGGGGGCGCGGCTGGCTGTGGCTCGCCGTGCAGTGGCGGCACCGCCTCCATGCTTTGCGTCACCTGGGCGGACTGGGCCTGGGCCGCACGCACTTCGGAGCTGCGCTGGAGCCGTTCGGCCTCCTCGATGCGGCGGTCGGCCTCGGCGCGGATCCGTTCCTCCTCGCGCTGGATTTCCGCAACCTTGTCGTGCACCCTCTGTTCCGCCGCAGCGGGGTCATAGCCGGCCGGGTGCGGTGGCATCGCGCCCATCGGCGGCACCGGTTGGGGCGGTGGCGCCATTGGCTGCTGCGGCGTGGGCTGGGGCTGCTGGGGGTACTGCGGTGCGGGCTGTTGGGGGTACTGCGGTGCGGGCTGTTGGGGGTACTGCGGTGCGGGCTGTTGGGGGTACTGCGCCGGCGGTTGGGGCGCGACCTGCTGGGTCCGCTGCCTCTCCAGCAGCTCACGCTCCTGGTCAGCGCGGGCCGCGGTGACTTCGCGCTCGGCCTTGGCGGCTTCGCGCTTCGCCCGCCTCGAGGAACCGCGACCGCGCGCCTGGCGGCGCTCGGTCCGCTTCCGCGACCGCTCCTCCCTGCGCCGCTTCGCCTCCTCCTGCCGTTTCTTCCGATGCTCGGCCCGTGCGGCGTGCTGCTTTTCGCGCGCCTGCTTGCGCTTCTCCTTGGCATTCACGGGGGCGCCGGGTGGTGGTGGCGCCGCTCCACCGCGTGGGGGCGGCGGTGGCGGCGCGGCAACCGGGCCAGCCGGGCCCTGCTTCTGCTTCTTCTCCTTACCCCGACGCTGGGCGATGCTGACGGCGAGCAGCAGCACCAGGATCGCCACCAACAGCCCGGCGACGAAGTACTCGACGTGGTCGCTCACATAGCCCCCCGCGCTGCTGGGAAAGGACTCGGCCTGCGCGGCCGCCGGAGCCGGCAGGGCCATTGCACCTATCGCCAACAGAGAAAGGCGGGCAAACCTAGAACCCATAGGACCCGAAGCTACCTCATTCTGCGCCTGAATTCGCGCTCGACCTCCCGCCGCACGTCGCGCTCCGCAATCTCGCGACGGCGATCGCGCCCCTCCTTTCCGCGTGCGAGTGCCAACTCGACCTTCGCACGCGGCCCCTTGAAGTAGATCCGGGTGGGTATCAGCGTCAGGCCCTTCTGCGCGGTCTTGCCCACAAGACGCTCGATCTCCGCCCTGTGCAACAGCAGCTTGCGGGGTCGCTCCGGCTCGTGGTTCTCGCGGCTCGCGGGCGCGTAGGGAGGGATGTGGAGGCGGCGGAGCCACACCTCCCCGCGATCCACCACGGCATAGGCGTCGGTCATCTGCGCCTTGCCGTTGCGCAGGGACTTCACCTCCGAGCCCTGCAGGACGATCCCCGCCTCGATCTTCTCGACCAGCTCGAATTTGTGCCTGGCGCGACGATTGGTGGCCACGTCGCCCGAGGCCGGCTCGCGCTTCTTCTTCGCCTTCTTAGCCACCGGCCGGAACCAGGTCGACGCGCCCGCGCGCCGCGTCGACCGACATCACCCGGACGGATATCGGATCTCCAAGGCGGATCGCGCGGCCCGACTCGCCGCCGACCAACGCGACCTCGGTCTCATTCAACTCGAGGCGCTCCCCGCCCAGCAGCCGGGCCGGCGCGAAACCCTCGTAGACATCGCCCAGCTCGCCGCCGAAGGCGACAAAGGCGCCACCCCGTATGACGCCGGAGACCTCGCCCTCGAAGACCGGCGCTGCATTGACCACGCTATGCGGGGCAAATGCAGCGCCCGTCCCGGTGCCCCGCTCGCTCAGCTCGCGCTCGAGCAGGAAGGCAGCGCAAATGTCATCGGCCTCGCGCTCCACTCGCATCGACGCGCGCTCCCGCTCGCTGCAATGCCAGGACACCTCCCGCGTCTCGGCTCTCCGCGGCGCCTGCTCTCCCTCTCCAAGGGCCGCGAGCAGGGCGCGGTGGACGACCAGGTCCGGGTAGCGACGAATCGGGGAGGTGAAATGACAGTAGGCGGCGCTGCCCAACCCGGCGTGGCCGCTGTTCTGCTCGCTGTATTGAGCCTGCTTGAGAGAGCGAAGCACGAGCGATGTATACGCCCCGCGGCCGTGCCCGCGCCGCGCGGCCTCCCGCCGCACCAGGCGGCTTGCCTGCGCCGCGATCTCGCCCGCTTCGCGCGGGGAGAGCCTCTCGCGCAGCGGCGGCGTCGGCACGTCCAGGTCATCGAGCTGCGCGACGAGTCGCTCCACGCGCTGCGGGTCGGGCTGGTCGTGAACCCGGTAGACGGCCGGCACGCGCCTTCGCTCCAGCAGCTGGGCGACCTGCTCGTTGGTGAGGATCATCAACCGCTCGACCAGCCGATGCGACTCGGTCTGGGCCACGGCGCGGGCGCTGACCACGCGGCCAGCGCCGTCGAAGCGGAACTCGGGCTCGAAGGACTCGACATCGAGGCTGGTCGTGCCGCGGCGCTCGCCGAGCGCGGCGGCGGCGTCCCGGGCAACCGCAAGCGACTCGGCAATCGGCTCCGGGGCGGCGGTGCGACCGGAGAAGATCACATCGAGCTCGTCGTAGTCGAGCCGCGCGTCGGAGCGCACCCGACTGCGAAAGAAGCTCGCGGCGCGTGGCTCGGCATCCGGTCCCAGCTCGATCTCGGCGGTGACGGCGAGTCGCTCCTCGCCGGGCGCGAGGCTGCACGCGCGCTCGCTCAGCGCGTGCGGCAGCATCGGCTCCACCGTCCCGGGCGCATATGTGCTGTTGCCGCGGCGCCTCGCCTCGCGATCGAGCAGCGAGTCGGGCGGAACGTGGGCGGCGACGTCGGCGATGTGGACCCAGAGCCGGATGCCGTCGCCCTCCCGTCGCGCGGAGATCGCGTCGTCGAAGTCGCGTGCCGTCGCCGGGTCGACGGTGAAGGTCGGCAGCTGGGTCAGGTCACGCCGCGGGCGGGAGGCGGGCTCTGCGCCGCTCGCCGCCCGGCCGGCTTCCACCTCCAAGGCGGCCCGAAAACCGCGCCTGCCAAGCTCCTCTCGCAGCAGGGCCTCGACGGCGTCGCGCGCCGTCTTTGGCGCCTCGCGCCGAGCGCGACCGCCTCGCCCGCGCGACCGCCGGGACCGCCCGTCCCGCCTAGCCACCGCAGCACCTCATCTTGCTTTGGCGCTCGGCACCGCCAGCGCCCTTTCGAGCGCCTCGTCGCGAGGCGTTGCCGGATTGTCGTGTGCCGCGATGTCGGGACGGATGCCGTTGCCGGCCAGGTTTTCGCCGTTGGGCGTGAAGTACTCGCCGACCGTCAGCTTCAGCGCGCCGCCGTTCGAGAGACCTATCTCCTGCTGGAAGACGCCCTTGCCAAACGACTGCGAGCCGACAACGGTCGCACCGGCGTCATCCGCCAGGGCCGCCGTGAGGATCTCCGCCGCCGAGGCGGTGTTGCCGTCGATCAGGACGGCCATCGGGAGCGCCGGCAGGTTGTCCCCCTTGGCCTTGTAGACGGCGTGGCCCTGGGAGCGCGAGTCGGTCGAAACGACGACTTCCCCCTTGGGCAGGAAGACGCTGGCCGTCAGCACCGCCTCCTGAAGCAGGCCCCCGCCGTTGCCCCGCAGGTCGAGCACCAGGCCCTGCGCGCCCCGCCGCTCGAGCTTGCGCACTGCGTGACGCACCGGTCTGTCGGCCCCTTCGCTGAAGGCGGCAAGCCGCACGTAGCCAAGTTTCCGCCCGCCAACCGTCGTCAGCCTGCTGCTGACGACCGGCAGCCGTATCTCAGCGCGGGTCAGGCGGACGGTCCGCACCCTGTGGCTCGGCGGCCGCACCACGCCGATCGTCACGTCGGTGCCTTCGGGGCCCTTGATCCTGCGCGTGGCGACCTCGCTGCTCAACCCGGCGATCGAGTGGCCCCCGACTGAGACAATCACGTCGCCCGGCTTGAGACGGGCCGCTTCGGCCGGAGAGCCCTTGAAGACGTGCGCGGCGCGCAGGCCGCGCTTCACAGGCACCACGGAGAGGCCGATCCCCGAGAAGTGGCCCTCGATTTCTTCGTCGAAGCGCTTCACCATCGTCGGCGAGAAGTAGTCGGAGAAGCGGTCGTGGTAGTGCCGGCGCAGGCCGCGGACCATGCCCCGCAGCGAGGAGTCGATCAGTTCGTCCCGGGAGACCGAGCGGTAGTAGTTGCCCTCGATCAGCTCGGTGGCTTCGGCCGTCAACCCTCCCGAGCTGTCGACGAAGACATCGCGAAGGACGGTGGGCATCTTCGCGGGATGCCCGCCCATCCAGAGACCGGCGGCGAGCATCGCCAGCAGCGCAGCCGTCAGCGCCAGGCTACGTGCAAGGCTCATGCAACCCTCGGCGCTAGACCTTCAGAAAGCGCCGCAGCGTGACCCCGGAGCCGACCGCCGAGACGAGCACCGAAGCGCCGAAGAGGATCGCGACGAGCACCGGGAAGGAGAGCGTGCTGGAGCTCTGGGCAGCCAGCAGCGAGATCGTGTTGCTCAGGGGGTCGACGATCGTGATCTTGCCCAACCACAGGATCAGTATGGCTATCAGGCCACCCACGAACCCGACCACGACTCCCTCGATCATGAACGGCCAGCGGATGAACCAGCGCGTGGCGCCCACCAGGCGCATCACCTCGACCTCGCGGCGCCGGGTGTAGATCGAGAGCCGGATCGTGTTGCCGACCAGCATCAGCGAGGCGACGATCAGCAGCACGGTGATCACGGACAGCACGATCTTCAAAGCGCTGGTGACTCGCTCGATTTTCTGCGCCTCCTGCTGGCGATCGAACACTTTCTCGATGATCGGCGAGATCGGTCGCGGCTTTCCGTTGGGGCCGGGCGGCCTGATCGCGGCTCGCACCGAGTCGAGGTTGGCGGCGTCGTCGGCCTTGACCGCGAAGTTGGCGGGCAGCGGGTTTTCGTTTAGCTGCGTGAGCAGTTCCCGGCTTTCCTTCTTGTCGAGGTCTTCCCGAAGTTCGTTCAGCGCCTCCGCCTTGGTGATCAGTTTCACCGACGCCACGTGCGGGATCGCCTGCAGGCGGCGCTCCAGCCCGTTGATTTCGCCCCGCGTCGCGTCGTCGTAGAGCGCGACCCGGGTTTCGAGGCTGTCCCTGACCTCCTGGCTCTTCGCCTGGGTCGTCTGGAAGACGGGGATCAACACCCCGAGCAGGATCACCGTGACGATCGTCGTCACAATCGCCGCCATGCTCGGCGCCCCGTTGCGGCGCAGCGCCCGAAACGCCTCTCTGGTGAAGAAGAAGAGCCTGGACATCAGAAGAGCGTGTCGTAGGAGTCGTGGCCGTTGGTCTGGCCCTCGGGGGCGACGCCCATCTCGGCCCGCATGCGCAGGCCGAACTCGCTCGTCGACTCCTCTGTGTAGCCGCCGCTGACCTCGTCGCGGACCACCCGGCCCTCATAGAGCTCGATGACGCGGCGGCGCATGTTGTCGACCATCTCGCGGTCGTGGGTGACGACGAGGACCGTGGTGCCTGTCTTGTTGATCCTGTAGAGGAGCTGCATCACCCCGATCGAGGTGACCGGGTCGAGGTTGCCGCTCGGCTCGTCGGCGAGCAGCAGCGGCGGGTGGTTGACGAAGGCGCGGGCGACCGAGACGCGCTGCTGCTCGCCGCCGGAGAGCTCGTCGGGATAGCTGTGCAGCTTGGTCGAGAGGCCGACGAGGCGCAGCGTCTCCGGCACCTGAGTGCGGATTTCGGCTCGGCTGGCGCCGATCACCTGCAGGGCGTAGGCGACGTTGTCGTACACGGTGCGATCGGGCAGCAACTTGAAGTCCTGGAAGACGGTGCCGATGTTGCGCCGCAACTGCGGGATCTTCTTCTCCGGCAGGGCGCCGATGTCGCGCCCCGCGATCCGCACGCTGCCGTCGGTCGTGTCGAGCTCGCGGATCAGCATCTTGATCAGCGTCGACTTGCCGCAACCGGTCGGGCCGACGAGGAAGACGAACTCGCCGCGGTCGATCGCCAGCGAGACGCGGTCGAGCGCCATGTGCCCGCCCGGGTAGACCTTCGTCACGTCGCGCAGCTCGATGATCGGCTTTCTGCCGGTGCTGGGGACCTGCTGCGCCGCGGCGCCCTTCTTGCGCTTTCTTGCTCTGGCCATGCCCCGAGGCTCCTTCTCTGGCTAGAGGGTGACTCCTGCGCACCGCCGGGCACGCAACTCCCCGCCCACCCCAAAACGTTCGCGACAGCTTAGCGAATTGTTAGGCGATGCTCATATTTAGCACGGCGGGTGGCAGAAATCGTCCGGCACTTGTCCTTGCTGCCAAAGCCATGGGGATCGACAATGTCCCGCATGGATGCTCGCCGAATCACCGTGCTGGCCTTTCCGGGCGTGCAGGCGATCGACGTCTTTGGCCCGATCGAGGTCTTCTCCGCCGCGGACCGCCTCGCCGGAGGCGGCGCGTATGAGATCGAGCTGGTCGCCCGGGAGACGGGGCCGCTCGAGACCTCGAGTGGCGTCCGCGTGCTGCCCGACCACGGCACCGCCGCGGTTCGCGGCCCGCTCGACACGCTGATCGTTGCCGGCGGCGACGGCGTCAGCGCAGCGCTTGACGACCGCCCGCTGGTCCACTGGCTGGCCCGCGCGGCCGCTCGCTCGCGGCGTGTGTGCTCGGTCTGCACGGGAGCGTTCCTGCTCGCCAAGGCGGGCCTGCTCGACGGGCGGCGGGCGACCACGCACTGGGCCGCTTGCGATGAGCTCGCGCGGCGCCACCGCGAGGTCGTCGTCGAGCCCAATCCGATCTTCGTGCGCGACGGCAATGTGGCCACCTCGGCGGGGGTGACGGCCGGCATCGACCTCGCCCTCGCCCTGGTCGAGGAGGACCTCGACCCGGAAGTCGCCCGGCAGGTCGCGCGCTGGCTGGTGCTGTTCCTGAGGCGGCCGGGAGACCAGGCGCAGTTCAGCGGCGCGCTCGACGGTCCCGCCGCCGACCGCCCGGCCCTGCGGGCGCTCCAGGATTGGATCCCCGGTCACCTGGACAAGGATCTGTCGGTGGCGGCGCTTGCCGAGCGCGCCTCGATGAGCCCGCGGAACTTCGCCCGCGCCTTCCGCCGCGAGCTGGGGACAACGCCCGCCGCCTACATCGAGCGACTGCGCGTGGAACTCGCGCGCAGCCGGTTGGAGTCGAGCGACCTGCCGATCGACGTCGTGGCGGTCGATTGCGGCTTCGGCACCGTGGAGACGCTGCGACGGGCGTTCCAGCGGCGCGTCGGCACCAGCCCCAGTCAATACCGCGAGCGCTTCAGGCCCGCCCTGAAGGCCGCCTGATAGAGGAGGACCGGATGGAAATCGCAATCCCGCTGTTCGACCGCTTCACCGCTCTCGACGCGGTCGGGCCCTACGAGGTGCTCTCGCGCGTCCCGGGCGCCACGGTGAGATTCGTCGCCTCCGAGCCCGGCCCCGTGCGCACTGACACCCGGATGCTCGCGATCGTTGCCGAGGCGAGCCTGGCGGACTCCCCGGAGCCCGACGTGCTCCTGGTACCCGGTGGGCCCGGCACGCGAGACCTGATGGCCGGCGGCGAGATCCTCGACTGGATCCGGCACGCCCACACCCGCTCGAGCTGGACGACCTCGGTCTGCACCGGGTCTCTGCTGCTGGCCGCTGCCGGCGTCCTCGACGGTGTCGAGGCAACGACTCACTGGCGCGAGCTGGAGACGCTCAGTCGCTTCGGCGCCCGCCCGGTGGAACGACGCGTGGCCGAGCAGGGCAAGCTGATCACCGCCGCGGGAGTCTCCGCCGGGATCGACATGGCGCTGACGCTCGCCGCTCACCTCGCAAGTGCCGAGGTTGCGCAGGCGATCCAGCTGGGGATCGAGTACGCCCCGGAGCCGCCCTTTGACGCGGGTTCGACGCGCACCGCGCCGAACCAGGTGGTGGAGCTGGTCCGCTCGGCATAGCACCTGGTTACCGGCTCGCTCAGGCAGCACGCTGGGCGCGGAAATGGCCCCGGGGACGCGAAAGGACGCCCTCGTTGATTGATCGTCGAAATTCCTGAACGGGGTGTTCGCAATGGGTCTTGCCAACCCGAAGCAAACACTTCGTCGATTGACGATGAGAGAGACAGCCCCTCCCCTGTTTGCCCTCCTACTTGCAGGTGTGGAGGGCAAACGGGGAGGGGGCCGCAGGGCCCACGCGGTCAGGGGCTACGGGCGTCGTTTCGCGAGATGTGGCCTGAACGCAGCGGACACGAGCTCCGTTCGCTCTTTGTGTCGCAGAGCGGTACAAATGACGAACGGAGCGGCTGGAATCTGCCCGGGCGAGACTCCGTTCGCTGCTTTGTGTCGCAGAGCGGTACAAATGAGCGAACGGAGCGGTTGGGGGGCTTGAGCGAGGCGGTGAGCAGCAGTGTCCTACGGAAAGATCGTCTCGCCGGTCTCGCTGTCGACGACCGAGATCGCCACCGCCGGGCAGGCCTCGGCGGCTTCCAGGATCAGGTCGTCGGAGCCGTTGCCGATCACCACCGCGGTGTCCCCCAGCTCGAAGACCTGGGGGGCGATGTCGACGCAATCGCCGTGGGCGCTGCACTCGTTGGGATCTATCTTGGCGACGTAGCTCATGCTGCCTCCTCCTTTCTGTCGTTGTCTTCGGTGAGCGGGCCATGCCCCCGCTCGATCTGCTTCCGCAGTGCGGGGATCGCCCGCGGGCGGCCGACCGCCAGACCGGCGACGGGGACGCCGCCGCGGCTGAAGACGGCCTGGAAGTCGCGCGTCGCGGGATCGCCCTCGAGGACCACGCCGTCGGCCCGATGGGCATGTCCCACGTACTGGATCCGCAGCCCGTACTGGTCGCTCCAGAAGCTGGGCAGGGGCGGCGTGCCCGGGTAGTCCCCGAGCATCGCGGTGGCCACCGCCGCGCCCTGCCACGCCGCGGCGTCCCAGTGCTCGGTGCGGGCGTGGATGCCGAAGCGCGGGTCGAACGGGACCGACGCATCGCCGGCCGCGAAGACCCCCGGCACCCGGGTGCGTCCCGCGGTGTCGGTCCGAACGCCCTCCGCCTCGAGACCGCTGCCGCGTAGCCATCCGGTCGCCGGCACGGTGCCGACCCCGACCACGACGGCGTCGCAGGCCAGCCGCTCGCCGCCGGCGAGGATCAGCTCCTCCACCCGGCCGGCGCCGCGGGCGCCCTCCAGCTTTACGCTGGCCATGACGCGGACGCCCTCGGCGCGGTGCAGCTCGGCGAACCAGGCGCCGACCTGCTCGCCGAGGATCGGAGCCAGAGGCGTCTCGAGCGCCTCGATCATCGTCACCTCGGCGCCCAGGCGGCGCGCGGTGGCGGCCACCTCCTGACCGATGAAGCCGGCACCGACGATCGCCAGGCGGGCGCCCGCGGTCAGCTCACAGCGCAGCCGGCGCGCGTCGGCAAGCGTGCGCAGCGAGTGGACGTTCTCATAGCCGGCCAGGAACGGCAGCTCCCGGGCGGCGCCACCCGTGGCGATCAGCAGCTTCTCGTAGGGCAGCTCGGCGCCGGAGTCGACGCGTAGCCGCCGGGCGGCCGGGTCGAGCGCCACGGCGCGGGTGCCGAGCAGCAGCTCGACCCGCTTCTCCTCGTACCACCAGGCCGGCCGGTAGGCCAGCTCCTCCTCACCCGCCTCTCCAGCCAACAGCTCCTTGGAGAGCGGTGGGCGATCGTAGGGCGGCTCGGGCTCGGCACAGACCATCCGCACTGGGCCGTCGTAGCCGCGCCGCCGCAGCGCCTCCGCGCAGCGCTGCGCCGCAAGCCCGCCTCCCACGATCAGAACTCCTTTGTCCTCCATCATGCCTCCTCGGTTGCCGGAATTGGTCGAATGTGCGGCGCGCGCTCGCGTCGCGTTGCCGGTGGAAGCTCGCGTCGCGTCGCCGGTGGAAGCTCGCCGCCCCCGCGGCGCTCCCGGGCGCCACCGGGGACGCGCTCGGCCCTGGTGGCTTTCGCCTTCTTGGTGGCGCCGGAGAGCACCCGGTGGATGAAGAGCCCGGCGATGACGGGGGCGGTCATCAGCACCCACCACCGGAACCAGACGGTCGAGGCGTCGGTGCCCGCGGTGAACGCGTGGGTCAGGCCGAGCACGTAGACGATCACCGTCCCCCGGTGGGCCTTGCGCCAGAGCCGCGCGCCGATCCGCTTGCGCAGGTAGTAGCTGAGCCCGAGCAGAGCAGCCGCATAGCCGCCGGCGATGCCCAGCGCGACGGCGAGCGGCCGGTAGCCGATCGCGAAGGGAACGGTGATTCCGGCGACGCCCGGATGCAACCAGGGATCGCCGAGCAGGGTGATGCCATGGACGGCGATCGCGACGAGGCCGGCGAGCGCCGTGTGCTCGTGGATCGCGAGCAGCTTGCGGGAGAGGCCCGGACGGCGCATGACCTTGCCCGCCATCGCCAGGCCGATGCCGATCGAGATCGTGACCAGCACCAGCGCAACCAGGCCCGAGGCCCGGCTTGCCAGCCACCAGCCGTGGGTTTCCAGCGTCGTCGACACGGCGCTGGCCGCGACCGCCGCGCTCATGTCGCCGACCACCTCGCTCCCGGCTCCGGCAAGCGGATCCGGGGTTTGACGCTGAGCGGGCCGACCCGCTCGACCTCGCCGCTGTCGTGGACGAGCAGGCCGCCGCGCTCGGCGAGGATCTCGCGACCCGCCTCCGGGCCGGAGAGAAGCGCGGCCTTGGAGAGGGTCTCGGCTTCCACCGCGGTGTCGCCCAGGGCCGTGACGCCGATCAGGCCCGTCCAGGCCGGCTCACCTGTCGAGGGATCCAACAGGTGGTGCACGTAGCGGCCGTCTGCGCCGCGCCAGATTCTCACGTTGAGGCCGGAGGTCGCGACCGCGCCCGTGCCGAGCCGCAGCACATGGGCGCGCTCGCCCGTCAGGGGATGTTCCACGAACACCTCGTAGGGACGCACCAGCGCGTCGGGCCCGCCGATCCGGATGTCGCCACCGCAGTCGACGATGAAGCGCGAGTAGCCACGCAGCTGGGCGGCGATCAGGTCGGCGGCCAGGCCCTTGCCGGCGCCGCCGGTGTCGAAGCGGACGCCGGGTGGGCGGGAGATGCTCCCCGCCTCGTCGTCCACCTCGAACCGCCGCCAGCGCGCCTCCGGACTGGGGCTGGCCGCCCGGCGGGGCGGAGCCTCGGCCAGCGCGGCGCCGAGCGGCGCGGCGGAGACCCCGGCGCGCGAGCCGACGTAGCCCGCGGCCTCGATCTCGTCGGCCAGGGTCGGGTCCACGAGGCCACCGCTCCGCTCGGCCGCCGCAAGACCCGCTTTCACGGCCTTGCGCAGCAGGTCGGAGGCGGGGACGGACAGGCGGGAGTCCGCATTCAGCGCGCACAGCTCGCTGTCCAGTTTGAAGCGGGAGAGCTTCGCGTCGAACTCCACCACGAACTGCCGAGCCCGCTCTGCGGCGGCCGGGGCCGGCGCCATGCCCGCACCCGGCTCGCCGATCAGGAAGCGCACGTGGGAGCCCATCGCGTCGAAGAGGACGTCGTGCTCGCTCATGATGCGCTCGTGGTCACCGGGGCTGAGCCGGACGAGGAGACGACCGGCGCGGAGCTGGTCGTGATCGGCCCGCTGCTGACGCTGGAGGCGCCCGGGGTGGGGACGACCGTGGTGACGATGCGTCGCTTGACGACCTTGCGGACGAGGACCGGCCGGGAGGCCGTGCCGCCCGCCGCGGCGCCGAGCGAGGGATCGTTACCGCTGCCCAGCTGGTAGACGAGCAGTGCGAACAGGACCCCGAAGAGGGCAACCGATCCCCAGAAGACCGGGGCGAAGCTGGGCCGCCGCACCCGCTGACGCTCTTTCTGTGGGCGCTCAGTCATCTGCGCCCTCGCTCTCGTGCTCGCCCTCGCCGCCGCCACCGCCGCCACCGCTCGTCGCGGTCGTCACCGGTGCGCTGCCGCCGCCGGCTGCACCACTCGTCGCGGTCACGACGGGTTCGGAGCTCGAGCCGGGCGCGGCCGACGCACCGCTCGTGGAGGTCGTGATCGGGGCTTCGTAGGAGGCCGACGATCCGACCGACGACGATCCCGTCGTGGCGCTGACCGAGCCCGTCGAGCCGCCACCGGAAGAGGCGACTCCGGGCGAAGCGCCCACCGGGTGCTTCGGCTTGGCGTGCTTGGTGACGTGAATCGTCCGCCGGATCACCTTGGTGCGGATCAGGGGCTTCGTAGCTACGGGCGGCGACGCGTTGTGCTGCCCGGCGCTCAGGGCCAGGCCCGTGAGCCCTCCCAGGCCGAGGATCGTTGCGCCCGCTGCGATTCGCGTCTTCATGCTCTTCACGACTGATGACCTCCTGGCCGAAGTTGTCACGGCATTGTGGGAGTCGCCCCTGTAAGCGCTGCCTAGCCGCCGGTAAAGGGATGGCAAAACCTCTGTGCGCCCGATGTGTGGGGCCGCGACCCGCCGTTACAGTTGCCGCATGAAATCCCAGCAGGCGCCCGGCGGGCGGATCCTCGTCGTCGAGGACGAGGTCTCGATCTCGGAGCCGTTCGCGGAGGCGCTGCGCCGAGCGGGCTTCGAGCCGATGCTGACCCGCACCGCCGCGGGGGCGCTGGAGCTGGCCGAGCGGGCCGAGCCGGACCTGGTCATGCTCGACCTCTCCCTCCCAGACGGCGACGGGCGCGATGTCTGCCGCGAGCTGCGCCGGCAGTCCGACGTCCCGATCGTGATGCTGACCGCGCGGGGCACCGAGATGGACAAGATCGTCGGCCTGGAGCTGGGCGCCGACGACTACGTGGTGAAGCCGTTCAGCGCCGCCGAGGTGATCTCGCGGATCCGCGCCGTGCTGCGCCGCAGCGCCGGGCGCCACCGCGCCTCCGAGGAGCCGATCGCCGTTGGCGACGTGGAGCTCGATCCGGCGGCGCGCACCGCCCGCCTGCGCGGCACCCCGCTCGACCTCTCACGCAAGGAGTTCGACCTGCTCGCCGAGCTGCTGCGGCACGCGGGGCATGTGGTGAAGCGAGAGGACCTCATGTCGCGGGTTTGGGACGTGAACTGGTTCGGCTCGACCAAGACGCTCGACGTCCACATCGGCTGGCTGCGGCGCAAACTGGGCGACAACCCCAACGACCCCGCCTACATCGAAACCGTCAGGGGGGTCGGCTTCCGCTTCGCCGCGCCGGAGGGCAAGGCCCCATAACCCTCCGGGCAACCCTCCTGCTGGCGCTGGCCTACGTTCTGCTGCTGGCCCTGATCGCCATCGGTATCCCGCTCGCCGTGAGCCTTCGCGACCGGGTCGACTCCGAGGTGCGCAGCCAGGCGCGCAGCCAGGCCGAGGTCGTTGCGGCAAGCGCCGCCGAGCTGCTCGACCCCACCCAGCACGCGAGCCTGGAGCGCCTCGTGAAGATCTCCGCGGAGAGCGTCCGGGGCAGGGTGATCGTCGTCAACCGCCGCGGCCGCCTGCTTGCGGACTCCACCGGCACCCCCGCCGGCCGCAGCTACGCAAGCCGGCCGGAGGTGCGCGCCGCGCTGCAAAACGGCAGCAGCGAGCAGATCACCCGCAACAGCGAAACGCTTGGAACCGAGCTCCTGGCCACCGCGGTGCCGGTCCTTGAGCACGGCCGCACCGGCGGTGCGGTGCGCATCACCCAGAGTGTTGCGGCGGTCAACCGCGCCGTGCGCACCTCGATCCTCAACCTCGCCGCCCTGGGTGGCGTCGTGCTGCTGCTCGCACTGGCCGCCGGGGCCCTGATCGCGCGGCAGATCGCCCTGCCGATCCGTCGCCTTGACCGCGCCGCGCGGCAGGTGGCGGCTGGCGACCTGGCGACCACCGTGAGGGTGGAGGGCAGCGCCGAGCAGCGCTCGCTTGCACAGACCTTCAACGAGATGACGCAGCGGATCAGGCGCCTGCTTCGCGCGCAACAGGATTTCGTCGCGGACGCCTCCCACCAGTTGCGAACGCCGCTCACCGGACTGCGCCTGCGGCTGGAGGTGCTCGGACAGCGCCTCGGCGGTGATCCGACGGAGGAGGAGGTGAGCGCCGCGATGCGGGAGATCGACCGGCTCTCGCTGATCGTCGAGGAGCTGCTGATCCTGAGCCGCGCCGGTGAGCACGAGCTGCCCGGCGAACGGGTCGACCTGGGCGACGCGGCGAGGCGGGCGGCGGAGCGCTGGCAGCGCACCGCGCAGAACCGCGGCATAGATCTCAAGGCCCGTGGTGAGGGGGGCGCGAACGGCGCCTGGTGCGCCGCGCCCGACCTCGACCGTTCGATCGACGCGCTGCTCGAGAACGCGCTGCGCTACTCGCCCTCCGGCTCCGCGGTGACGGTCGCCGCGAAGCCCGGGCGGCTGGAGATCCTCGACCAGGGCCCGGGCCTCGAGCCCGGCGAGGTGGAGACGGTGTTCGAGCGGTTCAGCCGGGGCAGCGCCGGTCGTCGCGGGCCCAGCGGGACGGGACTCGGGCTGCCGATCGCCCGCGAGCTGACCAGGCAGTGGGGCGGCGACGTGACGCTCGCCAACCGCAGCGAGGGCGGCCTGCGTGCTCTCATTGAGGTGTCGGAATGAGACTCCCCCCAACGCTCAAATGGATCGGCCTGGCCCTGCTGGGCATCCTGATCGCGGCGGCGATTGCGGTCGCGGCCAGCAGCCTGGCCAGCAGGCAGATCGGCCTTGCCTCCGAACCGCTCTCCGCCGGCGATGCCCTCGCCCCGGTTCGGCGGGCGGCGGGGCCTCGCGAAACGCCGAGCACCACGACGCAACCGGAACGGACCACGACAGTCACCGTGCCGCCTGCGTCGACCGTACCCCCCACCACAACCGCACCCAGCGGCGGCGGCCACTCCGCAGGCGGGGACGACGAGCACGGCGGCGGGGGTGGCGGCGGGGGCGCCGACGACTGACAGGCTGAGCACGTAGCTGGGTGGGGCTCGCACCGCTGGATGGCACCGCGGATCGGCCTGGATGGCACCGCTGGATGCGGCCTGGATGGCATCGCGGATATTTCGTCCTCGCTCGGTCAAATAGCGCACGACCATTTGGCCTTGCTGCGCGCTCGCCCCGATCGCTCCCAGACCGCCCCAGTGGCACGCCCCCCCACTGCGATGCGTCCCAATTCCAGCACCGGGCGACTTTTGGGCCACATGCGGCGATATATCGCCCGCCGTCGAAGGATCTCAGGGGAAGCCCTCGCACCGGGCGACTTATGGGCCACATGCGGCGATATATCGCCCAGGGCTGCGAACTCCTAACGAGATACGTCCTGAGAGCCCATCCGAAGCCTTTGCGCACGCCTGGGGGGTGGCGGACACCGCGCGCCTATCCGCCTCGCTCAGGCCGCCAACCGCCGCGCCCTCGCGTAGCGACCCCCTTCCCCCATAGCCCCTGACCCCTTGGGCCTCACCAGCGCCCCCCCGTTTGCCCTCCCACCTGCAAGCAGGAGGGCAAACGGGGGGCGCTGTGTGTATCTCTCTGACGAGTCGCGGCCCGAGCAGCGCGTGGGAGCGTGCCGCCCTGAGCGAGGCGCATTAGCCGCTGCTGCCGGGCGGCGGCGGATCGGTGGCGTAGAGCTCCTTCAGAGCCGCGACCAGCTGCGTCTTATCAGCAGAGGAAAGGGAGGCGGATGAGTGGATGACCGTGTACTGGAGGGGTGGCATCCCGCCGCCTGAGACCTGATCGATCACCTCTCCCAGGTCGGACTGGCCGCGATTCCATTCGGAGAAGTCGAGGTTGTCGCGGCCCCCTTCGACATCGCGCTGGACCAGCCAGGAAACGGGGGCGACGTTCGAGTACCAGCGCCACTTGGTCAGGTTGCTGTGGCAGTCGTAGCAGGACCGCCGCGCGATTTCCTCGCCCGGTCCAACCGGCCACTTCGCTGCGCGGGTGACTGGGGGATTGCTGTGGCCGCGCCCGTAGGGCACGACCTGGATGACCACAAAGAGGGCAACGGCACCGAGCAGCGCGCGCTTGACCAACCGCTTCGTCAGCCAGTTGGGCCGTCTCACGGTCAGCTGGACCTGGCGCCGTGAATCGGCGGGTGGGAGACGATCGGCTTGAGGAGAAGGGCCTCGCGGGCGCGGTCGACGATTCCCGGAGCGGTTAGCCCGAAATGCTCCATGCAGGCCTCCCCGGTCCCCGAGATCCCGAACTCGTCGCCCATCCCAAGCGCGAAGATCGGCACCGGGTGCTGCTCGGCGGCGGCCTCGCGGATCGCGTCGGCGAGCCCGCCGGCGACCCGGTGCTCCTCGGCGGTGACGCCGACCCCCGTCTTGGCGAGTGAATCGATCACCGCCTCGGTGGCGAGCGGCTTGACGATCGCGACGTTGACGACCTCGGCCTCCACCCCGTCCTCGCTTGCCAGCACGTCGGCCGCCTCCAGCGCCCGGTGAACCATGTGGCCGCAGGCGAAAATCGAGATGTCGCGCCCCTCGCGCAGCACGTCCACCCCGTCGCCGAGCGACTCGGGGATCTCCTCGTAGACGATCGGCGTCGAGGGGCGGCCGAAGCGCATGTAGAGCGGCGCGTCGATTCGCTCGTAGGAGTCGATCGTCGCCCGGTACGCCTGGTTGTAGTCGGCCGGCACGATCACCTGCATCCGGGGCATTGCGCGCATCAGTGCGATGTCCTCGATCATCTGGTGCGAGGCGCCGTCCTCGCCAAGCGACACCCCGCCGTGGCTGGCGCCGATCCGCACCTTCAGCTCGTTGTGGGCGATGCCGAGCCGCACCTGGTCGTAGGCTCGGCCGGTGGCGAAGATCGCGAAGGTCGACGCGTAGGGGACCTTCCCGGTCGCGGCCAGGCCGCAGGCCATCGACATCATGTTGGCCTCCGCGGCGCCGCAGTTGAAGAAGCGCTCCGGGAACCTCTTGCCGAATTTCATCGACTGGGTCGAGACGGCGAGGTCGGCATCGAGGGCGACGACCTCCTCGTGCGCCTCGCCAAGCGCGACCAGCGCGTCGCCGTAGGCGTGCCGGGTTGCGATCGGTTCGGTCTTAGCCTCCACCGTCGCCCCCCTCCCCACTCGCCGCGCCGGCCTTCAGCGCCTCTTCCTGCTCGGCCAGCTTCGCCTCCAGCTCCTCCAGCGCGTCCTCCGCCTGCTCCTGGCTTGGCGGCTTGCCGTGAAATCCGAAGCGGTCTTCCATGAAGGAGACGCCGCGGCCCTTCTTCGTCTGGCAGACGATCGCCGCCGGCTTGCCCAGGGTGCGGCTCCGCTGCAGCGCCTCGACGATCGCCCCCATGTCGTGGCCGTCGATCTCGACCGAGTCCCAACCGAAGGCCTCGAACTTGGCGCGCACGTCGCCGGTGTCCATCACTTCCTCGGTGGTGCCGTCGGTCTGCAGGTGGTTGTAGTCGACGATCGCGGTGAGGTTGGGGACCTTGTAGTGGGCGGCCGCGGCGGCTCCCTCCCAGGTCTCACCCTCCTGGCAGTCGCCGTCGGAGAGGACGCCGAAGACCTGGGCGGTGTCCTCGAGACCGTCGAGGCGCAGCGCGAGACAGATCCCCACGCACATCGAGAGTCCCTGGCCGAGCGAGCCCGTCGACACCTCCACGCCCGGCGTGCGGGTCATGTCGGGATGGCCCTGGAGCTGTTGACCGATCTTGCGCAGCCCCATCAGATCCTGCCGGGGAAAGTAGCCATGCTCGGCCAGCGCCGCGTACTGGATTGGCGCCGCGTGCCCCTTGCTGAGAACGAAGCGGTCGCGCTCGGGCCAGCCGGGGCTTGCCGGGTCATGGCGCAGCACCCGGTCGTAGAGGGCCGCGACGATATCTGCGGCCGAGAGCGAGGAGTCGAGATGGCCGGACTTGGCCACGGCCAGCATCCGAACGCAGGTGATCCGCAGGACCGTCGCGCAGCGTTCCAGTTCGGCAATCGAAGGTTCATGCCCAGCCACGGCGGTCGGCTCGGGATCTGGAACCGGCTTCAGATGCATCGCAGCCCCAATGTTATGAAAGGAATCACCAGCGGTGACGGACGCTATCCAATCGCGACCATTCGCTCGATCGGAATCCGCGCTCTCTGGGCGATTTCGTCGGGCACGCTGACCTCAAACTGCATCTCACGCAAACCGTCGCGCAGCTTCGGCAGCGTGATCATCTTCATGTACTTGCAGAACGCCATCCGGTTGGCCTCGATCAGGCTGACGCCGGGCGCCGCCTGCTTGAGGGGGTGCAGCATCCCGTTCTCGGTGGCGACGATGAACTCGCCTTCGGGGTGCTGCTTTACGTAGTCGAGCATCTGGCCTGTGGAGAGCATGTGCACGCCCTCGCGCTCGACTTCGCCGGCGGCGACGAACTCCATCACCTGGGTCACGCACCCGCACTCGGGATGGACGAGGAACTCGGCGTCGGGGTGGGCGGCGCGCTGGGCGGTGATGTCGTCGGGCCGGATCCCGGCGTGGACGTGGCACTCGCCCGGCCAGACGTGCATCGAGTGGCCCGTCTCGCGCTCCACGTAGGAGCCGAGCCACATGTCCGGTCCGAAGAGGATCTCCGTGTCGGGACCGTGCTCGCGGAGGATGTGCTCGACGACCTTGACGGCGTTGGAGGAGGTGCAGCAGTAGTCGGTCTCCGCCTTCACCTCGGCTGAGGTGTTGACGTACATGACCACGACCGCGTCGGGGCTGTGGCGCGACTTCCAGTTGCGCAACTCGCCCGCGGTGATCGAGTCGGCCAGCGAGCAGCCCGCCTCGAGATCGGGGATCAGCACCGTCTTCTCCGGCGAGAGGATCGACGCGGTCTCGGCCATGAAGTGGACGCCGCAGAAGGCGATTATCGATGCGTCGGAGTCGGCCGCCTTGCGCGAGAGCCCGAGCGAGTCGCCGGTGTAGTCGGCGACCTCCTGGATCTCGGGCACCTGGTAGTTGTGGGCGAGGATCACGGCGTCCCGCTCGGTGGCCAGCTCGCGCACCTCGCGCGACATCTCCTCGACCTGCTCGGGCGAGAGGTCGAGCATCGGAACCGGCTCGTTGATCGTCGGAAGCTCTCTCATTGCGCGTGCCTCGATACCTCCCGGGAGGAGATCTGAAGCGATGTTCGCTGGCCCGGCAGGGCGCCTAAAACCAGTCGAATGAACTGCCTCCAGTTTACTCGTCTCGGCCCGAGAGAGACGCAGCGGGCAGACTTGTCGTATGCCTGAGCTGCCCGAGGTCGAGATCACCGTGCGCCGCCTGGATGCCGCGCTGCGGGAAGCAAGTGTCGAATCTGCGGCCGCGCCGGGGATGAACGTGATGAAGACCTTTGACCCGCCGCTCGACGAGCTGGCCGGACGCGGGGTGACGTCCGTACGACGGGTGGGCAAGATGCCGGTGGTCGAGTTCGGGGACCTGGCGCTGCTCGTCCATTTGATGTCGGCGGGACGGCTGCGGATGTTCGAGAAGCGCGCCTCGCCCAAAGACCGGGCCTCGCGGGTGCTGATCCGGCTTGAGGACGGGCGCGAGCTGCGCCTGCGGGAGTTCGGATCGAAGCAGCGCGCCTGGGCAAAGCTGCTGGCGACCGAGGCCGTCGCCGCGGACGAGATGGTCGCGAGCCTGGGCCCCGAGGCCTGGCCCGCTCCACCGCTCGATGCCTTCGCGGCGGCGGTCGACCAGCCCCGACATCTGCACCCGCTGCTGCGCGACCAGCGGGCGATCGCCGGCATCGGCCGCTCCTGGGTCGACGAGATCCTCTGGGAGGCATGCCTCTCCCCGTTCAAGAAGGCATCGGAGCTGGATGAGGAGGAGGTCGGACGACTGCACGCCGCTCTCCACGTCCTCGGCGACGCGATCGACCACTACGAGGCGACGATCGGGCCCGATCCTCCGGACAAGGTCCCGATGCCGCTGCGCGTCCACCGGCGAGAGGGCGACCCGTGCCCCCGCTGCGGCACGAGAATCGAGGCGGTCTTCTTCGCCGAGCACCAGACCAACTACTGCCCGGCGGAGCAGACCGGCGGCCGGGTGCTGAAGGACCGCCGCCTCTCCCGCCTGCTCAAGTAGGCGACCTGAGAGGGGCGGGTACCCCTCCACGGAACCCGCCCCCGCACTTGGCGCAGGGACCAGGCTCTTCTGGCTCACAAGTTCCGTTGGAGGGGTCCCCGCCCCTCTCAGGCCGGCTCGATGAGCATGCTGAAGTCGAGCGTCGGCGCTGAATGCGTCAGGACGCCGATGGAGATGAAGTCGACCCCGGTCTCGGCGATTTCCCGCACCGTCTCCAGGCGGACGCCACCGGATGCCTCCAGGGTCGGGGCGCCGGCTCCCTGTTCGTTGCGCAGCTTCACCGCCGCGCGCAGGGCCCCGGTGTCCATGTTGTCGAGCAACAGACGGTCCGCCCCGGCGCCCAGCGCGTAGGCGGTCTCGTCGAGGTTGCGGCACTCGATCTCGAGCGGCATCCCCGGCTGGGCGGCGCGGGCGGCGTGGATCGCCTTGGCGACGCCACCGGCCAGCGCGATGTGGTTCTCCTTGATCAGGATCGCGTCGTAGAGGCCCATGCGGTGGTTGGCGCCGCCGCCGGCAGCGACGGCGGCCTTCTCCAGCGCGCGCAGCCCCGGCGTCGTCTTGCGCGTATCGAGAATGCGTGCCCCGCTGCCGGCAACGGCCTCGACATAGGCCGCGGTCACGGTCGCGATGCCGGAGAGGTGACCGAGGAAGTTGAGCGCGGTGCGCTCGGCCGCGAGCAGCCCCGCGGCCGGGCCGGCGGCACGAGTCACCTCGGCGGGAACGTCCTCGCGCCACTCGCCCTCCGCGACTGTGCTCTCGACGTCCTCCACCCCGCACTGCCGCATCGCCTCGCCGACGGCAGCGAGTCCGAAGACGACCCCGGGCTGTTTCTGGACGATCCGCGCCCGTGCCTGCGCACCCGCCGGCACGGTCGCCTCAGAGGTCACATCCCCAGTTCCCAGATCCTCCTTCAACGCACACGCGACAGCGTCGCGCACCAGATCGTCCATCGGCGCAGCCTAGATGAGGACCGCCCGTCCCTCTCACGTTTTGGCCCCCGAGTGCGTTTAATCCCAGGAGTGACCGCCCTGCCCCCGTTTCAGCGACTATTGGACGAGCATGCCGCCGACGTGATGGCGGTGCTGCGCGGAGCGGTAGGCCGGAGCGATGCCGAGGACTGCTTCCAGGAGACCTTCCTGGCCGCCCTTCGCGCCTACCCGACGCTGGGCGATGCCGCCAACCTGCGGGCCTGGCTGTTGACCATCGCCCATCGCAAGGCGATCGACCACCATCGGGCCCGGGGGCGGCGGCCGCTGCCGGTCGGCGAGGCGAGCGAGGTCGAGGCCGGCGCGAGTGGCGGCCTGGCGGGCGACGAGGTGTTCGCGGACGGCCTCGCGGAGGACGGGATCTGGTCGCTTGTCGCAGCCTTGCCGCCCAAGCAGCGGGCGGCGGTGGCGCTGCGCTACGCGTGCGACCTCCCCCACGCCGAGATCGCCGCCGCGCTCGGTTGCTCGCCCGAGGCCGCGCGCCGCAGCCTCCACGAGGGGATCAAGCGACTGCGAAAGGAGCTGGCATGAGGGCAGAGCTGCAACGCCTCATCGACCGCGCTGCCACCGACGGGCTGATCGATGTCGCCTACGCGACGGCCGACTCCCCCTTTGGGCCGATCCTGGTCGCGGCGACCCCGCGGGGACTGGTCCGGCTCAGCCTGCCGAGCCACGACGCCGAGGAGGCGCTGGAGGACCTCGCGGCGCGAATCTCGCCGCGGGTGCTCGAGTCTCCAGCGCAGCTGGACGACGTCCGGCGGCAACTGGACGACTACTTCGAGGGCCGGCTGCGCAAGTTCAACCTGGCGCTCGACTGGCGGCTGAGCAAAGACTTCCGGCGCCGCGCCCTGCGCGCGATCGCCCGCATTCCGTACGGCCAGACCCGCAGCTACATGCAGATCGCGGCCAGCGCCGGCAACGAGCGAGCGGTCCGCGCCGCGGGGACCGCCTGCGGCGCCAATCCGATCCCGATCGTCGTCCCCTGCCACCGGGTGCTGCGCACCGGCGGTGCGCTCGGCGGCTACGGCGGGGGGTTGCCGATGAAGGAAGCGCTGCTGGACATGGAGGGGGTGCTCCGCGGGCGGGAGTAGGATCTCACGCCTCAAGCGATCCGGCTGCAGCTCCGATGCCGGACGGGTGAACGGGAAGATGGACACGACCGCGCGCGACCACACCAATCGGATTGCCCGCATCGCCTGGTTCTGCGCGTTCGTCCTGCCGCTGATCCTTGCCGTCGTGCTGCTGGTCGTGAAGTCGGCCAATGCCCTCCCGCCGTTGCCCGTGCCCGCCGCCCAAGCCCTGGAAGACGCATCCGAAGAAGAACTCCAGGCCGAAGAAGAAGCGGAAAAAGAAGCGGGAGATGCCGAGGAAGCACAGGAAGAATGCGAACTTGCCCGGGAAGAATTCCAGGAAGGCGAAGTCGACAAGAAGGAACTCGAAGGGGCCTGCTCCGGCGTCAAGGGCGGCACGGGGACGAGCGCCGGTAGCGGCTGCCCGCTGCGCAGCATTCACGTGCACGCGGCCGAGCAGCACGACACGCTGAAGGTGACCGTCGGCTACACGAGCAGCGCGGCGACCGCCGCGACCGTTGAGGTTCGCTCAGGGTCCAGGCGCATAGCCTCGCTCCATCGGCAGCTCGGCAGAAGCGGTGTGATTCGGATCGTCAAGAAGGTGGGAAAGAAGACGATCCATCGGATCACGGTCAGGGTCAACGCGCCCTCCTGCTCGAAGCCCAAGACCGCTTCGACGAACGTCGGCTAGCCGATCTCCCCGAAACGTTCGACCGGAAACCGGCCATCCGCTCCGCTCCGACAGCGCCCGAGCCCCCCTGCACCGACAGCGCCTCCATCTCCGAGACAGAGGAAGGCGCACACCTTCGACACCGGGCGACTTATGGGCCATATGCGGCGAATGCTGCGCATCCGCTTTGCCCAGGTCCCCCCAGCCGCTCCGTTCGTCATTTGTACCGCTCTGCGACACATACAGCGAACGGAGTCTCGCCCGGGCGATTCCAGCCGCTCCGTTCGTCATTTGTACCGCCCAGCGACACAAAGAGCGAACGGAGTCTCGCCGGGAGATTCCAGCCGCTCCGTTCGTCATTTGTACCGCTCTGCGACACATACAGCGAACGGAGTTCGTATCCGCCTCGATCCTTCCTTCTTCGGCTGCGCCAGTCGCGATAACGCCTCCCCCGAAGCCCCTCATCCTCTTGGCCCTCGCGAAACGACGCCCGTAGCCCCTGACCGCCTGGGCCCCCTACCAGCCCCTCCCTGTTTGCCCTCCTCACCTGCAAGTAGGAGGGCAAACAGGGAGGGGCTGTCTCTCTCATCGATCAATGAGGGATGCGTTTCGGGTTGGAGGTCTCCATGGTCAACGAGGTGTTCTCCTGGGTCCCGGGGCCATCTCCGCGCTCCTCGTCAGAGAGCCAGGGCTCGGGGACTTCGAGCCCAGTGACGAAAGGGGCGGGACAGTCTCTAACGGATGGGACCGGTCGGCCCTGGGCGGTGTGGCCGGAGCGGCGCGTTGGGGCGGGCAGCCCTGAGCCAAGCGGATACTCACGAGCGGCGATTTATCGCCCGGTGTCGAAGGATCTCAGGGGAAGTCCTCACGCCGGGCGATCTTTGGGCCATAGCGGCGATTTATCGCCCGGCGCAAGGGCGGTGGGGCTCAGCACGTGCCCGAGGCTCGAGGTCGAGTTGGTGATCGCAGCACCGGCTCAGGGTTTCGGGTGGAACGCTTCGGGGAGGTCCACTAGCCGTAGACCCGACCAGGCTGTTCGGCTTCAGCTCACCGAGAATCTGAATCCGCTGTCTTGGCGGTCTTGTTCAGGTAGTCGCGGATGAAGTCGTCGATGTCCCCGTCCAACACCCGCTGAGCGTCGCCCGCCTCATGCCCGGTGCGGTGGTCCTTGACCCGCTGGTCGGGGTGCAGGAAGTAGCTGCGGATCTGCGAGCCCCAGGCGACGTCCTTAACCTCGCCCCGCTCCTTGGCCAGCATTTCGGCGCGTTTGCGCTCCTCCAGCTCGATCAGCTTCGAGCGTAGAAGCTGCATCGCGACCGCCTTGTTCTGCGATTGGGAGCGCTCGTTCTGGCACTGGACTACCACCCCGGTGGGTGTATGGGTGATCCGCACCGCCGAGTCGGTCTTGTTGACATGCTGGCCCCCGGCCCCCGAGGCGCGGTAGGTGTCGATGCGCAGATCGGCGTCGTCGATCTCGACCTCCACGCCTTCGTCCACCAGCGGCCCGACGTCCACCTGGGCGAAGCTCGTATGGCGGCGTGCCGATGAGTCGAAGGGCGAGATCCGCACCAGCCTGTGAACGCCGCGCTCGGCCGCAAAGAGCCCGTAGGCATTCTCGCCGCGGGCGATGAAGGTGGCCGACTTCAGACCGGCCTCCTCCCCCGGAGAGGCCTCCTTCATCTCGACCTCGAAACCGCGCCGTTCTGCCCAGCGCAGGTACATGCGCAGGAGGATCTCGGCCCAGTCCTGGGAGTCGGTGCCGCCGGCTCCGGCGTGAACCGAGACCACCGCGTCCCCGGCGTCGTACTCGCCGCTGAACAGGCGTGCCTCCTCCAGTTCCGCGAGGCGCCGCTCGACCGACGCCAGCTGGGCGGCCAGCTCGGCCGCCATCTCCTGGTCTTCGGCGGCCATCTCAGCCAGCTCCTTGAGGTCGGCGACATCGGACTCAAGCTCCTCGAAGGTCTTCAGCTTGCGCTGGGCGCGCGCGTGGGCAGCGGAGGTGCGCGCCGCCGTCCCCTGGTCGTCCCAGAATCCCGGCCGCTGCATCTCGGCCTCGAGCCGCTCGGCCTCACCCTTCAGCAGGACCGGGTCAAAGATAGTCCGAGAGCAGCTTCAGCTGCTCGCGGATCTTGGCGAGCCGCGCCGGCACCGATTCGGTTGAGGCGGTCTCGGCCACGGCAACAGCCTATTGCAACCCCGAACTGCATCAACTTGCCTATCCGCCAAATCGAGAAGTTGATGCAGTTTGGCTTGGGCCGGAGTGCAACCCCGAACTGCATCAACTTGCCTATCCGCCAAATCGAGAAGTTGATGCAGTTCGGGGGGGTGCGGATTGGCTTGGGATGGGTGCGGGGGTTTAGGCGTGGGGGCTGGAACGGAAGCCGCCGGCGTGCAGGGCCTCGGCCCGGTCCTCATAGGGGCGCCAGCTGCGGATCCTGTGGTCGTGCAGCTCGAAGGCCCAGGCCATCTCGTCGGTCGAGGCATGAGATCCGTCCTCCGCCCAGCGCCAGATCCGCCGGATCAGCGCCACGGCAGAGCCCCCGCCACCCTCGGTCCCTTCCTCGTAGAGCTCCTCGAGCTCGATCGTCTGCTGCACGCCGCCGGGCGGGCGCGTCGCCCACAGCCGCGCCGCGTCAGCCCCCCTGCGCAGCCCCCTCATCGAGTGCAGTTCGACCTCCGGATCGAGGACCCCGACGAAAGCGTCGAGATCGCGCTCGTTGAACGCCCGAATGAACTCTCGAACAGGGTCGTGGATCATGGCGCCGATCGTGGTGGGGATGGAACGTCTTGTACCGATCGTGGTGGGGATGGAACGTCTTGTACCGATCGTGGTGGGGAGTGGAACGTCTTGTACTTTTTCCGCGGCGAGGCTAGCGGAAAGCCGACCGCCTTCTTCGGAAGAAGTTAAGTGGAATCCCCGCCACGATCGGCGCTACGCTCCGTGGCACTTCTTGTACTTCTTGCCCGAGCCGCACCAACAGGGGTCGTTGCGACCCGTCTTCTCGCGATCCTCCTTGACAACCGTCTCGACCGGCTCCGGCGCGCCGTTGCCGCCCCCTCCGCCAGCTGGGGGCGCCATCACGCCGACCCCCGCGACGCCTTCCTGGCCCGCGACCTGCTCAAGCGCCGACGGTTGGGCTTCCGGCGTGCCGCCGGAGTAGTCGAGCGCGGTCGGCATACGGCCGCCGTTGCCGCCGAACGCGCCTTCCATCTGCGCGGGGTCGATTTCGATCTCGGCGTTGAAGACGAGTTTGCTGAATTCCTCCCAGATCGAGTGCATCAGCTCCTCGAACATCGCGAAGCCTTCGTTTTTGTAGGCGATCAGGGGGTCGATCTGGGCGAAGCCGCGCAGGTGGATGCCCTCGCGCAGGTAGTCCATGTCGTAGAGGTGCTCCCGCCAGCGATTGTCGATCACCTGCAGCAGGATCGAGCGCTCCAGAAAACGCATCAGCTCGTCGCCGAGCTGCTGCTCGCGAGCGTCGTAGGCGTTCATCGCGTCTTCGTCGAGCTCGTCCTTGAGCTTCTCGCGATCGACCGTCTCCGGCGCGAGCGTGCCGACCTCGGCGCTGACCGGCCAGATCTGGCGCAGCTGCTGCTCGAGGCCCGGCATGTCCCACTCCTCGAGCTCATCGCCCGGCGTGTACTCGTCCACGACCCTCTCGATCACGCCCTCCATCTCGTCGCGCGCGACATCTGACATGTTGCGCCCCTCGAGGATCTCGCGACGGTATTTGTAGACGACGCGGCGCTGCTCGTTCATCACGTCGTCGTACTCGAGCACCCGTTTGCGGATCAGGAAGTTCTGTTCCTCGACCTTCTTCTGCGCCCCCTCGACCGTTCTGGTCAGCATCTTCGCCTCAAGCGGCATCTCCTCGCCATCCTCGTCGACCGGTCCGAGGCGATCGAGGATCTTGTAGATGCGGTCGCCGGAGAAGAGGCGGATCACGTCGTCTTCGGCGGAGAGGAAGAAGCGGCTCTCGCCGGGATCGCCCTGGCGACCGGAGCGGCCGCGAAGCTGGTTGTCGATGCGGCGCGATTCGTGGCGCTCGGTGCCGCAGATGAACAGCCCGCCCAGCTCGCGGACCTCCTCCGCCTCCGCCACGCATTGCGGCTCGAGCTCGGCGATCTTCTCCTGCAGCGCCTCCTCGTAGCCCTCGTCGCCGGCGCTCAGGCCCCGCTTCTTCAGCTCTTTCTGCGCCATCTGCTCGGGGTCGCCGCCGAGCTTGATGTCGACGCCGCGGCCGGCCATGTTGGTGGCGATCATCACCGCTGCCCTGCGGCCGGCTTCGGCGATCCGCTCGCCCTCTCGCTGGGCGTGCTCGGGCTTCGCGTTGAGCACCGCGTGCTCAATCCCGTGCCTCTTCAGCTCGCCGGAGATCATTTCCGAGACCTCGACCGAGACGGTTCCGACGAGGATTGGCTGACCCTTTTCGTGGCGAGCGATGATTTCCGCGAGCACCGCCTTCCACTTGCCGTCCTTGGTTTTGAAGATCTGGTCGTTCTCGTCAAGCCGGACCATCGGCTGATTGGTCGGCACCTCGACCACCGGCACTTTGTAGATCTTCATGAACTCGGTCGCCTCGGTCAGCGCCGTACCGGTCATCCCGGCGAGCTTGTCGTAGAGGCGGAAGTAGTTCTGCAGGGTGATCGTCGCCAGGGTCTGGTTCTCCTCGCCGATCGCGACGCCCTCCTTCGCCTCGACCGCCTGGTGCAGGCCCTCCGACCAGCGCCGCCCCTCGAGGATGCGGCCGGTGAACTCGTCGATGATCATCACCTCGCCGTCGACGACGGCGTAGTCCTTGTCCTTCTTGTAGAGCGACTCGGCCTTCAGCGCCTGGCCCAGGTGGTTGACCAGGGTGCCGTGCTCGCTGAGGTAGAGGTTGTCGACGCCGAGGAAGTCCTCCGCCCGTTTCACGCCGCGCTCGGTGGGGGAAACGGTCTTGTGCTTCTCGTCGTACTCGTAGTCGTAGTCGGCCTCGGATGTGTCCTTCGATTCGCCCAGCGATTTCAGCCGGTCTTTCGCCGGCACACCATTCATCTGGCGGGCCAGGCGGGCGAATTGGTAGTAGATCTGGGCGGCCTGTTCGGGGGCGCCGGAGATGATCAGCGGCGTGCGCGCCTCGTCGATCAAGATGTTGTCGACCTCGTCCACGATCGCGAACTTGTGGTCGCGCTGGACGCAGTGCTCGAGGGCTTCCGCCATGTTGTCGCGCAGGTAGTCGAAGCCGAACTCCGAGTTGGTCCCGTAGACGACGTCGCAGGCGTACTTGCGCTGCCGGGTCTCGTGGTCGTCGGGGTCCTGGATCGCGGCGACGGTCACCCCGAGCGCCTCGTACACCGGCGTCATCCATTCGGCGTCGCGGCGCGCCAGGTAGTCGTTGACGGTGACGACGTGGACGCTGTCGCCGGCCAGTGTGTTCAGGAACACGGCGAGCGTCGCGGTCAGCGTCTTCCCCTCGCCGGTCTTCATCTCGGCGATCGCCCCGTCGTGCAGGACCATGCCCCCGATCAGCTGCACGTCGAAGTGGCGCTGGCCAAGCGTGCGCCGGGCCGCCTCCCGGGTCAGCGCGAAGGCTTCCGGCAGCAGGTCGTCGAGCGACTCTCCGTTTCCGGCCCGCTCGCGCAGCGCATCGGCCTCGGTGCGAAGCTCCTCGTCGCTGAGCAGCTCCATCTCCGGCTCGATGTCGTTGATCGCCGCCGCGCGTTTCTCGTACGCCCTGAATTTGCGCCCCTCGCCGACGCGCAGCGCACGCGTAACCATGTCCCTTGCATTGGCCATTGGCCCAAGGGTAGCTTGCTCAGCTTGCTGCGCGGCCCTGAAGGCGAGCGGCCAAACGACGGGTCTGGCTGCGCTTGCGCCGCAGCTCGCGGTGTTTCTTGACCTGGCGGCGAATGTCCTCCGCCAGCTCGTGGATCGTGTGGGGCATCTCGGGTGACGCCTCACGGGCGCGAAGCGTCACGCCTTTCAGCCGCAGCGTCGCCTCCGCGACCTGGCTGTCTGCGATCGAGGGGTTGCGCTCTTCAGACAGCTCGACATCGAGGGTGGCCAGCTCAGAAACCTGCTTCCCCACCCTGCGGAATCGCTTCACAATCTGTTCGCGCAGCTCGTCCGTGACCTCGATATTGCGACCGCGTGTCTCGATCCGCATTCGTGCCTCCTTGTCTCTGTCCTTCGATGCTACGCCGGTCGGACGATCGGGGCAAGATCATCAATCAAAGACGGCGGGCAAAGGTGACCGCGACGATCCGCACCGTGCCCGCTGCGCGCAGGGCGCGAGCGCAGGCGGACAGCGTTGCGCCGGTCGTCAGCACGTCGTCGACGAGGAGCGCGCTGCGCGGGACCTCCGTTCGCGCGCCGATGAGCGGCGGGCGGCCGATGCGCTCGGCTCGGCGCCTGCCGACCTGGCGACCGCCGCCGCGGCGCGCGAGGCAGGGGTTGAACGGCAGGCCGGCCCGCTCCGCCAGCGCCGTCGCGATCTCGGCGGTGGGATCGAAGCCGCGGGCCATCGACCGCATCCGGGCCGCCGGCACCGGGACCAGATCCCCGCTCAGCATCCCCCGTGGCGCGAGCCAGTGGATGCGATCGGCGATCAGCTCCGCCACCGGCAGCAGGCGCCGGAACTTGAGGGCGACCACGAGGTCGCGGGCGACGCCCTCGTGAGGGGCAGAGGACCAGGCGCGGTCGACGCCGGGCGGTCCCATCCCGGCGATCGGCAGGGCGGCCGCGAGTCGCCGCGCGCAGCCGCTGCAGATGGCGGCATCCACGGCGCAGGAACGCCCGCAGGCCGCGCACCGCGGCGGCACCAGACTCAGGTAGACGACGTCGATCACGCTCACACCCCGATCCTTGAGCGCGGCGCCGCACGCGTGGCGCGCCAAATGTCAAAAGTTCGTCACGGGGAGCCGCATCTACGCGGGGTGATGCCCCATTGAGGCGGGCGCATGCGCGCGGCTATTGGGAGGAGGCGCTCATGCGCGCGGCGATGCTCTATTGGGGGGAGGCGCTCATGCGCGCGGCGATGCTCTATTGGGGGGAGGCGCTCATGCGCGCGGCGATGCCGCCGACCAGGACGGCCCGAGCCGGAAGCTCGGCGTCTTCGAGCAGGATCGCGTCGCGGACCAGGCTCTGGTCGCCGAGCCGGCAGCCGTCGCCGACGATCGCCGGGCCTTCGATCCGGACCCCCTCACCCAGCTCGACCCCGGAGCCGATCAGGGCGGGCGCGGTGATCTCGGCGTCGCCAAGCGGGCTCGCGGACCGCACGCCGCTCGCCGTCTCGGGGGCGCCGGGCTCCACCTCCACCGCCCCCCGCAGCGCATCGAAGTTCCCCTCCCGCAGCTCCTCGAGGTTGCCGATGTCGTTCCAGTAGCCGTCGATCTCGTGCGAGTAGAAGGGCACGTCGCCGTCCAGCAGCGCCGGGAAGACGTCGGTCGCCCAGTCGGCAAAGCCCGGCGGGTCGTCGGGCCCGGCCAGCTTCGCCGCCCCCGGCCCGGGGAAGAAGTCGAAGATCTCGGAGCGAAACATGTAGATGCCGCAGTTGGCCAGGTCGGACAGCGCCTCGGCGGGGTCGGGCTTCTCCTGGAAGCCCTGGATGCGCCCGTCGGGGCCGGTGATCGCGACGCCAAACTGGCTGGTGTCGTCGACGCGCTTGGTGGCCAGCGTGGCAACCCCCTGGTGGGATTCGTGGAACTCGCGCATCGCCGCCAGGTCGATGTCGGTGAGCGCGTCGCCGGAGATCACCAGGAAGGAGTCGCCGAGGAAGTCCGCCACGTTGCGCACCCCGCCCGAGGTGCCCAGCAACCGCTCCTCGCGGCGGTAGGAGAGCTCGATCCCGAATCGCGAGCCGTCGCCGAAATGCGCTTCGATCAGCTCCGGGAACCAGTGCAGGTTGGCGATCGTCTCGGCGAAGCCATGCCGAGCGAGCAGCCGCGCGATGTGCTCCATGACGGGCCGGTTCAGGACCGGCACCATCGGCTTCGGCATCGCGTAGGTGATCGGCCGCAGCCGGGTGCCGAGCCCGGCCGCAAGGATCATTGCCTTCATCGTCGACTCAGACGCCCCGATCAGTAGCGGTAGTGATCGGGCTTGTAGGGGCCCTCGACCGGGATGCCGAGGTAGGCGGCCTGCTCCTCCGACAGCTCCGTGAGGTTGACGCCGAGCGCGGCGAGGTGCAGCCGCGCGACCTTCTCGTCGAGGTGCTTGGGCAACACGGTGACGTCCTTGGCCGTGAGCCCGTCGGGCCGGGCGTAGAGCTCGATCTGAGCGATGACCTGGTTCGTGAACGAGTTCGACATCACGAAGCTCGGATGTCCGGTCGCGTTGCCGAGGTTGAGCAGGCGGCCCTCGGAGAGAAGGATGATCGAGTGGCCATCCGGGAAGCGCCACTCGTCGACCTGCGGCTTGATGTTGATCTTCTCGGCCGGCGAGGATTCGAGCCCGGCGATGTCGATCTCGTTGTCGAAGTGGCCGATGTTGCCGACGATCGCGTTGTGCTTCATCTGCGCCATGTGATCGGCGGTGACGATGTCCCTGTTGCCGGTGGCGGTGATGAAGATGTCGGCCGTCTCGACGACGTCCTCGAGCCTGCGCACCTCATAGCCCTCCATCGCGGCCTGCAGAGCGCAGATCGGGTCGATCTCGGTGACGATCACGCGGGCGCCCTGGCCGCGCAGCGACTCGGAGCAGCCCTTGCCGACATCGCCGTAGCCGCAGACGACGGCGACCTTGCCTCCGATCATTACGTCGGTGGCACGATTGATCCCGTCGATCAGCGAGTGACGGCAGCCATAGAGGTTGTCGAACTTCGACTTGGTGACCGAGTCGTTGACGTTGATCGCCGGGAACAGCAGGTCGCCGGTCTCGGCCAGCTGGTAGAGGCGGTGGACGCCCGTGGTCGTCTCCTCGGTGACACCCTTGATCCCCGCGGCAATCTTGGTCCACCGCTGCGGATCGGATTCGAGCGAGCGCTGCAGCGTCTCGAGCACGACGCGGAACTCCTCCGAGTCAGCCGAGGCCGGGTCGGGCACGGCGCCCGCCTTCTCGAACTCGACGCCCTTGTGGACGAGCAGGGTGGCGTCGCCGCCGTCGTCGAGGATCATGTTCGGGCCCTCGCCGTCGGGCCAGTGCAGGGCCTGCTCGGTGCACCACCAGTACTCCTCCAGGGTCTCGCCTTTCCAGGCGAAAACAGGGATGCCGGCGGCGGCGATCGCGGCCGCGGCATGGTCCTGCGTGGAGAAGATGTTGCAACTGGCCCAGCGGACCTCGGCGCCGAGGGCGACAAGCGTCTCGATCAACACGGCCGTCTGCACGGTCATGTGGAGGGAGCCCGTGATCCGCGCCCCCTTCAGCGGCTGCTGCGCCGCGAACTCCTCGCGGGTCTGCATCAGGCCGGGCATCTCAACCTCGGCGAGGGAGATCTCCTTGCGCCCGAAGTCGGCGAGGCCGATGTCGGCAACTTTGTGCTCTGCGGTGGCGGTGGCCATCCATTCCTTTCGTCTTTTCCGAACGTCGAGAAGGATACGAAGAAACCGTCAGCCGGACGTGGCGCATACAGCGGCCACGCTATGCAGGCGTCGCGCGCCGCCGGGTGGGGCTCGAATCTGGCCGGGCTGCGACCTGCGAACGAGCCTTCAGGAAGCGGCCAGCGATCCCTTGAGGCGGTCGATCGCGGCAACCGGCAGGGGGTTGACGCCGCGGCCGGAGGCGAGCTCGAGAGAGACGAGATCGCCGAGCATGACCAGCCACAGCAGGCGCTCGCTGCGCGACTCGCCCGCCGCCTCGATACGGATCGCCGGGGCGCTGCCGCGCTCCACCTCGGCCGCGGTCAGCTCGAAGCGCAGCCGCTCGCGGGGGTGCTGGTCGCGGTCCTCAAGCAGGACGGCGGCCAGGGAGGAGGCCGGCTCTCCCTCCCAGGCACAGATCTCGTTGTGGTCGGCCTCGGGCAACGCCGCGCAGAAGGCCGGCAGCTTGGCGTTCTCGTTCGCCTGCGCCTTCCAGCGGACCGCCGCGGCGACGGTCGGCCCGGCGCCGTAGAAGACCGGCAGGCGCCCGCCGATCGCGGTGGCGATCTCGGTGGCGCGGTGGCGCAGATCCTCGCGCTCGCCCTCCAGAAAGGCGGCCGCGGCCTCGATCTCGGCGGCGACCCGCGGCGCGATGCCCGCCGCTGCCGCGACCTCCAGCGCGCAGACCAGCATGTAGGCGACCGCGGTGCGGGGCGCGGGCAGCAGCCCGGGCAGGCCGATGACCGGGTCGCCCGCCGCCCGGGCGGACTCGGTGAGCGGACCGCCGGTGCTGGCGATCAGGCGGCGAGCCCCGAGCGCCTCGGCGGCGGCGAAGCAGGCCAGGGTCTCCTCGGTTTCGCCCGAATAGCTCGAACAGAGGATGGTCCAATCGGACGTCACCCAGCCCGGCAGCCGATAGCCGCGCACGGTGAGCAGCGGCCCGCTGAGGCGGTCGGCGAGCGCAGCGGCCGCCAGGTCGCCACCGATCGCCGATCCCCCCATCCCGCAGACCAGCAGGCCCGCGGACTCCCCCGGGTGGAGACCGGCGGCCTCGACCCGCCACAGCGCGTCGCGCAGGTGGTCGGGGATCGCGAGGACGTCCTCGAGCATGCTCACCCAGACACCCTCGCATTCGCCGCGATCACCGCGCCGTCGAGCTCCGCCCCGGCGGCCACCTCGACGCCTGACGAGAGGATCGAACGGGCGATCCGCGCCCCCTCGCCGACCGTGCAGCCGCCGAGCAGGACCGATTCGCGCACCTCGGCCCCGGCCCCGACCAGACAGCCCGGGCCGAGCACGGCGCGCGGGCCGACCTTGGCGTCGGTGGCCAGCTCCACGCCCCTCTCGACCAGCAGCCCCGGAGCGGTCGGCTCGACCCGTGTCTCCACGCGGCCCTCCAGGATGTCCCAGCTCGCCTGCAGGTAGCGCTCGGGGGTCCCGATGTCCATCCAGTAGCCGCTCAGCGGCACCGCGTGAAGGCCATCGCCGACCAGCTGCGGAAAGATGTCGCGCTCGATCGAGACCTCCTCCCCGGCCGGGATCATCTCGAGCACCGAGCGCTCCAGCACGTACATGCCGGCATTGACTTCGCCGGGCACGCGCTCGCCGGTCTTCTCGAGAAAGGCGAGCACCTCGCCCTCCTCGCCGCTCTGGACGAGGCCGTAGGCCGAGGAGTCCTCGACGCCGTGCAGTCCGATCGTCGCTCGCGCGCCGCGCTCCTCGTGGACGCGCAGCACCGTGCCCAGGTCGAAGTCGGTCAGCACGTCGCCGTTCAGCGCCAGGAAGCGGTCGTCGAGCCGCTCACCCAGCTCGTCGGCGGCAAAGCGGATCGCACCGGCGGTGCCGCGCGGCTCCGGCTCGGCCACGTAGCACAGCCGCGTCCCAGCCCGCTCGCCGTCGCCGAGCGCGGCGCGCAGCACGTCCGGCAGGAAGCCGCATGCCAGCACCACCTCGGTGACGCCGTGCCCCGCCAGCCACTCGACCATGTAGGCGAGAAAGGGCCTGTCGACGAGCGTCAGCGCAGGCTTGGGGATCGACTCGGTGAGCGGCCTCAGCCGCGTCCCCTCACCACCCACCAGGACGATCGCCTGCACGGCTCCTCAGGGCCTGTCCCGGCAGGGGTTCCACTTAACTTTTTCGGTGTCGCGGAAACCGCCGTCCGAGGGCAACTTGACGAAAAGGTGCAAGACGTTCCACCCCTACCGGGACTGGCCCTGGGTGGCGGCCCAGGACGGGTCGGGGGCGCGGCCGATGCCCTCGTACTCGAAGCCGACACCGCGCAGCGCCTCGGCGTCGAGGAAGTTGCGGCCATCGACCAGCAGCGGCCGTGCCATCCGTGCCGCCGCCTCCGACCAGTCAAGCTCGGCGAACTCGGGCCACTCGGTGACCAGCACCGCGGCGTCGGCGCCCTCGAGGGCCTGCAGAGCGGAGTCGCACATTTCGACCTCGGGCAGCTCCGCGCTGGCTCGCTCCATTGCGACCGGGTCGTAGGCGCTTACCGTCGCACCCTCGCCGTCGAGGCGCGCGGCCAGCACCAGGCTGGACGCTCCCCGCATGTCGTCGGTGTGGGGCTTGAAGGCGAGCCCCAGCAGCGCGATGCGCCTGCCCACCAGCGAGCCCAGGTGGGCGGTCAGCTTCTTGATCACGCGGCGCTTCTGGAGCTCGTTCACCTCGATCACCGCGTTCAGCAACTGGAAGTGGTAGCCGGAGTTGGCAGCGAGCTGCTTGAGCGCGGAGACGTCCTTGCTGAAGCACGAACCGCCCCAACCCAAGCCGGCCTGCAGGAACTTCGGCCCGATTCGGTCATCGAGCCCGACCCCATGGGCCACGTCCCTGACGTCGGCGCCGACCTCCTCGCAGACGTTGGCGATCTCGTTCACGAAGGAGATCTTCGCCGCGAGGAACGCGTTGGAGGCCAGCTTGATCATCTCTGCGCTCGTCACGTCGGTGCGAACCCGCGCTCCGTCGAGCGGCGCGTACAGCTTTTCGACCAGGTCGCCAGCCTCCTCGTCGCCGGGGTCCGCGCCGATAACGACCCGGTCGGGGTTGAGGAAGTCCTGGACCGCGCTGCCCTCCTTGAGGAACTCCGGGCAGGAGACATAGGAGACCTCGCCCAGGTCGCGCTTGATCGCGGTGCCGGTCCCCGCCGGCACCGTGCTCTTCATGACCAGCACGTGCTCGGCACCGTCGCGCAGCTCCCCGACCACGGAGCGAACGCGCGAGAGGTCGGCGTCGCCGGAGTGGGTCGGCGGCGTGTCGACGCAGACGAAGAGCAGCCGGGCGGCGCCCAGCAGATCCTCCATATCGGTGGTAAAGGTGATGCGCTCGGCGTTGCGGGCAAGCAGCTCGTCGAGCCCGGGCTCGTGGATCGTCGTCTCACCGCGCTGCAGCGCCGCGATCTTCTCGGCGACGATGTCGCGCGCCACGACCCGGTGGCCGAGCTCGGCGAAGCAGGTGGCGGTGACCAGCCCGACCCAACCGACCCCGATGACACCGATCGCGTCCGTGTCTGCCTTCATCGCTGCGCCCTCCGCTGTCTCGGCTTTACGTTCGGAATTATCACGCGGGCCGAGCGTGCGATCCCGATCATCTGGTCGTTGGTCAGCACCCGCAGGAGGCTATTGGAGATCCAGTAGGTGTTATCGCCACGGTGCCAGGCGATCAATTTGACCCGGTCGCCGTCCAGGTAGATCGAGTATTCGCGGTTGTGGATCGTCTTCGAGATGCTCGGGCCGCTGAGGATCGGCGGGTCGTGCCAGCCCTGGATCCCCTGGACTCCGAAGTAATGGGTCCCGTCGGGGAGATGCATCGACAGCACCATCCGGTAGGCGCCGTGACGCTTGCCGTCGGTGTCCCTGAAATGGTAGATGCGAGGGTCTTCCACGCTCAGGTAGCTCGAACTTTCCACGTATCCCGCTTCGGGCGGCAAGCGGGTCGGGTAGAAGACGGGGAAGCCGTGGCCGACCTTGGGGGCGACCGACTTCGCCTCCAGCTCGCCCGCTTCGGCGGCCGGCAGCAGCCCGTCGCTGCCGGGCGGCTTCGGCTTCACGAGGTGCGCCTTTGCCCCACCCCGCCGGCGCCGCTTCTTCCTCTTCTTCTTGGAGCGGGTCGTGGCTTCGCCTGTGTCGAGGGAGCCGCGCGGGCCGCCGCTCGCTTCGATGCCGAGGAACTGGTTGACCGCGCCCTGGATCTCGGTCGACGTCGAGTACACGTAGCTGGGTCCGAGCGTCACCGGGAAGTCGACCTCGTTGATCGTCGCCCCCCGCGACGCGATGAACAGCTTCAGCACTTCCAGCATCGCCTTGGTGTCGCTGATGTCGGAGGTGGTGTAGCTGGTGAAGATGTCGATCAGGTCGTTCTGCCCCAGCACCAGCTTGGAGATCGGCACCCGCTGGCGCGCGGCGCCGAGGAAGTCCTGCTGGCGCGCCGAGCGGACCAGGTCGGTGTCGGTGTGCCGGAAGCGCACGTACTGCAGCGCTTTTTTGCCGCACAGCAGCTGGTAGCCGGGTTGCACGTCGATTTCCGAATACTGTTCGGAGGGCGGCAGGCCCAGGTTGGAGTGGTAGTAGCGGCGGTCGATGTCCACGTAAACGCAGCCGATCGCGTCGACGGCGCGCACGAAGCCGAGGAAGTCGACGTTGACGATGTGGTTGATGCGCAGACCGGTCAGTTCCTTGACCACCTGCAGGGTCAGCCTCGGCCCCCCGTAGGCGTAGGCGGCGGAGAACTTGTCCGTGCCGACCCCGGGGATTTCGACCTTCAGGTCGCGGGGGATCGACATCAGCGCGATCGCCTTGCGGTCAGGATCGAGGCGCAGCAGGATCGTCGTGTCGGAGCGACCGGGGTCTCCCGGCATGCTGGCCCTCCTGTCGGAGCCCAGAATGAGGATGTTCTGCGGTTCGCCGCCCTGGGTCTGCGCGAGTCTCCGCTGGACCTTGTTGCGCAGCACGTTGTTGTGGGAGAGGGCGTTGGCGATGCTGCCGACGTAGAGCAGGATGCTGGCCGCCGTTGCCGCAGCGGTCACGCTGACGATCAGCACCGAGGCAAGCGTGAAGCGCCACCAGTAGCGCTTCGGCTTCGGCGGCGGCTCGTGGTCGCCGGAGGGCGGCGGCTTCTTGAACGGTTCCTCGATCATCTTGACCTCAACCGAGGCACGCGGGAACCGAGCGCAGGAAGGACTCCAGCGTCTGGCGGTAGGCCTCCAGGGAGGGGATCGACACCCACTCCTGCGGGCCGTGGTGCCCAGCGCCCGCCGGGCCGAACTCGACCGCCGGCACCCCCACCCTCAGGAACGAGACGGCGTCGGAGGCGCCGTCGCGGCCGACGCTCATCGGCTCGCCGTCGCGGTGGGCGGAGGCAGCCTGCCGCAGGCCCCGCACGAAGGGCGAGTCGCGGTCCACCACCGCCGGCGGCCGGGAGAAGAGCGGCGTCACCTCGACGTCCTCGATGCCGTGCAACTGGTCGAGGACGGCGGCGGGGTCCTGGTCGGGTAGATAGCGGATATCGACATCGATTACGCATCGGTCGGGCACCTTGTTGAGCGCGTCGCCGCCCAGGATCCGGCCCAGATTGATCGAGGGGCGGTCGAACAGCTCCGAGCTGTGCCGTGCGAACGGTAGCGACTCGATACTGCGGAAAATGTCGTGTGCCCTGAGCACCGCGTTGTCGCCCAGCCATGGAGTGGCTCCGTGTGCCGCGACACCGCCGACCTCGATGCGCACCGCCAGCACGCCCTTGGCCTCGACCCCGATCTGCAGGTCGGTCGGCTCGCCGGTGATCGCGAAGTCGCCCAGGAAGCCGTTGTCGACCAGATGGTCGCTGCCGCGGTCGGCCTCCTCCTCGGACTCCTCGTCGCCGACGATCCCAAGCCGCACTCGCACCGCCTCCTGGTCGCGCATCGCGGCGATGGTCAAGAGCATCGCGGCCAGCGCGCCCTTCATGTCGTAGGCGCCGCGCCCGTAGAGGCGGTCGCCCTCGAGCTGCGGGTCGAACTGCCCCGGGCGGCCCGGCACCACATCGAGGTGACCGTGCAGGATCACGGTCGGCGCGTCCTCGGGCCCAACCTCGGCGCGCAGCACCGGCAGGCCTCGCACCTCCTCGGTGGCGATCTCGATCCCCCGCGCCTCCAACCATCCCTCGACGAAGCCGGCCGCCTCGAGGATCGCGTCGGGCTCAGACGTGTCGTAGCCGATCAGCCGCGTGGCGAGGGCTACGAGCTCTTTGCTCATCCCTGAGCGATGGCGAGAAAGGCTTCCGTCCGAGCGCGGTCTTTCTCCGCCCGCGCCCGCTTGCCGCTCCCCTCCTCGGACTCGGCGAATCGCTGTTCCGCGTCGGCGAGCTGCTCCTTCAGCACCGAGCCGTCGAGGTCCTCCGGTGCGATCGCCTCCTCGACCAAGAGCCGCGCCCGGTTGCCGAAGACCTGCAGCCAGCCGTGCGCCTGCGCGTAGCGCCTGGTCTCGGACCCCTCCATCTGCAGGCGCAGCTCGGCCGGCCGCAGCGCGGCAAGCAACGGAGCGTGGTTGGCCAGGATGCCGATCTCACCCCCCGCGGTGCGGGTCGAGACCTGGCGCACCTCGCCGCGGAAGACCTCGCCCTCGGGGGTGAGGACCTCGACCTCGAAGCTGTGATCTGCGGCCAAGCCAGCCCTCCTACGCGGCGGCCGCCGCGGCGTCCTCGGTGACCTGGTCGATGCCGCCCTTCATGTAGAAGTCGCCCTCGGGGCGGTCGTCGTGCTCGCCGTCGAGGATCTCGCGGAAGCCGCGCACCGTTTCGGCAATCGGCACGTACTCGCCGCTGCGTCCGGTGAACTGCTCGGCGACGAAGAACGGCTGCGAGAGGAAGCGCTCGATCTTGCGCGCCCGGCTCACCGACTGCTTGTCCTCGTCGGAGAGCTCGTCGATGCCGAGGATGGCGATGATGTCCTGCAGCTCCTTGTAGCGCTGCAGCACCTCCTGGACGTCGGTCGCCGTGCGGTAGTGCTCGTCGCCGACCACGTCGGGCTTGAGAATCGTCGAGGTCGAGTCGAGCGGGTCGACCGCCGGGTAGATCCCCTTCTCGGAGATCGCCCGCGAGAGCGTCGTGGTCGCGTTCAGGTGCGCGAACACCGAGGCCGGCGCCGGGTCGGTGAGGTCGTCGGCCGGCACGTAGATCGCCTGCACCGAGGTCACCGAGCCGCGCGCGGTGGAGGTGATCCGCTCCTGCAGGCCACCCATCTCCGTCTCCAGGGTGGGCTGGTAGCCCACCGCGGAGGGCATCCGACCGAGCAGCGCCGAGACCTCCGACCCCGCCTGCACGAAGCGGAAGATGTTGTCGATGAACAGCAGCACGTCCTGACCGCCCTGCTCGCGGAAGTATTCGGCCATCGTCAGACCCGAGAGGGCGACGCGCAGGCGCGCGCCGGGCGGCTCGTTCATCTGGCCGAAGACGAGCATCGTCTTGTCGATCACGCCCGACTCTTTCATCTCGAGCCAGAGGTCGTTGCCCTCGCGCGAGCGCTCGCCGACGCCGCAGAAGGCCGAAAGGCCTTCGTGCTCTTCGCCGATGTTTCGGATCAGCTCCTGGATCAGAACCGTCTTGCCGACGCCGGCCCCGCCGAACAGGCCCACCTTGCCGCCCTTGGCGTAGGGGGCCAGCAGGTCGATCACCTTGATGCCCGTCTCGAGAATCTCCTGGGTCGGGGTCAGCTCCTCGACGCTTGGCGCCGGGCGGTGGATCGGCCAGCGTTCCTCCGCCTCCACCGGCTCGCCGAGGTCGATCGGCTCGCCGAGCAGGTTGAAGATGCGCCCCAGGGTCGCATCGCCAACCGGAACCGTGATCGGCCCGCCCGTGTCAACCACCCTGTCGCCGCGCTGCAGCCCGTCGGTGGCGTCCATCGCCACGGTCCGCACCCGGTCGTCGCCGAGGTGCTGCTGCACCTCGCAGACCAGCTCGGTCGCCTCGCGGTCCTCGTCGCCGGCCATCTCGATCTTCACCGCCGAGTAGATCCCCGGCAGCTTGTCCGGGAAGACGGCGTCGACGACGACACCGGTCACCTGCTCGACCCGCCCCACGTTCGCTCCGTTGTTGCTCTCAGCCATTGGTTCCTTTTCTCTTCTCTATATCGAAGTCGATTTCTATCCGAGCGCCTCGGCCCCGGCGACGACCTCCAGGATCTCCTGGGTGATCTCCGCCTGCCTGGCCCGGTTCATCTCCAGGGTCAGGTCGTCCATCATCGTCTCCGCGTTCTCCGCCGCGTTGCGCATCGCCGTCATCCGCGCCCCCAGCTCGGAGGCGGCGGACTCCAGCAAAGCCCGGTACACGGAGATGTTTACGTACTCGGGGATCAGCTGCGCGAGCAGCTCCTCGGCATCGGGCTCGTAGATCCACAGCGCCCGGCTGTGCGCCTTCTCGATCTCGGTTTCCTCTGTCCCCTCTTCCTCCTCCTCGACGCCTTCGCCGATTACGTCAGCCTGCTGCAGCGGCAGCAGCGTCTGCCGCCAGACCTGCTGGGTGAGCGGCGAGACATAGTGGTTGTAGACGAGCTCGACCCGGTCGAGGTCCTCGTCCACGTAGCGGGCGGTCAGCTCCTCGCCGATCTCACGCGCGTTGGCGAAGCCGGGACGGTCGGTGAAGCCGACGTAGGAGGTGCGAAGGTCCTGCTTGCGGAAGGTCAGGGCCGAGACGCCCTTGCGACCCACCGCCGAGAACGCCGTCTCGGCGCCCTGGCCGCGCAGCTCGTCACGTAGCCGCAAACCTTCGCGGATGATGTTCGTGTTGAAGGCACCGGCCAGGCCGCGGTCGCCGGTGATCAGCACCACGCCGACCCGCTTGACCTCCTCGCGCTCGACCAGCACCGGTACGCGGGGAATCCCGCCGGCTTGCTCGGCCGCGCGTCGCGTCAGCCTGCGCATCCCCTGCGCGTAGGGGCGCAGCTGCTCGATCCGCTGCTCGGCCCGGCGCAGCCGTGCCCCGGCCACCATCTCCATCGCGCGAGTGATCTTGTTGATGTTCTTGATCGACGCGATCCGGTTCTTGACGTCCTTCTGGGAAGCCATGCCTCAGCAGCCTCGCTTCCGCTGGCCACCGGCGACGCGCGCTGCGTTTGCCCCCCTATACGGGGCAAATGCAGCGCCGGTCGGCGCGAGCGCCGATTCCACCGCCCGCGTCACGCCGCAGCCGTTTCCTTCTCGGCCTCCTCGACGCGACTCGGCTTGGCCCGCTCCTTCTCGGAGTGGATCCGGTCCGACTCGCCGGCCGCGACCGGGTCGCCGAACTCGTCGAAGTCGGGGCCGAAGTCGTCGACGAACTCGCGAATCGCGCCGCCCAGCTCCTCCTCGTCAGCCTCCTCGAGCTTGCCGGTCGCGGCGATCCGGCCCAGCAGCTCCGCGTTCTCCGCGTGCAACCTGACCAGCAGGTCACGCAGAAACTCGCCGACCCGCTCGGTCTTGATCCGGTCGAGGAAGCCGCCGGTGCCGGAGTAGATCGCGGCGACCTGATCGGCCATCTCCAGCGGCTGGCGCTCTTTCTGTTTGAGCATCTCCACCAGCCGTTCGCCGCGGCTCAGCGTTTTCTGCGTCTCGGGATCGAGCTCGGAGCCGAACTGGGCGAAGGCCTCGAGGTCGCGGTACTGGGAGAGGTCGAGGCGCAGCTTGCCGGCGACCTTCTTCATCGCCTTCGTCTGCGCGTTGCCCCCCACCCGGGAGACCGAGATGCCGACGTTGATCGCCGGCCGCACGCCCGAGTAGAAGAGGTCGGACTCGAGGAAGATCTGGCCGTCGGTGATCGAGATGACGTTGGTCGGGATGTAGGCGGAGACGTCGCTCGCCTGGGTCTCGATGATCGGCAGCGCGGTCAGCGAGCCGCCGCCGAGGTCATCGTTCAGCTTCACCGCGCGCTCCAGGAGGCGCGAGTGCAGGTAGAAGACATCGCCCGGGTAGGCCTCGCGGCCTGGCGGGCGCCTCAGCAGCAGCGACATCTGCCGGTAGGCGTAGGCGTGCTTGGTGAGGTCGTCGTAGACGCAGAGCGCAGCCTTGCCGTTGTAGAGGAAGTGCTCGCCCATCGCGCAGCCCGCGTAGGGGGCGATGAACTTGATCGGCGCCGCCTCGTCGGCGGGCGCGGCGACGATGATCGTGTTCTCCATCGCGCCGTTTTCCTCGAGGACCTCCTTCAACTGCACGACGGTCGACATCCGCTGCCCGATCGCCACGTAGATGCAGACCATGTCCTTGTCGCGGTTGTTGATGATCGTGTCGATCGCGATCGCCGTCTTGCCGGTCTGGCGGTCGCCGATGATCAGCTCTCGCTGGCCGCGGCCGATCGGGATCATCCCGTCGATCGCCATCAACCCCGTCTGCACCGGTTCGACCACGGGCTGGCGCTGCACGACGCCCGGCGCTTTGAACTCGGCCGGGCGCGTCTGGGTCGTCGCGATCTCCCCCTTGTCGTCGAGCGGTCGCCCGAGCGGGTCGACGAGGCGGCCGAGCAGCTCCTCCCCGACGGGGATTCGCAGCAGCTGGCCGGTGCGCTTCACCGTGTCGCCCTCGACGATCTTGTCCCACTCGCCGAACAGCACGGCGCCGACGTTGTCCTGCTCGAGGTTGAGTGCGAGACCGGTGACACCGTGCGGCAGCTCGAGCATCTCGAGCGCCATGCAGCGCTCCAGCCCGTGAACGCGGGCGATCCCGTCGGCCACGGACAGCACCGTGCCGACCTCGGAGAGATCGGCGCTGTCGGTGTCCATTCCCTCGATCCGTTCGCGCAGAATCGATGCGATCTCGTCGGGCTTGATCTCCATTGGGGTGCTCTATTCCTCCTTACGCCGCGCGCGCGACGTTCTTTCGAAGTTTCTCCAGGCGATTTCGGATGCTCGCGTCGAGCACCATGTTGCCGACCTGCAGGACGATGCCGCCGAGGATCTCCTCGTCGATGCGGCTCGCCAGCTCGACCGTCTGGCCGGTCTGGCGTTCGATCTCCTCACCGATCCTGCCGACCACGGCGGTGTCGAGCTCGACGGCGCTGGTCACCGTCACGTCGATCAGCCGGTTCTCCTTCTTCCACAGCTCCTCGAACTGACGGCGGATCCGGAAGATCTCCGGCATCCGGTGCTTCTCGACCAGCAGCTCGAAGAAGTTGACCAGCTCAGGGTCCGCGCCGCTGATCGCACCCCGCAGGCCCCCGACCTTCTCGGCCGAGGAAAAGTGAGGGCTGAAGAGGAAGACGCGCAGCTCGCGGTTCGCATCGAGCGCGTCGGCGAACTGGTTCAGGTCGTCGCGAATCTGCTGGAGCCGGCCCTTCTCCCGCGCCACCTCGAACAGCGCATCGGCATATACGCGTGCTGCGTCCTGCATCGCTAGTTCTCCGCCCCCGAGAGGGTCGTGAAGTCGACCTCGCTCAGCGCCTCCTCGACCAGCCGCCGCTGGTCCTCGGTGGTGAGGCTTTTGCGCGTCACCTTCTCGGTGGCGAGCACGGTCAGGTCGGCGACCTCCTTGCGGATCTGCTCCAGCGAGCGCCGCGTCTCGGCTTCGATGTCTCGCTTCGCCACCGCGACCAGCTCCTCGCGTTTCTCCTTGCCGGCGGCCGTCGCCTCGGCTTCGGCAGTCTCCGCGGCCTTGCGGGCGCGGGCCATGATGTCGTCGGCCTGCTCGCGGGCCTCGGAGAGGCGCTGGCGGTACTCCTCCAGCAACTCGTCGGACTCGTGTCGCTGCCGTTCGGCCGCCTCGATCGACTCCGCGATCGCCTTCGCCCGCTTGTCGAGCGCCTCCTGAATCTTTGGGAAGGCGGCCTTGCTCAGCACCCACATCGTGAACAGGAACAGCACCAGCGTCCAGATCATCAGGCCGAGGCCCGGCGAGACCAGGAAGCTGCCGCCCGATTCCTCGGCGGCGAGCGGAAGCGCGGATATGTAGGCGACGACCTCCATCCCTAGGAGAGGAAGAAGGCGATCAGGCCGAAGATGAAGGTGTAGAAGGCGACCGCCTCGGTCAGCGCGAAGCCGAGCCAGCGGATGCTTTCGAGCTCGCTTTTCATCTCCGGCTGGCGGGCAACCGACTCGATCTCCTTGCCGAAGATGAAGCCGATGCCGATGCCGGCGCCGATCGAACCGAGGCCGGCGCCGACGCCGAGACCGATCGCTTTGCCGGCAGATTTGATCCCTTCATCGGAGACCGCGGCGGCGATTGGGGACAGATCCATGAAAACAGTGCTCCTTTTTTAGTGGCTTGCGGCGGTCGCCCCGCCGATGTAGATGGCGCTGAGCGTCGAGAAGATAAAGGCCTGCAGAGTGGCGATAAGGCCGACCTCGAGCACGAAGAAGAAGAAGGCGAGCGGGAAGGTCAGCGCTCCGAGCGCAGCGATGCCGAGCAGCACGGCGAGGCCGCCGCCCATGAAGAGCAGCAGCAGGTGGCCGGCGAGGATGTTGGCGAAGAGACGCACGGAGAGCGAGATCAGCCGCGCGAAGTGGGAGACCGCCTCGATCGCGAAGATGAGGCCCTTGAGGAACGCGCTCTTGTCCTCGAGCCCGGACGGCAACCAGCTGGCCATGTAGGCGCCAAAGCCCTTGGCGCGGATGCCTTCGACGTGGTAGGAAAGCCAGACGACCAACGTGAGGACGAGCGGGATCGAGATGTTCGCCGTCGCCGCGTAGATCGCGAAGGTCGGGACCTGGAGACCGAAGATGCTGATCTGGTGCTCGGTGTTGGTCGGCAGCGGCAGGAAGCCCAGCATGTTCGAGAACCAGATGAAGAAGAAAAGGCCGGCGATGAAGGGGAACCAGCGGGCCGCCGTCGACGCGGCCTCGATGTTGCCCCCCGTGATGTTGTTCCTGGTCAGGTCGTAGGCGACTTCGACGGCGGTCTGGACGCGGTTCGGTTTCTGCACCATGCGGCGGGCGATCCAGATCATCGTCACGATCGTCAGGGCGCTGGCCAGCACCAGGTAGAGGACCGCTTTGTTGATGCTGAGGTCGACGCTGCCCAGATGGATCGAGACCCAGGGTTCGAGCTTGAACTCGTTCTGCGGCTTGAAGGCTTCGTTCTTTCCTTCGCTGCCGAAGATCAGCCCCATCAGGATCGCGATGCCGAGCCAGACGCCGAGACCGATCAGGGCTTTGGCCTTCATGCTCAGCCCGGAGCTGTCCTCGGCTGCGGGGGTTGCGGCGTCGGCGCTCATCGTGCCCCCTGTCCCTCGGGGGTCGAGTCGAGTAGATGCGCGATCCCCTGGGCCGCGAAGGAGATCGTGAAGAGGACCATCAGGAGGACCGCCGCCGCGAGGCCGGCCTCGCGTTCGGCAAGCCCGACCAGCAGCGCCGCCGTCACCATCAGCCAGACACGGCCGAGGGTCGTGGCTGCAATCGTCCCCATCGCCCGCTGGCGATTGCCGGCGGCCAGCTCGGCGGCCACGCGGCGCCCGGCGAGTACCTGGATGCCCCGCTGCGCGAGCCAGGCGGCGGCGGCAACTGCGTAGCCGAGCAGGGACAGACCAGCGACCGCAAACACGGCCAGGGCGGCGGCTAGCGCCAGAAGATCGACATGCTTGGGAGGAGACATAAGTCCGCACACGGGCCGGCTTTACAGCCGGGGAGGACGGACGCGTGACTATATCCGAAAGGGCCGTCGATCCGCGTTGTAGAGCCGTTCGTGAGGCTTGTCACAACCTCGCACAAAGTCCGCCGGGCCGCTCAGCGCTCCGGTTCCACCGCTTCGAACTCACCGGTTTCCGGGTCCACGGCGGGAAAGCTGCCGGTCTCCAGCTCCCGGGCGACCGCACGGTCGACGTCCGCGGCGGCCGGCACGGGTCTGCCGGCATCGCGCCGGATGCTGACCAGCTGGCGCAGCCGCACGTTGCGGAGCTTGAGAATCTCCAGCACCGAAACGAGGTAGACGCTCGCCGCCAGCGCCAGCATCCCGCAAGCCACCATCACGGCGCTCCAAAGCATGTCGAAGTGGCCGTGGTTGTCGCTGTAGGGGACGAAGCGCAGGGCCAGCGCCAGCCCAGCCATCACCAGCGTCCAGCCATAGAGGTAGGCGAGCGTGCGGCGCTGCGAGAAGCCGATGTTCGCCATCCGATGGTGGAAGTGCCAGCGGTCCGCCCGGTAGATCGGCCGCCGGTACTTGAGTCGCTTCGCGACCACGAAGCCAGTATCGAGGATCGGCACGGCGAGGATGATCAACGGCAGGAAGAGGGCGATGACGGCGTTGGTCTTCAGGGCGCCCTGCACGGCAACCGCACCGAGCAGGTAGCCAAGCAGGTTGGAGCCGGTGTCGCCCATAAAGCTCCTCGCGGGGGGAAAGCCGTGGCGCAGGAAGCCCAGCGACGCGCCCGCCGTCAGCGCTGCCAGCACGCCGGCTGCATTGCGCTCCAGCGAGAGCGCGATCACCGCGAGCGTCGTCGCCGCTATCAGGCAGACGCCGGCCGCCAGGCCGTCGACTCCGTCAATCAGGTTGATCACGTTGACGGTGGCGACGATCCCGATCACCGTCCCGACGTCCCCGAGATCGACCGCACCGCCCCCCGGCAGCCCGAACAGCTGAACGGAGCCGGGGTCCAGTGCCCCGAGGAACGGAAACGTGAAGCTCTGCACTGTGACGCCCGCGGCAACCGGGATGATCACCGCGACGGTCTGTCCGAGCAGCTTCGCGGCGGCGTTGAGGTCGCGCAGGTCGTCGAGGAAGCCGACCAGCGCGATGACGATCGCGCCGACCAGGATCGCCCGGCTCTCTCCGTCCCCCGGCAACCAGATCAGGCCCGCCACCAGCGCTCCGCCGAGGATCGCAAGCCCGCCCAGCTTGGGCGTCGGCAGCTCGTGCAGCGAGCGGGCGTTGGGGTGGTCGATCGCCCCGACCCGCTGCGCGACGCGATCCGTGAGCGGGACAAGGGCCAGGGTCACTCCCGCCGCCACCAGGAAGGCAAGGAGTGCGTCGAACAGGCTCGGCATCTCCCTGCGCAGGCTAGTCCACGCGATAGATGCCTAATTCCTCTCCGCTTCCCCCCGGCCGCCCCAACCGCTCCGTTCGTCATTTGTACCGCTCTGCGACACAAACAGCGAACGGAGTCTCGCCCCCGGCCCCCCAGCCGCTCCGTTCGTCATTTGTACCGCTCTGCGACACAAACAGCGAACGGAGTCTCGCCCCCGGCCCCCCAGCCGCTCCGTTCGTCATTTGTACCGCTCTGCGACACAAACAGCGAACGGAGTTCGTGTCCGCCTCGTTCAGGCCAACTCAGCCGTCGCAGCCGTGCGTAACTGCCCTCCTATAGACCCCGACCGCCCGGTCCCTACACAGCCTCCCGCTGCTTGCCCTCCTCACCTGCAAGTAGGAGGGCAAGCAGGGGGAGGCTGTTTCTCGCATCGATCGACGAAATGTTCGTTTCGGGTTCCTCGGGCCTGTCAGCTTGCGATGTGGCTCGCCGGCGGATGGCGATCGCCGACGGTCCTGCGGCCCGCCGCCTCGGTCAGCTCGCCGACGATCCGACGGTACCCAGGATCGTCTCGACAAGCGGGCCCGGGTCTCGCCTGGTCGGAGTCGCGCCGGCACCGCGCTTTTCCAGCTGAATCGCGTCCGCGTCGGTCAGCGGCCGCAGCCGCCCGGAGCGAATCAGCGCTTCGTCGACCCCGCCGAGCCGGCCGCCGAAGGTCGTGTAGACGGGGACGCCGAGTGCCGCCGCCTCGCGATTCATCGTGCCACCGGCGGAGACGACCAGGTCGGCCAGCGCCACCAGGCTCTGCGCCTCCACGGCGCCCGGGGGAACGATCAGCGAGGGCAGCGCCAGGCTTTCGATCAGCTCGCGCTGCGCCTGCGTGCGCGGCAGGACGATTGCGTGCACGCCGGGGTCGCCGCCGAGCCGGTCGAGGACCTTCGGGAAGAGCGGGTTCGACCTGCGGTGGTAGAGCGACACGTCGGGGGGCGGCCGCACGACGACGACCACCCGCTCGACGTCCACCGAGAGCCGCTTCAGCGCCTCGGGATCGGGCTCGAAGTCGTAGAGGTAGTACTCCTCCTTCAGCCCCGGGTAGGGGAAGAACTTGTCCGGCCCGACCCCGAAGCGGCGCAGCCGCTCGGCCGGGACCGAGTCGGGAAACATCACCCGCTTGGCGAGCCGGCAGCCGATGCGGTGCTGGGTGACCGCGTACTCGTAGTCGTGCATGTTTGCCTCGGGAACGCCGAGCAGGTAGGCGGCGATCGCCAGGTCGTTCGAGCCGTGCGCGAGGGCGAGGTCGAAGCTGCGCCGCCGCCCGAAGCGGATCATCGCAGTGGTGCGAGCCCCCAACCGGTATGCCTTGCGCAGCCGCGAGGCCCCGCCGTGGCGGCCGATCGGCGTGTGCTCCATGCCGTGCAGCTCGAGCAGCGCCTGGGTCTGGGCGTAGTCGCGGGACGTCACCTCCACCGAGTGCCCCTGCTCGCGCAACCGTTCGATGATCGGCCGCAACACCAGCACATGCGCTGGCGCGCTCATGTCCGCCCAGATTCTCAAGCTCAGACGGCCGCCGCGGAAAGCTGCGGGTACAGCGGATAGCGGTCCATCAGCGCCCTGGTGCGGTCGGCCAGGGCGCCCTTCTCCGCCTCGAAATCGTCTGAGAGGGCGGTGGCGATGACGGCGGCGATCTCGGTCATGTCGTCCTCGACGAGCCCTCGCGTCGTCAGCGCGGGGGTGCCGATCCGCAGGCCGGACGGGTTCATCGGGGGCCGCTCGTCGAAGGGGATCGTGTTGCGGTTGACGGTGATGCCGACCTCCTCGAGGCGAGTCTCGGCGACCTTGCCGTCGAGGCCGCTGGGAGTCAGATCGACGAGCACGAGGTGGACGTCGGTGCCGCCCGTGAGCACGGGCACGCCACCCGCCTGCAGACCGTCGGCGAACGCCTTCGCGTTGGCGATCGTCTGCCGCTGGCGGGCGCGGAAGGGCTCGCTTGCCGCAATCCGCAGGGTCACCGCCTTGGCGGCGATCGTGTGCATCAGCGGGCCGCCCTGCTGACCCGGGAAGATCGCTTTGTCGATCGCTTTGGCGTGCTCCTCGCGCGCCAGGATCATCCCGCTGCGCGGCCCGCACAGCGTCTTGTGGATCGTCGTCGTGACGACGTCGGCGTGCTCGACCGGATTGGGGTGCTCGCCCGCGGCCACCAGGCCGGCGAAGTGCGCCATGTCGACCATCAGCTTGGCGCCCACCGAGTCGGCGATCTCGCGAAAGGCGGCGAAGTCGAGCTGCCGGGGGTAGGCGGACCAGCCGGCAACGATCAGCTTCGGCCTGTGCTCGTGGGCGAGCCGCTCGACCTCCTCCATGTCGACCCGCAGGTCCTCGCGGCGCACGTGGTAGGCAATGGCCTCATAGAGCTTGCCCGAGACGTTCAGCTTCATCCCGTGGGTGAGGTGGCCGCCGTGGTCGAGCGCCATCCCCATGATCGTGTCGCCCGGCTCGATCAGCGCCATGTAGGCGGCGTTGTTGGCCTGGGCGCCGGCGTGCGGCTGGACGTTGGCGTGCTCGGCGCCGAACAGCTCCTTGGCCCGGTCGATCGCCAGCTGCTCGGCGACGTCGACCTCCTCGCAGCCGCCGTAATACCGGCTGCCCGGGTATCCCTCGGCGTACTTGTTGGTCAGCACCGAGCCGACCGCTTCGAGCACCGCCTGCGGCACGAAGTTCTCCGAGGCGATCATCTCCAGCGTGTCCTGCTGGCGCCGCAGCTCGGCCTCCAGCACCGCCGCTATCTGCGGGTCGACCTCGGACAGAGGCGCCGCCTGGATGTTCTCGGGGAGCTCGCTCATCGCCCGAGCGACGATACCAACGGTTCTGGATACGCTGACGCCGCGTGAGACGCATCCCACTCGCGATCCTTGCACTGTCGCTACTGGCCGCGCTCACGCCTGCCGCCCGGGGTGCCGGCACCGCCGCGCGGCAGACGGGCGAGGTCGATCCCTGCCACGGCGCCGAAGCCCACCGCTTGCTCTGTCCCAACCTGCGAATTGGCAGGCCGTCCGATCTCTATGTCGAGCGCCGCCGGGGCAGGCTCCTGTTGCGAGCGACCAGCGACGTGAAGAGCCGCGGCCACGGGCCGATCGAGCTGCGCGGCCACCGCAACGGCTGGCGGACGATGCGGGTCAACCAGCGCATCCGGCGGACCGGCGAGGGATGGCTCGTGCTGCGCACTGGGGCCACGCTGCGCTTCACCGACGTGGGCGAGTACTTCGGCGGCGGCTACTGGAAGGTCCACCAGCTCGCCCGCTTCGAGCTCCGACGAGTCGGGCCGAAGCGGCGCAGCGGTCGCATCGTCCGCACCGGCCCAAAGCTCAACTACTGCCTGCGCGACCTGCAGCGAACCCGGCCCGGTCGCCGCTCGCCACGCCACCGTCATTACCCCGGCTGCGACCAGGACCCCGACACCGACGCGGTCACCCTCGGGACCTCGGTTGGCTGGTCCGACATCTACCCGTCCGACTACGACAAGCAGTGGATCGATGTCTCCGGCCTGCGCGGCTGCTTCGCGTTCACGATGACCGTCGACCCGCAGGAACTGCTCCACGAGTCGAACGAGCGCGACAACACCTCACGCCGGCTCGTCCGCCTCCCCTACCGGGGCGAGCCGGGCTGCTAGCTCCTCCCGCGGCAGGGCGCCCTCGCGCAACACGGCCCACTCGCCGGTCTCCTCGTAGCAGCCCAGGTCGACGACGGTCGAGGGGAGCCCCCCGAGCCTGCCGCCGTCGATCGCAAGATCGGCGCCGGCGAGGAGCTCGGCCGGGATCTCGCCGAAGCTCGCGGCGGGAGGCTCGCCGCTGCGGTTGGCGGAGGTCTGGAAGAGCGGGCACATCGCGCCGGCCAGCGGGCCGTCGATCAGGCGGACGCCGAGTCGTTCGGGGTCCTCGCGGCAGGCCAGCGGGTAGCGCCGGTCGGGATTGGCGACGACGAGGGTCACGGGGCCCGGCAGGAGCGTCCCCACGGCCTGCCGCGTGCGCGGGCCAAGTCCCTCGACCAGCTCGCGCATCGCCAGCGGCGAGAGATACATGACGGCCGCGGGCTTGCCGTCGTCGCGCCCCTTCAGGGCGTGGGTCCGCTCGATTGCCACCGGGTCGAGCGGGTCACAGGCGAGCCCGTAGAGGCCGTCGGCGGGAAAGACGGCGACCCCACCGCCACCGATGCAGCGCTCCAGCGCGCTCCGTGCCGCGCCGGCACCATCGCGCTCCACCGAGACGACCTTGCTCATCGAGGATCCTCGCGGCGCCCGACCGCGGCCCGCTCGCTTCCGGCCACGCGCCCGACCACGACCCGCTCGATTCCGGCCAGGTCACACCGGACCCCGACCTCGCGGAGTCCGGCCTCGCGGAGCAGGCCGCCAACGGCGCCCGCCTGACCCTCCCCCACCTCCAGCGCCAGAACACCGGTTCCGTTCGCTGTTTGTACCGCTGAGCGACATAAAGAGCGAACGGACAGTGGATCGGAGTCGTTCGTGGGCGGGGGATTGACTCCGTTCGCTGTTTGTACCGCTGAGCGACACAAAGAGCGAACGCAGTCCGGCAGCAGAGAGCGAATCGCGTCGAGTCCGTCGGGGCCGGCGAGCAGCGCCTCGCGGGGCTCCCACTCCGTCACCTCCGGCTGCAGGGCGGGCCACTCGGGCTCCGCCACGTAGGGAAGATTGGCGACGACCAGGTCGAAGCTCTGGGCCTCGCCCGCCCCGCGAGTTACGTGTGCCCCCTGCGCCGGCAACGAACCCTCGAGGAAGCGAACCCGCCCCGCGAGACCGAGCCGCTCCGCGTTGGCGCGCGCCACCTCCAGCGCCGCCGCGGAGGTGTCGGTCGCGGTCACCTCGCTGCCGGGCAGCTCGTCGGCGATCGCCAGCGCCACCGCGCCCGAGCCGGTGCCGACGTCGAGCACGCTGCCCGGCCGCAGCTCGAGCGCCAGCTCGACCAGCAGCTCGGTCTCCGGGCGCGGGATCAGCACGCGGCGATCGACATCCAGCTCGAGGTTCCGGAACCACCTGCGACCGACGATGTAGGCGACCGGCTCGCGTCGAAGTCGCCTGCGCACCGTCTCGGCGAACCGGCGTGCGGCGGCGGCGGGCAGCTCGGCCTCCGGACTGGCGGCGATCCGTGCCCGCTCCCAACCGGTCGCGTGCCCGAGCAGCACTTCGGCGTCGAAGCGCGGCTCCTCGACGCCGGCGGCGCGCAGGGCGTCGGTTGCCGCGGTCATCGCTTCGCCCACGCTCGCCGCGCCTCCCATCCCAGCCACGCCTCAGGTTGCCGCGGCCGCGACCTCGAGCCGTTCGCGCTTCTCCTCGGCGGCCAGCGCCTCGGTGAACTCGCCCAGCTCCCCGCCGAGGACACGGTCGAGGTTGTGCGCGGTGAGCTTGATCCGGTGGTCGGTGACGCGGCCCTGGGGGAAGTTGTAGGTGCGGACCTTCTCGGAGCGCTCGCCGCTGCCGACCTGCGCCTTGCGCTCCGCGGCGACCTTCGCCTGCTGCTCGGCGAGCTCGCGCTCCAGCAGGCGCGCCCGCAGCACCCGCATCGCCTTCTCGCGGTTCTGCAGCTGGGACTTCTCGTCCTGCATCGAGACGACTATCCCGCTCGGCTTGTGGGTGATCCGCACCGCCGAGTCGGTCGTGTTGACCGATTGCCCGCCCGGGCCCGAGGAGCGGTAGACGTCGACCTGCAGGTCGTTCTGGTCGATTGCGACCTCCACCTCCTCCGCCTCGGGCAGCACCGCAACCGTCGCAGTCGAGGTGTGGATGCGGCCCTGGGACTCCGTTTCCGGCACCCGCTGCACGCGGTGCGTGCCGCCCTCGTACTTGAAGATCGAGTAGGCGCCGTCGCCCTTCACGGCGAAGGTCACCTCCTTGAAGCCACCGACCTCGGCGACCGACTGGGAGAGCGCCTCGGTCGCGAAGCCGAGCGTCTCGGCGTAGCGGGTGAGCATCTTGTAGAGGTCTCCCGCGAACAGCGCCGCCTCGTCGCCGCCGGTGCCGGCGCGGATCTCGACCAGCACGTTCTTGGCGTCGTTTGGGTCGCGCTCGACCATCGCCAGCCGGATCCCGTCTTCCAGCTCCTGCAGCCCGGCCGGCGCCTCCTCGACCACCTGGCGCAGGTCCGAGTCGTCGCCGTCCTCGGCGAGCAGCTCCCTGGCGCCTTCGAGATCGTCCTTCAGGGTCCGCCACTTGCCGGCCAGCACGTGGGCCTCCTGCAGCTCGCGGTACTCGCGCCCCACCTCGGCGTAGCGCTGCCGGTCCCCGATCACGGCAGGGTCGGCCATCTGAGCCTCAAGCTCGGAGAACCGCGCTTCGATCTGTTCGACCAACGCCTCGATCATCACCGCTAACGATAGGCGTAACTCGGGCGGGTGGCCCGCCGCAACGCCTACGCGACGATCTCGATCGGCGACTCGCCGGGCGCGGCCGGGGTCTCCTCGGCCAGCACCTTCTCCAACGAGGCGATCGCCACCGCGAGCTGCTCTTCGTCGGGCTCGCGGGTCGTCAGGTTCTGCAGCATCAGCCCCGGCCACATCACACCCCGCACCCAGCGCTTGCGCCGGTTCTTACCCGCCCACTTGATCACCTCGTAGGAGAGGCCGGCGATCAGCGGGATGCCGAGGATGCGCGAAGCGAGCAGCCAATACCAGGCCGGCAGCCCGATCGGCGCGAAGACGAAGATCGCCAGCACCATCACGATCAGCAGGAAGCTCGTGCCGCAGCGCGGGTGCAGGCGTGAGTAGAGCTTGGCGCGGCTCGGGACGAGCTCGTCCTCGGCCTCGTAGCAGGAGATCGTCTTGTGCTCGGCGCCGTGGTACTCGAACACCCGGCGCAGGTCGGGCATGCGGCTGATCGCGGCGATATAGCCGATGAAGATCGTGGTCCGCAGCACCCCCTCGATCAGCCAGAACAGAAACGGCGAGCCGAGCTGGTCCTTGATCAGGCTGGTCAGCCCGACGGGCACGACGAAGAAGAGACCAACCGCCAGCACCATCGAGAGGGCGATCGTCGCCCCCCAAACCCAGCCGCCGATCTCCTCCTTCTTGCCGTCCTCGTCCTCCTCCATCTGCGCGTTGGCGGAGATCGCCAGGGCGCGGAAGCCGATCTTCAGCGACTCGCCGAGCGCGACGACGCCGCGGATCACCGGCACCCGCCAGAGCCGGTGGCGCTTCGCCCACGGCACGAGCGGTTCGGAGCTCAGCTCAACCTGTCCCTCCGGGTTGCGCACGGCGACCGCCCAGGTCGAAACGCCGCGCATCATCACCCCCTCCAGCACCGCCTGGCCGCCGACCGGCGCATCGCGTTTTGCGACCAGCGCCCCGTCGGGCATGCGCAGCGGATCGGCGCCGTTAGACGAGACGGTCTCAGGCCGCTGGGAGCCCAACTTCGGGCTCACGGGTTATCTCCGGGCCTTGGCGTGCTTTGCGGCGCGGCGCTGGAATCGCTCCACTCGGCCACCGGTGTCGACGAGCTTCTGCTTGCCGGTGTAGAACGGATGGCACTCCGAGCAGAGCTCCACGTGGAGATCCGCCTCGGTCGAGCGCGTGTAGAACTGGTTCCCGCACGAACAGTGGACGTGCGCAAGCGTGTACTCGGGGTGGATTCCAGCTTTCATTCCCCAGTCAGTCTAGAGAATCGCCCGCGGCAGCCGACTCATGAGATGCTGCGGCCGCCCCACCGACCCCGACGCCAGCAGGAGGGAATGCCCCGATGACCGAGCCAGACGATCGCCGCGAGATCTCGCTCCCGGCCGGAACGGTCCGCTATCGCGAGGCGGGTGAGGGGAAGCCGGTCGTCTTCGTACACGGCTACCTCGTCGACGGCCGCCTCTGGGACGGCGTCGTCGACAGCCTCTCCGGCCGCTGCCGGTGCCTGGCTCCCGACTGGCCGCTGGGCGCCCAGCAGGTCGCCATGAACCCCGACGCCGACCTCTCCCCGCCGGGTATCGCGTCGCTGATTGCGAGCTTCCTGGCGGCGCTCGAGCTCAGCGACGTGACGATCGTCGGCAACGACTCGGGGGGCGCCATGTCGCAGGTCCTCGTCGCGAGCCACCCGGATCGCATCGGGCGCCTCGTCCTCACCAACTGCGATACCCACGAGAACTTCCCCCCGGGCGTCTTCAAGGCGATGCCGGCGATCGCCAAGCTGCCGGGCGGGATGTCGGCCCTGGCGGCTCCGTTCCGGATCGGCGCCGTGGCGCGCGCGGCGTTTCGGCCCTTCACGAGCGACCCGCTTCCGCCCGAGCTGATCTCCTCCTGGATGGAGCCCGGCTTCAGGGACCCGGCCATCCGCCGCGACGTCAAGAAGTTCACAGCGGGGATGAACAAGCGCCACACGCTGGCGGCCGCCGAGCGGCTGCGCGGCTCCGATCTGCCGATCCTGCTCGCCTGGGCGCCCGGCGACCGTTTCTTTCCGATCTCCTACGCGGAACGGCTCGCCGCAGAAACGGGCAACGCTCGGATCGTGCAGATTCCGGACTCGAAGACCTTCGTGCCGGTCGACCAGCCGCAGCGCCTCGCTGACGAGATCGCCGCGTTTACCGCGACGGCCTAAATGTAGTTCCACGGCGAGGTGTCAACGGGGACACGCCCTGGCCAAGCAGATCGAGGACGCAGGGCGCAAGCCTTTGCCGGTGGGCAAATCGCAAGCCCGAGGACGACGAAATGCACAGTGTGCCAGGCACCTCATCCAGGCGTGTCTGGCCGTGGAGCTGCTCATCTGGTGCGTCTCCGCTTCACTCCGGCCGCCCCAAGCCCTCCGTTCGCTCTTTGTACCGCCCAGCGACACAAACAGCGAACGGAGTCTCGCCCCCGGCCGCCCCCAGCCCTCCGTTCGCTCTTTGTACCGCCCAGCGACACAAACAGCGAACGGAGTTCGTGTCCGCTGCGTTTAGGCCACATCTCGCGGAACGACGCCCGTAGTCCCTGACCGCCCGGGCCCCCTCCACAGCCTCCCCTGTTTGCCCTCCTGCTTGCAGGTGAGGAGGGCAAACAGGGGAGGCTGTTTCTCTCATCAATCGATGAGGGGCTCGCTAAGGGTCTGGGGGACCCGAAAGGACCGGTTCGTTGAGTGATGTGGCAGAGACAGCGATTAAGTCGAAAACGTGGGTGTCCGGATGGACTCTCTGAGCCAAAACGCGCAATCTGCGCGTTCTTTCCCGCAACGTGCATGTTTTTCGTCTGACGGGGGGTTCATGCTGCAGCCTCGCCCCCTAAAGGACGGAGAGCTATGGCCAAGGAGATCTTCGACCAAGAACGGCCCAGGAGTGCGATGGCAAAGCGCCTCGACGAGGCCTTTGCCGGCTGTGAGCATTGGACGCTCGCGCCGCCGGCTCAGCGGCGCAGCAAGACGGGCTTCAGCTCACGGCTGTCGAGCTCCTCGAGGATGATCGGTAGGGCCGCAGCCGTGCGCGCCCAGGAACCGGGGGCGCTGTAGTAGTCGGCGTCGTGTAGCAGGACGATGTCGCCGTCGCGGATTCCCGCCGTGGTGCGCCGGGCGATCGATCGAGCCGTCGCTCGCCGGGCCCAGTCCCTTCCCCATCGCGACCAGAGCACCGGCCGCCAGCCGTGCCGCCGCGCCGCGACCAGCGCCGAGCTGCTGAAGATGCCGTAGGGCGGCCGGTAGTCGGCGATCGGCTGCCCGCTGGCTTCCTCGATCGCGCCGCGCGCCCGCTCGGCGTCGGCCAGGAACTGACCCGGAGTGAGCCGCAGCAGGTTGCGATGCCGGTGGCAGTGCAGCTCGACCCGGTGCCCCGCGGCGACGATCTCTGCCACCAGGGCCGGGCGTCGCACGACCTGCTCGCCGACCAGGAAGAAGGTGGCACGGGCACCCGCCTCGCGAAGGGTCTCCAGCACCAGCGGCGTCCCCTCCGGGTGCGGGCCATCGTCGAAGGTCAGCGCCACGCCGCCGCCCTCCTGGCGCTCCTTGATCCCAAGCGTGGCCGCGATACCCGGAAGGACCGGCGCCAGCGCGGGGCCCGCGTGGAGGGCGGCGGCGGTGGCGATCCCCGCGCCGACCAGCACTCCGCTCAGGGCCCCTGCCTGGCGGCCTGGCGAGCCTGCGCCGCGGGGTGTGCGGTCCGCACCGCCGGCGTCACCGTGTCGGTGTCCTTGCCGAGATGGATGCGGCTCTCGAGCGGCCTGGCGATCACCCGGTAGGGCGTTTCACGGTGGATCACGGCGAGCAGCATGACGATGGCCACCGCGACAAGGCTGACCGCCGTCGTGACCCGCTCCGCGCGCAGGCGCCAGACCGGCTGCGGGCGGACCCGCGGCCGTGCGGTCAGCGCTCGGGAGGCGATCGACGGCAGCGACGCAAAGGAGGTGTTGGGCGAGCGGCGCTGGCGGGTCAGATGGCGCAGCATCGACTCCAGCTCGTGCTCGGAGCGCGCCACCTCGGCCAGGCCGAAGCGCTCGAAGGCCGCGTTGTTCGCCCGCAGGTGCCCCGCCGAGAAGCCGTACGACACGACCGGGCAGCCGCGGATGTGCGCCTCGAGGACCGTCAGCCCGGCTGTCGAGTGGATCATCGCGTCGGCCGCGGCCATCCAGTCGCTCATCCGCTCGGTGAACCCGATGATCTGCACCCGTCCGTCGCCGTTGAAGCGCTGCTTCAGCTTCTCGCGAGCCACCTCGTTGCGCCCCGCGATGCAGACAACCTGGGTGTCCTCGACCGAGAGCGCCGCGCGAATCGCCCCTTCCAGGTCGCCGACTCCCCAGCCCCCGCCCGAGACCAGCACGAGGCGCGCGTGCGCCGGGACTTCGAGAGCGCGGCGCGCGTCACCGCGGGTGCGCGGGGTGAGGAAATCGCGTGAGATCGGCGGTCGCGCCCACTCCACCCTGCCCGGACCGATCAATTCCTCCACCTCCTCGATCGACTCCGGGTGGGTGACGAAGTGCAGGTCGACTCCGGGGTGGGCCCAATAGCGCAGGCCGGCGAGGTCGGTGATTGCCGACTGGACGGGTATCGAGAGGCGGCGGTTTTCGCGCAGCATCCCCAGCACGGCCGTGACCCCCGGATAGGTGGAGATGACAACCGCCGGGTCATAGCGGGAGATCAGGTTCGTCAGACCGCCGGCGCCGAGCACGTAGCCGAGGTGGTGGGTGAGCCAGCGGGTCGGCGCGAACTTGGTGATCAGCCAGTACTGGAGATCGAACATCCAGGGCATCCACCGGAACGTCACCCGCGAGCCGCCCCGCAGGACCGAGGAGATGAACCGACCCATCGCCTCGAGCCCGTTGGCGACCACGACCTCGGCAGCGGGTATCTCCTCTTCGATTTCGGCCTTGATGATCCGGGCGGGGAGATCGTGGCCCTCGCCGATGTCGGCGGTCAGCACCAGGACGCGCGGTGGTCGCTCCTCCGCGCCTACCGCTCCCGCCAGCAGCGCCCCCGCCGCGTGGCCGTTGCCGTTCAGGGAGGGCTTGCGGCTCGGCACCGGATCGGGCGGCCGCGTGGTGGTGTGCACCCAGTCGACGTATTTCCGCACGCCCTCGCGGAAGCTCGTTTCGGCCTTCCAGCCGAGCTCCTCCAGGGCCCGCTGGTTGGAGATCTCCTTGCCGGGGAAATCGCCCGGCCGGGGCGGCGTGTGGACGATCTCGCAGCCGCCCGTCATCTCCTGCACCGTCTCCGCGATCTCGAGGATCGTCACCACCTCGTCGCCGGAGAGGTTGTAGGTGCGACTGGCTCCCGCCGGCCGCAGCGCGGCGACAATGCCGTCGGCCAGGTCCTCGACGTAGATGAAGCTGCGGGTCTGGCTGCCGTCGCCGGCAATCGTCAGCGCCTCCCCGGCGAGCGCCAGGTCGGTGAACTTGGCGACGACCCCGGCGGCGCGGGCGCGTGGCCCGTAGGGGATGCCGAAGCGCAGCACCGTGTACTCGAGGTTGTAGAGCTCCCCGTAGCCGGCGCAGTAGGTCTCGCCGGCCAGCTTGGTCGCCGTGTAGAGGTGGCGCGGCGCCGGAATCGGGGTTTCCTCGTCGACCGCCTGCTCGGTGCAGTCGCTGTAGGCCCAGGTCGTCGAGCCGTACACGACGCGGCCGACCTCCGCCCGGCACGCCGCCTCCAGCACGTTGAGGGTGCCGCGCGTATTGACCTCCTCGGCCAGCACGGGGTCGGCCAGCACGTGAGCGACGTCGGCGACCGCGGCGAGGTGGATGACCGCGTCGCAATCGCGCATCGCCAGGTCGAGGTTGGCCGGATCGGTGATGCTTCCGGTGAAGGTCTCGACCTCGAGCGGGGAATGGTATGAGGAGGCGCTGAGGTCGAAGATCCGCGGCGTGATGCCGCAGCCGATCAGCCGGTCGACGACGTGCGAGCCGATGAAGCCCCCGCCGCCCGTCACCAGAACTCTCCTGCTCATCTCTCCTCCATGCCGCGAGCCTCCTCGCTCTCCGCCGAACGGTAGTAGAGCGGCACGCACCAGTGGTTCTCGGCCACCCAGTCGGTGTTCGGCAGCTCGTCCCCCCGACCCATGATGCGGTGGCAGGGCTGCTCGTAGACCTTTCCGGTGGAGCGCTCGATCTCTTCGAAGACGATGTACTTGTAGAGGCCGGAGATCATCCCGTCCGGCAGCTCCAGCCGCGCCGGGTGAAGCGGGTCGAGGTGCATCCGCGCGTGGTCGTTCTTCCAGGCGACGATCTCCTCGAGGCGCTCGGCCTGCACCAGCGCGAGGGCGGCGGAGAACTCGCTCATCCGGAAGTTGAGGCCGTCGACCTCGTGCTCGAACTTGCCGTAGTTGCGGAACTTCGCGGCGAACTCGATCAGGTCGGGATCGGAGGAGACCAGCACCCCGCCCTCGCCGGCGGAGATCGTCTTCGTCGCGTACAGCGAGTACACGCCGGCGTCCCCGAAGCCCCCCGGCTTGCGCCCGTCCCACTCGGCGCCGTGCGCGTGGGCGCAGTCCTCAAGCAGGAAGATCCCCTTGTCGCGGCAGTAAGCGGCAATGCGCTCGGCCTCGAAGGCCAGGTGGCCGCCGATGTGCACGAGGATCGCCGCCCTCGGCCGGTGGCGCTCGGCCTTCGCCTCGAAGTCCTCGAAGGACATGCAGAGGTCGTCGCGGTTGCAGTCGACGAACTCGACCCGGGCGCCCGCCTTGATCGCCGCCAGCGGAGTCGCCATGAAGGTGTTGGACGGACAGAGCACCGTCTCGCCGCGCACGCCCGCGAACTCGAGGGCCGCCAGCGCGCCGCCGGCCCAGCTCGACAGGCCGAGGCTGGGGAGGTCATTCCACTCCGACCAGCGCTGCTCGAAGGCGGCCAGCATGCGCCCCTCCGACCACTGCTCGGAATCGAGGATCTCGCCCCACAGCTCGAACAGCCGGCCGCGGTCGCGGTGGTCGAATCCGATTGCGAACTTAGTCGTGTCGGGCTGAGTTGTCTCCGCGGGCCCTACGGTGATCCCTTCTGTCGACTGGAGAGGGGTTGCATTTCGCAGGGACGAAACACGACGCTAAGGGGCCGCAAGGCTAGCAGTACAGCCGGATAGCCGGTCAGCCGGCGCGAGCGCCTTCCAGCGCCCTGCCAACCGGGCGCGAACCGGCCAGCAGAGCGGCCCCGACGACCGCGATCGCCATGAAGGCAGCAAGCGCCGCGCCACCCAGCGGGGTCGCCCGCCACGACTCGCCGAAGATGAGCGGCGCGAGCAGCACCGGGACGAGGATCTGGACCGCGAACATCGGCGGCGCGACCTGCGTTGCCGCGCGGCGCTGCAGGGCGCTCATCTCGCTCAGCAGCGCCACGCCCTCCGACGCCGCGGCGCTGGCCAGCCAGACCAGTGCGACCGCCACGGCGCCGATCGCGAGCCCGTCGCTCAACAGCTTGCTGGCGACCGCCGTCCACGCGTAACCACAGCCGGCGCTGAGGACGGTGAGCGCGCCGAAGACGGTGGCCCGGCTCCGCAACAGGTAGGGCATGGCCATCGGGATCGCCAGAGCACCCAGCGCCAGCGCGATCGCGGCCGGCCCGGCGTGGTCGGTGGTCCGCTCCGGGGCCGCCCAGGCGACGCCGGAGACGCCGATGACGATCGCCGCCACGGCGATCGCCTCCCGCCGGCCCGGCGCCTCCCCCAGCCGCGTCGCACCCAGCCAGAGCAGCAGGATCAGCCCGCTGGCGATGCACGGCTGCACGACGGTGAGCGGCGCCAGCAGCAGCGCCGCGATCTCCAGCGGCCAGCCGGCCAGCCCCAGCGCCGTCGCCCCGAGCCAGCGCCGGTTGCGCACCAGCCTGCCGATCAGCGACGGCCGCAGTGAGTGCTCCTCCGGCACCTCCCGCGCCTCCATCGCCTGCAGCGCAATCGAGGTGTTGTAGAGCACCGACGCCCCAACCGCCGCCGCTATCCCGAGGCCAATCACCGGCTCGACCCTAGTGGACCTCCCCGAAGCGTTCGACCGGCAACCGGCCATCCGCTCCGCTCCGACAGCGCCCGAGCCCCCTTGCACCGGCAGCGCCTCCATCTCCGAGGACAGAGGAAGGCGCACACCTGGGACGCCGGGCGACTTATGGGCCACAGACGGCGATTTATCGCCCCGCGTGGAGCAGTTCGTGGGGACCTCCCAGCGCCGGGCGACTTATGGACCACAGGCGGCGATGCCGCGTATCCGCTTTGCCCAGGCCCCCCAGCCGCTCCGTTCGTCATTTGTACCGCCCAGCGACACAAAGAGCGAACGGAGTCTCGCCCGGGCGATTCCAGCCGCTCCGTTCGTCATTTGTACCGCTCTGCGACACAAAGAGCGAACGGAGCTCGTGTCCGCCTCGATCCTGCCTCCTTCGAGCCACACTCCCGCGGAATGACGCCCGCACCCCCTGACCGCCTGGGCCCCCTACCAGCCCCTCCCCTGTTTGCCCTCCTACTTGCAGGTGAGGAGGGCAAACAGGGAGGGGCTGTCTCTCTCATCGATCAATGAGGGGTTCGTTTCGGGTTGGGGGTCTCCATCGGTCAACGAGGTGCTCTCCTGGGTTCCGGGGTCATCTCCGCACTCCCCCAGAGAGCCAGGGGGCTCGGGGACTTCGAGCCCAGTGACGAAAGAGGCGGGACGGTCTCTAACGGATGGACCGCTCGGCCTTGAGCGGTGTGGCCTGAGCGGCGCGTTGGGGCGGGCAGCTCTGAGCCAACCGGATACACACCTGCGGCGATATATCGCCCCGCGTCGATGGCTTGGCGAGGGATAGCTCGTGCCGGGCGAGTTTGGGCCACAGGCGGCGATTTATCGCCCAGCGCAACGGCGGTGGGGCCCAGCATGTGCCCGAGGCTCGAGGTCGAACTGGCGATCGCAGCATCGGCTCAGGGTTTCGGGTGGAACGCTTCGGGGAGATCCACTGAGTCACCTGTTGGTCGCCGGCCAAGTCGCCAACAAGCCGGGGTCAAGGATTCGCGACCGCCCTTGGCCCTCAGGTCTCCTGGTAGAGCGGGCCGTCGCCGCCCTCGGGCAGGGTGAGGCGGCCGCCCTTGGCGGTGATCGCCCCGCACTGCACGCAGTTGGAGGCAACCACCTGGACATCGACCTCGGAGGCACCGCTCTCCAGCTGCTCGTCGGGGATCTCGTAGACCTGCGCCGGGCACATCGAGACCCACGTCTGGGCGATCTCGCGCGGCACCCTGGTCTGGATCCGGACGTGGTTCGGCGCGTCGTCGCGAGTCGCGTTGCCGGACAGGAATACCGAGTCAAGCTTGTTGAAGGTCAGCTCGTTGTCGGGCTTCGGGTACTTTCGCTCCGCGGTGCCGATCTGCACCGGGATCTCGGCGTCGTCCTCGACCTTCCAGTGCCCACCGGGGAACTTGCCCTTGGTGGCGACCAGGGCGTTGCCGACGATGCCGCCGACGATCAGCCCCTTATTGAGCGGCTGGCGCATGTTGCGCGTCCTGTAGAGGTCCTTCTCGATCACCGAGTTGCGGACCTTCTCGTCGTAGGCCTCGAAGTTAACCGAGTCCTCCTTGAGCGCCGCGACGATCGCTTCCGCCGCGTACATGCCGGCGTGCATCGCGTAGTGGACCCCGGCGAGTTCGGCAATGTTGACCATGCCCGCGCCGTCGCCGGCAACCACCATGCCGGGCACCGAGAAGCGCTTCGGCAGCGAAAAGTAGCCGCCGGAGGGGAGCGTCTTCGCGCCCCAGCCGACCCGCTTGCCGCCCTCGATGATCTTCTTGATGAAGGGGTGTGTCTTGAACTGCTGCAGCACGTCGTGGGGGCTGAAGGTGGCGTCGGTGTAGGCGAGGCCGGCCACGAAGCCGAGGCAGACCTTGTCCTCGCCCATCGGGTAGATGAAGCTGCCGCCGGCCTCCTTGTGCGTGGCGCCCCAGCGCAGCGGCCAACCGAGCGTGTGGATCACCCGGTCGAGCGGCTTCGGGACCTCCCAGATCTCTTTGACCCCGAGCTCCCACGACTGCGGGTCGGAGCCGTCCTGCATGCCGAAGAAGTCGTAGGCGGCGTAGGTGAGATGGCCAAGCGTCCCCTCGGCCAGCACCGTCGCCTTGGCGACCACGTCGGAGCCGGGCTCGAAGTTGCCGAGCTCCTGGCCGTCTTTGCCGCGACCGCGGTCGCCGGAGCGAACGCCCTTGACGATCCGGTCTTCGACCAGCAGCTTCGTCGCGGCGGTCTCGGCGAGGATGTAGACGCCCGCCTCCTCGGCTTTCTCGGAGAGGAAGCGCCCCAGTTTCGCGACCGACATCGTGTAGGTGCCCTCTTTGCGAAAGTTGGGCGGGGTCGGCTTCACCGGAATGGCGGCCTTCGAGGTGAGGAAATAGGTGGCGTCCTTGGTCACCTCCTGATACACGGGCGGCCAGTCCGCCGGGTCGAGGTCGGGGAACAGCTCCTTCATCGCCGAGGGGTTCACGTTCGCCCCAGACATCAGGTGGGCGCCGGCGACTTTGCCCTTCTCGATCACCGCGACCGGCACCTCGCCGAGCTTCTCGGTCAGCTCGGGCTCGTCCTCGAGCAGCTGCATCAGCCTGATCGCGCAGGCGAGCCCGGCGGGTCCTCCTCCGACGATCGCGACCCCAACCTCGATTCGCTCGTCCTCGGGGTCGCTCGGCGGGCCAATCACCTCGGCCGGGTCAAACGGCGGCGGGAAATCGCTTGGCTTCACGGCTGGCATCTGCGCTCCAATGTCCGGTCTGTGCTGGGGGTGTCGGCCGCTCGGCCCTCAGCTGAGGGCCGAGCCTGCCGGGGATCTCCCGCGGGGGTCTGCCCCCCGCGCGTCATCCCTTCTTTGCCTTGATCGCCTCGGTCAGCTTCGGGACGATCTTGTGCAGGTCGCCCACGATGCCGAGGTCCGCGAACTCGAAGATCGGCGCGTTCTGGTCCTTGTTGATCGCGACGATGTTCTCCGAGCTCTGCATCCCGACCTTGTGCTGGATCGCGCCGGAGATGCCGGCCGCCAGGTACAGCTTCGGCGCCACCGTCTTACCGGTCTGGCCGATCTGGGTCGAGTACGGGTACCAGCCGGCGTCGACGACGGCGCGGGTCGCTGCGACCGCACCGCCCATCGTCTCGGCCAGTTCCTCGCAGAGCTTGAACCCCTCCGCGGCGCCGAGGCCACGCCCGCCACCGATCAGGATCTCGGCGTCCTCGATGTTGACGTCCTCGCCGCGCTGCTCGCCGCGCTGCACCATGGTCGCCTTGGTCGACCAGGGAGACAGCTCGACATCGACGTCGACGACCTCGGCGCTGCCGCCGCTCTCCTTGAGGTCGAAGGCGTTGAGGCGGCCGATGATGATCCCCGGCTCACCCACGTAGCCGACGTCGGCCACCTGGGAGTCCTGCAGGATCGGCCGTTCGGCAACCAGCTTGCCATCCTGGGCCTTGACCGCGGTGACCTCCATCGTCACACCGGCCCCAAGGCGCGCCGTCAACCCGGCTCCGATCTCGAAGCCGAGCAGGCCGCCGCCGAAGAGGGCGTAGCTGAAGCCCTCGTCCTGAATCACCTTCGCCATCGCGTCGACGATCGGCTGCGCGAGACCCTCCGGCACGCTCGTGGCGCGGTAGACCTTGGCGGCGCCGTAGTTGCCGAGACCGGCACAGGCGTCGTCGGCGACCTCGCCAACCACCAGCGCCGCGGCCTCGCCGCCCACCTCGCCGGCCAGCTTGGCCGCCTCGGAGATCGCCCCGAGCGAGTTCTTGTTGAAGTTGCCCTCGTCATCGTGGAGGGCGTAGACAAGTATGCCCGCCATCTAGATCAGCTTCCTTTCGTCGAGCCAGGCGACGATCTTTTCGACCGTCTCGTTGGTGTCCTCGTCCTCGATGATCTCGCCGGCCTCCTTGGCGGGAGGCGGGTTGAGCGCGAGGACAGTCGTCTTGGAGCCGCCCTCGCCGACCCTCTCCGTGTCGATGCCGACGTCACCGGTCCCCTTGCTGTCAAGGGGCTTTTTCTTCGCCCCCATGATCGCCTTGAGGCTCGGGTAGCGCGGCTCGTTGATCGCGTCCCCGACGCTGATCACCGCAGGCAGTGCGACCTCGACCGTGTCGTAGCCGTACTCGGCCTGGCGCTCGCAGCGCAGCTTGCCGTCGGTGACGTCCATCTTGACCACCTGCGTCAGCGAAGGCATCTGCAGGTGATCGGCCACCACGGCGCCGATCGTGTAGCACTCGCCGTCGTCGGACTGCTGGCCGAGCAGCACCAGGTCCGGGCTCTCGGACGCGAGCACCTTCGCCAGCGCGTAGCCGGTGGCGCAGACGTCGGAGCCGGTCAGAGCGTCCTCAGAGAGGTGCACCGACCGGTCGGCGCCAAGCGCGACGGCCTTGTGCAGGGCCCGAACAGCCGAATCGGGACCCATCGTCACCGCAACGATCTCCTCTATGGGGATCGCACCGCCCTCCTTGATCTGCATGGCGGCCTCGATGGCGTGGGTATCAAACGGGTTGAGGTTCTTCTCGCCGCTACGGTCCAGGCGCATCGTGTTCGGATCGATTCGCTTCTGGACGGCGGCGTCCGGTACCTCCTTGACCAGGACGCAGATCTTCAAGTGCAAGCCTCCTTCGGCTCGTTGACTGACCAGTCAGTCAGTCTATCTATACATCGGGACGTGTGCAGGTCGACGTAACCTCCGCGACACCCTGAAACCTACGCTTTTTCCTGCCCGTGGCGCTGCTCGGCACCGGCGCGGATGAACTCGACGATGTCGTCGGTCCCCGCCCCGGGCGTGAAGACCGCGGCGACTCCCAGCCTCTCGAGCTCGGGGATGTCGTCCGCGGGGATCGTCCCCCCCACCGTGACCAGGACGTCGTCGACGCCCTGCTCGCCCAGCAGCTCGATCACGCGCGGCACCAGCGTCATGTGGGCGCCGGAGAGGATCGAGAGGCCGACCGCGTCGGCGTCCTCCTGGATCACGGTCTCGGCGATCTGCTCGGGCGTCTGGTGCAGGCCCGTGTAGATCACCTCCATGCCCGCGTCCCGAAGCGCCCGGGCGATGATCTTCGCCCCGCGGTCGTGCCCGTCGAGGCCGGGCTTGGCGACGACGACGCGGATCTTGCGGGCGGTTGCTGCCTCCATGTCGGCGAGGAGGTTAGACGACCGCTGGCGAGGACGGGGAGAGAATCGCACCGCTGAACCCGTGACACCCCCGAACTGCATCAACTTCTCTATCTGGCAGATAGAGAAGTTGATGCAGTTCGGGGGTGCGGTGGGCCGCAGATCGATGATGGATCACCACGAACCGTCGTCCGCGCCCGCTCAGAGGGAAGGTCGGCTGAACCCTTGACCACCTATGCGGGGGCGTTCTGACCACTCGCGGCGCAGCGGGGGGTTGCGGCGAAGCGGGGGGTTGCGGCGCAGCGGGGGGTTGCGGCGAAGCGGGTGGGTAGCGTGGTGGAACTAGAAGATGGGGGACTCGGTGTAGGTGCCGAAGACCTCCTGCATGGCGGCGATCATCTCGCCCTCGGTTGCCCGCGCCCGCGCCGCCTCGACGATCGACGGCATCAGGTTCTCGTCGGTTGCGGCCACCCGCTTCAGGTCGCTCAGCGCCGCCTCGACCGCGGCGGCGTCGCGGCCGGCGCGGGTCGCCCGCAGGCGGTCGACCTGCTTGGGTTCGAACGCCGGGTCGATGCGCAGGATCGGGGTCTCGGCCTCGTCCTCCTGGATGAAGTCATTGACGCCGACGACGATCTGGCGACGCTCGTCCACCTCGCGCTGGTAGGCAAAGGAGGCGTCCGCGATCTCGCGCTGCGGAAAGTCGCGGCGGATCGCCTCGACCATCCCGCCCAGCTCGTCGATCCGGGCGAAGTACTCGTACGCGGCCCGCTCCATCTCGTCGGTCAGCTTCTCGACGAACCAGGACCCGCCCAGGGGATCGGGGGTGTTGGCAACGCCGGACTCCAGGGCGATGATCTGCTGGGTGCGAAGCGCCACCCGCACCGCCTCCTCGGTGGGCAGCGCCAGCGCCTCGTCGAAGGAGTTGGTGTGCAGCGACTGGGTACCCCCAAGCACCGCGGCCAGCGCCTCCAGCGAGGTGCGGACGACGTTGTTGAGCGGCTGCTGGGCGGTCAGCGACACCCCGGCGGTCTGAGCGTGGAAGCGCAGCCGCATCGACTCCTCGCGCTTCGCGCCGTAGGTATCGCGCATCTCGCGCGCCCAGATCCGCCGCGCCGCCCGGTACTTGGCGATCTCCTCGAAGAAGTCGATGTGGGCGTTGAAGAAGAACGAGAGGCGCGGCGCGAAGTCATCGACGTCGAGCCCGCGATCCAGCGCCCGCTCCACGTATGCGAAGCCGTCCTTGAGCGTGAACGCCAGCTCCTGCTGGGCGGTCGAGCCCGCCTCGCGGATGTGGTAGCCGGAGATCGATACCGGGTGCCAGCGGGGCATGTGCTGCGAGCACCACTCGATCATGTCGGTGACCAGCCGCATCGCCGGCTCGATCGGGAAGCACCACTCCTTCTGGGCGATGTACTCCTTGAGGATGTCGGTCTGGATGGTGCCGCCGAGCTGCTCCGCCGGCACACCCTGCTTCTCGCCGACCAGCACGTAGAACGCGAGCAGGATCGCGGCCGGCGCATTGACGGTCATCGACGTCGTCACCCCGCCAAGCGGGATCCCCTCGAAGAGCTGCTCCATGTCGTCGAGGCTGTCGACGGCAACGCCCTCGCGACCGACCTCGCCCAGGCTGCGGGCGTGGTCGGAGTCGTAACCCATCAGGGTCGGCATGTCGAAGGCCACCGAGAGCCCCGTCTGCCCATGGTCGAGCAGGTACTGGAAGCGCTCGTTGGTCTCCTCGACCGTGCCAAAGCCGGCGAACTGGCGCATCGTCCACAGCCGGCCCCGATACATCGACTCGTACGGGCCGCGGGTGAATGGGTAGGAGCCGGGCAGGCCGATTGACTCCTCGGGGTCCGCCGCGCCCTGCTCGGGGCCGTAGAGCGGCTCGATCGGGTGCCCGGAGATCGTCGCGAACTTGGTGCCCCGCTCTGCGCGCTCGCCGCGCGCTGCGCTCGGCTCGACTGCCATTGGCCGAAGTCTACGACCGATGGGAGAAATGCTTCGTTGTTACCTCTTTATAGGTAATAGGGTGGGCAGAGGAGAAGCTGTGTCTCGTCCCGCGGAGATGACGCACGCAAGTCGCGTCGAGAACGCAGTGAGAGAAACCCGTCCACAAAATCTCACCCAGGAGGTATTTCAGTGAAGAAAGCACTTGAGATCGGAGGCGCGATCGCGTCATTGGTTCTGATCGCGTTCGGCATCGCGGCCATCGTGATGGGTGCGAACGGCAAGAGCACCGTCAACGAAGAACTCGAACGGCAGAACATCGTCGGCTCGCCCGACATGACCGCGTCGGCAATCGCCGGCGAGGCAAAGGACGCCGGCCTGTCGTCCAGCGTCGACCTGCCGAGCTGCGACGTCGCCGAAAAGACCGTCAACAGCGGTGACCGGGCACGCTGCTTCGCCTCCTACATGCGGATTCACGCGCTCGAGTCGACCGGCGGCTACACCTACTCCGAAATGGGCCGCTTCGAAGCCAAGCCCGACGCGCCGAAGAGCGAACTGGCCGACGGCGGCGGCACCGACAACGAAGAATTTGCGGCGAAGGACCCCGCAACCGGCGAACCGGCGGAAAACGGGGCCCGCAACATCTGGGTCACCGAGACGGCGCTTTCCACCGCGCTCAACGCGAGCTACATGGCGGACCGCCTCTCGATCTTCGGGATCGTGATCGGCATCGCCCTGCTGCTGACGGGGATCGGCTTCGGGGTCCTGGTTGCCACCGGCGCCGTGCGGGATCCGCATTCGGTGCTGAGGCGAGGCCCCAGCGAGTCGCAGGGCTAGCGGCGCACAGACCGAGGCGAAAGGCGGCGCGACGCACCCTTGCGTCGCGCCGCCGCCATGCGTGACGCGCCGAAGCCGGCGATCGTGGCCAGCAGGGTGACCGCGACCGCGACCAGGCGCCGGCCGAGGCGCTCGAAGCGCATCACCTGCCAGCCCTCCTGCTTGGCGATCTCGGCCAGGTCGGGGTCGGGGTTGACCACGACGGGGTTGCCAACCGCGCGCAGCATCGGCAGGTCCGAGAGCGAGTCCGAGTAGGCGTAGGAGGCCTCGAGGTCGATCTGGTGCTCGGCGGCGAATTCCTCCATCGCCTCGACCTTGCCGGGCCCGTAGACGAAGGGCCCGCCGAACCGGCCGGTGAGGGCGCCGTCCTCATCCACCTCGTAGATCGTGCCCACGGCACCGTCCATGCCCAGCACCGTGGCGAGCGACTCGACCACGCCGCTGCCCGCCGCGCTGACGATGAAGGTCGCGCGACCGGCGTCCTGGTGGGCATAGACCTCCGCGAGCATCTGCGGGTAGACGCGCGGCAGGATCGCCGCCATCACCTCCGGGTTCATCCGTTCGAGATCGCGGGCGGAGCTCCCGGCAAGCACCTCCCGCACCCGGCGCAGCACCTCGGCGGTGCGCTCGTCGGAGACGCCGCGCAGCCGGTAGCGGAGGTGCTCGACGCCCCAGCGGGCCAGCTGGCGGCGGCTGACCATGCCGTGCCGTGCCGCAACCCGCGCGAACTGCATCCCCGAAGACCCCGCCATCAGGGTCTTGTCCAGATCGAAGAAGGCCGCGGCGCGGCTCAAGCTAGGACCCGTTGACTTCGAGGACGATCGCGTCGCCCTGCCCGCCACCCGAGCAGATCGCCGCAACGCCAAGGCCGCCTCCGCGGCGGCGCAACTCGTGGACGAGGACACCGACGATGCGCGCGCCCGAGGCGCCGATCGGGTGGCCAAGAGCGATCGCGCCGCCGTTCACGTTGACCTTCTCCTCATCGACGCCGAGCATCCGCATCGAGTTGAGTGCGACCGAGGCAAAGGCCTCGTTGATCTCCCAGAGGTCGACGTCCTCGGGGGTCTTGCCGATCTTCTCCAGCGCCTGCTTGGCGGCGCCCGCCGGGGTCCGCGCCAGGTAGGCGAACTCGTCGGCGACCGTGCCGTAGGAGAGAACGCGGGCCAGCGGAGTGCGCCCCTCGCGCTCCGCCCACTCCTCGGAGGCGACGACCACCGCGCCGGCGCCGTCGTTGACGCCCGGCGAGTTGCCGGCGGTGTGCGTGGCGTCCTCGCCGCCGATCGCCCTCAGCTTGGCGAGGGTTTCGAGATTGGTGTCCGGGCGGATCGCCTCGTCCGCCTCGACGGTGCTCTCCCCCTTGCGGGACTTGACGGTGACGCCGACGATCTCCTCCGCCAGCCGCCCTGCGTCGGTCGCCTCGGCGGCGAGCCGGTGCGAGCGCTCGGCGAATCGGTCCATGTCGGCCCGGGTGATCTCAAGCTCGTTGGAGACCTCGCTGGCCTCGTTGATCATCTGCTTTTCGGTGAAGGGATTGGTGAGCCCGTCGTGGGTCATCGCGTCGATCGCGTTGACGTCGCCCATCCGGAAGCCGAAGCGCGCGCCCGGCAGCAGGTAGGGCGTCTTGCTCATCGACTCCATGCCGCCGGTCACGGCGACCTCGGTGTCGCCGGCGCGGATCGCCATGTCGGCGATGCCCAGCGAGCGCATGCCGGAGGCGCAGACCTTGTTGACCGTCTCGGAGGGGACCTCCTTGGGAATGCCGCCCTTGATCTGCGCCTGGCGGGAGGGGATCTGACCCTGACCCGCCTGCAGGACCTGGCCGAAGATGACCTGCTGGACCTGCTCGGGGCCAACGCCGGAGCGCTCCAGCGCCGCCTCGATCACATGGCCGCCGAGGTCGGTGGCGTCCAGCGACGAGAGGGTCCCACCCATCTTGCCGAAGGGCGTGCGCGCGGTTCCGAGGATGACTGTGCTGGGCATTGGGCTGCCTTTCTTCTAGTGGTTATGCCGGATCTCGGCTCGATAGAGGAGGGCCGCCTGGCCCACCGGAAACGATAGCGCGAGCTCCTCCCGGCCGAAGTGGGCAACGTCATAGACTCGCGCTCGATGAGGGTCGAGATTGGACAGCTTGATATTGCCGAGGCGGAGGCCAATCTGCTCGCCGTCGGTCTGTTCGACGGCGAGGCCCTGCCGGCCGAGCTGGCGGGCGCAGCGGGTGCCGCCGACGCGAAAGCTGCGTTCAAGAAGCTGAGCCTGCTGCACCCCGAGCACCCCGCACGGGCGCTGGCCGTCGGCCTCGGCCCCCGCGACGAGATGGACGCCGAGCGGGCTCGTGTCGCCGCCGCGCTGGTCGCCCAGGAGGCCGCCCGGCTGGACGTGACCTCGCTTGCGTGGCTCCTGCCCGATTCCAAGCAGGACGAGGCAACCGCGGCGGCCCTGGTCACCGGCACGATCCTCGGCGCCTACCGCTTCGACCGCTTCCGCAGCAGCGATCCCGAGAACCCACCCACGCCCCCGATCGAGTCGCTGACGCTGCTGGCGCCGCCGGCCCTCGCCGACGCCGCCCAGGCCGCCCGCGTCTGCGCCGAAGCGCAGAACCGCGCCCGGGACCTGCAGAGTCTCCCCTCCAACGTCGCCACGCCTTCCCACCTCGCGGGCCGCGCCGAAGAGATCGCCGCCGGCGCCGGCGCGCTCGCGGTCGAGGTGCTGGGTCGCGAGGAGATCGCCGCCAAGAAGATGGGCGGCCTCGTCGCCGTCAGCCAGGGGACAGCCGAGGAGCCGAAGCTGATCGTGCTCCGCTACCGGGGCGCCGGATCCGGGCCCACGCTGGGCCTGGTCGGCAAGGGCGTCACCTTCGACACCGGCGGAATCTCGATCAAGCCGTCGGCGGGCATGGAGGAGATGAAGATGGACATGTCGGGCGCCGCGGCGGTGCTCGAGGCGGTCGCGGCGATCGCCGAGCTGGGCCTCCCAGTCGACCTCGTCGCGGTCGTGCCGGCCACCGAGAACATGCCCTCCGGCACGGCGATCAAGCCCGGCGACATCGTCACCCAGTACAACGGCAAGACGGTCGAGGTCAACAACACCGACGCCGAGGGGCGGCTGATCCTCGCCGACGCCCTCTCCTACGCCGTCGAGCTGGGCGCCGATCGAGTCGTCGACCTCGCAACCCTGACCGGCGCGGTGCTCGTCGCGCTCGGATCGACCTACGCCGCCGTCATCGCAAACGACGACGCGCTGGCGGCCGCGGTCCAGGCGGCGGGCGCGAGCACCGGCGAGCTGGTCTGGCGCCTGCCCCTCCACCCCGAGTACAAGGAGCTCACCAAGGGGACGGTCGCCGACCTCACCAACTCCTCGGCGAAGCGCAAGGCCGGGACCATCTACGCCGGCTCCTTCCTCGAGGAGTTCGTGGGCGAGACCCCGTGGGCCCATGTCGACATCGCCGGCACAGCCTGGGACGTGGGGCGCCCCTACACCGGCACGGGCGCCAGCGGCTATGGCGTTCGCCTCCTGGTCGAGCTGGCGCGCGCCCTCTCGACGCGCTGACCCGACCCACCGCCCCCGGCCACCCTGGGTTTCGGCGCGGTGGAGTGGGACAGTCACCATGGGCCCCGGGTGGGTCGGAGTGAGGGTCACCGCCACGATCCCGCGGTGAGTCGGGCTGGGGACAGGCACCAAGGGGCCCCGGGGTAGGTCTGATTGAGGGTCGCCATCACGGCCCTTGGGTGGGTCAGATTGGGGGTCGTGCCCGGGCGGGTTGCCGGCTGTCCCTATGGTTGTGGTGGACTTCGAAGGCGACGAACGGGCCGGCGACGATCAGGAGGAGCAAGATGGCCACGGCGGCACAGATTCAGGCAAAGGACAAGGTTTTCATCGCGGGCGAGTGGGTCGAACCGCAGGGTGGCGAGACGCTTGAGGTGGTCAACTCGACCACCGAGGAGATCATGGCCACGATCCCGGCCTGCACGCCGGAGGACGCCGACCTCGCCGTGCGCGCCGCCCGCGATGCCTTCGACTCGTGGTCGCAGACCTCGCGCGAGGAGCGCGCCGGATACCTGGAGGCGATCGCCGCCGGGCTCGGTGAGCGCTCCGACGAGATCGCAGCGACGATCACCCAGGAGCTGGGCATGCCGCTGAAGCTGAGCAAGATCATCCAGGCCGGCCTGCCGACCGGCCAATTCGCGGCGATGCCGAAGCTGATGGAAGAGGTTGCCTGGGAAGAGGAGATCGGCAACTCGCGGGTGCTGCGCGAGCCGGTTGGCGTGCTGGGCGCGATCACGCCGTGGAACTACCCGCTCAACCAGATCGCGGCCAAGGTCGCGCCGGCGCTGGCCGCCGGCTGCACCGTGGTCCTGAAGCCGAGCGAGGTGGTGCCGCTCAACGCCTTCATCCTCGCCGAGGTGATCGAGGCCGCCGGCCTCCCCGCCGGGGTCTTCAACCTGATCACCGGCACCGGGCCGGTGGTGGGCGAGGCGATCGCCGGCCATCCCGGCGTCGACATGGTCTCCTTCACCGGCTCGACCCGGGCCGGGCGGCGCGTCTCCGAGCTCGCCTCGGCAACGGTCAAGCCGGTCGCCATGGAGCTCGGCGGCAAGTCGCCCAACGTGATCCTCGACGACGCCGACCTCGCGAGGGCCGTCCCCGACGGCGTCGCCAAGTGTTTCCTCAACTCGGGTCAGACCTGCAGCGCGCTGACTCGCATGCTGGTGCCCCGCGAGAGGCTCGGCGAGGCGGAGGAGATCGCGACCGGCGCCGCCGAGAGCTTCACCCCCGGCGATCCGCTCGAGGAATCGACGCGGCTCGGCCCGCTGGTCTCCAACACCCAGCGCGAGCGCGTCCGGGGCTACATCGAGAAGGGCGAGGCCGAGGGGGCGAAGCTGCTGACCGGTGGCGCCGCGCCGCCGCAGGGACTCGAGACCGGCTACTTCGTCCGCCCCACCGTCTTCTCCGAGGTGACGCCAGAGATGACGATCGCCCAGGAGGAGATCTTCGGCCCGGTGCTGGTCATCCAGCCGTACGCCGACGAGGACGACGCCGTGCGAATCGCCAACGACACCGTCTACGGCCTGGCCGGCGGCGTCTGGTCGGCGGACACCGACCGCGCGATCGGCGTCGCGCGTCGCATCCGCACCGGCCAGATCGAGATCAACGGCGGCGCCTTCAACCCGCTCGCTCCCTTCGGCGGCTACAAGCAGTCCGGCCACGGTCGCGAGAACGGCCGCTACGCGATCGAGGAGCTGCTGCAGGTCAAGAGCCTGCAGCTGTAGGAGGAGGCGCGGATGCCCCCTCCCCCGGAAACCGTTGCGCAGCCGGTTCGTCGCTGGAGGCTCAGGCGGGGTCCCTAAGTTTCCGTTGGAGGGGGCATCCGCGCCTCCTCACCAGCCGACTAGGCTCCCGACCGTGGACTTTGAGCTGAGCGACGAGCAGCGGCTGTTGCGCGACACGGTGCGCGAGTTCGCCCGGGCGGAGGTCGCGCCGGTGGCGGAGGAGCTGGACCGGACGAAGTCCTTCCCGTACGAGATCGTCGCGAAGATGGGTGAGCTCGGATTGATGGGCATCCCCTTCCCGCAGGAGTACGGGGGTGGCGGCGCGGACGCCCTCTCCTACGCGCTCGCCGTCGAAGAGCTGGCGCGCATCGACTCCTCGGTCTGCATCACGATGGCGGCTCACACCTCGCTGGGGACGACGCCGATCTACCTGTGGGGGACCGACGAGCAGAAGCAGGAGTGGCTGCCGCAGCTGTGCAGCGGCAAGCGGCTTGCCGCCTTCGGCCTGACCGAGCCCGAGGCGGGCTCGGACGCCGGCAACGTGCGGACGACCGCGAAGCTCGAGGATGGCGAGTGGGCGATCGACGGCGCCAAGCAGTTCATCACCAACTCGGGCACCGAGATCTCCGGCTGCGTGACGATCACCGCGATGACCGGGGGCGGCAACGGCCGCAAGGAGATCTCCAACCTGATCGTCCCCAACGGCACGCCCGGCTACGAGCCCGGCGAGCCCTACCGCAAGATGGGTTGGAACGCCTCCGACACCCGCCCGCTCTCCTTCGACGACTGCCGGGTCCCGGAGTCCAACCTGCTCGGCCGCCGCGGCGACGGCTTCAAGAACTTCCTCCACATCCTCGACGGGGGGCGGATCGGCGTCGCCGCGATGGGCGTCGGGCTGGCCCAGGGGGCGCTCGACGAGGCGATTGCCTACGCCAAGGAGCGCCGGGCCTTCGGCCAGGCGATCTCCAAGTTCCAGGCGATCCAGGGCAAGATCGCCGATCTCTCGGCCCAGATCGAGGCGGCCCGGCTGCTCACCTGGCGCGCCGCGCTGGAGAAGGACGCGGGCAAGTCGTTCACCCTCACCGCCGCCCAGGCGAAGCTGATCACCGGCCGGCTCGCGGTGCGCGCCACCGAGGAGGCGGTGCAGATCCACGGCGGCTACGGCTACATCGAGGAGTACCCCGTCTGCCGCTTCTACCGCGATGCCAAGATCCTCACGATCGGCGAGGGCACCGACGAGGTGCAGCAGATGGTGATCGCCCGCCAGCTCGGCTGCTGAGTCAGCGGACCCCGCGATCACCTGAAGTCAACGGCGGGCGATCTTTGGGCCATATGCCGCGATGTTGCGCATCCGCTTTGCCCAGGTCCCCCCAGCCGCTCCGTTCGTCATTTGTACCGCTCTGCGACACAAAGAGCGAACGGAGTCTCGCCCAGGAGATTCCAGCCGCTCCGTTCGTCATTTGTACCGCTCTGCGACACAAAGAGCGAACGGAGCTCGTGTCCGCCTCGATCCTGCCTTCTTCGGCTGCGCCAGTCGCGATAACGCCTCCCCCGAAGCCCCTCATCCTCTTGGCCCTCGCGAAACGACGCCCGTAGCCCCTGACCGCCTGGGCCCTGCGGCCCCTCCCTGTTTGCCCTCCATACCTGCAAGTAGGAGGGCAAACAGGGAGGGGCTGTCTCTCTCTTCATCAATCGGCGAAGTGTTCGTTTCGGGTCCGGGGATCTCCATCGGTCAACGAGGTGTTCTCTTGGGTCCCGTGGCCATCTCCGCGCTTCTCGTCAGAGAGCCAGAGGGCTTGGGATTTCAAGCTCAGCGACGAAAGAGGCGGGGAAGGTCGGGAACGGATGGACCGCTCGGCCTTGAGCGGTGTGGCCTGAGCGGCGCGTTGGGGGCGGGCAGCCCTGAGCCAACCGGATACACACCTGCGGCGATTTCTCGCCCCGCGTCGAAGGATTTCAGGGGAACTCCCAGCGGCGGGCGACTTATGGGCCATATCCGACCATTTATCGCCCCGCGTGGAGAAGTTCGTGGGAACTCCCAGCGCCGGGCGACTTTTGGGCCACAGGCGGCGATTTCTCGCCCGGCGTGACGGCGGTGGGGCTCAGCACGTGCCCAAGGCTTGAGGTCGAGTTGGTGATCGCAGCATCGGCTCGGGGTTTCGGGTGGAACGTTCGGGGAGATCCGCTAGCCCTGCAGGGTGAAGCGGACGCAGGTGCCGGGGGCGGCCTCTTCGAGCCAGATCCGGCCGCCGTGGGCCTCGACGATCGCGCGGGAGATGGCGAGGCCGAGGCCGGCGCCGTCCGGGTCCGTCCCGCCTCCCTCATCGCCGCGGTAGAAGGCGTCGAAGACGCGGCGGCTCTCGCCGGGCGGGATCCCCTCGCCATCGTCCGCCACCTCGACCTGGACGCCGCCGGGCGCCGTCTGCGCCCGCACCGTGACGCTGCCGTCCGCCGGCGTGTGGCGGATCGCGTTCTGGATCAGGTTGAAGAGGACGCGCTGCACCTTCTCGGCGTTCGCCCGCGCCACCAGGTCGTGCGCCGGCAACTCCGCCGCGAGCGCCACCCCGCGCGCCGCGGCCGGCGCCCGCATCGCGGCCACCGTGTCTCCCACCAGCTCGCGCAACTCGACCCGGCCCATCGTCCAGGCGATGTCGCCGGCCTCGATCCGCGAGAGCTCGAAGAGGTCGTCGATCAGGCCGCTGAGCGCCGCCACGTGGGTGCGGATCTCGCCCAGGTAGCGATCGCGCGTCTCACCCGTCACCACGCCGTCGTCGATCGACTCGACCAGCAGGCGCAGCGAGGCGAGCGGCGTGCGCAGGTCGTGGGAGACCGAGGCGACGAGGCGGCGCCGGGCCGCCTCGACCTGGCGCCGCGAGCGGTCCTCGATCACCAGGCTGGTCGCCAGCCAGGCGGCGAGCGCGCCGCCACCGATCGCCAGCGCGACCAGCGCGATCTGCGGCCAGCCCATTTTGTGCGGCACGGTGACCGCGGCGGCACCGGCCAGCGCCGCTGCGATCGCGATGAGGAGCGAGCGCCTCATGGCCTGAACCTGTAGCCGACGCCCCACACGGTCTCGACGAAGCGCGGTTCGGAAGGGTCGTCGCCGAGCTTGGCGCGCAGGCGGCGGACGTGGACGGTGACGGTGCTGGTGTCGGTGAAGAAGGAGAAGTCCCAGACCGCCTCCATCAGCTGGTCGCGCGAGAAGACCTGCCCGGGGTGGGCAGCGAGGTGCGCGAGGAGGTCGAACTCGCGCTGGGTCAGCGACACCTCCTCGCCCGCCAGCGTCACGGTCCGGCTGGCCGGATCGATCCGCAGCGGTCCGTGCTCGATCGGCTCCGCCGGTGCCGCCTCGGCGGCCGGCGGCGAGGTGCGGCGCAGCACCGCCTCGATCCGGGCGACCAGCTCGGCCGGCGAGAACGGCTTGACGACGTAGTCATCGGCACCGTGGCGCAGCCCGACCAGCCGGTCTGACTCCTCGCCGCGCGCGGTCAGCAGGATCACCGGCGTGCGCTCCCCCTCACCCTCGTGCAGCCGCCGCATCACCTCGATCCCGTCGAAGCCGGGCAGCATGACGTCGAGCACGACGAGGTCGGGCGGGTGCAGGGTCGCCAGCCGCACCGCCTCGGGGCCGTCGCCGGCGCTGCGCACCGCGAAGCCGGCGCGCTCGATGTAGCGGCCGACGACCTCGACGATCGTCGGCTCGTCGTCGACGACCAGCACTGTGCCGCGCGGCTCCTCGCTCACGTCCCCCATTGTCCCCCGGCCCGCCGCGGCCCGCCGCCAATCGGCGGCGACGCGTGGCCGCCTGACGGCACGGCCCTGCTCAGCCGAAGGTGAAGGCATAGCCCATCACCCCCGGTTCGGGAAGCAGGCGCAGGACGTGGTGCTCGACCCGCGGCAGGTCGACGAGCGAGTAGAGGCGCTGTCCGTCGACGGTGACCGTGCCGTTGTGGATGTCGGAGCCGGCCAGGCGGTCGGGGATCGGCCTACCGTCAAGCAGTACGCGGACCTGGCGGGCATGGCCAGGCGAGCCGAGCACCAGATAGACCCGGCGGGCGCCGAAGGAGAGCTCAAGCGACCCATCCGCGGCGGTCGCCGACTCCGGCGCGATCTTCCAGCGACCGCTGTAGGCGAGCTGGTTGGGGGGCGGCTGTCCGGGGCGACCGAAATCGTGCTCCCCCGGGACGATCGTCCCGTTGACGAAGCGGTCCGCGCGCAGCGAGCCCAGATAGCTCTCCGGCGTCGTCACCCCGCTCGAGGCTTCGATCCCCTTGGCGCTGGACTCGCCGGCCCCCACCCGGCTCCCGGCTTCGGCCAGCAGCTCGCGGATGACCTTCTCTTTCTCGCCGTATTCGCCCTCGCCGAAGTGCACGTAGCGAACCTGCCCCCGAGCGTCGACGAAGTACTCGGCCGGCCAGTATTCGGTCCCGTATGCGGTGAAGTTGGCCAGGTCGTTGTCCTGCGCCACCGGGTATTCGATCCCGTTGCGCTGGATCGCCTCAGCGACGTTGCCGGAGTCTTTCTCGAACGGGAACTCGGGTGAGTGGACGCCGACGATCGTCAGGCCGTCCCTGCGGTAGCGCCTGTCCCAGGCGGTCAGGTAGGGCAGCGTCCGCAGGCAGTTGATGCAGCTGTAGGTCCAGAAGTCGACCAGCACCACCCGGCCACGCAACGAGCGCAGCTTGAGCGGCATGCCGCCCGACGTGTTGAACCAGTCCTGCGTGTCGGTGAATTCCGGCGCGGCCCCCAGCACCGGCAGACCGGACGGCTTGCCGGTTCCCGTCGCGGACCGCGGCGCCGCTTCGGCGGTCGCCTCGCCGATGCCGCCACCCGAGCCGCCGCGAACGTCGGCCAGTCCCCGGCGCGCGGCCGAGCTTTCCTCGAGCGACTTCGAGGGTGTGACGAGGAAGCTGGGGAGATCGCTGGCGATCGCGTTCTGGAACCTGATGTCGTAGTTGCCGAGCATCGCCAGAGCGACCGCGACCATCACCGCCCCCATCGCGACCTGGAGGCCGATGCCGCGCCGCGCGAGCGGCGCGATCAGGCGCCGGCCGCCGAGCATCAGCAGGTAGAGGACGGCGGCGGAGCCGACGCCGTAGCTCAGCGCAACCGCAAGCCGGCCGGCCGTGAACGGCTGCGACGCCGAGACGGTGATCACCCCGGCGAGGATCGGGCCGGCGCACGGCGCGTAGACCAACCCGAGGCTGGCGCCCACCGCGGTCCCCGACCAGAAGCCGTCCCCGCCGCTCCTCACTCCGGCGCGACCGGCAAAGCGGCTCATCGTCGCCTCGATCCGCGCCGCGAGCGGCGGGATCATCAGCGAGACGCCGAAGGCGATCAGGACCGCGATCGCCAGCGTGCGCAGCAGGCTGTCCGGCAGCCCGAGCGCCGAGATCACGTAGACGAGCGCGACCGTCGCGAACGTGAAGGAGACGGCCAGGCCGGCGACGATCCCGAGCGGCCGCCGCCGGCCGCCGGTCGCACCGGCGGAGAGCGCGATCGGCAGGACCGGCAGCACGCACGGCGAGAGCGCGGTCGCGGCGCCGGCGACGAACCCGAAGAGGACCAGCAGTGCCATGCCTCAACCTTGGCAGCTCGGGATTACGTGGAGATAACGCCTGCGCTGGGCGCGATCAGCCACCCATGTGGTCGCCGCCGGAGTAGGAGCCTTCGTCCTTCATGGCGCCGGATTCGTCCTTCATGGCGCCGGACTTGTCCTTCATCGCGCCCGATTCGTCCTTCATGGCGCTACCTTCGTCCTTCATCGCGCCGGACTTGTCCTTCATGGCGCTGCCTTCGTCCTTCATGGCGCCGGACTTGTCCTTCATCGCGCCCGATTCGTCCTTCATCGAATCGCCGCTCTTGCTCGTGGCGGCGGCGTTCTCGGAGGCCGGGGTCGTTTCGCCGTCGTCGTTCGAGCCGCCGCAGCCGGTCACCATCAGGGCACCAACCGCCGCGATCGCTGCGACCGCCGGAACCACACGCGCCTTTCGCACCCGCATCTCGCTCTCCCTTCGTCGTTGGCCAGATGGGCCGCCAGAGGGCCCGACCGCACGCTAGGGGCCAAATGTGACGAGGGGATTACGCCGGCTTCGAGGTGACGGAGCCCTCCGGGCGACCGGCCACCTCGGCGGCGCGACCGGCCCGCTCGCCGATGCCGTAGTGCGAGCAGATCGTCAGCTCGTGCTCGCGCAGCAGCGACCGCGTCGGGTCGACGCTGTGCGCTGCGCGCAGCGCGTGACGCCCGTGGGCGGTCCAAACCCGCCCCGCCGCGCCGGCGCAATCGCGAATCGGGATCGCGACGCTCTTCGTGCGGCCGCGGCCCCAGCGTCGGCGGCCGACGATCGCGATCAGCCAGCTGGGCTCACCGCTGTCGGCGTCGACGAAGACGCTGTACGCCCGGCCCACGCGCGCACCCCCAGCCTCGTCCACGTCAAACCCCACCCAGCTCGTCGCCTCGGCAAGGGTGGGTGGTGGCGCCGGGGGCGGGTCAGCCATCGACCTTCCCCTCCGCACCCAGCCCGCGCAGGGTCTCGCCGACCCGCTCGTCGAGCAGGGCCCCGGCGGCGCTTGCCGGGTCGAGCTCCCGCCTCACCACGCAGTCCAGCAGGACGGCCGTCTCGGGGTCGTCTTTCACGACCACCTCAAGCCGCCGCCGCATCCGCGACGCCGCGATCCCCAGCACCTCGTTGCGCAGGTTGCGGGCACGCCGCTCCTCCAGCGTGCCGGCCGCCTCGATGTGGACGCGGTGCTCCTCGATCCTCGCCGCCAACTCCTCCACGCCCTCACCCCGCGCCGCCTCCGTGCGCAGGATCGGCACCTGCCAGTCGTTGGCCTCGTGGGAGAGCGCCAGGACGCCGCGGACCTCGCGCACCATCGTGTCGGTCATCGGATGGTCGGCCTTGTTGACGACGATGATGTCGGGGATCTCCATCACCCCCGCCTTCAGCGCCTGGATCGAGTCGCCCGAGCCGGGCATCAGGGCCAGCACGATCGTGTCGGCGTGGTCGACGATGTCGATCTCGGCCTGGCCGACACCGACCGTCTCGATCAGCACGTCGTCCTTGCCGGCCGCGTCCATGACGAGCGCCACCTGCAAAGCCGCCTCGGAGAGACCGCCGAGCGCTCCCCGCGTGGCCATCGAGCGGATGAAGACGCCAGGGTCGAGGAAGTGGTCCGAGAGCCGGATCCGATCGCCCAGCAGGGCACCGCTGGTGAACGGGCTGGACGGGTCGATCGAGAGCACCGCGACCTCGCGCTCGGCCTTGCGCAGCTCAGCGGTAAGCGCTCCGATCAGCGTGCTCTTGCCAACGCCCGGGGGTCCGGTGAAGCCGACGATCCTCGCCCGGCCGGTCCGCGGGTAGACCTCGCGCACCAACTCCCACCCCGCCGGATCGTCGGACTCGATCAGGGTGATCGCCCGCGCCAGCGCCCGCTTGTCCCCGGCGACGAGGCGCTCGGCGAGCGAGGCTTGCTTGGCGGTGTCGGCCATTGGCCGCTGAGTCTAGTGCCCTGTCTCATGGCAACCGCCCGGCAACGACGGGCGTCCGGCGCGGTGCCAGCCAGGTCCTGAATAGCCGGCGCATGTCACGGCGGGCGTTACGGGAGAGGGCACTAAAGTGCGGCTCGCCGTGATCCGCCTGATTCGCTTTTGCGCCCGGAACGGGATGCTGACGCCGCAGTACGCGCTGCTGCTCTGCCGCTACCTGCGGCGCCGCCTGCTGACCCGCGCCGGCTGGCGCTGGAGCACCGACGGGCCGCTCTTCCTGGGCAGCGGTCTGGAACTGAACGTCTCGCGGCGCGGTCGAATCGAGTTCGGTCGCTTCGTCTGGCTGGGCCACGGCACCAAGATCCGCTGCCACGAGGGCGTGGTGCAAATCGGCGCCAAGTCGGTGCTCGGGCAGGAGTGCACGATCTCCGCCTACCGCCGGGTGCGGATCGGCGAGCAGTGCGTGATCGCCGACCGGGCGATGTTCATCGACTTCGACCACGGCGTGGTCGAGGTCGACCGGCCGATCCGCGTCCAGGGCATCTACATGCGGGACGTCGAAGTCGGCTCCAACGTCTGGATCGGCTATGGCGCCTGCATCCTGCGCGGCGTGAGGGTTGGCGACAACTCGATCATCGGCACCAACGCGGTGGTCACCAAGGACGTCCCCGCCAACGCGGTCGTGGCCGGCATCCCCGCCCGGGTGATCCGCATGCGCGAGACGCCGCAGGAGCTGCGCTGGCCGCATCCGGTCGAACCCGACCCGGCCGCGCACACCACCCTCCCCCCTCCCTCGGCCGAGCTGCCCCTGGGAGGCGAGCGTGCCTAGCGCAAACGCCATCGAGGCGCAGAACCTGAGCAAGTCCTACGGGAAGGTCAAGGCCCTCGACGGCCTCTCCTTCTCGGTGCCGGCCGGGACCGTCTTCGGCCTGCTCGGCCCCAACGGCGCCGGCAAGTCGACGACCGTGAAGATTCTCACCACGCTCGCCCATCCCGACGGCGGGAATGCGCGCGTCGCCGGCTTCGACGCGCTTGGCGAACCGGCCCGGGTCCGCGAGGCGATCGGGGTCGTCTCCCAGACCGGCGGCCTCGACCAGGAGGCGACCGGACGCGAGAACCTGCGCCTGCAGGGCCAGGTCTTCGGGATGGGCGGCGCCGAGCTGGAGCGGCGGATCTCCGAGCTGCTCGACCAGTTCGGGCTGGCCGACGCCGCCAACCGGCTGGTCCGGGAGTTCTCGGGCGGCATGCGGCGGCGGCTCGACGTCGCCCAGGCCCTCGTCCACAAACCGCGGGTCCTCTTCCTCGACGAGCCGACGACCGGTCTCGACCCGGAGGTGCGGGCCGAGATGTGGGACGAGATCGGTCGCCTCACCGGCGCCGGGCTGACCGTCCTGCTCACCACCCACTATCTCGAGGAGGCGGACCATCTCGCCACCAAGCTGGCGATCGTCGACCGCGGCAGCATCGTCGCCGAGGGATCGCCCGACGAGCTGAAGCGCGGCCTGCGCGGCGACGCAATCCACGTTGAGCTCTCCGCCGATAGCCAGGACGGGCCGGTGCGCGACGCCCTGGCCAGGGTCCCCGGGCTCGGCGAGATCATGCTCGATGACCGCACCCTCCATGCGCGCGCCGAGGACGGCGCCCGCACGGTCCCCGCGGTGCTTGCCGCGCTGGAGAGCGCCGGGGTCGACGTCGCCTCGGTGACCGTCGCCCGGCCCTCGCTCGACGACGTCTACCTGCGCTTTGCCGGCCGCACCTTCCGGGCCGCCGAAGCCCAATCCGCAGGCCACTCCAACCAAGACCAGGAGACGACTCGATGAAGGCCCTCTCGGACACCCGCCACATGACCGTGCGCCACCTGATGGCGCTGTGGAGGCAGCCTTGGTGGATCGCCGTCTCGCTGGTGCAGCCGGTGATCTGGCTGTTGCTGTTCGGGGCGCTGTTCCGGAGCATCACCAACATCCCGGGGTTCGGCTCCGAAAACTACATCCAGTTCCTGGCGCCCGGCGTGGTCGTGATGACGGCCTTCTTCGGCTCCGGCTGGACGGGCATGCCGGTGATCGACGACATCAACCGCGGCGTCATCGACCGCTTCCTCGTCTCCCCCGTGCGGCGCTCCTCGCTGATCTCTGGGCGGCTGACCTCCAGCGCCCTGACGACCGCGATCCAATCGCTGATCATCGTCGTCCTGGCGCTGATCGTCGGCGCCTCCTTCGACAACGGCGTGCTCGGGGTGGTGGTGCTGCTCACGATGGCCGTCCTGATCGGCTCCGCCTTCGGCTGCCTCTCGATCGGCCTGGCGCTGCTGGCGCGGCGTGAGGAGACGCTGATCGCCACCGTCCAGTTCATGCTGCTGCCGCTCTCCTTCATGTCGGTCACCTTCATGCAGAAGAGCCTGATGCCGGACTGGATGCAGACGATCTCCAGCTACAACCCGCTGAACTGGGCGGTGGAAGCGGGACGGCAGGCGGTCAGCGCCGCGCCGGACTGGGCCGCGATCGCGGGCCGGGGCGGCCTGCTCCTCGCCTTCCTGCTCGTCTGCGCCCTGTTCGCGAGCCGCGCCTTCCGCACCTACCAGCGCTCGGTCTGAGAAGCGCCCGGGTAGAGCGCCCGGGCGGCGGTCAAAGGGTCCGAGCTGGGTGGCGAGCAGGTCCACGGCCGAGATGATTGATTCTCTTCACCCGCTCCGTTCGTCATTTGTACCGCCCAAGCGACACAAACAGCGAACGGAGTTCGAATCCGCCTCGCCCAGGGCCACCCCAGCCGCTCCGTTCGTCATTTGTACCGCCCAGCGACACAAACAGCGAACGGAGTTCGAATCCGCCTCGCCCAGGGCCACCCCAGCCGCTCCGTTCGTCATTTGTACCGCCCAGCGACACAAAGAGCGAACGGAGTCTCGCCCGGGAGATTCCAGCCGCTCCGTTCGTCATTTGTACCGCCCTACGACACAAAGAGCGAACGGAGTTCCTGTCCGCCTCGTTCAGGCCAATCCAGCAGCCGCAGCCGTGCGTGACAGCCCTCCTAAAGCCCCTGACCGCCTGGTCCCCACACAGCCTCCCCCTGTTTGCCCTCCTCACCTACAAGTAGGAGGGCAAACAGGGGGGGCTGTTCTCTCATCAATCGACACAGGGACGGGCGGTCGCTCTCATCAATCAACGAAATGTTCGTTTCGGGTTCACCAGACCGATTGCGAGCACCTCGTCCAGGTATTTCGAGGGGCGGCGGTCAGACGGGGCCGAGCTGGGTGGCGACCAGGTCCGCGTAGACGGCGGCGGTCTGCTCAGCGACGTCGGCCCAGTCGAAGCGGCGCAGGTGCTCGTAGGCTTCGGCGACGAGGCGACTGCCCAGCTCGTCGTCGCGCAGCACGCGGATCGCCACCTCGGCCAGCGCGTCGGGGTCGCGGGAGCGAAAGCGCAGGCCGGCCTCCTCATGGGGCACGACCTCGCGCAGCCCGCCGGTGTCGGCGACGATGCAGGGGCACCCCGAGGCCATCGCCTCCAGCGCCACCAGGCCGAACGGCTCGTAGATCGACGGCACCACGGTGAGGTCGGCGATCTTGTAGAGGGAGTGCAACACGTCATCGCCGATCCAGCCCAGGAACGTGCCGTGCTCCATCAGCCCCAGCTCCTCGGCCTGCTTGTGCAACTCCGCCTCGTGAGTGCCCGAGCCGGCCACCAGGAAGCGGGTGCCCGGTGCCTCCTCGATCACCCGCGGCATCGCCTCCAGTGCCAGCTGAAAGCCCTTCTCGTAGACCAGGCGGCCGATCAGCAGCACCAGCTTCTCGTCGGGATCGGCGAACTCCGCCCGCAGCCGCCGCAGCTCGGCGGGGTCCTGCGGCTGCAAGTCTTCGGGATCGATCCCGTTGGGGATCACGCTGACCCGCTCCTCCTCGACGCCGAAGATGTCCGCAATCTGTTCGCGCATGTAGTGGGAGCAGGCGATGACGCGCTCGGAGCGGTTCGTGATCCAGCGCTCGACGCCGTGGATGTAGGTCTGGGGGTGCTTGTCGACCCAGCCCTGGTGGCGGCCGTGCTCGGTGGCGTGGATCGTCGTCACCAGGGGGGCGTCAAAGCGCTTGGCGAGGTGGTCGCAGGCATTGGCGACCAGCCAGTCGTGGCCGTGTACGAGGTCGAAGCTGAAGCGGTCGCCCAGCTCGACCCCCGCCGCCAGCATGTCGGAGTTCATCCGCTCCACCCAGGCGACGAACTCACCGAGGTCGGTGGGGCGGGTCGGCTCGCGGATGCGGTGGATCAGGACGCCGCTGCGGCGCTCCTCGGCCGGCGACTCCTCGCCGCCACGGGTCAGCACGTGGACCTCGACCCCGCGCTCGACCAGTCCCTCGGAGAGCTTGCGGACGTGGCGCGCGAGACCCCCCTCGATCAGCGGCGGGTACTCCCAGGAGAGAATCAGAACTCTGGTCATGGCTCCAACAACGGCCCGAGGCTCAGATCCGGGGCAAGCGATCGCATGCACGGATCTATGGCGAATGGCGATTCTATGGCCTGCAACATCGATTCCGCGTGTTCGGTGACGCGCTGGAAGGGGTAGTCGCCCGCCTGCCCGCGCTGGTCGAGGAACGCCCAGTCGCTGGCCTGCACCGCGAGCAGCTCGCGCGCGGCGCGCAGGGAGGCCGGGCCGTGCAGCCCGGCGGCGAGCGCGCGCAGCAGGCGAAGCTCCAGCCGCCGCGCCCCCCAGGCGAGGTCGGCGACCTGCGGCGAGTCCCAGGTGCGCAGGGTCTTCCCCTCCCCCCAGGTGGACGCAAGCAGCTCCCGCTCGACCGGCTCATGCTCGGCGAGGGCCTCCGGCACGGTGACCGTCCGCACCCCGGCGGCCTCCGCTCCCGCCAGCACCTCGCGCAGCCAGATCGCCCCCTCCGACCACCAGTGGCCGAGCAGCTCCGTATCGATCGCGAAGACCAGCAGCCCGCGCCTGCCGTGCGACCCCGAGAAGTCGCGCAGGCGAGTGGCGGCGGCGGCGAGGAACTCGGCGGCCTGACGGCGCGCGGCCGCCTCCCCCGCCCGCGGGTCGTAGGCGCCGCCGCCGACCCTCCAGATCCGCACGCCGCGCAGCGATTTGCCGGCAAACTGGGCGTGCTCGGGGTCGGACGGGTAGCCGTCGAGCGACCACAGCCAGCCGATCGCCTCCCAGTCGATCGGCAGCGCCACCGGTCCGGCCGCCGTCGCCACCGGCGTGAGGGCATCGAGCAGCTCGCCGTGGGAGCTCTGGTCCACGCAGAACCAGCGCACGCCGTGCTCGACGAGACGCGCCTCCATGCCGGGCACGTAGGCGCACTCCGGCAGCCAGAAGCCGCCCTGCCAGCCGAACCGCCGCCGGTGCGAGCGGATACCGGCGTCGAGCTGCAGGCGGAAGCCTGCCCGCGTCGCGAGCAGCGGCAGCACGGCGTGGGTGGCCGCCGACGCGGCAAGCGCGATCCGGCCGGACTCCCCTGCCTGGGCGAAGGCTCGCAAGGGGTCCCCGCCGACGCCGTCGAGCAGCTCGAGCGCATGCCGGTACCGCGCCAGCTCCGCCTCGCAGGCGTCCCTGCACTCGGCCGGCACCTCGGCGCTGTCCGCCTCGGCGGCGCCGACCCGCCAGCGGACGAGGAACTCCCGCAGCCGCTGCCGGGCACCCTCGTCCTCCAGCTGGTCGGCCAGCACCGGCGTGACGGTCATCGTCAGCCGGTCGGCGACCTCGAGGACCGGCAGGTAGGAGCGGATCACGGCGTCGAACAGCCACTCCTCGCCGAACGGGTACGTCCCGAAGCCCTCCACGTAGGGCATGTGGCTGTGCAGGACGATCGCCAGGTCGCCGACCGTGCCGTCACCCCGCATGGTGCCGTCCCTCGCACCGCGCCCGCATCGCAGCCGAAGTGGGCGCGATGAGAGGGAGGTCGGACATCCGCGCTCCTACGCTGCCCGGCAGATGGCGAGAAAGTCGAGTGCCCTGTCCAGGCCACCGGGCCTGAGCGCGAAGTCGGAGGCCGCGATGGCCGGCGTGAAGCGGTCGTAGAAGGGGCCGGTGAGTCGCAGCGCCTTGTGCACTCGGTCCCAGCCGAGCTTGAGCGCGAGCTCGTGGGCGCGCAGCTTGCGCGCATGGAAGAGACCGAGCAGCTCGACGGACTCGAAATGCGCCTCGCACAGCTCCCGGAACTCCTCCGCGCGGTACTCGCGGACGTGCCAGGGGTTGTCGGACTTCTCGGCGCCCGGGGACGCCAGGGTGAGCAGGTTCGGCGTGGAGACGTAGGCGACGCCGCCCGGCTCAAGCATCGCCTTGAAGTGCTCGAGGATCGCCCCCGCGTCCTGGACGTGCTCGATCGTCTGCAGGAAGACGACCGCGTCGCAGGGCTCGGAGAAGCTTTCGACGAGGTCGCGCTCGAAGCGCAGGTTGGGGCGCAGGTAGCGCAGCCGGGCGTGCTCGTGGGCCTCCGGGTTGGCGTCCACCCCGACCACGCCCGCCGCGGTGCCGGCCAGCACGTCGGAGCCGTAGCCCTCGCCGCAGGCCATGTCGACGACGCGCTTGCCGGCGGCCCGCGCCGCGATCCACTCGTACACGGCGAGGTGGCGCCGGAACCAGTAGTTCTCGTCCGGCAGGTCGGGCAGCGTCCGCTCGCCGGTCAGCGGCAGCGGCGGCACCCCCGCCGGTTGGTTTTCCTGCATGTATTCGCGCTCCACAACCGGGACCGTATTAGAGGGCCGGGGCCTGCCGGGTCCACTGCGCCGATCCGTGTACCGTTTCCGCTTCATGCCGGCCTCCCCCACCGCCACACCCGCGCACATCAAGGACGTCAACACGCGCTATCACGACGCCGCGGCCGACGAATACGACGCCAAGTGGGGCATCGACTTCGGCGACATCGGGTGCAAGCAGGTCCGGCTGAAGCTCGTCAAGGCGCTGGGCGGGCTCGACGGGATCGGCTTCGGCGACGCGTTGGAGATCGGAGCCGGCACCGGCTACTTCTCGCTCAACCTGCTGCAACTCGGGGTGATCGAGCGCCTCACCGCAACCGACATCTCCGCCGGCATGCTGAGCCGCCTCTCGACGACCGCCGGCGAGCTGGGCCTGGAGGTGAAGACGATCACCACCGAGGCCGAGAAGCTCCCCTTCGAGGACGAGAGCTTCGACCTCGTCTTCGGCCACGCCGTCCTGCACCACATCCCCGACCTCGAGCAGGCGCTGGCGGAATTCCGCCGCGTGCTGCGGCCCGGCGGGGCGATCGCCTTCTGCGGCGAGCCCTCCCGCTACGGGGATCGGCTGGCGGCGCTGCCGAAGCGGACCGGGCTGGTCGTCGCCCCCGTCTGGCGGAGGCTGGTCGGCGCCCAGCGCCGCGCCGTGGCCGAGTCCGAGCAGTCGCATAGCCACGCCCTGGAGAGCGAGGTCGACGTGCACGCCTTCGCCCCCGCCGACCTGCGGCGGCTGCTGCGCGACGCCGGCTTCGAGGACCGCCGCATCGGCGGCGAGGAGTTACTCGCCAACGCCTGGGGTTGGGGGCTGCGGACCGTCGAGTCGACCGCCGAGCCGGAGTCGGTCCCCTTTGGCTGGCGCCGCTTCGCCTTCCGCAGCTACATCGCGCTGCAGAAGGTCGACACCCGTCTGCTGGAGCCCCACCTGCCGGCGGAGCTCTTCTACAACCTGGTCGCCTCGGGCCGCAAGCCCGCCTGACTCGCCCTCGCCCCCGCCCCGGTGCCGGCCGCGCAGGCCCGCCTGACTCGCCCTCGCCCTCGCCCCGGTGCCGGCCGCGCAGGCCCGCCTGACTCGCCCTCGCGCTTCCGCCCGGTGCCGGGCCGCCCAACGGGCGATGGCTCCCGTTGACCTGGAGCTACTTGGTGGAATCGCCGGCTCGGCGGGCGCGATAGAGCTTGACGCGGGAGTCGAAGCCCTTCAGCTGGCGTTCGCCCGCGTAGGAGTACGCGAAGCCCTCGCCGGCCGCCTCCCGCGTCGCCTCGTCGATCAGCACCGAGCCGGGTTTGGCGATTGCGGTGAGACGGCTGGCCAGGTTGACCGGGCGGCCGTAGTAGTCGCCGGTCTGCGCCAGCACGGAGCCGTAGGCGACCCCGACGCGCAGCCGCGGGAACTCGTCACCGGCCCGCTTCGACGCCTCGACCAGTCGCAGCGCCGCTTCCAGCATCGGCGCGGCGTCGGCAGAGACGAGCATCGCGGCGTCGCCGATCAGCTTCACGAGCCGCACCGGCGGCGCGGCTGCCGCGGTCGCCATCTCGTCGAGCCGGCCCGCGACGAGGCCCAGCTCCTCGGTGGGCATCTCCTCCCCGAGCCTGGTGAACCCGACCAGATCCGCGAAGCAGACGACGAGCTGAGCGGTCGCGCCCATCTCGCCGGAGGCAAGGTCGGCGGCGCCAATCACGTCACGGCGGATCTGCTCCAGCATGTGGGCTCGCAGCGCGTAGACGAGCACCGGCTCCATCAGCGGCTGCATGTACTCGGCGGCGGCCGCAAAGCGCAGCGCCAGGTCGCGTTCGGTGTCGCCGGGCTGCATCAGGGTGCGGATGCTCAATTCGCGGTTCGCCTCGGCGATCCGCGCGGTGGCCATTCCGATCGCGCGCGCCACCTGCAGCATTCCCTCCTCGGGCAGGCCGGAGTCGCGAAGCTCCTTCACCCGCCGCGCCGCCTCCAGGTCGGTCTCGGTCAGCGAGCGAATGTCCGGGCCGGCGTAGGGAACGCCCAGCGCTGCTGTCGCACGCTCCAAAAGCTCCAGGCCCAACCCCGACAGCTCGGCCACTTCGCGCGGCGTGTAGCGCGCGCTGCCGCCGGCCAGCGCCCGCTCCGCCGGGAGCAGGGTCAGTCGACCAGCCGCGACAGCCTCTCGCAGCTCCTCCAACGGGACGCCTTCGGAGGCGAGCCGTTCGAGCAGTTCGCGCCGTGCGTCCCGCGCCTTGCCCTCCAGCCCGTCGAGCAGGCCCTCGGCCTCGAAATCGATCGTCATGTCAGCGCTTCCCACATGCCAATTCTCCACCAGTAACCGCTTTGAAGTGTTCACGTGGTGAGAAGATGCGCCCAATCAGGCGAGCGCCACGGCGCCCCCGCGGCGAGGATCGCCGCCGCCGCTCAGGGCGCCGGAGTCGCGATCGCGGGCGACCGCCTGCACGCCTCCGAAGAAGAGGTTGATCCGCGGGCGGCGGAGGACCTTGATGCCACTTGCCTCGATCCGGCCCAGCGCCGCCTCCTCTATCCCGGGCTCGGCCTGGACGACCCCCTGCTCGAAGTGCAGCCGCGGCGCCCGCACCGCCTCGCCGGCGCTCATCCGCTCCTCGACGGCCCGTGCCACCGTCTGCAGGATCGCCGAGCGGATCCGGTTGGAGCCGGCGCTCCCCAGGCCGAGTTCGATCTCGCCGTCGCGCAGAACGACGGTCGGCGCCATCATCGACGGCACGCGGCGGCCGGGGGCGATCGCGTGGAAGCCGAGCGGGTTGAGGTCCTCCTCGCCCAGCATGTTGTTGAGGATCACCCCGGTCCCCGGCACCAGCACGCCCGACCCCGAACCGTTGGAGCAGGTGACGCTGGCGCACATCCCGTCCCTGTCGAGCACCGCTATATGGGTGGTCGAGCCGAGCGTGTCTCCGGGCGCGGGCGAGGCTGCGTTGCCGAACGGCGGCCTGCGCAGCGCCGCCTCGGCGACCCCGTCCAGCTTGCCGGGATCCAGCAGGGCGGCGTGCAGCTCGTCGCCGTAGAGCGCCTCGGCGAAGGCCTCGTCGCGCGCCGCGTTGGCGGCCCCCATCGCCGCGACGAGCTGCTCGGCGCCGCTGCGCTCGCCGAGCCTCTCCAGCAGGCCCAGGCAGAAGGCGATCAGGATCCCGCCCGAGGAGGGCGGCGGGTTGGTCAGCACCTCCGTGCCGCGAAACGGCATCCGGATCGGCTGCCGCACGACAGCCTCATAGGTAGCAAGGTCGGCCGGGCCCAGCGTGCCGCCGTTCCGCACCGTGAAGTCGCTCAGCGCGGCCGCCACCTCGCCGCGGTAGAAGGGCTCGGTCCCTTCGGCGCCAAACCGTTCCAGCGCATCCGCCAGCTCGGCGAAGCGAAAGACGTCCCCCTCCCGCAGCACGCTGCCGGCCGGCGCGTAGAGCTCCCGGGTCCCCTCGATGCGATCGTGGATCGGCGCCAGGATGTCGAGGATGTAGGCCTGCTCTGCGTTGATCGGCGCACCCTCGCGGGCGAGACGAACCGCCGCGGGGATGAGGTCGGGGAGCGGCACCGAGCCGAACCGCTCCAGGGCCAGCTCGAGGCCAGCGGCTGTGCCCGGGACCCCGCAGGAGGCGGGTCCGACGTAGAACGTCTGGATCGTCTCCGCGTCGAAGTGGACGGGCACCGGCACGAGCTCCGCGCCCCGCTCGACGCCGTCCTTGCCGGGCGCGGCGACGAAGAAGTCGATCAGGACGGCCTCGCCACCCTCCTCGTGCACCATCATGAACCCGCCCGCCCCGAAGCCGGTCAGCGGGCTCTCGACGGCAAAGGAGGCCAGTACGGACGCGACCGCGGCGTCAACCGCGTTGCCCCCCTCGCGCAGGATCTGCGCCCCCGCCTCCGCGGTCAGCGGGTGACCCGCGGCGACGACGCCCGTTCCGTTCATCCCCAACACCCCCCTTGCGAACTGCATCAACTTCTCAATCTCCCAGATTGAGAAGTTGATGCAGTTCGCAAGGGAAGACCGAAAAATGTCTTCTCTTTGGGCAAGGAGGGTGAGTGGGTCAAACGAATTTCTCCTCGTGCCTACGGAGAAGGCTCTTCGTTCTCTTTGTTCTGACGACGATCGGCCACCTGGTAGACGGTCTCGGCGTGTGAGTCGCGCGGGTGGTGGCGAACGCCGAATGCGATCACACGCAGCGCCAACGGGCGCTTGGGATGGGTTACCGCGATGAATACCGCCCCGAAACGCCCGTCTGGCCAGGGCACATAGGTCTTCACGCAGCCGCCGAGCTTCGTGCCCTCTGGGCCTTCTTCCTGGCAGGCCTTGAGCCGGTCCTCCGGGATGCCGCCCTGTTGGCGCACCTCCTTGCGGAACCCCGCCAGCGCCTCTACGGCGCCTTGAGAGACGTGTTCGAGATCCTCTGTCATGGCATCCTCGTCAAAGCCGACCGGAAAGACCGGCACGGACGCCTGGCCGGCCATGCCTTAGCCCTCGTCGTCGGTCGACAGCGATCCGAAGTGGCGATCGAATTCCTCGGGGCTGAGTCGCTGCTCGCCGTGACGAGCGAGAATCGCCTCCACTGAGGTATCCCGACCCTCCACCGCCTCCAAGGCGGCTAGTGCCGCATCCACCCGATCCTCGGGAAGATGATCGAGAACGGCACGGGCTTTCTCTCGGGTAGTCATGTCCCAAATAAAAATAGTACCTGCGTACTGTGGTGATCCAAAGGGGCTTTGGCGTATCGAAACTGGGCTGACGAGGACGGCAAGCTGACCCCCCTTGCGAACTGCATCAACTTCTCAATCTCCCAGATTGAGAAGTTGATGCAGTTCGCAAGGGGAAAAGGAGGGGACGAGGGGGATAGAAAAAGAAAGAAAGAGAGAGAAAGAGGAGGAGAGGGGGAGAAAGGGAGAGGAGAGGGGGTTAGCCGGGGAGGAACTCGGGCACGTCGAGGCTTCCCAGCTCGCCGGCCCGCCCCGCCCTGGAGCGGCGCTCCTGGCCGGCCTCCTTGGTGCGGCGAATCGTCGGCTCGACCGTGCGCCGCCGTGGCGCCTCCCGGCCGTCGAAGCGAGTCGCCACCACGGTCACCCAGATCTGGTCGCCCAGGTCGTCGTCGATGTTGGCGCCGAAGATGATGTTGGCATCGGGATGGGCCGCCTCGCCGACCAGCTTGGCCGCCTCGCTGACTTCGACCAGTGAGAGGTCGGAGCCGCCGGTGACCGAGAGCAGGATCGAGCGCGCGCCCTCCATCGAGGTCTCCAGCAGCGGCGAGGAGATCGCTTTCTCGGCGGCGAGCAGCGCCCGGCCCTCGCCGGTGCCCATGCCGATCCCCAGCAGGGCCCGGCCGGCCTCGGACATGATCGTCCGCACGTCGGCGAAGTCGAGGTTGATCAGCGCCGGCAACGTGACCAGGTCGGAGATGCCCTGGACGCCCTGGCGCAGCACGTCGTCCGCCACCCGGAAGGCCTCGACCATCGAGGTCTGCTGGTCGAGCACCTCGAGCAGCCGGTCGTTGGGGACGACGATCAGCGTGTCGACCTCCGAGGCCAGCTCCTCGATTCCCTTGTTCGCCTGGTTGCCCCGGCGCGTCCCCTCGAAGCTGAACGGCTTGGTGACGATCCCCACCGTCAGCGCGCCCACCTCGCGGGCAAGCCGGGCGACGACCGGGGCGGCGCCGGTGCCAGTGCCGCCACCCGCGCCCGAGGCGATGAAGACCATGTCGGAGCCCTTCAGCAGGCGCTTGATTTTGTCCTGCTGGTCGAAGGCGGAGTTGTGGCCCAGCTCCGGGTCGGCCCCGGCGCCCAGGCCGCGCGTCTGCTGGTCGCCGATGTGGACCGTGACGTCGGCGACGCAGAGCTGCAGCGACTGAAGATCGGTGTTGACCGCCATGAACTCGACCCCCGGAACGCGGGCCTCGACCATCCGGTTGATTGCGTTGACGCCAGCGCCGCCGACGCCGACGACGCGGATCACCGGCTGGTGGGGCTCGCCGCTCCCCGGCGCCTCGTACTGCGGTTCCTCGCGCCCGTAGCGCGGCGTTTCGACCACCGGCTGGCGCTCGCCGCGCGACTCGGGCGGCTCGGAGAAGACGCGCTTCAACCTCTCCGGTGCCGTCTCCCGACTCTCGGCATGCACGGGAGGCGCCTCATCCACGGGTGAAGATGGGGCCTCCGCGGGGGGGGCGCTCTCGGCCTGCGAATCGGTTGCTCCCGCGGAGCCACGCCGCTCATCCGCGGGGGGGGCGCTCTCAGCCTGCGAATCGGTTGCTCCCGCGGAGCCACGCCGCTCATCCGCGGGGGGGGCGGATGAGGAGGTATCCGACCGGGTGAGGTCGGCTGCCTGCTCAGCCGCGCCGGGACCCGCGGGCGCAGCGTCGTCCTCAGTGGAGCGGAAGAGATCGGCGAGGGGACCCTCGCGCATGCTTGCGCGCTTACGACGAGCCATTCGCCAAGACCTCCTTAGCCAACTCCCGGTAGTAGTTCGCGGCGTTGCTCTGTGGATCGTACTTAAGCACGCTCGCCCCCTTCACAGGCGCCTCCGCGAACTTGATCGCCTTGCGGATGCGCGACTTGAAGACCAGTTCGCCGAAGTTCTCCTCGAGGATCTCCACCGCCTCCTTGGCGTGGACGGTCCGCGCGTCGAGCATCGTCGGCAGGATGCCCTCGATCTTGACGTCCGGATTGAGGTTCTCCTGGATCATCTTCAGCGTGTTCTGAAGCTGGACGAGTCCACGCATCGACAGATACTCGCACTGGACGGGGACGATCACCTTGCTTGCGGCCGTCAGCGCGTTGATCGTCAGCAGGCCGAGGCTCGGCGGCGTGTCGATGCAGATGAAGTCGTAGTCGCCGGAGACCTCTTTCAGAGCTTTCTCCAGCGAGCGCTCGCGGCCGATCTTGGTGCTCATCGCGATCTCCGCGCCGGCCAGGTCGATCGAGGCGACGGCGATGTCGATCTCGCGCCGCTGGATGATCTCCGAGATCGGCATGTCGTTGACGAGCACGTCGTAGAGGCTCTTCTCGACCTTGTCGGGATCGATCCCCTGGCTCATCGTCAGGTTGCCCTGCGGATCGAGGTCGATGCAGAGGACCCTGTGCCCGGTCTCCTTGAAGGCGACGGCAAGGTTCAGCGTGGTGGTCGTCTTGGCGACGCCGCCCTTCTGGTTGGCGAAGGCGATCACCTCGGCGTGCTCGGTCGCGACCTCCTGCTCCGGCTCCTCGACGGCAACCGCGTGGCGGCTCGGGGCGATCAGGTCCCGCGCCTTCATCCGCGCCGGCCCCTCGTCCTCACTCTCAGTCTTCTTCGCAGCCCCGTTCGCGGCTGCCCCGTTCGACGCACCCCGGGGTGGCGCATCGGAAGCAGGCGCCTCACCGACGGGTGGCGCGTCGGAAGGAGACGCCTCACCGACCGATGGCGCGTCGGAAGGAGGCGCCTCACCGACGGGTGGCGCTGACGCCTCACCGACCGATGGCGCGTCGGGAGCAGGTGCCTCTCCGACCGATGGCGCTGGCGCCTGACCCACCGGTGGCGCACTCTCAGCTTTCGAAGGAGCGCCCTCCGCGGAGGCGCCATTGGACTCACCCGCGGGTGGCGTGGCGGATGCAGAGACAGCCGACCGCGTGGGGTCGATCGCCTCCTCGGTCGTGTCGGGACCCGCGGCCGGGCCGCCCGAGACATCGGCGGGCGGCCGCTCAGGAACGACTTCCTCCATCCGTCTCAGCTCCTCGACAATCGGATGCGCTTCGTCGGCGGTTTCAGGCTTGGACTTGGTCTTTCGGCTGAGGAATCCCATTGCGCGGGTATTCGCATAACCGCTCGCTTTTCCTGCCAGGCTCGAAAATTGCTAGGAATTGCCCGATTCCAGATTTCTTAGACAAGCGGCTGGTCTTCGTGACCGGCAAGGGGGGAGTCGGCAAGACCACCGTCGCGGTGGCGCTTGGCCTGCGCGCCGCCTCCGAGGGCAAGCGGACGATTGTCTGCGAGGTCTCCTCGCAGGAGAACGCCTCGCGATTCTTCGACCACACCCAGGTCGGCTTCCACGAGGTGGAGATGGCCGACAACCTCTGGGCGATCTCGATCGACCCCGACGAGTCGATGCGCGAGTACGTGCTGCTCCAGCTCAAGGTCCGCGCGATGCGCGACCTGCTCTTCCGCAGCCGCATCTTCAACTACCTGGCGGCGGCCACCCCCGGGCTCAAGGAGCTCGTCACGATCGGCAAGATCTGGGAGCTGGCCCAGCTCGACCGCAAGGTCAAGCGCGGGCGTAAGTACGACCTCGTGATCGTCGACGCCCCCGCGACCGGGCACGGGATTGGCTTCCTGCAGACGCCGCGCACCTTCGCCTCGATCGCCCGGGTCGGCCCGATCCACGCCCAGGCCCAGACGCTCGACCGGCTGATCACCAACCATGACCACACCGGCGCGGCGATCGTCGCGCTCCCCGAAGAGATGCCGGTCAACGAGTCCGCCTTCCTCGAGCACGACCTGCGCTCGGAGGTGGGCGTCGCCGTCGACCGCATCTATATGAACGGCCTCTACCCGGAGCGCTTCTCCAAACCGGAGGCCGAGCGCCTGGCCGCGCTCGCCGATGCCGAGAACGGCCTCGCGCGGGCGGCGGCGCGGGCGGCGCTCTCCGAGCACAGCCGCGCCCGCTCCCAGCGCGCCCAGCTCTCCCGCCTGCGCCGCCGCGTCGAGACGCCGGTCAAAACCCTCCCCTTCCTCTTCGAGCCTGAACTCGGAGTCGAGGCGGCCAGCCAACTCGCCAAGAAGCTGCACTGATGTCCTCGGTCGGCGACATCCTCGACGGCAAGGGCATCTGCATCTGCGCCGGCTCGGGCGGGGTCGGCAAGACGACCACATCCGCGGCGATCGCCACCGGGATGGCGGCGCGCGGCCTGCGGGTCTGCGTGCTGACGATCGACCCGGCAAAGCGGCTCGCCGATTCGCTCGGCCTGCCTGACCTGGGCAACACGGCAAAGCAGGTCGACCCGAAGCTGTTCGAGCAGCACGGCATCGAGATGAAGGGCGAGCTGTGGGCGATGATGCTCGACGCCAAGGCGACCTTCGACGAGCTGGTCGCCCGCCAGGCGCCCGACGAGGAGGCGCGCGACCGCGTCCTCGGCAACCGCATCTACCAGCAGATCTCCAACGCGCTGGCCGGCTCGCAGGAGTACATGGCGATGGAGAAGCTCTTCGAGCTGCACACCGAAGGCCGCTTCGACCTGCTCGTCCTGGATACGCCGCCGACCCGCAACGCACTCGACTTCCTCGACGCCCCCCGGCGCCTCACCCAGTTCATCGAAGGCCGCTCGCTGCGCGTCTTCATGCGGCCGACCGGGCTGGCGGCGCGGGTGGCGGGCCGCGGCGCCTCGGTCGCCCTCTCGGTCTTCAAGCGGATCGTCGGCTTCGACCTGCTCGCCGACCTCGCCGAGTTCTTCAACGCCTTCAGCGGCATGGTCGACGGCTTCCAGGCCCGGGCCAAGCGCGTCAACAGCCTGCTCGCCGACCGTCGCACCTGCTTCCTCGTCGTCTGCGGCCCGCAGGGCGAGCCGATCGACGAGGCCGTCTACTTCCACCGCAAGCTGGTCGAGGCGAAGCTGCCCTTCGGCGGGGTCATCGTCAACAAGGTGCACTACCCGGCCGAGCGCCTGCGCGGCGACGGCGGCGACCTCAGGGCGGCGCTGGCGGCGAAGCTGTCCGACGAGGAGCTGGCGGGCCGCGTCGCGGAGAACTTCGCCGACTACCAGGCGCTGGCCGAGCGCGATGCGCGAAACATCGAGCACCTGGCGGCCGAGCTGCGCACCAAGGGGGTGATCCGCGTCCCCTATCTGGACGAGGACGTCCACGACCTGGGCGGCCTCGCCGAGATCAACCGCTACCTGTTCGCAAGCAGCGAGGAGCGGATCGAGATCGCCGCCGGCCGCGCCTGAGCCCTGGGTTCACCCCTGCCCGGCTGTCACATCCCGATCCGCCGTTATCAGGGCGGTGCAATGGCGCTTCACCACCCAAGGGGTGGTGTTCTGCCATTTGGTGGGCGAAGCGGGTTTAGCTGACCCGTCAGCGCTTCTTGCGCTTTGCCGCCTTCAGCTTCAGCTTCTGCCTGACCGTCGTCGCCTCCCCGGCGCCGTTCTTCGACTTGCCATTCGCCCTCACGACGAGCTTGTGGCCCTTCGCGGCCCTCAGCATGGCGAGGCCCCGGCGCGTGACCTTGACCCTCAGCTTTCCGATCTCGCCGCCCGCGATCGTGCCCACAACGGTGCCAATCGACACCGTGCGCTTCTTCAGCGAGCGCCGCTTCCCGTGCCGGTGAGACGCGGCCTGGCGCGACAGCAGAGAGAGCCTCGCCGCGCAGCTGTCGGCCGGGACGTTGAGGCATTTCGCCGCCAGCGTCCCCCTGCCGGTCTTCAGATCGATCTTCACCGCCTTGGAGAGAAGGCGGAGCGTCGCCGGGCCGCCGAGCGGGACTGCCGGCGTCGGTGGCGTGGGCGTGGGAGTGGGTGGGAGCGGGGGCACCAGCTCGAAGGCGCCGATGTCGCAGGCGCCCCCCTGCGGCCGTAACACGCCGCGCTGGTCAGTGGCCGGGCAGGCGTCGGCGGCGTCGATCGCGGGGCTGCCGGCGCCCAGCGCCTGCGTCTCGGTCGGCCCCCCATTGTTGGCCAGCGCCGTAAGCAGCGGGTTGGCGTTGACCTTGTCGCCCGCGGCGTGGAAGTTGCACTGGTCGAGACTGTCGATGTTGTGCCCTGCCGACTGCACGCCGCTACCCGAGCAGTTCTCGGCACCGCTTTCCCCGCTGCCGCCGAAGACGATCGAGTTGCGCAGGCGCAGCGCACTGCCGCTGCCGCCCCCGTCGAAGAGGTTGCCGCCCTGATCGCTCGCGCTTCCCGACACGACGTTTCCGCTGATCGTCGAATTGAGCACTTCGAGGGGCGGGGCGCCGGAATGGTAAATGCCGCCACCGTTGTTGCCGGTTGGGGAGGTGGCGCGATTGCCCGTGATCGTCGAGTTCACGATCCTCTCCAACTCGGTGGTTTCGCCGTGCACGTAAAGGCCACCCCCGTCGGCGAAGGTCCCGCTTTCGGCGACGTTGTTCGCCACCAGGCTGCGTTCCAGCGTCAAGTCCCCTTCGCGAAGGACATAGATCCCACCCGCGTCGGCGATCGCCCCGCCAACGGCCTTGTTCCCTCTCACCGTACTGTCGACGACTGTCAGGTCTGTCCTGAACGCGTAGATCCCGCCCGCCTCGGGAATCCCGCCGCTGCCAATATTGATCGCTCGGTTGTCCTCGACCAGAACCCGCGTCAGCGTGGCGCTCGCGCCATGGGCGCTCGCGGCAAGGCTGTACAGGCCGCCTGCCTCCGGGATACCGCTATTGCCGGAAGACACATTGCGCGAGAGGACAGAGTCGGTCAGGTTGACGTTGCCGTCTTCGTTGGCCAGTCCTGCGCCGCCTGGGATGCCCCCGACTTGGGGAAGCGTGCTGGCGCGATTGCTCGCGATCGTGCTGTCAAAGACGTTCAGGGTCCCGGAATTGAAGATCCCACCGCCCGCCGGAATCGTTCCCGTGTTGTCGGCCGGCACAACCGTGTTGCCGCGAACAAGCACATTGCGCAGCGAAAGCGTCCCGGCATTGAGGATTCCCCCACCGTGAGCCTGTGACGCGCTGGTGCCGGCGACGCGGCCGTTTTCCACGGCAAGGCCGGTGAGGCTGACGACCACCCCGCCGCCATCGACTTTGAAGACCCGCGACACGTCATTGCCGTCGATTGCGGTCGCGTCCGACCCGGCACCGGCGATGCCCACGCTCTTTTCGAGGTGCAGTTCGCCGAAGGCGAGGGTGTAGAGACCGGCCGGCACGTCGATCGTGTCGCCGCCCCCGCCCGAGTTGGCGGCGGCGACCGCCTGTCGCAAGGTGCACGAGGCGGGCAGGCAGGTCCCACCGCTGGAATCGGTGTCGGTCGTGACGTTGAACGTCGCCGCGCTCGCGCCCGCCGGCAGGAGCATCGCCAAGACGAGGGCGCAGCCGAGAAGGCGGCAGATCCGATCTTGCACAGGCCAGTCCTACATCGCGCCGAACACCGAGTCAAGCTCAGGGTGGCCGATGAGAGAAACAGCCTCCCCTGTTTGCCCTCCTCACCTGCAAGTGGGAGGGCAAACGGGGGAGGCTGTAGGGCCCCGGCCGTCAGCAGCCGCTACGGGCCGTTACGCAAGGCCGCGGCGGCTGGGGTGGCCTGAACGAAGCGTTCACGAACTCCGTTCGCTGTTTGTGTCGCTGGGCGGTACAAGTGACGAACGGAGCGGTTGGGGGGCCGGAGCAAGGCGAACGCGCGCCGGAGCGGGGTCGGCTCATGTCCTCCGGTCACTTGAGCACAGAACTCTGTGTTCAAGTGACCGGAGGATTGACCTAGCTGGCGTGGCGGCTGTAGTGGTCCCAAGAGGACCGACGTATTCGATGCGCGGCGGCGTGCTTCCGCTCAGTTCAAGGAGCGGAAAGCCGATGCGCTCCGCGCAGTTGTCGAGCGCGTCGGCAACGAGGCACCACAGGAGCCGATAGCCCGTCCTCGTCGGCCCTGCGCTTGATCAGGTTCTGGTGGATCACTGCGCAATCTCCTGCGCCATCGCCCGCGGGTCGACGGGCCAGCGGATGCGCCACTTGCTGTCGCGAAAGACACCGCTGGACTCCCGCAGCCCGGGGTCCAGGTCGAGATCCCAGCGAGGGGGCGCCAGGGGCTCGAGCTCCCCGGCCAGCCCCGCGAGCTCCAAGCGATCGGCAAGCGACCCGATTCGTCGAAGAGCCGGACTGGCGTCAAGCTGCTCGGCCAGATCGAGCAGGCCAGCCGCGTCGGGACTGGACCCGGCCAGTGCCTCCGCGAGGGGGAAGTGCCCGCCGACGAGGTCCGGGCGGGCGGCGGCGTCCAACAGTGTTCGCTCCAGGTTGGAAACGATTGCGCCGTAGCCAGCCGCCTCGATGCCGAGGCCAACGGTGTCGGCGCGCTCGATGACAACCTCCAATGGTCGCCCACTGACCACCGCGCTCGCAAAACGATGCGGAGAGGCAATCTGGATGGTCCGCACAGGGCGGGTCAAAAGGCCGTGGAAGTCCAGCGCAGAGCGGTAGGCGATTCTGTGGGTTCGCCCATCAACAAGCGCGGCAACCGCGAGGGCCACGTCCTCAGATGACGCACGGGTGCCCAGGAGGCCGATCTGGCGGATCGCGTAGCGGCCACGAGCCACTCGGTCAACCAGCCCCGCGCGGCGCCATCGCTCAAGCAGGTTGGATACCGCACTCGGAGAGATCCCCAGCTCCTCGCGCAGCTCTCGGCTGGTCAGCGTCGTTTTGCCGACGGCGAGACGGTCGTCAAGCGGCTTCAAAGAAAGACGAGGCATTGGTGTTCAATGCGCATTCTACACGTCTAACGTGAATTACTAAGCAACTTATACAATCAAGGACGTACTCCACTCTCCCCTCCCGTTTGCCCTCCTCACCCGCAAGTAGGAGGGCAAACAGGGAGGGGTTGTGGGGCCCCGGCCGTCAGCAGCCGCTACGGGCCGTTACGCAAGGCCGCGGCGGCTGGGGTGGCCTGAACGAAGCGTTCACGAACTCCGTTCGCTGTTTGTGTCGCTGGGCGGTACAAATGACGAACGGAGCGGTTGGGGTGGCCTGGACGAAGCGTTCACGAACTCCGTTCGCTGTTTGTGTCGCTGGGCGGTACAAATGACGAACGGAGCGGCTGGGGGGCCGGAGCAAGGCGAACGCGCGCCGGAGCGGGGTCGGCTCATGTCCTCCGGTCACTTGAGCACAGAGCGCTGTGCTTAAGTGACCGGAGGACTGACTTAGCTGGCGTGGCGGCCGTAGTGGTCGTACTCGAGCTCGCGGACCTCCCAGTCGGCGTCCTCGGGCACTGGGAAGAGGTGGCGGACGCGCGGCGTGTCGATGCGCTCACGGTGGCCGGGCCCGTCGGCGACGGCGGGGAAGTCAAGCGTGGCCTCGTCCTCGACCCGGTCGTCCCTCTCGACCTCCTCGAGCCAGTTGGTCGCGGTGATCCGTATCTCGTCCGCTCCCGGAACCGGCTCCAGAATGCGAGTGTCCTGGTCCATTGAGTCCTCCTCGATTGGCAGGTTTGCATATGGGCTGGGCCGGGACCGCGGCTTCCATGCGACCTGGCGCTCCTGCTCGACCCCTGGCTGCGGTTCCTCCTCGACGTCCAGCTCCTGGGACACGGCGATCTCGAAATCTCCCTCGCTGAGGCCGGCGGCGATCAGCGTCTCGTCGGCAGCAGCGCCGAGGTCTGTCCCAAGCTCGCCGAGGGCGACCGCGCGGAGCATGCGCCGCACCCCTTCCTCTACCCAGCCGGCCAACTCTGCAGCGCGCTCCACCGGGCCGGCGCCGGCCGCCGTTGCGGTGGCCGCCGTCGCGTCGCCGCGCATCAGCGCGCGCTCCAGCTCCTGGGCGCGTTCGACCCGCTCCCGGACTTCGATCCTGTCGTGGGAGTCGGTGGCGATCAAAGCCGCGGCGCGCATCGGCAGCGATGCGCCAACCGGCCCCTGGCCCTGGAGCAGGGAGCGCAGGGCCAGCAGCTGGTCGCTGAGGCCCTGCAGCGCGGTCTCGCGCTCGCACCCCATCTCGAAGCGGGCCACCGCCCAGGTCAGGGCGCCATCGGGGTCGGGACGGACCTCCAGCGCGCTGGCCAGGTCGGCGAGCTCCGTCGCCTCCTCCTTGCTAAGCGTGTAGCCGCCGGACCGGGTGGGTCCCGCACCGGTGGCGATGTGGCGCCAGCAACCCTCGCCGGTCGGGCCAAACGCGTAGGGGCCGAGCCCGATGCCGCCCCCCTTGAAGAGTCGCATCACGCTGATCAGCTCCCGCAGCTGGCGCAGCGCGGCGGCCGCGCTGTCCTCGCCCTCGCCCTGCTCGGCGACGGCCAGGAACTGCGGCTCCCATGCGGTCCGCCCCATCCCCTCGCTGCGCATCGCCTCGGGCGGCGCGTCGACGGCGTCGGCACGGACAAGCTCGATGCCATGCGGCAGCTGCAGGCGCACCAGCGGCATCCGCAGCCCGACGACCGGGACGACGAGCAGCTCGGCGTCATCGGCGTCGCGGGCCTCGGCGTCCAGCACCGCGAGGGCACTGTCGAGCCGCTCGCGGTCGAGAGAGAACTCGGTGCAGCCGTCCCATAGGGCGGCGATGAAGGAGGTCAGCATCCGGGCGGCGCGCTCGCTGGTCTCGGACGGCACCGACTCCCCGCGCTGCTCCAGGTAGGGGGCGGCCACGCCGGCGGCCTCGACCGCTTCGCGAGCCGGCCCGAAGGCGGGCAGCGAGCGGAGCTCGGCCTCGCGCGCCCGCACGAACTCGGCGGTCAGCGGCAGGTAGCTGTGAAAGAGGGAGTCGGGGCCGGCCTGTTCGGCGACGTCGAAGGGGATCTGGTCGCCGCTGGCGACAAGGGTGCTGAACCGAGTGGCCGCCTCCGCGGCCAGCCGCCTCAGTGCTTCGTTGAGATGGAGGTCGCGCACGCTCATCCGCTTCCGCCCACCCAGCGGCCCTCCTGCGCGTGCACGACGCCTTGCAGCAGGCACGGCGATCGACCGCGCGTCCGGACCAGCGGCGGCGACGGGGCCAAATGTCGCAACAAAACTGAGGTTGGCAGGAGCCACCCCAACCCGCATGATGGGCGATGCAGTAAGTGAGCCTCGGTCCATCAGAGCCATCGCGCCGGCGACCGAGGCCCAACTGCAATCTGCGGCGTCACCCAACTCGAGGGGAGGAGTCATCCATGCCATCACCCGGTCGTGCCGCGACGGCCGCGCGCCTTGACCTCCGCCCCCGGCGACAGCGCCGATACGGGCCGGGGCCCGAGCTTCGCATCGTCGCCGCGATCGCGGCGCTGGGCCTGTCCTTCGCGATCGGGGGCATCCTGGTCTCCGATGCCCTCGCCGCCTCGGGGTGCGCCCCCTCGCAGGCGACCAGCCCCGACGGGACCATCGTCTACGGCAGCGCCTGCGCTGACGAAATCGTCGTCACCTCGCCGCTCGTCAAGAAGGTCTTCGCCGGCGACGGCAATGACGTCATCTACGCGAATCCAGACGTCGAAGAGGTCTACGGCGGCGAAGGCGCCGACGTCCTCTTCGGAGACCTCCCGGACGGCGAAGCGGTCATCGGCGGCGGCCCCGAACGCGAAGTCGAACCGGAAGTCGAACCGGAATCCGAAACCGGCATCGACTACGAAACGGCCCCCGAGAGCGAAGCGTCCGCAAGCGGCCTGCGGGGGCTGCTGCGCAGCGACCCCCTTGCCACCGTCAGCAACAAGGTCGAATGCACCACCGAAAGCCCCTGCTATGGCGGCGACGGCAGCCAGGAGATGTTCGGCGGCCCTGGCGCCGACCAGATCTTCGGCCAGCGAGGCAACGACACGCTGCATGGCGAAGCGGGCAGCGATCGCCTCTACGGCGGAATCGGCGACGACACCATCTTTGGGAATGACGGATACGACCTGCTCAGCGGAGGCCTGGGCACCGACACGCTGGACGGCAACAACGGCAGCGACACGGTGCGCGGCGACGGCACCGTCGACGTCCTAAAGGACACGGGGGGCGACCGCTATACGGACACACTGAGCTTTGCGACCGCCGTGACCCCCGGATTCCGCGGAGCCGTGCCCGTCCCGGGCTTCCCGCCCGAAGGCGACGAGGGCGAGCGGGGCGTCTACATCCGCATGGATGGCGCCCCGGCGCCCTGCGGGACTCAATCCTGCAACAACGACGCCCGCTACGGCGGTGGGGGCGATGAGATCGACGCCTCCGACTTCGAGACGGTGATCGGCTCCCCATTCGACGATTACTACGTCGGCTCGGATGGCCGTGATCGCTTCTTCGGCGGCGGGGGCTCCGACGTGATGATTGGCAACGGCGGCTACGACGTGTTCTTCGGCGGCAACGACGGCGACTTCATGAGCGGCGGGGCCGGCGGCGACATCTCCTTTAGCGGGGCCGGCTTCAACAACTGCAGCCACGACGTGGAGTACGGAAACCAATGCACGGGACGCAGCGAAGAAGTCCGCCCGCGCGATCCCTCCAAGATCGAGGTTGGCTACCAGGCCGGCACCACCCTTCGCGACAGCTTTACGTGGGAACCGTTCTACCTGCTCGGCAGTCAATCCACCGACAGGGTCAGCGTCAAATTCGGGCACGCCAGCGTAGCCGGCTACCCCGAACCACTTGAGCAGGTGACCTTCACCGCCGAACCGGGCTCCGCGGAATTCGAAACCGGCGGCAACGTGTGGCACGGCCAGTGCAATTACCAGGCAACGGAAGTCAAATGCACCTTGCGCAGCGCCAACAGGAAGCTCTACGAGCACCTCGACGCGCTCGTCCTCGCCGGCATGGCGGGCGACGACACGCTGAGCATCGCCGGCAACGAAACCGAATGGCCGGTCACCACGACGCCCGTACTGCTCGGCGGACAGGGAAACGACGTGTTGATCGGCAGCGGCCATACCGAAGACGTGCTGGTCGACGGCGACGGGCCTGGCAACGACACGCTGTACGGATTCGGCTTCGACGACGCTCTGCTCAATAACGAAGGCGCCGACAACCTGCAGGCCGGCGCCGGCAGTGACCTGCTGCTCTCGGCGACCACCTGCGACGGCGACATCCTGCAGGGGGCGGAAGGCAAAACGGGCGACAAAGAAGACGTCAACAACGCCTCCTGGTCGCAACTGCCGGCGTATGCGGGCGGCGTGGTCGCTGACCTGAGGAGCAAAACGGCGGGCGGCCAATACACGGAAGCCGCCGCCAGCGCCGCCGCCAGCGCCAGCGTCAGTGCCAGTGCCAGTGCCATGGAAGGGGAAGCGAGTGCCGCCGAAGGCAAAGCCAGTGGCGGCAGGAAGGGGAAGGAGGTGGCAAAGGCGGAGGTGGCGAAAGGCGGAGGTGGCCAAGGCGGAGGTGGAGGTGCCAAAGGCGGGCGCCCCAGCGGCGGGCCGTCCTGCACCACGGGATCGGTGGACCGCCTCTACAACATCGACGACCTCGAGGGCTCGGCCCAGCCCGACGCCTTCTACGGCGACGCCGCCTCCAACAACCTTCTCGGCCGCAGTGGCGAAGACCTGCTCTTCGGCCGCGGCGGCGAAGACCGAATCGCCGCCAAAGACGGCGAACACGACCAGGTCGGCGGCGGCGCAGGCAAAGACGTCTGCATCTACGACGAAGGCCTGGACACGCTGACGAGTTGCAATCCGTAGGAACGGGAGGAGTTACCCATGCCATCACCCAGCCGTGCTACGACAGCTCCGCACTTCGAACCACACCGCCGGCGACTGCGCCGATACGCGGCAGGGCCCGAGCTTCGCATCGTCACCGCGATCGCGGCGCTGAGCCTGTCCCTGGCAATCGGCTGCATCCTCGTCTCCAGCGCTCTGGCGGCACCGGGCTGCCCCTCCTCGCAGAGCACGAGCGCCAACGGCAAGATCGTCTACGGCAGCCCCTGCGCGGACACGATCGTCGTCACCTCCCCGGAAGTCGAGGAGGTCTTCGCCGGCGAAGGCAACGACGTGATCTACGCCACCCCCAACGTCGAAGCGATCTACGGCGGTGAAGGGAACGACGTCATCGTCGGCGACCTCTCCGAAGGCGTGGTGGGCGCCGGGCTCGACGGCGGTCCCGAACCGGAACTCGAACCCGAACCGGAAACGGGCGTCAACTACGAAACGGCCCCCGAGGGCGAAGCATCCGCAAGCGGCCTGCGAGCCCTGCTGCGCAGCGGCCCCCTTGCCACTGTCAGCAACACTGTCGAATGCACCGAAAGCCCCTGCTACGGGGGCGACGGCAACCAGGAGATATTCGGCGGCCCGGGCGCCGATCGGCTCTTCGGGCAGCGCGGCAATGACACGCTGCACGGCGGAGACGGTGCCGACGCCCTCCTCGGCGGGATCGGCGACGACACGATCTTCGGCGATGACGGCGTCGATCTTCTCGCTGGGGGCCTTGGCGCCGACACGCTCGACGGCGGGGAAAGAGGCGACATCGTGCGCGGCGACGGCACCGTCGACCTGCTCAAGGACAGCGGCGCGAACGGCACCGACACGGTGAGCTTCGCAACCGCCGTGGCCCCCGGGTTCCGCGGCTCCGTGCCGGTCCCGGGCTTCCCGGCCGAAGGCAACGGTGAAGAGCGAGGCGTCTACGTCCGCATGGACGGCGCCCCGGCGCCGTGCGGCACTCAGTCCTGCAACAACGACGCCCGCTACGGCGGCGGCGGCGACAAGATCGACGTCAGCGGCTTCGAGGTCGTGATCGGCTCGCCGTTTGCCGATTACCTCGTCGGCTCAAACGGCGACGATTCGTTCTACGGCGGCGGCGGTACCGACGTGATGATCGGCAACGGCGGCGACGATGCATTGAATGGCGGCGCCCAAAGCGACTACCTGAGCGGCGGTGCCGGCAACGACTTCACCTCAGGCGGCGCGGGCATCAACAACTGCTCCGCCGATGTCGAGTACCGAAACCAGTGCGCGGGGACAGCAGAAGAAGTCCATCCCCGCGATCAGTCGAAGATCAACGTCGGCTACCAAACGACCACCATGCTCCGCCGCCACTTCCTGTGGGAGCCCTACTACCTGGTCGGCAGCAACTCGGCCGACAACGTCAACGTCCGCTACATCCACACCAAATCCCCCGACTACCAGATTCGCGACTACCTGATCTTCACGACCGAACCCGGTTCGGCGGAATTCGACACAAGCGGCGACGTGAACGCCGGATGCGAACACAAACCGACCGAAGTCAAATGCCCCTTCTTCCGCACCAGCCTGCTGTGGGGCGGCATCGACGCCATCACCCTCGCCGGGATGGGGGGTGACGACAGGCTCAACATCGCCGGCAACGGGACCGAATGGGAACCGACCACATCACCCGTCCTGCTCGGCGGGGAGGGCAACGACACGCTGATCGGCAGCAGTCAGACCGAAGACGTGCTGGTCGACGGCGACGGGTACGGCAACGACACCCTCTACGGACTCGGCTTCGACGACGCCCTGCTCAATAACGAAGGGGCCGACAACCTGCAGGGGGGCGGCGACAGCGACCTGCTGCTCTCGGCGGAGACCTGCGGCGGCGACATCCTGCAGGGCGCCGAAGGCAAAAAGGGCGACGGTACAAGCGTCAACAATGCCTCCTGGTCGCAGCTGCCGGCCTACTCGGGCGGGGTCGTCGCCGACCTGAGGAGCAAAACGGCGGGCGGGCAGTACACCGAAGTCATCATCACCAGCGCCACCCAGGAAGCCCAGGCGAGCGCCGCCGAAGGCAAAGGTGGCGGCAAAGGCGGTGGTGGTGGCAAAGGCGGCGGTGGCGGCAAAGGCGGCGGCGGTGGCAAAGGCGGGCGCCCCAGCGGTGGGCCGTCGTGCGCCTCGGGTGCGCTCGATCATCTGGGCAACATCGATGACCTCGAGGGCTCCTCCCAGGGCGATGCCTTCTACGGCGACGCTCGCGACAACAACCTGCTCGGCCGCAACGGCGAAGACCTGCTCTTCGGCCGCGGTGGCGAAGACCGGATCGCCGCCCAAGACGGCGAACACGACCAGGTCGGCGGCGGCGCAGGCAAAGACCTCTGCATCTACGACAAAGGCCTGGACAGCCTGACCAGTTGCAACCCGTAGCGAGAGGGGAGTCAGTCATGTCGTCATCCAGCCTGCGCCGACACCTTGCGGCAGCGCTTGCGGCGCTCGCCCCAATCGGCTGCGTCCTCGTCTCCAGCGCTCTGGCGGCACCCGGCTGCCCCTCCTCGCAGAGCACGAGCGCCAACGGCAAGATCGTCTACGGCAGCCCCTGCGCGGACACGATCGTCGTCACCTCCCCGGAAGTCGAGGAGGTCTTTGCCGGCGAAGGCGACGACGTGATCTACGCCAACCCCAACGTCGAAGCGGTCTACGGCGGCGAAGGCGACGACGTGATCTACGGCGACCTCGAAGACATGCCCGCCTCCCGCATCGACGGCGGTCCCGAACCGGGAGCCGAAGAAGCCGAAGGCGGCATCGACTACGAAACGGCCGAACCCGAAGCATCGACGAGCAACCTGAGAGCCGGGCGGCGCAACGCGCCCGTGGCCACCGCCAGCAACACCGTCGAATGCACCGAAAGCCCCTGCTACGGGGGCGACGGCAACCAGGAGATGTTCGGCGGCCCGGGCGCGGACGTCATGTTCGGGCAGCGCGGCAACGACACGCTGCACGGCGAAGCCGGCAACGACAAGCTCGACGGCGGCATCGGGGACGACACGCTCTACGGAAACGGGGGGTACGACGAACTCTCCGGTGGCCTCGGCACCGACACGATCGACGGCAACAACGGCAACGACTTCGTGCGCGGCGACGGCACGATCGACGTGATCAAAGACACCGGCAGCGCCGGCGACACCGACACGATCAGCTTCGCGACCGCGGTGACGCCTGGGTTCCGCGGCCCCTCCCCCGTTCCCGGCTTCCCCGGCGAAGGGTTCGGGGAAGAGCGCGGGGTCGAAGTGCGCCTGGACGGGAACCCGTCCTTCTGCGGGCTGCCGGCCTGCAACTACGAAGCCCGCTACGGCGGCGGAGACGACAGGATCGAAGTCAGCGGCTTCGAGAACGTGTTCGGCTCGCCCTTCGCCGACCACATCGTCGGCTCCGCCGGCGACAACCGCATCGACGGCGGCGGTGGCACCGACGTGCTCGAGGGCGGCGGCGGCAACGACGCCCTGATCGGCGGCGCCGACTACGACTACATGAGCGGCGGGCCGGGCACCGACAGAACCTTCTTCGCCGAAGAAGGCGAAAACAGCTGCGCGGCGGACGTCGAGACCCGCCGTGGATGCACGAGCACAGCCGCCGAAGTTCACCAGCGCGACCGCTCCAGGATCGAGGTCGGCTTCGTGAGCCCGCCGGTCGGCGAACTGGGGCAGAGGGGCCTCTATCTGCTCGGCAGCGAAGGCGCCGACCTGGTCAACGTCCAGGCGCCCGTCAAGGGCTTCCCGAACAAGGCCGTCTTCACCCTCGAACCGGGCTCGGCGCAGTTCGACGTCAACCCCGGGCTCTCCGCCTCCTCGCCCAACTGCTCCTACGCGCCCACCGAAGTCGCGTGCCCACTGCCCGGGATAGATTCGGTCACCCTCGCCGGGATGGGCGGCGACGACAAGCTGAACCTCGCCGGCAACAACTCCGAATGGCCGCAGACGGTCACGCCGGTGCTGCTCGGCGGGGAGGGCAACGACACGCTGATCGGCAGCGGCGGCACCGAAGACGTGCTGGTCGACGGCGACGGGCCCGGCAACGACACCCTCTACGGCTACGGCCTCGACGACGCCCTGCTCAACAACGAAGGGGCCGACAACCTGCAGGCCGGCGCCGGCAGCGACCTGCTGCTCTCGGCGACCACCTGCGACGGCGACGTCCTGCAGGGCGCCGAAGGCAAACGGGGCGATAAGGAAGACGTCAACAACGCCTCCTGGTCGCAGCTGCCGTCCTATGCGGGTGGCGTCGTCGCCGACCTCGGCCACAAGACGGCCGGCAGCCAGTTCACCGAAGTCATCATCACGAGCGCCACCCAGGAAGCGCAGGCGAGCGCGGCCAAGGGCGGCGAAAAAGGTGGAGGGGGGAAAGGCGGTGGCGGAGGCAAAGATGGAGGCGGCAAAGGCGAAGTGGAGGGGGCAAAGGCGGTGGTCACAGGACCAGCAGGCCGTCGTGCGCCGCGGGCTCGGTCGACCACCTCTACAACATCGATGACCTCGAGGGCTCCTCGCAGGCCGATGCCTTCTACGGCGACGCTCGCGACAACAACCTGCTTGGCCGCAACGGCGAAGACCTGCTCTTCGGCCGCGGTGGCGAAGACCGGATCGCCGCCCAAGACGGCGAACACGACCAGGTCGGCGGCGGCCCGAGCAACGACCTCTGCATCTTCGACAAAGGCCTGGACACGCTGACGAGCTGCAATCCATAATGACCCCGAGCGAAGAAAGGCGGCTGTCGTTGGAGCAGATGGCTTGAAAAGGGCTCTCATCACCCTCTTGCTGGCGCTCTGCCTTCCCCCGGTGGCTGCCGCCAGCCCCCCTGCCCGCCTCGACCCGTCCCTGGCGGGCAGGGGGTTCCTCTTCACCGCAGCCGCTCGCACCTCGCCAGGCCCGGCCGGCAGTCGCGTCGCCGAGGACTCCCGCGGGCGCCTGCTCACGCTGAGCAGCGCGGCGGACGAGCTCCTCGTAGCGCGCCACCTCCCCGGCGGGCGCCTCGACCCCAGCTTCGGCGAGCACGGCATCGCGCACGTGGCGCTGAGCAGCGGTGCCGCCGGCCGCGACGATGACGAAGCCACCGCCGGCGCCCTGGCGATCCAACCCGACGGCAAGATCCTGATCGGCGGCTCCTATGACCCGGACCTCATCGTCGAAGGGGGCTCCGGCACCCCGATGCTTGCCCTCGCCCGCCTGCGGCCCGACGGCGGCATCGACCGCTCCTTCGGCGGCGACGCGCAGCGCGAAGCGCCGGCGGGCGGCGTGCTCGAACGCCGCGGCACGAACATCCTGGCGATCGCCTCGCAGGGCAACAGGGTGCTGGTCGGCGGAGAAGCAGAATCCGGCCCCGCCTACGTCGCCCGCTACACGGCGCACGGCAGGCTCGACCGCAGCTTCGGCCGCGGCACCGGGATGGCCCACTTCGCCCATCGCCAGGCGCGCGGTGCGGTGACCGCCCTGCTGGCGCTGCCCCATCGCGGCCTGTATGCGGCCGGCTACCTGGGCGCCAACTTCCTCCTCGCCCGCCTCGGCCGCGACGGGGTCCCCGATCCCAGCTTCGGCCGCGCGGGCCGCGTCCTCACCGACCCCACCCGACGGCCAGCCTGCGGCTGCTCCCTGGCCGAGGGCCTGGCCCGCGACCGGCACGGGCGACTGCTCGTCTCCGGCACCCTCCTCGCCCACCGCCCGACCGGCTACTTCACCCCCGAAAGCGTCGCCGGAGCCCGCGCGATCGCCCTCGCCCGCTACAGGCCGAACGGCAGACTGGACCGCGGCTTTGGCCGGGGCGGGGTCGCCCGCACTCGCGTCGGCCCGCGCGCCGCCGGGCGCGGCATCGCCCTGCAGCGCGACGGCCGCATCGTCGTCGCCGGGTCCTCAGCGAGGCGCAACGGCGACCGCACCCGCTTCACCGTGGTCCGCTACCGCCCGAACGGCGGCCTTGACCCGAGCTTCTTCGGCGACGGGATCTTCAGCAGGCGCCTCGGGGCGATCGCGAGCGAAGCCTGGGACCCGCTCGTAGACCGCCATGGCCGCATCGTCGTCGCGGGAGGCGCCGTCTTCGGCGACAGCGCCACAACCAAGGCGGGCGGCGTCCTCCTCGCCCGCTTCCTGCCCGGGCGCTGAGTCCGTCAGGTCCCCGGCGCTGAATCGGTGAGGTGCGGGCACCGAGTCGATCGGGTCCCGGGCGCTGAGTCGGTCAGGCGGTGGCTGAGTCCGTCAGGCGGAGGCGGTGGCGGCTGCCGGGTCTCCGGCTCCGGCTGCCACTTCCGCGGCGTGCGCTGCATCGGAGAGCCAGCGGATCCCGTAGCTGCGCATGTCCTCGATCAGCGGCACGAGCGCTCTGCCCTTCTCGGTCAGCGCGTACTCGACTCGGGGCGGCACCTCGGGGAAGGTGTTGCGGACGACGATGCCCTCTTCTTCGAGCGCCCGCAGGCGCAGCGACAGCGTCCGGGGGCTGATCCCCTCCAGGGAGCGCTCCAGCTCGCAGAAGCGGCTGCGCCCCTCGGCGAGATCGCGGATGATGAGGAGCGTCCACTTACCGCAGACGATGCCTGCGGTACGGCAGACGGGACATCGGGCATTGCTTTCAGCACTCATCTGGAAACCGAGGCAGATTGTGTCGATTGCCTCGCTTCAGCAAGTGTAGCGACGTGGCTTTACTTACTGAAGCATTGCGCACGCGGTGCGGCCGCCAAGAAGGCTGCCGAGCGCGTTGGGCCTCACGCAACCGCGAAAGGAGCGCGAGATGTCTTTCGACGCCTCGTTCGTGGGCGGGCTGTGAGCGGCGCGCGCGGGCTCAAGTGCGGCCGGTGACGACCAGCTCCACCTTCAGCACGTTGATCGTGTAGTGCACTTCGTTGGCGCCGTAGACGAAGGTGACCGGGAAGCCGGGTTCGACTTCGAGCAGCTGGCAGACGTCTTCGCCGGAGACGCAGTGGGTTTCGCCGAAGACCGCCTGGACCTTGTTGGAGACGAGCAGCAGCACCTTCCCGGTCGCCTTCTTCCCCTTCCGCGCCGGGCCCAGGTAGGTGACCACCGGCGCCTTCTCGCCCGGCAGCGACGTCTGCGGCAGCACCCGGTGCTTGACAACCGGTTCCTGCTTCTTCGTCTCGGAGTCGGCGTTCTTGCCCCCGCTGCGGGAGACCCGCACGTCGACCGCGTAGGTGAAGAAGATCAGGTGCGGCTTCTTCTTCGTGCCGCTGCCGCCCGAGGAGCCGCCGCCCGAGTTGCCACCGCCGGTATTCCCCGAAGAGGGCGGCGTCGATTCGGTCGTCCCGGGACTGGTGGTTGAACCGGGGCTTCCGGTCGTCACCGGGCTGCCGGCCGATCCGCTGCCCCCCTGCGATTCGCCACCGCCGGCGGTGGTCGTCGGCGCGGCCGAGGAGGAGCCCGAGCCGCCTTCGCCCGGCAATTCCAGCTTGGCGCCCTTCAGGCTCGGTTTCCCGAACTTTTCCTTGAACGGGTCGCTCGGCTTGCGGCCGACGAGGCGCTTGCGGTATTCGCGCAGGCCGGGCTCGGCGCGCACCACCGTGAAGCTCGACGCCTTGGCGATTTCCCGCCTCAGCGACGCTTCGGCGGCCCGCGAGGGCTGCGGCGTTTCTTCGGAGCCGCCGCCCAGCAGGAAGGGGACGGCGACGATCGCCACCACGATCAACCCGACCAGCGGCAGCAGGCGCCGGTCATACAGGTCCCAGTAGAGGTCGGCGAGGAAGGGCGGCACCTTCAACCCCGAGCCGCCCAGCTTCGGCATCTTCAGATCCGGCCCGAGCCGCTTCATGGCGTCCCTCCAAGCGTCGTCGCGGCCGGCGTAGCCGACGCTTCCGACGGCCCGCTCGGGCTGGAGCCCGCCGTGAGGCCCTGTTCGGGCGGGGTGAGGTACGTCGTTACCTCAAAGCTCCCGGTGAGGCCCGAGCCTTCGCTGCCCGGTGCCAGGGAGAAGCCGTCGATCGTGATCAGGCGACCGTTGACGGCCACCTCTTCGTTGCCCGTCTTGACCAGCCTGTCGAGCCCTTCGATGAAGTCGGCGAGCTGGAAGAAGGTGCCGTCGAAGTGTCAGCGAATAGGGCATCACGTAGAGCCCGGCGGGACCGACCGAGGCGCCGAGCGGCACCAGCGAGGCGGCCGCCTCTGTGGGCGAGACGGGATTGGAGGCCGGCGTCGATTCGGAGCCCGCTTCCGGGGCCGGGGCGGGCGCCGGCGCCGAGCCACCGCCTTCCGAGGAGAGCGAGAGGTCGTTGAACGTCACGCCAGCCCCCTTTGCGATCCGGTTCAGCTGGACCAGGAGCGAGGCCGTGTCGTCGTCGCCGGGCACCGCCTTGCCGAGCACGACCAGCTGCTGGTAGTCGACCGGGAATTCGCGCCGCGCCCGCAGGCCTTCCTGCACCTGGGCGCGGTGTTCGGCAAGCGAGGACTTCACGCTGTCGATCTGGTTACCGAGCTTTTTCGCTTCGTCGCGCCGCGGGCTGATCTCGAGCACCCAGAAGCCGGCGGCCAGCACGGCGACGATCAGCATCGCGACGATCACCTTGCTGCCCGATGTCATCTGCACCTTCATCTCAGCCGCCTTCCGAGCCTTCGCCGCTTTCTTCTTCGGCGGCGGATTCGGATTTTTCGGTGGCGGAGACGGGCGCAGCTTCCGCCTCGGTGGAGGGGACCGGCGCCGCGTCAAAGGCGACGGTGATCGAGAAGGTGGCGAGAAACCCCTGGCTGCAACCGCCGCTTCCACCTTCGCCGCCGGAGGGCGCCGACTCTTCGGGGCCGGCCCCTTCGCCGGCCACCGCTGAGGACTGCAGTCCGACCCGCGTCACACCGTCGATCTCCTTGAGCGCGGTGACGAAGCCCGACACGCCTTCCTGCCCCTTCGCGCAGCCGCTCAGCTGCAACGACGGCCCGCCGACCGAGCCGCCGAGGCCCCCGCCTTCTCCACCGCCTTCGGCTCCCCCCGCGGCCGCCGCCGTCAGGTTGGTCAGCCATACGTCCCCGGGCAGGATCAGCGACAGTTCGCGCATCACCCGCTCCCAGTCGAAGCGGCTGTCTGCGAGGCTGGCCACCGTCGCCACCCGCTGTTCGTGCAGCGCACGGAACTGCGTGTAGGAGGCGAGGCGCGTGGCGCGGGCGGCCACCGCCGCGTCTTCGCTTTCGAGCCGCGCCGCTTCGCCCTTACGGTCGGAGATCTGGCTGTCCATCAACGCCATCGCCGTCACCGCGGCCAGCACGGCCACGAGGGCGCCGACCAGGATGTAGACGACGGGCCCGCTGCGCAGCGGTGCCTCGGCGCCGTGGCGCTGCTCGGGTGGAATCAGGTTGACGGGGCGCACCTCAGGCCTCCAGAGCCAGTCCGTAGGGAAGCGTCAGCCGCGCTGCCATCTCCTCGCCGTAGGCGGCAAGCGCCGGCGGACGGGAAACCGAGAGCGCCAGGCCAAGCCCCGCTTCCATCCTCGGGGCAAGCCCGGGGATGGCGCTGCCGGGGCCCGAGAGGACGATCCGGGAGACCGGGACCGCGGCGTCCTGCGCACCGTAGTAGTCGAGCGAGAGACGCAGCTCGTCGACCAGCTCGGTGACGCCGCTCTCCAGGGCGCCGCGCACCGCGGCAACGACCTCTGGGTCCCCCTCGATCTGCTCGGGCGGGCTCTCCATGCCGACGTGCTCGATCCACTGCGTGGCGTGCGCGGTGCTCAGCTCGTGCTCGGCGGAGAGCCGGCCGGTGATCTGCTCCATCCCGGTCGTCGCCACACGGGTGAAGAGGCAGGCACGCCCACGCGCAACCGCGAGGTTCATCACGTCGCCGACGTTGCAGTAGAGGACCGCCCCGTCCGGCTTGGCGCACGGCGCATCCGCCCTGCTGCGCCGCGGCCTCCTCGGGCCTGCTGCGCCGCGGCCTCCTGGCCGGACGTCGTCGCCTCGGCCGGCGACTCGGCACTCTGGGGATCTGCGGCGTTTGCGCCCACGCCGGCCAGGGCGCGAATCATCCCGAAGGCCGAGAGGTCGACGCCGACCGGCTCCAGGCCGGCCTGGCGAATCGGCTCGATGAAGGAGGCCACCATGTCGCGCCGCGCCGCCACGACGATCACGTCGACCTGGGGCTTGGCGCCCTCCTCAGCCGCCACGCCGCCAACCACCTGATGCTCGAGCACCGCCTGGTCGAGCGGCATCGGGATCTGCTCCTGGGCCTGAAAGCGAACGGCGGCCTCCATCTCCTTGGGGTCCTCGAGCGCCGGCAGGCGCACCGTGCGCACGACGACCCGCTGGTTGCCGATCCCCAGCCGCACCCGCTTCGAGAGCTTGTGCGTGTCGAAGAGCGACTTGAGCGCCTCGGCGACGCCCTCCGGATCGCCCACCTCGCCCTCGCGGAAGACCCCGGGCGCCAGCGGTTCGATCGCCGCCGCCTTGACGCTGACCACGCCGTTCGAGGCGACTTCGGCAGCCGCAATGCTGCCGGCCTCGATGTCGAGACCAACCACAGCTCCAGCCTTCTTCTTTCTGGTCAGTTGCAGCACGCCTCCCCTGCATCGACAGAAAGGCCCCATACCTTTCGTGCTGCAACTACTCAGTTCTAGGAGAATCTGGACGCTTGTCCGATGCCGCGCCTGCCTATCGCTCGCAACTTCCGATCGAGTCACGGCCGCGGCGCGCCCCGCCGAAGAGGCGGTCGGCGGCCGTCAGTAGCCGGGCGGATGGCGCGCGACGAATCCTTCCGGATAGGGCAGGGCAGCGTGCCAACGCGGGCCGGCGCCAGAGCTCGACCACATACATCAGCCCGTAGACGTGGACTTCAAAAGGCCCGAGCTGCAAACCGCTGGAGGCTGGGTTGGGGATCGAGGCGGTCACGTGGCTGAGGCCGCCCGCAGGGCGCTGCGCAGGCTGGCCTCCGTCTGCGGGCCCCGCAGGGTTCTCACGATCCGGCCGTGAGGATCGAGGATGAAGGTCATCGGCAGGCCGGCCACGCCGTAGCGCTCCCCAACCGTCCCGCTCGAGTCGCGCAGGACCGGAAAGCTCCAGCCGTACTCGCGCACGAAGGAGCGGGCGCTGGAGAGCCCGTCGCTCCAGTCGACGCCGACCAGGTGCGCCTGCCCGTGGAGGGATCGAGCAAGTCGCTCGAGTTCGGGCGCCTCGTGGCGGCAGGGCTCACACCAGCTGGCCCAGAAGTTGATCGCGGCCGGGTGGCCGCGCAGGTCGGCCACGGTCACGCCGGGCGCGACGAGCACGGCGCTCGGCAATCGGGGAGCCGGCCGATTCGCATTGTCGCCGCCGCCGCTCAGCAGCTCCGCCACGACGAAGGCAACCACCAGGGCTGCAATGGCAAGCAGGCCGCGCCTCCTGCGGGCCACGCCCCTCATGCGCAGCCCGGCGTGCCCAGCGTCCTGAGACCGTTGGTGCTCGGGCCTTTGACCGCAAAGGACGGCGTGCCGGTGAAGCCGACCCATTCCGCCTGAGCGCCCGTTCGCGACACCCTTTCCTTGATGCGCTTGCTCTTGCGGTCCGTGTTCCACTTGGCGATGTCGGGCACCCCGGCGGGCGGAGACTGAGTGCCGCTGATCGTGAAGTTGCGGAATTCGATCTTGGCCTCGCCGCTGTGGACCGGTCCCGCGATGAGCTTTGGCAGCACCTGTTCGGAGTACTCCTTGCAGACCGGGCACTGCAGGTCACCGTACTCATAGAGGGTGACCCCGGCCTTCGGGTCGCCGAGCATCGTGTGCTGGACCATGTGGCCGACGCGAACGAAGTAGGCGACGCCGATCAGCATCGGGAGCGTGATCGAGGTGACGGTGCTCCAGTCGAGCGTCAGGTCGAGGCCCATTGAGACTCAGTTCTACCGCACGGCGGGAGCCGGGCGGGCAAGCCCGGGCGGCCCCCGCAAAGGCTCCGGCTGCCTACCTCGAAGCCAGCAGCGGCACGTCGTGGGCGAGTTCGCTCGCCTTCGACACCTGGTCATAGAGCGCCAGCTCCTTGCCGGAGCCGGTGATCCCATAGATCACGGCCGTGTGCGAGACACCGCGGTGCGTGGGTTCCTCTCGTTCCTCGGGAGCGCCGCCGACGGATACGCCATAGGCCTTCCACACTGGCACCAGCTGCTTGCGCGAGCCGATCAGGTAGTCCATGCGCCCGAGCATGCGCTGCTCGCCAAGGAACTTCTTGACCGTCTTTGGCGTGTCGTCAACCGGGTCGACCGAGACGGCGACGACCCGCACATCGCTTGCCTTCGGACCGAGTTCGACCAGCGCCTGGTGGAGCTTGGAGACGATCAGCGGGCAGGTGTCGGGGCAGTGGTCGTAGACGAAGGTCAAGAGCACCGCCTTGCCCCGATACTGGGAGAGGCGCACGGGGTGACCCGTCCAGTCGCGCAGGGCGATTTCAGGCGCGGGCCTGGGGGGCTGGAATTCCGAGGCGTCCAGCTTGGCGCCGCCTGCGCCACCGCTGCCGCTGCCGCCGCAGCCGGCGAGCGCCGCCACCGCAAGTCCCAGCGCCGCCACCGCGGCGACCGAGTGCCTGCTCATGATTGCCCTCCTTCGCTCATCGCTCTGCCTCCGATCGCCGCTTGCTCTCGACAACACCATTACCAGGTCTCCCACTCCGGCCCATGCAGTGAGCATCCAACTACACAGCACAACACACAGCCGGCCGCCTGTGGCGGCCGGCTGTGTAGTCGGAGGAAGCGTCCGCAAGGCTCTATCGGCACACCGTCCTCAGGCGACGGTGACGTAACCCTGCATGAAGCCGATCTGCGCCATCGCGTAGGCGTCGCAGGGGAATGCGCAGTACCAGATGTACTTGCCGGCTTCGTCGGGTGCCGTGAAGGTGAACGTGGTCTTGCCGGGCGTACTCTCGTCCTTGGCAGGCGGAATGATCTCGTTGACCCCAACGCCCGGAGTGGGCATCACCTTGAGATTCTGAGCGTCGCTGCCCGCTTCGTGCTGCTGTTCGGACGGGGGGATCTGTTCGCCGGCCTTGAGCGCAGGCGAGGTGAAGCTGTGGGGGGCGTCGTCGTAGTTGACGATCGTCACCCGCACCGTCTGTCCCGCCTTGACGCCCAGTTCCGTGCTCGGCACGAAGGCGTCGTGGACGTCGCCGTCGGGGCCCTTCCTGGAGTCGGGCTTCATGGTGAGCGTGAATTCCTTGACGGGCAGCGTGGCGCCTTCCGAAGTCGCCGGGGCTGCCGCCGCTTCGCCACTGCCGTTGCTGCCGCCTCCACAGGCACTCAGAGCCAGCGCCATGGCCCCCACGGCTGCCAGCGCTCCGATAATCAACAGTGCCTTTCTCATTTTCGCTTCCTCCTGATCGATATCGTCGAGGGCCTGAACTCGGTCCTCGTCACGGTGCAGACCCAGGGTAGGTCGGTGAACCCAGGCTGACATCGGTAGGGCGCCCGAGGGCCGCGAGGGTGATTCCGCAACTGTCACCCACGGGTTGTGTAGGCATCCGTACCTACTGCGATAGGCATTGATGCCGATCGCCGAGCCGGCCAGAGGTGACACCAACCGTCGCGTGCGAAGGCTCAGTCATGCTTATGAGTTCGCCCTCGGGGGTGCCCCTATCATGCGGGGATGCACGGGGAGACACACGCGGAGGGACCCTCGGCCAAAACTGCGACGCGTGTGGTGATCGCCGACGACCACCCGATGATGCGCGCCGGCCTGCGCGAGCGCCTGGCGAAGGCCGATGCCGGAATCGAGGTCGTCGGCGAGGCCTCCGACGGCGAGGAGGCCTACGAGCTGGCCGGGCGCCTGCGACCGGACGTCGTCCTGATGGACATCGCGATGCCGGGGATGAACGGGATCGAGGCGACGCGGAAGATCAAGGCCGACTGCCCCGGGGTCGCAATCCTCGTCCTCACCGCCTACGACGACGAGCAGTACATCTACGCGCTGATCGACGCCGGCGCTGCCGGCTACCTGCTGAAGACAACCGACGGGACGGCGCTGGCCGACGCGGTGCAGCGGATCGGCCAGGGAGAGACGGTGCTCTCTCAGGAGATCACCGAGAAGATCGTCGAGCGCATCGCCAGCGGCGGCAGTGTGGGCCCCCAGCCCGGCTCCGAACCGCTCAGCGAGCGCGAGCGCGAGGTGCTGGCCCTTGCGGCGCAGGGCGCCAGCAACAGAGCGATCGCGGACGAGCTGGAGCTCAGCGTGCGCACCGTCCACGCTCACATACGGAACATCTTCGCCAAGCTGGGCGTGGCTTCGCGGACCGAGGCGGTGATGACCGGGGTGCGTCAAGGCTGGCTGTCGTGAGGCATCGCGTCCGCAGCTTCGTGGGGCGTTTCCGGGGGCGTCTGCGCGACCCGCGCTTCTGGGTGATCCAGGTGCTCGTGATCGGGATCAGCTTCGGCCACACCCTGCTCGAGGCCAGCGGGAGCTTCGGCGATCTGCCCGACCTCGCGCTGGTTCCGGCTTCCGCCTACTTCATCCCGATCGTCTACGCGGCGCTCAACTTCGGAGTGGAGGGCGCGGTGCCGACGGCGATATGGGCCAGCCTGCTCAGCGTTCCGCAGCTCATCCTCTGGCACGGCGGAACAGAGCGGCTCGGAGTCGCGATGCAGCTCCTGCTTCTGATCGCGATCGGCTACGTGGTCGCGCGGCGGGTCGATGCCGAGAAGACCGCCAAGGAGCGGGCCGAGGCAGCGAGCGCCAGCCTCTCGGAGGCACAGAGCGCCCTGGAGGACTACGTGCGTCTGGCCGTCGACGCTCAGGAGGAAGAGCGCAAACGGTTGGCCCGCGAGCTGCACGACGACACGATCCAGACCCTGGTGGTGGCCAAGGGGGACCTCGACGCGGTGGCGGCCGAGGTCTCTCCGGGAGCCGCAAGGGAGCGAGTGGAGGGCGTGGAGGTGGTGCTCGAAGGGGCTATCGACGGCGTGCGCCGCTTCAGCCGCGATCTGCGGCCGGCGCTGCTCGACGATCTCGGGCTCCTCTCCGCGGTCGAGTGGCTGGTCGACGACCTCGCCGGCAGGACGGGAATCGATGCGCAGCTGCTGACAAGCGGCGAGGCGCGCCGCCTGGACCAGAAAGACGAGCTGATGCTGTTTCGGATCGTGCAGGAGGCCCTCAACAACGCCGAGCGCTACGCCGAGGCCGGCCGCGTCGAGGTTCGCGTCGACTTTGGCGACACGGTTCGCGCCACGGTGAGCGACGACGGCAGGGGCTTTGACACCTCCAAGGCTTTTCGGGACCGCCACTCCTCGAGGGGGCTCGGCCTGCTGGGGATGCGCGAAAGGGCGAAGCTCGCCGGTGCCTCGCTGTCGATCGAAAGCGAGCTCTCCGCCGGCACCAGCGTGACCGTGATGCTGGGTCCGTCCCCCGGCCGCCCCCAGCCACCAGCCGAAGCGCAGACCCGAGACGCGCTGCACAGCGGCGAGGAGATGCGCCGCCGGGCGACGGACTTCTTTGCGCCGAGTTGAGGTTGCCGCGCTTGTCGTGTCCGACCGTCCGTCGGAGCAGGCTGCTGCGCGCCGCTCGATGCCGGTTCGCAGCCTGACGGCAAGTAGACGGTGCGGGCTTCAGCGCGGGGGCAGACCTGCATCCCCGAGACGCACGGCGACCAGCCTCCTGACGCGCGCCTTCGCTGGTGGATCCCCCCGCAACGTTCCACCCGAAGCCCTGAGCCGATGCTGCGATCACCAGCTGGGCGAGAAATCGCCGCCTGCGGCCCATAAGTCGCCCGGCGTGAGGGGTTCCCCTGAGATCCATCGACGCCGGGCGATATATCGCCGCAGGTGTGGATCCGGTTGGCTCAGAGCTGCCCGCCCCCAACGCGCCGCTCAGGCCACACCGCTCAGGGCCGAGCGGTCCATCCGTTCCCGACCTTCCCGCCTCTTTCGTCACCGGGCCGAGCCCCCTGGCTCTCTGGAGGAGCGCGGAGATGGCCACGGGACCCAAGAGAACACCTCGTTGACCGATGGAGATCCCCGGACCCGAAACGCATCCCTCATTGATTTATGAGAAAGACAGCCCCTCCCTGTTTGCCCTCCTACTTGCAGGTGAGGAGGGCAAACAGGGAGGGGGCCGCAGGGCCCAGACGGTCAGGGGCTACGGGCATCGTTCCGCGAGGGTGTGGCCTAAAGGAGGCGGATACGAGCTCCGTTCGCTGTCTGTGTCGCTGGGCGTTACAAATGACGAACGGAGCGGCTGGGGGGCCTGGGCAAAGCGGATGCGCAACATCGCCGCCTGTGGCCCATAAGTCGCCCGGTGTCCCAGGTGTGCGCCTTCCTCTGTCCTCGGAGATGGAGGCGCTGCCGGTGCCGCATCGGGCCAGGAGCTCGCCGTGATCGACACCCGCACCCTCACACCTACCTGCCGACCTCACTCGCGAGCGCTTGATGAACGATCCGCTAGCAAGGGGGGGTCCACCGGGAAGGGCGTGAACCCGAAGTCCTGTCGGTCAACGATGGTGCGATGGCGCCAAGCGGAGCTGAAGACCACGGTGCTTGACGCCGCCGCCCCGCAGCCGCACGGTGAGCCGGTGGTGGGGTGCGTGGCGCAATTGCCTCATGCCCACCCGGTTGATCGCGATGCGGACGAGCTTGGCCTTGCCGGCGGCGATTTGGAAGGCCCGCTTGCCGACCAGTACCCGCCTGCCGCGCGTGGTTGCCCGGCCAGGCGCCTGGTGCTTTGCCTTGATCCGGACGATGAGCTTGACGATGCCCTTGCAGTCCCCGCCGGCGGCAGGGCAACGCATGCGCAGCCGCGCGCTGCCGTGCTTCACCTTCGCCTGGCCGGCGGCGATCGCCGTGCCACGGGCCTTCGGGGAAGGCGGCGAGGGTGCGCTCACATGAACCGCGGCGCTGGTTTGGGTCGCCGAGCCGGCCTGGTTGGTGGCGGTGACGCGGCAGGCATAGGAGCCGGCCTGGGTCGTCGCGTAGGTCGCGGCGGTGGCGCCGGATATCTCGCTGCCGTCGCGCAGCCACTGGTAGGAGAAGCTGCTGGGCCCCCGGTAGAGCAGCGACTGCGGCAGGTCAGCCGCCCAGCTCCCCTGTGAGCAGGAGAGGGCCGCGCCGACCACGGAGCTTCCCGATACGGAGGGCGAGGCGACGGCGATCGGCGCCTTCTGCAGGGTCGGCAGCAGCGAGTGTTCGACGCTGACCGGCGCGACGTTGAGATCGGCGCCGCCGGAGCCGTCGAGGTTCGCGTAGGAGATGCCGCCGTTTTCCTCTTCGGCCCAATAGATGCGCCCGGCTTCGGGGTCGATCGCCGCGCCGCGCGGGTTTGTCGCGCTCGCCGCACCGATCGCCAGGTTCCCGCTTTCGCCGCTGCCGTCGAGGTTCGCCCAGGCGACGCGGCTCGGGGCGCTGAGGTTGGTCCAGTAGAGCCGGCTCGTCGTCGGGTCGATCGCGACGCCAGTCGGGTTGGCGATTTCGGCACCGCCCGTGTTGAGAATGCCTCCGCCGGAACCGTCGAGGTTCGCGTAGCCGATCATATGGCCGAAGAAGCTCGCCCAGTAGACCCGTCCCGCTTCGAGGTCGAGGGCGATGCCCTCGGGGACGTCGATGCTCGCCCCGCTCGTGTTCAGGTTGCCCCCGCCGGAGCCGTCGAGATTCGCGTAGGAGACCGAGTTCGCTGCCTCGTTGACCCAGTAGATCCTCCTGGCGAGAGGATCGATCACGGCTCCGTACGGTTGTCCGACGGTGGCGCCGGCGGTGTTGAGGTCGCCGCCCCCGCCGGAGCCGTCGAGATTCGCGTAGGAGATCTGCCCCGTTTCGTTGCCCCAGTAGATCCGCCCCGTGGCGGAGTCGATCGCGATCCCCGCCGGACCGCCCAGGGTCCCTCCGGCGACGGGGAGCACCTCACCGCCGGCCCCCGAGAGCGCGGCCCGGTTGATCTGGTTGTTGTCGCTCCAGTAGACGCTGTCGGCGGCAGCGGACGGCGCCGCGAAGGCCACGGCCAGTGCGGCTATCGTCGCCAAGGCCCCTGCCGCATAGGTGCTCCGTTTCCTCATCTCACGGTCTCAGAGGAGAGTAGGGCGGGCGGACGCACTTGTCCAGGAGCCAGCCGCCCGGCTCGAGGTCGTCGAAGACGGTCGCGCGAGCGCCCCAGCGAGTCCTGCGGTCACTTGAGCATAGGCCCCTATGCTCAAGTGACCGCAGGTCCAGATGGAGGGCCTACGAAGTGACCGCAGGTCCAGATGGAGGGCCTACGAAGTGACCGCAGGTCCAGATGAAGCGCCTACGCTCAGAAGGTGCTCAGGTACCAGTCGACCAGCTGGTCGCCGACGAGCAGGCCGACCACGCCGCCCAGGGCCAGGAAGGGCCCGAACGGGATCGCCCGCTTGCGCGCCGCCGCCCCGTGCCGGGCGATCATCGCCAGCCCGACCACCGAGCCCGCCAGCAGCGCCACGAGGATCGCCGGGGCGACGTTGCGCCCCAGGAAAAGGCCCATCGTCGCCGCCAGCTTCACGTCGCCGAGGCCCATCCCGCGCGGGTAGGCAAGCGCCGCCCCGAAGAGCAGCCCGCCTGCCGCGGCGGCGGAGATCGCCCGCTCGGGCAGGCCGGCCGGATCGGTCGCGGCTGCGATCGCCACCCCCGCCACCGCCCCGACCAGAAGGACCTTGTTGGGGATGATCCTCTGCTCGAGGTCGGTCAGCGTGATCGCCACCAGCATCGTCACGAAGACGAGGCCGATCGCGACCTCACCCGGGTCGTCCCAGAGGACCAGCACGGTTGCCGCGTACAGCGCCCCCAGGCAGAGCTCGGTGAGCGGGTAGCGCGCCGAGATTCGAGCTCCGCAGCAGCGCGCCCTGCCCCGCAGCAGGACCCAGGAGAGGACCGGGACGTTGTCGTAGGCGGCGATCTGCGCTCCGCAGGCGGGGCAGCGCGAGCGCGGCCCGACGATCGACTCGCCGCGCGGCACCCGGTGCGCGACCACGGTCACGAAGCTGCCGGCAACCAGCCCTCCGAGGAAGGCCAGCGCCGCGACGGCGGCCATCGGCTAGCCCCCGCCGAGCGGCGTGCTCGTGGCGACCTCGATCCGGGTTCGGTACTTCGGATGGTCGTACATGATCGCGATCGCTTCGCCGTCCGTGTTGGTGCGCTCGACGCTGAGCGCGACGCCAAGCCGGTCTCCGGGCGGGATCGTATAGGGAGCGTCTTTGAGCGTCATTTCCATGCGCACCGGGGCCCACCCTTCGTGGAACCATTCGGACGCGGCGTAGGTCGAGTATTCGGTGCCGTTGGATTGGCTGAGGTAGGTGTCGGGCGGTTCGGCCGCATCGTCGCGCACGAAGACGAAGACGCAGACCTCGGCCCGGTACGGCAGATTGTTCAAAGTGCGCGTATAGAATTCGATCGTCACCTGGTCGGTGAGCGTGAATTCCACTTCGAAGGGGTCGGTCACCCAGCGGTGGATTTGGGACTCGGGGTGGGTCGTCCCGGTCGGTTCGCTGTGGCAGCCCCCGGTGTCGTCTTTGCGCAGCTGCAGCCCGCGGTCGGTGTCGGGCGTCGGCTCGTAGTCGTTGGAGTAGTCGTAGAGGAGCGGGATGCTTTCGTCGTCGGGGGCCGGGTCCGGCGGCGCGCCGGTCAGCAGCGCGTCGGGTGCTCCCGGTTCTTCGCTGCCGGTTTTCCGCCCATCCGTACAGAGTCCCAGGGTGTTGTGGAGCGGGTGGTCGGCGGTGATTTCTTCTCGCACCGTCACGCCGCTCGCCGCGCATGGTGTGTCGGAGAGGAAGAACTGCTGCGCGGTCACCACTTTCCCGCCCCCGCCGGGGGTTGGGTCGTTTTTGGCGCTGTCGGTCGGGTCGACGAAGTTGGACTGGACTTCGACGTAGCCGCGCTCCGCGGCCTGGTTGCCGGGCTTGTCGAGCTTCACCGCGACGATGATCTGCTTGAAGTCCTGTTGCCCCGGGCAGGCTTCTCGCCGCAGCGTTCGTCGTTTCGCCAGACGACGTAGCGATAGACCTCGCCGCTCACGTCGCCGCTCGTGAAGGGGGTCGGGCCCGGGTCTGACCTTGCCGCCGCTCGATCTCGCCTTCTTCGCCGCTTTCCCCGTACAGCCGCCCTCCGTTGACGACCATTTCCGCGTAGTCGGCGGTCCGCTTCCCTGTTCAGGTTGAAGTTGCCGCCGGAGACGCGGTAGTCGGGGTTGAGCGAGTCCGCGGAGGGCGGCGGCGTCGTCGTCAGCGCCGTTCTTCAGTCGTCATGCTGCGCAGCGCCTCCAGCTCCTGCTGGGCGCGGTCCAGGGCCACCTGCGTCGCCTTTGCCCGCGCCGTGTTTTTGGTGGCCGCGCTGAGCAGCCCGAAGGTCGCCAGCGCCGCCAGCGTCAGCGACCAGGACCGCGACGACCACCTCGACGATCGTCAGCCCGGCCTCCCTGTCGCCGCGCGGTCTCATCTCACTTTCGAGGGTCGCGTTGCGCAGGCTGGCGCCGTCGGAGACGGTCAGGTCGGCGGGGCCGCTCGGGTTCGGTATGTGCAGCGTCACTTCGATGTAGGTGGGTTCTTCTTCGGGGTCGGCCGGGCCGCACTTGGACGGTTCGCTTCGGCGCTCGGCACGTAGCATGAAGACATTGGAGTCTGTCGATGCCGCTGAACATCGTCGCCGGCGTTCCCCCTGCGAAGACCCCGGGTTCTGTCTCGGTCCGCGTGCAGGCCGTCGTCGTGCAGCTGTAGGTGACCTGGCACTCGATCGCCGGCGCGCTGCTTTCCAGCGTGCCGTCGACCCGCAGGCGGTGCGCCGCACGTAGGTGTGGAAGGAGACCGTCGAGGCGGTCGCTTCCTCGACCGAGACCCCGTTGCGAATCTCCCTCGTCAGCCGCTCCAGCATCCAACGCGCGCTGGAGATGTTCTGCGCCTCGCTTGCTCACGTCCGGCTGGCTCTCGCATCGCGCTGACGACCATCGCGCCGATCCCGCCCGAGCAGGATCGATGCCCATCGCCGAGGCGACCAGCAGCTCGACCAGCGTGAACCCGTCTTCGCCGCCCCCGGCGGCAAGCCTGCGCCGCAGCCGCCTCATCGCCGCCTCGCGGCCCGCCGGCGGGCGCGCGCCTCGGCGCCGCTTGCAGCGCGCGTCGTGCTTCTTGCAGCGCCGGCCGCCACGACCACCTTGAAGTGGCGCGCGGCGTTCCCGTCCTCCCACATGCCCGGCCGCGTTGACCGCCTTCACCTTGAAGACGTGCCGGCCGCGGCGCAGCTTGCGCAGCCGCGCCGGCGATTCGCAGCGACGCCAGTGAAGGCGGTCGCGCTTGCAGATGAAGCGGGTCGCGGGCTGGCCGGTCACGTCGTAGAAGCGGAAGACCGCACGATGCTTCCTGGTCTTGAAGCTGGGCCCGAAGGTGATACGCGTTTCCGGCGGCACGAAGGGGATGCCGCCGCCGTAGAACTGCGGTGGGCCGCCGGAGCCGCCACTCGCGCCGCCGCCGCCACCGGCGGAGGCGCCGCTCCGGCGCCACTCGCGCCGCCGCCTTCTTCTGAGGTCGGGGGCGGGGAGAGCTGCCGCCTTCTTCTCCTCCGCCCCCTTCACCGCCGCCGCCACTTGCTGCGTGTAGGCGACGCCGCTCGAGCAGGCCGAGACGAAGCCTTCGATTTCCGCGGTCGCGTAGAAGCTGGTCGTCGAACCGGGTTCGACGGAGACCGCGATGCCGGGCGAGGCGAGCTCTTCGCCGCTGCCTGTCGCGACCGGTTCTCCTTCGGAGCATTCCGGAGAGGTGTAGATCTTGACGGCGGCGCCGGCTTCGGTCTGGCCGACGAGCCGCGGTTCGGTCGATTCGCCGGGCGATTCCGGGTCGGTCCGCTGCAGCGTCGGCGGCGGCGGGGCGAGCGGCAGCCCGGGGTCGTTGCCTACCGAGACGAGCAGCGTTTCGCCCGCCCGAGCGCTCGTAGACGTCTTCTTCGCCGAGGAAGTCGTCGTCGACCGCGAGGCGCTCCTTGGTGGTGAAGAACGCGTCGGCGCCGCTTTCGGAGACGCCGTGCAGGCTGGAGCTGAAGCTTCCGTTGCCGCCCACGGCCCCGGTCGAGACGAGCGTCGTTTCGCCGCCCGAGCGCTCGTAGATATCCGAGCTCGTGTCCTGGTCTTCTTCGAGAAGCGCCTCGCTGGTGTTGAAGAAGAGATGCGAGCCGTCCGGCGACGCGCCGGCGAAGGAGGCGTCGGCGGGCCCGTTGCGGCTTTCGGGGCCGGTCGAGACGAGCGTCGTTTCCCCGCCGGAGCGCTCGTAGACGTCCTGCACCGTGTCTTCGTCTTCTTCGCTCAGCGGCTCGGCGGTGCTGAAGAGGACCGCGGAGCTCGAGCCGTCGGGGGAGATCCACTCGAACGAAGCCGGGTCGGGGCCATTGCCGCAGCCCGCCGCCTGGCATCCGGCCGCGCCCTGAGAGACCAGCGTCGTTTCGCCGCCGGAGCGCTCGTAGACGTCCGACTGGCTGTCGGTGTCGACCGTCGGGTCAAGGCTTTCGCTCGTCAGGAAGTAGACCGCTTCGCCGTTCGGCGTGCTGCCCGCGTAGTTGGCGTTGGGGCCGCCGTTGCCGGTACCACCGGAGCCGATCGAGGCAAGCGTCGCCGTGCCTCCCGAGAAGTCGTAGATGTCCTTGGATTCGTCGGTGTCGCTCCCGGATATCTGTTCGCTGCTTTCGAAGAAGACGTGGGAGCCCGTGGCCGACACGCCGGCGTAGACCGCGCTGCAGTCGACGGCCGTGGGGCAGCCCGAAGGCCTCGGCGTCGAGACCAGGCTCGTAGTCGCGCCCCCCACATCGCGGGCGTAGACGTCCAGCAGTTCGTCTTCGTCCGCGCCCGCCAGCGATTCGACGCTGCTGAAGACCGCGGTCGAGCCGTTGGCGGCGACGCCGTTGAAGGTGGCCGGGTCGGGGCCATTGCCGCAGCCCGCCGCCTGGCATTCGGCCGCGCCCACCGAGACAAGCGTCGTCGTGTTCGTGCTCAGGTCGCGCATGTAGACGTCGGAGGAGGAGTCTTCGTCGGCCGCGGAGAGCTGCTCTTTGGTGACGAAGAAGGCCTCGTTGCCGTCCGGCGTCAGGCCATCCGGCGCGAAGCCGGCGTCGAAGGCCCCGTTGCCGCAGCCTTCCGCCTGGCAGCCGGCGGCGCCCTGGGAGACGAGCGTCGTCGTGTTGGTGCTCAGGTCGCGCATGTAGAGGTCTTCCTTGTCGGTCTGGTCGTCGCGCGACGAGCGCCTCCCGGGTCGAGAAGAAGACCCTGCTCCCGTCGGCGGAGATGCCGCGGTACTGGGCGCGGGAGGCGTCGTTGCCGCCGGTCGGCCCGATCGAGACCTCCCGGGTCACGTAGGTTTCGAGCGCCGCGTCGTAGGAGCGCTCGTAGACGTCGGCCTGGTTGTCGGTGTCGCCGGGCACGAGCTGCTCGGTCGTGCTGAAGACGGCGATCTCGCCGTCGGCGGAGATGCCGTCGTAGGTCGCGGGCGCTGCGCCGGCGGCCGACGGCCCGAGCGCCCAGGGCACAAGACGGCCGCAAAGGCGGCCGCAGAGCAGCGCGGCCAAGGCGGTTCCGCGGAACCGCCTTGCGGGCGGCGCGTGCAGGGGGTGTCGGCTGGTTGGCCGGCATCGTTCCTCTATCGGCTGCGATCGGTCATTCGTTTAGCCGAGCCGCGGCACCTGGACGAGGTGCGAAGCGCGCCCATTGCACGAGGGGCGGGCACAAGGCCCGCCCCTCGGCAACTTCACGCTTGGCTAGGCCAAAGCGATGGGGTTAGGCTATTCGCCCCAGTTGCCCGGTTTGCCGGCTTCGGCCGCGTTGCGGACAACCGCCGACGCCCGCTTCGTTACATTCGAAGGTAGAGACTGCCACCGTCGTTTTCGACCCAGAATTCCTGCGTCGATTTGGAGCCCAGCATGGTGATTTTGTATTTGCTTTCTTCATGTGTAGCGACTGTCGGCTGACCGTTGAATGTCTGCGTTGCTCAGCGTCGGCTCGATTGCTTTCGAGTTCCGCCTTGTCGCATTCGGCGTAACTGCCGTTGTGGTCGGTCGACGCACGTCTCCATCGCAACCTGTGCGCTGTGGACGTACTCCTTGGCCTTGGCGTCGCCGGCCTTTTCCTTCTGGTTGAAGAAGGCGGGCAGCGCGATCGCGGCCAGGATTCCGAGGATGAGCATCACGACGAGGAGCTCGATCAGCGTGAAGCCGGCCTCGCTGTCGCCGTTGAGCCGGGCGCCAACCTTGGCCCGGAGATTCTGGAGAAACATTAGAGACCTCCTGTGGTCCTAATCGTTTGCGCCAGAGCCCCGTCGCGTGAAGCCACGTGGTGTCTGTCGACCCCGGTGGTAGCCCGGCCGACTCCCGAAGGAGCCCCGACAGCTTTGCGCCCCCGCCTCGCGGCGGGTTTGCCTTTTGAGCACCGAAGCACTGGCAGAGTCATCACAGGCTCCTCATCGACACTGCCAGGCACGCCCTTGAATCGTGAAATCGTCGAAACTTGGGTTTCTTTCGGCAAAAAATCGGGGTTGGACAGGTAATTTTCTCCATAACCGGTCTACCCGCTTCCGCTGACCGCCCCCGTCTCGAGCTGCGTCAGTCGAATTTCGTGACGGGCCGCTCGCGCCGCACGCCGTCGACGTAGACATCCACCCTCTCGTCGAGGAAGGCGACGAGGCCGGCGATCCTCGCGCACTCCGGCAGCGGGGTGCGGTAGGACCAGGCGAGGTCCTCGTGGAGCCGGTCGCCGGCGCGCACCGACCACCATCCCGCATCGCCCTTGTAGGGGCAGTGGGTGACCGTGCCGGTGGCGCTCAGCAGCTCCATTCGCACGTGCGTCTTGGGCAGGTAGAAGCGGACCGGCAGGCCGGTCTCGAAGAGCAGCCGCGGGCTCGTCGACTCGGCCACCGTCTCGCCCTCCACCTCGACCCGCAGATGGCGCGAGCTGGCGAGGATGTCGACCCGCGTGTAGGGGTCGCGTGGGTGGGTGAAGACCTGCTCGTCCTCCATCGAACCAGGCGTCCATCGCGTCCCAGTCGAGCCGCACCGTCTCGCGCAGCTCGGCCGGGGGCGGGTCCTCGTAGCGCAGGGCGGCCCCGCGGGCTGCCCGACCGCCGGCCCGCACCGTGCAGGCCTCGGCGTTGCCGCGCTCGGGGGAGTGGTCGACCTCGCCGTCGGGTTCCAGCAGGTCGGTGCGCACGTCCTCGGCGGGGAAGTAGTAGGTCGGGAAGCACGGGACCTCCCAGACGAGCAGCGGGCGAGTGCTGTCGGCCACCACCGTGCCGCCCACGAAGGCGCGCACGCGCTTCGCGCAGGGCTCGACTCGGATCCTCTGACCGGCGTCCGCGGCCTTCGGCTTCGTGACTGGCTCGGGCATGGCTGCCTCCCTTCGATCGCTCGTCCTATTTCCGCTACCCGCAATAGGCCGCGGCCCACATCGAAGTCTCGCCACACGCCGCTGCGATCGCAGGTGGACGTAGATGAACGTCGTGTCGAAGTTCCGACGGCTCAGTGCGAACGAAGAGCACGGCTCGAGGGCGGAATCAGCGCGCTCTGACCAGCCGCCAGCGAGAACCCCCTCGAGCTCGCCGAACCGTGCCTCTCCGCCGCCAGTACCGGCTCATCGAGCAGAACGACGGGGTCAAGCGTGAGATCGCCATCGATCGTGTAGTCGGAGACGGGCAGACTGTTGGCATCAGCCCGAAGGTGGTCACATATCGGTCACTGCCGCTCGAGATCCGGATCCGGGATCTCACGAAGCCGCCAAGCTTTCTCGTTATCGGCCATCCAGTCCAGGACGGCCTCCCCCTCGGCCGGCATCCTGCCGGTTCCAGTGAGGCAATCGACCGCGACCTGCGCGGGGGCTACGAAGCGCAGTCCGGACTCTGTCGTGTTGCGGCGCCAGACGACAGAGTCAAAGGGCTCGAGCAGAATCACGTTGGCGCCCTCGCTTGCGGGCAGCAGTCCAAGATCGCGCACGAGTCCCTCGGCGTTATCGCAGTAGGCGAGGAGTAGCGCTGGCGCGGCCACGGGCGCTAGTTGAACCGCGGCCAGGGAACCGGTGAGTGCGAAGCGGGGCTCCTCGCTCGGATAGCTGGAGAGTTCCTTGAGGGCTGCATTGATCCCCGCGGGCGAGATGAAGAATCCGGCACGATTCGTCCTGAGCACGTCATACGAGTTGGCCCAGCGGCGGATCAGTCCCGCGAGGTCAACTCTCTCTACTGGTCCGCGCGGGACCCGCTCGATTAGGGCCTCGTCGTAGAGCGTGTCAAGCAGACGTGAGACATAGCCCGGGGCAAGTTGGGCGGCCTTGGCGATGTCGCCAAGCTTGTAAGGAGGATTGACGTCGGTCAGCAGCCTGATCAATCGCGCGGCTTTGGGACCCCGCAGTTGAGCCTTGCCACGCTTCTTCGGAGTGGGATTGCGCTCCGAGCCGGTCGTCTGAAGAAAGAGCGGTGGGTTGTCGACCTGGAGCAGGGCATTTCCGGTCAGATCGATGTAGCCGATCCCATTCTCAGCGAGCAGTTCTTGCGTCTTCCCACTCAGCCAGGGAGCGATGATGAGAAGTGGAAGGGGGGCACCCATCCTCCGTGCGGCTTGCACTTGAGGAAGTAGGCGATCAAGCACAAGCCGCGGCGAGATGGATTCCTTTTCCTCGGTGGCGATAGCGGCGCTGGTCCCAAATGGGCCGTTGAGTCTGATTTTTGAATCGACTTGCGGACGATTCGAGTCTAGATTTTGGTCAGCAAGCCTTTCTATGCTCCAGCTATCGGGGAGCCGATTCTCAAGCCAGGCAATTGCCTGATCGAGAAGGGGTTTTCCTTGTTTGAGAGGTTTTGCGTCGTGCATAAAGTCCTTGTATTAAGACGTATTTTGCATTTTTGCCCTTTTTGCGATAGCAGCAAAATAACTGATACGGGAAAATGGTTCAAGCTCCAAACGCATCTCGACCCTCGCATGAGGCAGCTACAACCGCTCCTCGCGCAGCTCGTCGAGCACCAGCGAGCTGGGCGGCCCGCCGGCAGGAGGATTGGCCGCGCCCACCGATTCCTCGAAACCTTCGATCAACTCCAGCAGCCCGTCGCACTCCCAGGCTCGGCCCCACTTGCGCTCGTTCAGGCGACGGACGATGCCGGCGTCTTCGAGCCGGCGCAGGGCGCTGTTGACGGCTACGTGGGAGCGGCCGGTGAGACGCTGGGCGGTGGCCGAGTCGAAGACCGGCTGCTCTGGGAGGGCAGCGATCAGGCGGCGGGCGGCGGAACCCTCGCGCGGCCTGCCGGCGCGCACCAGCCACTCCCCCTCCAGGTCCTCGATCGCTTCGGCAAGGTTCAGGGCCTCCTCGGAGGCTCGCTCGACGGCGGAGGCGAACAGCTCGCACCACTCGCTCACCTCGCCTTCGCGGTAGGCGGTGAGACCCGCGATGTAGGTGCTGGGCGCAGCGCTCAGCATCAGGCTGATCGGCGGGACGTAGTGGGCCACCTCTCCGCGCCGGCGCAGCACCGCGTAGATCAGCGCCCGACCGACGCGGCCGTTCCCGTCGGCGAACGGATGGACCGTCTCGAACTGCGCGTGCGCGAGCGCCGCCTGATTGATGGGCGGCAGGTCCTCGCGCCCGACGAACCGGCAGAGATCTTCCAGCAGCTCCGGCACGTGCGCGGGTGGTGGTGGCACGAGGCTCGCCTCGATCGGGTTGTAGTCGTTGCCGCCGATCCAGTTCTGAGTCGTGCGAACGATGCCGGCGATGCCGTGGTCATCGACGAAGCGCAGCAGCAGCCGATGGATCTGGACCAGGTCCTCGACGCCGATCGGCCGGGATTGCGTCCCGGCCTCGATTGCCTGCCGGATAGCATCGACATTGCCCAGCACCTCCTCCGCCTGGCGCCCGCCAGGGCCCCTCCCGGGGCCGAGGTGACTTGCCCGCGCCAGGCGCTTGTGCGAGATCAGCACGCCCTCGATGCGCGAGGAGGCGACGCTCTCGGAGCGCAGCAGGTTCTGCGCCACGGCTCCCAGCGTCGCGATCCGAAGCGGGGCCTGCTGGAGGCGCTGCAGCGCTTTCGTCGCTCCGTGCGACGCGAGGCTCGCATCGTCGCTGAGCGGAAAGGATCGCTCCGCGATCGAATCGGGTACGAACGCCCGGTAGCGGCCCTGCCGGCGAGCGCGCCGCGTCGGCCCCGCCGGATTTGAGCGCCATTCGCGCTCGACATAGCGGCCAATCGACTGCGCAGCGGCAGTCTTCGGCGTCAGCGACATCCTGCAACCTTTCGCTTGCTTAGCTTTGTAAGGTTAAGAGTTAACCTTACCAAGCGACGCAAATCTCGTAAGGTTACGCGGCGTCCCCTTGCCGGCTCAGCGGATCTTGTCGTAGAGGCTGAAGATCGGCAGGTACATCGCGATCACGATGAAGCCGACGATGCCGCCGACGAAGACGATCATCACCGGCTCGAGCAGGGCGGTGAGCGCCTTCACCTTGGCGTCGACCTCGGCCTCATAGAAGTCGGCGATCTTGGTCAGCATGTGCTCCAGCTGACCGGTTTCCTCGCCAACCGCGACCATGTGGCCGACCATCGGCGGGAAGATCGGGTTGGTCTCGATCGGCCCGGCGAGCGAGCCGCCGCGCTTGACCGAGGCGTAGACGTCGTCCATCGCCTGTTCGACCACGACGTTGCCGGCGGTTTCGCCGGTCAGTTTGATCGACTGCAGCATCGGCACCCCCGCCGAGACCGAGCCCGAGAAGGTGCGCGACCAGCGGGCCAGCGCCACCTTCTGGATCACGTCGCCGATTTTGAACGGGAGGCGCAGCAGGAAGCGGTCCCAGACTTCCTTGCCGGCTTCGGTCTTCTTCCATTTGAAGAGGCCGTAGATCGAAACGACAGCACGGGCAGGATCACGAACCAGTAGCTGGTGATCGCGTCGGAGGCCACCACGCAGACCTGCGTGGGCAGCGGCAGAGAGGTGTCTTCGCCGGGATGTTCTGCGCCGATCTCTTCGAAGATGCCGACGAAGACCGGAATGATGAAGGTGACCATCAGCGAGCAGGACGACGGTCGCCACGCCGAAGACCATCGCCGGGTACATCATCGCCGATTTGACCTGGCGGCGCAGCGAGTCGGCCTTCTCAACCTGGAAGGCGATCCGGTCGAGCGCGTCCTCGAGGCGGCCCGATTCCTCACCCGAGCGGACCATCGCGCGGAAGAGGCGGTCGAAGACCTGCGGGTGGCGGTCCATGCCCTGCTCGAGGGTGCTGCCGGCCTCGACGTCCGCCCGCAGCCCGGCCGCCGCTTCCTTGATCTTCTCGTCCTTGCTCTGCTGCTCAAGGGTGTGCAGGGTGCGCAGCATCGGCATCCCGGAGGCCACCAGCGTCGCGAACTGCCGCGAGAAGATCGCCAGCTCGCGCATGTTGACGCCCTTCCAGCGCCGCCAGAGGTCCTCGAGCTTGAAGGGCTCGCTCTTCGCGCTGACGTCGAGGACGATCAGGCCGCGCTGGCGGAGCTGCTCGGTGACCTGGGCCTTGGAGTCGGCCTCGAGCTCACCGGTCGACGCGGCCCCCGAGAGGTCCATCGCCCGGAAGGCGAATGTGGTCGCACTCGCCACGGGCTAGCCCTCCCGCGCTGGCCGGGCGGTGCGCCGACCGGGGTGGGCGGTGGCGCGGAGGAGGCCGGCGGTGCGGAGTTGGGCGTGCTTGGGGCGCGGCGGGCGACGGCCCGTCCCCGGCACCGGCGGGCGCCGGCGCCGCCACCGGCGCGGAGCCGAGGAGCCGTTTGAGCTCCTCGGGGACGGAGGCCTGCTGTTCGGCGAGCGAGCGGGTGATCGGTCCCCGCCCGCACGAGGCGCGCCAGGTCGGCGTCCATCGTTTGCATTCCAACCGCGCCCGAGGTCTGCACCGCAGCGTAGATCTGGTGCGTCTTTCCCTCGCGGATCAGGTTGCGGATCGCCGGCGTCGGCACCAACACCTCGGTGGCGACGACGCGGCCCATCCCGTCGGCGGTTGGCAGCAGCTGCTGGGTGACGATTCCCTGCAGGGCGATCGACAGCTGGGTTCGCACCTGCCCCTGCTGCTGGGGCGGGAAGACGTCGATGATCCGGTCGACCGTCTGCGCGGTCGACTGGGTGTGCAGGGTGGCGAAGACGAGGTGGCCGGTCTCGGCCGCGGTCAGCGCTGTGGAGATCGTCTCCAGGTCGCGCATCTCGCCGACCAGGATCACGTCGGGGTCCTCTCGCAGGGCGGCGCGCAAGCCGAGCGCGAAGTCGTCGGCATCGGCGCCCACCTCGCGCTGGTTGACGATCGAGCGTTTGTGCTGGTGCAGGAACTCGATCGGGTCCTCGATCGTCAGGATGTGGCCCTGGTTCTCGATGTTGATCACGTCGATCATCGCCGCCAGCGTCGTCGACTTGCCCGAGCCGGTCGGACCGGTGACGAGGACGAAGCCGCGCGGTTTGGCGGCCAGCTCGCGCAGCACCTGCGGGACGCCAAGCGAGTCGAGGCTGGGGATGTCCTGCGGCACCAGCCGGAACGCGGCGCTGACCGAGCCCCGCTGGAAGAAGCAGTTGACGCGGAAGCGGGCGACGTTGGGAATCGCGTAGGCGAAATCGAGCTGTTTGTGGTTCTCGAACCGTTTGTGCTGGTCGTCGTTGAGGATCGAGTAGACGACCTCGCGCGTCTCCTGGCTGGAGAGCACGGGGAAGCCCTCCATCGGCACGATCTTGCCCTTTTCGCGGATCGCCGGCGGAAAGCCCGGGGTCAGGTGGACATCAGAGGCCTTGACGTCGACCATGTGGCGGAGGACCTCAGCGAAGTCGAATTGCATAGCCATCTAGATCGACCTCCGGGGTCGATTCCTGAAGTTCCGGCGGGGACGCGCCGGCGATTCGGTGCCCGGCTTGGCCGCGCTGAGACGGCAGATCGGCTCAGGCGGTGACACGGAGAACCTCCTCGAGGCTGGTCAGCCCGCTGCGGATCTTGCCCAGGCCGTCCTCGCGCAGGGTCAGCATCCCTTCCTCGCGGGCCGCCAAGGCGATCTCGGCCTCCGGCGCGCCGGCGACAGTCATCTCCTTGATCCGCTCGCTCATCTCCATCACCGAGAAGATGCCGATGCGGCCCTTGTAGCCGCTCTGGTTGCAGCGGGGGCAGCCCTGCGGCTCGTAGGCCTCGAGATCGCCGCCGATGCGGATCTCGGCATCGGCGAGCGCCTCCGGCGACACAATCGTGCGCTGCTTGCAGTGGCTGCAGAGCTTGCGGGCCAATCGCTGGGCAACGACGCAATCGACCGCCGACGCCGTCAGGAAGGCCTCGATCCCCATCTTGGTGAGGCGCGTGATCGCGCCGGGGGCGTCGTTGGTGTGCAGAGTGGTGAGCATCATGTGCCCGGTCAGCGCCGCCTCGACCGCGATCCGCGCCGTCTCGCCGTCGCGAATCTCGCCGACCATCACGATGTCGGGGTCGGCGCGCAGGATCGAGCGCAGGCCGGTGGCGAAGTCGAGCCCCGCCTTGCGGTTGACGTTGATCTGGTTGATCCCCTGCAGGCGGTACTCGACCGGGTCCTCGATCGTGATCACGTTCTTCTCGACCTGGTTGAGGACCCCCAGGGCCGCGTAGAGGGTCGTCGACTTACCGGAGCCGGTCGGCCCGGTCACCAGCACCGCGCCGTAGGACTGCTTGAAGGCAGCCTCGAAGCGTTCTCTGGCGGTGCCGTCCATGCCGAGGTCGTCGAGCGAGAGCTGGGCGTTGTCCTTGTCGAGGATGCGGATCGTCGCCCCCTCGCCGCGCTGGGTCGGCAGCGTCGTGACACGCAGGTCCACGCGGCGGTCCTCGACCGTGATGCTGACCCGGCCGTCCTGGGGCACGCGCTTCTCGGCGATGTTGAGGTCGCTCATGATCTTCACCCGCGAAACCACGGCGTTGACCATCCGCTTCGGCACGTGGGCCGCCTCGCGCAGCACGCCGTCGACCCGGAAGCGGACCCGCATCTCCCCTTCGCCGGGCTCGAAGTGCACGTCGGAGGCCCCCTCCCCCACCGCCTGGCCGAGGATGCTGTAGACGAGTTTGATCACCGGCGCGTCCTCGGCGCTGACTTCGAGCTCGCTGACCTCGGCGAGCTCGTCCTCGCTGGCATCTTCTCCCTCGCCGACCGCCTCTGAGACGGCGCTCTGCAGGGTGTTGAGGCGGCCGATCAGCGACTCGATGTCCTCCTCGGCGGCAACCGCGACGCGGCAGTCAAGGGCGGTGGCGATCTGGATGTCGTCGACCGCGAGCACGTTGGTCGGGTCCGACATCGCGACCAGCAGCGTGTCCTTGTCGACGAAGCCGACCGGCAGCGCGCTGTAGCGGCGCGCCGTGTTGACCGAGATCAGGTTGGCGGCGGCCATGTCGACCTGGTAGACGGAGAGGTCGATGTGGTCGAGTCCGTAGCGCTCGGCGACCGCGCGGGAGAGCTGGTCGGAGCTGATCGCCCGCTGTTCGATCAGCAGCCGCTCCGGGGGGCGGGCGGCCGTGCGAGCCTGCTCGATCGCCTGGCGGGCCTGCTCGTCGGAGACGTAGTGCAGGTCGACGAGAACGTCGGTGACGAAGCCGCTGGAGCGGCCCCGCGCCCGGGGCGGTGTCAGCCCCGGCGTGCCGGCGTCCTGGGGCTCGAGCACCGGCGCGGTGGAGTCGCCCGAGTCGGGCACCGGTTGCAGGTGGCTCGGGAATTCCCGCGAGTCCATGGTCAGATCCTCATGGGTGGTAGTCGAGGGTGCGGCCCGTGTATTCGGCGTCGGTCACCTGCTGGACGATGCTCTCGGGGCTCTGGAGGCCGTAGCTGACCGACGCCGTGGGCAGGGTCTGGTCGAGTCGCTTCGGCCGCACCACGACCAGTGCCGGGACCCGATTGACGCCGACGCCCTGCGTGATCGCCGCGTAGCGAGCGATCTTTCGATCGGGGACCACAAAGACTGCGAGGTCCGGCCGCGAGTGCAGGCGCCTGACGGCGGCGGCAACCAGGCGGTCGTCGATGCCGCCCTCGTGTATGAAGAGCAGGACCAGCGTCTTGTTGGCGTTCCAGGCGGAGAGCACCGGGCGCGGCAAGGGCGGCGCGTCGCTGGTGACGCCGTTGACCAGGCTGAGCGCGGTGGCCATCGCCGCCGCGGGCGAGGCGGTGCTGCGGGCCGGCAGCGTGGTCGTCACCGTCGTCGAGGTGGTCGTTTCGCTCGGTTCGGGTTCTTCTTCGCCGCCCCCCATCGAGGAGAGCACGAAGAAGCCGGTGCCGATCAGCAGCACGCCGAGGACGGCAGCCTGCAGGAGCGGATTGCTGTTAAGCCTGTCGCGCATGGGTTCGCTTATCTAGCTCGACAGCTTTGGCCCCGAGCTTGAGTCTCGGGCGACGCTCAGCAGTTCGCGTCGGGCGGCGCGCCGGTTGCCCCGGTGCACTCGACGTAGTTGGTGCGCTCCCAGAGGGTCGAATAGTTGATTTCGGGCCCTTCGATGTTGGGGTCCGATTCGACCTTCGCCGAACCGTGCAGGAGCAGTGTCTTACCGGCGATCAGGCCCAGCCAGCTGGCGCTGCCGCCGATTTCGACGTCGCTGTTTGGGGCATAGAGCATCAATTCGTTGCGGTCGGTCTTGGATCCCCCGGTCAGCTTCACGGTGGTGGTGATCGTCGGCGACCCAAGCAGGTAGAGGCCCGGCAGCCTGTAGCTGCCCTCTTCGGGGTTGAAGCCGGTCGACTTGATCACCGTGTTTCCGGTGATGCTCACCTGCAGGTCGCCGTCTTCGAGTTCGCAGTTTTCTGGCGTGTCGAAGAAGATCCGCACGCCCGCTTCGGCCGGCATGATCAATTCGCCGTTGCTCGCAATCAGCCGGCAGACGAAGTAGTCCCTACCGCCCATCGTCAGGGTCGAGTTGCCACCGATGTTGATCGTCCTCGTTGCGGGGTCCCAGGGTTCGGTCGAGCTGCGGTTTTCTTTGCCGTTGGTGCCGACGAAGGGGTCGTATTCGTCTTCGGTCGCGCAGTTCGTGCCAATTTCCTTCGCGAGCCGGCAGTTCCAGTTGTTGGCGACGATGTCTTCGGGCGGCAGGATCGACGGCAGCGGTTTGTTGGCTTCCGTCGTCTCGCCGTCGCAGTCTGGTTCGGGGGAGTCCCTGCCGGTCCCGTGGCGGACGTCGCCGCAGATAGTCGGTGCCTTGCCGTTTTCGTTTTCGAGCACGACATCGCCGTTTGTGCCGAGGTTGGTCCGAATGTCGACCCCTCCCTTTACGGTGATGTCGTCCTGCCCAATCAGCCCCTCGCTGGAGAAGACTTCTTCTTCGGCGTAGGACATCAGGCCCATCTTCACGCGGCGGCTGACGCCGTCGGCCGTGCCAATCGCGACAACGGTCAGCGGGGTGCCCTGCTGGTAGGCGCTGACCCGGTAGTAGTAGGTCGCGTTGCCGACGGATTCCGTGCCGATCGTCGGACACCAACCGCCGCGTCGGGGTCAGCGCTTCGCCGGCCGGCCCCACACACTGGGTCGCGCTGTTGAGGCTGCTCTGAAACCGGTTGAGGCGCAGCAGCGCCACGCCCGCCCCGGCGTCGGCGGCGGCGATCGCGTTCTTGGCGCCGCTGTCGCGGTGGGTGCCGCGCTGGGCGTCGACCGAGGCCGTGACGGCGGCGATCGCCAGGCCCATGCTGACGATCATCGCGAACACCGCGGTGGGCAGCGCCATGCCGCGCTCGCTCCTCGTCAATTCGCGCAGGCGATACCGAAGTGGACCGATCGCGGCCATCGGGAAGCAGATCGACCCCCGGCAGGGTTGCCTTGAGTCGTGGCAGGCGGCCTGCGCGCCCACTGGACGCTCGTTCTACTCAGGATTCGCGCGGGCGGAACCGGGCTCAGTCGCTGGGCTGGGCCGCCAGCTGCTCGATGCCGCTGGCGCGCTGGCCGCCGGCGGACAGCATCAGTTTGAAGTCGTGCGGGCTGGAGGCGAAGTCGAGCGCGACCTCCTCGGCGACCTTCCCCTCCATCACGTAGCCGAGCAGCGACTGGTCGAAGGTGCGCATGCCGTAGTAGTCGCCCTCGGCGATCACTTCGGTGATCTTGCCGGTTTCTTCGGGGTTGAGGATCAGGTCCTGGACGCGGCCGGTGACGACCATCACCTCCGAGGCGGGGAGGCGGCCTGCGCCCGTGATGTCGGGCACGAGCCGCTGGGCAATCGCCCCCCTCAGCGTCGAGGAGAGCATCACCCGCGCCTGGTGCTGCAGGTGGGGCGGGAAGAAGTCGATGATCCGGTTGATCGTCTCGGTCGCGTCGAGGGTGTGGACGGTGGAGAGCACGAGGTGGCCGGTCTCCGCCGCCGACAGCGCGGTGCGCACGGTCTCCTCGTCTCGCATCTCGCCGATCAGGATCACGTCGGGGTCCTGGCGCAGGACGCGGCGCATCGCGCGGGCGAAGCTCGCGGTGTCCGAGCCGACCTCGCGCTGGTTGATGATCGATCCCTTGTCTTCGTGCAGGTACTCGATCGGGTCCTCGAGCGTGACGATGTGGTGGGAGCGAGTGCGGTTGATGTGGTCGATCATCGCCGCCAGCGTCGTGCTCTTGCCCGAGCCGGTGGTGCCGGTGACGAGGATGATCCCCCGCTGCTCTTCGGCGAGGTTGGTGACGACCTGGGGCAGGCCGAGTTCCTCGACCGAGCGGATCTTGAAGGGGATGGCGCGGCAGACGATCGAGGTCGAGCCGCGCTGTTTGAAGACATTGACGCGGAAGCGAGAGAGGCCCGGGAGCGCGTAGGAGAAGTCGGCCTCGCCGTCCTCCTCGAACTCGGTCAGCGAGCGGACCTCGGCGATGTCGTGGAAGGCCTTCTCGGTGTCGTCGGGGGTGAGCGGCTCGTGGCCCTCGAGCGCCATCAGCTCCCCGTGCAGGCGAATCGTGGGCGGCGCGGCCACCTTGATGTGCAGGTCCGAGCCCTCGCGCTCGACGAGCGTGCGCAGCGCTGAGTCGATGTCGAACATCCCGACCGTTATCGGCCGGGCACCCAAAACCCCTTAGTGACGTATTCCTCTTCTCGCGGCGGGCGAGAAATCGCCGCATGTGGCCCAAAGATCGCACGGCGCGAGGGCTCCCCCTGAAATCCTTCGACGGCGGGCGAGAAGTCGCCGCCGCATCACCTCGAGTGGTGCGTCATCTTCACTGTGCCGAACGGATGCGTCAAGCAGCGCCGATGCCTCGCCCGAGATGCGGCGCGCGGCGCTCAGGGAGTCGGAACCACCCCGACTCCGTAGCGCCGGCTGGCCTCCGCCAGGGTGCCCTCGTCGGCCTCCGCGCTCGACAGGACGGGCAGGTCCTGCTCACCGGCGGAGCCGAAGAGAGCGACGCCGATCAGATTGGCGGCAGGGTCGTTGCGCAGCAGGTAGCGCACCCCGTCGAAGCCGGCCTCGCGAAGCCAAGCGGCAAAGCGCTGCGCACCCGCGTAGTCGGAGCCGGCGCTCAACGAGAGGTCGGCGCCGAAGCGCCGCGCCTTGGGACTCGTGCAGTCAGCGAGGCGCAGCGGTCTGCCGACTGCGAGGGTCGAGATCCGTCGTCGCTTCAGATCCTCCTCCGCGATGACGCTGATCCCGTCGAAGTGCTCGATCAGAGCACCGAGCGGCGCCGCGGCGAGGTAGCAGGTGCCGCCCGGCGGCTCCAGGTCGAACCGGCCGCTGCCGCCACTCGAGAACCACCACGGCCCGCGGTCCCGGCGGTGCATCCGCGACCATGGGTGCTCGGCGGGGGCCTCCCACGACGGGAACCGGGTCGGATCGCCCTGCGGGGACAGAGGCGAGGAACCGGGGGGCGCCACCTCAGTGGGCGAGCCGCGCCGCGACCCGCGCCGCCGCCTCGCGCACCGGCTGCGGATCGCCCCCATCCCGCAGCCAGCGCTGCGGGGTCTGCCCGTCCAGCTCGCGCTGCGGTGAGCTGAGGAAGGAGGCAGTCGTCCAGGGAGTGACGTCTGCGGCGACGAACGCCTCGATCACGTCCTTGAGGACCGCGAAGGGTCGACCGTGCTCGTCGAACTGGTTGCCGGGGTAGCGGGCGCGCCCGGCGCTGTCGCTGAGGCGCAGGAGCCTGCCGCGGCGAACCAGGTCGTGCACCGCCTGACGGCTCTTGACTCCAAGCAATTCTCTGGCCTGCTCGGAGTCGAGCAGGCCGCCGAGATGATGCGACCAGATTCCCGACGCCGCGACGATGAGGGCCCCGCGTCGCCCCGCGCGCTCGGGCTCCTCGAGCGTCAGCTCGCCGTCGCGCGCGAGCCGCTCGAGCTCGTCGGCAAAGGCACGGGAGGCTACGTCGGCGACCGTCATGTCCGTCACGTTAGCGCCTCACAACAAGGTCGTCAAGTGCGTCACGAACCAAGGGTCCACACGGCCCGCCCAGACCCATGCATCGTCTATGCCCGCTCGCGCGCTCTGCGCAGCTGTCACGCCGCCGCCGAGGTACTCGAAGTGCTCGCCGCGGCCGGCGATGTCTACCGAAAGCAGGCGGCTGGCACCGAGGCGGACAGTCCGTCGCCCGTTCCACACCGCCACTCTGGCCCCGCGCGCATCGAGCACGCGGAACGTCTTGCCGTCGCCATCTCCGAGCAGAAGTGTGGTGTGTTCGGGCCGCGCATTGCGCTTGCGTTCCAGACAGGTGTATATCCGGTTGGCTCAGGTCTGCCCGCCCCCAACGCGCCGCTCAGGCCACACCGCTCAGGGCCGACCGGTCCATCCGTTCCCGACCTTCCCGCCTCTTTCGTCGCCAGGGCCCGAAATCCCCGAGCCCCCTGGCTCTCTGGAGGAGCGCGGAGATGGCCCCGGGACCCAGGAGAGCACCTCGTTGACCGATGGAGACCTCCAACCCGAAACGAACCCTTCGTCGATTGACGATGAGAGAGACAACCCCTCCCTGTGGTGATCGATGAGAGAAACAGCCCCTCCCCCTGTTTGCCCTCCTACTTGCAGGTGAGGAGGGCAAACAGGGGAGGGGCTGGTAGGGGCCCAGGCGGGCAGGGGCTACGGGCGTCATTCCGCGAGGTGTGGCCCGACGGAGGCGGACACGAACTCCGTTCGCTCTTTGTGTCGCAGAGCGGTACAAATGACGAACGGAGCGGTGGGGGTCGCCGGGGCGAGACTCCGTTCGCTCTTTGTGTCGCAGAGCGGTACAAATGACGAACGGAGCGGATGGTCGGTTTCAGGTCAAACGTTTCGGAGAGGTCCCTAGTCACGCATCGTGCTCGTCAGGCGGCGGCAGGAAGTCGATCCCGCACTGGTGGGCGATCTGCGCCACCCGCTCGACGTCGGGTGCCTCGCTGGGCTGCGGCGGATTGGCGGGGTCCTCGATCGGATCGCCGAGCGTGGTGAAGAAGCGCTCGTGTCCACTTCCGGGCGCGACGATCGTCAAGACCCGCATCGGCTCCGGACCTGGGTTGTGCAGCGAATGGATGACCCCGGGAGGAATGCTGAGGAACGCTCCCGGGCCGAGCCGGTAGCTCTCGTCGGCGGCCTGAACCTCGAGCGTGCCCTCGAGCACGTAGAAGGCCTCGTGGTTTCGCTCGCTGTGCGGCGGCACACCAAGGCCGGGCGGGCAGCGGTGCTCGAATGCCATCAGCGCGTCACCGTTGTCGGCGGGCTCGTCCTTGAATGTCAGCGAGGAGCCCATCAGCGCGAACGAGCGCCCGCGGCCGGCGGGCAGGTACTTGACGTGGGTGGTGTCGGCGTTCAATGCTTTCATCCTCCAGGTAGTATGGAAGCCGTACTGCTAATAGTACTGGTATCGTACTTTTGATGTCAACCCTCGGCGCCGCTGACCGCGAGCCCTCCTTGCCGCCGCTTCCAATCGGCGCGCTGCTGCGCTTCGGGCTGCACGAGATCCGCAGGCGGATCTACGCTGGTGTGCGCGCCGCCGGCTTCGACGACCTGCGCCCCGCGCACGTGACCCTGTTCCGCTGGCCCGGGCCCGGCGGGCGGCGGCCTGGCGAGGTCGCCGCGGACGTGCAGATCTCAAAGCAGCGCGTCAACGACTTGCTACGCGAGCTCGAGCGGCTCGGCTACCTCGGGCTCCAGCGCGACCCGGCCGATCGTCGCGCGCGCATTATCCGGCTCACCGCGCGCGGTAACCGGCTACACGAGGTTGCCGTGGGGATCCACGCACAGATCGAGGACGAATGGAGACAGACGATCGGACGCCGGCGCTACGAGCAGCTCCGGAAGACGCTCGCCGAAGTGATGGGCCCGCAGCGCGATCGGGACATACCGGGCCCGGGGTAGGGCGGTTGCGCACCCCAAGCTCGACACCGGCGCAAGGCGCTGCGTGAACGTCATTCCAGCCAGCCGACGGCCGTCGGCTGGCTGGGAACGGCCCATCAGGTGTGCTCGACGGGCTCCGCAGGGAAGCTGTGCGGCGTCAGTCCGTGCTTGGCGAACGCCCCCAGAAGCCGGTCGCGGTCGAAAGGACGCGGCTCGCTCGGCAATGATGCCTCCTCGATAGCCTCGCCGGCGTCGGCGAAGAACGCGTCGATGCCCGCGGCCGTGCCGATGATCAGATAGCGGGCGGGCTCCGAACCGGTGACGCTAAAGGCGTGGCCGACACCTGCCGGGATCGAGACCACATCCCCGCGCCCGGCGACCACGGTGCTCACGGCGCCGTCGTGCTCGAATCGGAAGGTCAGCTCGCCCTCGAGCACGTAGAACGTCTCGCGCCAGGGATCCAGGTGCGCGCCGGGCCCGCTGCCGGGAAGCCCCCGGAGCTCCACCAGCGAGAGCTGCCCGGCGGTCTCCTCGCCGCCCAGCAACCTGCTCACCGCGACGCTGCCGATCACCAGCTGGTGCGGGCCGCGTCCGGCAGGAGCATGGGTCGTTTCGTTGGTCATTGGCGACTCCTCTCTCAGTTGGTAAAGAATCTTGACTTAGCAGATCGTATAGATCCTTGACCACCTGTCAAGTAAACTCTTTTGACGAAATGGGTCGAAGGGCTCCTTCATCTCCAACCGAGCGCCCGTATACCGGGGTCACCGAGCCGATGGCCCCGGCGTTGCTCCGCCAAAACTACGAGTGGGCGCTGGAGCGAATCTTCGCGCAGCTGAAGACCGCCGGCTTCGCCGACGTGCGCCCCAGCCACGCGCCCGTGATCGGCTTCCCGGGCCCTCACAAGACCCGACCCAGCGAGCTCGCCGCGCGCAGCGGCCGCACCAAGCAGCACATCAACATCCTCCTCGGCGAGCTCGAAGACGCCGGCTATCTGGAGCGCCGAGCCGAGGGCGCCGATCAGCGTGGCAAGGTCATCTATCTCACCGACCGCGGCCTGGAGCTCGCGGCGGCAGTAAGGGGCGCCGTCGAGCAGGTGGAGGACGACTGGCAGCAGGCCCTCGGAAAGCGCCGCTTCGCCGCGCTCAAGCAGAGCCTCGAGGACCTGCTGTCCGCGCCGCCGGACTCGGGCCCCTCGTAAGCACGATGTCCGGAGCAATGCCCTGAGACTCGCGTTTGGAATGACGCGCGGCAATGACGCCGCGCGCCGAGCTGGCCGTCTACGCCTGCGGCTCGATGTTCTGGTTGACGCGGAAGAGGTTGCCCGGGTCGTACTTCGCCTTGACCCGCGCCAGGCGGTCGTAGTTGTCGCCGTAGCTGGCCCGCACCCGCTCCTGGCCCTCGTCCATCATCATGTTGACGTAGGCGCCGCCGGCCGAGTGGGGGTGCAGCGCCTCGAAGTAGTCGATGGACCAGCTGCGGATCGCCGCCGCGTTGGCGGGGTCGGGATCGACGCCGGCGAAGACCGAGCCCCAGTTGGCGTCGCGGTAGGCCCAGGCGGTGTCGGACGGCGTCGGCGTCGTGCGCGGCGCCGTCGATCGGGTACAGGTGCATGGTCGACTTCATCGTCGGCATCTCCGGCGCCGAAGCGGGCGTGGGCCGCGACCGCCTCGTCGGGGATCTCCTTGACGAAGTCGGCCCGCCAGTACCACTGGTCGCCCGCCGGGTAGAGGCCGTCGAAGGCGCTCTGCAGCGCCGGGAGCGGCATCGAGCTGGACGCCGTGCATGAGCGGCTCGGGCAGTCGCCTCGAGCAGCGGCGCCATCGCCGCCGCGCCGTCCTCCTCGCCGCCGACGTAGCACCAGACGATCCCGCAGACCTTGCGCAGGTGCAGCTCCTCGGGGAACGGCGGCGCCGGCGGCACCGTGGTGAGGCGAAGAAGCCGTTCAGCTCGCGCGGCGCGGCGAGGCATGAACTCGCGGTAGGCGCGTCAGCACCTCGGCGCCCTGCTCGACGGCCCAGAAGGTCGGCCCGCCGACGATCGTGCCGACCTCGTGCAGGCGGAAGAGGAAGGAGGTGACGACGCCGAAGTTGCCGCCGCCGCCGCGGATCGCCCAGAAGAGGTCGGGGTTCTCGTCCGCGCTGGCGCGCACCCGCTCGCCGCTCGCCAGCACGACCTCGGCCTCGAGCAGGTTGTCGATCGTCAGGCCGCACTTGCGGGTCAGGTGGCCGATGCCGCCGCCGAGCGTGAGGCCGCCGACGCCGGTGGTCGAGATGATCCCGCTCGGGGTCGCCAGCCCGTGCTCGTTGGTGGCGGCGTCGACCTCGCCCCAGGTGCAGCCGCCGCCGACCCGGGCCGTGCGGGCGCCGGGATCGACCTCGATCTCCTTCAGGCCGGAGAGGTCGAGGACGACGCCGTCGTCGCAGGTGCCGAGGCCGGCGCCGTTGTGGCCGCCGCCGCGGACCGCCAGCAGGAGGTCGCTGTTCGCGGGCGAAGTCGACGGCCTTGGCCACGTCGTCGGCGCCGGCGCAGCGGGCGATCAGCGCCGGACGCCGGTCGATCATCGCGTTGTAGACCTTGCGGGCCTCCTCGTAGCCGGTGTCCTCGGGGCCGATCAGCTGCCCCTCGAAGCCGGGAGTGTCTGCTGCGCCTGCGCGGGTGTGTCACGGTGCTCACGCTCCTCCTTGCGGTCGCGAAGACTCGATCTCCGGAGCGAGCCTAGGGCGCGGCGGCGGTCCTGTCATGACCTGAACTGACCCAATTCGACGCCCGCTGCGTCGGGCAGGGCGGGGCGGCATGGTCAGATCTGACTATGGTGTGCCCGTGGGCGACGGAACGTCCGATCTTCCCGGCTCGCTCGCGCCTCGCGCTCGGCCCTGCCCTTCGTCGGCCGCTCCGGCGAGCTGGCGAGGCTCAGCGCCGCTGATGCCCCGGCCGAGGGCGAGGGACGCCGCGTCGCGCTGCTGGCGGCGAGCCGGGCTCGGGCAAGAGCCGCCTGGTGCGCGAGTTCGCGGCCAGGCCGCGGCGGAGGAGGGGGCGCTGGTCCTCTACGGCGCCTGCGACGCGGTCGTGCGCACGCCCTACGGGCCGTTCGTCGAGGCGCTCGACCGCCTCGTCCGCGCGATCGGGACCGAGCGAGCTGCGCGCCGCGCTCGGCGCCGGCGGCGGCGAGCTGGCCCGCCTGCTGCCCGAGCTGCCCGCCCGGGTCGGCGAGCTTGCCGGCGCCGGTCGCAGCCGACCCCGACACCGAGCGCCACCGCCTGCACACCGCGGTCGACCGACCTGCTCGCCGGCGTCGGCCGCGGCGGCCGCTGCTGCTCGTGCTCGAGGACGTGCCACTGGGCCGACGCCCCGACGCTGCTGCTGCTGCGCCACCTGGCGCGCGCGGCCGGGGACGCGCGCCTGCTGCTCCTCGCCACCTTCCGCGACACCGAGGCCGACTGCCGCGGGCGCTCGCCGAGACGCTGGCCGACCTGCGCCGCTCCGACGACGTCGTGCGACTGCGGCTCGGCGGGCTCTCCGCAGCGGAGGTCGCCGAGCTCGTCCGCCGCGCCGCCGGCGGCGAGCCGGGCCCGGGGCTGCGCGAGCTGGCGGCGGCGATCCAGCGACCTCACCGAGGGCAACGCCTTCCTCGTCTGCGAGCTGTGGCGCGCGCTGGTCGAGACCGGCGCGGTGGAGGTGACGGCGGGGCAGGCTCCGCACTCACCCGCCCGCTCGACGAGCTCGGCACCCCCGAGAGCGTGCGCGAGGTGGTCAGCCAGCGGCTCGCCCGGCTCGCCCCGAGCACGATCGACGCTGCTCGAGCTGGCGGCGACGGCCGGGCGCGGAGTTCGAGCTCGAGCTGATCCGCCGCGCCGCCGGCCTCGCCGAGCCCGAGCTTCTCGGCGCGCTCGAGGAGGCGGTGGCCAGCGGGATGATCGAGGAGCTGCCGTCCCAGCGGCTCGCCTGCCGCTTCACCCACGAGCTGGTGCGCCGGGCGCTCTATGACCGGCCTCTCGCGGGCTGCGGCGGGCCGAGCTGCACCTGCGCGTCGGCGAGGCGCTGGAAGCAGCCGGCGGCCGACTCGGGCCGCGCGCTCGCCGACCTCGCCCACCACTTCGCCGCCGCCGCGCCGTTCGGCGGCACCGAGCGCGCGGTCGACTACAACCTGCGCGCCGCGCGCGCGGCCGCCGCGGCGCTCGCCTTCGACGAGGCAGCGGTGCGCCTGCGCACGGCGATCGAGCTCGGCGTCGACGACACCGCGCAGCGGGCTGAGGATCTGCCTCGAGCTCGGCACGGCCAGCCACCGGGCGGGCAAGGCGCCCGACGCGCTGAGGCTTTCGCCGCGGCGGCGGAGATCGCCCGCGAGCTGGGCAGCGCCGAGCTGCTCGCCCGCGCGGCGATCGGCTACGAGGACGCCTGCTGGCGCCCCGGGATCGCCGACGCGGGACGCGGTCGAGCTGCTCGAGGAGGCGATCGCGGCGCTCGGCGAGGGCGACGACGAGCTGCGGGTCGGCCTGCTGGCGGGCCTGGCCCGCGCGCTCGACCTCCAGGGCGAGCGCGAGCGCGGGGCGATCGTCCGCGCGCAACGCGATCGCGCTGGCGCGGCGCCTCGAGGATCGCGCCGGGCTGGCCAAGGTGCTGGTGCGCTCCTACTGGTCGCGCGGGACGAGCCCGCTGGAGGAGATCCTCGCGATGCTGACCGAGGCGAGGGACCTGGCGGAGGAGCTCGGCGACGCCGAGATCCGCGCCGAGGCGATGGCCTGGCGGGTGCCGACCTTCGTCGCGCTCTGCGATCTCGATTCCGCCCGGCGGGAGGTCGCCGTCCTGCGCGAGATGGCCGAGCGCACCGCGCAGCCGTTCATGCACCACGTGGCCGAGCACTACGGCTCGGCGATCGCCCTGTGCGACGGCCGCCTCGCCGAGGCCGAGGCGATGGCGACCCGCTCGCACGAGTGGGGGGGGCTGCTGACCGGGCGCGACGCCTCCGGCACCTACGGGATCCAGATGTTCAGCGTCCGCCGCGAGCAGGGGCGCCTGGCCGAGCTCGCCCCGGCGATCCGGATCCTCGCCGGCGAGGCCGAGCGCGAGGGGCCCTGGCGGCCCGGGCTGGTCGCCGTGCTCGCCGAGCTGGGCATGGAGGGCGAGGCGCGGCGCGAGCTCGCGCGCCTCGCCGCCGAGGGCATCGACGGCTTCCGCGCGTCGCTCTGGCTGGCGGCGCTCGCCTACCTGGCCGACGCCTGCGCCGCGCTCGGCGACGAGGCGCTGGCCGCGCTCCTCTACCCAGAGCTGGAGCCGCTCGCCGGCAGCAACGTGATGATCGGCCATCTGGTCGCCTGCTACGGCGCCGCCGACCGCTACCTGGGCATGCTCGCGGCGACGCTCGGCGATGCGCGAGCGGGCCGAGCAGCACTTCGAGCGGGCGCTGGAGCTCAACCGGCGGATGGGTGCGCCCACCTGGGTGGCCCACACCGCCTACGAGTACGCGCGCTTCCTGCTCGCCGGCGGCCGCGCCGAGCGCGGGCGCGCGAGGCGCTGCTCGCGCGAGGCGGCGGCGCTGGCCGAGCGAGATCGGCATGGAGGGGCTGCTGGCCAAGATCGGCGCGCTCGGGGTTCCGGCCCCTCGCGGCGGCCTCCCGGACGGGCTCTCGCCGCGCGAGGCGCAGATCCTCGAGCTGGTCGCCCGGGGACTGAGCAACCGCGAGATCGGCACGGAGCTGTCGATCAGCGAGCACACCGCGGCCAACCACATCCGCAGCATCCTGCGCAAGACCGACTGCGCCAACCGCACCGAGGCCGCCTCATACGCCCACCGGCACGGCCTCGTCGCTGCCCTGAGCCGCGCGCTACGATCGGATCATGGCGCTCTACGTGATCGAGCGCAGCTTCGCCGAGCAGCTCGACCTCAGCGACGACGACGTCGAGCTGATCGACGAGGTCAACGGCGACGAGGGGGTGCGCTGGCTCTTCTCGTTCCTCAGCGCCGACCGCCGCCGCACCTACTGCCTCTACGAGGCGCCGTCCCCGGACGCGATCCGCGCCGCCGCTCGCCGGGCCGACGTCCCGGTCGATGAGATCGTCGAGGTCGGCCCCGGCACGCCGCAGTTCGCCGGCCGCCTGCGCGATTGGGCCGACGCCGTTCCCCGGGAGCCTGCCTAGCGGCACTTCGAGCGACGCCAGCGGCTCGCCTATTGCCATCCGTTCATTCTTTTCTGCCGGCCCGGCCGACCGCGCCCACGATGTCCCTTGGTCGGCGGCCGTTGCTGCCGACCTGGCAGCTATCTGTTCTTACCCCCAGCAGCGAGGTGTCCGGTGCCAGCCCCCTGCACAGGTGGCAGACGACGATCCAGCCGTGAAAGCAGAACCTGTCGAGGGGGTAGGGAAGGTGGGCTGGCTTACCCTTGCAGCATTTGTTTGGGCCGATCCCTCTGGGCGCCCGTCAGCGTTGAGGAGTGGCGAAAGAGCGTCAACAATGCGTGTCGCGGCCGAGTCCAACCTTTGGACACCGTATGCCGACTGATGTAGCCTCGAACGGCATGGAGGCTGCTGCCAAGCACATCAACGTGGCACTCGACAGCGAGCACGCTCGCAAGCTGACCGAGCTGGCCGCAAAGCGGCAGGTCGAGGAGGTCGAGCTGGCCGGCGAGGTCCTCGCCGGTGCGCTGGACGAGTTCGAGCTCGACGGCGCGCGCATCACCGAGATCCTCGACTCGATTCCCGGCTCCCGCGAGACGGCTCGGGAATCGATCGAGCAGGCGCGGCGGGGCGAAACCGTGCCGCTGTCTGAGCTCTAACCGGTGGCCAGCATCGCGGTCGCGCGCCGGGCGCGCGAGGAGCTGCGCGCGCTGATCGTCGCGCTTGACCTCCCCCAGGACACCCGCGACCGAGTCTCGCGCTCGCTGCGAAGCGTGGAGCAGTTCCCGCTCTCCGGCAAAGCGCTGAGCGGATTCTGGCGAGACTGCCGCGCGGTCGTCGGTCCGTGGGGTTGGCTGCTCATCGTTTACATGTACCTCGAGAGCGACGATCAGGTCGTAGTCATCGGCTTTCGCGACGGGCGCGGCGCCGGCGCGGTGATGAGCGTCGGCGCCTAGGCCCAGCGAGCCCCCCAGGTGCCCGTCGCCGGATGAGCAGGATTCAGACAACACCTCGGGCTAGGATCGCGACATGGGGCGAGTCAGGATCGATGGATCGGGACTGCGCCATTTCGGCGATGCCGTTGCTGGGATGGAGCGACTGCTCGTCGAACGTCTCGCCGCCCCGGTTGCCCCACGGGCAGAACACAGGTGCATCCCGAAGGTGGCAGGCGTATATCTCTTCTCGGACGAGGAGCCTGTCTATGTCGGCCAAACCCGAAACCTGAGGACTCGACTTCGGCCCTCGGGGAGCCCAGAACCCCATCAAGTACATCAACTGCTGACGAAGTCGCAGGCGAAGCCGTCCACTTCGTCAAATCCGAATCCCTTGGAATCCGGCGCTCTCGCTTCGCGCGAGCAGCCAGGGGCCGGGGGCACTACTGCTCATCGTCCGGAGCGACCGTCTGCTCGACTGTCGCCTGGGCGCTCGCTCCGGTTCGCAGGGAGCAGTGACCCTGCAGTGCGCGCGACGCTTCCTCCTCGTCTGGGGCGCATCTCGGATCGTGGCGCAGACTTCGCCTCGTTGGCCTCCGTTTAGCCCGGAAGCTTGAACTCGACTCCGTAGCGGGGTGCGGTCTTGAGCAATCGCTCCGGATCGGGCGGTGGCGGCGAGGCGTCTGGATCGGTGACGGGATCACCGACCTCCTCGAACATCCGCTCGAGGCCGGCAGGAACGAAGATCTCGAGGTGGCGGCCGGGCCCCTCGCCCACATTGCGCCACCAGTGGAGGTGACCGTTGGGCGCGTGGACGAATGTCCCTGGGCCGGCGCGCACCTCGCCATCCTCGCTGCCGAATAGATATTCGCCCTCGATGACGTAAAAGGACTCGTCCTCGCGCGAGTGCACGTGCGGGGGCGGTCCGAATCCGGGTGATGAGCGATCCTCGGCGACGGCGTAGGCGCCGTCGGTTTGGTCGCCGTCAATGACGATCTCGAGGATCGCGCCCATGACCCAGAGTGGCCGCCGATCGCTCTCGGTGATCTTGGTGATGGCTGGTGCGCGAACGGTCATCGCGGACTCCTTCGGTAAACTCTGTTTACGGTTCTGTGAAAAGTATACGGAGTTGACTACCTTGTCAAATAACCCGCCGAGGGACTACGTCGCCGACCCGCTGATCGGGCCGCTGCTCAGAGCTCCGCTCGAAGCGATCAGGGCACGCATCCGCGAGGACGTCGCCGCCGCTGGCTACGACGATCTCGGCCCCGCTCACTTCACCATCCTGCAGGCCCCGACTCCGGACGGCGCACGGCCCACCGAGCTGGCGGCGCGCGGTCAGATGACCAAGCAGGCGGCGAATCGACTGATCCGCCACCTGGAACGGCGCGGCTATCTGCGCCTGGAGCCCGACCCGACCGACCGGCGCGCCCGGATCGTCCGCCTGACCGAGCGCGGATGGCAGCTGATCGCGACGATTCGCGCGACCGTGCAGGAGGTCGAGCGGGACTGGTCCCGCCGGCTCGGTCCCGGCCGATTTGAGGCGCTGCGCAGCGCGCTCCGGGGCTCTCCGGCGCCGGGAGCAGCACCAGCCGGGTATGAGGAGGTGGGGAATCCAAACGGCCCGGTGCTGCGCTCTCGCTCTCGCGTGGTTGCGGGCGTCTTGGTTGCCGTCTCAGAGATGCCCGGTCCGGACGAGGACGAGAAGCGGGAGGTCAAGCTCCTCCTTGCACGGTAGGCAGACACCGACGTTGAGGAGGCCGACCCAGGCAGATCTCCCATGTTCCCGACGGGGCCACCCTGGCTCGGCTGTGCTCGCGCGAGTCAGGCGCCGCTGTCGAACAGCTCGTTCTTGGGGCGCTGCTGATCGAGCAGGGCCTCAGCCTGTTCGGACCCGACGACGGGCAGACCGCTCGGATCGAGCAGGCCGGCTTGTACCAGCACGGTCGCCTGGTCCCAGTAGATGTGCTCATGGCTGACCTTGCCGTCTTTGAAACCGACCACCACGACAACCGGGATGGCGATGCGGCGCCCCGTCGGCGGAATCCCGGGCAGCATGATGTCGAGTCGGCGATCGTGGGTGAAGGTCATCAACAGCTCGTCGACGATCTGGTTTTCGCCGACCGTCCGCGAGACCTGCCGCGTCTCAGTGTCATCCGGCCACTGGCCGATGAAGTGGTGGCCGTAGAAGTCGCGCACGCCGGCGGTTCCGTTGCCGCCGGTGATCGTGGGCACGTGGTGGACGTAGGGGTCATCCGTCATCGTGGCCATCGTCGCCTCGAGATCGAGGTCCTGGAACTCCGCCTGCACGTGGGCGTCGAACGTCGCTGCAAGGTCGCTCATAGGGCTGGACTCTCCTCCTCGGTTACGGGGACCTTCCGCGATGTTCCCAGGTCGAGCGGCCTGCGACGGAGTCGAACAAGGAACCTGCCCTACCCGCACATCACGATCTTGGAGAACGGACCACAAGTGGCGGGGCATTCTCAGCCCTCGATCAGGTGGCAGCGCAGGAACTCGATCTGATCGCCGGCTACTGCGTCGATGTGCTCGGGCCAGAAGCCACTGAAGTGATCGATTGGGTAGCGCCGCAGATCACCCCGTGGCGCCCGTTCAGCGGTTCGTTCGACCGCCGTGCGCGGCGCGAGCTCATCCTGTTCGCCGAGCTGGACGAGCAAGGGCGCTCTGACCTCCGCGGCCCGCCGCACCGGCCGGTAGCGGGTGAACGGGACACTGAGATCGGCGGTGGCCTCGTTGCACCAGCCGTTACCGCCGGCAAGCCGTTCCAAGCTCGGCAGCTCCTCGGGCGGGAAAGCCCCGGCGGGCCCAGCTGCCGGAAGCGTCACCGGCTTCCTCCTGAGCCACAGGCGCAGAGCACGCCCCGTGTATCTCAACATGCGGAGATTCAGGGAGAACCTCAACCCATCCGTCATCGGCACGAATGCGATAACCGCGGCGATCCGCTCGTCTGCGGCAGCCGTTGTCACCGCGTGACCTCCGCCCAGGGACATGCCCCATACGGCAACTCGGTCTGGATCGATCCCCTCGAGCCGTCGTGCGCGTGCGACGGCCGAGCGCCAGTCCGCGAGCTGGCGTGGTATCGACGCATAGCGCCGCGGCTCGCCGTCGCTCTCGCCCCAGTGCCGGTAATCGAAGCTGAGCGCGGCGATGCCCGCGGCGGCGAAGCGCTCGGCGTAATCGGGGATGCCGTCACGCTGGGTGAGCGTGCCTCCCGCGCCCATCACCACGCAGGGAGCCAACCCAACGACACGTTCGGGCCGATACAGCGTCGCCGCGCAGGCGTCCCCCGACTCGGTCGGGATCTTCAGCGTCTCCGGCAGGAGCGAAGACTCGCTCAAGGCTCCGGGCTGTCGAGCGGCGTGAGGCGCACCACCTGGATCTCTCGTTCCGCCGCTCGCTCCTCATAGTCGGTATAGGCCCTGGTCAGCTGCTTGGCGAGCCCCCAGAGCCGCTCGCGATCCTCTCCCGCCGTGATTCGAGCACGGCACCTGCCGACCCGGCCGGCGGCCCGCACCTCGACCTCCGGATTCACCTTGACGTTGTAGTACCAGGCCGGATGGCGCTCGCGGCCGTAGTTGGACGCCATCACGATCAGGTCCTCGCCGTCGGTGAAATAGGTGAGCAGGTTTTCGCGCTTCTGCCCGCTGCGGGCGCCGGTGTGGCTGAGGACGAGAAGATGCGCCGGGACGGAGGTGAAGCGCCCGCCACTCAACCGGAAGATCGCTGCGTCGAGCTTCGGCGAGACGTTGATCAGCCACCACCGCCCCGCCTCGGTCCTCGCCAGCGGTTCGATCAGCGCCTTCCGGATGCGTCGGGGCTTGGTCGGATCGACCGGAGGGAACCGCATGGCGGCGAGCCTATCGCGGCGCGGGCCATCCATCGTGCCACGAATCAGGGAGTGGTAATCCCGGTGGACGTCGCCGAACTTGACCTCGAGGTAGCGCTCCTCCGACCGGCGACCTACGAGCCCGGTTCGTGGTGTGAGCGGTTCGCCGCCGCGTAGTCACCGACGATCACCTCGAAGTCAGCACGGTTGTGGGTAACAACGGCCCGCGCCTGCTGCTGGGCGACCTCGAATAGGTCTGGATCGCTGAGCCCCGCGCAGGCTCGGATCGGACGCGCGAGAAGACGATGTCGCTATCGAGAACAGCGCGCGGGGCGCCTTTGCGGCTCACTCAGCCGGAGCACCGATCGCGGGCGATCCGCTCACTCAGCCGGAGCACCCATCCCGGGCGATCAGGTGACTTCGCGGAGCTTTTGCGCTTCGCCCAGCTGCTGGAGCTTTTTCAGGCTCTGGTTCTCGATCTGGCGGATCCGCTCGCGGGTGACGTTGAAGGTGCGGCCGACCTCATCCAGCGTGCGCGGGTGCTCCCCGCCGAGGCCGTAGCGCAGTTCGAGCACGCGGCGCTCGCGGTAGGAGAGGTTCTCCAGCGCTTCCTTCAGTGCCTCTTTGGTGAGCAGGTCCGCGGCGCGATCGAAGGGCGACTCCGCCTTCTCGTCGGCGATGAACTGGCCGAACTCCGACTCCTCCTCGTCGCCTACCGGCTTCTCGAGGCTGACCGGGGCCTGCGCGGAGCGCTTGATCGAGTCGACCTCCTCGGGGTCGATCCCGGTCACGTCGGCGATCTCCTCCGGGGTCGGCTCGCGGCCGAGCTCGGTGACCAGCTTGCGCTCGGCGCGGCCGATCTTGTTCAGCTTCTCGACCACGTGGACCGGGATCCGGATCGTGCGCGCCTTGTCGGCCAGGGCGCGGGCGATCGCCTGGCGGATCCACCAGGTCGCGTAGGTGGAGAACTTGAAGCCCTTGCGGTAGTCGAACTTCTCGGCGGCGCGGACCAGGCCCAGCGTGCCCTCCTGGATCAGGTCGAGGAAGGGCAGGCCCTGGTTGCGGTAGTTCTTGGCGATCGAGACGACGAGGCGCAGGTTGGACTCGACCATTTTCTGCTTCGCGTCGAGGTCGCCGCGCTCGATCCGCTTGGCGAGTTCGACCTCCTCCTGGGCGGTCAGCAGGCGGACTTTGCCGATGTCCTTGAGGAACAGCTGCAGGCTGTCCGTCGTCATGTCCGGTTTCAGGTCGAGCGCCTGTTTCTGGCGGCGCCGGCCTTTGCGGGTGGTCTCGGGGGGAAGCGCGTCGGCGGCCGCTTTCTGGGCCGGGTCCATGTCCTCGACGAGCTCGATGCCCTGCTTCTCGATGTGGCCGTAGAGATCCTCGACATCGGACTCGTCGAGATCGACCTCCGACACCGCCGAGGCGACGTCACCGAAGGTGAGCACGCCAAGCTGCTGACCCCTGTGGACCAGCCCTTTGATCTCCTCAAGCTCTTGAAGCTCTGCTACCAGCATCCTGTCTCCACTCGTTTCTTTCCGCTAGGTGGTTAAGTCCTGCCCATGAAAGGCCACTGCCGCCGAAAAGTCGCGAAAAAGCGGACCGGCAATGCGGTCCGCGAAGTAAGCGAATCAGCGCTGCGATGCCGTCAGATGGCGGGCCACGGCCCTCAAACGTCTGTTCGCATGATAGGCGCTTAGGTTTCAGACGTCAACGCCCAGATGGCCGATCCCCCCCGAAATCCCAGTTTTTGGCTGCGTGCCTTCTGGCAGCGCGCCTACCAGGAGAACGTCACCGGCCTCTCGGCGATGGTCGCCTACAACCTGATGCTCGCGGTCTTCCCCTTCTCGCTGCTGATCCTCTTCGTCTTCGGCCAGGTGCTGAAGATCAAGGGGGTGGAGACGGGCGTGCTGGACGACATGCAGCGGCTCTTCCCAAACGTCGAGGAGCGCACGCTGAGCGACGCGCTGGACAGGATCCAGGAAAACTCGACGACGATCGGGATCGCCGCCTTCATCGGCTCGCTGTGGATCGGCGCCTCCTTCTGGGGGGCGATGGACACCGCCTTCTGCCGCATCTACCACGTCGAGTGCCGCGGCTGGATCGCGCAGAAGCGCTTCTCCTTCGCGATGCTGGGCGTGGTCCTCCTGTTCATCGCCGCCAGCATCTTCCTGCCGACGATGGAGGGTGCGCTCGTCTCCAGCACGGACCGGCTGCCTTTCGGCCTGGCCCAGATCAAGGCGATCGACACGATCCTGCTGCTCGGCGCCGCGGTGCTGATCACCTTCGCGATCTGCTGCGTGATCTTCTGGGCAGTGCCCAAAGGGCATATGCCGTGGCGGGCCGTATGGCCGGGGGCGGCCTTCGTCACCGTGGCGGCCACGGTGGCCAACTGGGCCTTCCCGTTTTACCTCTCGAACGTCTCCAGCCTCTCGCGCTTTGGCTCGACCCTCGGCTTCATCCTGATCGCGCTGCTCTGGTTCTACATGCTGGGGCTGGCACTGCTGGCGGGCGCCGTCATCAACTCGCTGCGCTTTGAGCTGCACGACACCGGCGAGCTGCGCTACATCGGGCGCCCCGCAGAGCCCAATCCCTGCCGGGACTGCGACTAGATCAGGGCTGCGTATCCGGCTGGCTCAGGGTTGCCCGCCCCCAGGCGCCGCGCAGGGCCGGCCGGACCATCCGTTTTCCACGGCCCGTCTCTGGCGTCGCTGGGCTCGAAATCCTCGATGCCCCTGGCTCTCTCACGAGGACCCCGGAGATGGCCCCGGGCCGCAAGAGAACACCTCGATGATCGATGAGAGAAACAGCCTCCCCCTGTTTGCCCTCCATACCTGCAAGTAGGAGGGCAAACATGGGGAGGCTGTGTGGGGACCGGGCGGTTGGGGTCTTTAGGAGGGCAGTTACGCCCGGCTGCGGCGGCTGGGTTGGCCTGAACGAGGCGGACACGAGCTCCGTTCGCTGTTGGTGTCGCTGGGCGGTAGAGGTCAAGGTACAAATGACGAACGGAGGGGCGCTGCTCCCGAGCGCAGGGGCGGGCAGAGCCGCGAGCTTTCGGATCCTCAGGCTCCCCTCCGAACTGCATCAACTTCTCCATCTGCCAGATGGAGAAGTTGATGCAGTTCGGAGGGGCTGAGGGGGTTCGGGGGGTTGTGAGCGGCGTGCCGGCCCTCGGGGAGGGGCCCGGCGCCGGCCTTCAGGCTACGGCTGCCCTCTCCACCACGCCCGGGTCCGGCAGCGCGCAGACCTTGCCCTCGGAGAATCCCTCGGGGCCCAGCCCGAGTGCCACGTTGGCGCGCGCCCGCGTGTTCTCCCAGGCGATCAGGTGAGCCAGCTCCAGCGCCCCCTTGTCGCCGAAGCGCTCGATGACCCGTGCCGCCAGCGCGTCGTCGACCTCTCCCGGGGTGCGGGTCATCCCGACCGCCAGGTCGATGACCAGCAGCTCGTCGGCGTCGAACAGGCCGGAGTCGTGGGCATTGTGGAGGGCGAGCAGCTGCTCGTCGCGAAGGCCGGAGCGCCGCGCGTACTCGGAGCCGATGTCGATGCAGAACTCACAGCCGACCATCGTCGCCGCCTTCAGCACGGCCAGCTCCGCGAGCCGCTTCGGAACGTGGCGGCAGCGCTCGAAGGCGCGGTTGGCCCGCATGTAGCTCGACATCAGCCGCGGGTGGCGCGCGTAGACGCGAGCCGACTTCATTTCGCGCCCGTAGGAGATGCGACTGCCGCGGGCGACGATGCCGGCAAATAGTCCCTTGCGTGGCTCGATCCTCTGCATCGTTGGCTCCTCTCGCGAGTTCTGAGCCACGCACGTTAGTGAAGATGTGGCATCACGATAAGGTCCAATTAGGCACAAGAAATGGGTTCCACTTCAGAGTCAGACTCTTCCTCTGCGCCACAGCTGGTGCTGCCGGGCTGGGACCCCGACGGGCCGCGGCGCGCGCAGCTCGAAGCCGGCCTGCGGGAAACGATCAGGGCCGGCCGCCTTCGCCCGGGAGCCCGGCTGCCGTCGTCTCGGGCGCTTGCCGCGCAACTCGGCGTCTCGCGCCGGCTCGTGGTCGACGTGTACGAGCAGCTGGGCGCCGAAGGCTACGTGCTCGCCCGGCGTGGATCGGGGACCAGCGTCGCCCCCCACGCCCCGCAGCCGGACTCGGAGGCCTGGGCGGCGACGCCCGATCCAATCCCGCCGCCCCCCGCCGGAATCGACCTCTTCCCCGGCACCCCCGACCTCTCGCTGTTCCCGCGCCGCGCCTGGGGACGGGCGCTGCGACGCGCCCTCGCCGATCTGCCCGACGCGCGCCTCAGCTACGGCGAGCTGGCCGGCACCACCGAGCTGCGGGTCGCACTCGCCGAGCACCTCGGCCGGGCCCGAGCCGCCGCCGCCGCGCCCGATCGCGTTGTCGTCACCTCCGGCTATCAGCAGGGGCTGCGCATCTTCTGCCAGGTGCTGCGCGGCCGGGGCGCTCGGCGCGTCGCGGTCGAGGACCCCGGCTATCCGATCGCAAGCTGGACGATCGAATCGGAGCAGCTTGAGGTCGTCCCGGTTCCCATCGACGACGAGGGAATCGACGTCGCCGCGGTCGTCGAGGAGGAACCCGACGCGGTCGTGGTCACGCCCGCCCACTCGCTGCCGCTCGGCGCGGTGATGGCCCCTGCGCGGCGGCGGCGGCTCATCGCCTGGGCCCGCGAGCGCGGCGCCCTGGTCCTCGAGGACGACTACGACGCCGAGCTGCGCTACGACCGCGGGCCGGCCGGGGCGCTGCAGGGCCTTGGCCCGGACGTCGTCATCCTCGCCGGCACCGTCTCAAAGACCCTTGCGCCGGCCCTGCGGCTCGGCTGGCTGCTGCTCCCGGCCGAGCTCGTCCCGGGCGCGGTGACCGCCCGCGCCGCCGCCGATGGCGGCGGCCGGCGGATCGAGGAGCGGGCGCTGGCCGAGCTGATCTCGGCCGGCGACCTGGACCGCCACCTGCGCGCCGCCCGCCACCGCTACCGGGCAAAGCGCGCCACCCTGCTGGACGCGGTCGAGGCGCAGATGCCCGCCGCGCGGCTGCGCGGGATCGCCGCCGGCCTGCACGCGGTCCTCGGGCTGCCGGCCGGTGTCGAGGAGAGAGAGGTGATTGCCGCCGCCGAAGCGCGGGGCGTCCATCCCTACGGCCTCGAAGCCTTCACCCGCGCCCACCGCCAGCCACCCGCCCTGGTGATCGGCTACGGCCTGCCGAGCGAACGGCAGCTGCGCGAGGCGGTGGCGGCGATCGCCTCGGCCACGGCCAGCCTCGCCGATCGATGAGGCACACACAAGCCCCTCCTCCGCTTGCCCTCCATACCCGCAGGTCGGAGGGCAAAGGGCGGGGCTGTGTGTGGGGGGGCCAGGCGGTCCGGGGCCACGGCGCCGTTCAGCTTGGCCGGGCGAGGCTGAGGGCGTAGTCGCCGGCCGGGTCCGTGAACCAGCCGCTCAGCGTCAGGCCCGCTTCCTCGTGGATCGCCTCCAGCCGCTCGCGGGTGAACTTGGCGGAGATCTCCGTGCGCATCTCCTCGCCGGCGGCGAAGCGGACGTTGAGGTCGAGGCCGTCGAGGCGAACCGTCTGGTCGGCGAGCGAGCGCAGGCGAATGTCGACCCTTTCCTCCTCCGCGTCATAGCGGGCGACGTGCTCGAAGGCCGCGGGGTCGAAGTCGCCGCCCAGCTCGCGGTTGAGGACCAGCAGGACGTTCTTGTTGAACTCGGCGGTGACGCCGCCCGAGTCGTCGTAGGCGGCCTCGAGCCGCACCGTCTCCTTGACCAGGTCGGTGCCCAGCAGCATGCTGTCCTCGGGCCCGAGCAGCGTGGCGATCCGCGCCAGGAACTCGCGGCGCGCATCCGGATAGAGGTTGCCGATCGTCCCGCCGAGGAAGGCGATCAGGCGGCCGCCGTCGCCGTCGGGGATCCGCTCGAGGTCGTGCTCGAAGTCGCAGACGAGGCCGCGGACGGCGAGGCCCGGGTACTCCTCGACCAGGGATTCGGCGGTTTCGTGGGTTATCTCCTCGGAGATGTCGACCGGGACGTAGGTGCGCAGGCAGTCGGCATCGCGCATCGCGCTCAGCAGGTGACGGGTCTTGGCGGCGGAGCCCGAGCCGAGCTCGACCAGCGTGCCGGGCTCGCCCGCGGTGGCGACGATCTCGGCGGAGCGCGCGGTGAGGATCGCCCGCTCGGCGCGGGTCGGGTAGTACTCGGGCAGTTCGGTGATCCGCTCGAAGAGCTGCGAGCCGCGCTCGTCGTAGAAGTACTTCGGCGCCAGCTCCTTGGGCTTGGCGGTGAGGCCGAGGCGGACCTCGCGCGCCATCGTCGCCCTGCCGCCGGCCGCCAGGTGGACCTCGATCTCGATGCGGTCCGCGGTTGTCGCCTCCTGCGTCATCTCAGTGTCTCCTTGCTCCTCGCTGCTCCCACCCGGTCAGCCCACATCTCTCGCGCAGCGGAAGCCGGCGAAGATCTGGCGTCGCTGCGGCAGGTCCCAGTTGCGAAAGCTGAGCCGGATCGTGCTCGTGCGGGTGGCCCAGGCGCCGCCGCGCAGCACCTTGTAGGTGTCGCCGAAGAAGACCTGGGAGTACTCGGGGTAGGGAAATGGCTCAAAGCCCGGATAGGGGAGGAAATCGGAGGCTGTCCATTCCCAGACGTTGCCGAGCATCTGAACGGCCCCGCAATTGGTCGGTGCGTCGGCGCAGGCGCCCGCGGGGGCGGTGCCGAAGGCGAGCTGGTCGAGGTTGGCGCGCGCGGGGTCGGCGCCGGCGCAGGCCGCCTCCCACTCCTGCTCGGTGGGCAGGCGCTTGCCCGCCCAGCGCGCGAAGGCGTCCGCCTCGGGCCAGGAGACGTGGATGACCGGGTGGGCGGGGTCAAGCGGCTCGCGGCGGCCCATCGCAGTGCGCACCCACCCCTCCCCGTCGCGCTCCCAGTACAGCGGTGGCTCGGCGCCGGTCTCCTCCATGAACTGGAGGTACGCGGCGTTGGTGACCGGGGTTCGATCGATTTCGAACGGGGCGAGCTCGACGCTGTGGCGGGGCCGCTCGTTGTCGTAGGCGAAGCCGGCCTCGGGGGCGCCGATCTGATGGGCGCCGCCGTCGACGGCGACCATCTCAGGGCCGGGCGGGGCGGCGTCGCCGGCGGGAACGGGGACGGCCCGCGGCGGCTCGTAGCGGTCGACCATCTGCAACAGCTGCAACATCGTCTCGTTGTGCTGGTGCTCGTGGGCGATCAGCAACTCGTAGACGAAGCCTTCGCGCAGCAGCGGGTCCTCAGCGCCGGCGTCGATCTCCACCTCGTCGAGGACCTCCAGGGCGCGCTCGCGGACATCGGCGAGGTAGGCGCGCAGCTCCGCGTCGCGCAGGATCGGCAGCTCGCCGCGGGTCTTGCGGGGGTTCTCGATCGCGTTGTAGAGGCGACCGAGGTCGCCGTGCAGGGGCTCGCGGTTGCCGATCGTCTGCACGAGCCACAGCTCCTCGAAGTTGGCGATGTGGCCGAGGTCCCAGGCCAGCGGGCTGAGGATCGGCGAGTAGACGCGGTTGAGCTGCGCGTCATCGAGTGGCTCGATCAGCTGCAGCGTGCGCTCACGCGCCTCGGCTAGCCGGTTCGCGATCGCTTCCTTGGGGCGTGAGAGTGCCGTCACCTCGGTGGCGATGCGGACACACTAACGAGTCGTGCGTCGCGCTTGCGCCATGGAGCGCTGACCGCGAAGCGGTAGGGGTGCTGCCCATTCCCTATTCTGCGCGTAGCTTCCAAGGTTGGGCGCGAAGATCGCGTCTGGCCAAGCTCTTACCTTCGTGTCCATGAGCCGGCAAACATGCAGTCGCGTCCTCTTGGTGGGCAAGGACGCTCGCACCGATGTCATCGCTGCCGCCTGCGCCGCGAGCCCCTCTGCACCTGAACTGTTCGCGCTGTCGGAGCTCATGATTCCGGGGTTGGTTGCGAAGTGCGTCGAGGTGCGGACGGGCTCGTTGGCCGACATCGACTGGCTCGCGGCAGAGGCTCATGACATCGCTCCGGATCTCGTGATTGTCGGCCCTGAGGAACCATTGGCGGCTGGCTTCGTCGACCGTCTCGAAGAGATGGGAATTCCTGCGTTCGGGCCTCCCAAGCGCCTTGCAGCGATCGAGTCGAGCAAGTCATGGGCTCGCCGCCTCTTGGACGATTACGACATACCGGGCAACCCCGAGTACAGGACCTTCGACACCGCCGGCACCGCAGCATCGATTCAGGACTACATGGAGGCTCTTGGTTCGTTCGTACTGAAGCCCGACGGACTTACCGCCGGCAAGGGCGTGCGAGTCTTCGGCGAGCACCTGCACTCGATCGGGGAGGCGCTCGCCTATGCGAACGAGGTTTTGCAGAGCCATCCCCGACTGCTAATCGAGGAGCGGCTTGAGGGCGAGGAGTTCAGCCTCCAAACGATCACCGACGGAGAGTCAGTCGTCCACTGCCCGCTGGTTCAAGATCACAAGCGCGCGTTTGAAGGAGACCAGGGGCCAAACACAGGAGGGATGGGCTCGTACTCGTGCGCCGACTTCTCGCTGCCTTTTCTCGGCGACGCCGATGTGCTGCAGGCGCACACGATTAGCGAGAAAGTCATCGAGGCGTTGGCTCGCGAGACGGGGAAGCCATACCGAGGGGTGCTCTACGGCGGCTTCATCGCGACCAAGGATGGGGTCCACCTGATCGAGTACAACGCCCGCTTCGGCGACCCGGAGGCGATGAACGTCCTCCCGATCCTCGATGCTGATTTCGTCGAGCTTTGCTTCGCCGCTGCCACCGGAACGCTGAGCGGTGTCCCATGGTCCTTCCATCACAGGGCAACGGTCTGCAAGTACGTGGTGCCGCGCGATTACCCCAACAAGTCTGCGGAGGCAAAGCTCGACGTCGCCCCGGGCCTGCTGGACCCTGAGGGCGCCAATTGGTATTGGGCCGCTTGTGAGCAAAGGGGGGATGACGTATGGATGACGTCCTCCCGGACCGGAGCGTTTGTCGGCCTGGGTGATTCCCTCACGCGGGCAGAGGTAGAGGCTGAGGCTGCTGCGCACGCCCTCGAACAGGACGGACCGGTTAGGCACCGAGCCGACATCGGCACCGAAGCGACGCTTCGAAAGCGCATCGAGCACATGGAGGCGCTGCGTGGATCCGCGGCGAAGGAGTCCCCGACGGGCTAGTGGATCGCGCCGAAACGTTCCACCCGAAACCCTGAGCCGATTGCGATCACCGGCTCGACCTCGAGCCTCGGGCACATGCTGGGCCCCATCGCCATCGACGGCGGGCGATATATCGCCGCCTGTGGCCCAAAACTCGCCCGGCGCGAGCTGGAGCGAACCGGATAGGCATCTGCGGGGTTCTGCGGCCCAGCGCCTGGGGCAGACGGCGCGACTGCATCCCGTAGGTCTCAGTCCGTTTGGGTGGGGCTTCCTGCGCCTCGGGATCGCGCCAGACGCTCAGTCCGTTTGGGTGGCTTCTCTCAGTCCGTTTCCTGCGCCTCGGGATCGCGCCAGACACGCTTGCGCCATGGAGCGCTGATCGCGAAGCGGTAGGGGTCGCCGGCTGCCGCGATCGGCTCCAGGGGAACGAGGTGGACGCCGCGGCCGGGCGTCAGGCGTTCGATGTGGAGGATGCCGTTGACGTTGCCCGCGTGGCTGCCGCCGGAGACGAGCAGCAGGCGGCTCTCGGGCCCCCAGCCGTGGCGGGGGCGGGCGCCGACGTCCTCGGCCAGGTCGCGGAGCGGGGCCACCCCGGCGTCGGAGGCCCAGTTGGCAATGCTGCGCGCGTGGTTGTAGCCGTGATGGGAGGAGGCGCGCTCGTCGACCTGGCCGTCGGGTCCGATGCGGATCTGCACCCCCTCCCAGTCGTCGCGGTGGTAGCCGGCGTCCCCGGCGATCGGCACGCCGCGGAAGGTGGCGGAGTCCGCGTAGTAGGTCCAGTACTGGATGTAGAGGTGCCCGGCGCGGGGGCCCGAGCAGTCGGCACCGGCTGTCGCGGCGCTCTCGGCCGCTGCCGCCCGGCAGTCGACAACATGGACGAAGGCGGTAACCGGCAGGCCACCGTTCGTGCGGCGCACGATGCCACCCTGGGGGCCGTTGTCGCAAGCGGTGCGGCGGCAGCGGCGGAAGTCAACCGGCACGGCGCGCGAGCCACGCTCGAAGAAGATCGTCGGCATGTGGCTGCGCACCAGCTTGCCGACTTCGGTCCCGTAGGCGGCGATCAGCGCCGGTTCGTCCCCGCAGCGATCGGCGAGGGCCGCCGCGCAGAGGATCCGCGAGGCCACCGCCCGCGCCAGCGAGGCGCCCGGCACCCGCACCCCAACCACAACCAGCCCCACGAACAGCATGGAGACAACCAGCAACAACCCGATCCACTCCACGGTCCCCTGCCCCGCCTCCGCGTCGGATTGCCAATGCGCTCGATCGCCCACTGGGTGGTCAAGCGCGGGCGCACGGCTATCTCTCCCCCCTGGCCCCGGTTATGCAGGGTCCCCCTGCGCCGCCCCTCCCCGTTTGCCCTCCTACTCGCAGGCGAGGAGGGCAAACAGGGGAGGGCTGTTTCTCTCATCGATCGGCGAAGGGTTCGTTTCGGGTCGACCAGGCCCGGTTTGAACAGCTCGTTCAGGGATCGACGGACCGATGGTCGCCCATGAGCGGTGCCACTGAGCGGGGTGGGAGCGTGCCGCCCTGAGCGGCCCGGCCTGGGAACGGAACGGTGTCGGCCAATCGGCCTCCAACGAGGGGAACGGAACGGTGTCGGTCCTCAGCGATGCCCGGGCCGGCTAGAGGTTCTGGATCTCGGCGGCGATCTCGGCGGCGGCCTGTTTGGCGTCCGAGAAGAGCATCGACGTGTTGGGTTCGTAGAAGAGGTCGTTGTCGATGCCGGCGAAACCGGGACTCAGGGAGCGCTTGATCACGATCACCTGCTGGGCCTCGGAGACTTCGATGATCGGCATGCCGGCGATCGGGCTGTCCGGATCGTTTTTCGCGGCCGGGTTGGTCACGTCGTTGGCGCCGACAACGACGACCACATCGGTGCGCGGCATCTCGGGATTGATGTCCTCCATCTCCCGCAGCTGCTCATAGGGCACGTCGGCCTCGGCCAGCAGCACGTTCATATGGCCCGGCATGCGGCCGGCCACGGGATGGATCGCATAGGAGACCGTGACGCCCCGCTTCTCCAGCTCGTCCGCGACCTCCTTGATCGCGTGCTGGGCCTGGGCGACGGCGAGGCCGTAGCCGGGGACGATGACCACCGAGTCGGCGTAGGCGAGCTTGATCGCCGCGTCCTGGGCGCCGATCGAGGTGTGGGGCCGCTCCTCCGTGGCGCCGCCGCCGCCGCCCGCGGGCACCCCGCCGAAGCCGGCAAAGAGGATGTGGCCGACCGAGCGGTTCATGGCCGTCGCCATCTCCATCGTGAGGATCGTTCCCGAGGAGCCGACCAGGGTGCCGGCGACGATCAGCGCGACGTTGTGCAGAGCGAAGCCGGCGGCAGCCGCGGAGAGGCCGGTGAAGGCGTTGAGCAGCGAGATGACCACCGGCATGTCGGCGCCGCCGATCGGCAGCACCACCAGGTTGCCGAGCAGCGCCGCGGCGAGCAGGACGCCGATGAAGATGGCCTGCGAGGGATCCCCGTTGTTGAGCGCGATGTCGACACAGGCGGCGACGATGCCGAGCAGCAGCAGCGCGTTGATCACCTGCTGGCCGGGGACCGCCAGGGGCCGGGTCGGGATCAGGTCCTGAAGCTTGGCGAAGGCGATGTTCGAGCCCCAGAAGGAGACCGAGCCGACGACGGCGGCGAAGAGGATCGGGATCAGGACTTCGAGGGGGACCGCGCTGATCGCGCCCGAGCCGAGCTCGCTGATGTCGTGGCGGATCTCCGACCAGGCGATCAGCGCCACCGCACCGCCGCCGACGCCGTTGTAGAGGGCGACCATCTGTGGCATCGCGGTCATCTGCACGCGGGTCGAGGCGATGACGCCCACCGCGGATCCGATCCCGAGGCCGATCGCGATCAGGCCCCAGTTGCCGACCCCGTCGAGCAGCAGGGTGGTGACGACGGCAATCGCCATGCCGCCGGCGGCGATCATGTTGCCGCGCTTGGCGGTGGTCGGATGGGTCCCCTGTTTGATCCCGACGATGAAGAGCGAGAAGGCGACGATGTAGAGCGCCGTCGCGGCGTCGCCGCCCGGCTTGAGCACGGCCTCGATCATTTGCCGTCGCCGTCCTTCGGTTTCGGCTTTTTGCTGAACATGCCGAGCATCCGGTCAGTGACCAGGAAGCCGCCGACGACGTTGATCGTGCCGAAGGCGATCGCGATCGTGCCGATGATGTACTCGAGCGGGTCGTTGGCGAAGCCGACGACGATCAGGCCGCCGAGCATGACGATGCCGTGGATCGCGTTGGTCTGCGACATCAGCGGCGTGTGCAGGGTGGTTGGAACCTTCGAGATCACCTCGAAGCCGACGAAGATGGCGAGCACGAAGATCGTGATCTCGGTGAAGAGGCTCATCTACTTCGCCGCCCTCTCGTTGCGGATCTCGCCGGCCTGGGTGATGCAGGCCGACGCGAGCACCTCGTCCTCGAAGTCGATGCTCACCTCACCCTCCTCGGTGATCATCAGATCCAGAAGGTTCTCCAGGTTCTTGGCGTAGAGCTGGGAGGCGGGAGCCGGCATCTCGCTGGGCAGGTTGCGCGGACCGACCACCTTGACGCCGCCCTCGTTGACGGTCTCCCCCGCCTGCGTCAGCTCGCAGTTGCCGCCGCTCTCGGCGGCCAGGTCGACGATCACCGAGCCGGGCTGCATGTTGCGCACCGCGCCGGCAGTGATCAGCCGTGGCGCCGGCCGGCCGGGAATCGCCGCGGTGGTGACGATCACGTCCTGCTTGGCGGCGTTCTCGCCGATCGCCTCGACGACCTTCGCGTTCTCCTCGTCGGTCAGCGGCCGCGCGTAGCCGCCCTCGCCTTCGGCGTCGGGGATGAAGTCCAGTTCCAGCGGCCGGCCGCCGAGCGAGGCGATCTGCTCCCAGGCGACGCGGCGGATGTCGAAGCCGGTGACGATCGCGCCGAGGCGCTTCGCGGTGGCGACCGCCTGCAGGCCGGCGACACCCGCCCCCAGGACGAGCACCTTGGCCGGTGGCACGGTGCCGGCGGCGGTGGTCATCATGCCGAAGAAGCGGCCCGACTCGCGAGCGGCAATCAGGGTCGCCGCGTAGCCGGCGGCGGCGGCCTGCGAGGAGAGAGCGTCCATCGCCTGGGCGCGGGTGATCCGCGGGATGGCCTCCATCGCGAAGCTCGTGGCCCCCGCCTGCGCCAGCGCCCGGTTGGTCTCCGCCGAGGTCCACGGGGCCAGGTGGCCGATCAGGATCTGCCCGGAGCTGAGCCGACCGATGTCCTCGGTCGAGGGAACGGCGACCCGCAGCACCGTCTCGGCGGCCCAGGCGGTGTCGGCGCTTGTCACCTCAGCCCCGGCCTCGCTGTACTGGAAGTCAGGATGGCCGGCCGCATCGCCGGCGCCGGACTCGACCAGCACCTCGATCTTCTCGTTCTTGCGAAGAGACTTAACAACGTCTGGGACGAGCGCGACTCGGCGCTCTCCATCAGCCGTCTCTTTCGGAACTCCGATCTTCATACGGGCAGGTTGCGGCGCGGAAGACTATGCAATGAGGGGCCAGCGACGCTCTCACGTCCCCTCAGCAGTCACGAATCGGCATGGGAACGGGGATCTCGATCGGCACCCGACGAGCCGCTCGAGGACGGAGCGCCGGCCGACGAGCCGCTCGAGGGTGTGGAACTGCTCGGCGAGTGTGTGCATTTGCCTCCCCCAGGCCACCCCAGCCGCTCCGTTCGTCATTTGTACCGCTCTGCGACACAAAGAGCGAACGGAGTCTCGCCCGAGAGATTCCAGCCGCTCCGTTCGTCATTTGTACCGCTCTGCGACACAAAGAGCGAACGGAGTCTCGATCCAGCGAACGGAGTTCGTATCCGCCCCACTGGCCACATCCCAGCGGAACGATGCCCCCAGCTCCTGACCGCCTGGGGCCCCTACCAGCCTCTCCCCTGTTTGCCCTCCTACTTGCAGGTGAGGAGGGCAAACAGGGGAGGGCTGTTTGTCTCATCATCAATCGACGAGCGGTTCGTTTCGGTTCCACCAGACCCATTTCGACCACCTCATCCGGGAATTTCGAGAATCACGCAACGAGGGGTTCGTTTCGGGTCCCACGGACCTTCGAACACCTCGTGCGAGGGGGCGCCCCGGGTGAGGGGGCGTCCTTGGGCGAAGGGGCGCCCCGGGTGAGGGATATGCGCTACGCGGCGAGCGCGGCGAGCCGCTCGATGGTGTGGAGCTGCTCGGCGCGGTCGACGTGGACCGGCGAAACGATGAGGCGGTCGATGCCGGCACCGCGGAAGCGCTCGATCCGCTCCGCCACCTCGGCCTCCGTTCCGACCAGGGAGGTCGCTTCGACGATCTCGTCCGGCACGGCCTCGAAGGCGCCGCCGCGGTCGCCGTCTTGGAAGCGACGCTGCACGTCGTCGGCCACCTCACCGAAGCCAAAGCGGTGGGCGAGGTCGACGTAGAAGTTCGTCTTGCGGCTGCCCATGCCGCCGAAGTAGAGGACGAGACCGGCCTTGACGACGCTCTTCGCCGCCTCCTGGTCGCCGTCGATCGCCACCTGCAGCGACGGGGAGACCTCCAGGTCGGCGCGGCTGCGGGCGCCCTTCTCGAAGCCCGCCTCGAGGTGCTCGCCCCAGGTCTCCTCGAAGGCGTCGACGCTGAAGAAGATCGGAATCCAGCCGTCGCAGATCTCGGCTGCCATCTCGACGGATTTGCGCCCGATCGCGCCAACGAAGACGGGGATCCTGGAGCGCTCGGGGTGGAAGTTGAGCTTCAGCGGCTTGCCCTCCCCATCGGGCAGCGGCAGGGTGTAGTGGTTGCCCTGGTGGTCGAGCTTGCTCTCGCGGGCGACGATCTCGCGCACCACTTCGATGTACTCGCGGGTGCGGCCCCAGGGCTTGGCATAGGGAACGCCGTACCAGCCTTCGGAGACCTGCGGGCCGGAGGGACCAAAGCCGAACAGGAAGCGGCCACCCGAAAGCTTGTCGATCGTCGCGCCGGCCATCGCGGCGGCCGCGGGCGGGCGGGCCGGGACCTGCATGATCGCAGCGCCGAGGTTGATCGTCTTGGTCTGCGGGACGAGCCAGGCGAGCACGCTGACCACGTCGGAGCCGTAGGACTCGGCCGCCCAGACGGACTCGAAGCCGGCGCGCTCGGCGGCCTGCACGATCTCGACCGCGTCCTCCCCAGACGGGCCAATCCCCCAGTAGCCGAGGTTGAGTCCAAGCTTCAAGTCCGGCATCCGGGTCGCACCCTAGTTGAATAGGGGCATGAGCGAGAAATGCGCGAGAGGCGAACGGTGGCAAGCGCGGTGACGGCAACGGCCGAGATGACCGACGCAGCTCTGAAGCAGGGCCTGTCCAGCGCGCAGGCCGCGACCCGCCTGCGCAAGCTGGGCCCGCCGCCCGAGACCTCCTCGCGCTCGGTGTCCAGCATCGTCGCCGGCAACGTCTTCACGCTGTTCAACGCGATCATCGGTGTCTTCTTCGTGCTGATCCTCTCGCTGGGGCTGTTCGCCGACGCCGTCTTCGGGCTGATCGCAATCGTCAACTCCTACATCGGGATCCGCCAGGAGCTGAAGGCGAAGCGAACGCTGGACGAGCTGGCGGTGCTGGTGGCGCCCCACGCGCGTGTGATGCGCGACGGCGAGCTCCGCAGCCTGCTCGCCGAGCAGGTCGTGCCCGGCGACGTCGTCAAGGTGGAGCCGGGCGACCAGCTGGTAGCCGACGGCGAGGTGATCCGCAGCCGGGGGATGACGCTCGACGAGTCGATGCTGACCGGCGAGGCCGACGGCGTGCGCAAGGACCTCGGCGAGCGGGCGCTGTCGGGCTCCTACTGCATCTCCGGCTCGGGCTACTGCCGGGTCGACGCGGTGCGCGAGGAGAGCTACGCGGGGCGGCTCGCGGGCGAGGCGAAGACCTTCCGCCACCCCCCCTCCCCGCTGCAGGGAGAGGTGAACAGGGTGATCGTCGCCTGCACCTACGTGATGGTGCCGCTGGCCGCGATGCTCCTGCTCACCTTCCAGCTGCGCAGCACCAACCTGGTCGAGGCCGCGCAGACGGCGACGGCCGGCCTGGTGACGCTGATCCCCGAGGGGCTCGTGCTGCTGATGAGCGTCACCTTCGCGGTGGCGGTGGTGCGGCTCGCTCGCCGGGCCACGCTCGTCCAGCAGATGAGCGCCACCGAGAGCCTGGCCGCGGTCGACACCATCTGCGTCGACAAGACGGGCACGCTGACCGACGGCAAGCTGCGACTGCTGGGCGTCGAGGTTGCCGACGGAGTCGACGAGGAGGCGGCCCACGCGGCGCTGGCGCGCTTCGCGGCGAGCGCCGGGGATCGCAACCGGACGCTGGAGACGATCGCGGAGCGCTTCCCCGGAAAGGCCGGCAGGGTTGGTGCGGAGGTGCCCTTCTCCTCGGCGTGGAAGTGGAGTGGGCTGCGGATCGGCCGCACGAGCTACGTGCTGGGGGCTCCCGACGTGCTGGAGAAGGTCGGGGCGCTGGTCCTGCCCCCGGGGCTCGCCCGCAAGCTGGAGCAGGAAACCGCTGCCGGGCGGCGCGTCGTCGCCTTCGGCGAATCGAGCGACGGGCTGCCGGAGGAGCCGTCCGCGGCGCCGCCGCCGCGACTGGCGCCGCTGGCGATCGTGGTCCTGGAGGAGACGCTGCGCCCCGACGCCGCCGAGACGATCGACTTCATCCGCTCCGAGAACGTCGACCTGAAGCTGATCTCGGGCGACGCGCGGGCAACCGTGACGGCGGTCGCCTATGCGGTCGGCGTGTCGGCCGACGCGGGGGTAATCGAAGGCTCCGAGCTGCCCGAGGACCCCGCGCGGCTGGCCGAGGCGGCGCTGCGCAACACGATCTTCTGCCGGATCGCCCCCGAGCAAAAGAAGGCGCTGGTCGAGGCGCTGCGCGCCTCGGGGCGCTACACGGCGATGATCGGCGATGGGGTCAACGACGTGCCGGCCCTGAAGCAGGCCCGGCTCGCGGTGGCGATGGGATCGGGCGCGCAGGTGACGAAGGGGATCGCTGATGTGGTGCTGCTCGAGGACCAGTTCGCGCGGCTGCCCGAAGCGGTCGCCGAGGGCCGTCGGATCGCGCGGAACATCCACCGGCTCGGCCGCCTGTACCTGACCAAGACCGTTTACGCGGCGGCGCTGATCCTGCTGGTCGCGGTACCGGGCTTCGCCTTCCCCTTCCTGCCCCGCCACCTGACGCTGGCCGCCTTCCTGACGATCGGCATCCCCTCCTTCGTGCTGGCCCTCGCGCCCTCCGACGGGCCGCTCTACCGCGGCCGGCTGCTGCGGGCGCTGGCCGCCTTCGCGGTGCCCGCCGGGCTGGCGACGGCGCTCGGCTCGATCCTCTCCTTCTTCCTCGTCGACACGGTCTTCGGGGGCTCGCTGGAAGCCGGCCGCACCGCGGCGACGACGACGCTGATCGTGCTCGGGCTGTCCTTCGTGCTGCTGCTGGAGCGCGGCCCGGGGCGCGAGCACATCGCGATCCAGAGCTACATGTTGGCCCTCGTCGCCGGGCTCGGGTCGCTCTTTGCCGGGATCCTCGCCATTGGCCCCCTGCGCGCCTTCTTCGACATGGCCCTGCTCGGCGCCAGCCAGTGGTTCCTGGCGCTGCTCTGCGCCGCGGTCGGGCTGACGATCGCCAGCGCGCTGTGGCGACTGCCGCAGATCGAACGCCTCGAGGCGCCGGTCGAGTCCAGCTCCGGCTGACCGCCCCAGGCGGGTCTTGGGATCGACTCTAAGGACCCTGACCGAAGCTGCCGATACCGAAGGCATGCGGAGCGCCGCGTGGCGCAGACTCGAGCTCGCACTCGCAACAGCCCGCGCGTGGCGGCGGCGGGGCCTGCCGCGCGGCGCGCTCCTTGCGATCGCCGCGCTGTTCGTCGCCGCGCTGTTCCTCGCCGTGCTGGATTGGGCCAAGTTGTCAACCGTCCTCGGCCCAGAGAGCGTGGCGGTCCAGGCCTTCGTCCTGCTGGTCCTCGGCGGGGCTCTGATCCACTTCGTCGCCGCGCGTGAGAGGCTCGCGAGACGCAGCAGGCGCTACTTCGATCTCTCACGCGACCTGCTCTGCACCGCGAACTTCGATGGCTACTTCGAGTGGGTGAACCCCGCCTGGGAGGAAACGCTCGGCTTCACCAGGGAGGAGCTGGTCTCGCGACCGTTCGCCGAGTTCGTCCATCCCGATGAACGCGCCGACACGCAGGGCGAGACCGGCCGGCTCATTGGCGAGCAACCCGAGACTCACCAGTTCCGCAATCGCTACCGGACGGCGGACGGCTCCTACCGCTGGCTCGAATGGAACACCCGCGTGGTGGCCGCCGAGCGCCGCTTCTACGCGGCGGCGCGCGACATCACGGCGCAAAAGGAAGCCGAGGAAGCGCTCGACAACCAGGCCACAAGGCTTGAGGTGATGGTCCGGAAGCGCACGATGGCCCTGGAGGAGTCGCGGCTCGAGACGCTGCAGCGGTTGGCGCTCGCAGCCGAGTACCGCGACGACGCCACGCACGAGCACACCGAACGGGTCGGTCGCAACGCGGCGCTGGTCGCGCTCCAACTTGGGCTTCCCGCGGAGATCGTCGCGCTGGTCCGCCAGGCCGCGCCGCTGCACGACATCGGCAAGGTCGGCATCCCGGACGCGATCCTCTTCAAGCTGGGCGGGCTCACCCCGGCCGAGCACCGGCAGATGCAGGAACACACGCTGATTGGCGCCAGGATCCTCGCCAATCCCAGGTTCGCGATCCTGCGGATGGCCGAGTCGATCGCGCTCACCCACCACGAGCACTGGAACGGGCGCGGATACCCGCAGGGCCTGCGCGAAAAAGAAATACCGCTGAGTGGCCGGATCGTTGCCGTGGCGGACGTCTTCGACGCGCTGACCCACGAGCGCCCGTACAAGTCCGCCTGGCCGGCCGAGAAGGCGGTCGAGGAGATCCAGCGGCTCGCCGGCCGCCAGTTTGAGCCGCGCGTCGTGAAGGCCTTCGCGAGCCTCGACCACGAGCGCATGCTGGAGCCGATCGCCGCCTACGACCTCGATCTTCCCGCGCCGCCCTTGGTGCTGGTGGACGAAATGCCCACGCGACCTGAGATCAGTCGCCGTTGAGCGGAAGGACGAACTGAGTGACGATCAGGTTCAGTCGCCGTTGAGCGGAAGGACGAACTGAGTGACGATCAGGTTGGCCGCGAGACGCGGCTCCTGGCCCTCGCGCCGGCGCTCCATCTTCACCTCGATCACCACCGTGCTGCGACCGGTGTGCAGCGGCTCGGCGGTGGCGACGATCTCGTCGGCGGGCAGCCCGGCGGAGAAGACGTTCAGCTTCAGCTCGATCGTGGTGAAGTTGTGCCCGGCGGGAATGTTTCGAAAGGTCGCCCAGGCGGCGACGGTGTCGCCGAGCGCCGTCCAGACCCCGCCGTGCACGTAGCCGCCGGGGTGGAGGTGCCGCTCGTCGACGACGATCTTGCCGATCGCGTGCGAGTCCTCGATCTCCAGCGGATCGATCCCCAGGTGGCCGGGGAAGCTGTCGCCGAGGAAGGCGCGAACGTTCTCGGGCGTGAATACCGCTCTGTGGTCGCGGGGCGTGCCGTCGCTCATGGGAAAAGCTCCCGTCGTTCTTTCTGAGATCTGGATGAGGCCGACCGAAGGGAGCCCGAGTCAGAGAGTCCCATCGCGGCGAGCACCCTACTCGACGCCGAAGCCGCCCAACCCGTAGTCGCCAAACGGCTCGTCGCGCTCCCGAACCGCCTCCTTGAATCCTGCCTCGGCGGCGCGGCGCACGAACGAGTGGCCCTCCTCGGTGTGGCGGGCAACGCCGTCGAAGAACGTCCCGAGCAGCTGCGTCTGGTGGAGGCCCTGCGCGTAGAGCGACTGGTTGACGAGCATCTTCATCATCACCAGCTGATTGATCGGCAGCCGCACCACGCGCTCCAGCAATCGCTCGAAGCGGCCATCCAGCTCCTCGGCGGGGGCCGCCTCGGTGGCCAGCCCCCACTCCGCCGCCTGCTCGCCGCTCAGCGAATCGCCGGTCAGCAGCAGTCGCTTGGCCCGCATCGGTCCGACGCGCGCCGTCCACAGCGCCGTCGTCGGCGAGCCCCAGACGCGCGCCGGCGGGTAGCCGATCTTCGCGTCGGAGGCGACGACGAGCAGGTCCGAGCAGAGGGCCATGTCGGTGCCACCCGCCACGCAGTAGCCGTGGACCTTGCAGATCACCGGCTTCTCGGAGTGGAAGAGACTCATGAAGCCGCGCACGTTTCGCCACATGAACTGGAAGTCGGTGACCGGGTCCCAGTCGGAGCCGGGCGCGTGGTTGGCGGCGATCGTCGCCGGGTCGAGCGGCGAGCCGGGCGGCGGTGGAGCAAGCGGTGTGCCGGGCGCCGGTGGGGCAAGCGGTGTGCCGGGGGATGCGTCGCTGGTGCCCTCGCTGCCCTCGCCGAGGCCGCTCATGTCCCCCTCGGCCGAGGCGACGAGGTCATAGCCACCGCAGAAGCCGCTGCCGTTGCCGGCCAGGGCGATCGCGTGCACCTCGGGGTCGAGGTTGGCGCGCTCGACACAGATGGCGATCTCGGCCGGCATCCGCGGCACGATCCCGTTCCCCCGCTCCGGCCGGTTCAGCGTGACCCGCGCAACCCGCCCGTCCACCTCATAGGTCAGCGTCTCCATAAGCCGAGCCTAGTAGACCTCCCCCGAAACGTTCGACCGGAAACCGGCCATCCGCTCCCCTCCGACAGCGCCCGAGCCCCCTTGCACCCCAGCGGCTCCGTTCGCTGTTTGTACCGCTCTGCGACACAAACAGCGAACGCAGTCTCACCCAGGCGATTCCAGCCGCTCCGTTCGCTCTTTGTACCGCTCTGCGACACAAACAGCGAACGGAGCTCGTGTCCGCCTCCTTCAGGCCACATCTCGCGGAACGACGCCGGTAGCCCCTGGCCGTCTGGGCCCTGCGGCCCCTCCCCTGTTTGCCCTCCTACTTGCAGGTATGGAGGGCAAACAGGGGAGGAGCTGTCTTTCTCATCATCAATGAGGGATGCGTTTCGGGTCCACCACCCCCATTTCGAACCCCTCGTCGGGGAATTTCGAGAATCGATCAACGAGATGGTCTGTGGGGGTCACAGGGGACGGTTCCGCGCTCCTCGTCAGAGGGCCAGGAGGCTCGGGGACTTCGAGCCCAGTGACGAAAGAGGCGGGAGGCTCGGGAGCGGATGGACCGCTCGGCCCTGAGCGGTGTGGTCTCGGTGGCGCGTTGGGGGCGGGCAGCCCGGAGCCAACCGAACACATACGCGGCGATTTCTCGCCCCGCGCGGAGGCGATGTGGCTCAGCAGGTGCCGGCTCTTAGATCCGCTCGACGATCATCGCCTTGCCCTGGCCGCCGGCGACGCACATCGTCTCCAGGCCGACCTGGTGGTCGTCGGTCTCCATCGCGTTCAGCAGGGTGCCCATGATGCGGGCGCCGGTCATGCCGAAGGGATGGCCGAGGGCGATCGCGCCGCCGTGCGTGTTGAGCTTCTCCAGCGGGATGTCGCACTGGTCCATGATCGGGATCACCTGGGCTGCGAACGCCTCGTTCAGCTCCACTGCGCCGACGTCGCCGATCGACATCCCGGCCCGCTCCAGAACCCTCTTGATCGCGCCAATCGGGGCGACGCCCATGTACTCGGGCTCGTTGCCGTAGGTGGCGGCCGTGACGATCCGGGCGCGCGGCGTGAGGCCGAGCTCCTTGGCCTTCGTGTCGCTCATCAGCAGCACCGCGGCAGCGCCGTCGTTGAGCGGGCAGGAGTTGCCGGCGGTCACGCCGCCCCCGCCGAAGGCCTCGGGCAGTTCGGAGAGCTTCTCCAGGGTGGAGGAGGCGCGCGGGCCGTCGTCCTTGCTGACCTCGGTGCCGTCGGGCAGCTTCACCGGGACGATCTCGCGCTCGAAGAAGCCGTCCTCCTGGGACTTCACCGCCAGTTCCTGGGAGCGCTGCGCGAACTTGTCCATGTCGGCGCGGCTGACCTCGTACTTCTCGGCGACGTTGACGGCCGTCTTGCCCATTTCGATGTAGGCGTCGGGCTGGCCATTGTTGCCTTTGAGGTTCTCGTTCTGGTCGTCGGCGCCGGCCGGCTCGGTGCGCTCGTTGTAGCGGCTCACCCACTCGATCCCGGCGGCGATGTAGATGTCCCCCTCGCCGGCCTTGATCGCGTTGCCCGCGTGGCGGATCGCGTCGAGGCTGGAGGAGCAGTAGCGGGAGATGGTCACCCCGTTGACCTCCTGGGGCAGCTTCTCGGAGAGCAGCGAGACGATCCGGCCGATGTTGAAGGCCTGCAGGCCCTGCGGCATGCCGCAGCCGCAGAAGAGGTCTTCGACGTCGGCGGGGTTCACCTCTGGGTTGCGCTCGAGCAGCCGGTCGACGACGAAGGCGCCCATCTCGTCAGGGCGCAGCTGCGCGAGCGAGCCCTTGAAGGCGCGGCCGATCGGCGTGCGAACGGTGTCGACGATGACTGCTTCGGGCATGCGGGATTCTCCTTGGTATCGGGGTGCTGGTATGCGGGCGCAGGGTAGTTCACGCGACTCCCCGGCGCTGTCTCGACTAAGTTAGGGATCGATGCCGCTCGATGGACTGCGCGCCTGGATAGGAGAGGTTGAGCGCAAGCTCGATATACGGACCCGCGTCTTCGTCGTGCTCGCGGTGATCGCGCTCGGCGGCGCCGGCGCGGCGATCGTCCTCGGCGCCGACGCGCAGACCAACGCGGTGAGCGAGAACGACCTGCAGCTGCTGCAGACGCAGCTCGAAGACCAGATCGGCTCGGAGAGCGGGGCAAGCACCACGGCCCAGCTCAAAACCGAAGTCAAGGCCCTCCAGGACCAGGTGAAAGAACTGCAGGAGAAGGGCGGCACGGGAACGCCCAAGGAAGGCTCGAAGGGAGGCGCCTCAAGCGGTGGGGCGACCGGCTCCACGGGGTCCACGGGGACCGGCGGAAGCAGCGGCTCCAGCAAAGGGGCGAGCAGCCAGGACAGCGCCCCGAGCAGCTCCGACATCCAGGAAATCCTCCGCAAGGCGAAAGAACAGCAGAAGTAGGGCTTGTGCCGATACGCACTATTGTGCGTAAGCACCGTCCCCCAGCTCCGTTACATTCGCCGCAATCCATCTCGTGCAACAGCACGAGTCTTGCCGATTGCGGCAGCGAAAGGAGACCCCCGATGCCCGAGGGCTACTGCGTCAAAGAGCGCAAGAAGGTCGAGATCAAGGACGCCAAACAGGTGACCATGAAAAACGGTCGGCCGGCAATTCAGGGGCTGTGCCCCGACTGCGGGACCAAAATCTTCAAGATCGGGAAACTCTAGACAGCGCCGCCCAGCACCAGCGGCAACCAATAGCGAATAGCAACCGCGGTCTCGGCTGAGACCGCGCCGTGCTACAGCGCGCCGGCGGGCCACCGCCGGTGGTCGGGCCCGGGGCACTGCGGAGGTCATCTGCCCCGGGCGTCCCGGTCCCCCGGCCGTTATCTCCCGGGGCACCGCGGAGGTCGTCTGCCCCGGGCGTCCCGGTCCCCCGGCCGTTATCTCTGCGTGACGCATCTCACGCAGCGCGGTGAGCCGGGGATCGAGAGTGACAGTCTGGGATCTTTTGCAGGATTGAGCTGCAGCCGCCGGCCGTGTCAATCTCGACCTCCAAGAACCTGTCGCCGCGCCCGCAATTTGCGGGGCTGCTTGTGACAGGTCTTAAAGTGTGATCTGTGTCGCAGAGGCCCCTTGAGCTGATCCTCGCGCGCAACCTGATGTCGGCGCTCTCGACGCCGGCCTTTCTGGTTGACGAGGGCGGGCTCCTCGTCTTCTACAACAAGGCCGCCGGCGTGCTGCTCGGCAAACGCTTCGAGGAGCTGGGGACGGTCGGCCCAGCCGAGTGGGGCTCGCTGTTCGGCCCCTTCGACGAGGAGGGAAATCCGATCCCCTACGACGAGCTGCCGCTGGTGGTTGCGGTGCGCAACGGCCGACCGGCGCACGCGGATTTCGAGATCCGCTCCGCGGACGGGGCACGCCACACGGTCGAAGCCTCCGCGTTTCCGATCCTCACCGCGCATGGGTCGCGCGGCGCGATCGCGATCTTCTGGCCCACCTCCTCGAACGGCAGCGGCGAGTGAGATGAAACTGAAGCTCTGGGGCACGCGCGGTTCGATTCCGTCCCCGGGGCCGGAGACAATCCGCTACGGAGGCAACACCTCGTGCGTGGGCGTCACCCTCTCGGACGGCTCGCTGCTCGCCCTCGATGCCGGAACCGGCATTCGCAGCCTCGGCCTCGCGCTCGCCGACGAGCCAACCCGACTCCACATCCTCCTCACCCATCTGCACCTGGACCACATCCAGGGGCTCGTCTTCTTCGCGCCGGCCTTCCGCACGCAGACCGAGATCGTGATCTGGGGCCCGGGCTCCCCCGAGGCCTCGCTGCGCGACCGGATCGCCCGCTACATCTCCGCCCCGCTCTCCCCCGTCGAGGTGCGGGAGCTGCCCTGCGACGTCTCCTTCCGTCACTGCCCCGAGAGCGAGTGGGAGATCGGCCCGGCGCGGGTCCGAGCCGCGTCGGTCGCGCACCGCGGTCCGACGCTCGGCTACCGGATCGACGACGGCGACACCTCGCTCGCCTACATCCCCGACCACGAGCCGGCGCTTGGCGCCGACATCGAGACCCTCGACGAGGACTGGATCTCGGGCTTTGCGCTGGCGCGCGACGCCTCGATGCTGATCCACGACGGCCAGTACGCCGACACCGAGTACCCCGAGCACATGGGCTGGGGGCACTCCTCCCTCTCCCACGCCCTCGCCTTCGCGCACCGCACCGGCGCCGAGCGCACCGTCCTCTTCCACCACGACCCGCTGCACTCCGACCAGCGGCTCGACCAGCTCCAGGAGGAAGCGCGAGAGCGATGGGCGGAGATGGACGAGGGGCACGGCACCATCGAGCTCGGCAAAGAAGGCGGCGAGTACGAGCTGCCGGCGCCCGTGCCGAGCGCAACCGCGGCCACCTGAGCAACTCAATGCCGCCCCTCCCCACCCCGCGCTGAGGATGTCCGCGGCCGGTGTCGATGCCGCGGCCGAGCGCTCCGAGCTGGTTCGGGGCGCCCTTGCGGCGGCGCGCGATGCGCACGCGGGGCAGACCCGGGAGACGGGAGACGGCGAGATGCAGTTCATCGAGCATCCGCTGGCGGTCGCCGAGCGGCTCGCACAGCAGGGCTGCAGCGACGAGCTCCTGGCCGCCGGCCTGCTGCACGACACGGTCGAGAACAGCGCCACCGAGCTGGACGAGCTGCGCGAGCGGTTCGGCGAGGACGTTGCGCACCTTGTCGGCGCGCTCACCGAAGACGAGGGGATCTCCTCCTATGAGGAGCGCAAGGAGGAGCACCGCAACCGGGTCGCCGCGGCGGGCTCCGCTGCGCAGGCCGTCTTCGCCGCCGACAAGCTGGCGAACCTGACCGTGCTGCGCGACGCCTACGCGGCTCGCGGGGAGAGCGTGGACGAAGACCTCCAGGTCCCACTCGACACGAAGATCCATACCTGGGAGCTGGACCTCGAGATGCTCCGCGCCGGCGCGCCCGAACCGGCATCGGAGCGGGTGCGGCTGAGTCAGATCGCCGACCTGACGGGGCTCGTCAGCGAGCTGGCGGACCAGCTTGAGGCCCTTCGCCGCCAGCGGTCGGAGCGCCGCTCCGCGTCAGGCTGATCCGCCGCTGCAGCGGCATCAGGTACCAGAGCACGGCGAACATCGCGCCCGCGGCGCTGCTGGTTATCACGGTGGCGACGGTGCCGAAGAGCACGTCGGTGATCAGCATGATCGCGCCGGTCATCGCCAGGGCCAGGAATCCCAGCGCGACGATCGCCATGCGGTTCGCGAGGAATACGAGCCGTTGCTTCTGCTGGAAGCGGAAGGTCATCCGGTGATAGGCGGCCGGCGCGATGAGCAGCGCCGCGGAGACCGCCGTGCAGAGCAGGGTGACGAAGTAGACCTTCTCCTCGACGGGGGAGATCTCGGCGAAGTTGCTCTGAAACGGGACGGCGAGCAGGAAGGCAAAGAGGATCTGGACGCCCGGGAAGGTGACCCGCAGCTCCTGTAGCAGCTCGCTCAGGTTGCGGTCCAGGCGCTGGTCTTCGGTCTCGTTCCGCCCCGACGGTCGATCGGTCATCCCTTCAAGCATAGGATCACGCCGTGGGACGCCCGGCGGTCATTCTCGGCAGCAATGCCCTCGGCCCGCGGGGCGAGGAGATCGCCGCCGTGGCGGCCCGTCACGGAGCGCTCACCCTGCAGCGCCACGGCACGGAGAGGTACCTCCTCCCCCACCTGATCGACCATGCCGCGAACCTGCGCTCGCTGGCGGAGGCCGGCTGCGACCGGGTGCTCGCGGTCAGCTCGGTCGGCTCGCTCCGGGCGGAGCTTGGGATCGGCAGCATCGTCTGCCCCGACGACTTCATCGCGCTGCAGGTCACGATCTCCGCCCTCGACGACGCCAGCGCCCACGCGCTGCCCGGCTTCGACGGAGAGTGGCGCGACGAGGTCCTCGCCGCCTGGAGCGCGGCGGGGAGCGAGCCCCTCCGCAACAGCGGCGTCTACTGGCAGACGAACGGGCCCCGCTTCGAGACTCCGGCGGAGATACGCCTGATGGCCGCCCACGCCGACCTGGTCGGGATGACGGTGGCCTCCGAGTGCATCGTCGCCGGGGAGCTCGGGCTGCCCTACGCGGCGGTCTGCATGGTCGACAACATGGCAAACGGGATCGGCGCCCGCCCGCTCTCGACCGCGGACCTGGAAAGGGAGCGCAAGGTGAATTCCGGCCGCCTTCGCGACGCCCTCGACGCCGTGCTGCCGGGGCTTGCGAGATGAGGGCCGCTCCCCTCAGCCCGGTGCCCCAGCCCGACCAGGGCGTGCGGCACCATCGACAAGTGGAGAGCCAGTGAAGCCGCTGGCCGTCAGCGGCGCGCGCCTTGGCGACGAGACCGTCGGGCTGCGCTGCTGCGACGGAGCGATCTCGGCAATCGGTCCCGACGTGGCTCCCGAGCCCGGCGACGAGATGCTCGACGCGGCGGGGGCGCCGCTGGTGGCGCCCCTGATCAACGGCCACACGCACGCGGCGATGACGCTCTTCCGCGGCTATGGCGGCGACCTGCCGTTGATGCGCTGGCTGCAGGAGAAGGTCTGGCCGGTCGAGGCCAAGCTCGACGCCGAGGACGTCTACTGGGGCACGCGGCTGGCCTGCGTGGAGATGATCCGCACCGGCACGACCCGCTTCTGGGATATGTACTGGCAGCCGGAGGCGACCGCCCGGGCGGTCGAGGACGCGGGGCTGCGAGCGACGATCGGCGGCCCGCTGTTCGACGCCGACGGGCGCACCGCCGAGACACAGGCGCGAGTCCTCGCCGAGCTCGACGCGCTCGCCGACCGCGGGCCGGGAATCGAGCTGGCACTCGCCCCCCACGCGATCTACACGGTCAGCGAAGAGCTGCTGCGCTGGGCGGGCGAGCAGGCCGCCGAGCGGGGCGCGGCGCTTCACATCCATCTCGCGGAGACCGAGAAGGAGGTCGCGGACTGCCGCGCCGAGCACGGCGAACCGCCCGCGTCATATCTCGACCGGCTGGGCCTGCTCGGCGAGCGCACCGTCCTCGCTCACGGAGTCTGGCTCAGCGCGGAGGAGCTGGCACTGATCGCGGAGCGGGGGTCAACCGTCGTTGCCAACCCGGTCGCCAACATGAAGCTTGCGGTGGGCGGCGTCCTGCCCTACGCCGCCGCGCGCCAGGCGGGCGTCGCCATCGGGCTCGGCACTGACGGAGCCGGCTCCAACGACTCGCTCGACCTGCTTGCCGACCTGAAGGTCTTCGCCCTGATGCAACGCCACATCACCGGCGACGCAACCGTGCTGCCCGCGGCCGAGGCCCTGGGGATCGCCACGGGCGCCTCCGCCCCGCTGCTCCGCGGCGGCCACGAGCCGCTCCGCCCTGGCGCGCCGGCCGACTTCCTGCTGCTGCGCGGCGACTCCTACGCAGTGGGGCTCGGCGACCTGGCGTCCGACCTCGTCTACGCGGCAAGCGGCTCGGTGGTCGATACGACCGTCGTCGCCGGCCGCGTGCTGATGCGCGGCGGCGAGATCGAGGGCGCCGATGAGATCCTCGCCCGCGCCGCCGAACGGGCGCAAGGGCTCGGCATCGCCTGACGCCTATCCACGCAGCACCCCCCGACGCCCGCCACGCAGCACCCCCCGACGCCCGCCACGCGCACGACCGCACGCGCCCCGACGCCCGGCCCGGGTGGCGGCCGAGACGTCGCCGTGTGAGCGGCCTGCAAGCATGCAGCGGCAAGGCGCATGGCTGACGTGGTGAGCACAATCGGCGAGGGCTTCAAGCAGTCTCTCCTGATGGCCTACGAGGTCTGGTGGGCCCTGGTTCTCGGCTTCGCGATCTCCGCGATCGTGCAGGCCTGGGTGCCGCGCGAGCGGATCGAGTCGACCATGTCGGGCAGTGGCCCACGCCCGGTCGCCTTGGCGACCGGGCTCGGAGCGGCCTCTTCGTCGTGCTCCTATGCAGCGATTGCGATCGCCAGGTCGCTGTTCGCAAAGGGCGCTTCGGCGACGACCGCGCTCGCCTTCCAGTTCGCCTCGACCAACCTGGTCTGGGAGTTGGGGCTGGTGCTGTGGGTGCTGATCGGCTGGCAGTTCACGCTCGCCGAGTACGTCGGCGGCGTCATCCTCATCGCGCTGATGGCCGCACTGCTCCGCCTCTTCGTCTCGCCGCGTCTCGAGGAGCGGGCGCGGGAGCACGCCCGGCAGGCCCACGAGGAACACGTGCACGACCACGGCGGCGGGGACGGGCCGCCCACCCTGCGGGAACGGCTGACGTCCGCCGCCGCCTGGACGGAGGTGGCCGGCAACTTCCGCGCCGACTGGACGATGCTGTGGAAGGAGATCACGGTCGGCTTCCTGCTGGCCGGCTTCATCGGCCTGCTCGGCAACGACTTCTTCAACAGTCTGTTCATCAGCGACGCGCCGCCGCTGCTGCGCACGCTCGAGAACGTCGTCGTCGGGCCGCTGATCGCGATCCTCAGCTTCGTCTGCTCGGTCGGCAACGTGCCGCTCGCCGCCGTGCTGTGGTCGGGTGGGATCAGCTTCGCCGGGGCGATCGCCTTCATCTTCGCCGACCTGGTCGTGCTGACGATCGTCGCCGCCTACCGCAAGTACTACGGGACCGCCTTCGCCCTGCGGATCACCGCGCTGATGCTGGTCACGATGATGATCGCCGCGCTGATCGTCGATGGGCTGTTCGGCGCGCTCGACCTGATCCCCAGCGGTCCGCGTCCGACCCGCAACGACATCTTCGGCTCGGTCGAGCTCGACTACAAGCTCGCCCTCAACGTGCTCGGCGTGGCGATCTTCTCGGCGCTGTTCTGGCTGACGATCCGCGATCGCGACCGGACAAACGCGGCGTAGCCTGCCGAGGCGCCGGCCACCCCAGCCGCGCCGGCGAGGAGCAGGGCCGCACGGGGGTCGTACGTTTCCGACAGCCAGCCGGCCAGCGGCGCGCCGATCGGAGTCGAGCCGAGGAAGACGACCGAGTAGAGGGCCATCACCCTGCCGCGCATCTCCGGTCGCGCGTCGAGTTGCAGGGAGGAGTTGATCCCGGCGGCGAAGGTGACCGCCGATGCGCCCAGCAGGGCCAGCACGGGGATCTCGAGCATCAGGCTCGGCATCAGGGCGGCAAGCAGCGCGAGGAGCCCGAAGGCCAGTGCCGCAGCGGCGATCAGGCCCGGACCGGTGCGACGGCGCATCCCCGTCGCGAGAGCCCCGATCACCGATCCCATCCCCATCGCCGAGACCAGGGTCGCGTAGGTGGACGGCCCGCCGTCGAAGCTGAGCCGCGCCAGCAGCGGCAGGATGACCTGGAAGTTGAGGCCGAGGGTGCCGACCAGCGCCATCAGCGCGAGGGGGGTGGCCAGCTCCGGGGTGTCGCGCACGTAGCGCAGCCCCGCCCGCACCGCGCCGGGGTGGCGCTCGACGCGCGGCGGCGTACGGAGCTCGGCCGGCTCCATGCGCCAGAGCGCGAGGATCATCGCCGCGAAGGTGAGGACGTTGACGGCAAAGCACGGCTCCACCCCGCCAATGGCGATCAGCACTCCGGCCAGGGCCGGTCCGATCAGGCGCGCCGATTGGATCAGCACGCTGTTGAGTCCGACCGCATTCACCACCCGATCGGGCCCGACCATCTCGATCGCGAAGCTCTGGCGGGTCGGGTTGTCGACCGCGTTGACGGTGCCGCGCACGAAGACGAGCACGAACACCATCCAGGGCGCGACCACGCCCGCCATCGTCACCGCCAACAGGGCAATCGCCGGCAGGCCCATCAGGGCCTGGGTGACCATCAGCAGGCGCCGCTTGGAGAAGCGGTCGGCGAGAACCCCGCCCCAGGCCCCGAACAGCAGGATCGGCAGGAACTGGAGGGCGGTGGTTCCCCCCACCGCGAGCCCACTGCGGGTGAGCGAGAGCACCAGCCAGATCTCCGCGACCATCTGCATCCAGTTCCCCGAGACCGAGACGATCTGCCCTGCGAAGTAGCGACGGTAGTTGGGGACCGAGAGCGAGTCGAAGCCGCGGCGCAGGCCGGCGCTCAAGACCGGCCCTCCAGGATCCCCTCGAGGATCTCGGCGGCCCGCTCGAGGGTCTCCACGTCGCGATCTGGAAGGTCGCGCATGCGACGGGCCAGGTAAGCGTTCTTGCGGCTGCGCATGCGGCGCAGCCGCTCGCGCCCGTCGGCGGTGATGCTGACCAGAAGGCTGCGCCCGTCGGCGGGGTCGGGGGAGCGGTCGACCAGTCCGGCCTCGCTCAGAACACCCAGCGTGCGGGTTGCGGTCGGCCGCTTGACGCGCTCGATCTCCGCCAGCTCGCTGGGCGTCAGCGGGCCATGGCGTTCGACGGTCGCCAGGGCCGAGGCCGCGGTGGGCGTCAGCTGCCCGTCTGCCGCGGCGGCCTCCTGCCGCAGTCGCCGCGCCGTGCGCACGATCGCCAGCCGCAACCGCGCGGCCGAGCCGGTGAGTGTCGTGTCCGTGGCAACCTGGATCATTAGCCTTGGTAATTAGTTTAGCAAACTATCTTCCGGTGCCCCTTTCGGACCAGATCGGCATGAAAGGCACACCGGAAAGCCGGGGAAGGGACCGCAGCCGAGAGGCGACCGGGCACCGGCGTCGAAGCGGACGCCGGAGCGGAGCCGCCCACCAGGTGGCGCACGCCAGCGCGGTAGGCGACCGGGCACCGGCGTCGAAGTAGACGCGGATGGGCGCCAATGCCATCGAGAAACCCGTGCGCTACGAGCCGGGGATGGATGCGCGCAGCACTCGCGTCGCCAAGATCCTCAATCCCCCGATCCTGCTCGCCTCGGCCCTGACGATCCCAGCTGTGGCTATCGGCGAGTCCCATCCCGGCGGGGCCCTGGAGACCGTCGCGCACGCGCTCAACTGGATCATCTGGGTTGCGTTTGCAGTCGAGCTGGTGGTGATGATGGCCGTGGTGCCCGAACGGCGCACCTGGCTGCGCCACCACCCACTTGACCTGGTCATCGTGTTCCTCACCCCACCCGTCCTGCCGCCGGGACTGCAGGGCCTGCGGGTGCTGCGACTGCTCCGCCTCCTCCGCCTCCTCCGCCTCGCCGAGGTGTCGCGCCAGCTCTTCTCGCTGCGGGGGCTGCACTTCGCGGCGCTCCTCGCCGTGCTGACGACGATCGCGGGGGGCGCGCTCTTCGTCGGCTTTGAGAAGCAGAACCAGCACCTGAACGCCTGGGACGGGATCTACTGGGCGGTCACCTCGATGACGACGCTGGGCTCCAGCATCTACCCGACGACCACCGGCGGGCAGATCGTCGCCGTGACCGTGGTGATCGTCGGCATCTCCTTCGTGGCACTGCTCACGGGCGCGGTCGCGCAACGCTTCCTCGGCCCCGAGATCAGCGAGGCGCAGGCGCTGCTGGAGGCCGGCGAGGTGTCGCCGGAGGCCGCCGCACTTAGCCAGCTCGAAGAGATCCAGTCGCAGCTCAACGCGCTGCAGGTGTCGGTCAGCCGCCTGGTCGAGCGACGCGAATCCCCGTCCTGAGCGACCGGAATCCGTACCTGCCAGATGCGTATCCGGCTCGCTCCAGGGCGCGCCGGCTTTGCCCGGGATCCCCTCCGATCAAAGCAGCGACGCGCTGGGCTGAGGCCCCGGTTTCTTCATCGAATGGTCTTTTGACCACCGCCCGCGGGGAAAAAGTGACCAGCGGGCGCACAACGAGCGAGTTGGAGCGAACCGGATACGCGTCAGCTGCCAAGTCCGGGCCGCAACCTGACGGCCCCTCCTGCCGGTCCGGCAATCGCCCCTACCAGGCACTCGTCCCTTGTCGCGCGTCCGGCAATGTGGCCCTCTCAGGCATTCACCTCTCGTAGCGCGTCCGGCAATGCGGCGCTCGCCTCGTATGGCGCGTCCGGCACTCGCCCGTCCCAGGCACTTGGCTCTCGTGCGTTCGCTATTTGTGTCGCTGAGCGACACAAAAGACGAACGGAGTGCTCTGGAAGGCGGGGGCGAGACTCCGTTCGCTGTCTGTGTCGCTGAGCGGTACAAATGACGAACGGAGGGTTCGGGCGGGAAGTCGGGACGGAGGGTTCGGGCGGGAAGGCGGGACGGAGGGTTCGGGCGGGAAGGCGGGACGGAGGGTTCGGGCGGGAAGGCGGGACGGAGGGTTCGGGCGGGAAGTCGGAACGGAGGGTTCGGGCGGGAAGTCGGGACGGAGGGTTTGAGCGTGATGCCGGGGTGCTGCGTTAGGCGGAAAGCCGGGGTGCTGCGTTAGGCGTGAAGTCAGGCTTCTGCGTCGCGGCGCTCGACGATCTTGCGCTCGAGCTCCCCCATCACTTCCGGGTCACGCAGCGTGGTGACGTCGCCCAGCGCGCGCCCCTCGGCGATGTCGCGCAGCAGGCGGCGCATGATCTTGCCGGAGCGGGTCTTGGGCAGGTCGCCCGACCAGATCACGCGTTTGGGCCGTGCCAGTTTGCCGATCCGCGCGGCGACGTGGTCGCAGAGCTCGGCAACCATCGCGTCGTCGCCCTCGTGGTCTCCCTCGAGGGTTACAAAGGCGCAGATCGACTGGCCGGTCTGCTCGTCGGACTGGCCGATCACGGCGGCCTCGGCCACCTTCGGGTGGGAGACGATCGCCGACTCGACCTCCGCGGTCGAGAGGCGATGACCGGAGACGTTGATGACGTCGTCGACGCGCCCCAGCACCCAGAGGTAGCCGTCGGCATCGTGCCGCGCGGCGTCGCCGACCAGGTAGGTCTCGCGGCCAAAGCGCGAGAAGTAGGTCTCGACGAAACGCTCCTCCTCGCGGTAGAGCGTGCGCAGCATCCCCGGCCAGGGGCGGCGCACCACCAGCAGTCCCTCCTGGCCGGACACGGGCTCGCCGCTCTCGTCGAATACAGCGATGTCGATCCCCGGCAGCGGCAGCGTCGCCGAACCGGGCTTGGTCGCGACCACCCCAGGCAGGGGCGAGATCAGGATGTGACCGGTCTCGGTCTGCCACCAGGTGTCGACGATCGGGCAGCGCCCGCCACCGATCAGCAGGTGGTACCAGAGCCACGCCTTGGGGTTGATCGGCTCGCCGACCGAACCCAGCAGCCGCAGCGAGCTGAGATCGTGGCCCCGCGGGTGCTCCGGCCCCCATTTCATGCAGGTGCGGATCGCCGTCGGCGCGGTGTAGAGGATCGTCACGCCGTAGCGCTCGACGATCTCCCACCAGACGTCGCGGGTCGGATAGTCGGGAGCCCCCTCGTACATGACGCTTGTCGCGCCGTTGGCGAGCGGCCCGTAGACGATGTAGGAGTGGCCGGTGACCCAGCCGACGTCGGCCGCGCACCAGTACACGTCGTCGGCGGGCTTCAGGTCGAAGACGTGGCGATGGGTCCAGGCGACGCCGGTCATGTAGCCGCCGGTTGTGTGGAGGATTCCCTTCGGCTTGGCCGTCGAGCCGGAGGTGTAGAGGATGTACAGCGGGTCCTCGGCGCCCATCGGCTCCGGCGCGCACTCGGCCGCGGCGGCCGCCATCGCGTCCTCGAAGAAGACGTCGCGCTGGGGGTCCATCTCGCAGTCCACCCCGGTGTGGCGCACGACGAAGATCGTCTCCATGGACTCGACCCCCGCCATCGCCTCGTCGACGGGCGCCTTGACGGGGGCCGTCCTGCCCTTGCGACGCGCACCGTCGACGGTGACCAGCGCCTTCGCGTGGGAGAACTCCATCCGCTCGCGCACCGCGGTGGCGGAGAAGCCGCCGAAGACGACGTTGTGCACCGCCCCGATCCGGGCGCAGGCCAGCATCGCGACGGCCACGGCAGGGATCATCGGCAGGTAGATGCCGACCACGTCGCCCTTCTCGATGCCGCGGTCGCGGAGCGCGTTGGCGAAGCGCTGGACGTCGGCGAGCAGCTCGGCGTAGGTGATGCTGCGCTCCTCGCCCTCCTCGCCGCGCCAGTGGTAGGCGACGCGGTCGCCGAGGCCCGCCTCGACATGGCGGTCGAGGCAATTGGCCGAGGCGTTCAGCTGTCCGTCGGCGAACCATCTGTAGAAGGGCGGGGTCGACTCGTCGAGTGCCTCGCGCGGCTCCCGCACCCAGTCGAGCAGCTCGGTCGCCTGGCGCAGCCACCAAGCCTCGGGGTCGGCGGCGGCCTCCTCGTAGATCGCCGAATCGCTCAGCAGGGCGGCGGCCCGGAACTCGGGCGGCGGCTCGAAGCGCTCCACCGCGAGCAACTCGTCCAGCTCGCGCTCAAGTGTCGTGTCCTCCTCGACTCCCATGCCGCTCCTTCCTCGGCCGCTAATCTGGGCGAACCGTACCCGCTCGGCGCATCCGGGCGGCCGAGGGAGACACGATGCTCTTCCGTCAAGTCATCCACGAGGATCTCGGCTGCGCCTCCTACCTGGTCGGCGATGCGGACGCCGGCGTCGCCGCGGTGGTCGACCCGCAGTGGGACATCGACCCCTACCTGCAGCTGAGCCGGCTGCACGGCGTGGGGATCGAGCACGTGCTGGAGACCCACAACCACGCCGACCACGTGTCCGGGCACGGCCGGCTCGCCCGCTCCACCGGTGCGACGATCCACATCCACGAGCTGGCGCGGGTCGAGTACGAGCACGAGGCGATCGCCGACGGCTGGACGCTGCAGATCGGCCAGACGACCGTGGAGGCGATCCACACCCCCGGCCACCGGCCCGAGCACACCTCCTTCCTGCTGCGCGACTTGAGCCGCGGCGGGGACCCGGTGGCGATCCTGACCGGCGACTCCCTGTTTGTGGGCGACGTCGCCCGCCCCGACCTGGCGATCGACTCGCGAGAGGGCGCCGCCGGCATCTTTCACTCGCTCCACGACCGGCTGCTGAGGCTGCCGGACGACGTCGAGGTCTGGCCCGGGCACCTCGGCGGGTCGCTCTGCGGGAGCTCCGGAATCGATCTGAAGGCCTCCTCGACGATCGGCTTCGAGCGCCGCCACAACCGGGCGCTGGCCTTCGCCAGCGAGGAGGAGTTCGTCGAGGACGCGGTGGCGACGCTCGGCGACCGCCCGCCCAACGTCGAGCACATCGTGACGCTCAACCGCGGCCCACTGATCGAAGCGATCGGCGGCCCTGCGCGGCTGACTCCCCGCCGCTTCGAGGCAGCGATCGCCGAGGGCGCCCAGGCGGTCGACTCGCGAACCAACGAACAGTTCGACGAGGCCCACATTCCGGGCGCGATCAGCGCCTCCGGCTACGACACGGGCTTCGCCACCAAGGTTGCCCAGGTCGTGGCGCCGAACGCGGAACTGGTCGTGGTCGCCGCCTCCGACGGCAACGAGCTGCAGGCCGCCGAGCTGCTGGCGGCGGTTGGCCTCAGGGTGCGCGGCTTCCTGGGCGGCGGGATGACCGCCTGGCGCGCCGAGGAGCGACCCGTGCAGCGAATCCAGCTGATCGGCCCCGGCGAGCTTGCCGAGCGCCTGGCGGGCGACGGCGCCCCGTTGGTGCTGGACGTGCGCGGCGGCGATGAGTTCGCCGAGGGGCACATTCCCGACTCGCTCCACATCCCCTATGGAGAGCTGCCGAAGCGGCTTGGCGAGGTCCCGCGAGACCGGGCCGTGGCGGCCATCTGCAAGGGCGGCAAGCGAAGCGGCCTGGCCGCCTCGATCCTGCAGCGTGAGGGGTTCGACTCCGTCATCCATGTCGCCAGGGGAGGGGTCGGCACCTGGCAGGAGCTCGGCCACCCGGTCGAGGCTGCCGAGCCCCCCTCTTGAGGCGTCCGAACGACAGTTGACCGGCCGACGCCCATGCGGTTCCGCACGCCTGTACCGCGCCTTCCCCGACTGCCCTCCGGGCCTCAGCGGGGCGGCTTCGCCGCTGGCCCGCCGAAGATCAGTAGCCGCTTGGGTGGCGGGCGATGAAGCCCGCGGTGGAGTCGACCGGCGAGGAATGCCAGCGCGGGCCCGGGCCCCCCACGGTGTCGAAGGCGAGGCCGGCAATCGTCATCCAGGCGTGGCCGGCGTTCGCGTAGACCGTGATCCAATGACCCGGTCCCGGTTCGCCCCAGGTCTCCAGCCCAGTCGAGTCGAGCGGGCTTTCGAGGAAGCCGCCGCCGTGCAGGGCGAAGCTGACGGCGCCCGAGCAGTCGTAGCCGGACGAGCTGAAGGAGCCGTGGCCGCCACCCCAGATGTAGGGGGTCGTGGCGATCGAGTTCGCCGCTTCGATCGCGGCCGCAACGGCCGAGGGCGCACCGCTTGGCACGCTCGCCTGGCTTTCGGAGATGTAGCTGGCGATCTCGCCAGGCGTGAGCGGGGCCGGCGCGGTGACCGGTACCGGGCCACCCGAGCTGGCGATCTCGGAGGAGATCGAGGCGAGGTTGTCGCCCAGCGCCTGTTCTCGCGACTCGAGCGATTCGAGCGTGGCGCGGCGCTCTGCCTGTGCCGACTTGAGGTCGGCGAAGCGCGCCGCCGCCGAGGCGCGCGCCCGCGCGGCCTGGTGCTCTTTGACCGCGATCGCGTCGCGGGTTCGCTTCAGCTGGCGGCGAATCTCGGCCATCCGCGCCACGGCGGCCTGAACCTGGTTGCGCAGCGCCTTGACGCGGTCGGCGACCGCATTGTCGTAGTCCTGTATCCAGCTCAGGTAGTCGGTGCGGGTGGCGACGTCCGACCAGCTGGAGGACCCCAGCACGATGCTCGTCACGTCGGGGCTGCCGCTCTCGTAGATCGCCACGAGGCGCTGGCGCAGGACGCCGAGGGCGCGATGGAGCCGGGCACGGACCCGCGCCAGCCGGCGCTTCTCGGCGGCCAGCTTCGCACTGGCGCGGTCGAGTTCGTCCTGCTTGGCACTCAGCTCGCCTTCGAGCGCGAGCTGGCGCTGGCGCAGGCGAGAGACTTCGCCGAGCATCGAGTCGATCGCCGCGTTTTGTTCAGCGATCGTCGTGGCAAGCGAGCCCTTGCTCTTGCGTACGTGCTCGAGCTTGCCCTGCGTTTCCTGGAGCTTTTCCTGCAGCGTCGCCCCGGGCGCACCTCCCGCGAAAGCGCCGATCGCGCCGACAGCCGCCAGCAGCGCGACAGCCGCCAGCAGCGACCTGCCACGGGTCGCGCCAAGACTTGAAGTGAAGAAGGATGCGCGCATCGACCCCCCACCGGCCCTCGATCTCAGGCCCCGGCAGGGCGGCGGAGGCTACAGAAGGCGCCTAAAAATTGTTAAGAGTTGCTAATAAGCTGCAACCCCGGTTGCAGCTCAGGCCAACAACTTGGCCTTCGCCCGCTCGAACTCCTCCCCCGTGATGGCGCCCTTTTCGCGCAGGTCGTTGAGCTTGTGCAGCTCGTCGGCCGGCGAGGCGTGCGCCTGCTCGCGGATGTATGTGTCCATGTGCTGCTTGGCCTCGGCCTGCGCTTTGATCGTGCGGTCGCGCATCCCGCCGCCCCTGGCAATCAGGTAGACGAGCGCCGTGAGAACCGGTACGAAGACCAGGAACAGGACCCAGACCGCCTTCGCCCAGCCCGAGGTTTCGTGATCGCGGAAGAGGTCGCTGAGGATCGTGATCAGAATCCAGATCCAAATCACGAAGAAGAAGATCTCGAGGGCGAGAAGCAGTGCTTCCCCCAGGTTGATGTCGGCGAGGATCAAGGCCGCTCCTTTCGGGTCGAGGACCGTGGTCGATGAGGACAGCGGCAAGGACATCATAGGAACGGAAGCGTTGCCAGGCGCACAACTCCGCTGAGGAACATCAGCGAGCCGAAGAAAAGCGTCGCGATGACCAACCGCTGCGATCGGAACTTCACCGAGAGCCCGCCGAAGAACAGCACCGCAGCGAAGAAGATCGTCGCCAGCACGTAGTTGTCGGAGGTCTGGTTCGCTTCCCGGCCCTCTTCGAAGAGGTCGGACGCTTCCTGCTCCAGGCGTTCGGACTCCTGCAGTTCGGCAACCTTGTACTGCTTCATTTCGAACGGAACGTCCGGCGCCTTGGGGTTGCTCAGCGGCCGCAGCCTGACCCAGGCATTGAACGCCCGCTTGAACTCGTCGCGAAAGAAGCGGTACCGGAGGACCTGCTGAAGCGGCTTGTTGCCCTGCGAGTAGGCGACCGCGAACTGGGTGAACAGGTCCGCGTCGATCGTGATGAAGGAGAAGCCACGCGACTGCGCCTTCGCCGACTCGGTGCGGGCGGCGCTGGCCTGCGTGTAGCGAGTCGACTGCTGACCGCTCCAGCGGGTCGCCTGATACGCGCTGTAGGCGGTGGTCAGCGTGGCCGCTGCGAGAAGCGCCGCGGACCACAGCTCGAGTCGCTCCCAGAGAGGGCCGCGAAGGGCCAGACCGCCATTCTCTCCCTCACCTGGCATCGACGCCGCCACCCTATCCCGGCGCCCAGTCGAGAAGCCACGCGCTCGCTCAGAGACGCTGCGCGAAGAGCACCGCGGCGACCGCCGTCGCCAGGTTCAGGCTCGACACACCCGGGCGCATCGGGATTCCCAGGCGGGCGTCGGCGCGATCGAGAAGCTCGGCGCTCAGCCCCTGGCGCTCGGTGCCAAACGCGAGAACGGCTCGCGGGGGAAGCTCCCGGGGGCGAAGGCCCTCGCCGCCCGGGTCGATCGCGATCAGGGGGCGATCGTCCGCCGGCAGCTCTTCGACGGCGGCGACGGGGAGCGCGAAGTGCAGGCCGGCGGCGGCGCGGATTGCATCGGGATGCCAGGGATCGTTGCCGCCCGTGGTCAGGACGCCCGCGGCCTCCGCGGCAGCGGCCACTCTCACGCAGGCCCCCATGTTGCCCATCGTGCGCGGGTCCTCGAGCAGCACCACGGGAGCGGGACGCTCGTCGGCGAGCACAGCCGCCACGCTGATCTCGGGACGACGGGCAATCGCCACCACCCCCGTGCGGGGGGCCTGCGGGACGAGCTCTGCCAGCACATCCGGGGCGACCGCAGCGGTCCGCTCGACCAGCGAGCCGGCCAGGTCCGGGGCAAGTTCGGCGGCAAGGCGCTCCAGCTCATGCGGGTCCGCGGCGACCGCGTCGGCGATCTCGGCGCCAAAGCGCAGCGCGTGCTTGAGGGCGTGGAATCCCTCGATCACGGCAAGGCGCCGGTCGCGCCGGGCAGCGCGAAAGCGGCGGACCAGCTCTCCGGCATCGCTCACGGCCCCATCATGACCCGAAACGACCGGGCAAGGCGGCCCTCGCCTCAGGCGGCTGAGACGGCGCCCTGGCTCAGATGGGCAGCCGCGCTCAGCGTGCGATGGCTGACGTCGGGGACGCCATCCAGGAACGGAGCCAGATAGCGGCCGACGATCTTCCCCTCGTGCTCGGGCCAGGGCGGGCTGTTGCTGAGGCTTGAGGTTTCGCCATGCCCTCCGGTGAGCTGGCCGAACAGGTAGCGGGGCTGGGCCCCGGTCCACAGCACGCCGCGCAGGATCGGATCGAAGGAGAGGGGCTCCACGTCGACGCCCACCTCGGCCGCGATCTCGGCGGCCACGGCGTCGGCCTGCTGGGTCGCTATCCCGCCCTGCTTGACCGGAAAGGTCGTCACGTCCCCGGCCGCGAAGACGCGCTCCATCCCGGCCAGCCGGCCGTGCTCGTCGACGGCCACAAACCCTTCGGAATCGTGCGGAATCCCGTCGATGCGGCGCCCCTCGAGCCGCGGCAGGCTGACGACCGCCTCGGCCTCGATCGGGCGACCCGGGACGACCCGCAGCCTGTCCCGTTCGAACTTGACCGGGTGGGCGCCGGTGACCAGGTCGATGTGGTGTTCCTCCAGCAGGCGTTCCATCTGCTCGGCGACCCGGCGGCCGAAGATCTGCAGGGGGGCCGCCTCGGGGGTGACGACGGACAGGCGCGCGTCCTTGACGCCGGACCGCGCCAGGACCGCGGAGGCCAGAAGCGCCAGCTCGTAGGCGGGCAGGGCCCAGGTGCAGCCGCTCGGCATCGTGAAAGCCACGCTTCGAAGCCCGCCCACCCGCAGCTTGCGCACCACGGCGCCGACACTTCCCTCGTCGGCCACTCCCCAGAAGGTGACCGCACCGGGCACCGCCCACAGCATGCGCGCCCCGGAGGCGACGATCAGGTAGTCGTAGGGAATCCGGGCGCCACCGCGCGTCGAGGCGTAGCGCTCCTCGGTATTCACCGAGACGACGCCGCCCAGTTGGAAGGACATGTCGTCGCGCGCCGCCAGCCTCGCGAGGTCGTAGCGAAGGATGTTCGCGGCTCCGTAGGGCTCACCGACCGCAAAGGGGCGGTAGATAAATTCCCGGCGCGGTGCGTGCAGCTCGACGGCCACCCGCTCAGCGGCGATGTCGTTCAGGGCCAGCGCAGACTCAAGCGCGGCGACGCCGCCGCCCGCGACCAACACGCGTGCAGCGCCCTTGCGCGAAGGGCCGCCAACCTTGCCCGGAGCTCCGCCATCCATACTTCGACAGTAAGAGCATCGGCGACCTGCTCCATCCGAAATAACCCGCGAATCGCCCTACGGCTTTTCCCCGCGCCTGCAACGCAGGGGCGCAGGGTAGGTCAGGACCGACACCGTTCCGTTCCCATCGTGGGAGGCCGAATCACCGCCAGCGTCCCGTTCCCATCATCGCACCGCCACCTCAGCGGCCGGGGCCGTTGCCTCCCCTGGGTGCCCGGGGGTCGATCGCCTCCCTCGCGGTGCCCCGGGGGCAGTCGCCTCCCTTACGGTGCCCCGGGGGCAGTCGCCTCCCTTACGGTACGCCGGGGTGTCGGCGCTGTCCCAATTTGCGATCGCGATCGCGGTCATCTTCGCCGTCAACCTGCTGCCCGCATTCGGCCCACCCACCTGGTCCCTGCTCGTCCTCTTCAGCCTCAACTTCGATCTGCCGGCCGTGCCTCTCGTCTTGGGCGGGGCGTTTGCGGCGGCGTCCGGGCGGCTCGTCCTCGCCAATGCGACGAGACGGTTGCGGCCGCGACTCGCGGCGGCCCGCCTCGCTCGCCTCCACGGCGCGCAGGCGGCGCTGACCGCAAACCGGCCTCGCGCGATTGCCGGGCTCGGGCTGTTCGCGCTCTCCCCCGTTCCCTCCGGCCAGCTGTTCGTCGCCGCCGGGTTGATGACCGTTCGGTTGCTGCCGCTGACCGCGGCGTTCTTCGCGGGGCGGCTCGTCTCGTACTCGATCTACGTGAGCGTGGCGTCGATCGCCGAGCGCAATCTCGGCTCCGTCGTGCTCGACGCGCTGACCTCGCCGCTGGGCATGGCGCTGCAGATCGCGATGGTCGTCGGCCTGGCCATCCTGGTGGGAGGCCTGAGACCCAGGTCCAGATGAGTGGTTCCACCCAACCGAGTGGTTCCACCCAACCCATAGCTCACCCCACACCCCGAACTGCATCAACTTCTCTGCCCGCCGGGCAGAGAAGTTGATGCAGTTCGGGGTGTGGGGAGGTCAGTGCGGTCGACCCGCCCCGCCCAGCTCGAGGGCGCGCAGGGCGCGGTTCACGTCGGTGATCGAGAGGATGCCCAGCTCACCCTGCTCGGTGACGACGACGGCCCGGCCGACCCGCCGGAAGGCGGGGCGCTCGAGCAACTGGGCGACATCCTGGTGCTCGTCGAGAATGAGCTGCGGATCGGCCAGCGTCACCTCTCCCGCCGTGATCCGCTCGCGGCTCTCGGCCGGGATTCGCTCGACCGCGTCGACGTCGATCAGGCCGACGGCCTTCCCCTCCGCAACGACCGGGAAGGCCGTGTAGCGGTACCTGACGAAGAACCTCTCGACAGCGTCGGCGATGCTGATCTCGGCCGGCACGGCGATCGCCGGAAAGGACATGAACCTTCCCGCCTCCCGGCCCTCGAACGCCGTGCGAATCCGCAGGCCCCCCTCCTCGGCCTTCGCGGCAACGACCACGAAGAAGCCAACGACCGCCAGCCAGATGCCGCCCACCGCGCCCGCCGCCGTTCCCAGCAGGCCGATCGCGATCATCCCGTAGCCCAGGCCGCGCCCGATTGACGCCGCCGTAGTCGTTGCGGCGCGCAGATCGCCGCTCCTGCTCCAGATCAGCGCCCGGGCGACGCGCCCGCCATCGAGCGGGAAGGCCGGCAGGAGGTTGAAGACGAGAATCGCGACATTTATGAAGAGCTGGTACTCGACCACGGCGCTCAGCGCATCCGGCGCGGAGGCGGGCAGCGCCAGTGCAACCGCCGCAAAGAACACGGCGATCACCAGCGTCACCGCCGGGCCCGCGAGCGCGAAGCGCAACTCATCCCCAGCCGCCTTGGGGTGGCCCTTCATCCTCGCGACGCCACCGAGCAGCCAGAGGTCGATCTCCTCGATCTCGACGCCGTGGCGCCGCGCAACGACGCTGTGGCCGAGCTCGTGCAACAGGATGCTGCCGAAGAGCAGAAGCGCGCTGAGGAAGCCCAACCCGTAGGCCGCGCCAGGGGCGATTCCGTGGACTTCGTCTGGGTAGTAGACCGACCCAAGCGTCCAGGTGATCAGCGCGACGATGACGAGCCAGAGGGGTTGGATCCCGATCGGTATGCCGGCGATGCGGCCGATGCGAATGCTGCGCATGTTCATCGGGTCGTGGAAAAGCGAGTGGTCATCCGCGTAATTCCCGCAGCGTCATGTGCGGCTTTTCCCCGATGGGTTTGCGGAAAACGAACGATGACACGCGAGGCGTCCAAAAATAGATTCACGCCGACGGGCTCGAACACGAAGGAGGCCAGCGTAGATGGTTGGGCAAACGGTTGAGATTCCAGCGACGGTTGGGCAAGCGGTTGAGATTCCAGCGACGGTTGGGCAAGCGGTTGAGATTCCAGCGACGGTTGGGCAAACGGTTGAGATTCCAGCACCACCGGTTCGCCTCGCCGGCGATCTGCGTGTCCCACCCACCGCAACCGGCCTGGTCATCTTCTCCCACTGCAATGGCCGCAGCCGCCTCAGTTCGCGCGGCAGGCAGGTGGCGCACGCGCTCAACGAACGCGGTCTGGCGACGCTTCTCCCCGACCTGGTGACGCCCGACGAGGAGCGCGTCAACTCGGACGGCTGCGACGTGGAAGCGCTCAGCAAGCGGCTGATCGCGATAACCCAGTGGGCGATGTCCCAGCCCAACACGGACGGGCTCCCGGTCGGCTACCTGGGGGCTTCGTCTGGAGTGGCGGCCGCGCTGTGCGCGGCGGCGGAGTTGGGCGACGGCATCCGGGGCGTGGTCTCGCGTGGCGGGCGGCCCGACCTGACCTGCGACTGCCTCGACCAGGTGGTGGCACCGACGTTGCTGATCGTGGGGACAGACCAGTCGGTTCTCGCACTGAACGAACTCGCGTCCGACCGGCTCGGCTGCCCTCACGAGTTGAGAGAGATCCCGGGCGCCACGCAGGTATTCGAGGAGCCGGGCGCGCCGGAGCACATCGCTGAGCTCGCGGCCAACTGGTTCGCACGACACTTCCCGCCCCCGAAGGCCCGATCTGTCTCGCGCCGATCTGCTCGCCGCGCCGCGCCGCGCCGAACCGGAGAAGGACCGACTCTGCCGTCGTGGGTTTTCCCCGATGAACGGCGATCCGATTGGGCGTACCTTCCATGGACGAGGGTCAGATCAAAAGGAGGCTCGACATGGCTAGCGAGCTGATCGAATGGCGTCCCTTCTCCGACTTCGCCGAGCTGCGACACCGGCTCGACCAGGCGTTTCGCGCCATCGTGCGCCGTGAGTGCCGCCATGGCTCCTTCGCGCGCTCGATGGTCCTGCCGAAGGGAGTCAGGGCAGACGACATCGAGGCGAAGTCCGAGGACGGCGTCCTTGAGGTGATCATTCCGGTGCCCCCCGGCACCGAGGGCAAGCGGAAGTTCGACGTCAAGCAGAGGTCCGAGTAGCGATGCAGGTGCTCGTCGGCTTCGACGGCAGCGACGGCGGGTACGACGCGCTCGCGCTGACGCGCAGCTTGGCGGTGGCGACCGGGGCAGGGGTCCTGGTCGCCACCGTCATTCCCTACAGCCCGCTGCCGATCGACTTCAGCGCCCTGGAGAGCGACGCGGCGGCGGAAGCTGAGCCGCTCTTCAGGAAGGCGCGCCAGCGCCTGGAGGGACTTGCCGTCGAGACGCGGGGCTTCGGCGGCGGCTCGCCGGCGGGAGTGATCACCGATCTCGCCGAGCGCGAGAACGTGGACCTCGTGGTCGTCGGGTCCCCCCACCGCGGTGCGCTTGGGCGGGCGCTGATCGGTAGCGTGGCGCAGAGCCTCCTGCACGGCGCCCCCCGTGCCGTGGCCGTGGCGCCAAGGGCCTATGCGCAGCAGGACCGGGGGCCGTTGCGCTTGATCGGCGTCGCCTTCGACGGCACGCGTGAATCGACCGCGGCGCTTCACCGCGCCAGGGAGCTGGCCGAAGCGACGGGCGCGGCGATCAGGGTGCTGACGGTGGTCGCCCCGCCGGTCGCCCTGCCGGGAATCGTCGGATACACACCCGTCAATCCACCCGAGCCAGACAGGGTCCTTGAGGAGGGCCTGAAGGCGGTTGGCCCGGGGGTTCAGGTGGAGGGCAGGCGCCTTGACGGGCCACCCGCCGACACCCTCGCGGAGGCCTGCGAGGACGGCGTCGACCTGCTGGTCACGGGCTCCCGTGGCTACGGCCCCGCGATGCGCGTGCTGACCGGCTCGGTCTCGACGCGACTGATCAACAGGGCGCCCTGTCCCGTGCTGGTCGTGCCGCGACCCTGAGGGCCGATCCCAATACGGAGCCTGCCCCTGGGGCGCTGCAACGATCGGGCTCCAAGCTCAGCGCCGCACCAAGCCGGCGACAAGGTCCACGTAGTCCATCAACCTGCCGACGGCGAGGAAGCGGTCCATGACCCGCTGCCGGGCCGCCCTGCCGAGCGCCGCGGCCCGCTCGGGATCGTCGACCAGGGCACGGATTGCGCGGCCGAAGCCCTCGAGGTCGCGCGGATCGTCGACCAGGACCCCGCTCTCGCCGTCGACTATCTGGTCCTGGATTCCACCCACCCGGGCGCCGACCACCGCCCTTTCCTTCCACATCGCCTCGGTGACGGTCAGGCCGAATCCCTCGGCAAGGCTCTTCTGCACGATGACGTCGGCATGGCGCTGCAGCGCGTTGACCATCGCGCCGTTTTCGTCGAGGTCATACATCGGCAGGCTGATCAGGTGCACGCGTCGTCGTCGCTCGACCGGCATCCGCCGCCATGACTCGGCGACGTCACCGTAGACGCCCACTCCCTCCGGATCGTCGGCCACCGCACCGGTCGACGGAGCGGCCAATACGAGGTGGATGGCCGGCTGGTCGAGGTGGCGCTCGAAACACTCGAGCAAGCCGCGCGGATCCTTGAGCCGGTCCCAGCGCGACACCTGCGCCACGAGCGTGGCGTCGTCGGGCAACCGCTCCTCCTGGAGGAGCTCGGCGCGGCGCTCCACCCTGCCCGGTGTTCCGTCGCCGCGGACGAAGAGGGGAGCCGGGCCCATGTGGGCGTCGGACAGCAGCCCGATTGCGTGGAGGATTGCGCCGACCGTGGCGGGCTCGAGCTCCTGGTTCTTCGGCGAGAACGGGTCGATCGCGGGGGGCATCGTCCAAACCCGGCCGCTGTCCAGCCCGTCCCAGACATACTCGCTGCGCGAGAAGACGTAGGCGTCAGCCTGCTCAACGTAGGGGCGGAGGAAATCCCAGGCGCGGCGCACCAGGTCGTTCGGGTCGTCGACCCCGACGTGGCAGCGCCAGATCACGTTGAACCCCATCCCCTGCATCGTCGGGATCAGGCCCGCCGTTTGCGGGTCGTGGAGGTAGACGACGTCCCCCTCCTGCAGCAGCGGGATGAGCTGGCTGCCACTTGCCGCGAGCGTCCTCTCATAGACGCGGCGCTGCTCGTCTCCCAGCTCTCCTCCGTCGCCGGGATCGCCGTGCAGCAGGTTGTGGAGCCGCTTGGTCACCGCGAAGAAGTGCTCGCCCTCGCGCAACACGACCCAGCGTGTGTCGATTCCAGCGCCGCGCACGTAGGGAAGCAGCGAGTGCAGGATCTCGGAAACGCCGCCGCCCCGGGCGGTCGAGCTGACGTGCCAGATTGCCCGCCCCGAGAGCTCCCGGCGGGCCCGCTCGGCGGCCTGTTCGATGCCCTCAAACGCGTCGGCGCCGACCAGCGGTCTGAACCTGTCCAGGGGATGAGGTGTAATCGGGACGAACTTGGGGAGAGCCATGTGGAGCCGGCCCTCAGCCGTGCGGGCAGATCACCGCGCGACCCTCGAGACTGCCCTCTCGCAGCCGCCGATAGGCCTCGGCAACCCGATCGAGCGGGAAGCGCTCCACGTGAGCGCCGATCTTGCCCTCCCGGGCGAGGTCCAGGACCTCCATCAGCTCGATCGCCGTGCCCCAGTAGGGAAGGGTGAGCCGGCACTCGAACGGCAGCGCCCCGAAACCGAACGGGAAGGTCCCGCCGGCCAGGCCGATCATGGTCAGGTGACTCTCGAAGCGGACAACCTGGGCGGCGAGGGCAAGGGTGTCGTTGGCACCGACGTTGTCGAGGACCAGCTCCGCGCCGAGGCCGCCGCTCAGCTCGCGGATCGCCTCGGCGGCTCCCTCGCCCGGCTCGAGGACCTCGTCGGCTCCGACCTCGCGCGCCAGCCGCAGCTTGTCGGCCGAGACGTCAACCGCGATCACCCTGGCGGGCGTCAGGGCGCGCAGGATCTGGACCGCCATGTGACCGAGCCCGCCGACGCCGATCACCACCGCGGTCGAGCCCGGCACCAGGAGGTGGAGCGAGCGCTTGATCGCGTGGTAGGGGGTCAGCGCCGCGTCGGAGAGCGGCGCCGCGTCACGCGGGTCGAGGTCCCCGAGCGGCAGCAGCAGCCGCGCCGCGGGGACAAGCATGTACTCGGCCATCCCACCGTCGAGGCCGAGCCCGCCACCGAACGCGCCGATCTCAGCCTGGCGCTCGCAGTAGTTCTCGGCGGAGCGCCGGCAGGCGCGGCAGCGACCGCAGCCCCAGGGGCCGTAGACAGCGACCGGCTCCCCGACCTCGAGTCCCTCGACCCCGGCGCCGAGCGCCTCGACCCAGCCGGCATTCTCGTGGCCCAGGGTGAACGGCGGCTCGACGTCGAGCTGGCCCTCGGGCCACTCCATCAGGTGGAGGTCCGAATGGCAGGCTCCCGCGCCGCCCACCTTGATCAGCACCTGCCCGGGGCTCGGCTCGGGAACCTCCAGGTCGCGCAGCTCCGGCGGCGCCTGCCATGCGGTCAGCTGGTAGGCCTTCATCTTTCGCCTCCTCGGGGGGATGGTCGCGATGAATCGATGGCTCCCGCCCAGGGTAAACGCGCGAACTGCCGGCCGCCTCCGTAGAAGGCCGCGAACCCGCGAACCGCCTCCTGCGAGTGGGAGGGCAAACAGAGAGAGACCTGTCTCTCCCATCGATCGACAAAGTGTTCGCTTCGGGTCCCACGGACCTCCTCCGAACGCCTCGATCGGAGATCTCGCGAGTCGACGCGAGTCCTCAGCGCCGCGAGCGCACCCAGCGGCGCAGCTCATCCGATCCCCAGACGATCAGCGGGAAGGGGACGAGAATCGCCAGGTGAGCCGGGGAGAGCGCCGCCGTCCCGAAGGCACTCTGCAGCGGCGGCAGGTAGATCAGCGCCGCCGCGAAGGCGACCTCGAACGCGATCCCCCAGAGCAACAGCGGGTTCGAGAAGACGCCGATCCGCCACAGCGGGGCGCGGCTGCTGCGGGCAGCGAACGCGGTGCCGATCTGGCAGGCCGTGATGCCGGCGAAGGTCATCGTCGTGGCGGCGAGGTAGTCGCCGTGCAGGGCAGACCCCTCTCCGGTGGGATCGCCGGGCGACCAGCCGGCGGCCGCGAGCACCACAAAGAACCCGCCGAGCACCAGCGCCGCCTCCAGCAGGCCGAGCCACAGCCAGGCGCGGGTCAGCATCTCCCGCGTGACGATGTTCTCGCTGCGCGGCCGCGGCGGGCGCTCGAGGATGCCGGGCTCGCCCGGCTCGCGCCCCAGCGCCAGCGCCGGGAGGGTCTCCGTCCCGAGATCGATGGCGAGAATCTGCAGCGCGGTCAGCGGCAGCGGGATCGTGCCCCCGGAGAGCGCGAAGACCAGGAAGGGCACAACCTCCGGAGTGAGGTGGGCGAAGATGTAGGTGATGAACTTGCGGATGTTGTCGTAGACGACCCGCCCCTCCTCGATCGCCGCGACTATCGAGGCGAAGTTGTCGTCGGTGAGCACCATCGTCGCCGTCTCGCGAGCGACGTCGGTTCCCGAGACGCCCATCGCGACGCCGATGTCGGCGCGGCGCAGAGCGGGCGCGTCGTTGACGCCGTCGCCGGTCATCGCCACCGTGTGGCCCTCTGCCTCGAGAGCTTCGACCAGGTGCAGCTTGGTCTCCGGATTGCTCCGCGCGACGATCAGCTCGGGGGTCTCGGTCAGCAGGCGGTCGAGCTGGCGCTCCGGCATCGCGTCGACCTCGGCCCCGCTCAGCACGGTCGGCGTGTCGTGGACGATGCCGGCCTCCCGCGCGACGGAGGTCGCCGTCAGCCCGTGGTCGCCGGTGATGACAACAATCCGCACCCCGGCCCGCCGGCAGCGCGCCACCGATTCGACCACCTCGGGCCGCAGCGGGTCCTCGAGGGCGATCAGGCCGACAAAGGTGAGGCTCGCCTCGGCGTACCGGCGCTCGGCTGCGGTGGCTCCCGCCGGCGGCGGTCCGCCTTCGGCCGCCGCCTCCAGGCGCCGCTCGGCGAACCCGAGCACCCGCATGCCGAGCCGCGCGTAGCGCTCGAAGGCACTCTCGACGGCCTCCCGGTCGGTGGTCGACAGCGGCCGGTCGCCATCGATCCCGCGGATCGACTCGCAGCGCTCCAGCAACTCCAGCGGCGCCCCCTTGGCGTGGTACCAGAGCGCGCCGTCAGGCTCACGGTCAAGCGTCGTCATCCGCTTCAGGTGCGGGTCGAAGTGAAAGAGCGCCTGCCGGACCGAGCCGCGATCGGCCTGAGCAGCCTCCACGTCCTCGCCGAGCTCGGCCATCGCGACCAGCAGGGCGCTCTCGCCCGGATCGCCGCCGCGCCGCCAGCGATCCGCCTCCTGCCTCGCCATCGCGTTGTTGCAGCGCACAGCGGTTCGCAGCAGCGCCGAGAAGGGCTCCCGCGCGGCCGCGGGCATCGCGGGGTCGCCGGGGCGCAGCTCCTCTCCCTCGGCCCATAGCGCGTGGACGCTCATCCGCCCCTCGGTCAGGGTGCCGGTCTTGTCGGTGCAGATGACGTCGGTCGAGCCGAGCGTCTCAACCGCGGTGAGCCGCTTGACCAGGGCCCGTCGCCGGGCCATCCGGCGCACCCCGACGGCAAGCGCCAGGGTGATCGTCGGCAGCAGCCCCTCCGGGACGTTTGCGACAAGCAGGCCGATCGCGAAGGTGACCGAGTCGCTCAGCGAAAGCCCGGCGATGGCCGTGCCGATCGCGAAGAAGACGATGCCGGCGACGACGGCGATCGCGGCGATCAGCAGCGCGACCCGGTTGACCTGGATCTGAAGCGGGCTCGATTCGGCGCGAACCCGCTGGGAGAGCGCCGCGATCCTGCCCAGCTGGGTGGCCATCCCAGTCGCGTAGACGACCGCCTCCGCCTCTCCCCCCGTGCACAACGTGCCGGAGAAGACCAGGTCCTCCGCCTCGAGCTGCGATGCCGAAGCGCCAGGGTGCTCGACGCGGAGCGCCGTTCGCACCACCGGCTGGGACTCCCCGGTGAGCGGCGAGGCGTCGAGCTCCAGAGCACCGTCGACCAGCCGCGCGTCGGCGGAGAGGCGATCTCCCTCGCCGACCAGCAACAGGTCGCCCGGCACCAGGGTGGCGGCCTTCACCTGCATCTCCTCGCCGCCGCGCCGCACCCGCGCCCGGGGCGGCAGGTACTCGCGCAGCGCCTCGGTGGCGCGCTCGGCCTGCAGCTCCTGCGTGAAGGCGAACGCCGCGTTGAGCACGATCACGGCGACGATCGCCGCAGCGAGCGGCGCGATGCCGGTTGCCGCGGCCAGCGCCGCCGCCACCCAGAGCAGCAACGCCAGCGGATGGGTGAACTGGCGGGCGAGGTCCCGGACATGGCTCGGCCCCTGCCGCCGCTCTATCTCGTTGGGGCCGTGCTGCTCAAGCCGGCGGCGAGCCTCGCGCACCGGCAGGCCGGAGCGACTTGTCGCGAGGCGCTTGAAAATGACGTCCAGCCGCTCCTCCGGGTCGAACGAGGCGCGCTGCGCCTCGACGCGACCCGGAGCCTCCTTCACTGTGCGGCGACTCCTCCGCCAAGCGACGGGGCTGGCGCCGGGGCGGGTTCGGGAGCCGGCGGGGGCGACGGTGCAGGCGACGGGGCGCGTTCGGGGTTCGGGCCCTGGCCGGCTTCAGGGCCGGCGGCGCCGCCCTTCTTCGGTTTGTGGTCCTTCGATTCCGATTCCGATTCGGATTCCGAGCTTGCCGCGGAGGCCGAGGAGGTGTGCCCCCCGTGCAGGCCCGAGAGCTCGGGAAGGCTGGCGGGCATCGGGAATTCGGCGCAGTCCCCGGCCACCGCGGATTCCATGAACGAGCGCCAGATCGGGCCCGCGGTCGGGCCGCCGTAGCCCGTTGCTTCGCGCGACTGGGGATGGCCAACCCAGACCGCGGTCGCGTAGAGAGGCGTGTAACCGACGAACCACGCGTCGGAGAGTTCCTCGGACGTCCCGGTCTTCCCGGCCTCGCTGGCACAGCCGATCGAGGTGTAGCCGGCGCCCGTGCCCTGGGTGATGACGCCCTCCAGCAGTTTCGTCACTTCATAGGCCTGGCCCTCGGTGAGGACCCGATCGCCGGAATCGGGGCTGGGTTCGTCGACCTTGCCATTGGGGAATTCGACCCGGCCGATCGCGGTTGGCTCGTGGTGAATGCCCCCGTTCGCGAGGGTCGCGTAGGCGTCGGCCATCTCAAGCGGCGTGACACCGACCGCGAGCCCGCCGATCGCCTCGGCGGGCACCGATTCGAGCGGCGAAGTGATTCCCATCTGGTGCGCCGTATGGGTGACGTTTTCCGGCCCGACGTCCAGATCGAGCTGTGCGAAGACGGCGTTGACCGAGGCCCAGGTGGCGCTCGCAAGCGAAACCACACCGCCACCCGGCTCGGCGTTGTGGACCGTCCAGGTACCGCCGCCCGGTACGTCCAGGGTCCGTGGGGAGGTGCCGTCGTAGTAGGTGGTGTAGGGGTCGATCCCCTGCTTGACAGCGGTGGTCAGCACGAAGGCCTTAAACGAGGAGCCGGGCTGCCGGTGCGCCTGCCAGGCATAGTTGAACTGGCTTTCGCTGGCCGAGCCCTCGGTCGAGGCAAGCGCGACGATCTCGCCGTTGGACGGGTTGACGGACGCCAGGCCCGCCGCCGGGCCGCCTTCCGGATAGCAGACCCCGCAGGAGTCGACCGCTTCCTGCGCCTCTTCCTGCAGTTCGGGGTCAATCGTCGTATAGGCCTTGAGCCCGCCGTAGCGCACGGTGTTGATCCCGTATTTGTGGATCAGTTCCTGCTCGACGAGGTCGAAGAGGAAGGGGTCGCGGATCACCTGGTACTTGTGGCCCGGATGCAGGCCAAGCCCGGCGTCGGTCGCCCGGTGGAATTCGGCGCCGTCGATGTAGCCCTGCTCGTGCATCACCCCAAGCACCTCGTTGCGGCGCTGCAGCGCCGCACGGGGATCGAGGAACGGGTTGTATTCGGAGGGCGCCTGCGGCAGCCCGGCGATCAACGCCGCCTCGGTCAGGGTCAGATCGCGAGCCGGCTTGCCGAAATAGGTCTGCGCCGCGGCCTCGGCGCCGACCGCGGTCTCCCCTTCGACCGTCCCGTAGGGAGCGGTGTTGAGGTAGGCGGTGAGGATCCACTGCTTGGAGTGCGCATCCTCCTCCTCCGCGGCCAGATGGGCTTCGATCAGCTTGCGCTTGATCGTCTCTTCGGGGTGCTGGATGTAGAGGTTGCGAACCAGCTGCTGGGTGATCGTCGAGGCGCCCTGGACGGGCTTCCCTCCCGCCAGCAGGTCCTTCCAGGCGGCCCGCAGCACCGCGGACGGATCGATCGCGCCGTGGTTGAAGAAGTTGCGGTCCTCGATCGCGACGGTCGCGTCCTTGAGGGCCTCGGGCAAAGCCCGCGAGGAGACGGGCTGGCGGACGCTGCTGGCACGGATGAAGCCGATCAGCGTGCCGTCGGCGGCGTAGATGGCCGACGAGCGCCCCTTCTGGACGGGGCGCAGGCTGGCGAGCGGCGGCGCCGACTGGTAGATGTCGATCGCCCAGCTCGCCGCCACCCCCCCGGCGATCGCGAGCACGCCCAGCAACCCGCCAAGCGGGATCGCCAGTTTCTTCCAGCGCGACCCTTGGGCCCGGCGCCGGCGCCGTCGCATACGGTGCGTCATCGGGAAAATTGTATGGAGCGCCGCTAGCCTTCCAGGTTGTGCCGGCCTTCCTGCACACCTGCTACCGAATCGGCGACATCGATCGCTCGGTTTCCTTCTACGAGAAGCTGGGCTTCGAGGAGCGCCGGCGGATGCCGATCGGCGAGGAGGCGATCAACGTCTTCATGGGATTGCCGGGGGAGGATCCGCGCCTTGAGCTGACCTACAACCACGGCGTCGACTCCTACGACCTGGGGACCGGCTACAACCACATCGCGCTCGTCGTCGACGACCTCGACGGCACCCTGCGGGGACTCGCGGCCGAGGGGATCGAGCCGGAGAAGCCCCCCTATCGGCCCGGCGGTCGCACCGAGGGCCACCGGATCTGCTTCGTCCGCGACCCCGACGGGTACCGGATCGAGCTGATCGGCGAGTAGGCCCGGGCGCGGGCCTGAGCCGCCCCCAATCGGGGGTTGACGTGCCATCGCCCGGCGGCGATGCTGGGCCATCCGGTCCCCACGAGAGGAGATGACGATGATCTGCGCGCTCACCGTCCGCAAGCTGAAGCCGGGCACGTTCGACCAGTTCCGCGAGGCATTCATGGGAAATGAGGATTCCGACCCCTCGCCGGAGGGATTCGTCCGCTTCAACATGCTGAGGAACGCCGCGGACCCCGACGAGGTGATCTCGTTCGGCTTCTTCGACGGCAGCGCCGATCGGCTGCGCCAGATTGCGGCGGAGGAGGGATACGACCAGCAGCTCGAGCGGATCGCGCCGTTCGTCGAGTCGGTCGGGGCCGACGGGCTCTACGAGATCGTCGAGGAGTTCACCGCATAGGCCTTCGGTCGCCGGTTAGGCTGCCACCGCTCCAGAAGGCAACTGCGGAAGGGGAATTGTGAAACTCGTGATCGGCATCGTGCGCCCTGAGAAGGCGAACGACGTGCTGGAAGCTCTCTACCGAGCGGAGGTGCGGGGAGTCTCGATGAGCCGCGTGCAGGGCCACGGCGGCGAGCTCGACCGGGTGGAGACCTACCGCGGCACCACGGTGAAGATGGGCCTCTCCGACAAGGTGCGGTTCGAGATTGCCGTGTCCGACGACTTCGTAGAACCGACGATCGAAGCGCTCTGCGAGGGCGGCCGCACCGGCGAAGTTGGCGACGGCAAGATCTTCGTCGTTCCTCTGGAGCGGGCGGTGCGAATCCGCACCGGCGAGCCCGACAAGGCGGCAGTGACGCCGGTCGACGGACGATGAGCGCCCCGACGCTCGCAGCGCTCGCCGGAGGGATCGACAGCGGCGACACCGCCTGGATGCTGGTGGCCACCGCGCTCGTCCTGATGATGACGCCGGCGCTCGGGCTCTTCTACGCCGGCCTGGTGCGCTCGAAGAACACCCTCAACACCTTCATGATGTGCATCGGCGCGATCGCCGTCGCCGGTGTCGTCTGGGCGCTGCTCGGCTACTCGCTCGCCTTCGACGGCAGCGGCTCGCTGCTCGGCGGCCTCGACTACGTCGGCCTGCACGACGTCACCTTCGCTCCGCGGGAAGGGACGGCAATTCCGCACCTGCTCTTCATGGCCTTCCAGGCGACCTTCTGCATCATCACCGCGGCGCTGATCTCCGGTGCGGTGGTCGAGCGGATGCGCTTCGGCCCCTTCCTCGTGTTTGTCGCGCTCTGGTCGCTGCTTGTCTACTCGGTGCTCGCCCACTGGTCGTTCGGCGGCGGCTGGCTCTCCGCCAACGGCACCCTCGACTTCGCGGGCGGCATCCCGGTCGAGATGGGCTCCGGCTTCTCGGCCCTGGCGGCAGCGCTGGTCGTCGGCCAGCGCAAAGATTACGGCCGCCAGGCGCTCCTCCCCCACAACGCGATGTACGTGCTGCTCGGTGCCGGGCTGCTGTGGTTCGGCTGGTTCGGCTTCAACGGCGGCAGCGGGTTCTCCACCGGCCACCCGAGCGTTCTCGCCTTCGTCAACACGCTGCTCACGCCCGCCTGCACCCTGGTCATGTGGTTCGTGCTCGACCTGATCCGCGGCCGCAAAGTGACCGCGATCGGCGCCGCCACCGCGATCATCGTCGGCTGCGTGCTGATCACTCCGGCCGGCGCGTTCATCAGCCCCGGCTGGGCCATGGTGCTGGGCGCGGTTGGCGCCCTGCCCTGCTACGCAATGATCGTCTGGCGACCGCGCACCCGCGTCGACGAGACCCTGGACGTGCTCGCAGCTCACGGCGTGGCCGGCTTCACGGGCATCCTCTTCATCGGTTTCTTCGCCTCGCTCGCCTGGAACGGGGCCGCCGACGGCCTCCTCTACGGGAACGCCTCGCAGCTTGGCGACCAGGCGCTGGCCGCGCTGGTCACCCCGCTGTACGCGTTCGGCATGACCTATCTGCTGCTGCGGGCGATGAGCCTCTTCGCCTCACTGCGTCCCAGCGAGCACGAGGAGGCGGTGGGGATGGACTTCGTCCAGCACGGCGAGGAGGCGTACGCCTCGGGCGAGGGCGCAATCCTGGTGATGCCCGACGCCGACGGCGAGGCGCTGGTCGCCGACGCGAGCAGATGAGGAGATGGCCGACTACCTGCAGGTGACGACCACGACGGCGAGCGAGGAAGAGGCGGAGCGAATCTCCGCGGCCCTTCTCGAGCGCCGTCTCGCAGCCTGCGTGCAGGTGCTCGGTCCGATCTCCAGCCGCTACCGATGGCGGGGCAAGCTCGAGCACGAACGCGAGTGGATGTGTGTGGCGAAGACGGCCGCGGGCCGCTATCCCGAGCTGGAGACGGCGATCCGCGAGCTGCATTCCTACGAGGAGCCGGAGATCGTTGCCACCTCGATCGTCACCGGCAGCCGCGGCTACCTGGACTGGATCGGCGAGAGCGTCGACCGCTCAGTCGATTGATTGCCAAGCTCGGCGTGCATCGCGGCGGGCCGGCGGTTCCGCGGAACCGCCTTGGGACTGGTGCGAATCAAGCGGCCACCCTTCGACATCCTTCTCGGGGGCGGTTCCGCGGAACCGCCTTGGGGCCAGTGCGAATCAAGCGGCCGTCATTCGACGCGCTTCTCGCGGGCGGTTCCGCGGAACCGCCTTGGACACCGGGGATCAAGCGCATATCCGCGTCGCCTAACGCCACGCCAGCCGCCGTGCCCGCGCGTAACCGGCTCTCCTGCAGCCCCTCACCCTGTTGCCCTCCTACTCGCAGGTGAGGAGGGCAACAGGGTGAGGGGCCTGTTTCTCTCATCAATCATCGAGGTGTTCCCTTCGGGTCCCACGGACCCCCTTTCAAACACCTCGTTCGGAGTGCCGGGGCTCGGGGGCGGGAGACTAGGCGCGCAGGCGATAGCCCCGCGAGAAGAGGCGCAGGTTGATCGCGAAGAGAATTGCCGTGGCGGCCGTCAGAGCGAGCAGCGAGAGCGCCACGCTGACTTCGGAGAAGCCGACGAAGCCGTAGCGGACCAGGTTGATCATGTAGTAGAGCGGGTTGAAGTGAGTGAGGGTCTGGAACGGCTCGGGCAGCAGGCTCGCCGAGTAGAAAACACCGCCGAGGAAGATCAGCGGCTGCAGCACGAAGGTCTGGGCGAAGGCGACGTCGTCGAACTGTTCGGCGCGAACGCCGATCAGCACGCCGAGCTGCGAGAAGAAGAAGCCGACCAGGAAGAGTGCCGGGAAGAGGACGAGGACATGGTCGACCGGCAGGTCGACCAGCAGCGAGGCGGCAATGAAGGTCAGCGTCGCCACCATCAGGCCCCGGGTGAAGCCCCCCAGCGAGAAGGCCAGCAGCAGCTCCAGCGGCGAGGCCGGCGAGGAGAGCTGGTCCTGGATCGCTCCCTGGAACTTCTGCTGGAGGATCGAGGAGGAGTTGTTGGCGAAGGAGTTGATCGAGAACGACATCATGATCAGGCCCGGGATCACGAAGACGACGTAGTCGATCCCGTGCAGTTCGCCGACCCGCGAGCCGAGCGCCGCGCCGAAGACCGAGATGTAGAGGAAGGTTTCGAGCAGCGGGGCGCCGATCGTCTGCTTCTTGATCTTTATGAAGCGGTTGACCTCTCGCCGCCAGAGCGTCGCGAAGCGAATCTGCGCGGCGCTCATCGCCAGACCCTCTTCCGATCTCCGCCGGGCGGCGTCACGGAACGACCTCGATATGCGATCGCGACAGCTCGCTGCGCCCGACCAGCGTCAGGTAGGCGTCCTCGAGGTTGGCGACCTCGTAGCGAGCTGCGAGCTCGGCGCTCGTTCCCTCGCCGACGATCCGGCCCTCGTTGATGAAGGCGATCCGGTCGCAGAGCTGCTCGGCCTCCTCCAGGTAGTGGGTGGTGAGCAGGATCGTCGTCCCCTCCTGGTTGATGCGCTTCACGTAGTGCCAGAGCTCGAGGCGCAGCTCGACGTCGACGCCGGCGGTCGGCTCGTCGAGGATCAGCAGGCGCGGGCGGTGCATCATCGCCCGCGCCAGGATCAGTCGCCGTTTCATCCCGCCCGAGAGGGTGCGGGTGCGTTCGTCGCGCTTCTCGGTGAGCGAGAAGGTTTCCAGGAGCTCGGTGGTCCGCTCGCGGCGCTCCCGTTTCGGCATTCCGAAATAGCCGGCGTGGTAGTCGAGCGTCTCCCCCACGGTGAGGAACCAGTCGAGGTTCGGCTCCTGGGGAGCGAGCCCGACCGCCTGGCGCGCCAGGCCGTAATCGTCGATGGCGTCGTGGCCGAAGACGCGGATCGTGCCGGAGGTCGGCTGCGCGAGTCCCGCAGTGCAGTGGATTAGCGTCGACTTCCCAGCTCCGTTCGGGCCGAGAAGCGCAAACAGTTCACCCGGCTCGATTGCCAGCGAGACGCCGCGCAGGGCCTCGACTCCTGTCTCGTAGCGCTTCACGAGCTCATCGATTTGGAGGGCAGTCTCGGTCATGCGGAGGCCAAACCTAGTGGACCGGCTTCGCCGGCCAAGGGCGTCTCTGGACACCCGGCCTGCGCACGGACCTCGCGACGGGCTTCCGGTCTGCAGTTGGAACCGATGTGCTGCCGCTCTTCGAGGTCGAGAAGGGGAACCGATGTGCTGCCGATCCTCGCCTAGGGTGTGGCGATGACGTCTGCGCTGCTTGCCGTCGACACGCCCTCGATGCTCTTCCGCGCCTTCTACGCGCTGCCCAAGACGATCACCGGATCGGACGGCGCACCGGTCAACGCGCTGCTCGGCACCGCAAACCTGATCCTCCGCGAGGTGGAAGCACGCGAGCCGCGTGCGGTCGTCCTCTGCTTCGGCCCCGACGCCGCCTCCTACCGCACCGAGCTGTACCCCGCCTACCACGCCGATCGTGACGAGATGCCCGACGCGCTGGCCCGCCAATGGACCGAGTGCGGCGATCTCTTCGAGGCGTTCGGGTGGAGCGTCGTCAGCAGCAACTCGTTGGAGGCCGACGACCTGCTCGGCACCTATGGCCGGCTCGAGACGGAGGCGGGGGGACGGGCGCTGCTGCTGACCGGGGACCGCGACATGTACCAGTGCGCCGGCGGGGAGGTAACCGTTCTCTACGTCCGCACCGGCAGCAAAGGGGCCGAGGAGGTCGGGCCGGCAGAGGTGCGCGAGCGCTACGGGATCGGCCCCGAGCTGGTCCCGGACTTCATCGCCCTGCGCGGCGACCCCTCCGACGGCCTGCCCGGCGCCCGCGGCGTGGGCCCGAAGACCGCCGCGGAGCTGCTGCGCCGCCACGGCTCGCTGGAGGCCGTCCTCGACAGCGCGGCGGAGGAGCCTCGCCCGAAGCTGCGGGCGGCTTTGCTCGACGCCCGCGAGCAGCTGCTCGCGTTCAAGGACATCGCCACCCTGCGCGACGCCGGGGTCGAGCGTCCCCCGGACCGGCCGACCGATTGGGCCGGCGGCGCAGCCGCCGCCCGGGCCCGCGGCATGAGGGGCCTCGCCGAGCGACTCGAATCAAGAGCCGGATAGGCTCGCGGCGTGGATGCCGACGGGCAGCTTCCCTGGCGCGGCCCCGGGCCCGACCGCCCAAGCCTGCCCCTCCCTCCCAACCCGATGCCCTGGCGGGCCAACAGCCAGCTGCGGAAGCGCTGGCGCTACGTCGGCGTCTTTGGACCCGACGCGATGCTCTGCGCCGCGCGGGCGCAGGTCGGCCCGTTCAGCCAGTCCTTCTGGGTGCTGTGGGACCGCCGTGAGGGGCGCCGCCTTGCCCATACGAGCTTTCGGCCCGGGAGCCGCGAGGTGACGATGGAAGGTCCCACCGTCGAGATCGCCGCCCGGCACCTGAGGGCAAACCTGCAGCTGGCAGAAGGCGCCGCGGTGGAATCGATCTGCCCCAGCGGCTCGGGTTGGGGCTGGACGCGCAAGCGGGCGGGGGTTGCGGTCCGTGGCACGCTCGAGGCCGGCGGGCGCAGCTGGGATATCGAGGGCCTCGGCGTCGACGACGAGTCGGCCGGCTACCACCAGCGGCACACGAGCTGGCTGTGGTCGGCCGGCGTCGGACGCGCCGCCGACGGCCGGGCGCTGGCTTGGAACCTCGTCGAGGGCGTCAACGACCCCGTGGAACGATCCGAGCGGGCGATCTGGGTCGACGGCGAGCCGTTTGAGCCGCGCCCGGTGTCCTTCGACGGCATGGCGGCGATCGAGTTCTCAGACGGCTCGCGCCTTAACTTCGCGAGCGAGTGCGAGCGGGCGCGCAACGAGAACCTGCTGGTCGTCCGCTCCCGCTACCGGCACCGGTTCGGCACCTTCTCGGGGTCGCTCGAGGGCCTGCCGCTTGCCGAGGGACTCGGCGTGATGGAGGACCACGACGCGCATTGGTAGACGTGAATCTCCGCTCGACCTGCGAGCCACCGCCAGCGCCTCTCCGACCTGCCTGACGCTCTGCCCTCAGGAGATGGCCGGCGCCTCGGGGAGGCGTTCCAGCGCGGACTCCATCTCGGCCTGGGAGAACTCCAGGTCCTCGAGCTCGCCGGCGTGGTAGGCCATGTAGGCGGACATGTCGAAATGCCCGTGACCGGAGAGGCCGAGCAGGATCACCCGCTCCTCCCCCGCCTGCTTGGCGGCCTCGGCCTCGTCGAAGACCGCCTTGATTGCGTGGGCGGGCTCGGGGCCGGGGATGATCCCCTCGCAGGAGGCGAAGCGAACCGCCGCCTCGAATGCAGCGGTCTGCGGCACCGCCGTCGCCTCGATGATTCCCTCCTTGACCAGCGCGCAGAGGCTGGGCGCGTCCCCGTGGTAGCGCAGGCCGCCGGCGTGCACGGGGGGCGGCACGAAGTCATGCCCCAGCGTGTACATCGGCATCAGCGGAGTCATGCCCACCGTGTCGCCGAAGTCGTACGCGTAGGTGCCGCGGGTCAGCGTCGGGCAGGCCGCCGGCTCCGCCCCCAAGAAGCGGGTCCGCTTGCCCTCGCGGATGTTCGCCCGCACGAACGGGTAGACGAGTCCCGCGAAGTTGGAGCCCCCGCCGACGCAGCCGACGACCACGTCGGGGTACTCGCCTGCCATCTCCAGCGCCGCAATCGACTCCTGGCCGATCACCGTCTGGTGCAGGCAGACATGGTTCAACACCGAGCCCAACGCGTAGTTGGCGTCCTCGCTTTTCGCCGCCACCTCGACCGCCTCGGAGATCGCGATCCCGAGGCTCCCGGAGGGGTGGGAGGCCTGCGAGCGGCCCGCCTCGGTTAGATCGGTCGGGCTGCGGTGCACGGTCCCGCCCCAGGTCTCGATCATCGCCCGCCGGTAGGGCTTCTGGTCGTAGGAGACGCCGACCATGAAGACCTCGCACTCCATGTCGAAGAGGCGGCAGGCAAGCGCAAGGGCCGAGCCCCACTGCCCCGCCCCGGTCTCGGTGACGAGTTTGCGGACGCCGGCCTCCCGGTTGAAATAGGCCTGCGCGACAGCGGAGTTCGGCTTGTGGGAGCCGGCCGGTGAGACTCCCTCGTATTTGTAGTAGATGTGCGCCGGGGTATCGAGCTCGCGCTCCAGCCGCCGCGCCCGAATCAGCGGCGTCGGGCGCCAGAGCTTGTAGATCTCCCTGACCTCCTCGGGGATCTCCACCTCCGGCTCGGTCGAGACCTCCTGTTCGATCAACCCCATCGGGAAGATCGGCGTCAGGTCCTCGGGGCCCGCCGGCTCCCCCGTCCCCGGGTTGAGCGGTGGCAAAGGCTCGCCGGGCAGGTCCGGCAGCAGATTGACCCAGCTGGTTGGGATCTGCGACTCGTCGAGGACGTACTTGGTCGTCACCGCGGCGATTGTATGCAGGGATCGCAGCGGGCGATGCCCGCGAATCGCACGGGGTTGGTACGGATGTGCGCCAACGGAGTCGCGACACGCTTCCCGCATGCAGCATCGTTCGGGGTTACGGGGAGCGTTGGGCGACAGATGACGCGCATCCGTCACGCCCGTGCCGACGCCCGGGCGCTGTTCAAGACGATGGCCGAGATCCGCGCCTTCGAGCTGGCCTGCGCGCGGCTCTGGGAGAGGGGGCTGATCTCCGGGGAGATGCACCTGGGGATCGGCGAGGAGGCGATCGCCGCCGGCGTGATGGCCCATGTGCGCGACGGCGACGCAATTGCCTTCGACCACCGCTCCGGCCCACCCGTCGTGGCCCGTGGGGTCGACCTGGAGTCGCTGCTGCTGGAGATGCTGGGTGACGAGCGAGGGCTGTGCAGGGGACGTGGCGGGCACATGCACTTCCTGGCGCCGGACCAGCTGGCGGCGGGGACCGGGATCGTCGGCGCGACGGCGCCACTGGCATGCGGTTTCGCGCTCGCCGCTGAGCAGCTGCGGCCCGGCGCCGTCGGGGTTGCGTTCTTCGGCGACGGCGCAGCCAACCAGGGCTCGCTGCTCGAGGCCTTCAACCTCGCGGCGGTCTGGAAGCTGCCCGTGGTGTTCGTCTGCAAGGACAACCGCTGGGCGATCACAACGCGGGCCCGCACCGTGACCGGCGGCAGCCTGTCGCAGCGGGCGCGCGGCCTCGGCCTCAGGGCGCGGCGCGCAAACGGCTTCAGGGCAGAGGCGGTGTGGGCAGCCGCGGGCGAGGCGGTGGACCGCGCCAGGAGCGGGCGGGGACCGACCTTCCTTCAGCTGCGCTGCCCTCGGCCCGAGGGCCACTTCCTCGGCGATCCGCTCATCCGGCTCGTCCGCCAGCCGCGCAGCGAGGCCGCGGAGATGACACCGGACGTCATCGCCGGGCTCACCGCACAGCCCGGGGCACCGAAGCGGCTGCGCGCCAGGGCCATGGGGCGCACCTCTCACACGGTTGCGCAGCTGGGCGCCGGGCAGCTGCGCCCGGGACGCGATCCGGTCGCCCGGATGCGCCGCCATCTCGGCGAAAGCGCCGCCGCCAGCGTGGAGCGTAAGGCGAACGCCCGCGTGGAACGTGCCGTACAGCGCGTGCTCGAGATGACAGGAGGAAACGAGGCAGGAGGGAACGAGGTGGCGGAGTCGATGGGGAACGAGGTGGCGGAGTCGATGGGGAACGAGGTGGCGGAGTCGATGGGGAAATCGGCGCAGCCGGTCCCCGGCGGACACGACCGGAAGCGCGACCCGTGACTGAACTCGCCTTCGCGGAGGCGATCGACCGCGCCGTCGAGGAGGCGATGGCCCGCGATGAGCGGATCGTCGTCTTCGGCGAGGATGTCGAGGCCCTGCGACAGCGGAGCTTCCTGCGCCATGGGCCGCGGCGGGTGCGGAACACGCCGATCAGCGAGAGCGCCTTCCTGGGCGCCGGCGTGGGCGCCGCGATGGCGGGGCTGAGGCCCGTCGTCGAGATCATGCTGGTCGACTTCATCGCCGTCGCACTCGACCCACTCCTCAACCACGCGGCCAAGCTCGAGGGCTTCTCGGGCGGCACCTGGCGGGCGCCGCTGGTGGTCCGCGCCGCCTGCGGAGGCGGCTACGGCGACGGCGGGCAACACGAGCAGAACCTCTGGGGGATGCTCGCGGGGATCCCGGGACTGGCGGTGGTCGTCCCGTCCAACCCAGCCGATGCGGCCGGCCTGATGCTCGCGGCGCTCGAGGAGCCCGGGCCGGTGGTCTACCTCGAGCACAAGCTGCTCTCGGAGACCTGGCTGGAATATCTCGGCCGCGGAGGCAGGGAGACGGTGAGCTTCGACATTCCGGCGGCGGGCGCCAGGGGCGAGGTGCCCGAGCCACTCGCGCCCGTTCCGCTGGGCCGGGCAAGGCAATGCCGCCAGGGCGGCGACCTGGCGATCGTCTCGCTCGGGGTGGGCGTCCACCGCTCGCTCGAGGCGGCCGAAGAGCTTGCCGCCGAGGGAATCGAGACCGAGGTGCTCGACCTCCGCTCGGTCGCGCCGCTGGATCGCGACGCGGTGATCGCCGTCGCCCGTGCCAGCGGCCACGTGCTCGTCGTCGACGAGGACTACATGCGCGGCGGCCTCTCCGGAGAGATAGCCGCGCTGATCGCCGAGGCGGGCGTCGACGCGGCGTTCGCGCGCATCGCCGTCGAGCGGACGATCCCCTACGCGCGCGCGCTCGAAGACCGCGCCCTGCCCAGCGCCAGCCGGATCGCCGCTGCCGCCAGGGAGCTGCTCGAGCGCCGCCGAGAGGCGGATGGCGGGCATCGTCCCAGGGCCACAGCCCGCGACTGAGCCCCAGCAGCGCTCAGGCCCCGCGCCTCCCGCGTAGGGGTAAAGCCGAAATCGACGACGTGTTTTCCGCACCCCTTGCACGGGGTAAAACGGATGGCAAGGAGACCCCCCATTCCTTAGCGTGAGCACATGGCAATACCGCTTCTAACACGCAATCGCGGGATCGAAAAAACCGACCTCCGGTCAGCGCTCAAGCGCAATGCCTACCTGACGGATGAGTCGCGGCTGTTTCGCTGCCTTGGGCGGGATGGATCGCTGGTCCTCCTCGAGGACTGCGCGACCCTGGATTCCTTCGCCTACCCGGCGGACGAGCTGGCGGCCACCGACATGCGGCTGGTCGTTCCCACCGCGACCCGCTGACCGTCCCGCACCAGTCGACCAACCAGTGCAGCCGCCTACGCGAGGCGTCCAGCGTGCCGGAGCCGCAGCCGCCTACGCGAGGCGTCCAGCGTGCCTGAGCCCAGCCTGCAGCGAATGGACGCGGCGCTCTGGGAGATCCCGGCAAGCGCCTGCCCCCGACACGCGCGTGCCCGCACGGGTATTCGCCGACGCGACGAGGAGATCGCCCCCCTCTCTCCTCTCCCCCCTCGACGCGACGAGGAGATCGCCCCCCTCTCTCCTCTCCCCCCTCTCTCCTCCCCCCTCTCTCCCTCTCCCCCTCTCTCTCCTCTCTCCCCCCCTCTCTCTCCTCTCTCTGACGTCGAGGGTTGACTGCCTCTCCCCTGCGATGCTCACGCAGTAGGTCGCCAAGCGCGATCGCCGCTCCACCGAGCGCGGCCTCGGGGGGTCCCGCTGAACCTCCGGTCACTTGAGCACATGATTCTGTGCTCAAGTGACCGGAGGTTGCACACCGCCGTCCATATCCGCTTGGGCCAGGCAATCCGGTCACACCCGAATGGGATGCGAATCAATCACCTACCGGGGGACATACCCCCGGCCCCCGTAGGCAGCCAGGCCGTAGATGACGAGAACGTCGATCGCGAAGACCGCAAGCGCCCCAAATGGATAGGCCGGGATGAACATCAGCATCACGATGCTGTTGAACCCGGCCGACACGATCCCAATCCAGCGGCCGTATTCGTTACCGGCCCAGATCGAGAAGGCGGCGATGAGCTGTGCGACGCCGACGATCAGCACAATCCAACCCCACGTATTCAGGTTGCTGAAGACGTAGGCGGAATTGGCTTCCAGCCAGTTTGCATTTCCAATCGCGGCAATCCCGTAGATCACGTTGAGGAATCCGGCGATCATCACCATCGCCCCGGCGAACAGAAGCCAGCCGGCGGCCTTTTCGGCGTCGGTTGGATGACTGTATTGCGTGGCGTCGGTTGGATGACTGTATTGCGACTCCATGCTTCTCCCTTCGTCAGCCCAGGACCGGGTGTAGGTCCTCGGGCAGCTGTGCACGAACGTCGTCTATCTCTCCCGCGGAAACGTGGCGTCGCAGCACGGTGGCCGCCGCGCCGACGGCGTAGGAAGCGGAGGTCTCACCGTCGAGTTCCGCATCTGCTGCGATTCGGTCCAGGAATTCGGCGTAGCCTCGATACCTGACCGGGGTCGAACTGGGGTTCCAGCCCTCGTAGTAGATCCCCCGGATCAACTCGGGAAGCTGGGCGCCCAGCTGCGCCGCCTCGTCGACGGTGAGGCGATCGCGCAGGGCGTGGAGGTAGGCACGCAGGACCCGGTAGGCCTGCCGGTGGTCGTCGACGCCCAGTTGCCCGGCAAGTTCGTCGAGCCAGATGTGCGTCTTCTCGACGCTGCGATCGATGATGGTCGGCTCGGGCATAGACGCAAGCTACGACCGCCCGCTCGAGCTGTCATCGGTAGGAAGCCGAGATTCAATCTCGGGTAGTTGCGGACCGGCCCATACCGGCACCTCGCCGGCACATCCCCACCTACAGGGGATGGCCATCCGTGGAAATCCGCGACCCATGCCGGGGGATTACGCGGATGATCCGGGTAGCCGGAGAGTGGAGAATTGCACCAGCCGGATGATCGGGCAGCCCGAGAGCGGAGGATTGGACCATTGGACCAGCACATGAAGTTGCGCGAGATCGACCAGCAGGAGCTGCGGCGCCTGGGCCGCTTGGGCGGGCCCGGCCGCCGGGTGCTGAGCGTCTATCTCGCCATCCACCCTCCACACGCTTCCGGCCCGCATGTTCGCCGCGTCGAGCTCGGCGCGCTGTTGAGTGAGGCCGAGCGCCAATTGCGCCAGCACGCGGTCGGAGGGGCGCGCGCCGAGCAGGGCCTGAGCGCCTGTCTGGCGCGCGTTCGCGCGGCGCTCGGCGATGCCCCGGTCTTGGACCTGGACCACACGGCGCAGGCGATCGCCATCTTCTGCGAGGACGCGGGGGAGCTGCTGGCGTATGCGCTGAGGCGCTCGCCGGACTTCGCCGTTGCGGCCGCCTTCCGCGAGGCGGCAACCGTGGGGCCACTCGTCGAGGCGCTGACCGGGCCGCGCTGGGCGGTCGCGCTCGTGAGCCGCAAGCACGGGCGGATCTTCGCCGGAACCGAAACCGCGCTGGTCGAGGTGAGCGACGTCGATGACGACGTACACCGCTGGCACGCCCAGGGCGGCTGGTCGCAGGCGCGCTTCCAGCGAGGTATCGAGAAGGAAGCCAAGGACCACGTCGGACACGTCTGCGAGCGCCTCTTCGCGGTGCACCGCAGCCGGCCCATCGACCGCCTTGCGATCGGCGGCCCGACGGAGATCCGGCCCCTCGTCGAAGACGGGCTGCACCCCTATCTGCGCGAGCGCCTGGTCGGGCACATCGAGGTCGATGTCGAGCGGGCAACCGCCGAGCAGGTGCTGGAGCAGGTCGGCGCCCTGATGGCGGAGGAGCGAGCGCAGCGCGAGCGCGAGGCGATCGGCAAGGTGATGGAAGGGCTGGGAACCGGGAGCAGATCGGTCGCCGGCCCCGACGACGTCCTAACCGCACTGGACGACCGCCGCGTGGCAACGCTGCTCGTCAGCAGGGGCTCCACCGGAGACGGGGTGGAGCGCGCGATCGAGGACGCGCTGGCGCAGTCGGCCGAGATCGTCGTCGTGGAGAGCGAGGCCCTCGACTCGCTGGGAGAGGTCGCGGCACTCCTGCGCTATTGAGCATGGCGGAGCGGCTTGCACTATTCGCCGATCGCCGCGACGCGGGCCGCCGGCTCGCCGAAACCGTCGAGCGCTTCCGCGAGCTCGATCCGGTGGTCATCGCCCTGCCGCGGGGCGGCGTGCCGGTTGGCTTCGAGATCGCCAGTGCACTGGCGGTCCCGTTGGACATCGTGCTCTTCCGCAAGCTGGGGGCGCCATTCAACCCGGAGTACGGAATCGGCGCGGTCGCAGAGGGCGGCATTCGCTTCGTCCGCAGCGCGGACGTCGAGCTGATCGGCCTCGGGAGCGAGGAGCTGGAGGAGGTGGTGACCCGGGAGGAAGTGGAGCTGGAGCGACGGCAGCGGGCCTACCGCGGCGAGCGAGACCCGCTGGCTGTCGAGGGCCGGACGGTGCTCCTCGTCGACGACGGGATCGCCACCGGCGGGACCGCCGTCGCCGCGGGCCGAGCCCTGAAAGCGCGAGGTGCGGTGCGCGTGATCCTCGCCGTGCCGGTCGCTCCACCGGGAACCGAGGAGCGTCTCGCGGCCGACTTCGACGAGGTCGTCTGCCTCGAGCAGCCCCATGGCTTCTTCGGCATCGGCCAGTTCTACGCCGACTTCGGACAGCTGGACGACGAGCAGGTGATCGAGCTGCTGGCGGCGGCGCGCGACGGGCGGGAGCCGCTCTCGACAGCGCCGGGCTCCCCTGCGGCGCCGGCCGACCCGCCCGCGAGTGAGCGCCCCGTCGAGATCGAAGCCGCGCCGGGCCTGCGCTTGGCCGGCGACCTGCGGCTGCCCGAGCCGGCCAGCGGGTTGGTGATCTTCGCCCATGGCAGCGGGTCCAGCAGGCACAGTCCCCGCAACCGGCAGGTGGCCGAGGCACTCAACGACGCGGGCTTCACAACGCTCCTCTTCGACCTCCTCGTCGCAGAGGAGGAGCTCGAGCGCGAAGCGGTCTTCGACGTCGACCTGCTCGCCAAGCGGCTGCTTGCCGTCACCGCCTGGGCCTGGCAGGAGGAGGCGCTGAGCGAGCTGCCGACGGGCTACTTCGGCGCCTCGACAGGCGCTGCGGCCGCCCTGCGCGCCGGCGCAGAGCTCGGTGAGAGGATCGGCGCGATCGTTTCTCGAGGCGGGCGCCCTGACCTCGCCGGGGCAAGCCTCGGAAAGGTCGCCTCACCGACACTGCTGATCGTCGGCGGTGCCGACTGGCAGGTGCTGGAACTGAACGAGCAGGCGGCAAAGCGACTGCACTGCGAGTGCGAGGTCGCGGTGGTGCCCGGCGCGACGCACCTCTTCGAAGAGCCCGGCGCCCTGGAGCGGGTCGCCGAGCTGGCCGCGGACTGGTTCTCGCGGCACACCGCCTCGGCGCGGACCGCGCAGTCGGCATAGAGCACCGCGATCGCGCCGCGACCGGTCAGCTGAAGATAGGGGCTGTGCTCAATTGCCCGCTGGGCCCACTGACGCACCGCTCCGCCGGCGACGCTCGAGCTCGGCCCTGGTGCGCTGCATCTGGACGACCGCCCGAAACCGCCCGGCACCGGTCAGATGGCCCTCTCCGCCACGCTGGCGAAAGCGCTCCGTATGGAGGGTGATGACGAGGCGCTCGGGTTCGGCCCAATCCGACCACGGCAACGTCTCGAACTCCTCGCTGAGCAGCATCCTCTCAGCCGCCCGCAACGGAGAGATCCCCCGCTCCAGCTGCGGCGCCCCCTCGGCCCCCACCCACTCCAGGTACTCGCGCAGGAGCTCGACCTCAGCGCTGCCGCAGACCGGTCCGTGCCCGGGCACGTAGGTGGTCGCGCCGAGCAAGAGCAGGCGATCGATCGCGCCCAGCCAGGCCACCACCGGCCCCGCCCAGGTGATCGGCGTGCAGCCGATGAAGAGGACGTCCGCCGCAAAGCAAACCGCGACGTCGGGGACCCACACGACGGCATCGCCCTCGGTGTGGGCGGGGCCAACCTCGATCAGCTGGACCTCACGCTCACCGACATCCAGCGTCAGCTCGCCGTCGAAGGTCTCCCCGGGCAGGGTCAACTCGACGTCGCGCCAATCGAACGGGGCAAGCTCCTGCCCCATCGCCCGCAGCGGCAACTGGGGCAGCCTGCCAACGTCGAGCGTGCCGATCAGCGGCAGCGGCAGGCTCCCAACCGCGGCCAGCAGCCTGCCGCCGCGCTGCATCCGGCGCAGGTCCTGCGGCTTGTCGAGCGTCATCAGCCGCTTCGCGGCCGCGGTGGAGACGATCCGCGCGCCCGGCAGCAGCTGATTGCCCCAGACGTGGTCTCCGTCGGAGTGCGTGTTGACGACGATCTCGGGCTCGACGGCGGCGATTGCCCGTGCCTCGTCGAGCATCCTGCGCGTCAGCGCGAGGTCCCAGAGCGTGTCGACCAGCAGCGCGTGCTCACCGCCGAAGACGAGCCCGGCATTGGACTCGCCAAGTCCGCCATTGGGCTGCAGCCAGGCCCAGGTGCCATCGCCAACTCGCCGCCAGCCGCACTCGAAGCGGGGCTCCTCGCCGTGCAATGTCAGGGCCGTCTCCCCCATCGCCAGATCACAACTCTCGCAGATGACCCGAGTGCGAACGGATCGTTTCTCGGCGGTCGGGAGAGCGCCGGCCCGGTCCGTCCTCGGGGCGACGGATACCGCCGCCGGCTACCAGGTGCGGTTCAGCTGGGTGCGAAACGGGGCACCGGTCAGCACGACGTTCGGTTCGCCCGGGAACGAGACAGCGAGCGTGCCGGTCCAGGTCTTGGCGCCGTTGGGCCCGCGCTGGAAGTGACCGGTGCCGCTGAAGGGCGCCGGCGGCTTGACGGTGGCCGCGCTGAGGGCGAAGTCTGAAGTGAAGCTTCGCTGCGCGGCCCGTGCGAAGGCGACCCGGTAGATGGCGACCTGGCCCTCGCTGTGTTCGGACGCCGCGATGTAGCGAGCGCCGTGGGTGCGATCCGTTGCCGCCGCGAAGCGGACGGAGTCGAGGCCCAGCTTCCATGCGGCTTCGATCGAGGTGCGCTTCCCTCGCTGCGAGGCGTGGTGGCCAGTGCCCCGGCGCGGAGCGCAGTTCAGGGCGGGCGGGCTGACCGCCGCGCCCTTGACGCGGCGGGCGTGAGTCGCGGTGTAGCCGTCCTCACCGCGGAAGCTGAGGGCACCGGTGAAGAACCCGTGGCGGGTCGTCGTCCGGTCGGGCCCGAGGCAGCCGCGCTGCGGCTTGCCGTGGGTCACCCGCCCGCTGGGATGGAAGCGCAGCGCGATGCGGCCGAAGCCCGCGAAGCGAGCGCGGATCGAGTTGGCGCTCACCTCACCGCGGGCGAGGTAGACCGCGTAGGCGCCGCGTTTGCGATTCGGCTTCGCGGTGGGGCTGGCGGTCAGGCTGACCGTCTGTCCGTGGCCGCCGATCGTTAGCCAGTAGCCATGCGAGCTCTTGAGCCGGGCCTCGAGCAACGGCCGGCTCCCAGCCTGGGCCATCGGCGGCGCGGCCAGCAGGGTGCCGAGCGCCAGCACCAGGAGGAGCACGGCGCGCCGCTCGGCTCGTGAGCTCATCGAACGCTCGCCGCCCGGGCGAAGAGGCGACCGACCGCCCGGCCGAAGTACGGGCCATAGTCGGTGCTCAGGTCTTCGGGATAGCCGTTGGTGGTGATGCTGTTGAGGACGTTGCCGCGGATCACCCAACCGCCGCCCGAGCCACCGGGGCTGTCCGCGCAGCGGACGGCGAGGTCGAGAGGTCCCGGCAACAGGAACGAGGCGAGGTCGTGACCCTCGTATCGGGTCTGGGGGCACAGCTGCAATGTGGCGCCGTCGAAGGGCTGCGCCACGGGATAGCCGTAGACGTCGAAGACCTGGTTCGGTGAGAGGCCCCAGGCAATGCCGTCCGCCCCGACCGCCTTCGCGAGGCGCTGCCCGCGCTCGTTGCGGCCGACCACAGCCATCCCCACGTCGTAGTTCTCGTTTTCGTGCTCCAGCCACTGCGAGGTGGTGCCGATCCACCTGGCGACAAAGGTGCCGAAGGGCCGCTCGCCGTGGTGGTAACCGGGAACGAAGACGAACTTGCTGGACGACCAGCGACCGTACTCATAGACGCAGTGCCCCGCGGTCACCACGAGGCTGAGGTTGGGGGCGTTGACCGAGGTTCCCGAGCACCGGCCAAAGCCGGCGTGCGGCCCTTCGGAGATGAAGATCGCTCCGTTCTGCCTCGTCCCCACCTGCGTTGGGTCGGCGACCTGTTCGACGGAGGTCCTGGCGCTCGGCGCATCGTTCGCGGCGCTCGGTGGGTAGCTCCGAGGGGGGCCCGCGGCCAGCCGCTGCGAGGAGGTCGAGACAAGCCCACCCAAGCTGGCCGCACGCGGAGCGATTGGCCTCGCGTGCCTCATTCGGGCCGCGGTCCAGAAGTGTCGGACCTGTTCGGGTCGCACCGCCGGGGAGACCCTGAAGGCGACGGGCCTGCCCCAGGCCGGAGCGGCGAGGAGGGCGACGAGCGCGCAGGCGAGCAGCCCAGCCCACAGCAGCGGGGTGCGGCGATCGTCAATCGTCGAGTCGGTACGGGTCATTTGCGATCGGGCGGCGTGATACGGGCATCTGCAATCGGGCGGGCGCGATACGGGTCGTTCCGATGAGGCGGCAGGCATACGTGTCATTTGCGATGAGACGGGGCGCCGGACCTCGCCGGGCCAGCGACCCTACTGATTCGACCGCGGTAGCTTCAACGCATGACGATCCGCCCTCGGGCACACGCCGGCCTCTGCGACAGCTGCGTTCACCAGCGCATCGTGCGCAACACACACGGCTCTGCCTTCTCCCTCTGCGAACGCTCGCGAACCGACGACGACTACGCGCGCTACCCGCGCACGCCCGTGCTCGAGTGTCGCGGCCATGAGCCCCGCGAAGCCAGGCGGTGACTGACCGGGCGGCTCGAGATCGAGGCGTGGCCGGGCAGCTCGAGATCGAGGCGTGGCCGGGCAGCTCGAGATCGAGGCGTGGCCGGGCAGCTCGAGATCGAGGCGTGGCCGGGAGCTCCCAGATCGAGGCGTGGCCGGGCGGCTCCAGAACGAGGGCTGTCGGAGACGCCACCGTCCAGCGACGTCAGCGACTCGCGGAAAGCGAATAGACGGGCGGCAGGTGAGAGGCCACCGCGAACCAGCTTGCCCCAGCGTCCCTGGAGCCGAAGACCTCGCCGGTGGTCGACCCGAAGTAGAGCTCGAGCGAGGGCCCCTCGCCCACCCGCGTGACGGCCTGTCGCAGGACGGTGAGGTATGCGTCGCGCTGCGGCAGGCCCTCGCCGCGCCCGCTCCATGTCGCACCCGCGTCGCGGGTCTCGAAGACCCGTACCCGGCCGTCCGGGGTGACGCGGTCGGTGTCGGCGCTGAGCGGGATCACGTAGGCGCTGTTGGGGTCCGCGGGATCGACGGTCAGCGGAAAGCCAAAATCCGACGGCAGGCCGGAGCCGATGTCGATCCAGCTCTCACCCGCGTCATCAGAGCGGTAGACGCCGCCGTGAAACTGCATGAACAGCCGCTCCGGCTGCCGTGGCGAGCGCTCGAGATGGTGCACGCAGAGGGCCGTCGACTCCTCCCGCGTCTCCTCGGGGAGATAGCGCGCACGAAGCCCCTCGTTTCCCTGTCGCCAGGACTCGCCACCGTCCTCGGTGAGCCAGACGCCCGCGGCGGAGACCGCGACCGCGAGCCTGGCTGGGTCGCCTGGCCACGGCGCTATCGAGTGCAGGCACAGACCGCCCCCTCCCGGCTGCCATTCGGACCGCGTGGGGTGCTCGAACAGCGCCCGGTTCAGCTCCCAGGTGACGCCGTCGTCGCGGCTCTCGAAGAGCACACCCGGATCGCCACCCGCATACAGCACGCCGTCGCGCTCGCCCGCGGCGATCACCCAGATCTTTGCCAACGTCTCGTCGCCGTCCGGCGGCAGGCCGACACCGTCGGCCTGCGCCCATTCGGAGGCCGGATTCTCCGCGTGCCAGATCTTCGGACCGTAGAAGGGCGAGGTGGTCGTGGCGAGCAGGCGACCGCTGCGCGGATCGCGCATCGCGTAGTCCACCGGTTCGCCGGCGAAGGCGCGGGCGCTCGGCTCGGAGCCGGGCTCCGCTGGGAGGACAAACAGGCCCTTCTTGGTTCCGACCAGAAGCTCAGTCATGCGGCTCTTCCCCTCCTGAGATCGCGGGCAGCACCTCGACGCGGTCGGCGGAGCCTACGGGGGTCTCGCCCCGTCCACGCTCGCCGTTCACGAAGACGTTGATGTGGGGCCGGACCAGGCCACGCTCGTCAAGCACCCAGCCGGCGGTGGCCGGGCACCGCCGCTCGAGCTCGCGCAGCAGCTCGGCAACCGTCGCGCCGTCGAGCTGGTGCTCTGAGCGGCCGGCGGCGAGCCGCTTCAGCGGTCCGTGAAGGCGAAGCTCCGCCACACCGGAGATCTTGCCACGGCCGGCCGGCCGCCGCCAGGATCAAACCAAGGGTCCGTCTCCAAATAGCGCCCCTCGAGGGCTCACACGTTGAGCCGCGGCAGCACTCGCTCGAGTGACTTCGGCAACCACCAGACGCGCTCGCCGATCAGAAGCATCAGCGCCGGCAGCAGGACGATGCGCACGACCGTCGCATCGAGCAGCACCGCAACGGTGAGACCGACGCCGAGCTGGCTGACGGTCGCGATCGAGGAGCCACCGAAGGCGACGAAGACGGCCATCATGATCGCCGCCGCGCCGGTGATCACCCGGGCGGTCCTCTCCAACCCGAAGGAGATCGCCTCGGCGTGATCGCCGTGTGCGTCGAAATGCTCGCGCATCCGCACCAGGAGGAAGACCGCGTAGTCGATCGAGAGGCCGAAGACGACGCCGAAGATCATCGTCGCCCCGATCGCGTCGATGTAGGTGTGGCCTCCCAGCGGCCAGCCCTGGGGGACGTTGGTGAGCAGGGTGAGGATGCCGAACGCCACTCCGACCGTCGCCAGGTTGAGGCCGACGGCAAGGGCCGCCAGCGGCAGCGCCCGCAGCACGGCGATCAGGACGAGGAAGGTGGCGATCGTGATCGCGGCCACCACGTAGGGAATGCGGTCGCGTGCGACGCGGCTGTATGTGTTGAGCGTGGCGGGGCCGCCCGCCACCGCCGCGCTGGCCCGCGTGTCGCGGCCGATCGCGGCAGCGTCGCGATCGAGTGTGCCGTTCAGCGCTATCGAACCCGGCGAGTTGAGGTCGTGGCGGGAGAAGACCAATATCGTCGCCGCCTGCCCGCCGTGTTCGAGGTCGATTGCGCCGCCCACCTCTTCGCGCTGGCGGGGAGGCGCACCGTCAAGCGCGGAGAGGACGAAGTAGCCGGAGTCGAAGAGGCCCGGCGAGGAGCGACGCAGGCGGTCGCGCCCGTGCCGCAGACGCCGGTCGGTGGAGAGCACCCGCACCGCACCACGGCGCAGGCCGGCCTGCAGGCGATAGGAGCGGTGGTAGCCGCCGGCGAGGCCGTCGCGAAGCTGCCCAATGGCGCTGGCGAGTCGTTCGACACCGGACTGCAGGCGCCTTGCCCCACCGGTGAGGCGGGGCAGGCCGTCGCTCAGTTCCTTCGCTCGCCCGGCCTGCTGGCCGAGCACGGCGGCCAGCTGCTTCGCGCCGCGCGCCAGCCGGTAGAGGCCTTCGCGCAACTTCAGGCCGCCGTTGGCGAGCCGTTGCAGGTTTTCGATCGTCGAGGTCACGTAGTAGGTGAGCCGTTGAGATTCCTTGACGTCCTCGAGAAGCCGGCCGCGCACCGCGGCGAGTTCGGCGGGCAGGCCCGCGTAGCCTGCGGCGTAGGCAGCGCCGCTCGCCGGGTTCGTCCCGGTCAGCGCCGCGCTCGCCTGGCGGGCTTCCTCCAGCGCCGCCCCGTATTCGGCGTCGCTCTTGCCAGCGGTCATCGCTTCCAGCCGTCCGAGGACGGCGCTGAGGTGCTCGGCGGCGGCCGTGGCCGGGCCTTCCAGCTTCGGCAGCGTGCCGTGAGCATCTTCGTTCAACGACTTCTGCAGGCGGCTGCCCTCCGGCACCGCGTTGCGGCGCAGGTTGGGGACGAGCGAGGAAATGCCGATCCGCAGCTGCTTGGCACCGTAGGCAGCCTTGTACTGGGCCTTGACCAGCCCCGGCGCCCGTTCGGAAAAGCCTTCCAATGCCGCCAGCGCTCGCAGTGCGCCGGCTTCGGCCCGTTCCAGACCGGCGGCGAGAAGCCCGGCGCCCTCGGCCCCCCGATTCGAGCCCTCGGCGAGCAGGCTGGCGCCGTAGGTGGCTTCGGAGATCCCGGAGCGCAGGCTCGCAACGCCGACGGTGGCGCGCCCCAGGCTGTGCCCCAGCGTGGCCAGGCTCGCCAGCGGTCCTTTGTCGGCAAGCAGGACGTCCCCCACCCGGTGCAGCGGCGCCACGGCGTGGCCAACCTGAGCGGGGCCGACGACCGTCTCCACCCCGGGCAGAGCGGCGATCCGGCGCTGCCATCGAGTGAGGGCGGCGAGCCGTGCGGGTTCGGTCATCGTGCCGCTGTCGGCGGCCACGACGATTTGGAAGGGCGCTTCGAAGCCGCTGCCCGCCGCATGGGTGATGCGCTCGTAGTCGCGACGCACCGGGTCGTCATGAGGAAGCTGGCCGGGACTGAGCGGCCCGGTTTTCAGGGCCAGTGCGGGAGCGGCGAGGAGGAGCACGATGACGCCGATCGCCACCGCCACCGGCACTGGCCGGCGAAGCGCCGCGGCGACGATGGCCATCAGGCCGGAGCGGCCGTTGGGCCGCGCCCCGACACGCCAGAGGTCGACCCGCGGCCCGAGCAGGGTGAGAACCGCGGGCACCGCCACCGTGGACACGGCAACGCTGAGCACGACCACCAGCGCAAGGGTGGCGGCCAGCGATGCGAGCAGGGCACCGGGCACGACGAAGAAGGCGACCACCATCGAGAGCACCAGCGTCGAGCCGGCGAAGGCCGTGGTGCGCCCAGCGGTGCGACGCGTCACCGCGGCGGCCTCACGCGGCGAGCGGCCCCCCGCCAACTCCTCCCGGAAGCGGGAGACCATCAGCAGCGCGTAGTCGACGCCCAGCGCCAGACCCATCATCGTGCAGACGGTCAGCGATAAAGCGTCGACCGTGAACCAGTGGGTCAGGATCCAGAGCAGGCCGCGCGAGCTGAGCACCGTGGCGCCGCCAAAGGCGAGCGGGATCGCCGCCGCCACCGGCGAGCGAAAGACGAGCAGGAGGACCACGAGCAGAATCGGCAGGGCGATCAGCTCGGCCCGCTCCGCGGAGGAGATCGACTCCTTCTGGATTGCGCGCGAGATCGTCGCGTAGCCGGTCTGGGTGGCGCGCACCGGCGGGTGGACGTTCTCGGCCAGGATCCGGTTCAGCTCCGGCACCGTGTGCCGCACGGCTGCTGCGATCTCAGTGTGGAAGTCGGCGATGATGAGCGCGCTACGCGGGCTCGGCCGAAGGCGCGCGACCGCACCACGGTCCCAGGGCGAGAGCGTGGTGACCCGCGGGTCGCGACGCAGGGCGCGGACCAGCTCCGGGCCCTGATGGTCAAGCGCCCGCCGTGGCCCCTGAAGCAGGATCGGAAAGGGCGCGCTGGGGCCGAAGTGGCGACGCAGCATCGCTTCCGCGCGCGAGGCCGAGGTGCCCGGAATGTCGAGGCTGCTCGGGCTGAGCCGCGAATCGAGGCCGATCCCGAACAGGCTGAGCACGACGATCGGCACTGCGACGGCGGCCAGCACGCGCCACGGATGACGCAGCAGGAACGAAGGCCTATTGCCGGCCCGCCGCCTCACCTTCGCTTCGCCCTGCGCACGCCGTTAGTGGCGCACCGTGCACGGTTTGACGAAGGTGCCGGTGAGGAAGGTCCCGTCCTTGAAGCTGACCTTCACCTTGGCCTGCAGATGGCCGGTTTCGCAACGGGCGTTGACGTAGCTGTGCTTGCGACCCCTGTAGGTCCAGCGGCGCCCGACCCTGCCACTGATCGCAACCCCATGACCGGCGCCACCGGCGATCGTCGGGATGCGCGCTTTGGTGCGGTAGCCGTAGACGCCGTGGTGGATCCTTTCGATCTCCACCGGCACGACAAAGGTCGCCGGCACCGGCACGGTGATGAAGGCGTGGGCGTAAACGGTGGGATTGCCGTGGCGACGCGGCCCGTTGAAGAGGGTGATCGGCGAGGAGACCGGTATCGGGGCCTGTTCGGGGAAGTCGATGATCGCCTTGCCGAACCCCTTGCCGACGATCGATCCCGGGCAGTTGCGGCGCGCGGCAGCCACGTTCGTCGCCTCGAGCTGCGATGCGTGGCAGACCGGCAGGCCCACCGTCTGCACAGAGCCGTGCCGGTCGAATTCGATCACCAGCGTTTCGACGATCGGTGGCAGTTCGCCGGAGAGCGTGGACAGCTTGCCGCCTCCGTAGAGCTTGATCGGCGCGTCGTGGTACTTCGGCAGCTTGGTCGGGGTGAAACCGCCATCGGCATTGAGGATCAGGTCCCCCGTCCTGACCTTCAGCGCGACCGCCGTGCCGGTGACGATCAACAGCCCCAGAACCGCGACTGCAAGAACCTTCTTCCTCATGTCGATCCTCCTCCCTGGCTGTCGGTGCGGGCCTCGCTTCCGCGCCCCTGGGGCGATCCGGCGCCGGCCCTGGCACCGTTGACAATCGTCAGCAGTGCGTCCGCGAGGCCGACGGCCTCGTCGCTTCCACTGCTTTTCCACTGCAGGCCCAGACCCGAGATCACGGCCACGACGGTGCGGGCATGCCGCTCGGGATCGGGGATCCGCAACGCCTCCAGAGCCGCCGCCGCGACGCCTTCGTAAGCCGCAAAGCAGCGCCGGGAGGCCTCCCGAAGAGCCGGATCTCGCACGGCGCGCAGGTGCAGCTCCAACTCGGCGGTTCGCTCTTGATTGGCCGCCGATTCGGAGGCGAGCTGCTGCACCTCGACGGCGATCTGCTCGGGGCTCGGGCAGCGGGAGCGGATGTCAGCGGCAATCGCTTCCAGTCGGGCCACCTCCTCCTCCACGAAGAGCTCGAGGCACTCGCGGAGCAGATCCGCCTGGCTGGGAAAGTGGTAGGTGAGCGAGCCAAGCGAGATGCCCGTCTCGGCAGCGATGCGGCGGTTGCTGAGTGCCCCGATCCCCTCGCGCCCGATCAGCGAGAAGGTGGTGCGCAGGATGCGCTGACGGACACCGCGCTCAGCCGGCGGTCGGTTCTCCTCGATGGGTGCAGCAACCGTCCCGATCCATCCAGATTAGCCTATCGTTCGTTCGAACGACCGACGCGCGTTTGCGACAGGATCGATCCTCACCGTCGCCTGCCGGTACCTCGGCCCTGTGGTTGCGGCAGCGCCTCGCTTTGTGATTGCGGCACGGATGTCCGCGAACCGTGTCAGCACCTCGGTCGTGACGACATCCCCCGCCTCGTGACGACATCCCCCGCCTCGCGATGGCATGCCCCGCCTCGCGATGGCATGCCCCGCCTCGCGATGGCATCCCCCGCCCGAGATTCAAGCACTGCCGCCGCGGTCCGAAGGAGGAGGCAAGATGGTGCTCGCTCTTCGTCTTGCAATCGCAATCGCAGTCGCGGCGGCGCTTGCGCCGTGTGCAGCTCTCGCCTCCCCTGGTGGCATCGGAACCTCGTCAAGCGACGAAGGCACAACGACCCCATCCCCGGCGGCGAGCGAATGCGCCCCCGAACGCGGTGGGGGCGCCGATGGGACCTGCGCTCCGGCCGGAAAAGCGCGCCTCGTCGCCGGCAAGGCGGTGGCGCCCCGCGGGTCCCTGAGAAGCGTCAAGGAGGTGATCCGTGCCGCCAACCGCATCCGCTCGACTCCCTACGTCTGGGGGGGCGGCCACGGCCATTGGTGGGATCGCGGCTATGACTGCTCGGGGTCGGTCGGCTACGCGCTGCACGGCGGCAACCTGCTCGAAGTGTCGATGACCTCGGGTGAAATGACGCGCTGGGGCTCGGCCGGGAAAGGGCGCTGGATCACCATCTACGCCAACAGGCGCCACGTCTTTGCCGTGATCGCCGGCCTGCGCTGGGACACGGCCGGAGACGCGACGGGAACGGGGCCGCGCTGGCACGAAGACATGGTCTCGACCAGGGGCTACGTCGCACGACACCCTCCTGGCTACTGACTACCCGACCCGCTGCGTAGGGCCCGCACCCTGGGCCCACCTCAGCAGTGCAGCCCGGGTTGGCTCCATCCGTCCCAGCCGCTCCGTTCGTCATTTGTACCGCTCCGCGACACAAACAGCGAACGGAGTCTCGCCCCAGGTCGTCCCAGCCGCTCCGTTCGTCATTTGTACCGCTCCGCGACACAAACAGCGAACGGAGTTCGTATTCGTCTCGATTCCGCCTTCAACGGCCGCGCCCTCGTGCAACCGCTCCGCCAAAGCCCCTCACCCTCTTGAACGGTCCCCTAAAGACCCTGACCGCCTGGCCCCTACACAGCCTCCCCCCGTTTGCCCTCCTCACCTGCAAGTAGGAGGGCAAACGGGGAGGGGCTGTCCCGAGATATGCGGATACCCGCTGTGTGCTCAGCGGTACTCCGGGTTGGGGAAATCGAAGCGGCAGCCGGCGTCCCACTCGGAGCGCTGATTGCCGTGCGCGGGGATGCCGCCGGCGTCCTTCAGCATGCGCGCCAGATGGAGCAGGTTCCAGGTCATGAACGTGGTGTTGCGGTTGGTGAAGTCGTTCTCAGGGCCGCCCGAGCCCGCATCGAGATACGACGGCCCCGGGCCGGCCTCGCCGATCCAGCCGGCATCCGCCTGCGGCGGGATCGTGTAGCCGAGGTGCTGGAGCGCGTAGAGCGTCTCCAGCGCGCAGTGCTTGACCCCGTCCTCGTTGCCTGTGACCAGACAGCCGCCGACCCGCCCGTAGTAGGCGTACTGACCGGCGTCGTTGAGCAGGTGCGAGTTTCCGTAGAGGCGCTCGATCACCCTCGTGCAGACCGACGACTTCTCGCCGAGCCAGATCGGCATCCCGAGGACGAGGATGTCCGCAGCCATTACCCGCTCGAAGATCGCGGGCCAATCGTCCGCCTGCCAACCGTGCTCGGTCATGTCCGGCCACACACCGGTCGCGATCTCGCGATCGATCGCGCGGATGCACTCGACCTCGACCCCGTTGCGGCGCATGATCTCGATCGAGATGTCCATCAGGCCCTGGGTGTGGGAGAGCTCGGGGCTGCGCTTCAGCGTGCAGTTGATGAACATCGCCCGCAGGTCCGAGTAGTCGGTGGCGCTCTCCTCGCACATCCGGTCCTGCTTCTCGTCGAGGATGTCTCGATTGCTCACTGTCGCTCTCCTGACGCTCGGGTGTTGTGACACAACCCTAAGGGCAGCCGCGGTGTCTGGTTAGCCGGTACCGCCGAGATGATTCGAGCGCCGTTCGCGAGCGCCGGGTGAGCCCCGATCAGACCTCGACGACGACCGGGAGGATCATCGGCCGCCGCCTCAAGCGCTCGTAGGCGAACTGGGCGAGGTCGTCGTGGAGGATCTTCTCGATCAGCTCCACCTCGTGCACTTCGTCGTCGGCGGCACGGTCGAGTGAGGCTTCGATCGTCTCGCTGACCGCGGCGACGAAGTCAGCCTCCTCACCTCCGATCGGGACTCCCCGCAGGATGATCTCGTGCTCGGCGACGGTCTCACCCTCATCGGCGGAGACCGTGGCGACCACGAACATGATCCCGTCGGTGGCGAGCGCCCGTCGGTCGCGCATCGCGCTCTCAGCCGGGTCGCCCAGCTCGACCCCGTCGACGAAGAACATGCCCGAGCGCTCGCGCTCCGCGAAGCGGGCGCCGTCGGCGTCGATCTCCAGCGGCAGGCCATTGTCACCGCGGAAGATGTTCTCGGCGGCGATGCCCAGCGATTCGGCCATCTCGGCGTGCAGGCGGATCCGCTTGTGGTCGCCGTGGACCGGCAGGACGTAGCGCGGCCGGGTCAGGTTGAGCATCAACTTCAGCTCCTCGCGGTGGCCGTGGCCGGAGGTGTGGATCGGCGCGTCGCGGGCAGTGACGACATCGCAGCCGATCTTGAACAGGCGGTCGATCGTGTCGTTGATCGCGCGCTCGTTGCCGGGAATCGGGGTGGCGGAGAAAACGACGGTGTCGCCGGCGCGCAGGCGAACCTGGCGGTGCTCGTTGTGGGCCATCCGCCGCAGCGCCGCCAGCGGCTCGCCCTGGGAGCCGGTGGTGATGATGACCAGCTCGCGGTCGGGCACCTTGCCGATCGCGTTGCGCTCGACCAGCATCCCCTTCGGCACCTTGATGTGGCCGAGGTCGCGGCCGATGCCGACGTTCTTGACCATCGAGCGCCCGACCAGCGCCACCCGCCTGCCAAGTGCATCGGCGGCGTCGATCACCTGCTGCACGCGGTGGATGTTCGACGCGAAGCTGGTGACGACGATCCGACCCTCGCAGCGGCCAAAGACGTCCCGAAGCTTGGGGCCGACGTCGGACTCGGACAGTGCGAAGCCAGCCCGGTCGGCGTTCGTCGAATCCCCGCACAGCAGCAACAGCCCCTCCTCGCCGAGGCCGACGAGGCGGGCGATGTCGGCGGGCTTGCCGTCGACCGGGGTCTGGTCGAAGCGGTAGTCGCCGGTGAACAGGACGGTGCCGAGGTCGGTGCTGAGCGCAACCGCGGCGGCGTCGGGGATCGAGTGGGTCATGTGGACCAGCTCGACCTCGAAAGGCCCGGCTTTGACCTTCTTGCCCGGCTCGAGCAGCTTGATCGGCGTGTGGAGCTTGTGCTCGTCGAGCTTCGACTTCGCCATCGCAACCGTCAGGCGGCGGCCGTAGACCACCGGCACCCTGTCTTCGCCCAGGCGGCGCAGGACCCAGGGCAGCGCGCCCAGATGGTCCTCGTGGCCGTGGGTGATGACGATCGCCTCGATCTGGTCCGCGCGCTCTTCGAGGTAGGTGAAGTCGGGAAGGACGAGGTCGATGCCGTGCATCTCGGCGGTGGGGAAGCGGACGCCGGCATCGATGACGACGATCCGTCCGTCGTACTCGACGGCCGTCATGTTCTTGCCGATCTCGCCGAGGCCGCCGAGTGGCAGGATTCGCAGCGTTGGTTTGCTCATCTTGTCGGGCTCAAGTCTTTGCGGCCCCGGGAGTCAGCCGTCAACGACCCTACTGGCATGAACCTTCCCCGGAAGGTACAGCGACGTGAGGGCAGGCTCGGGATGAGCGGCGAGGCTTGGGGAACAGCGCCTCTCGCCCCTCACTTAGAACGTGCCTCAAAACCCCCCACGCACGCCGGGTTTTGAGACACGTTCTAAGGTAGATGCCGATGAGCCTCGTCACAGATCCCCGTCGCGCCAACGAGGGCCTGCACCAGATCGGCAGCGAGGCAAAAGGCGGCGATTGATCGGTGGCCTCCACCCCCGCCGCCGCGGGGGTGGGGATGGTCACGGAGCAGGCCGCGCGCAGGCGCACCTTCGCGATCGTCTCCCACCCCGACGCCGGCAAGACGACCACCACCGAGAAGCTGCTGCTCTACGCCGGCGCGCTTGACCGCGCCGGCTCTGTCCGCGCGCGCGCCGGGCAGAGCCAGACCACCTCGGACTGGATGGAATTCGAGCGACGGCGGGGAATCTCGATAACCGCCACCGCGCTGCAGTTTCCCCACGGCGATCGGGAGATGACCCTGCTCGACACCCCCGGCCACCACGATTTCTCCGAGGACACCCTGCGCGTGATGACAGCTGCCGACTGCGTCGTGGTCCTGCTCGATGCATCCCGAGGGATCGAGCGCCAGACGGCGCGCCTGCTGGAGGTCGCGCACTCGCGGCGGATGCCGCTGATGGTCTTCGTCAACAAGTGCGACCGCCCCGGGCTGGAGCCGCTCGCGCTCCTCGATGCGGTCGAGACCGGGGTCAGGGTGCCGGTGGTGCCCATCAACTGGCCGGTCGGCGAACCGGGCGAGCTGCGCGGCCTGCTCGAGCGCGGCAGCGACGGCTTCCTGCGTTTCGAGCGCACCACCCACGGCGCGACCGCGGCCGCCGAGGAGCGAATCCCGCGGGAGCGGGCCGAGCGCGAGGAGGGCGAGCCCCTGCTGCGCGCCCGCGAGGAGTTGGAGCTGGTCGAAGCCTCGACACTCGATTTCGACCTGGAGCTATTCCACGCCGGCGAGCTGGCCCCGGTGCTGTTCGGCTCGGCGAGCTGGAACTTCGGCGTGCGGATACTGCTCGAGTCGATCGCCGAGCTGACGCCACCGCCGCGGCCGCGCACTGACGCTGAGGGATCCGAGCGCCCCCTCGAGGCGCCGTTCTCCGGCTTTGTCTTCAAGGTGCAGGCGAACATGGACCCGCGGCACCGCGACAACCTCGCCTACCTGCGCCTCTGCTCGGGCCGCTTCGAGCGCGGGATGCGAGTGACCAACGCGCGCAGCGGCAAGGAGCTCGCACTCAACTATCCGCAACAGATCTTCGGTCGGGAGCGCTCGACCCTGGAGGTGGCTTGGCCCGGCGACGTGATCGGTGTCGTCAACGCCGCCGACCTGCGGGTCGGCGACACCGTTTACAGCGCCGAACCGGTCCGGTTCCCGCCTCCCCCCCGCCTCGACCCCACTCTCTTCGCTCTCGCCCGCAACGCGCTCGGCGAGCGCCACAAGCAGTTCGAGCGAGGCCTGCGCCAACTCGACGGCGAGGGGCTGATCCAGGTTCTTCGACGCGACCCGGATCACCCCGAGTCGATCCTCGCCGGCCTCGGCGACCTGCAGTTCGAGGCGGCGGCCGAGCGCCTCAGGGTCGAGTTCGGCGGCCAGCTGCGGCTCGAGCCGCTCCGGTTCGCGGTGGCCCGCCGCGCCGATCCGCGCTTGGCGGAGGCAATCCGCGGCTGGCCGAGGGGCGAAGCCTTCTTTCGTTCCGATGGCGCCCTGCTGGCAGCTTTCCGCGATGAGTTCGAGCTGCGGCGCTTCCTGGAGCACGAACGCCAGATCGTGCTTCGCGCCGACGACCTTGGCGAGTCGTTGGTTCCGCGCGGCTCCTGAGGCACCGTCTCACTCCAAACCCGGCGACCGTCGGCGAGCACTCCGCGCTGCATCGCACGGATTGTGCGGCAGGAGACGATGAGCGCACATTTGGCGCGGCTGTCTGTCATCTCGTCGATGAATGCGAACTTGGCGCGGCGGTCTGTTCATCTCGGCGATGGGCGAATTTGGCGCGGCGGTCTGTTCATCTCGGCGATGGGCACATTTGGCGCGGCGGTCTGTCATCTCGTTTCCTGGGTGGAATCGACGATCCCCGACTGCAGGTAGGCGGTCTCGCGGAACACGGTGTCGTCGGGAACTCCTTGGTAGCCCGCGGCCTTCGCGTCGAAGATCACTTCGGCCCGCGCGAGGATCCTGGAGGTATGGGGATCGAAGATGAACCGGCGACCGAATCCGCCTTCCCTGACCCAGCCGATCGCGTCGCCCCGACGTCCGGCGACATCGGCCACATCGCGCTCAAACCCAATGCCCGGAATTTCAGCCAGGGCATTGAAGGCAGCTGCGCGTAGCGCCGGACTCGCGATCGGTTCGCTGAGGATTTCCAGGAGCCTTTCGACCGTTGCACCGCCCCTCAGCGAGTCGGCCGGCGACGGATCAACCGGCGAGCTCCCGCCGCGACGGTTTTCGACGGCCCGGCGCAGATCTTCTGGCTCGGTTGGAAGCCGGGACAGTTTGGACATGTAGGAAAATTCACGGCGGCCCCGGAACGATTTGGATGCGTAAGCCTTCAGAAGGCGACCGGAGCTGTCGTGGACCACGTGGTGTTCGCCGGGGTCGTAGTTGAAGGGGGGTGGTGAGCCCGCCGCTTCCCAAAGCCTTTGGTTCGCGCTCGAGAAGAAGTGGACCCGACCGAGGGCTTCCCGAACGCGCGTCGTCCCGTCAGGAGCCGTCCAAACCTCCTTTGCCGTCGGCACCAGTGCGTAGCGGGCACTCGGATCGCTAATCGGCACGAAATACCTGGGTTTCGTCTTCGAACCCTTCCCATGGCCTTTCGGCAGCCAGCCCTGCAGTTCGACCACCTTCGTCTTCGTGTGGAGGAACTGGCCGGGACCGGGCGGCGCTTCGACTTCGGTGCCGAACGCTTCAGCGGCAGTGGCCGTTTGGCGCAGGATCGCGGCGACAGCGGTTTGGCGCAGGGTCTCGTCGCCCCTCGGGGTGTAGTCGGGCCCGCCCCCGGCGCTAAGCCCAAAAGAACCGCTGCCGCTGGGCGGTGCCGGGACCGGCTCACAGGGTGCAACCGGGCCCTCTGCGATTCCCATCTTCGCGACGCTCCCCCCTTCGGGGTCGCCGGCGTAGGGGACCGGGGTGCCGGAAAGAACCACGCTCTGATTGGCGTGAAACGCCTTGGGGTCCAGATTGATGTTGGGAACCAAGTTGCGCATCTCGTCTTGGGAGATTTCGCCGCGCCTGTATTCCCGAAAGCTCTCGCGCAAGCTCTCGCGCGACCCCTGGGTGCTGCCGACTCCGATGGTCATCGGCCCGCCGGGTCCCCCCATCGTCAGGCCGCCGAGGGTCCCGCCGCCCGGAAGATGCACGATCGACGGCGTGTAGTGCGGTTCGCGACAGACCGTTCCGGCCGCCAGCCAGTTCACCTGCGACTTGATCCCGGCTTCCTCCAGGGCCTGTTCGAGGCCGGAGGCGTCTTCGAGGCTGTAGATCTTGATCGTGACGCCGCCACCCGGCTGCGGTTCGACCGCGAAGGCCCTGGATCCCTTGTCGCCGCCAGCGCTGACGACCAGCACCACTGCAACGACAACAGCCACGACAGCGCCGCCAAGGGCCAAACGCGGGGCACGCCGACGCCAGGCTGGTTCGGAGGTTGCGGCATCAACGGCTTCCTGGCGCGCCGCGGCATCAACGGCTTCCCGGCGTCCTGCGGAATGGCCGCGCTCGGCGACGATCGCTTTCAGTTGGTCGAGGAGCCGGCCCTCGAAATCGTCGCCTGGACTCTGCTTCTCAGTCACGATTTGCCCTCCTCAATCGGGGGTGGTCCAACCGCCGCCTCATCGAGCTCGGAGCGGAGCTTGCGTCGGGCGCGGTGCAATCGCACACGGGCGGTCACAGGTCGAATGCCGGCCGCGGAAGCGGCCTCGGTGAGGCTCAGCTCATCTATCGCGACCAGCTCCAGCACCGCCCGCTCGCCTTTTGGCAAGCGGCCCATCGCCGCGTAGAGGTCACGGGAGCGAGCAGCAGCATCGATCCGGGCGTCCAGCCTCGCCGCGTCGTCCTCATCGAGCAGCGCGCTGCCACGCAGGCGCCTCTCCTTCGTTTCTTGGCGATCGCGCTGACGACTGTCATTGGCGACAAGGACCCGGGCGATCCCGAGAAGCCAAGCCCTCGGCGTGCCGAGCCGCGACCGGTACCGATGGGCCGAGTCGATGGCGGCGAGAAAGATCTCCGCGGTCAGGTCGGCCGCGCGCTCGCGGTCGCCGACTCGGCGCACCACGAAGCACTCCACCAGCTCAACATGCTCGCGGTAGAAGACCTCGAAGATGTCGGCGTCGATGCCGATCAAGGGCAATTGCTCGGCGCCCACACCGCGCTCGCGGGCCGCGACGACGCTGAGTCGACGGCTGAGCGCGCTGGGTGGATTCGGCACAGCTGGCTGTGTCTCCATATCCCTTATTGGTCGCAGCGGCGAAAAGCGTTACCGAACGGCGCAAGGTCACGCGGACACGCGGGTGGGCGGCGCCAGGTCGATTATGAGCCCGAACCGGGGGCCCACCGGGCGAGTGCGTACCGGGTCGGCTCCAAAGCGCTGGGCACAACAAGCGCGACAGAAACCGCATGGGCGGCGGCGGGGAGCACCTGCGTCGGGTAGATCGGTTGGTGTCCTATCCCCATCCCGGGCTGAGGAAGACGCGGGGGAAGACGAAGGCAGCGCGACGGTCGTCCGGGTAGGTCGCGACCACCCGCACCGGCAGGTACACAGCCGGCCGCCCCGCCCAGACTCCCCCCGCTCGGCCGTTGGCCGGGATCCGGAACGGGCTGCCGTTGCGGCTCAACCCGACGTCATCGAGGTAGCCACCCCAGTCCCAGCCGGCGGCGCCCGCGTTGTGGGGCATCGGCCCTGGACTGATCAGATGGATCGAACGGCCGGCGACCGACGCTGCCACCGCAAGCGCCCGACGGCGCAGTACCAAGTCGAAGCCCACCCTGTCGCAGCCGGTCGGGTTGGCTCGCGGACAGGACACCCCGATGTAGGGGCCGTAGACGAGTCCGGGGCGACGAGACCGAAGTTCGCCCAGGTCCACCTCCGCGAACCCAGTGGAGGCGGCGACCAGCTCCGGCACGAACCGCCGGCCACCGCAGCCGTCGCCAACTGGTGCCGCGATCCGATTCAGTGCCCGCGCGACCCGTGCCCGCGCGACAACCTGCCTGCCCGCGGGCCGTCGGTAGACAGCGGCGAGCCGATCCAGCTGGGCGCCGGTCAACGCGCGACGCAGGCCGAGGCGGAGGCAGAGACCAAACCGGCGTGGGCCGACGCCGGTCCCTGCCCTGTAGTCGGCGGCGACACCGCGCAGGATCTTGTCGCGCAGGTGCGAGAGAACGAGCTCCCGACCCCACATGCCCGGCTGCACCGTGACTTCCGTCTGTACCGGCGGGGGCTCGCTCGAGCCGCCGCAGGCCGACAGGAGCACAGCGACCGAAAGAAGAGCGATGACCGCAACTGCGGTGTGCTTCATACCCCGTATACGGGCACGATCCCAACTGAGGTCCCTGCGGCCCTGCGGCTGCGGGGTGCGGCAGCACCAGCCGGCAAGCGACGGGAACGGCGGCGGTCGCCGATATCCGTTCGGTTCCGCCGACCTGATCGGTGTCGTTCGCGCGCACTTTCGCTGTCGAACAGGGCGTACTATGATCCGTACGCAATTTTGGGGAGTCGCCAGATGGTCGAGTTGCAGCTCCACAAGCGCAACGTTGAGCACGCCGGAGAGCCGGGCCGGCAGGTCGACGCTCGGATCGAAGCACTCGCGCACAGCCTCCCGCTTCCCCGCGGGCCGTTTGGGGCGAACGCCGTGAAGGCGGCCGTGCCATCGGGTTTGCCCTGTGGACGGGCCCTAATGCTGGCCGTCGGGGTGATGGTGACCTGCCTGTTCGGCTTCGCGGCCAGCGCCTGGGCGGCGACGGATACGGTCACCAACACGAGCGACTCGGGGTCGGGCTCGCTGCGGGAAGCGATCGCCGAAGCCGGCGGCGGCGACACGATCGCCTTCGACGCGAGTCTTGAAGGTCAGACGATCAACCTCACCTCGGGCGCGATTGGCATCGACAAGAGCCTGACGATCGAAGGGTTGGGGGCGTCGCTGCTTACGATCGACGCCGGCCACAACAGCCAGATCTTCACGGTCACCGAAGGGGACGTCTCGATCTCCGGGCTGACGCTCGCCAACGGCTCAGCGCTCGAAAACGGGGGTGCGATCAATGACACAAGCGGCGGCTCACTGAGCGTTTCCGAAAGCACTTTCACCGGCAACGCGGCGGGTGGAGCCGGTGGCAGCGGCGATTACAGCGGGTTCGGCCGCGGCGGAGCGATCTACGCCGCTGTGGCGTCTCTGGTGGTGTCGGACAGCACGTTCAGCAACAACACCGCTGGCGGTGTTGGCGATGAAGGCGAAAGCAGCGGTGCCGGCTCGGGCGGCGCAATCCGCACGTCTGCGCCGTCATTTTCGATCTCCGGCAGCACCTTCACCGGTAACGCAGCGGGTGGACCTGGCGGCGGTGGCTTCGACAGCGGCCACGGCAGCGGTGGAGCGATCGACGATACGAGCGGCGGCTCCCTGACGATTTCCGAAAGCACCTTCAGCAACAACACCGTCGGCGGGCCAGGCGCCGAAGGCGGCAACGGCGGGGGTGGTGCCGGTGGAGCGCTCGACCTGTACAGCTCGCTGCTGGTGTCCGGCAGCGCTTTCAGCGCCAACTCCGTGGGTGGTGAAGGGGGCGAAGGCAGTGGCAGCGGTGCCGGTCTTGGAGGCGCGATCTACGGCACTTTCCTCCCGCTGATCATTTCCGGCAGCACCTTCAGCGCCAACTCCGTCGGTGGGACCGGCGGCGCTGGGTTCGCCAGCGGCAGGGGCAACGGGGGTGCAATCTACGCGTCCGGCCTGTCTCTGTCGGCATCCAACAGCACGTTGATAGCGAACGCAGCGGGGGGCAGCGGCGCAGCCGGGTCCGGCGGCGCCATCACCCTCGCCGGTCCCTCCGCTTCTGCGACGTTGGCGAGCGTGACGATCGATGGCAACACGGTAGGCGACGGCGGCGCTGGCGCAGGGATCAACGACATCAAGCCCGCAGGTGTTGAAGTCGCTGCTGTGACGGCCAAGGCGACAATCATCTCGGGGAACACGGGAGCGGGAGCGACGGACTGCAACATGCCCGTGGGCTCTTCGACTTACAGCCTGGAGGGCCCTTCCACAGGCGATACGAGCTGTGGATTCGACCTTCCCTCGGCGGACCCGCAGCTGGAACCGCTTGCCGATAACGGCGGCCCGACGGAAACGCAGGCGCTGCCGGCTTCGAGTCCGGCGGTCGATGCAGTGCCGGAGACCAAATGCCCGACCAGCACCGACCAGCGCGGCCAGCCGCGGCCGGACAACGGCGAGGCCTTCTGCGATGTGGGAGCCTTTGAGCTGCAGGACCCCACTGTTGCGCCGGCGATCACCAGCGCCGCGGCGGCCACCTTCCAGATCGGCAAGTCGGGAAGCTTCACCGTTACCGCGACGGGTCTGCCGGCGCCCGTTCTGTCTCTGACCGGAGCGCTGCCCAGCGGGGTGGGCTTCACCGACAAAGGCGACGGCACCGCGACCTTGTCGGGAACGCCGGCGGCTGGCTCGGGTGGCAACTACCCGGTCACGATCAAAGCCTCCAACGGCACCTCGCCCGACGCCACCCAGAGCTTCACGCTGAAGGTGCAGGGGCCGCCGAAGGTGTCGATCGTCACACCTGCCCGCGGCGCGACCTACACGCGGGGTCCGGCGATCTATTCGAGCTTCACCTGCACCGAGGGAGCCGGCGGCCCGGGGATCGCCTCCTGCGTCGACCACAACGGGCGTCCTTCGGGGGCGCCCCTCAACACTGCCAAGACCGGCCGGCACACCTTCACCGTGACCGCGACGTCAAAAGACGGGCTGACCAGGAGGGCGCGGGTCGCCTACAAGGTCGTGGCGCCGAAAACGCCGAAAGCTCCGCGCCGTCGACAGCCACGCGTCCTCGTCTCCTACCGTCAGGAGGGTGGAATTGGGGGTCCGCAGCCCTCCCTCCTCGTCTTCAAGAACCGCCACGCGAGAGTGATGCTGGGAAGCTGCACGGCGAAGTTCGCTCTCGGGCGCCGAATCTGGCACAGACTGCGAGCGGCGCTCAGGGGCGCCCACCTTCACGTCATTGCAGGCAACTATCCGCCACCGAAAGGCTCTGCCGACGAGATCACCTACGTCATCAGGTCCGGCGCGAACATGGTGCGGATCGCACTTCCGCAGCCACGACACAGATATGTGGTGCGACGCTTGCGGCCGCTGCTCAGAGTCCTGAACAAGGTGGTGTCGGCAGGGAAGCGGCGGATGGCCTCATCTTGCAAGCGCAGCCGCAGCAGAGCTCACCGCCGTCACCGCTCGCCCCGGTGAGCCCTGCTCAGGTGGCGCGTCAAGCCCATTCGGTTAGCGCCGCTGAGCCGGCCGCGAGGGCCAACGGTCCCAAGAGGGTTGAGATATTTGAGGCTCGTGCCTATCCGGTTCGCTCCAACGCGACCTCCGTGCACGGCTGAACCCTTTGCCACCGAATACGTGGGTCTAAAGACCAGTCATTGAAGATCGGGGCCTCGGCTCCGCGCGTCGCCGCCCTGATCGAACGCGACCGGCGAGGCGAGGCCGGCGCGCTCCTGATCGAACGCGACCGGCAAGGCGAGGCCGGCGCGCCCTGGAGCGAACGGAACCGGCGAGGCGAGGCCGGCGCGCCCTGGAGCGAACGGAACCGGCGAGGCGAGGCCGGCGCGCCCTGGAGCGAACCGGATACACATCTTGCGGCTAGAGGATTATGCGTTTAATCGTTTATACTTCTCGCCATGATTTACGCGACGCCTCCGCTGATCCCTGCCCTCCAAGCGCAACTCGACGAGCTGGCACAGCTGCGCGAGGTCCTCGGCGAGGAGGTGAAGACGCCGAGCCGCTGGATGGGCGCGTTGCGACGCGAGGTGCGGGCCACCTCGATCGAGAGCTCAACCTCGATCGAGGGCTTCAGCGTCTCCCCCGTGGAAGCGCTGGCACTCACCAGCGGCCGGGAATCGGCCGATCGCGACGAAGAGAACCGCCAGGCGGTCGCCTGCTATGCGCGGGCGATGGACCACGTTGGGACGATGGCGGCGGACCCGAGCTTCCGCTGGCTCGATCGAGTGATACTCGACCTCCACTTCGACGCCTGCCACTTCCAGCGCGACAAGGGCCCGGGCATCTGGCGAACCGGCCCCATCGGGGTCACCGGCCCGGGCGGCACGCTCGAGTACCGCGGGCCCGACGAGAGCAAGGTGGTAGCCCTGATGGCCGAGGTGGTCGAGTGGCTGGCCAAGGGAGACCTCGAAGCCGACGTGGTTGTCCGAGCAGCGATGGCCCACCTGCATGTCGTCTCAGTCCACCCCTTCCGCGATGGGAACGGCCGCATCTCGCGGATCGCGCAGTCGCTGGTCCTGGCGCGAGAGGGATTCGCCTCGCCGGAGTTCTTCTCGATCGAGGAGTACCTGGGCTCCCACACCCCCGACTACTACGCTGCCCTGAAGGAGACGCAGGGCGGGAGCTACCAGCCTCACCGCGATGCCTCCGGCTGGGTCGGCTTCTGCGTCAAGGCCCACATCGCCCAGGCACGACAGCGACTGGCGCAGATCGAGCAAGCGGCGGCGCGGTGGCGCCACCTCGAAGGGCTCGTCGACGCGCGCGGCTGGCCCGAGCGCCTCGTGATCGCGCTCGAGCAGAGCCTCCATGCCCGCAGCGATCGCGGTACCTACGGCGAGGAGGCTGAAGTCTCGCCGGCGACCGCGAGCGCCGACTTCCGCCGCCTGCTCGACGCCGGTCTCGTCGTTCAAAGGGGACGCGGACGAAACGTCGGCTACGTCGCCAGCGAGAGCCTGCGTGAGGGGCTGAGGGACCGAACGCCTGAGTCCGGCACCCTGATCAATTCTTCTATTGACCTGAGTCGTTAATCCGTTGGCAATAGGCCGCGAGCCCGTCGAGAATCTCATCGGCGCTCTTGTGCCAGACGTAGGGCTTGGGATCGTCGTTCCAGTTGGCGATCCAGGTTCTGATTGAAGCGACCAGGTCGCGGACCGAGCGATGGGAGCCGCGCTTGATCCACTTCTCGCTGAGCTCGGCGAACCAGCGCTCGACCAGGTTCAGCCAGGAGCTGTAGGTAGGGGTGAAGTGCAAGGTGAAGCGGGGGTGGCTCTTCATCCAGCGCTGGATCGACGGTGTCTTGTGAGTCGAGGAGTTGTCGAGCACGACGTGCACCTGCAGGCTCGCGGGCACCGAGCGCTCGATCAGGTTGAGGAACTTGCGGAACTCCTCGGCCCGGTGGCGGGGCGTCATCTCGGAGATCACCTTCCCGGAGGCGAGGTCCAAGGCGGCATAGAGGTTGGTGGTCCCGTTGCGCACGTAGTCGTGTGTCTGGCGCTCGGGCACGCCCGGCATCAGCGGCAGGATCGGCGAGGAGCGCTCCAGCGCCTGGATCTGGGACTTCTCATCGACGCAGAGGACGACCGCCGCTTCCGGTGGGTTGAGATAGAGCCCGACGATGTCGCGCACCTTCTCGACGAACTGCGGGTCGGGCGAGAGCTTGAAGTGCTCTGAGCGATGGGGCTTCAACCCGAAGGCCCGCCAGATCCGGCTGATCGCGGTCTGGTTCAGACCCGTTGCCTCTGCCATCGATCGGGTCGACCAATGGGTGGCGTTGGGGGGCTGCTCCTCCAGGGTCTTCACGATCACCCGCTCGACGTCCTCGTCGCTGATCTTGCGCGGTTGGCCTGAGCGCGGCTCGTCGTGCAGGCCATCCAAGCCGCGCTGGGCGAAGCGGCCGCGCCACCTGCCGACCGTGTGGCGCGAACAGCCCAGCCGCGCGGCGATCTCCTTGCTCTGCTGCCCCTCGGCCGCTGCCAGCACGATCCGACAGCGCAGCGCCAGCGCCTGGGCGCTCTTGGGCCGGCGGGCCCAGCGCTCGAGCACCTCGCGCTCCTCGCCTTTCAGCACGACCTCTACCGCATGTCCAGCCATGACCGTCTCCAATCGTCGCTTGCGATGAAGACGAAATCGACGGGCAGACCGATGTGCCTGCGAACTAACGACTCAGGTCACTAGATGAGCAGTTCCACGGCGCCTGCCGTGCCGATCCCCTCCCAGCTCTGAGTGAGCAGTCCGTGTGCGCGACGCGGCGCCCGCTCAGCGATGCCCCTTCCCTGAGCGCTGGTCGGCCTCGACGTAGACCAGCAGACGGCGAACCAGCTCCCTGGCGTGGCCGGCGTCGGCGGGACGACCGAAGAACAGCGGGTGCAGGTAGAGGGGAGCGGTGACCCCCTCGAGCAGCTCGGCGATCGTCGGCACCTTCTCCCCCCGCGCCGCCGCCCGGTCGAGCATCGTCTGCAGTTGGTCGGCGCGGGTCCGCAGGGCGACCGGAGCCTCGTCCGTCGGCGTCGCTAGCGCTGCCGCGCGCATCATGATCGTCCCCAGGGGAGCGATCGCCTCGGCGAACCTGACCGCCGCCAGCTCCAGGTCGCCGCGCAGCGTCCCGGTGTCGGGGACCGGCGCCACCTCCCCCAGTCGCTCAGCGACGACGTCGTCGACCAGCCCTGCGATGTCCCCCCAGCGGCGGTAGAGGGTGGCCTGGTGGACCCCGGCGCGCTCCGCCACCCGCGGAATCGTCACCGCTTCCGGCGGCTCGGCGCCCAGCAGCTCGATCGCGGCCGCGTGGACCCGAGCGCGCACCCGGGCGGTGCGACCTCCCGGTCGCCGACGTGGTTGCTCGCTGGTTGAAGCCATCGGACTGGAGTCTAAACGCGAAGCCTTGCGCGTTTATATCCAATCAAGTACCGTCCTAACGCAATGATCCTTGCGTTAGAAGAAGACCTGGATTAGTTCGCGCGACCGAGGTCGTTGTAACAACAGGGAGAGCCAACGGGGCTCCTCGAACCACAGGACAGGAGATCGAAAATGGGCAAGCTGATCGCGACCACCCAGACCACGCTCGACGGCATCGTCGACCCGGTCGCCGAATGGGTGAATCCGGACGGCGACCACGGCGAGTACTCGTTCGAACGCCAAGCGAGGTCTGCCGGGCTGGTGCTGGGCCGCAAGACCTACGAGGGTCTGGCGGCATACTGGCCGGACCAGACCGGCAACTGGGCCGACATGGTCAACCCGATGCCGAAGTACGTCGGGTCCACCACCCTCGGCGGAGACCTCGATTGGAACGCGACCCTGCTGGAGGGGGACCTCGGGAGCTCCATCCCGAAGTTGAAGGAAGCGGTCGACGGCGACCTGTTCATGCACGGAAGCGGTGAGTTCGCCTACGCGCTCGCGGAACAGGGCCTGATCGACGAGTACGAGGTCTACCTGAACCCGGTCGTATGGGGCAACGGCAACCTCCACGTGCTTGGCGACCGGGGCACGGTCTGGATGGAGCTCACCGACGTCAAGCGGTTCGACTCCGGTGTCGTCCTGCTGACCTACCGCCCTCGTCGCTCCTCCGACTGACCTCGACCGAGACCGCAACCAACGTCCCCAACTCACGAAGGAGCATCAGCCATGTCAATCGCCCGCGTCCAGAACTTCTCCATCTCCCTCGACGGCTTCGGCACCGGCGAGGGCCAAAGCGCCGAGCTTCATTTCGGCCACGCCGGAGATCGGCTGCACCAATGGATGTTCGCCACCCGCTGGTGGCAGGGCGCGAAGGGCGACGGCGGCAGCGGCGGCATCGACGACGCCTTCGCGCAGCTGTTCGCCCCCGGGATCGGTGCCGAGATCATGGGCGCCGGGAAGTTCGGTCACCCCGGCTGGCACGAGGACCCGGAGTGGAAGGGCGCCTGGGGCCCCAACCCCCCGTTCCACACGCCGGTCTTCGTACTCACCCACCACCCACGCCAGTCGATCGAGATGGAGGGCGGCACGACCTTCCACTTCCTCGACGCATCTCCCGCCGAGGCGCTCGAGGCGGCCCGCGAGGCCGCCGGCGGCATGGACGTGCGCATCGGCGGCGGCCCCACCGTGGTCCGCGAGTTCCTCGCCGCCGGGCTGATCGACCACATGCACGTCGTCGTGGTCCCGATCCTGCTGGGCTGCGGCGTCCGCCTCTGGGACGGGCTGGAGGGCGCCGAGGAGGGCTACGAGGTCGAGGCCGCGTCCTCGCCCAGCGGGGTCACGCATGTGACCTTCACCCGGGCGAGTGCCTGAGCCGCTTCGGCGCGAACGCAATCCAGACGCCTCACCTCCCGGATGAGGTGGGTGACCCGATCGCTGTACACGACGATCGAAGGGTCCTCCCAGCAGCGGCAGCTCGGCCTGCCCGCCGATGGCGAAGAAGGGCGGCCGGAGCCGACGACGGCTGGGACCTGGTTGAGGATTCGCCGCATCATCACCCCATTCAGCGGCATAGCTGAAACTCGCTTGTGCAGGTTAAACGTCGAACTTAGGAAGCGTCAAAGAACTAGCTGGGTGAGATGGTGTAATTCCAGTCGCCGTGGAACGCCTCGGGCGTGAGGTTGACGGCGGCGAGTTGGACGTCGGTGATCTTGATGCCGCGCTCGTAGGTGTTCTCGTCGAGCTGCGCGAAGACCTTCAGACCCTTGGTCGAGGTGGTCGCGCCGATCAGCGAGACGACGGCCTGGCGTGAGAGGAGCGGCCGGCCGCGCCAGTTGCGGGCGATGAACGAGAACAGGCGGTGCTCGATCTTGTTCCACTTCGAGGTGCCAGGGGGGAAGTGGCAGACCCGGATCTGCAGCCCTGTCTCGTCGGCCAGCGCTTGCAGCTCGGTCTTCCACAGGCGCGTGCGGTTGCCGTTGGAGCCGCCACAGTCGGCAGTGATCGTCAGGCTCGTGGCATCGGGGTAGCGCTCGGCCCCGAGGTGCCGCCACCAGCTGCGGATCGAGTTCACGGCGAACTCGGCGGTATCGGCGTCGATCCCGACCGAGACGTATCCCTCGTCCAGCCGCAGGTCGTAGACGCCGTAGGGGTTGACCTTCCCCAGCTGCTTGTCCTTGAAGTCCTTGGTGCGGACCTCGACCGGCTTGCCGGGTCGCCACTCCCGGCCGCCGTTCTTGAAATCGCCGACCAGCTCCTTCTTCTTCGTGTCGACGGAGATCGTCGGCTGCCCGGCTGCCTGCGCAGCGGCGACCGTCTCGTTGATGTGCGCGAACTGCGCATCGCGATCGGGGTGCGAGGCGCCCTCCAGGACCTTGCGGTTGGCCTGCAGGCTGAACCCCAGGTCGCGCAGCAGCTTCGCGACCGTCTCGTGAGAGACCCGGTGCCCCTTCTCCCGCAGCGCCCTCGCAAGCGATCGCACGCTCTTGGCCGTCCACAGCAGCGGCGACTCAGGGTCGCCGCGCGCCTCACCGGCCACCAGTGCCTCCAAGTCGCCGAGCAGCGTCTCGTCGGTCTCCGTCAACGGCTTGCGACCGCCGCCCCGGCCGCGCACCCGCCCCGCCTCCAACCTCTCCCCCGAGCGCACCTCGCGCATCCCCTTCGCCACCGTCGTCGGCGACATCCCCGTCGCTCGCACCACCGCCGCCTGCCCGCCGCGACCGTGGGAGAGGGCCTCGGCGCCGGCCCAGACCCGCCGCTGGCGCTCGTTGAACTCCCCCGCCACAGCTCGGTACCGATCGCCGATCGCGCGCTCATCGATCATGCCGACAAGTTCTACGCGATCCCGTCCACTCCTCCTAGCTTATTGTTTGACGCCTCCTAAGCATCGACGGAGCGGCTGTCTCCTCTGTAAGCCGCAGAAGTTGACCGCCAACGTGAAGGCGGAGCGTCGCAAGGCCACGAGGGCCTGGACTTCGCATGAGCGAGCCGCTTGGAGTGAAGCCTCCTAATTAACCCTGACGAAGTAGCCCGAGCGACCTGAGCAATCCCAGCCTCCGGGCGCTTTGTGTTTGCGCATCGCGGTCGAATGCGTCTTACGCCGAAACTCTTTGCCGCAGGTGGCGCAGCGGACGATGTAGGTGGGGCCGGCCGAGCGAGACCGCCTTGCGGATCGACGAGGTCCAAGCCTTGGCATGCCCGCCCGCCTGCGCACCGGCGGAGCGGACAAGTCTCTCGCGGACCCGAACTCAATGGCAAACACAGGCTGGAAGGGCTGGGTGGTCGCCCGGGCCGACTGGATTCTGTCGACCCGGTAGCAGCGAATCTCTCGGCTGTCGGCCCGAACCCCATAGAGCAACAAGTTGCCGGCGCTGCTACGCCGCAGCGAGTAAGGCTCGATCAAACGGGTACTGCCTTTGTAGCCGAGCTCCACAAGGAGATGGTTGACGCCAGCGAATCGCACAACCTCCAAGGAAGCTCGGCCCCAGGTCTCCAAAGTCGGCGGCGGTGACCAGGTTCTGTCCTCGTCGGCCATCGCGCCGATCGGCTCCACCGGCTCCTCAATGGCGTTGCCTTCCAGCCACTGGAAGAGAACCTCGGCCTCCTCCCAGAACTGCTCGAAGGGAGGCAGCACTGGCAGCTGGTGGCCGAGCATGTTCTCCCACTCCGATTCGAGCTCGGCCCGCAACGGAGAGGAGCTGACGTCGGCGTGGGTCGGCATCGCAATCCCCTTGCTCTCGCACTTGCGCTCAAGCGTCGATCGGATCAGCCCCTGCTCGAGCCGTAGGTCCTCGCGGCGAAAGAGGTTGACGATGTCGTAGAGATCGCGCGGGCGCGAGCGCTCCCCCATCGCTCGGATCTTCTCGGCGAAGAGCTCCTCGAAGCCGTAGCAGCGAACCTCGGCCGGCGCCGGGAGCTCGTCGGGATAAGCGTGGGCGATGGGCCGCAATACCGGCGGCCGGGCGAGGATCTCATCGGCACTCAGGTCGAGCTTGATCCGCGCCGGTTGGGGAGCGCCACGAGGACCGCGGTAGTAGACCCTGCCTTCCGCGGTGCGTCCGCCGGGTCGTAGCTTCAGCCGCGGCTCCTCCGCCGAGAAGTCGATGCCCGACGCTTCGTTGACGTCATTCAGCACCTCGCCGATCAGTGGCAAGACATCTTCAGGGTCGATTGGCCCGTCGGGCAGGACAGTGAAGTCGAGGTCCTCGGAGAAGCGGTAGGTCTCGATGTAGCACTTCTTGAGACAGGTCCCGCCCTTGAAGACCCAGGAGTCGCCCAGCAACTTGTTCGAACCGATCCCCCACAGCAGCCAGCCGAGGACATAGTCCTTCTCGACGACGTCGTCTCGGAGGCCCCACTCCCGCACGCGCTCATCGAGCACCGCACGGGTAATCACGCGGCCACTCGATCTATTCGCGCGTTGACGCGCAGGTTCCAGTCGGCGTTGCGAGCACCCGACGCCCCGATGCCTGGATCGAGCGGCACGACGCCGCTCGACATCCGCTCCCGGCAGCGCTCGATCAGCCCGGGCTCGTCGAGGCCGAGCGCCTCGAGCAGATAGCCGAGTCGCTTGTAGACGCTGCGGTTGCCGAAGCGCTCGCAGTAGTCGAGCAGGAGTTCTTCGCCCCGATGGGGTCCCGCGAGGTACTCCTCGAGCACCTCCGCCACATTGCGAATCCCGCCACCCATCGAGGGGTCGTCGAGCAAGTCGACGATCGTGCGCGAAGGGTCCGAGACCTCAACACGCGCCGATCCCCGCCAGACACCAACGGTGCCGAACATCCTCTGAGAGTCGACGACCTTGATCCTCACCGGCGTTCCCTGAATGTCGTCGCTTCGAAAGCCAATCCGCCGGGTGCTCACGACCATCAGGTCGCGGAAGATCTGCTCGGTTAGACCCCAGTGCTCGCAGGCACTCCAACCCGCGATGTAGCAGGGGGGGTAGGCCTGCGCTGCCGCCCGCCAGAGGTCGGCCCGTGACTCACTTGGAACCGAAGCCGAGAGCGGAACGGTGATGTAGACGCCACGACGGACGCGCGCGAGCCAGCCTCGATCAGCTAGGTAGCGCAAGAGTCGCTGCGCGCGGGGTCGATCCACGTTAAGCGCCTCCTGTGCCTCGTCGACGGTAAACGGACCGTCGAACCGGTGAAGGGAAGCCAGAAGAGCACGATTTCGAGCAGTAAGACCAGCGGGCGACATCTTCCTCAGTCTAGCGCCTATAGAATGGGCGTTTATGTGAGAAACGTGTCGCGCAAGATCTATGGCTCAACCCTCGGGGATTCAACCCGAAGGTCAACGAAAAACGGCGGCTGGCAGCGGTTTTTCGTGCCTGGAGTAGTGGCCGTAGAGCATCGAAGCGACGCTTTTGGCGTCGAAATTAGTACCCGAATTAGTACCCGCGACCTTGGCGCGGCGCCTGATACCAAAACGAAAGCCCTGCGATTTGCAGGGCTTTCGCCGCATAGCGGGGGTCGGATTCGAACCGACGACCTTCGGGTTATG
>CAVVGH010000007.1:0-584481 GCA_963747765.1 uncultured Solirubrobacterales bacterium | reverse complement strand
CTGCATGGCGTACCCGACGACGTGGACGAGGTCGACCCGACTCCGTATCTGGGCGCCGACGGAGAGCGCGTTCACATGCCGAAGCTGATCGCACGGGCCTTCGGCTTCAGCTCTAGCGAGGCGCGACGGTTGATCGCCCAGGGCGGCGTCAAGGTCGCTGGCGAGCCGCTGCCCGGCGACGCCTTCGATCTGGACCCCGGGCGGCTCGAGGGTGCGGTGGTCCAGGTCGGCAAGCGCCGCTTTCTCCGCGTCAGGTCGGGGAGCCAGTCGGGCCGCTAGGCAAACGGCGCGCCTGGCGCTATACTCCCCGGTCCCTCTGGGGTTGGCCCGGTGCCAATCCCGTGCGCGAAATGCGGCGAGTCCCGTCGCAGAGGCGCGGCGGTCTTTGAAAACTGAGCAGCGTGCATCCCACGGGTCGATTCGGCCTGTGGGTGTTTGAGCCCGATCCACTCGGCTCGTCAGCGTGCCGAGTGGTCTGATTTACCCGTCATGTCGGTCGTCGACTTTGTGTGCGCGACGACCTGTCAGGCATGACACTCTCTGTAGAAGTACTTTCACGGAGAGTTTGATCCTGGCTCAGGACGAACGCTGGCGGCGTGCTTAACACATGCAAGTGGTGCGACGAACCAGGGCTTGCCCTGGGGCAAAGCCGCGAACGGGTGAGTAACACGTGGGTAACCTGCCCCGATGACCGGGACAACCCGAGGAAACTCGGGCTAATACCGGATGTGGCGCACGGGTATAAGCCTGTGCGCTAAAGGAAGCTTCGGCCTCCGCATTGGGATGGGCCCGCGGCCCATTAGCTTGTTGGTGGGGTAACGGCCCACCAAGGCATCGATGGGTAGCTGGTCTGAGAGGACGATCAGCCACACTGGGACTGAGACACGGCCCAGACTCCTACGGGAGGCAGCAGTGGGGAATCTTGCGCAATGCGCGAAAGCGTGACGCAGCAACGCCGCGTGGGGGAAGACGGCTTTCGGGTTGTAAACCCCTTTCAGGAGGGACGAAGGTTCGCCGGTGAATAGCCGTGCGGATTGACGGTACCTCCAGAAGAAGCTCCGGCTAACTACGTGCCAGCAGCCGCGGTAATACGTAGGGAGCAAGCGTTGTCCGGAATCATTGGGCGTAAAGCGCGCGTAGGCGGCCCTGTAAGTCCGCTGTGAAAGTCAAAGGCTCAACCTTTGAAAGCCGGTGGATACTGCAGGGCTAGAGTCCGGAAGAGGCGAGTGGAATTCCTGGTGTAGCGGTGGAATGCGCAGATATCAGGAGGAACACCAATAGCGAAGGCAGCTCGCTGGGACGGTACTGACGCTAAGGCGCGAAAGCGTGGGGAGCGAACAGGATTAGATACCCTGGTAGTCCACGCCGTAAACGATGGGCACTAGGTGTGGGAGGTGTCGACTCCTTCCGTGCCGTCGCTAACGCACTAAGTGCCCCGCCTGGGGAGTACGGCCGCAAGGCTAAAACTCAAAGGAATTGACGGGGGCCCGCACAAGCAGCGGAGCATGTGGTTTAATTCGACGCAACGCGAAGAACCTTACCTGGGCTTGACATGTAGGTGACCGCCGTGGAAACACGGCTTTCCTTCGGGACACCTTCACAGGTGGTGCATGGCTGTCGTCAGCTCGTGTCGTGAGATGTTGGGTTAAGTCCCGCAACGAGCGCAACCCCCGTTCCATGTTGCCAGCATTCAGTTGGGGACTCATGGGAGACTGCCGGTGACAAACCGGAGGAAGGTGGGGATGACGTCAAGTCATCATGCCCCTTATGTCCAGGGCTACACACGTGCTACATTGGCGCATACAAAGGGCAGCAATACCGCGAGGTGGAGCGAATCCCATAAAGTGCGTCTCGGTTCGGATTGGAGGCTGAAACTCGCCTCCATGAAGCTGGAGTTGCTAGTAATCGCGGATCAGCAATGCCGCGGTGAATACGTTCCCGGGCCTTGTACACACCGCCCGTCACACCACGAAAGCAGGCAACACCCGAAGCCGGTGGCCTAACCTTTTGGAGGGAGCCGTCGAAGGTGGGGCTTGTGATTGGGGTGAAGTCGTAACAAGGTAGCCGTAGCGGAAGCTGCGGCTGGATCACCTCCTTTCTAGGGAGATTTCTCTAGAACGTCGACCGGGCTCCCCGGTGACTCATGTCACCGGGAACGCTGCTCAGTTTTGAGAGACCGCCGGCGGAAGGCATCCGCTGCGCGCGCCTCGGTGGACCTTGAAAACTGCACAAGGCCAATTTGAGTCTGTCCAATGTGGGCAGGCTCTGGGTATTTAATTACGACCCGTCACTTATGTGTACGGGTCGCTCACCGTCAAGATAGTAAGGGCTTACGGTGGATGCCTTGGCACCAGGAGTCGATGAAGGACGTGGACGGCTGCGAAAAGCCGCGGTGAGGCGCTGAACAGCCATTGACCCGCGGATCTCCGAATGGGTAAACCCGACGCCGGTAATGCGGCGTCATCCGGTGGTGAATTCATAGCCACCGGAAGGCAACCGGGAGAACTGAAACATCTAAGTATCCCGAGGAATAGAAATCAACCGAGACTCCCTTAGTAGTGGCGAGCGAAAGGGGATCAGCCCAAACCTGACAGGTGTAAGCGGGCACGCGTTGCCTGTCGGGGGTTGTAGGGCGTCACGCCCGAGCCGTGCCTGGCTCGGCGGCAGTTACCAAATCAGGTGTTAGCCGAAGCGAGTGGAACCTCGCACCACAGAGGGCAATCGTCCCGTAGGTGAAAGCACACTGATCTGCCGACTGACGTTCCTGAGTAGGACCGCACCCGTGAAACGCGGTCCGAAACCGGGGGGACCACCCTCCAAGGCTAAGTACTACCTGGTGACCGATAGTGAACTAGTACCGTGAGGGAAAGGTGAAAAGCACCCCTGAAGGGGAGTGAAATAGTACCTGAAACCGCAAGCCTACAAGTGGTCGGAGCACCCTCGGGTGTGACGGCGTGCTTTTTGCATCACGAGCCGGCGAGTTACTCGTCAGTGGCAAGGTTAAGCGATGAGCGGAGCCGCAGCGAAAGCGAGTCTGAACAGGGCGACACAGTCATTGGCGGTAGACCCGAAACTGGGCGAGCTATCCATGGGCAGGCTGAAGCGGGGGTAAGACCTCGTGGAGGGCCGAACCGACCTAGGTTGAAAACTGGGCGGATGACCTGTGGATTGGAGTGAAAGGCTAATCAAGCCCAGAGATATCTGGTTCTCTCCGAAATATATTTAGGTATAGCCTCGCGTATTTGCGTGGCGGCCGTAGAGCACTGTTTGGACTAGGGGCCCTACCAGGTTACCGACTTCAGGCAAACTCCGAAGACCGTCACGGTTAGCGCGGGAGTCAGTGTGCGGGGGATAAACTTCGTACGCAAAAGGGGAACAACCCAGACCATCAGCTAAGGACCCTAAGTACTAGCTAAGTGGTGAACGATGTCCGAGTGCAGAGACAACCAAGAGGTTGGCTTAGAAGCAGCCACCCTTGAAAGAGTGCGTAATAGCTCACTGGTCAAGTGTTCGGGCGCGGAGAATTCAACGGGGCTCAAGCTAGTCTCCGAAGCTATGGGTGTGCAGGCCTGCGGGCGCTGCACGCGGTAGGAGAGCGTTCCAGTTGCGTGAAGCGGGTGCGTAAGCCTCCGTGGAGCGGCTGGAAGTGAGAATGCCGGCATGAGTAACGATAGAGGGGTGAGACTCCCCTCCACCGATTGTCCAAGGTTTCCTGAGTAAAGTTCGTCTGCTCAGGGTTAGTCGGGACCTAAGGCGAGGCCGAAAGGCGTAGCCGATGGCCAACAGGTTGATATTCCTGTACCACGTCGATTCCGTTATGACCGATGGGGGGACGGGGAAGGGTAAGGGATCCCAGGCGATGGTCGTCCTGGGGCAAGCACGTAGCCAGTCGCCGTAGGGAAATCCGCGGTGGCGTTTTGACGCGAGGTGCGACGCCAGCTGGCCTGACCGCCGGCAAGTCCCCAATCCCATGCCTCCGAGAAAATCCTCTAGGCAGGACTCGCGTGCCCGTACCGATAACCGACACAGGTGGACAAGTAGAACATACTGAGGTGAGCGAGCTAACTCTCGTTAAGGAACTCGGCAAAATCGTCCCGTAACTTCGGGAGAAGGGACGCCCCGGTAGGGTGAACTCCGTACGGAGGGAGCCCGAGGGGGCCGCAGTGAATTGGTCCAAGCGACTGTTTACCAAAAACACAGGCCTCTGCTAAGTCGTAAGACGACGTATAGGGGCTGACGCCTGCCCGGTGCCGGAAGGTTACGTGGAGTTGTTAGCGCTTCGGCGCGAAGCAGCGAAGCTAAGCCCCGGTAAACGGCGGCCGTAACTATAACGGTCCTAAGGTAGCGAAATTCCTTGTCGGGTAAGTTCCGACCTGCACGAATGGCGTAACGACTTGGACGCTGTCTCAACGAGAGGCTCGGTGAAATTAAAGTCTCGGTGAAGATGCCGAGTACCCGCGGCTAGACGGAAAGACCCCGTGAACCTTTACTGCAACTTGATATTGGAGTCTGGGGTATCTCGCTCAGGATAGGTGGAAGACAGTGAACCGGTGGCTTTGGCTGCCGGGGAGTCATCCTTGAGATACCACCCTTGGTAGTCTGGGCTTCTAACACCATGCCGTGATCCGGGTGGTGAACAGTGTCAGGTGGGCAGTTTGACTGGGGCGGTCGCCTCCTAAAATGTAACGGAGGCGCCCAAAGGTTCCCTCAGCACGGTTGGAAATCGTGCGTAGAGTGTAAAGGCAGCAAGGGAGCTTGACTGCGAGACCGACGGGTCGAGCAGGAACGAAAGTTGGGCTTAGTGATCCGGCGGTTGCAAGTGGAAGCGCCGTCGCTCAACGGATAAAAGGTACTCCGGGGATAACAGGCTTATCGTTTCCAAGAGTCCACATCGACGAAACGGTTTGGCACCTCGATGTCGGCTCGTCGCATCCTGGGGCTGGAGTAGGTCCCAAGGGTTGGGCTGTTCGCCCATTAAAGCGGTACGCGAGCTGGGTTCAGAACGTCGTGAGACAGTTCGGTCCCTATCTGCCGTGGGCGTTGGAGAGTTGAGAGGAGTCATCCCTAGTACGAGAGGACCGGGATGAACGTGCCGCTGGTGTATCTGTTGTCCTGCCAAGGGCATCGCAGGTTAGCTACGCACGGAACGGATAACCGCTGAAGGCATCTAAGCGGGAAGCCGTCCTCGAGATGAGCTCTCCCATCCCCTTGAGGGAGTAAGACCCCTGGTAGACCACCAGGTTGATAGGCCGGCGGTGCAAGCGCAGTGATGCGCTCAGCCGACCGGTACTAATGGGTCGAGGGCTTGACGGATATTTATTTCTTACCTATGGCCTTGTGCGGTTTTCAAGCTCCACCGGGGCGATGTCTCGACAAATTCCGGTGGCGCATAGCGAGGGGGAAACACCTCTTCCCATTCCGAACAGAGCAGTTAAGCCCCTCAGCGCCGATGGTACTTGGAGGGCAACCTCCTGGGAGAGTAGGTCGCCGCCGGTTCTTCAGGGCCGCCCTTACGGGCGGCCCTTTTTCGTGCCCGTGCTTTGCTCCGCCTTCAGGAGTGGGTGGAGAAACGGCTGATTGCCGAGTTCCAAGATCCAGTGCTGCGTGGGAAGCCAGGGCGTCGGCGAGTCTCGCAGGGCTGTGCGGGCCGGCCGACCGGCTCGAGGCCGTACTCGCCGAGGGTGGCGAAGTCGATCACCAGGTCTGCAGCATCGGCCAGCTGGCCGCTGATGGGTTTCTTCGTATCGAACATGAGTTCGAATCTACGGTCGGCTCCGGACGGCATCGTGTTTCTGCAGCGGTTCTTGCAATCCGTGCCCGGTGGCGCGCTTACTTGGGCCTGGCGCAACCCGATCGAAGTCGAGGATCAGGGCCGCTGTCTCTGCCGGTTTCTCGACGTTGGGGGAGTGGCCAGCGCCCTGGATCAGCCTGGTCTGCGCGCCGGGCACGGTGGCCCGGTATTCGGCAAGCCGTTCGGCGGGGTCGGTCACGATCTGCTCATCGGCGCCCATGATCACCAGCAGGGGCTTGCCCGTTTCCTTCATCCGCGCGTCGAGCGGCTCTGCCTTGATGTAGTCCTCCGAGTCGGTCGCCGAGTCGTAGTAGGCGCTGTAGTTCATGCGGTTGACGTCGGCGACGAATGCGTCGGGTACGTCGAAGCCTGGGGCGAAAGCGACCTCGAGCCCCTTGCGCACCGAGAAGTCGGGCTTGATCCGCCACAGGGCCTGGCCGATGACCGGGGCAAACGCGAGCTTGGCAACCAGGCCCAGGTCTCCCTTTTCGTGAGTGGGCGGGGTATCGACGATGACCACTCGGTCGACCAGCTGCGGCGACTGCTGGGCGAGGGCGACCGCGACTGCACCGCCGAGCGAATGGCCGACCACCTCCGCATCGCGCACGTTCAACCTGCCCAGCGCCGCGGCAACCAGGTCGGCTTGATCGGGGATCGAGTAACCAGAGGCGGGCTTTTCCGAGCCGCCGTGGCCGAGCAGGTCGACAGCGATCACGCGGTGTCGGCGGGCGAGGCGGGGCATCACCTGGTCCCACCAGTCGATTGCACAGGTGAAGCAGTGGATGAGCACGACGGGGCTGCCGGCCCGCGGCCCTCTTTCGACGACCTCCAGGTCGCCGCCGGGCAGTGTGAGGAGGCGACCGCCGGGTTCGGTGACTTCGGCGGACTTGGTTTCGGCATCGGTCACCAGCATGTTGACCACGAGCAGCACCGCGATTGCCGCCACGATGCCGATCAGGATCTTCCAACCTCTGCGCATTGCGAAAGGTACCCTAGCCGGAACCGATGGAGAAATTCGTCATCAAAGGCGGCGTGCCGCTCTCGGGCCAGCTGACCGCCGCTGGGAACAAGAACGCCGCGCTGCCGATCCTCGCCGCGTGCCTGCTGACCGAGGAGGAGTTGATATTGCACCGGGTGCCGCGCATTCGCGACACCGAGGCCCAGGTGGCGCTGCTGGAGCACATTGGCGTCGAGGTGAGCTGGACGGGAGACAACAGCCTCCGACTCTGCGCTGCGGGCATCGGGGGCGTGGAGGTGGACGAGGAGCTCTCGAACAGGATCCGAGCGTCGTTCCTGCTCGCCGGGCCGTTGCTGGCTCGCTGCGGTGAGGCGCGAATGCCGCCGCCGGGCGGGGATTTCATCGGCCGGCGTCGTCTCGACGCGCATCTCGATGCATTTCAGGACCTTGGTGCGCGCGTCCAGGGAGATCGCTGGATCGAGCTCACGGCCCCGGGCGGCGGCCTGCGCGCCTGCGCGATCTTCATGGACGAGCCCTCGGTGATGGGAACCGAGAACGCGCTGATGGCAGCGGCGCTCACCCCCGGTCCGACCACGATCTCCAACGCCGCCTGCGAGCCACACGTACAGGACCTGGCGCGGCTGCTCACGAGCATGGGTGCCGAGGTCGACGGAATCGGCTCCAATGTGATGACCATCCACGGGCGGGACCGGCTCGGTGGCGCCGAGCACACCATCTCTCCGGATCACATCGAGGTCGGAAGCTTTATGGCCCTCGCCGCCGCCACCGGCGGGGAACTGCGCATCTGCGCCGTGGAGCCCGGGGACCTGCTCATGGTTCGCCGCCAGTTTCGCCGGCTCGGCTTCGAGTCGACCGTCGAGGACAGCGACATCGTCGTGCCGCCCGACCAGCGCCTGCGGGTCAGAAGCGACGTGGGCGATGCGATCCCGAAGATCGAGGATGGCCCCTGGCCTGCCTTCCCCGCCGACCTGACCTCGATTGCGCTGGCACTCGCCACGCAGGCCGACGGCGAGATTCTCATCTTCGAGAAGATGTTCGAGAACCGCCTTTTTTTCGTCGACAAGCTGGTTGCGATGGGCGCTCGAATCACACTGTGTGATCCCCACCGGGCGATTGTCAGCGGTCCGAGCCGTCTTCACGGAGAACGGGTCGAGAGCCCGGACATCCGGGCCGGCATGGCGATCCTCATCGCCGCCCTCGCCGCCGAGGGCATTTCGGAGATCGGCAACATCCGCCAGATCGACCGCGGCTACGAGCAGATCGATGAGCGGTTGCGGAACCTCGGCGCTCAGATCGACCGGGTCGCGACGGAGGTTCCTGCATAGGGTGTCCCAGCGAGCCGGTGGCGGCTGCGAAGACGGGGCCGAGCAAGCAAGATCGTCGCTGCTCAATCATGTGAGCGAGCCCAAGCAGAGGAGACGGCGACCCCGATGATCCATCCGATTCCGCCAGGAACCCGCGACATCCTTCCCGACGAGATGCGGGAGCTGCGGCGGCTCAACCTTGCCCTGATCGAGGTCTTCGAGGGCTACGGCTACGGCGAGGTGGCCACGCCGACGATCGAGTACGACGAGGTGCTCGCTACCGGCAACGGGCGCACCTCCGAAGGTGCCTATCGACTGCTCGACGAGCACGGCGACCTGCTGGCGCTGCGCTCCGACATGACCGTGCCGATAGCGCGGCTCGTGGCGGCTCGCTACGCGACGGCGGACCCGCCGCTGCGGCTCTGCTACCTCGCAAACGCCTTCCGTGCCGTGCGCCCGCAGCGCGGCCAGATGCGCGAGTTCGCCCAGGCCGGCGTGGAGCTGATCGGCGCCCCCGCGCCACAGGGGACGGCCGAGGTCGTCGAGGTCCTGCAGGCGGCGCTCGATGCCGCCGGGTTGGACCGGGCGGTGATCGGGCTCGGGGACGCCGACCTCTTCCGGCAGCTGCTGGGCGAGCTCGGCGTCGGCGGCGAGGCGTTGGAGTCGGTTCTGGAACGGCTGGCCACGCACGACCTCGTGGGCCTCGAGGCCGAGCTGTCGGCTGTGGACGGCGTCAGCGAGGAGCAGTGCGCGACATGCGTTGCCCTTTCGCAGTTGCGCGGTGGCCGCGAGGTGTTGGACGAGGCCCGGGCAATGGGCGGCACCGCGGTCGAGCGCGCGACAGCGCGAATCGGCGAAACCTTCGAGGCCCTGGAGAGTCGCGGCGCGGCGGAGCGGATCCAGATCGACCTGGGCCTGCTGCGCGACCTCGGCTATTACAGTGGCGCGATCCTCGAGGTCTACGACCCAGCGGTCGGTTACGTGCTCGGAGGCGGCGGCCGCTACGACGGCCTGTTGAAGCGTTTCGGAGTTGACCTTCCCGCGGCGGGCTTTGCGCTGTATCTCGAGCGCGTGCACATCGCTCAGATGGAGGAGGAGTCGCGACGGGGTGAGGGTTCGTGAGCGTCGAGGTCGCCGGCATGGGCCGGGCCAAGTCGGGTGGCCCGCTGAAGCTGGCGGTTCCCCGCGGCGCGCTCTTCGAGGGCACGCTCGACATCCTCGATGCGGTTGGAATCGATACCTCCCAGGCGCGCAGCGGCTCGCGCGCCCTGATCTTCGAGGGCGACGAGATGACCCTGGTGACGATGCGGCCCTCCGACGTCCCGACCTACGTGGAGGCTGGAGCGGCGGATGTCGGCATCACCGGCAAGGATGTCCTGCTCGAGCAGGCCGACCGGATGGTCTACGAGTTGCTCGACCTCGGTTACGGGCGCTGTCGGATGGTTCTGGCGGGGCGCAGAGGAGACGAGCGCCTGGGTGAGTCGGAGCGCCGCCTGGGAACGATGCGGATCGCCACCAAGTACCCGCGGGTTGCCCAGCGGCACTTCGAGGCCACCGGGCACCAGGTCGAGGTGATCGAGGTGAAGGGGTCGGTGGAGCTGGCGCCGCTGGTCGGTTTGGCGGACGGCATAGTCGACCTGGTGGCGACCGGCCGAACCCTGGAAGAGAACGACCTCGAGGTGCGTGAGGAGATCGTCGAGTGCACGGCGCGCTTCGTTGCCAACCGGGTGGCCCACAAGCTTCGCGCCAGCGAGGTGGATGAGCTCACCGCGCGCCTGCGCGAGGTGACGGCGGGATGAGGCTGCGCCGATTCGACTGGGAGGACGCGGCGCAGACGGCCGGAGCCATCCGCACTTGGGCGGCGAAAGCGACCCCGGCGGTGGACGTCGGGCCGATCGAGCGCGAGGTCTGCGAGGGTGGCGACGAGGCGCTGATGCGACTGACAGAGCGCTTCGACGCCACCGAACGCCCGCCGCCGGCGCTGCTTGTGGAGCGGGGCTCTGCTGCTGAGGCGCTCGCGCAATTGGACTCCGACGTCCGCGAGGCGCTCGAGCTGGCGGCCGCCAACGTCCGGACGGTCGCCGAGGCGCAGCTCGACTCAGGCCCTCGCACGGTGAGCCTGCCGCAGGGGCAGACGGTGACGCTTCGGGAAGCTTCGGTTGGCGCTGCCGGCATCTACGCGCCCGGCGGACGGGCCGCCTACCCGTCGACGGTTCTGATGTGTGCGATACCCGCCAGGGTGGCCGGGGTGGAGCGCCTTGCGCTTGCCTCGCCACCCGGCCCGGACGGCCTGCTGAACCCCCTCGTCCTCGCCGCGGCTGCGCTCTGTGGCATCGATGAGATCCACGCCGTGGGGGGTGCGCAGGCGGTCTTCGCGCTGGCGTACGGCACTGAGACGATCGAACCGGTCGACGTCGTCGCGGGCCCGGGTAACGCCTGGGTGCGGGAGGCGAAGCGCACCGTCTGTGGCGCTGTGGGGATCGATTCGCTGGCCGGACCGTCGGAGCTGATGATCGTGGCCGGCCACGACACGGACGCCGGGTGGGCCGCCCTGGATCTCTGCGCCCAGGCCGAGCACGGGGCGGACGGCCCGTTGCTGGCGGTGGCAGTGGAGGACGCTGTGTTGGACGGCCTCGCCGCTGCCGTCGAGCGGGCGGCTGCCGAGCGGCCCGGACTCGGCGACGCACCGTTGGCACTCGTCCGCGTTCCGGATCTGTGCGACGCCATCGATCTCGCCAACGCGTTTGCGCCGGAGCATCTGGAGCTGCTCTGCGATGCCGCCGCCCTGCTTGCCTCCCAGGTGACGACGGCGGGCTGCGTCTTTGCCGGTCGCCACAGCGCGACGGCCTTCGGCGATTACGTTGCCGGGTCCAACCACGTCCTGCCAACCGGCGGGGCAGGTCGTTTTTCGGGACCTCTCAGTCCGGCCACCTTCTGTCGGACGGTCCCGACAGTGGAGGTTCCGGCGGGCGCGGCTGCAAGGCTTGCTCCCTATGTGGACACCCTGGCCCGGGCGGAGGGCTTCCCCGCACACGGCGAGTCGGCGATGATTAGACGATGAGCAGGACAGCGACAAGAGAGCGCAGGACAGCCGAGACCGAGATCCGGCTGGAGCTGGACCTGGATGGAGGCGAGGCGCGGGCCCAGACGGGCGTTGGGTTCCTCGACCACATGCTCGACCTGCTGGCCCGCCACGGACGCCTGGGCCTGGCGGTGGAGGCGAACGGCGATCTCGAGACCGGTGCGCACCACACGGTCGAGGACGTCGGCATCGCGCTCGGCCAGGCGCTTGACGCCGCGCTCGGCGACCGCGCCGGGATCCGTCGCTACGGCTCCGCTCTCGTGCCGATGGACGAGGCCCTGGCCGAGTGCGCGATCGACATCTCGGGCCGTCCCCTGTGCGTCTTCGACGCGGACCTCCCGGCGACCTCGATCGCCGGGTTCGATACGGAGCTAGCCGAGGAGTTCTTCCGCGCCGTCGCCAACGGCGCCAAGCTCACCCTGCACGTCTCGGTCCGCTACGGCACGAATGCGCACCACATGATCGAGGCCTGCTTCAAGGCGTTCGCCAGAGCGCTCCGGGTCGCCGTCTCGCTCGATCCCGAGGAGAGCGGCGTGCCGTCGACCAAGGGAACCCTGAGCGAATGACGGCGCGCATCTGCATCCTGGACTACGGCATGGGCAATCTCCGCTCGGTCGAGAAGGCGCTGGAGCATGTCGGCGCGAGCGCCGCGATCGCCAGCGACAGCGAGACGGTCCGCAGCGCGGACGGGCTGATCCTCCCGGGCGTGGGCGCCTTTCCGAAGGCGATGGCCCGGGTGCGTGAGCTCGGCCTCGACGAGCTGCTGGTCGAGCGCCGCGACGCTCGAGTGCCAATCCTTGGCATCTGCCTCGGTCTGCAGCTGCTCTTCGAGTCGACCACGGAGCTCGGCGGGGCGGCTGGCATCGACCTGCTGCACGGGCCGGTCGACATCCTGGAGGCCGACGGCCTCAAGGTTCCGCATATCGGCTGGTCTCCCGTTCGCTGGGAGAAGGAGTCACGTTTGACCGAGGGGATCGAGAGCGAGACCCCGTTCTACTTCGTCCACTCCTTCGCACCCTGCCCACGCCAGGAGGATCTGCTGGGCAGTGCCGTCTACGGAGCGCGCTTCGCATGCGCCGCCGAGCGCGACAACGTCTTCGGCGTCCAGTTCCATCCCGAGAAGTCGAGCGCGGCGGGCCTGCGGCTGCTCTCGAACTTCGCGGGCGTCTGCGCCGCGACGCCGGCCCCGGTGTGATCCTCTACCCGGCGATCGACATCCGCGGTGGCCGGGCGGTTCGCCTTCTGCAGGGCGATTACGAGCGCGAGACGGTCTACGACGCCGATCCCGTGGATGCAGCGATGCGGTGGGCTGACGAAGGCGCGCGGTTCCTGCACGTCGTCGACCTCGATGGGGCGAAAGCAGGAGAGCCACGGAACCTGGATGCGGTGGGCCGGATCGCGAGCGCGGTGGGATGCCCGATCCAGGTTGGGGGAGGGCTGCGTGACGCGCGGGCGGTGAGCCGTCTGCTCGATGCAGGAGCGGCGAGGGTGGTGATTGGGACGGCTGCCCTCAAGAACCCGGAGTTCCTCGCCGCGATGCTCGAGGCGCACGGTGACCGGGTCGTGGTATCGGTCGACGCGCTGCACGGCAGGGTGGCGCTCGAGGGCTGGACCGAGGCCGGCGACGCCGAGCCGGTCGAGGTGGTGTGCGAGCTGACCGCACGAGGCGTCGGGCGCTTCGTCTGTACGGCGATCCAATTCGACGGCACGATGGAGGGGCCGGCCCTCGGAGAGCTCGAGCGCATCGCCAGTGCCACCGACGCAACCGTCCTCGCGTCTGGCGGTGTGGGGGAGCTGGCGCACCTCGAAGCGCTGGCCCGCAATGCGCCACCGAACGTCGAAGGGGTGATTGTCGGCCGCGCCCTCTACGAGGGCCGCTTCAGCGTTGCCGAGGGGATCGAGGCACTGCGCGGATCCCTCTACGCTTAGAGCGATGGTGCTGAAGCGCGTCATACCCTGCCTCGACGTCGACGCCGGTCGCGTCGTGAAGGGCACCAATTTCGTCGGCCTGCGCGATGCCGGAGATCCCGTGGAGCTTGCCGAGCGATACGACGCGGAGGGCGCCGATGAGCTTGTCTTCCTGGACATCACCGCTTCCCACGAGAAGCGAGAGACGATCGTGGAGCTCGCGCGGCGAACGGCCGACAACGTCTTCATCCCGTTCACGATCGGTGGCGGCATCCGGTCGATCGAGGACGCGCAGGCGGTGCTCGACGCCGGTGCCGACAAGGTCTCGGTCAACTCCTCGGCTCTGGCGCGGCCGGAGTTGCTCACCGAGCTCGGCGACCACTTTGGAGCGCAATGCGTCGTTCTCGCCATCGATGCCAAGCGCGAGGAGGATGGCTGGGGCGTCTACGTCAACGGCGGCCGCAAACGGGTCGAGGGGCGCGAGGCCATCGCCTGGGCCAGGGAGGGCGCGGAACGTGGGGCGGGGGAGGTGCTGCTGACCAGCATGGACCGCGACGGCACCACCGACGGCTATGACGTCGCACTGACCCGGGCGGTTTCTGACGCCGTCTCGATCCCGGTCATCGCCTCCGGCGGCGCCGGCACGCTCGACCACCTCAGCGAGGCGATCGCCGACGGCCACGCGGACGCGGTGCTTTGCGCATCGATCTTTCACTACGGCACCTACCGCGTGCGCGACGCCAAGCGCCACCTCGCCGCCGCCGGCATCCCCGTCCGATCGTAGCCGCCGCCGGCATCCCCGTCCGATCGTAGCCGCCGCCGGCATCCCCGTCCGGTCGTAGACGATTGACCCTGCCAAAGCGTGCCTGTCAGCTCAGCCACCGGCTCGTGCCTAAGCGCTCAGCTACCGGCCCGGCTTGCCGATTGCCGGTTGGGCCAGTTGACCGCTTCGCTCGACCCGCTCCGTTCGCTGTTTGTACCGCTCTGCGACACAAAGAGCGAACGGAGGCTTGGTCGGGCCATCCCACCCGCTCCGTTCGCTGTTTGTACCGCTCTGCGACACAAAGAGCGAACGGAGGCTTGGTCGGGCCATCCCACCCGCTCCGTTCGCTGTTTGTACCGCTCTGCGACACAAAGAGCGAACGCAGGCGGAAGCCCGCATCCGCCTCCCCCAGGCCACCCTGGGCGCCGTGCTCTCGCGACCTGACTGCGTATCGGCACCGATCCTTCGCAGCCATCCCCTGCTTGCCCTCCTACTCGCAGGTGTGGAGGGCAAGCAGGGGATGGGCTCTCTCCGAGGAGTCGTTCTCTTTGGGTCCACCGGGCCCATTTCGAAGGGCTCGTCTCCCCGGGGCGATTCCGCGTGCCGCTCGCCATTTCGAATGCCTCCGTTGGAGATTTCGAGAATCGGCCATCTAGCGTCCCGACGCGAGGTCTTCGGCAAGTCCCCTGACACCTGCTGAGCCGAGGATCTCGAAGCGGTCCAGTTCGTAGGGCCTGTCGCGCGTTGCGTAACCGGGGACCTCGGTCGTCGCGCCGCTGTAGCCGGCCGCCTTGAGAGCCGCGATTACGGTCGCGTCATAGCGGCCTGACGGATAGCAGAAGTTGTCGACCGGGACGCGGTACTCGCGTCGCAGGATCGCCCTCGAGGCGGCGACCTCTTCCCTCAGCTGCGCGGCGTCGAGCGTCGTCAGGTCCAGGTGGTGGATCGTGTGGGAGGCGAGCTCCCAACCGGCATCGATCATCGCCCTGACGTTGCTTGGGTAGAGATCCGAACCTTCGGCCTTGAGATTGATAACGCCTGCCCAGCCGTGCCTGCGCAGCTCGGGCAGCGCGTATGTGAATTGAGGCCGGTAGCCGTCATCGAAGGAGAGCACGACCGGTCGCGGCGGCAGGCTGCCACCGCGGTACCAGGCGGCCTCGACCTGCTCGAGTGTCACCGCCTCGAAGCCGTGCGCGTCGAGCCAATCCATCTGACGACGGAAATCCGGCCGGCTCACGTACAGGTCCGGGTACGGGGCTCCCGCCGGCGCAACGCCAAGCACGTGGTACTCGAGGATCGGCACCGGGCCCGTGTGCGGGCGCCAGTCGGCTTGTGGCGTTGCGTTGCGGACCTCGTCCGCTCCGCTGGTTGACCGTGCACTGCCGGTGCCGCGGCTCCGGGCGGCGGCGGCGGCGGGTGCACTGCCGGTGTCGCGGCTCGGGGCGGTGGTCTGCCGACCGATCGGTCGGCTCGCGTTTCCAGCGCTCAGCAGCACCGCCACGATGCCGGCGGAAACCACAAGCAGTGCCGCGGCCGCAGTCAGGCGCCGCCGTCTGAGCTGGCGGCGCTGGCGCTCTCTTCTTGCGATCCGGTCGTCAGCCATCCGGGAGGGAGATCATGGTAGGGATGGGTGACCGTGAAGCCGATCGACGACCTGGACGCTGCGCTGCGCAGCGCCTATCCGGAGCTCGCCACCGTGCGCGGTGCGAGCGAGGCGCCGCTGTACCTGGCGGGCGGCGCCGTGCGCGACCTGTTGCTCGGCTGCGGCCGCTCCGACATCGACCTGGTCGTGATCGGCGACGCTGCCGCCCTGGCCGCGAAACTCGGTGCAGAGGTCGTCCAGCATGACCGGTTCGCAACGGCGAAGGTCTGTCTCGACGGGCACGAGGTCGACATCGCGACAGCGCGCTCGGAGTCCTATCCACACCCCGGTGCTCTTCCCGTCGTCCAGCCCGCGGGCGAGATCGAGACCGATCTCGCCCGCCGCGACTTCACGATCAACGCGCTCGCGATCCCGCTGCAGGGGCGGGCCAGAGTGATCGACCCGCACGGTGGGCGGGCTGACCTGGAGGCCGGACGTCTGCGCGTCCTGCATTCGCGCTCATTCGCCGACGATCCGACGCGGGCACTGCGCGCCGCCCAGTACGCGGCGCGCTTTGGCTTTGAGCCGGAGCCGGAGACGGCTGCGCTGCTGCTCGCCGCAGACCTCGGTGCGGTGTCGGCGGACCGGCGTGAATCCGGGCTGTTGCGCCTCGCGGCTGAACCCGCCGCCGTGCGTGCCCTCGAGCTGCTGACGAGATGGAAGCTGGTCGATCCCCGCCGCGATGGCCTTGATCTTGCCGCCAGGGTCGACGAGCTGCTCTGTCGGGCTCCGTGGGAGGGGTTCGCCCCTCGAGCGCCTGCCGTGCTGCGCGCCGCCCTCGGGCCGCCGGGTACAGAGGAGGCGCTGGCGGCGGCACGGCCGGCGAGACCATCGGAGGCGGTTGAGCTCGCGCGTGGGCGCAAGCCGGTCGAGCTGGTCTTGGCCCGCGCGCTGGGTGCCGAGTGGCTCGATCGGTACCTGCTGGAATGGGGGCAGGTGACGCTCGAGATAGACGGGCGCGACCTGATCGCGGCGGGTGTCCCGGAGGGACCCGCTGTGGGCCGGGCCTTGGCTGAGGCGCTGCGCCGCAAGCTCGACGGCGAGCCGGTCGCGGGGCGCGCGCAGGAGCTGAAGGTGGCGCTCGAGGCGGCGAGGGGCCCAGATGGAGTGGCGTGAGGCAGACGGGGTCAACTGGCTCGAAGCCCGCCTGCCCGGCGCGCGGGCAGCCTTCTCGACGAGGACGGGCGGGGTCAGCAAGCCACCCTTTGCGAGCCTCAACCTCGGTGCGCAAGCCGGGGACGAGATCGACTCGGTGACAGAGAACCGCCGCAGGCTGTCCACGGCCCTTGGGCTCGCGGCGGACCGCGTGGCGGTTGGCCATCAGGTTCACGGTGTCAAGCTCGCACGGCACGTCGTGCAGCCGAAGTTCGACGCCTTTGCGCAGCCGGACGGCCCGCTCCCGAAGGTCGACGGACACGTGACCGCCGAGCCGGGACTTCCGGCGCTGGTGCTTGCCGCCGATTGCCTGCCGGTTGCCCTGGCGGGCCCCGGCGGCGTTGCGATGCTCCACTGCGGCTGGCGGGGGCTGGCGCGCGGCATCCTGACCCGCGGTGCGCAAGCGGTTGGCGCAACCCATGCGGCGATCGGTCCCGGCATTGGACCCTGCTGTTACGAGGTGGGGGAGGAGGTGCTTGAGGTCTTCGCCCGCCTCGGGGACGGCATCGCGATTGGAACGATGCTCGACCTGGTCGAGGTGGCTCGCCGACTGCTGTCCGAGGCGGGCGTCGAGCAGGTTCAGGCCGCGACCCTCTGCACGAGCTGCGAGGAGGGGCGGTTCTTCTCCCATCGGCGAGACGCTGGGCGAACCGGTCGCCAAGCGGGTCTCGTATGGCTGGACGAGGTCGACTCGCCGGTCGAGGCGGGCTGACCCGTGGTGGGCCTGATCCACGGCTTGGAGCGGGAAACGATCGCCGCCAACCTGTGCCGCGTTCGCGAGGCCGTCGGGGACGGCGTCGAGATCCTGGCCGCGACGAAGTACGTGCCGCTCGAGGAGATGGGGACTCTGGCCACGGCCGGGATCGCCCTGGTGGGCGAGAACCGGCAGCAGGACCTGGTGGCGAAGCATGAGCGCTGGGGCGACTCGTTCAAATGGGACTTCATCGGAAACCTCCAAAGCCGCAAGGTCAAGCACCTGGTGCCGGTCTGCCGTCTGATCCACTCGGTGGCAAGCGACTCTGTCCTGAAGGAGCTCGGCAGCCACGGCACTTCCGAGACCGAGGTGCTGGTCGAGGTGAACGTTGCCGGGGAGGAGGGCAAGGGGGGTATCGCTCCCGAGCAGCTGGCCGGCTTCATCGAGCGCTGCCCGGTGCGCGTCTCCGGCCTGATGACGATGCCGCCATTCAGACAGGACCCCGAGGACTCGCGCCGTCACTTCGCGCGGCTCGCCGAGCTTGGCGCCGTACATGGCCTGCGGCGCCTCTCGATGGGGACCTCGCAGGATTGGCAGGTCGCGGTCGAGGAGGGTGCGACCATCATCCGCCTCGGGACCGCCCTTTACGCGAGCTGAATCCGCCATAATCCGTAAAGGAATCGGCCGCCGAAGGCCGAACAAGCGCCATTAGAGATGGCTTTACGCGACACATGGCATAGGGCGCTGGTCTATTTCGGCCTTGCCGAAGACCACGACTACGGCCCGGAGTACGACGAGGAGGAGGCCGAGGGGGGCGAAGATCTCTTCGAGGGCCGGCGGGAGTCCGGACAGGTCCGGCGACTGCCCACGTCTCGTCGCACCAGGCGCGACGAGATAGACGACATCTTCGCTGATGACGAGCCGATCTCGGCCTCCCGCACCCGCGTTCTGCGTCCGGTCGGCGGCGATTCCGACGTCAAGGTGCACCTCGTCATCCCCCGCAACTTCAACGATGCCCAGCAGGTTGCCGACCAGTTCAAGCGGTCGGTGCCGGTGATCCTCAACCTGCAGACGACAGACCACGAGCTCTCGAAGCGGATGATCGACTTCTGCTCCGGACTCACCTACGCGCTGGATGGCGGCATGCAGCGCATCGCCGAGAAGATCTTCCTGCTGACGCCCCGCAACGTTGAGGTGTCCGCCGAGGAGAAGGCTCGGCTTCTCGACAAAGGGTTTTTCAACCAGTCCTAGGCGGACCGGCGCGCCCCGCCTCGCTCGGACAGGGCACTCGTGGAAACGGAACGCTGTCGGTTTCGTGGGAACGGGACGCTGTCGGCTGTCAACTAGGCTCCCCGAATGATCGTTGGGTTCTGTGGAGCGGGGAGCATGGCCGCGGCCATGGCGAGAGGCTGGGCTGGCGAGACAGCCACGATGCTCTTCACCGACTCCGGGTCCGGACGGGCGAGCACCCTGGCGGACGAGGTGGGTGGGGAGGCGCTGGGCTCGAACGCCGAGCTGGCGGAACGGGCGGATCTGCTGGTGCTCGCAATGAAGCCGGCCGGGCTGGACGAGGTCGCTGGGGAGATCGGAGCGGTCGCCAAGCCACTCGTCTCGCTGCTGGCGGCGACGCCTCTGGAGCGGATTGAGGCGGCCTTTCCGGCTGCCGAGGTCTGCCGGGTGATGTCGAACGTGGCCGTCGAGGTTCGGCACGGGGTCCTCTGCGTTGCGGGTCACGCCGGGCCCGACCTCAGGGGGCTTCTGGAGGCGCTCGGACACGTTGTGGAGCTGCCCGATGCGGAGTTCGACGCGGCCACGGCCGTGATGGGATGCGCTCCCGCCTATCTGGCGCTCGCCGTGGAGGCGATTGCAGACGCCGGAGTTGCGGACGGCCTCGATCCAGAGCTGGCACGGAAGCTGGTCGTGGAGACGAGCGCGGGAACCGCGGAGCTGCTGCGGAGTCGAGACCCCGCCGACGTGCGCAGGGCGGTTGCCTCGCCGGGGGGCAGCACCGAGGCGGGGTTGCAGGCCCTGGAACGGGGGGGAGCGCGCAGGGCCTTTGCCGCTGCGGTGCAGGCATCCCTGGAGGTGATGCGGCGATGATCGCGCTGGCGTTGACCCGCAGCGACGTCGCCGACTACGTCAGCGCTCTTTTCTTCGTCTACATCGTGCTGATCTTCGCCAACATCCTCATCTCCTGGGTGCCGAGGATGCCCTACAACCGCTGGCTGCAGATCGTGCTGGGGTTCGTCTCCGAAACGACCAATCCGTATCTCAACCTCTTCCGGCGGTTCATCCCGCCCCTGGGCGGCGGCGGCTTTGCCCTCGACCTCAGCCCGGTCCTCGGGATCATCGTGCTTGTCATCCTCAGGGGCCTGGTCGTCGGCCTGATCGCAGGGTGACCGCCAGGACGGGCCGAGCCTGGCTCCTGGCCGGCGCCTTGTGCGTCCTCGTCGTTGCGCTCGACCAGGTCAGCAAGGCCCTGGTCGAGTCCAGGCTGGTCCCCGGCCAGCAGGTCGACGTGCTCGGGCCACTTGGATTGACCCTTTCCCACAACCGCGGGGTGGCGTTCGGATTCGCCGACGGCGGTGGGGTGGCGTTGATCGTCCTGATGATTGGCGTGCTTGCCTTCGTCGGGGTTCTTTTTGCACGCAATCCCTGCCGGCCGGGAATGTGGGTGGCCGCCGGACTGCTGGCCGGCGGCGCGCTTGGAAACCTCGCCGATCGGGTGCGCAACGGGGCCGTCACCGACTTCGTGAGCATCGGGCCCTGGCCCGCGTTCAATCTCGCCGATGCTGCGATTACGGCCGGCGTGATCCTGCTCGCGATAGGGACCTATCTCAGCGGGGAGGCGACGTCTTCAGCGGCGGTTCGGGACGAGACCCAGGACGAGCGGTGAGCGAGCTGCGCATCGTCCATATCGACGCGGCACTCGCCGTCGTCGACAAGCCGGCCGGCCTGGTTGTGCACGCGGCCCCTTCGCATCGCGGACCCACCCTCGTCGACGAGCTTGGCGAGACGCTCGGCGGAGGCACGGACCCCGAGCGCCCGGGCATCGTCCACCGGCTCGACAAGTGGACGAGCGGGCTGCTGGTCGTGGCGCGCAACGACGAGGCACACCGAGCGCTCCAGGCACAGGTGCGACGGCGCGAGGTCAGCCGCTGCTACCTGGCCCTGGCGCAGGGCCGGTTCTCCTCCCGCACGGGGACGATCGACGCTCCAATCGGTCGCGCCTCGCGCCAGCGGCACCGGATGGCGGTCTCCGGTGCCGCCCAGCGCGAGGCCAGAACCCACTTCACGGTCCTCGAGCTGCTTTCCCGCGAGACATATCTCGAGGTACGGCTGGAGACCGGGCGAACTCATCAGATCCGGGCGCACATGGCCGCCATCGGGCACTCGCTGGTCGGTGACGTGACCTACGGCGGCGGGCGCAGATACGGCCTCGCGAGGCAGTTCCTGCATGCGCACAGGCTTGCCTTCACGCATCCTGTCAGCGGTGAGGAGATTGCCTTCGGGTCGGAGCTCCCGAGCGATCTTCGCGCGGCGCTGGAGATGGCGCGCGAGGCCTGACTCCCCGCCGCGACCGCGGACGCCCACCGCTTCCCCTCTCAAATACAATCGCCCTGCCCGGAAATCCACCCCCCGCCGACCGAACCGGATCCTGACCGGCCACGGGCCGCGTCCCCGGCAAGGACGGCGGGACATCACCGAAAGCTAAGGAGCGTTTTGACAATGCCAGAACCTGGCCTCAAAGAGCTGCTGGAGGCGGGAGTCCATTTCGGCCACCAGACGCGCCGCTGGAATCCCAACATGAGGCGCTACATCTTCGGCGAGCTCGACGGCATCCACATAATCGATCTGGTCCAGACGGAGGTGCTGCTCGACAAGGCGCGGCGCTTCGCCAGCGAGTTGGCCGCCGGCGGCGGCACGGTGCTCTTCGTCGGCACGAAGAAGCAGGCGCGCGGCGCTGTCAAGGAGTGGGCGGACCGCTGCCAGATGCCCTATGTCAACCAGCGCTGGCTGGGTGGTCTGCTGACCAACTTCAACACGATCTCGGCGCGAATCGGGCGCCTGCATGAGCTGATCGGCTGGCAGGAGGAGGGCAAGCTGGAGCTGCTCCCCACCAAGGAGCGGATGGGAATGCAGGCCGAACTCGCAAAGCTCGAGTACAACCTGGGCGGGGTCCGGGACATGGAGCGCCTGCCCGACGCCGTCTTCGTCACCGACCTGAAAACAGAGGAGATCGCGGTTCGCGAGGCGGTTCGTCTCGGCATTCCGATCATCGGCCTGGTCGATACGAACTGCGACCCGAAGCCGATCGGCTACGTAATCCCCGGCAACGATGACGCGATTCGCTCCTGCGAGCTCGTGATCAGCACGATTGGCACGGCGATCGAGACTGCCGCCAGCGCCTGGCGCGTGCAGGAGGAACGCCGGCTCGCCGAGGAGATGGAGCGGCGGCGGCGCGACGAGGAAGAGCGAAAGAAGCGCGAGGAGGAAGAGAAGGCTCGCCGGGAAGCCGAGGAGGCGGCACAGGCGGCGGAGAAAACAGTTCAGGCGGCTGAGCAGGCCCAGGCTTCGACGGCAAAGCAGCCCCGCGGCGCAGCGCCTCAAAGCAGCCCCGCGGCGCAGCGACCGCAGGGTCAACCGCCGGCGCAGCGACCGCAGGGTCAACCGCCGGCGCAGCGACCGCAGGGTCAACCGCCGGCGCAGCGACCGCAGGGTCAACCGCCGGCGCAGCGACCGCAGGGTCAACCGCCGGCACCGCCCGCCGAGGCAGCGGACCCGGCGGCCGCCAACGCCCCGCAAGCCACGCCAAAGGCCACCGAGACGGCCACCCAGAAGGAGGGAAAATGAGCATTTCGGCCGTCGATGTGAAGGCACTGCGCGAGCGCACCGGCGCCGCGATGATGGACTGCAAGGCCGCCCTCGCCGAGGCGGAGGGCGACGCCGATCGCGCCGTCGAGATCCTCCGCGTTCGGGGACAGGCTTCGGCGGCCAAGCGCCAGGACCGCGGCACGGACGAGGGTGTTGTCGCCTCCTATGTCCACGCCAACGACAGAGTGGGGGCGATGGTCGAGGTCCAATGCGAGACCGACTTCGTGGCACGCAACGAGGACTTCAAGGCCTTCGCCTACGAGGTGGCTCTGCACATAGCGGCCACGGCGCCGCGATATGTGTCGGCCGATGAAATTCCAGACGAGGAGCGGGAGGCCGAACGGCGCGTCTTCGAGGAGAAGGCGCGCAAGGACGGCAAACCCGACAACGTCGTCGAGAAGATCGTCGAGGGCCAGCTCGGCAAGTGGGCAAAGGAAGTCGCCCTGCTCGACCAGACCCATGTGAACGCCGAGAAGCACGACTCGAAGACGATCGAGGCACTGCGCGAGGAGCTCGCCGCGAAGACCGGCGAGAACGTTCGCATCGCTCGATTCGCATACCTGCGAGTTGGCGACTGAGGCCGCGGGCACCGGCGTTTCGCGGATAGGCTCTCCGCGCCAGCCCGCTCAAACCGATGGACTCCGCGCCTAAATTCAGCCGCATTCTCCTGAAGCTCTCGGGGGAGGCGCTGATGGGCGGACTCGAGCACGGCACCGATGCGACCGAGGTACAGCGAATCGCTCGTCAGGTGGCTGCGATCCGGGCCCGCGGGGTCGAGGCCGCAATCGTGGTCGGCGCCGGCAATATCTTCCGCGGGGTCGAGGCGGCAGCCGACGGGATGGATCGCGCCACCGGCGACTACATGGGAATGCTGGCCACGGTCCTCAATGCCCTGACTCTGCAGGACGCGCTGGAGAAGATCGGGGAGCACACCCGGGTGATGTCGGCGATAGACGTCAAGGAGGTCGCCGAGCCCTACATCCGCCGCCGGGCGATCAGACATCTCGAGAAGGGTCGAGTGGTCATCTTTGCGGCCGGGACCGGCAATCCCTTCTTCACGACCGATACCGCGGCCGCATTGCGTGCCCTGGAGATCCGGGCGGAAGCGATCCTAATGGCCAAGAAGGGGGTTGAGGGCGTCTACGACGCGGACCCGGTGACCCACCCGGACGCAACCTTCATCCCGACGATCACGCACCGCGAGGCGATCGAGCGCGGCTTGAAAGTGATGGATTCGACCGCCCTCTCGCTCTGCATGGACAACGACCTGCCGATCTACGTCTTCAACATGGGCGACGAGGGAAACATAGATAGGATCGTGAGCGGCGAAAGGGTGGGAACGCTGGTCTGCAGCGGTCCCGCGCCGTAAACGAGACGAGGACCCAATGGAGCTGATCGACGAGCTGCTCAACGATGCCCGGGATCGCATGCAGAAGTCCGTTGAGTCCAGCCGCGGCGAGCTCGCGACCGTGCGGACGGGCCGTGCTTCGCCACATCTTCTGGATCGCATCGCGGCCGACTACTACGGGTCTCCCACGCCGCTCAAGCAGCTGGCCAACGTGGCCGCGTCCGATGCGCGCCTGCTCACCGTGACGCCCTTCGACAAATCCGCGATCGGCGCGATCGAGAAGGCAATCCAGGAGTCCGACGTCGGCCTGGTGCCGAGCAACGACGGCAACGTGATTCGGCTGCAGATTCCCGAGCTGACCGAGGAGCGTCGCCGCGAGATGGTCAAGGTCGTCCACGGTGTCGCCGAGGAGGGGAGGGTTGCGATTCGCAACGTGCGCCGCGACGTGATGCACGACCTGCGTGAGCTCAAGAAGGAAGGCGAAGCGGGCGAGGACGACGAGCGGCGCGCCGAGGCCGCCCTTCAGAAGCACACCGACGACGCGATCACCGAGATCGACGCGCTGCTGAAAGGGAAGGAAGAGGAGATCCTGGAGGTGTGACGGCCGCTCGGTACGTCGCCATCATCACCGACGGCAACGGGAGATGGGCGCAGCGGCGGGGGCTGCCCGTGGTCGAGGGGCATCGCGCCGGGGCCGATGTCGTCAAGGAACGGCTGCGCGACGCCGCGGATCTGGGAATCGCGGAGCTGACGGTCTTCTCCTTCTCCACCGAGAACTGGTCGCGGCCGGGCGACGAGGTGGAGGGTCTGATGGGGATGTTTGCCGAGCGCATCGACGCCGAGACGCCCGAGCTTCGCGAAGAGGGGGTGCGGATGCGCTTCATCGGGCGCCGCGAGGGCGTTGCGCCGGACCTGGTCGAGCGGATGGCGTGGGCGGAACAGACGACCGAGGCCAACGAGCGCATCACCCTCTTCGTCGCCTTCAACTACGGGGGCAGAGCGGAGATCGTCGACGCGGCGCAGGGCTTCGAAGGGGGCAGCGAGGAGGATTTCCGGCGCCGCCTTTACGCGCCTGAGATGCACGACCCCGATCTCCTGATTCGAACCAGCGGCGAGCGGCGTATCTCGAACTACCTGCTGTGGCAGTGCGCGTATTCGGAGCTTGTCTTTCGCGACGAGCTCTGGCCGGACTTCACGCGGGAGGCCTTCGAGGCCTCCCTCCGCGAGTACGCCGACCGCGACCGTCGCTTTGGAGCGAGGGCATAGCGATGGTTCGGGATCTGTTCGACGACGAGATGTTTGCCGACGAGGAGCGCCCGCGGCGACCGAAACGGCCACCCCCGCGCCGGCGGATGCTGAGTGGAGAGACGGCGCGGAGAATCCTCTTTGCGATCCCCTGGATCATCTTCGCAATCGCGATAACGGTGATCGGGGGGTTGCCGTTCTCAGTCGCGATGATCGCGATTGGCGCTCTGTGCATGCGCGAGTACCTGGCGATGACGGGAAGTCTGCGCCCGGTTGAGCCGGCCGCTTACATCGCGCTGATCGCGCTGATCCTTGCGGCGCACTTCGGCGCCGCGTTCAACGTGCTGCTGATGCTGGCCGCGTCGTTCCCGCTGCTCTTCACGTTCGGGGTGGAGCGCAGGCTTCGCGAGGGGGCGACGGCCTCGATTGGCGTCACCCTGCTGGGAATCGTCTGGATCGGCATTCCGCTGGTGCACGCCGTCCTGCTGCGCGACCTGCCCAACCATGGCGCCGCATTGTTGATCGACGTCCTGGTGGGGACCTTTGCCACCGACACCGGTGCGTATGCCACCGGGCGCATGTTCGGCTCCCATCGGATCGCGCCCAGCCTCTCTCCGAACAAGACCCTGGAGGGACTGGTGGGCGGCTTCCTGATCGGCACCATGGCCTTCTGGTTCGCCGGTCTCTACCAGGACTGGCTCTCGGGAGTGAACGCGCTGGCGATCGGGGCCGCGGTCGCCGCAATTGCTCCGCTCGGCGATCTGTGCGAGTCGATGCTGAAGCGGGACCTGGGCAGGAAGGACACGGGCAGGGTCTTCGGGCCGCACGGTGGGTTTCTCGACCGTCTCGACGCCGTCTTCTTCACCGTGGTCGTCGGCTACTACCTGTCCGTCCAGCTCCTCTACTGAAGCTGTGGGGTTTCCGTGCCGCGCCGGCGCTGCCGGGAGCGAGGATCTGGGCGTCCCTATCCTCTGTACGCGATGAGGAAGCTGCTGATACTCGGGTCGACCGGCTCGATCGGTACGCAGGCGCTGCAGATCGTTGCCGCCTCCGAGGAGCTGCGGGTCGTGGGCCTGGCGGCGGGCTCGGGCTGGGAGGCGCTGCTCGCGCAGGCTCGTGAGCATGCCGTGCCGGTGGTCGCGCTCGCGGACAGCGCCGCGGCCGCCCGGGCTCGCTCCGCGTGGGACGGCCGGGTTCTCGAGGGGGAGGAGGGGATCCGCGAGCTGATCGTCGCCTCCGGCGCAGACCTGGTCCTCAACGGAACGGTCGGCGCCGCCGGCCTGGCGCCGACGGTGGTTGCGCTCGGCGAGGGGATTGACGTGGCACTGGCCAACAAGGAGAGCTTGGTGATCGGTGGTGAGCTGACGACGGCGCTCGCCGAGGCAACCGGAGCACGACTGCTGCCGGTCGATTCGGAGCACTCGGCGCTCTTCCAGCTGATTGGCGGTGAGCGGCCGGGAACCGTGGAGCGGCTCGTGCTGACGGCTTCGGGCGGACCGTTCCGGGGACGCTCGGACCTCTCGAAGGCGGGCGTCGAGGAGGCGCTGGCCCATCCCACGTGGCAGATGGGCGGCCGGATAACGATCGATTCCGCGACGCTGATGAACAAGGGATTCGAGGCAATCGAGGCCCACCATCTTTTCGGCGTCCCCTACGAGCGAATCGAGGTGGTCGTTCATCCCCAGTCGATCGTCCACTCGCTGATCGACCTCAACGACGGCTCCTCGCTGGCGCACCTCGGCTATCCGGATATGCGCGTGCCGATCTCCTATGCCCTGCACTTCCCCGAGCGCGCCGACGTCGACGTCGAGCGCCTCGACCTCACGGCGGTCGGCGAGCTGACATTCGAGCCCCCCGACCTGGAGACATTCGCCTGCCTGCGGCTGGCTTTGGAGGCGGGTGGCGCCGGGGGCACGGCGCCGTGCGTCCTGAATGCCGCCGATGAGGTCGCGGTGGCCTCGTTCCTGGCGGGACGAATCCCGTTCACGGCGATTGCCGCGGCGGTTGAGCGGGTGCTGGAGCAGATGCCGGCGTGCCCGGTGGCCCACTTCGACGACCTCTTCGCAGCCGACGCAGAGGCACGCCGCCGAACCGAGGAGCAGCTCGCGGAGCTGGCCGCCGTATGAGCTGGCTGCTTGTCTTCGCCGGCTTCTCGGTGCTGATCATCCTGCACGAGCTGGGCCACTTCGTCGCGGCCAAGGCAACGGGGATGCGGGTCGAGCGCTTCTTCCTCTTCTTCCCTCCCAAGCTGGTTTCCACGAAGCGGGGTGAGACCGAGTACGGGATCGGGACGATCCCGGCGGGGGGTTTCGTGAAGATCAGCGGCATGAACCCCGACGAGGAGCTACCGCCGGAGATCGCCCATCGCGGTTACTACCACCAGCCTGTCTGGAAGCGAATTGTGGTGATCGGTGCCGGTCCCGCGGTCAACATCGTGCTCGCCTTCCTGATCCTGTTCGCGTTGGCGCTCGGTGCGAGCAACGTCACGCAGTCGGTCGGCGAAATCGTTCCGGGCTCGCCGGCCGCCGCTGTGCTCAGGAACGGAGACGAGATCCTTGCCGTGGACGGGCACAGCTACCGGACGCTTGATCGCGAAGAGAGGTTGGCGCGGTTTGCGGACGATGTCGCCTCGCATCACTGCCCCGGTAAGCCGGTGGACGGCTGCCGCTCCCGCTCGGCCGCGACGCTGAGGGTGAGGCGCGACGGACGGGTCCACACCTTCTCCGTCCATCCCGTCTACGACGCGGCCGTCGCCCGCACCAGGGTCGGCTTCTCCTACGGCACCGAGCCGGCGAATCTGAGTCTGACGGGAGCGGCCGACCGCGCCGCGGGGGCGGTGTGGACGGTGAGCAGCAAGACCGTGACGGTTTTCGCAAACCTCCTCGACTCCGAACAGCGCAAGCAGGTCTCCGGGATCGTCGGCGTCAGCGACGTCGCCCACCAGGCAATCGGCTTCGGCGCCCGCGAGGCGCTCACGCTGCTCGCGGTGGTCAGCCTTTCGCTTGGACTGATCAACCTCTTCCCGTTCCTGCCACTCGATGGCGGTCACATCTTCTGGAGCCTGGTCGAGAAAGTGCGCGGTCGCCCGGTGCCCTTCCGGGTGATGGAGCGGGCGGGCGTGGTGGGCTTCGTGCTCGTGATCATGTTGTTTGTGATCGGCCTCTCCAACGACATCGGACGTCTCACCGGCGAAGGATTCAACGTTCGATAGCACCCCGCTGCGGCGGCCATCGGAAGCCTCGGGCCTGACCGGGACCGCTCCCCGGATAACCTTTTGCCATGGCCTCCAAGCGGCAGATATTCGTCGGCGGTGTGCCGATCGGCGGTGGGGCGCCGGTCGCCGTGCAGACGATGACCAAGACTGAGACCGCCAATCTGGCGGCGACGATGGAGCAGATCGGCAAGGTTGCCGAGGCCGGCGCCGACCTGGTGCGGGTCGCGGTCCCCCGCGACAGGGATGTCGAGGCACTGAGGACGATCGTCGCCGAGTCGCCGATTCCGGTGATCGCCGACATCCATTTCAACCACACGCTGGCACTGAAGGCGATCGACGCCGGCGCCCACTGCATCCGGCTCAACCCCGGCAACATCGGCGGCCGCGAGAAAGTCGCCGAGGTCGCGGAGCGAGCGACGGCCGCCGGCGTACCGATGCGGATCGGGGTCAACTCCGGCTCCCTCCCCAAGCACCTGCACGCGCTCGAGCGAGAGAGCCCGGTGGAGGCGCTCGTCGCCGCCGCGGTCGAGTTCGTCGAGCTGATGGAGAGCCTCGAGTTCACGGACTTCAAGGTGTCGATCAAGTCGACGAACGTGCCCAACACGATCGCCGCCAACCGGCTGCTGTCCGAGCGGGTCCCGTATCCGCTGCATCTCGGCGTCACCGAGGCCGGAACCAAGTGGGCGGGGTCGCTGAAGTCCGCGGTCGGGCTCGGAACGCTCCTGGCCGACGGGATCGGCGACACGATCCGGATCAGCCTCTCGACCTTCCACGCCGAGGAGGAGGTGAAGGTCGCGTGGGAGATTCTCAAGTCGCTGCAGCTTCGCCAGCACGGTCCGGTGCTGATCGCCTGCCCGACCTGCGGTCGCCTCCAGTTCGACATGGACTCGGTCGTGGCCGAGATCGAGCGGCGGCTGGAGCGTTACGCGGAGCCGATCGAGGTGGCGGTGCTGGGCTGTGCCGTGAACGGGATCGGCGAGGCCAGCCACGCGGACTTCGGCATCACCGGTGCGCGCGACGAGGGATTGATCTTCGCCCACGGCAAGCCGCTGCGGAAGGTCCCCCAGGCCAACCTGGTCGACGCACTGTTCGAGGAGATCGACCGATCTCTGGATCGCGGCATGGTGGACGTCGACGAGGCCAAGGCGGGAGAGGGTGCGGCCTGGCTGGCGAAGATCGAGGAGGAGAACGCGGGCGATCTCACGCCGGAGAAGATCGCGCAGCTGGAGCATGAGGCGGCCGAAAAGGGTGAGTCCGACCGCGTTCTGCTCGACGAGGAGGCGTCGCCCACAGCGGGAAGGCGGTTCACGAGGGCCTAGCGGGATGCTGCGTATCCGGTTCGCTCAGGCCGTCCCAGCCGCTCCGTTCGTCATTTGTACCGCTCTGCGACACAAAGAGCGAACGGAGTCTCGCTCGGGAGATTCCAGCCGCTCCGTTCGTCATTTGTACCGCTCTGCGACACAAAGAACGAACGGAGCTCGTGTCCGCCTCGATCCTGCCTTCTTCGGCCGCGCCCTCACAGAACGACACCCGTAGCCCCTGACCGCCTGGGCCCCCTACCAGCCCCTCCCTGTTTGCCCTCCACACCTGCAAGTAGGAGGGCAAACAGGGGAGGGGCTGTCTCTCTCATCGATCAATGAGGGGTTCGTTTCGGGTTGGAGGTCTCCATCGGTCGACGGGGTGCTCTCCTGGGTTCCGGGGCCATCTCCGCGCTCCTCGTCAGAGAGCCAGGGGGCTTGGGATCTCAGGCTCAGCGACGAAAGAGGCGGGACGGTCTCTAACGGATGGGACCGGTCGGCCTTGAGCGGTGTGGTCGGAGCTGCGCGTTGGGAGCGGGCAGCCCTGAGCCAACCGGATATGCACCAGCGGGATAGGTTTCCCGCATGACCCGGTTGAGCCAGGCATTTCTGCCGACCCTCAAGGACCCGCCGTCCGACGCGGAGGCGGTGTCGCACAAGTTGATGGTCCGGGCCGGCCTCATTCGCCAGCTGGGAGCCGGATTGTGGACGTACCTGCCAGCGGGGTGGCGGGTTCATCGCCGCGTGGAACAGGTGATTCGCGAGGAGATGGAGGCGATCGGCTGTCAGGAGATGCTGATGCCCGTCCTGCAGCCTGCCGAGCCGTGGCGGAAGACCGGCCGCTATGAGATCGACGAGCTGTTCAAGTTGGAGGATCGGCGCGGAGCGCCGATGGTCCTCGCGATGACCCATGAGGAGTGCCTCACCTACCACGTGGCGCGAGAGGTTCGCTCCTACCGGGACCTGCCGCTGATGCTCTTCCATATCCAGACAAAGGAGCGCGACGAGCCGCGCCCGCGGGCCGGCGTGCTGCGCACGCGTGAGTTCACGATGAAGGACGCCTACTCCTTCGACCGCGACGCGGAGGGCCTCGAGCGCTCCTACGGGTTGCAGAGCGAGGCCTACGCACGGATCTTCGAGCGCTGCGGGCTGCGCACCTTTCGGGTCGAGTCCGATGTCGGGATGATGGGCGGCTCGGGCGCGCACGAGTACATGGCGCCCTGTGCAGCGGGCGAGAACGAGGTGGCTCTTGCGCCGGGCTATGCGGCGAACGTCGAGGTGGCCAGCGCCGAGCCGCAACCGGTCGAGCTGCCGGCAGCGCTGAGCGAGCCCGAGGAGGTCTCGACGCCCGGGCTGACAACGGTCGAGGAGGTCGCCGCAGCGCTGAACGTGCCCGCCGGGGCTCTGATCAAGGCGATGCCGATTGTCGTCGACGGCAGGGGGATGATGCTGGCCCTGCTGCGCGGCGACCATCGCCTCAACCAGATCAAGCTGCGCAACGCGCTCGGCGCCGACTTCCGTCCGGCACACGCCGAGGAGATCGAGGCGGAGCTCGGGCCGGTGGGATTCATCGGCCCGGTCGGGGTGAGCGTGGCGACGATCAAGGACGCCGCGCTCGCCGGAGACTCCTATGTCGCGGGCGCCAACCGGGCCGACGCCCACCTGCGCGGTGTGCAGCCGGGCCGCGACTTCTCCTTCGAGGAGATGGACATCCGCGCCGTCGAGAGGGGCGACATCGCGCCCGGCGGGGGGGAGATTTCGATCGAGCCCGCGATTGAGGTGGGCAACATCTTCAAGTTGGGGACGCGCTACTCCGAGCCCCTGGGGGCAACATTTCTCGACGAGGGCGGCGCCGAGCGACCGATCGTGATGGGCAGCTACGGGATTGGCCCGGCGCGGATCGTGGCGGCTGCGATCGAGCAGGGCGCCGACGAGCGCGGGATAGTCTGGCCGGCCTCGCTGGCCCCGTGGCGAATCCACCTGGTCTCGCTTGCCAAGGAGGGGGAGCCGGAGCGCGCGGCATCCGATCGGCTCTACGACGAGCTGGTCGAGCTGCTCGCTGGCGATGTCCTCTATGACGATCGCGACGCCGGGCCAGGGGAGAAGCTGACCGACGCGGAGCTGCTCGGCTGCCCGCTCAGGGTCGTCGTTGGCCGCCGTGGCCTGGCCAAGGGGGTCGTCGAGGCGACTGAGCGCGCCAGCGGGGCCGACCACGAGCTGCCCCTCGAGGGCGCCGCGGGACAGGCCCTGGAGGTCCTTCGGGCGCTCGATGGGTGAGACCGCTCCGTTTGGCCGCGGCCGCCTGCGGCGACTCTTCGGGCTGGATCGCAGCGGGCCGCCGCCGCGGCAGACGCGCGAGGGCGCGCCCCTCAACCCTTGGACCGTTCCCAACCTGATCGGCTACGCCCGGCTCGCCGCGATTCCGCTCTTTCTCCACCTGGCCTTCGAATCCGGCGACGGTCGCAGCGTCAGCTCCGCGATGCTCTTCTGGCTGATCGCCGCTGGTGATTACGTCGACGGCTTCCTGGCGCGCGTCACCGGCCAGTACAGTCGCCTGGGGGCGATGCTCGACCCGTTGGTCGACCGGCTGACGATCCTCGCGGGCGCGATCGTCTGCTGGCATTTCGAGCTGCTGCCCCGTTGGGCGCTGGCCCTGCTGGCCGCCCGGGAGGTGGCGATGCTCCTGCTGGCTCAGTACGGCCTGCGGCGTGGGGTCGAGATCTCCGTCAACTGGCCCGGCCGAATCTCCGTCTTTCCGATCATGGGTGGGATCTTCCTGGCGCTGCTCGTCGCGAGTTGGGTCGCCGTCGCGCTGCTGATCGCTGGGCTTGGCCTGGCGATCGCAGCCACCGTGCTCTACGTCCAAGCCGGGCTGCGAACTGGGCGCGCCGGGCGGCGCAACGGCGCGCCCAGTTCGAATAAACCTTCAACCTGGAGTTGAACCTTCGACGCTGGGACCTATAATCCGCGCAGCGGCCAACGGAGGCTACGGCCTCCCGATGAAGGAGCGAGATGCAGGACACCTTTCCCGATCTCGGTTCGCTCGGCGACGAAGAGCTGAAGGACCTGATCAAGAAGCTGACCGAGGAGGAGGGCGAAATCTCCTACAAGCGACGGGTTCTGCACGGCAAGATCGACATCCTTCGTGCCGAGCTCGTCAACCGATTGCGGCAGAAGCGCGAAAGCGGCGATTCGCTGATCTCCGGCGACGACGTGGCACAGCTCACCGAGATCCTTGCCGGCAAGGCGCAGCAGAGCCCGCCGGAGGACGAGCCGGCCGCCTGAGGTCGAGAGGAGCTTCGATGCCCGGACATTGCCCGGACTGCGGATTCGTCAACCCCGAGGGCTCCAACTACTGCCAGAAGTGCGGTGCCTACCTCAGTGGGGCCGCCGATGGCGGCGAGGAACCCACGACGATCACCTACACGGTCGACGACACCGGTGACATGCAGCCGATCGACATCGATCAGGCGGTGGAGCGCACCGGGGCCGCGCTCGTGATCCGCGCCGGCGGCGGCCGGGCGGGGGAGAGCTTCACGATCAGCGGGGACCGGGTGAGCATCGGGCGCAGCCCGGACGCCGGTGTCTTCCTCGACGATGTCACGGTGTCGCGCAATCATGCGCTCCTAGTGCGGCGTCGCGACGGCCTCTACATCGACGACCTCGGTTCGCTCAACGGCACCTATGTGAACCGGCGCCGGATCGAGTCTCACCGGCTTGCCGATGGAGACGAGATCCAGGTCGGCAAGTACAAGCTGAGCTATCTGGAGAAGTGAGGCGACCAATGCCAGTCTCCGAGCAGCCGACCCGCCCCCGGGATTCCGCCAGCCGGCCACGCAAGGCGCTGACGATTGGCGCCGTCTGCAAGATCCTGCATAACGAGTTCGACGACATCTCGATCTCCAAGATTCGCTATCTCGAGGACCAGAAGCTGCTCACCCCACGCCGCACGCCGGGGGGCTATCGGCTCTACAGCCAATCCGACGTGGAGCGGCTGCGAACGATCCTGCGCCTGCAGCGCGACGAGTTCCTGCCGCTGCGGGTAATTCGCCAGGAGCTGGCGGCGGGTGGCGACATCGCCCTTGGCGGTGGCGGCGAGAGTCGCCCTGCCAACAGCGCTGTGCGGCGCGCCATCCTGGTCAACACCTCCAGCGCCTACCTGACGCTCGACGAGGTGATCGACGAGACCGGCGCCCGGGCGGAGCTGGTCTCCGAGCTGGAGAACTTCGGCATCGTCCAACCCGAGGCCCGCGACGGCAAGACCACCTACGACGAGACCGATCGAGAGATCATCCGCGCCGCGAACGAGCTGGCTCGCTTTGGGGTCGGGGCCCGAAACCTGCGCGTCTTCCGGTCCTCGGCGGACCGCGAGGCCAACCTGCTCGAGACGCTGCTCGGGCCGTCGCTTCGCTCCCGCAATCCGGAGCGCCGCAAGGAGGCCCTGGAGAGCCTGGAGAGCCTTGCGGCCACGGTCAGCCACCTCAAGCACCTGCTCTTGGTGCGGGATCTACGCCGCCTCGCCGGCAGCTGACGACGACCGTGCCCAGGGTCAACAGGCGCCGGACCATCGCGGCCCCGGTGGACAAGGTTTGGGAGTTGATCTCCGACCCCTACAGCCTGCCGCGCTGGTGGCCGCACACGACTCGAGTCGAGAACGTCGACAGCAGAAGCGAAGGTCGCCGCAGCCAGTGGACGAAGGTGCTGGAAACGGTCGATGGCAGAGGCGTGCGGGCCGACTTCCGCTGCCTCAGCTCCGCCAGATACGAGCGCTACACGTGGGAGCAGCAGCTCGCTGAGACGCCGTTTGCCCGCCACCTGCAACGATCGGTCGTCGAGATCGCGCTACGAGCCGAGGGGGACTCCACCGAGGTCAGCCTCTCGTCCATCCAGGTGCTGCGCGGCCTTTCGCGGCTCGGCTCGCCGCTGATGCGGGGCGGGCAGGGCAAGATCCTCGATGAGGCGCTGGACGGCATAGAGGCGGCGCTGGCGTGAGCTCGCCGCTGATGCGGGGCGGGCAGGGCAAGATCCTCGATGAGGCGCTGGCGTGACCTCGCCGCGGCGCGATTCCAAGTGGTGGGGATGGGGTCGGCCCGAGGTCCTGCCCGAGCTCGATGCCGAGGCAAGGGCGACCCTGTATGAGCGGGTCGGTGAGCTTGAGCCGGCGCCGCCGCTCGCTGAGCTGCAGGCATTCGACCTGCCGCAACCCGAGCCGCTGCCGGCGGCCCTTCACGAGGCGGCCGGGGACGATGCGATCTTTACGTCCACGGAGGATCGGGTTCGCCATGCGACAGGGTGCGGTTACCCCGACCTGGCGCGGTTGCGAAGCGGCCGGCTTGCGGCGGCGCCGGATGCCGTGGTCCTGCCGGCTGATGCCGAGGCGGTGCGGCGGCTTCTCGCCGTCTGCGCTGCCGAGGGCGTCGCGGTTGTCCCGTTTGGCGGCGGGACGAGCGTGGTGGGTGGCGTGGAGCCCCTGCGCGGCGCTCACGACCGGCTGATCAGCCTCGACCTGGCCCGCCTGCGCCGCGTGGACGTCGACCGGTACTCGCTCACAGCCCAGCTTGGAGCCGGGCTGCGCGGTCCGGAGGCCGAGTCCGCGCTGTCTGAGAGGGGAGTGACGCTCGGTCACTTCCCGCAATCCTTCGAGTACGCCACGATTGGCGGCTTCGCTGCCACCCGCTCCGCAGGGCAGGCGTCCAGCGGCTATGGGCGCTTCGATGCGCTGGTGGATGCGGTTCGCCTGATCTCACCGGTGGGAGAGCTGCGGACCCTCGAGACACCCCATACGGCGGCGGGACCGTCGCTGCGGGAGATGGTCGTCGGGTCCGAGGGCGCCTTCGGCGTCATCCCGGAGGTGACCGTTCGGGTTCGCCCCGCCCCGCAGGAGCGCCGCTACGAGGGTTGGATCGCCGAGAGCTTCGAGGCCGGCGCGGAGATCGTCCGCGCGCTGGCCCAGGGACCGGGCCTGCCGGACGTGATCCGCGTCTCCGATGAGGAGGAGACCGAGGTGTCGCTGGCTCTGTCGGGCCCAAGGGGTGTCGCCGGAACGCTGTTCGAGCGTTACCTGAAGCTGCGCCGCAGACAGGGCGGGTGCCTGCTCGTCGTCGGTTTCGAGGGCGAGGAGGAGTCAGTTGCCCGCCGCCGCGCCCTGAGCGTTCGCGAGTTGCGGCGGGGCGATGCGGTCTACCTCGGCCGGCAGGCAGGCCGGTCGTGGGAGCGAGCTCGTTTCGAGGGGCCCTACCTGCGCGACACCCTGATGGGGATGGGGGCGCTCGTCGAGACGCTCGAGACGTCCCATACCTGGAGTCGTCTGGCCCGCCTGAAGGGAGCGGTGGGGACCGCGGTCCGCGACTCGCTTGCCGCGCAGGGCACACCCGGCCTCGTGCTGTGTCACCTCTCGCACGCCTATGCCGACGGCGGTTCTCTCTACTTCACGTTCATCGCCCGGGTCCGACGGGGCGAGGAGGTCGACCAGTGGCGCGCGGTCAAGCGCGCCGCCTCGGAGGCGATCGTCGCGAACGGCGGCACGATCACGCATCACCACGGCGTAGGAGTCGACCACGCGCCCTACATGGAGGCCGAGGTCGGGCAAATCGGGTTGGACGTCCTGCGGGCGGTCAAGGAACGCCTCGATCCAAGCGGCATCATGAACCCCGGCAAGCTGCTTGGATGAGGTCTTCAGCCCGTTCGCACAGGCGATCCGCGGCCGCGCCTACTTTTTGACGATCGGGCCGGTGATCTTGCCGCGCAGGACCGTTTCGCCGGAGTAAGGGGGGAGCGTCCTCTTCTTTTTGGCGCTTTCGACCTCCGCCTTGTAGGCGGCGTCCTGCGTGCGGGACGCGGAGATCTGCTTGAAGGCGCCGCTGGCAACGTAGGCAAGCAGTTCGGCCGGGATCGGGAAGCGGGCGGCGAGCTTGCCGTTCTGGGGAGCCTTGACGCTCCCGACCCGCAGCGCAACCTTCGGCGAGCGATAGAGCCAGACCGTGTAGGAGTCGCTCTGGCTGCTTGGCTCGAGACCTTCAGCGGTGACCTGCAGCGCCACTTCCTTCTGGCCAACGCGGCCAAAGATCGCCCGGCCACTCGCGTCATTGCCGTCGGCCGAGGTTAGGTTGGCTTCGGTGAGCTGAGCACCTCCTGTACTCGTTGCTTCAGGGCTCCCGCTGCCTTCACCGGTCGATTTGGAGCTCGAGTCCCCACCGAAGACGGCAAAGGCGATCAGCACCACGGCGACCACGGCCAGCGCTCCACCGGCGACGATCAAGAAGCGGCGTCGCTCCAGCGGCACCCCCGCCGGGCGCGACCGCCCGGTTGGCGGGCGCAGCCGCTGCGGCCGCTCGCTGGGCGATTCATCCGGCTCGGCCCGGGGAGGAGCCGCGGGCGGGTCTGGCTCGGGGACCCTGACCGGCTCGGGCGCCGGCGCCGGCGCGGGTTGTGCGGCCAGCTCATCGAGTGCCGCTCGCACCTCGGCACGAACCTGCTCCACGGTGAGGCCCTTCAGCGCCGCGATGTCGGCGTATCCCTCCTCGCGCTGGGCGAGCAGGCGAAGCATGGCTTTCTGGTCATCGCTGAGTGGCATGGCCGGACAGCCTATGCGAGCGGGCGCATGGGTAGGGTCTGCTCTCCATGGTGGAGGATTCGCGCGGGCTTCAATCTCCCTTCGACGGCCTGATCGGCACGGAATGGCTCGATGACGATCCCGACCACGCTCGCGTGCGACTGCCGATGCGCGACGAGCTGCGCCAACCGATCGGCCTGATGCACGGCGGCGTGATGTCGAGCCTGGTCGAGAGCATCTGCTCGCGAGCCACGGCACTTGCGGTGCTCGGCGACGGGATGATGGCGATGGGGCAATCGATCAGCGTCAGCTTCCTGCGTCCCATCACGGAGGGTGCCGCCGAGGTGCGGGCGCAGGCTCGGCATCGCGGTCGCACGACATGGGTCTGGGAGGCGGAGGTGAGGGACGACAGCGACCGCCTCTGCGCGCTGGCCCAGATGACGATTGCCGTCAGACCGCTGGCCTAACCCCCGAACCGGTTGGTGATCGGCAGGCGTCTGTCTCGGCCAAACGCCTTCGGCGTGATCCGGATCCCCGGTGCGGCCTGACGGCGCTTGTACTCGGAGCGGTCGACCATCTGGATCACCTTGTCGACCGTCTCGGCTGGCAGGCCCGTCGCGATGATCTCCTCCCGTCCTTCGTCGCGCTCGACATAGGCCTCGAGCACGCGGTCGAGCAGCTCATAGGGCGGGAGCGAATCGCTGTCGCGCTGGTTGGGGCGCAGCTCCGCCGATGGCTCTCGCGCCAGCGCCGAGACCGGAACCAGCTCGCGATCGGCCTCGCTGTTGCGGTGGCGGACAAGTTCGTAGACGAGCGTCTTCGGCACGTCCTTGATGGCTGCGAAGCCCCCCGCCATGTCGCCGTAGAGCGTCGCGTAGCCGACTGACATCTCGCTCTTGTTACCGGTCGTCAGGACCAGCCAGCCGTGCTTGTTGGAGAGTGCCATCATCAGGTTTCCGCGGATTCGCGCCTGGATGTTCTCGGCGGCGAGGTCGGGCTCGGAGGGTCGGGTGGGGTCGCGGGGCAGGGGCTCGGCGGCGCCGCCGTCCCCGGCGGCGACCTCGAAGGCCTCCGAGAGGGCGCTCTCGTAGGAGGCCATGGTGGCCTCGATCGAAATCTCGATCGTCTTGGCACCGAGGTTCGCGGCGATGGCCCGTGCGTCCGCCTGGGTCTCCTCGCTGGAGTGAGGTGACGGCATCACGACGCAGCTGACGTTCTCGGCACCGACGGCGTCGACCGCGAGTAGTGCCACCAGGGCAGAGTCGATGCCCCCCGAGAGCGCCACCCCAACATGGCGAAAGCCGTTCTTGCGAACGTAGTCGCGAAGTCCCAGGACAAGCGCCCCGTAGACCTCGGCCAGATCGGGCAGCGTCTCGGCAAGCTCTCCGGGCGCGCTTGCGGGAACCTCGCAGACGAGGAGCTCCTCCTCGAACTGCGCGGCGCGCGCAACCAGCTGCCCGGTCGGGTCGACCACGAAGCTGTGGCCGTCGAAGACGAGCTCGTCCTGTCCCCCGACCAGGTTGCAGAAGGCGAGGTGGGTGCCGTATGCCCGGGCGCGTTCGGCGAACAGCTGCTCTCGCTCGCGGCCCTTGCCGCGGTGATAGGGCGAGCCCGAGGGATTGGCGATCAGTTGCGCGCCCGCGGCCACCTCGGTTGAGGCCGGCGGGCCCTCCGTCCAGACGTCCTCGCAGATCGTCAGGCCAACCTTCATCCCGGCCACCTCGATCGTGGCCGGCTCCCCGCCCGGCGCGAAGTAGCGCTGCTCGTCGAAGACCGCGTAGTTGGGGAGGCGGTTCTTGCGGTAGACCGCCTGGATCGTGCCGCGCGAGAGCACAGCGAGCGAGTTGTGGGCGCGGACAAGGCCCCCGCCGGCAGCCGGCTCGGCGAAGCCGACCAGGACGCACATGTCCTCGGTCTCGCGCGCGAGCTCTTCGACCGCGCCGCGGCTCGCTTCCACGAAGTGGCGCTTTAGGTAGAGGTCCTCTGCCGGGTAACCCGTTACGCACAGCTCCGGGAAGACGGCCAGGTCGGCACCGGCATCTCTCGCGCGCGCGCACCACCGGGCGATCTTCGCGGCGTTTCCGTCGATGTCGCCGACGGTTGGGTCTATCTGGGCCAGTGCTAGGCGCATTGGCGCCTCGGGGCAATCACGGCTGAAGTATCGCCGTTCGGCCTGGCCACTGGATGATTGATCGATTCCAAGGCGAGGGGCGCGAAAATGGGCCGGTGCGATGACCGTCTGAGGTCAAGGGGCCCAGCGCCTCGGAACCTCTTCGTCGATCGATGAGAGAAACAGCCTCCCCCTGTTTGCCCTCCTACTTGCAGGTGAGGAGGGCAAACAGGGGGAGGCTGCGCAGGGGCCAACACGGTCAGGAGCCTTGGGAAAGCCGTTCCAGGATTGAGGGGCCTCGGGGGAGCCGTCAGGCGATGGCGCGGCCGAAGAAAGCAGGATCGAATCGGATACAGACTCCATTCGCTGTTTGTGTCGCTGACCGGTTGAGGTCAAGTACAAATGACGAACGGAGCGACTGAATCGAGGCGGTCGTCTGGCGCAGCTGGGCATCGGCAAGCCGGGCCGGGGTCTCAACGACCAGGCGCGCTGAGCTGGCGATCAATCACCTTCTGTCGTGCCAGGCGACATCGATCTGGTGCTGCCGAGCAAGGACCGAGCTGGCCGCGGATCGAGGACATGGGTCAGCGAACGCTTGCGGTCGCCGGAACCGCTGTGGACCTCCCCGAAACGTTCGACCGGCAACCGGCCATCCGCTCCGCTCCGACAGCGCCCGAGCCCCCTTGCATCGGCAGCGCCTCCATCTCCGAGGACAGAGGAAGGCGCACACCTGGGACACCGGGCGACTCATGGGCCACAGGCGGCGATTTATCGCCCGCCGTCGAAGGATTCAGGGTTTCGGGTGGAACGTTTCGGGGAGATCCGCTAGTTACGGGCCGAGACGGCGTCGCCCTCTGCGGGCGCTCGAGCGGCCCGTCGCTTCTTCGTCGCCGGGGGTGCTGTTGCGACGACTTCCCTGACCGCGCCCTCCAGATCGAGGGCGAAGCTGTCCAGGTCCGCCATTGCGTCGTAGTCACCGACCAGGCCGAAGTCGAGCTGGCCGTCGTAGGACATGATCCCGACACAGAGGGCCTGGCGGCGCGCCAACGGGACCATCGGAAAGATCGACTCCATCTTGCGGCCGAGGACGTACAGCGGGAACTGCGGTCCGGGGACGTTGGTGATGACCAGATTGAAGAAGCGCTGGGCGGGTTGGAGCCGGGCTGCCTGCGAGGCAATCGTCGGCGGCGCGAAGTCGGAAAGCCTGGTCAGAATTTCGGCCCCGACCGCTTGTCTGGAGCTCTTCAGGTCTCCCATGGTCTCGTTGACCAAGCGCAGTCGCTCGACGGGGTTCTGGCACCACACCGGCAGCGGCGCCATCATCGCCGAGATCCGGTTGCCCAGCGCGCCGCGTTCGGTTTCCGCGCGAACGCTCACCGGCACCATCGCCCGCAGCTCGAGTCCCTCGGTGTCGATGCCCCGCGCGCGGAGATAGTTGCCAAGGGCCCCGGTTACGACGGAGAGAATGACGTCGTTGACGGTGCCGCCGTGGGCGTCCTTCACGCGCTTGAACTCGTCGAGGTCACCGCGCACGAAGGCGAGGCGACGGTGCGGCCCGATCTCCGCGTTAAAGGGCGTGCTCGGGGCCGACATGCTCGCCTCGAGGAACTTGCCCGTGGCCCCGATTCCATGCAGCACCTGGCGGGGGCCGCGCAGCGCAGCGCGCACGCCACGAACGATCTCACGCGGGCTCGTGAGGCGCTCCTGGAGCGCCTCACGAAGCAGCTCAAGGTCGGTCGGCTCTGGACGTGGCGCCCAGTTCGGCGGCCGTGCAGGCGGAGCCTGCGGCTCCTCGTCCAGGTCGAAGAGGACGGTGGTTATGTCAACCCCCGAGATGCCATCGACCAGGGCGTGGTGGCTCTTGCCGACGATCGCGAAGCGATCTCCTTCGAGGCCCTCGATCAACCACAGCTCCCAGAGCGGCTTGGTGCGGTCGAGCTGCTGGGAGAAGATTCGTGCCGCCAGGTTGCGAAGCTGCTCCTCGGACCCGGGAGCCGGCAGTGCGGTCTGTCGGACGTGGTAGTTGAGGTTGAGGTGGGGGTCGTCGACCCAGACCGGTCGGCCTTGCGCGAACGGCACGAAGCGCAGCTTCTGGCGAAATCGCGGTACCAGGTGCAGGCGCGACTCGATGTGGTCGCGGAGATCGCCATGACTCGGAGGCGGCCCCGCGAAGATGATTGTGGAGGCGACGTGCATGTGCGCGCCCGCTCGCTCCATGTGGAGAAACGAGGCATCGAGGCCGCTCAATCGATCTCTGGCCATCGACGCATCTTCGCACACGGCCCTGTGCCTGCCAAAGGGTTTGCAGAACCGCTCTCCAAAGCCGTTAGCGGTCGCCGGGCAGGGTGAGTTGCAGTGTGATGCGACTCACTCTCGGCGCTTCGGGAGGCCCCTAACGTGTTCGCTCCGAATCGAAGCACACATCTGCCGAGTCTTCTCGTGAGCACGAGGAGGGCGGGGGACCCAAAGGCCACGTCGATACCAGTCGTGGCAGGGGCGAATCGGACGGCGAGCCGTCCGTAGCGATCGCGCAGCAATTGCGCTCGCAAGCCCGTCAGCTAACCCCGTAGGCAGGCGAGAAAGCGAGTTGACACACGATGCGATTCATCCTGCCCGCGACGCTGGCTGTCGCCGCTCTGATTGCCTGGGCTGTCCCGGCGCCGGCGCGTATGAAGGAGCACCACACACGCCAGCGACTTCGTTCACACATCTCCCTGCACGTTTCCAGTCACGACACGGTCGGTGGCCGGCGGCTGCTCCTGCAAGGGCGGTTGCGCCCGCGCGGCTCGCACCGCGTCAAGGTCGTCATCCGCGGGCCGCACGGTGCCACCGTCGGAACCGCCAGCCGCCGCAGCGGCGCGTTCTCGGTGCGCTGGCGCCCGCGCGGCCCCGGTACCTACCGGGTGCGTGCCTACGGCCTGCACGACCGGCGCGTGCGGGCTTCGATCAGCCCGGCGCGGCAGGTCACCGCCTACCGCACGGCCGCCGCCTCCTATTACGGGCCCGGGCTCTACGGCGGCGCCCTTGCCTGCGGAGGAACCCTGCAGCCGGGGACCCTGGGTGTCGCCAATAAGACCCTTCCGTGCGGCTCGAAGGTGAAGCTGCGCTACCGCGGTCACAGTGTCACCGTGGCCGTCGTCGACCGCGGCCCTTACGTGGCCGGCCGCGATTTCGACCTGACCGCGGCCACCCGAGCCCGGCTGCATTTCCCGAGCACCGGCGTGCTGCTCTCAAGCCGCTGAGCGCTCGGAGATGCCGAGCTCGAGCTGGCCGGTCGATGCCGCCGGCTCGGTGCGCTCCTCGCGACCGAATCCCGCCACGCGCACTCCCAGCAGCCGTACCGGCCGGGGTGGGGAGTAGGCGCGAAGCAGCTCGAGTGCCACTGGGGTGACGACCGCGGGATCGTTGGTCGGCTGCTCGATCGTGTGCGACCTGGTGACGTTGGTCCAGTCGTCGAGGCGGACCTTGATGCCGATCGTGCGCCCCTCCAGATCGCGCGAGCGCAGCCGCCGGCAGAGCTCCCCGGCGAGCGAGGCGACGTGACTTGCCATCTCGCCGTGGTCGGCAACGTCGACGTCGAAAGTCGTCTCCGCCGACTGCGACTTGGTCTCGCGCACGACGGCGATCGGTGTCTCGTCTTCGAACCCTGCACGGGCCTGCAGCCAGTGGCCCGTCCGCGGTCCAAACGCGCGCTCCAGCTCGGCGGCGTCGTGCTCACGCAGTGCCGCCAGCGTGCGGATCCCCATCTGCTGCAGCTTGATCACGGTCTTGGGCCCGATCCCCGGCACGAGCCCTGGAGAGTCCGCGGCAAATCGCTCCAGGGCCTCGGCCCGCGAGAGCACCACCAAGCCCGCCGGCTTCCCGAGCTCGCTGGTGATCTTCGCGAGCAGGCGGTTCTCCGAGATCCCGATCGAGCAGGTGAGGCCGACCTCCTCCCCGATCGTGGTGGAAATGCGGCGCATGGTCGCCTTGGGCGAGAAGACCCCCGTGAGGTCGACGTAGGCCTCGTCGAGCCCGACGACCTCGACGGTTTCCGCTCCTGCCCGCATGATCTCCATCACCTGCGCCGAGGCCGACCGGTACGCGGAGAAATCGGGTTCGATGAAGGCCGCGTCGGGTAGTCTGCGCCGCGCGATGGCGGCGGGCATCGCGGAATGGATGCCGGCCAGCTTGCGCGCCTCATAGCTGGCCGTCGTCACCACCGCCCGCGGCCCCGATCCGCAGACGACCACCGGTTTTCCCTTCAACTCCGGCCGCCGCCGCAACTCCACTGATGCATAGAACGCATCCATATCGAGGTGCGCGATCGTCCGTTTGGCAGCCATCGATGCGATGGTAGGTGGGGGGCGGGACGCCACCGAGCGACAATCCTGTTCGGCGGAGCGGCTGCGGGGTAGGATCCCGACATGGGGGACGTGACCCACGCGAAGATCGACGCAATGGATGCGATCGAGGGCTTCTTCGAGGGCATCAAGTTCCGCAAGGCCGCCGGCGGCCTCGAGGTCACCTCCTTTGGCATGTCGATCATCGACCTGGCGCCCGGCGCCCAGGATTACCCCGAGCACGACCATTCCTCCGAGGGCATCGGCGCCCAGATGTTCGCCGCGCGCCCCCAGCAGCTCGGCCAGGAGGAGGTCTACGTCGCCCTCGATGGCTCGGGAACCCTGGAGGCCGGCGGTCGTCGGTACGCGATCGACGCTGCCCACATCGCTCGCGTTGGCCCCGACGTCAAGCGCAAGGTCATCCCGGGCCCTGAGGGCATCCGTCTACTCGTGGTCGGTGCCACGCCAGGCAGGGCCTACGAGACGGGCGGAACGCTCTAGCGTCCCGAGCCGCTTGATGTGGGTCATGCGTGCACGCGGCATCCGCATGCGGATGCCAGGCCTCTGGCGTCGCCGAACCGGCGCCCGTCTTTAGAATTTGGTTCGTGGCGTCGGCCGAGGCGAAGAACCTGGAGGCGATCTCCAAGGCGATCGATCAGCACAATCGTGGCTGTCCGTTTCCCGCCGCCGAAGTGCGGATGAACCCGTTTGAGGTGGAGAGACTGGGCTGGGACCAGATATGCGGACTGCCCGTCATCGCTGATGCGGAGATCGGTACCGGCCGCTTCCGAATCGTGTGCTCCCGCGAGTTGGACGATGGCGGCCTCGAGGAGGTCGAGGCGGTCGGCAGGGAGATGGAGACCGTCGTCCCCGCCAGCAACTGACGAGAGCTGCGTTTGCCCCCTATAGCGGGGTCATTGCAGCGTTCGTTCAGACGTTCCACGCCAGCAACTGACGAGAGCTGCGTTTGCCCCCTATAGCGGGGTCATTGCAGCGTTCGTTCAGACGTTCCAGAAGTCGAGGCCGAGTTCGCTCAGCACGCGCTGCGCCTCGATGTTGAGCTGGGTGAGCTCGCCGGTCCAGATCAGGATGCCCATCGCGATCAGTATCAGGCCACCGGTTGCGACTATCGCCTGGTAGTGGCGCTTGACCGCCGCGAAGGCGGTCGTCATCCGGGAGAACGCGACAGCGGTGAGCAGGAAGGGAATCGCGAGGCCCGCAGAGTAGACGCCGAGCAAGAGGGCGCCGCGGCTGGCTGACCCGGTGAGCGAGGCGGCCGTGAGGATTGCTCCCAGGGTGGGACCGATGCACGGGGTCCAGGCGATGGCGAAGGCGGCTCCGGCGATCACCGGCCCGCCCTTTCCGGCTCGCTCGAGGAGCGCCTCGACGTGCCACTCCCGGTTCAGACGCGAGATGAACAGGGAGGCCACGAAGAGGACCCCCATGGCGACGATCAAAGCCGCGGCGACCTTGGTCAGCAGCGCCTCGTGGTCGTGCAGGGTGGCACCGAGGCCTGTTGCCGTGAGACCCAGGAGGACGAAGATCGCCGAGAAGCTGGCAACGAAGAGCAGGCTGGGACCGAGGACGCGTCTCCAGCCGGCGCTCTCGAGCTCCCCGGCAGAGATACCGCTGACTGCCGACAGGTAGCCGGGCACAAGCGGCAGGACACAGGGCGACAGGAAGGAAACGATCCCAGCCGCAAGGGCGGCGAAAATCCCCACCCCGGCAGTCGGGTCGGTGCTGATCTCGGCAATGAGCACGTGCCTTGAGGGTACTTGGGTGGGGCCGGGCACCGTGACGGACGGGGCGATTGGGGACGGCGCGATGCCGCTTGCATGGCGGGTGGTGGTGGGGGAGACTGGCGCGCATGGACCGCGAGGCCCCGATCCTCAACTGCCCGCTCAGTCACCCCGATCCTCAACTGCCCGCTCAAGGAGCCACCGGAGCCCTCCAACGCGCAGGCGTTGATCGATGTCGTCACCCCGATCCTCAACTGCCCGCTCAGTCACCCCGATCCTCAACTGCCCGCTCAAGGAGCCACCGGAGCCCTCCAACGCGCAGGCGTTGATCGATGTCGTCACCCGGCATTTGGGCGAGTTGGGTGTCGCGCGCGAGGCTGGCGGTGACCGGCATCGCCCGCACGCTGGTGACCAGCATCGCCCGCACGCTGGCGACCAGCATCGCCCGCACGCTGGCGACCAGCACCAGCTATCTGCCGCGACGGCAGGCGGGCGGAGGAGTGCCGGGACCACGACGACCGGTTGCCCGGCGGGTACGTGGAATGAACACGGAAATCGACGGCTTCTTGCGCGCCGCGTGCTCCATCCCGGTACATTCCTGGCCACGCAGCCAAATCGCCGCGCACGCGGGAGACCACAGGAGTAGATCTTGAGCAACCGTTCGTTCGTCGTCGGGGTCGGTATGACCAAATTCGAGAAGCCCGGAACCAAGGAGGGCGATTACCCCGACTGGGCTCGAGAGGCGGGGGAGAAGGCGCTGGCCGACGCCGGCATTCCCTACGAGGACGTCCAGCAGGCCTACGCGGGCTATTGCTACGGCGACTCGACCTACGGGCAGCGAGCGCTCTACCAGCTTGGACTGACCGGGATCCCGGTGGTCAACGTCAACAACAATTGCTCAACCGGGTCCTCGGCGCTGTTCCTGGCGCGCCAGGCCGTCCGGGGTGGTGTCGTGGACTGCGCCCTCGCGGTCGGGTTCGAGAAGATGGAGCCGGGCTCGCTTGGCGTCAAGTACACCGATCGCACCAACGCGATCGACAAGCACGCCGCCCGCATGTTTGAGATTCGCGACCCCGAGCAGGCGCCGCCGGCCCCGCAGATGTTCGGCAACGCCGGCCGCGACCACATGGAGAAGTACGGCTCGAATCCCGACCACTACGCCTGGATCGGCTGGAAGAACCACAAGCACTCCGTCAACAACCCCTACGCCCAGTTCCAGGACGAGTACACGCTGGAGGACATCAAGGGCGCGAAGATGATCCACGACCCGCTGACGAAGCTCCAGTGCTCGCCGACCTCCGACGGTTCAGCCTGCGCGATCGTCGCCTCGGAGCGCTACGTCGACGAGCATGACCTCTGGGGGCAGGCGATCGAGATCGCCGGCCAATCGATGGTCACCGACCTCGCCTCGACCTTCGCCGACGACACCGACTGCATGAAGATCGTTGGCTCCGATATGTCGAAGCAGGCTGCCCGGGAGGCCTACGAGGAAGCCGGCGTCGGCCCGGACGATGTCGACGTCTGCGAGCTGCACGACTGCTTCAGCGCCAACGAGCTGATCACCTATGAAGCTCTCGGGTTCGCTGCCGAGGGAGAGGCGCACAAGCTGATCGACGAAGAAGCAACCACCTATGGCGGCAAGGTCGTCGTCAACCCCTCCGGCGGGCTGATCTCCAAGGGTCATCCGCTGGGGGCGACGGGTCTCGCGCAGTGCTCGGAGCTGACCTGGCAGTTGCGCGGTCAGGCCGACAAGCGCCAGGTCGACGGCGCCAAGCTGGCCCTGCAGCACAACATCGGCCTCGGCGGCGCCGCCGTGGTCACTGTCTACAAGCCGGCGGCCTAGCGGCCCCGGATCGGAGGAGGAGTAGAGATGGCAAAGGAACGACGGCCGCTCAGCGGCAAGGTGGTGGCGATCACCGGTGCGGCTCGTGGAATCGGTAGGGCCACGGCCGAAGCGTTGATTCGCAAGGGCTGCCGGGTCGCCATCGGGGACCTGGACCTCGCGCTTGCCGAGCAGACCGCGGCACAGCTCGGCAATGGAACGATCGCTCTACCCCTCGACGTCACCGACCGCGCTTCGTTCGAGAGCTTCCTCGAGGGCACCGAAAAGGAGCTCGGCCCACTTGACATCCTGGTCAACAACGCCGGCATCATGCCGGTCACGAAGTTCGTCGAGGAGGGCGAGGAGTCGATCCGCCGCCAGGTCGACATCAACCTGCTGGGCGTCATCGCCGGTACCCAGATGGCGCTGCGTCGGATGCAGCCCCGCAATACCGGTCACATCGTCAACATCGCCTCCTCGGCCGGCAAGGCGGGGGTACCCGGGATTGCCACCTACTCGGCTACCAAGCACGCCGTGGTGGGCCTCTCGGAGGCGGTTCGCCAAGAGCTGCGCGGCACCGACATCGAGCTCTCCTGCGTGATGCCGGTTCCGGTCAACACCGCCCTGATGGAAGGCGTATCGGACCAGCGCCTGGTCAAGCGGGTCGAGCCGGAGGACGTCGCCAACGAGATCGTCGACGCGCTCGAGCTGCGGCGGTTCGACGTCTTCGTCCCGCGCTCGCTGAAGTTCACCGTCACCGGCGCCGCGCTGCTGCCGCGCAAGGGGCGTGAGGCGGTGGCCCGCTTCATGGGGGTGGACAAGATCCTGACCGAGGTCAATCTGGCAAGCCGCCGCGCCTACGAGGAACGGGCCGCGCACAGTGACCCGGGCCTCGAGGCGGAGGCCGAGCCAGAGCCCGAGCCGGCGCAAAAGGACGCCGCCTAACCCACGCTCGCGACCGGTTTGACCTCCTCACAGGGCGGTCGGACCGGTCAGCGCGACAGATGGGCCGCATCTACGACGCCACTTGGGGCCGGGCCTTCACGGCCCTCTACGACCGTGGGCTCAGCGGAACCGAAGAGGCCGGCCTGCGAGAGATGCGCCGTGAGCTGCTGGCAAGCGCTCGGGGGCGCACGATCGACATCGGCGCGGGCACCGGTGCCAACCTCGATCTGTTCCCGTCGGCGGTGACCGAGCTGGTACTTGCCGAGCCCGACCCTCACATGCTGAAGAGGCTGCGTCCCAGGCTGGACGAATCGGGTCTATCCGCCGAGCTGATCGAGGCACCCGCCGAACGACTGCCTGTCGAGGATTCCAGCTTTGACACGGCCGTGTTCGCGCTGGTGCTCTGCACGGTGCCCAACCCATCGGCCGCCCTCGCTGAGGCGGCCAGGGTGCTGCGCCCGGAGGGAAGGCTGCTTTTCATCGAGCACGTCCGCTCCGAGCACGCCGATCTGGCCCGCTGGCAGGACCGACTCGAGAAGCCCTGGCGCTTCCTGGGCGACGGTTGTCACTGCAACCGAGACACGGTGGCCACGATCGCGGCCTCGCCGTTCGCCGTGGAGCGCCTGGAGCGTGGCCGTCTGCCCAAGGCACCGCCGCTCGTCAGGCCGCTGGCGTGGGGCAGCGCAATGCTGCCGGGCTGAGCACCGCCGCTCGTCAGGCCGCTGGCGTGGGGCAGCGCAATGCTGCCGGGCTGAGCCGCGCGCGGCATTCCGTCGGGCCCGCAGCTCGCGCCCGCCGCAGGCGTAACGTGCTCGGCTTGCTGGAGGTGTATTGTCTTATAATTCCTTAAACTATGGAGCCAATTCATCAGATCGAGGCGGAGTTCTTCCGCGCCCTGGGCCACCCGGCCAGGGTGCGCATCCTGGATCTGCTGCGCGGCGGCGAGATGACCGTGCGGGAGCTTCAGGCCGAGCTGGAGATCGACTCCAGCGGTGCCTCCCAGCATCTCAGCGCGATGCGCAGGCAGGGGCTGCTGGAGGCCCGCCGCGAGGGCACCAGCGTCTATCACAGGGTTCGCGACCCCCGCATCTTTCAGCTCCTGGGCAGCGCTCGTCAGGTGATCAGCTCTCATCTCGAGGAAGCCAGCGCCCTGCTGGGAGAGCTGGAGCAAGCCGCGCCGAAGACCACCAACGCGACCGCAAAGACGCGGTCGCGATCGAAGTCCCGGGCGCGATAGGTCTCCTGGATTGAGCGGGTTGGACTGGCTGGTCGCCGCCGGCGCGGCCCTGCTCGGAGCCGGGACCGTGGGTCCGTTGCTGCGCATGCGTGCCAACGACGCACTCGCCCTGCAGGCGCTCGGGATCGGAGCGATCGGCGTCGGCGGAGCCCTCGTCGTGTTCGGAGCGGCGCCGCTCGGCGCCGGGTTTCGTGACGGGCTCAGCCCGGTGCTTGGAGTCGATGGACTGAGCGGATTCTTCCTGGCGACCGTCGCGGTGGTCGCCATACCCTCGCTCTTCTTTGCCCGCGACTACCTGGCCGGCTCCGCCGGCGAGCGCGCTCAGGTGGCCCTGTGCGGGCTGTTCCTGCTCTCGCTAGCCGGGGTCGTCACGGCGCGCGACCCGTCCTCGTTCCTCGCCTTCTGGGAGCTGATGACCCTGGTTCCCGCTGCCGCGATCCTCGTCAGTCGCAACGACGCCGACGTGCGCCGTGCAGTCTTCGTCTACCTGGCGATGACCCACCTGGGCGGTGCCGGTGTCTGGATCTGCGTGTTGGCGCTCGCCCACTATGGAGCGCTGAGCGATCCCGGGGCGCTCGCCACCCGGGGGGGCGGGGTGGAGGCGCTCGTCATGGTCGCCGCTCTGGTCGGCTTCGGCACCAAGGCGGGCTTGATGCCGATGCACTCCTGGCTGCCGCGAGCGCACCCCGTCGCGCCGAGTCACGTTTCGGCCCTGATGTCGGGGGTGATGGTCAAGGTCGCCCTCTATGGCTTGATCCGAGTGCTCTTCGAGTGGGCGGCTCCGGCGCCCCTGTGGGTGGGCCTGACGGTGCTCGGGCTGGGCTTGCTGTCAGCGCTGGGCGGCGTCCTCTACGCGCTGATGCAACACGACCTGAAGCGGCTGCTCGCCTTTCACTCGATCGAGAACGTCGGGATCGTCGCGCTCGGGCTCGGCGCCTCGATTCTCTTCGCCTCCCAGGCCGAGGTGGAGTGGGCGGCGATCGCGTTCGCCGCAGCGCTTCTTCACGTCCTCAACCATGCCGTGTTCAAGGCCCTGCTGTTCCTGGCGGCGGGTGCCTTCGAGCGCGCCGTGGGCTGCCTCGACCTCGATCGCATCGGTGGCCTGCTGCGGCGCATGCCCTGGACCGGCGGCGCCTTTCTGATCGGATCGATGGCAATCGCCGGGGTTCCCCCGCTCAACGGCTTCGCCTCGGAGTGGCTCACCCTGCAGGCGCTGGTCCACGTTGCCCTGGGCCCAGCTCTCGGCATCGGCCTCGTCGGTGCCGTGGCAGCCGGGGGCCTTGCCGCAACCGCAGCCCTGGCCCTGTTCTGCTTCGTCAAGGCGGTTGGGCTGGTGCTGCTCGGCGCGCCCCGCCGGCCCGAGGTCGCGGCGGCGGTAGAGGCGCCGCTCGGCATGTGGCTCGGCCCGGTGCTCCTGGCCGTCTGCTGCGTCGCTCTGGGCGCCCTCCCGGGCATGCTGGTCCCAGCGCTGATGGGGCTCGCCCCGCAGCCCCGCAGCCTCGGCGCGGCGCCAAGCCTGCTCGTTCCCGGCACCGGCTCGCTGCCCTCGCCGTGGCTGCTGCTCGGGCTCATTGCTCTCAGCGGCCTGCTCTGGCGCCTGCGTGGCTCGCGGCGTGCCGCGCCGGTCCCCGCCTGGGCCTGCGGTACGCGGGTGGAGCCGGCGCTCGCCTGGAGCTCGGCCGGTTTCACCAAGCCGCTGCGGCTCGTCCTCGAGGGCGCCCTGCGGTCGCGACGGATGGTCGCGCCGGTGGTCGAGCACGGCGTGGTCCAGTCGGTCCACTACCGGGGCGAGGTTCCCCACCTCTTCGACACCGCGCTTTTCGGGCCGTTGCTGCGAGGCGCCCTCGCCGCTGCCCGGATCGCCCGTCGCGTCCAGTCCGGCAGCATTCGCGCCTACGCCGCCTACCTGCTCGCCCTGTTGTTGGCGCTGCTCGCCCTGGTGCGAACGGGAGCGATCGGATGACCGCGCTCGCCGCGGCGATTCAGGTCGTCGGCGGCATCGGCCTGGCGCCGCTGCTGCCGGGAGCGATCCAGGCGCTCAAGGCCCGCCTCCAGGGACGTCGCGGCCCCTCGCCTCTGCAGCCCTACCGGGAGCTGCGCCGGCTCTGGGGCAAGAGCCTGGCCGACCCGCAACCGACCACGGTGGTCTACCGGCTGGCGCCCTGCGCGGTCGCCGCCGCCACTGCGCTGGCCCTGCTCTTGCTGCCTATCGCAGGGGCCGCCCCCAACTGGTCACTGGGGAACGACGCGCTGGTCCTCGTCGGTCTGCTGGCGCTGGCCCGCTTCGCACTGGCCGCCGCGAGCTGGGACACCGGCTCGGGCTTCGCGCTGATCGGTGCAAGCCGGGACCTGACCCTCTCCGCCTTCGCGGAGGCCCTGTTGGTCCTGGCGATCGTCCTCGCCGCGCTGCCGGCGAGCAGCACCGATCTCGTTTCGATGAGCGCCGCCGCCAACGGCGCCGCCGCCTGGAGCGAGCCCGTTCGCTGGTGCGCCGCGGCCGCCTTCGGCCTCATCGTCCTGGTCGAGACCGGACGCCAGCCAATCGACAACCCCGACACTCACCTGGAGTTGACGATGATCCACGAGGGGCCGTTGCTCGAGTACGCCGGCCGCGACCTGGCGCTGCTGGAGTGGAGCGCCGCCGCACGGCACTGGATCGTGCTCGTCGTCGGCGCCGAGCTGTTCCTGCCTCACTGGGGTGGGTTTGGCGTCCAGCTCGCCTGCCTCGCGGTCGGCGTGGCGCTGCTCTGCGCGGCCCTGGCGCTGACCGAGACCGCGCAGCCAAAGATGCGGATCCTGAGCGCACCGGCCCTCCTTGGCGGCGGATGCCTGCTGGCCCTCGTCGGACTGGCCAGCTGGTTGCTGGGCGGACTGGCATGAGCTCTGCGCTGCTCGTCGCCCTAGTCGCGCTCGGGTTTGGCGTGATCCTCGTCCGTCGCCGCAGTTTTGCCATCCTGCTGGTCGCGGCCCAGGCCCTGCTGCTGGGTCTCGCGGCGCTCTCGCTGGCGGGTGACAACGGCGATGGGCTGCTGGTCGCCGGCGTGATCCTTCTGGTGCGCGCCGTGGCGCTTCCGGTCCTTCTGGCCCTTGCCCGCAGACGCACACCGGAGTCGGGCCTGATCGTCCCTTCGACGACGGTGGGGGCCCGCCTGCTCCTCGCCACCGTCGTCGCCCTGGTGGCGATGGCGGCGGTCCCGCCGCTGGGGCTCGGCGGCCGCGCCACCGAACATGCCGCTGTGACCCTGCTTGCGCTGGGGATCGCCACCGTCGTCGTGCGCCGGCCGGCGTTACTGCAATTGCTCGGCATCCTGGTTGCGGAGAACGGCGTCTACCTGCTGGCGATCTCGGTTCCCGGCGGGCTGCCGTTCGTGATCGAGCTCGGCATCCTCTTCGACCTCGCGCTGGTGATCACCGTCGGAGCGGCCTTCACCCAGAAGATCCAAAGTGAGGTCGGCACGGGCGACACCGATCTATTGCGAGGGCTTCGTGACTGACGGGATTCTCGCGATAGCGGTGCTCGCAGTGCCGCTGGGCACCGCCGCCGCCGTGGCGCTGATGCCGAGCGCGCGTGCCGTGGACCGCCTCAACCTCGTGGGCTCCACGCTAACGGCGGCGCTGGCGCTGACCCTTGCCGTGCTCTCGCTGGCCGCCGCGCCGGCGGCCGCCGCGCGGGGCAGCTGGTATGTGCTCGACGCCGCCAGCGGCATATTCCTCGCCCTGGTTGCCGTCGTCGGCCTCGCGAGCGCCGCCGTTTCGCCCGCCTACCTGCGCCACGCTGGCCGCAGCTGGTTCAGCGCCCGGGTTTCCCACGTCCTCTACTACGTCGCCCTCAACGTCTTCTGGGCAGCGCTGCTGGCCTTGCCACTCGTCGACAACTTGGGGCTGGCCTGGTTGCTGATCGAGGCGACCACCGCAGCCTCAGCGCTGCTGGTGGCCTTCACCGGCAGACGCAGCGCGCTTGAGGCGGGCTGGAAGTACGTCATCCTCACCACGCTCGGGCTGGCGATCGCGCTGCTGGGGATAGTCGTCCTCTTCGCCGCCGCCGGCGACACGGCTCCGGGCCTGAGCCGCCTGGACTGGCGGGAGCTGGCGGCCAGTGCCGATGGCCTCCCACGGCCAACCGCTCTCGTCGCCTTCGTCCTGATCATGGTGGGATTGGCGAGCAAGATCGGCTGGGCCCCGGTGCACAACTGGTTGCCCGACGCGCACAGCGAGGCACCGCCGCCGGTCAGCGCAATGCTCTCCGCGGCGCTGCTCCCGACCGTGCTGCTGATCGCCTGGCGGACCAAGCTCGCGCTCGAGCCGGCGCTTGGCGCCGGCGTCGTTCAGGAGCTCTTCGTCGGCTTCGGCCTCGCTTCGCTGCTGATCGCGGTGCCGTTCCTCTGGCGGCCTCTGCCCTGGAAGCGCCTGCTTGCCTATTCCAGCCTCGAGCACATGGGGATTCTCGCGCTGGGAGTCGGGTTTGGCACGCCGCTGGCGATCGCCGGAGTAGTCATTCACGTTGCCGGCCATGGCATCGCCAAGGCGCTCGGTTTCTACACGGCCATTCCGCTGCTGCGCCAGGACCCGGCCAGCGGAAGGAGGGCGCCAAGAGGTGTCGCCCGAACGAGCGCACCGACGGCCACGGCGATGGCGATCAGTCTCGTCTCGCTCGCCGGGCTGCCTCCCTCGCCGCTCTTCGTCTCGGAGGTGATGGTTCTACTGGGGGGAATGGCGGCCGGCTTGACGGTGGTTTCCGCGCTCGCCGCCGTGCTGCTCGCGCTCGGATTCCTCGGCCTCGCGCATGCCCTGATCGAGGCACTGCTGGGCGAGGGGGAGGGGAGGGGCAGCGGCCCGACCTCCCGCTCGACACGAGCGGTGGCCGTGCTCGCCGGAACCGCGGCCGTCGGGCTACTGGCACTGACCGCGGTGGCCTACGCACTGCCCGATTCGGGCATTGTCGAGGCCCTGATGGGGAGCGGCGCGTGAGCCCGCGCGCCCCGGCGACGCGCCAGAGCGCCAGCAGCATGACGGTCGATCGCTCCGAATGGCGCGACGCGTGCCGGCGAGCCCTCGACGACGGCGATCGCTTCTGCGGGGCCTTTGCCGGCGGCCCGGACGCCGATCGCCGCTGGAGCGCGCTGTTCGCCCGCGGTACCGAAACGCGGGTGTTCACGACCCGCCTTGGCGACGAGGAGCAGGAGACGATCGTCGACCTCATTCCCGCCGCGGGTTGGGATGAGCGCGAGGCCCACGACGTCTACGGGCTGCGCTTCGACGGCCATGAGCCCCTGCGCCCACTCGTCGCCCATCCGCTCCAGACCGCGCGCTGGACAGTCCCGGTGGCAGGGGAGGGGGTGCACGAGGTGGCCGTCGGGCCGATCCACGCCGGCGTGATCGAGTCCGGCCATTTCCGGTTTCACGTCGTCGGCGAGCGGATTCTCCTTGTCGATCCACGCCTCTTCTACAAGCATCGCGGGCTGGAGCGCGCTGCCGAGGGCGGCAAGCTCCCGGACGGGTTGGCGTTCGCGCAGCGGTCCTGCGGTGCCTGCGCGGTCACCAACTCGGTCGCCTACGCGCAGGCCTGCGAGAGCATTCTTGGCCTTGACTCTTCCCGAGACCTGCGCCGCGGTCGCACCCTGCTGCTCGAGCTGGAGCGGCTCTACAACCACCTCAACGACATCGGTGCGATCTGCGCCGGGCTCGGGTTTGCGACCGGGAACATGGCCTTTGCGGCGCTGAAGGAGCGGGCGCTGCGCCTCAACGGGGCCCTCGCCGGCCACCGCTACCTATTCGGATTGGTTGAGGTCGGCGCCAGTCGCCTCGAGCTGGCGTCCCCGGAAGCCGATCGGGTACGCGGCGAGCTTGGCGAGCTGCGCCAGGATGCGGCGCGAGCATGGCGCGAGATCCGCTTTTCGGCGTCCGTTCAGGCGCGGCTCGGTGAGGTGGGCGTGCTGGCGCGCGAGGACGCGGCTGAGCTTGGCGCGGTTGGGGTCGTCGGCCGCGCCTCCGGCCTGAAGCTGGATACTCGCATGGCCAGCCCCGGGCTCTGCTACGGCTCCACCTTCGCCGCCGCTATCCCGGCAATCGCCGGGGGAGACGTCGCCGCACGCCTCGAGGTGCGGGCGATCGAGCTGGAGGTGACCTTCGCGATGCTGGACGAGCTCCTCTGCGAGCCGCTGCGTCCGGCGGCTGGGACTCCGCGCGGCACCACCGATCCGGTGGGAATCGCACGCGTCGAGAGCCCACGCGGAGAGACCGTCTGCGTCGTCGAGCCAGACGGGCAGCGGGTTGGGCGGTTTCACCTGCGCACCGGCTCCTATGCCAATTGGACCGCCCTGGCGCACGCCACGGCTGGCAGCGTCCTGGGGGACTTCCCGCTGATCAACAAGAGCTTCGAGCTCTGCTACGCCTGCGTGGATCGCTGATCATGTTCGTCCTGCTCCGCCACCTGCAGCGGGTTCGTCGTGAAGCAGCGCTGCCACGACGCAGGGGCGCCCGCTCCGTGGCTCTCCGGCACGTCGATGCCGGGTCCTGCAACGCTTGCGAGCACGAGGTGGCCGCGACGGCTGCCCCGCAGTACGACCTGCAGCGCTTCGGGCTCGACATCGTCGCCTCGCCGCGCCACGCCGACATCCTGCTCGTCACCGGCCCGGTCACGACGCGCATGGTCGAGCCGTTGCAAGCGGCGTATGAGGCGATGCCCGAGCCACGCCTGGTCGCCGCCCTTGGCGATTGCGCCCTCGGTTGCGGCGTCCTCGGCGACGCCGCCGAGCTGGCCGGCCCCCTGGAGGATCTGCTGCCGGTGGACATCCGCATCCCCGGCTGTCCGCCGGCCCCGCAGCGGATAGCCGAGGCGATTCTGGCTGGGGCGGACGGCTCGAATGGGGCGCTCGACGGGGGCGGCGATTTCGAGCCCAACGCTCGATAATGGATGTTATGTCAACTCAGCCAGGAAACCCACCTGAGCACCGCCGCTGCGAATCGCCCCCGGCGACCGGCATAACCGGCTGCCAGTCGCCCCTGGCGGCCCGTCTCCAACTGCGAATCGCCCCTGGCGGCCCGTCTAACCCGCTTCGTCGATGGCTTCTTCCAGAGCGCCAGCCGAACCGGGTGTCCCAAGGGTCTTCATGCCGGTTACGCCCGGGCCCGACACCGCGAACGACGGCGTTCCGCTGAAGCCAAGTTCCTGGGCTTCTGTTGAGGTCCGCGACACCTGCTTGAGCGTGGCCTTGCTCTTGCGGTCGCTGTTCCACTTGTCGATGTCCGGCACGCCGGCGCCCTTTGCTATCCCGGTGAGAAAGTCCTCGGTTACATAACCCGAGCCCTCTTCGCCCTGGTTTCGGTAGAAGAGCTCGACGAAGTTCCAGCCGTGGCCCTGTTTGCCGGCGGCGATCGCCGCCGCTCCGGCTGGGACCGACTGCTGGCTGATGATCGTGTAGTTGCGGAACTCGACCTTCGCTTCGCCGCTGCGCACCTTCGCGTCGATCACATCGGGCAGCACTTCCTCGGAGAACGCCTTGCAGACCGGGCACTGCAGGTCGCCGTACTCGAACATCGTCACCTTCGCCTTCGGGTCGCCCAGCGCCATTTCGCTCTGCGGGATTCCGGCCAGCTGTTCGCGCACGAGGCCGACGTCCTTGACGTTGTTGGCATCGCCGCCTCCGCTCTGGTTCTGGCTGACGACGATGAGCACGGCGACGACGGCTATTGCCAGGAACACAGCGGCGCTGCCGACCTTTATGAGCAGCTGACGCCGCTCCTGCCTTTCAGCATCGCTTTCCTTCTGCAGCCGTTCCTCGCGACGTTCCTCCCTGGACTTCTTACCGCTCATGGGGTCCTTCCGACGTAGACGATCATGCGAACTGCATTCAACCCGAAAAGCACCATCATCAGCACCGCGCTCGCGACGCACCACTGGCAGATCGCGTCGATCACGAAGAGCTCCAGATAGGTCAGGTACACGCTAAAGGCAAAGCCCGCCAAAGCCACCCCGAAGCCCGACATCCGGGCGAGATCGCCGCGCAGCAGTGCCGACAGCAAGATGAGCACGTATCCGGCAATGCCGATAAGCGCCACGTTGATGCCCAGCAGATGCGAGTAGGAGCTGTTGGCGACGGTCTCGCAGCCACCGCCGCCCGCCAGGCAGACCGGCGCCCCGCCACCCGCGTCGGCAATTGCGATGTAGGTGGCGACGCCGATGCCAAATGTGGCAACGAAGGTCGTTGTCTTGCGGAGCGTTCCCTCGCTCGGAGCTCTCATCGCTCGGGAAGCCTAGGGTTTCGCCGGTCCCGCCGTCCTGTGGCGTGCCGCAACCGCCGGCTCCGCGCAGAACGCCGCGATTTCCCGTGAGAGCCTCCCACCCTGCCAGGCAAGCGGAGATTGCCCCACGTGCTCCTCGATCTGGCGTGCCTGCGGCAGGTGCTCCGTGTAAGCGGTCGCGACGGCGTGCGGGTGGCCCGGGTCGGCCTGGTCATGGCTTGCCACCACGAGGGTCGGCACCCGCAATGCCTCAAGCTCGCCCATTTCGCCGAAGGGCCGCGATCGTGGCACCTGTGTCAGGGCGTCCACCAGAGCCGCCGGATGGCAGTGCAGCAGCATCCGCTCGCGGGTGAAGCGCAGCACCGTGTCCCGCCAGGAGGGGTCGGTCTGCTGTTCGCGGCCGATGTAGTCGACGAATCCCTCCACCCCGCCCTCAGCCAGAGCGGCCGAGAGACCGTCCCAGTAGCCCAGGGTCTCGGCCGGGATCGTGCCGCTGTAGACGGGTCCGATCACCACCAGCCCGGCCAGCCGCTCGGGGTTCCGCAGGGCATATGCGACCGCGGTGTGCGCCCCCATCGAATGGCCTGCCAGGACAAGCGGCTGCCCACCTGCGCCGGCTGCTGCGATAACGGCATCCAGGTCAGCGACGAGCTCCGGGTATCCATAACCCTGCGGGTCGGGGGCGGGGTCGGACTCTCCGTGACCGCGAGCGTCGTAGGAGACCACCGTATGGCCGGCGCGCTCCAGCGCGCGCGACCCGTGCACGACGTAGCGGCGCGTCGCCGTAATCCCATGGCAAAGGACGATCGCCGGGCCCTCCCCCGCGATCTCGCCGCGAATCACAGGGGCGTCGCCGGCGGTGAAGCTGCGCGGCCCCGCCTCTGACATCAGGCCAGCGCGGCGACGGCCCGTTCGATGTCGTCGACGGTTTGGAACCGGGAGCCGGTCCGCGACACGTGCTTGTGGCGGACGATCCCATCGGCGTCGATAACGAAGATCGCGCGCATCACGTAGCGGCCCCCGGGCGCGTTCTCGATTCCCGCCAGCTTTGCGAACGGCCCCGCCCAGCCGAGGACTCCGTAGCTTCTGCTCACCGCCAGGTCCTCGTCGGCCAGCAGCGGGACGTTCAGCTCCCTTTCGCGGCTCCACCGCTCGTGGGAGTCGACCGACTGGGGCGAGATGCCCAGCACGTTGGCGTCGAGCTGGTCGAGGCGATCCGCGTTGTCCCGGTAGGAGCAGAACTGTGCCGTGCAGACCCTGGTGTCGTCGCCGGGATAGAAGGCCAGGACAACGGTTTGCCCGCGCAACTCCGAAAGGCCGTACGCCCTGCCGCCGGTCCCCGGCAACTCGAAGTCCGGGGCGCTGTCTCCAACCTCGACTCTGGCCACGATGGAGCAGCCTAGAGGCTCGGTGTGGATTATGGGTCCATCTCCAAATCGCCTGCCGCTCGAACGCCTCAACTCGGCAGGCCAATTCTCGACGAACCTATGCGCCTGGCCCCGGGGCGTCGCACGCGTGGCATCAGGCCTCCAGCGCGACTGGCGACCTGAGTCACCGGCCCTTTTCGATCGACACCCCTTCGATCAGAACGGTCTGTTTGGGCTTTTCCGCCGGCGTGCCGAGCTTGCCGATCCGTTCGACCACGCCGAAGCCTTCGTCGACCTTGCCGACCAGGGCGTATTCCGCCGGCAGGCCGGCATCGGCCGAGAGCACCACGAAGAATTGGCTGCCCGAGCGTCCGGGGGGCTCGGCGGAGCTCTTGGCCATTGCGACGGTGCCCTTCGTGTACGCGAGGTTCGCCGGCGGCTTCTCGTCGACGCTGTAGCCAGGACCGCCGGTCCCCGTTCCCAGGGGGTCACCGCCCTGGATCACAAAGCCCGGCGCCACACGGTGAAAGGTGAGGTCGTCGTAGAAGCCCTTGTCCGAGAGGAAGACGAATGAGTTGACGGTCTTCGGCGCCCGCTGTGTGTCAAGCGCGATCTTGAAGGTTCCGCAGCTCGTGCGGACCGCCGCCGTCAGCTGTTCGCCGCGCTTCACCGTCTGCTTCGGGGCCGCGTAACTGACCCGCTTTGGCTTCGGTGGTTCGACCTGCGCGCAGCCCGCCGCGCCTGCGGTGGTCTTCGAGCCGTTGTCTCCCCCGCCCCGGCCGATCAGGATCGCTGCCACGACGACAACGGCGACCAGGGCGAAGACGCCGAGCGCGATCCACTTGTTGCGATCCGAGGTTCCCTGCACTGGCGCGGAATCCTAGAGGCTCGATGTGGAAGCCCGCATCAAGCCCCTGGCAAGCGAGGATCTGCCGCGATCCCGGGCCGCTCCGAGCACGCCCCGGGGCGGCCGGAATAGGCTGCCGCTCGATGGAGATCGAGGGGATGCCCCTGGCGTTGCTGGTCAATCCCGCGTCGGCTCACGGCCGCAGCCTCAAGCTGCTGCCTCGGGTTGAGCAGGAGCTCGACGCACGGCGCCTCGTGTTCCGTGTCGAGCGCACACACGGCCTTCGGGACGGTGTGGAGCGCGCCCTGCGCGCCGCCGACGCCGGCGAGGTGCCGGTGGTGATGAGCGGCGACGGCCTGATCGGCGCCGTTGGCGGCGCCCTCGCGGGCTACGAGGCGCCGCTTGGGATCATCCCCGGTGGGCGCGGAAACGACCTTGCGCGCGTCCTGGGGATACCTGAGGACCCCGAGGGTGCGGTCGCCGTCCTGGCAGCCGGCTGCACCCGCCTGATCGACGTCGGCGAGGCGAACGGCAAGCGGTTCCTGGGAATCGCCAGCACCGGTTTCGACGCCGAGGCCAACCTGCTGGCCAACGAGGCCAACCTGCTGCGCGGCAACCTGGTCTACGCCTACGCGGGGATCCGAACGCTGCTCGGCTGGAAGCCAGCCCGCTTCACCGTCAAGGTCGGCGAGGAGCACCTTCGGTTCACCGGCTATTCGGTCTCCGCCGCGAACAGCAAGGCATACGGCGGCGGCATGATGCTTGCTCCGGATGCCGACCTATCCGATGGCGAATTCGACGTCATCGCGGTTGGGGAGGTCGGAAAGCTGAGGTTCCTGAGTAACCTGCCGAAGGTGTTCAAGGGCACGCACGTCGAGGAGGACGAGGTGAGCGTCTTCCGCGCCCCACGCCTGGAGCTGAGCGCCAGCCGCCCCTTTGCCGTCTACGCCGACGGCGAGCACATCACCGATCTCCCGGTGTCGCTGCGCCTGCTGCCGCGGGCCCTGAAGCTCCTGGTCCCGCCCCTGGATAGGGAGTGAGCGCGACCTCAACCGAAACGCTGTTCGGCGCGAAGCGCCTCGTTGCGCGGGCGCTCGGCGCCGCGAGCCGGGCCAGCGGCCGGGGCGGTGGCACCACGGCTCCGGGCCGCCTGCTCCTGCGCCTCGAGCCCGAGGCACTGCAGCGGCTCGGCGAGAAGCTGACGGCCGGTGTGACGCTGGTCAGCGCAACCAACGGCAAGACGACAACCGCCGGCATGATCGCTGCGCTGCTTGCCGCCGTCGGGCGCACACCGGTGCACAACCGGGCCGGTTCGAACATGACCTGGGGCATTGCCACCGCCCTGCTCGAGCAGCGCGGGCAGGAGGGCCTGTTTGAGGTGGACGAGGCGTGGCTGCCGAAGGTGACCGAGCAGCTCGACCCGTCCCTGATCGTGCTCGGCAACCTCTTTCGCGATCAGCTCGACCGCTACGGCGAGATCGAGGCGTTGGCGGACGGTTGGGCGGAGACGGTCTCGAGCAGGGTGGGACGCACGCGCTTCGCTCTAAACGCCGACGATCCCCTCGTGGCCGGCCTTGGCCTCGATGCCCAGGGAGATCGACGCGAGGGCGTCGCCTATTTTGGCATCGACGATCCGTCCCAAGCGCTCCCCGAGCTGCAGCACGCCTTCGATGCACGGCACTGTCGCCGCTGCGGGCATCCCTACAGCTACGAGCGAGCCTTCGTCGGTCACCTCGGGCATTACACGTGCCACGGCTGTGGCGTGGGGCGGCCACGCCCTGACGTTTCGGCCACCCACATCGAGCTGCGCGGCATGAGTGGATCTCGCACCCAGGTTCGCGCCCGAGGCGAGGACCTCTGCTTGGAGCTGCCGCTGCCCGGCCTGTACAACGTCTACAACGCGCTGGCCGCGATCGCGGCGGGGTTGGAGCTCGGCATCCGGCCGAGCGAGATCGTCACGGCGCTTGCTGGGATGCGCGCCGCCTTCGGGCGGGTCGAGACAGTGCCGGTCGGCGAGAAGGAGGTCTCGATTCTGCTGGTCAAGAACCCGGCCGGTGCCAACGAGGTGCTTCGCACGCTGCGGCTGGAGGCGGAGGGATCCAAGCTCGACCTGTGGATTGCGCTCAACGACCAGATCGCCGACGGGCGCGACGTCTCCTGGGTGTGGGACGCCGACTTCGAGCTTCTGGCAGGCGCCGTGCGCCGCGTCACCTGCGCCGGGACACGCGCGCCGGAGATGGCGCTGCGCCTCAAGTACGCCGGCTGGCCGGAGCAGTCGATCGCGGTCGAACCGGAGATCGGGGCGGCGCTCGACAGTGCGCTGGCTTCGGCGCCCGACCGACTCTTCGCACTGCCCACCTACACGGCCCTGCTGGAGCTGCACAGGGTCCTTTCCTCCCGGGGGCTCACCGAGGAGTTCTGGCGGTGAGCGTCGTCTGGCACGAAGCGGAGTGCGGAGGCTATTCCGCCGATCTGGCTCTCTGGGAAGAGCTGGCCGAGCGGGCCGAGCGCCAGATACTGGAGCTGGGCTGCGGAACCGGGCGCGTGGCGATTCACCTGGCCCGGCGCGGCCATTCGGTCACCGGGCTGGACATCGACCACGAGCTCGTCGCGGCGTTTGTCGAGCAGGCGCAAGGCTTGCCGGCGGCCGCTGCCGTGGGGGACGCCCGGGCCTTCGACCTCGCCCACGAGTTCGACCTCGTGCTGGCGCCGATGCAGCTGCTGCAGCTCTTCGCGGGCGAGAAGGACCGCGGTCGCTGCCTGCGGTGCGTCGCGGCCCACCTCCCCGTCGGCGGGGTCGCGGCGTTCGCGATCGTCGAAGCGCTGCCCGCCGCTGTGGACGCTCCCCCTCCCCTCCCCGATACGCGCGAGGTCGACGGCTGGGTCTACTCGAGCCTGCCGGTCGATTCCGTGGTCGATTCCGAGCGCATCAGGGTCCGGCGGTTGCGGCAGCGCGTTTCCCCGACCGGCGAGCTGACCGAGGAGGTGGACGACGTGTCGCTGTGCAGGCTCGACGCGACGATGCTGGAGGACGAGGCCCAACGGGCGGGTCTGCGCCCCGCCGGCCGGCGCGCCGTCCCTCCCACTGACGCGCACGTTGGCTCGACGGTCGTCCTGCTGGGGAGGGAAGTCTGATGGAGCTTCGCCTACTGGCCCTCTATCCCGACCAGATGAACATCTACGCCGATCGCGGCAACATCCTCTTTTTGCAGCGACGCTGCGAGTGGCGCGGGATCGATTTCTCCTACGGTTCTGCGGGGCCGCGCGAGAGCGTCGATCCGGGCGCCTGCGACCTGCTCTATCTGGGTGGGGGCCAGGACCGCGATCAGCGTGTCGTCGCCGCGGACATGGTCGCCACCAAGCGCGACGCGCTCGCGGCAGCGGTCGGCGACGGCGCCGTCATGCTCGCTGTCTGCGGGGGCTACCAGCTGCTCGGCCACAGCTACCAGCTGGGCGATGAGCGTCTACCGGGCCTCGGATTGGCCGACCTGGAGACCGTCCGCGAGCCCGGTTCCCGGCTGATCGGCAATGTGGCGATCGAGGTCGACCTGGGCGGCGGCACTCAGATCGTTGCCGGCTTTGAGAACCACGGTGGACGGACCTTCCTGGGCCCCGGCGCCACGCCGCTTGGCAGGGTGCTGAAGGGCTTTGGCAACAACGGCAGGGACGGCTTCGAGGGCGTGCGACTCGACAACCTGATTGGCACCTATCTGCACGGCCCCCTCCTCCCCAAGAACGCCTGGCTGGCCGACCGCCTCATCGCCCTGGCGCTCGAGCGCCGCTACGGGGAAAGTCCCGACCTGGAGCCTCTGGACGACGCCCTCGAGCTGGCCGCGCAGCAGTGCGCCCGCGACGTCGCCCTGCGCGGTTGAGCGTCGAATTGGCGCTTCGCGTGCGGCCTTCAGCGGCCGCTCGATCCAAAGCCGCCCTCGCCGCGCGCCGTCTCGGTCAGCGCGTCGGCCTCGACCGGGTCGGGTGCGGCGATCGGCGCGATGACGAGCTGGGCGATCCGCTCGCCTGGCGCGATCCGGAAGGTGTCGGCTGGATCGGTATTGAGCAACAGCACCCGCACTTCGCCGCGGTAGCCGGAGTCGATCAGTCCCGGCGCGTTGACCAGCGCGATGCCGTGCTCGCGCGCCAGGCCCGACCTGGGTAGCACCAGGCCTGCGTGCCCCTCTGGTATCTGCACCGCGATCCCGGTCCCGACGCTCCACCTCTCCCCCGGCCCGAGGTGAGCCGCCTCGCATGCATACAGGTCCAACCCGGCATCCCCGGCATGCGCCCGACTCGGCAGCACGGCGCCATCCGTCAGCTTCGCGATCCGCAGCTCCATGGGCGAGCACCCTACTGCGCTGAGACGAACCGAGGGGCGTTTCCCGGACGGCGGACACTCAAGGCGAGCGAGTCGGGGCGGCAGACACCCTCTTCGTCCCTATGGCGCGGCGAAGAGATGCTCGAAGCGGTGCAGCTCCGCCGCCGGGATCTTCGCGCGCACGAACACGCCGTCGGCGCCCTCGCTTCGATCCAGCTCGCCGGCGATCTCGTGTAGCTCGTGCAGCCTCGCCCCCTCGCTGTAGGGGACGAACAGCTCGATCTCGACCAGCGTGTCCTCGAAGGCGGCGCCGATCCGGTCGCGCAGCAGGTCGAGCCCCTCACCCGTCAGCGCCGAGACAGGCACCGCGTCGGGATGGCTCAGCAGCGCCTCTCGCCGCTCGTCGGCGTCGAGGAGGTCGGCCTTGTTGAAGACGAGAAGGCGCGGCCCGTCGCCCGCCCCGATCTCCGCCAGCACAGAGTCCACCGCGCGCATGTCGGCGAGCCTCCTCTCCTCCGCCGCGCTGGCATCGACCACATGCAGGATGAGGTCGGCCAGGACGGTCTCCTCCAGGGTTGCCTTGAACGCCTCGACGAGCTGGTGTGGAAGCTTCTCGATGAAGCCGACGGTGTCGGTCAGCAGCAGGTCCCGTCCGGCCAGCTCGAAGCTCCGCGTCATCGGATCGAGGGTGTGGAAGAGCCGGTCGCCAACGGCCGCCCCGGCCCCGGTCATCGCGTTCAGCAGAGTCGACTTGCCGGCGTTCGTGTATCCGGCGAGCGCGACGCGAGGCAGGGAGGAGCGCTCGCGCCGGGCGCGCATCACCCCCCGGTTGCGCTCCAGTCGCTCCAGCCGGCGCCGCAGCGCGGCGATCCGGTTGCGGGCCAGGCGGCGATCGGTCTCGATCTGCGTCTCGCCAGGCCCCCTCGTGCCGATGCCGCCCCCGAGCCGCTCCAGGTGCGTCCACAGCCCACGCATCCGCGCCAGGTTGTACTCGAGCTGGGCCAGCTCGACCTGCAGCTTGCCCTCGGCCGAGTGGGCGTGGTCGGCGAAGATGTCGAGAATCACCGCGGTGCGGTCGATCACCGGTACCCCGAGAGCCGCCTCGAGATTGCGCTCCTGGCGGGGCGCCAGCTCGTCGTTGCAGGCCACGAGGTTGGCATTGCAGGCGGCGATTTGCTCCCTTACCTCGGTGAGCTTCCCCCGCCCGAAATAGCGATCGGGATCGGGCCTCGACCGTTGTTGCAGGGCCTCGCCCGCTGTTGCCACCCCCGCCGTTCGCAGCAGCTCCCTGAGCTCCACCAGCGCATCGCCGTTCGCACCAGCGTCGGCGATTCCAATCGCAAGCGCCCGCTGCCGGGCACGTGGGTTCGAGGCGCCGGCGCCGTTCCCGCCGTAGCGGGTCTGGTTCCGGCGCCCGTTCCTGGATCGATCCACTCGGTCCGATTGTAGGCGGCGTGCTCAGCTGGATAGGCTTTCCGGCGTGAAGGTGTTCGTCACCGGAGGAACGGGCTTCATCGGGGGAGAGATCGTCCGCCAGTTGCGGGACCGCAACAACGAGGTTGTCTGTCTCGTTCGCAGCCCGGAGAAGGGCGCGGCGCTTGCCGAGATCGGCTGCGATCTGGTGCCGGGTGACCTTGGCGACAGCGACGCGATCCGCCGCGGGATGGACGGCTGCGACGCGGTGATCCATGCGGCGGCGCTGTACGAGGTGGGCATCCCGGCGTCCAAGCGCCCTGCGATGTACGAGGCGAACGTCCACGGCACCGAGAACGTCCTGCGCGCTGCGCTCGCCGCCAAGATTCCGAAGGTCGTCTACGTATCGACCGTGGGAGTGTTCGGCAACACCCATCGCAGGGTCGTCGACGAGACATATGTGCACCCGGGCAAGGAGTTCACCTCCTACTACGAGGAGACCAAGCTCGAGGCGCACAGAATCGCCAAGCGGATGGTCGCCGAGGACGACCTGCCCTGCGTGATCGTCCAGCCCGGCGGGGTCTACGGACCGGGCGACAGCTCGGCGATCGCGGATCTCCTCGACCAGTTCCTGTCGGGGCGGATGCCGCTCCTCCCCTTCCCCGAGCTCGGCATTTGCCTCTCCCACGTGGAGGACATCGCGGCGGGGATCATCCTTGCGCTCGACAAGGGTCGGCCGAGTGAGACCTACGTGCTCAGCGGCCCAGTCACTACGGTGCGCGACGCGATCGAGGTTGTGGCCGGAATCACGGGCCGCAGCGCCCCCAAGCATGCGATGCCCGTTCCCGTCATGAAGGCGTTGACACCGATCGGGCCGCTGGTTGGGAAGCTGATGGGACAGCCACCCAACCTTCGGGAGCTGATCTCGTCGGCCGACGGTGTCACCTTCTGGGCCAGCCACGAGAAGGCGAGCCGGGAGCTGGGCTACGCGCCGCGTGGCATGGAGGAGGGGTTGCGCCAGACCCTTGAGGCCGAAGGCAAGCTCTCGGCCTGAGCCAACGCCACCGATGCGCGTCATCGACGTCATGCACCTGGGCCGGCCGCACGTGATCGGCTGCTGGGACCTCGACGGCCTACTGGTCGACCCCGGCCCGGAGGCCTCGATGGAAACCCTTCTGGAGGCGCTCGGCGAGGAGCGGCCGAGGGCGCTGCTGCTCACGCACATCCACCTCGACCACGCGGCGGCAACCGGGGCGCTGGTGCGCCGCTGGCCCGATCTGGAGGTCTACGTCCACGAGCGGGGAGCGCCCCACCTGGTCGACCCGTCGAGGCTGCTGGCCAGTGCGGAGCGGCTCTACGGCGATCAGATGCAACACCTCTGGGGTGAGATCGTCCCCGTGCCGGAGGCCAATGTCAGAGCACTTTCCGGCGGCGAGACCGTGCTCGGCATGCGCGTGGCCTATACGCCGGGCCATGCCTCCCATCACGTCTCCTACCTGCACGAGGAGAGCGGCACCGCCTTCGTCGGCGACGTCGCCGCAGTCTCGATCCCGGGCGCCAACCTGATCGTCCCCCCCACCCCGCCGCCCGACATCGACGTCGAGCTCTGGGAGAAATCGCTTGCCATCATCGAGTCCTGGGGGCCGCAGCGGCTTGGCCTGACTCACTTTGGCGCAATCGAGGATCCCCCGTCCCACCTGGCGCAGGTGCGCGAGCGCCTGCGCGAGGAGGCGACCCTGGTGCGTGAGCTCGGCGAGGAGGAGTACGAACGGCGCCACCGCGAACGCGTCGCCGCCGCCGCCGACAATCCCGACGCAGCCGCAGAGCTGATCCAAAGCGTCCCCCCCGAGTACCAATGGCGAGGCCTCGACCGCTACTGGCGCAAGCGCGAGGAGGCGCAGGCCGCGACTCGCCAGTGACCTGGATCAGAATTCGGGAGCAGCGTCGCGAGTGGTTGGGCCGAACTTGGGCTGCACGCCCCCGCGCGCCACTCAGGCGACACCGGTCAGGACCGACCGGTCCATCCCCTCCCCACGATCCCGGTTCCCTCGTCGCTGGGTAGGAAATCCGCCAGTCCCCTGGCTCTCTGACGAGGAGCGCGGAAACGTCCCTGTGACCCGCCCTGGCCATCTCATTGATTGATTCTCCAAGTTCCTGGACGGGGTGTTCGAAGGGGGCCTGGTCGACCCGAAACGAACGTCTCGACGATCGATGAGAGAAACAGCCTCCCCCTGTTTGCCCTCCTCACCTGCAAGTAGGAGGGCAAACAGGGGGAGGCTTGGCGGGGACCAGGCGGTCGGGGGCTTTAGGAGGACCGTTGCGCACGGCTGCGACGGCTGGGGTGGCCTGAACGAAGCGGTTACGAACTCAGTTCGCCGTTTGTATCGCTGGGCGATACAAATGACGAGCTGAGCGGCTGGGGCGGCTGGATCGAGACTCCGTTCGCTCTTTGTATCGCTGGGCGATACAAATGACGAACTGAGCGGCTGGGGCGGCCCGAGCTAAGTGGATGCGGATCGGGACACTAGGTGAGGTGCTTGCGCATGCGCTCGACGGCCTCGACGATGCGGTCGTCGGGGGTGGTGAGCGAGATGCGGAAGAAGCCCTCTCCGCTGGGCCCGTACATCGACCCGGGCGAGACGATCACCGCCGCCTCCTCGAGGACGAGCTCGGCGAAGGACGTCGAGGTGTGCCCGGTTGGGACGGGTGCCCAGACGTAGATGGTGCCCTTCGGCGCCTGCACCTCGACGCCGATCTCGCGCAGCGCGGCGACAACCAGGTCGCGGCGGCGGGCGTAGGTCTCGTTCATCCGTTCCAGCGGCGTCCGTGGACCGCGAAGCGCTGCCGCACCAGCCAGCTGCACAGCCTCGAAGAGGCCGGAGTCGACGTTGGTCTTCAAGCGCCAGTAGGTCTGGATCGCTTCAGCGTTGCCGAGGATGGCTGCGCAACGCCAGCCGGTCATGTTGTAGCCCTTGGAGAGCGAGAAGACCTCGACGCCGACCTCCATGGCGCCGGGGGTGGCGAGGAAGCTGGGCGCGACATAGCCGTCGTAGGTCGTCTCCGAGTAGGCGTTGTCATGGACGACGAGGATCTCGTGCTCGCGAGCGAACGAGACGACGAGCTCGAAGAAGCCCTCGGGGGCGACGGCTCCGCTCGGGTTGTTCGGGTAGTTGAGGAACATCAGTCGCGCCTCTGCGGCAACCTCGGCCGGCACGGCGCTCAGGTCGGGCGCAAAACCCAGCTCCGGGACCAGCGGCAGCAGCGCCGGGGTTGCCCCGGCAAGGATCGGCCCCCCGGTGTAGACCGGGTAGCCCGGGTCCGAGGCCAGGGCGACGCCACCGGGATCGAGAAAGGCGAAGCAGAGGTTGTAGATGCACTCCTTGGCGCCGATCGCCGGGATCACCTCGCGATCGGGATCGATCGCGACTCCGAAGCGCTCGTCGTAGAACTCGGCGAATGCCTCGCGGAACTCCGCCCGGCCGCGGTTGCTTGGGTACTTCTGGTTGGTCGGGTCCGCCACGGCCTTCTGCATCGCGGAGACGATGTGCGGATAGGTCGGTTCATCGGGATCACCGATGCCAAGGCTGATCACGTCGATGCCCGCGGCTCGCTTGTCGGCGACCCGCCGCTCGAGCTCCGCGAACATATAGGGCGGCATGGCCTCCAACCGCCTCGAAGGCGCGGCGACTCCCGGCTTGGTCTCGGCGTCGGCCATTGGCTGGAACCCTAAAGGTCGGCCAGGGCGGCCAGCAGCTCCGGCGACAGCTCACCGGTGCAAATTGGTTCCGCCCAGCCGGTGAGACGCACATCGAGGTCGTCCGATATCTCGACCTCGAGCTGACCGCCGTCGAGCTCGACGACAACTGGGCTCGCCGCACCGCGCAGAAAGGCGGTGACCGCGGCGCCGCATGCTCCCGTGCCAGACGAGAGCGTCTCGCCCACGCCCCGCTCGAAGATGCGTGCCCGCACATTGCTGCCGTCGACCCTGAAGAAGGAGACGTTGGTGCGATTGGGGAAGAGCTCGTGGCCTTCTATGTCGGGCCCGATCTCCCCCAGGTCGAGATCCTCCAGCGAGCCATCGACTTCGATCGCGCACTGCGGGTTGCCGATCGACACGTGCTGGAAGCGCCACTCGCGGCCGGCGGCGCTCAGCGTTCCCCTGCCGGTCGGGTGGCCGGAGGGAAAATCCTTCGATTGGGTAGACGCCCTGCCCATGTCGACCGCGCAAACCCGCTCCGAGACGATCGTCGGGGTGATTCGGCCGGCGATCGTGCCGATCGAGAAGGTGTCCGCCGTCGTCCAGTCGTGCCGGCGCAGGTAGAGGATTGCCTCGCGGGCGCCGTTACCGGAGAGCTCCGCCTCCGAGCCGTCGGGGTTGAAGATGCGCAGGTCGGCAACGAGATCGGGATCGACGCCTTTGGAGAGAAGCAGGATGCCGTCGGAGCCGATTCCGCAGTGCGGATCGCAGATGCGCTTCACCCGCGCCGCGCTCAGCTCCCAGGGAAGCCGGCTGGCCTCGAGGATCAGGTAATCGTTGCCCAGTGCCTGCCACTTCTCGAATCTCACGGCGGCAGCCTATCCCCCAAGTCCGGCTGCGATCTCGGCGGCGACCTCGGCATCGCTGCGCCCGGTGCGGTCGATCCACCGCAAGTTCGGAATCTTGCGCATCCACGTGAGCTGGCGTCGCGCGTAGTTGCGCGAGCGCTTCTTCATCCGCTCCAGGTCGCCGCTGAGGAGCTCATCGAAGCCAAGCGCCTTGCGGGCGGTGCGCGACGGCCCGGCCGCCTCGGCCCGGCGAACCTCCCGCTCGGCCCCCGCGGCAACGATTGCCTCAGTCCGCACGCCGATTCGCTCATACAGTTCGTCCCTGTCCATGTCGAGGCCGAAGATCGCCGTCGGGTGACGGGTCTCGGGCGACCACAGCTCGGAGTCCTCGGTGCCGGGCGGCACCCGCACCAGGGAGAGCTCAGCCAGCGCCGCGCGCAGATAGAGGCCCGTCCCCCCCACGACCATTGGCCTCCGGCCCGCTTGCAACGCCGCGTCCACCTCCTGGTGCGCCAGTCGCATGTAGTCGCCGACCGAGAACGGCTGCGTCACCGGCACGAACCCGACCAGCCGGTGCTCGAGCCGCTGTCGCTGCTCCGCGGTCGCCGCGCCGGTCAGCGTCTCGAGCCCCTCGTAGACCTGCAGCGCATCGCAGGAGATCGCCACCGGCTCCTCGCCCAACTCCCGGAGCAGCTCTGCGAGCTCGATCGCAACCCCGGTCTTGCCAACCCCCGTCGGCCCAAATATCCCTACGACATCCATGGCGATGAGTGGGGTTGCGGCAATGCCTCGAACGGCTTGTACCTTTTCGCCGATTCGCTCGCGGAGGGTCGGCGTCGATTCACCGAAAAAGTTGAGTGAGAGGCTTTGCCGCAACTCCGCCCAACGTCGTCGACGTCGCGTCGGTGATCTCGACCGAGACGAGGTCGCCGGGGCTCGCGGTGCCGTCGAAGTTGACCGTCTTGTTGTGCCGCGTGCGCCCCCGCAGCCGGCTCGGATCGGTGCGGCTAGGACCTTCGACCAGAACCTCCATCTGGCGCCCGACGAAACGTTGTGCGCGCTCGGTCGCCCGCCGCTGCACCAGCTCGACAAGAGCTTCCATCCGCTCGACCTTGACGGGGTGTGGCAGCTGCCCCGCCATGGTCGCCGCCTCGGTTTCCCGCCGCGGGGAGAAGACGAAGGTGAAGGCGCTGTCGTATCCGACCTCCTCGACGACCTCGAGTGTTTCCGCGAAGTCCGTCTCGGTCTCACCAGGGAACCCAACGATGATGTCGGTGGTGATCGCGCAGTCGGGCACGTGCTCGCGAATCAGCGCGACCCGATCCATGTAGCGCTCGCGGTCGTAGGTGCGCCGCATGCGCTTGAGGACCCTGCTCGAGCCCGACTGCAGCGGCAGATGGATGTGCTCGCAGAGCGCCGGCAGCCTGGCGTGCGCGAGGACCACGTCCTCCCGCATGTCCTTGGGGTGGGGACTCGTGTAGCGGATGCGCTCGATCCCATCCAGCGCGTCAATCCGCGCCAGCAGCTCCGAGAAGCCAATCCGGGACGCTTGGGGAAGATCGCGCCCGTAGCTGTTGACGTTCTGGCCGAGAAGGGTCAGCTCCCGGACCCCATCGGCCGCCTGAGCCTCAGCCTCCGCGACCAGCTCGGCCGGGTCGCGGCTCATCTCGCGGCCCCGCGTGGAGGGCACGATGCAGTACGAACATCGGCAATTGCATCCCTGTGAGATCTGCAGCCAGCCCTGGAACTGCCGCTCTCGATGCGCCGGCAGATGACCGGCGAAGCCCTCGAACTCGAAGTACCCCTGGGCGCTCAGCGAATCGGAGTTGAGGAACTCGGCCAGCTTGTGGATCTGGCCTGGGCCGAAGGCGACGTCGACGAAGGGGAAGCGCTCGAAGACCTCGTTCTTGACCGACTGCGCCCAACAGCCCCCGACGCCGACCACCCGCTCGGGGTCTTCGCTCTTGAGGCGCTTTGCCTCACCCAAATGCGCGACGAAGCGATTGTCCGCCGACTCCCGAATCGAGCAGGTGTTGAAAAGGATCAGGTCCGCCTCGGCGCGGCTGACGGCCTCCTCGTAGCCGAGCGACTCCAGCATGCCGCGCATGCGCTCCGAGTCGTGGACGTTCATCTGGCACCCGAACGTCGTTACGTGGTACCTGGGCATGGCCCAGACTCTAGCCACGGCGAGGTGTGACTGGGGACGTGTCTGGTCGTGGAGCTAAATCTAGAGGGCCTATTGGTCTACTGCGACTCCTCCGCTTCGGCCTGGCGCGTCGCCTGCGGCAGGCCGGCCGCCTGCTCGTGGTGCGCTTCCTCGTCCTTGGAGTGAAGGACGGCAAAGGTCGTTGCGCAGCCAATCAGCAGCGCGAACCAGACGAAGACGGCGGGAGCCATGCGACCGGGAAACTTCTCGACCCGCAGGCCCGCGAGGCTGAAGACCACGGCCGAGACCGCGAGGGCCACACCGGTTACGTAAAAGAGCGTTTCGTTATCCATGCGGTGCGGAATCCTACCCGCTGCCAACCGCGCGGTCTCGAGCGGCTCGCCCGGACAGTCGCTGGGCCTCGCGGATGGCGAGGCGAGGCGTTCGGGGCATCAGGCGGCCCGGGGAACGTCCTGCTCGCTGTTGCTGCTGCTGGCCTCCTCGCCGCCACTGGTGTTGCTGGTGCTGATGGCCTCCTCGCCGCCGAGGCCCAACGCTGCGCGGATCTTGGCATCGAGCTCGGCCGCGACCTCCGGATTGTCGACCAAGAACTGCTTGGCGTTGTTGCGCCCCTGCCCAAGCCGCGTCTTACCGTAGGAGAAGAACGAGCCGGATTTCTGCACCAAGTCGTGCTCGAGCCCGAAGTCGATCAGTCCGCCCTCGCGTGAGATCCCCACCCCGTACTCGATGTCGAATTCGGCCAGACGGAATGGAGAGGCAACCTTGTTCTTCACCACTTTCACCCGAACCCGGTTGCCAACGGCCTCGGTTCCGTCCTTCAGGGTTTCGATGCGACGGATGTCGAGCCTTTGCGACGCGTAGAACTTCAACGCCCGCCCGCCCGGCTGTGTCTCAGGCGAACCGAACTGGACGCCTACCTTTTCGCGGATCTGGTTGGTGAACAGGCAGACGGTGTTGGTGCGGTTCAGGTTCCCGGCGAGTTTGCGGAGTGCCTGCGACATCAGACGAGCCTGCAGGCCAACCGTCTGGTCGCCGATCTGGCCATCCAGCTCGGCTTTCGGGGTGAGCGCCGCCACCGAGTCGATGGCCACCACGTCGATTGCCGCGGAGGCGATCAGGCGATCGGCGATCTGCAGCGCCTGCTCTCCATAGTCGGGTTGGGAGACCAGCAACTCGTCGGTGTCGACGCCGATTTTGCGGGCATAGGCCGGGTCTATCGCGTGCTCGGTGTCGATGAACGCGCAGATCCCGCCGCGCGCCTGAGCCTCGGCGATGACGTGGTAGATGAGCGTCGTCTTGCCCGAGGACTCCGGCCCGAATATCTCGACGATCCTGCCGCGCGGAACGCCGCCGATGCCCAGGGCGAGGTCGAGCGCAAGAGCACCGGTGGAGATTGCGCCGATCTGAATTCTGCTGTCGGCGCCAAGGCGCATCAGGGCACCCTGGCCAAAGTCCCGCTCGATCTGCGTGACCGCCGCCTCCAGGGCGGCGTCCCTCGCCTTGACCTCTTTTGCCGAGGCGTCTCTCAAACTCGCTTTCTTCTCCGCCATCTCTTTCACCTCACTGACGCCCGTCTTTGGGCAAATCGACTTGCACCAGCGGGGTGTATTTCGCACCCTGTGGCCTAAGTTCCGAACGGTAGAGGGCTGCCCGGACAGCATAAAAGGGCCGCAACAGGCGTTTCGGCAGCTCACCCGGCGGGTGGGAAACGAGCGCCGGGCGCTTCGAGCCGCGTTCCTCGCGACGCACCCTGGCCACCGTGACATGCGGCCAGAAAGGACGTTTCTCCGGCTTGTAGAGGCGCTCTGCGGCAAGGCTCTCCGCGAGGGCGGCCTGCAACGCCATCGCTGCGGGCGATTCCGCGGGAAGCGCGAAGAGCCGTGGCCGCCCTCGTTCCGGCCTGGCGACTGGGTTGCGCAGCTCGATTCTCGGCGCGGCGCCCGAAGCCGCTTCCAGGATCTGCCCCAGTCGCTCGATCTCCCGCTCCGGCTGGTAGCCCAGAAACGCAAGCGTGATGTGGAGGGCCTCGGGCACCAGCGGGCGCAGGGCCGGGTCCCCCGGCTCTGCCTGCCTCCACTTGACGATTTCGGATCGCACAACGGTCGGCAGGTCGAGCGCGACGAACAGCCTCGCCCGCGGGCTCTTCAGCCTTTCCTTCGACATGCAACCGAGGCTATGCGGACGGGGCGCGCGAGACAACGCACGATCGTAAAAAGAGCGTGTCGCAGTCGCTACAGAGGAGCCTCGCCGCCACTCAGAAGGATGCGCACCAGGTGCATGCCGACCAGCGCCGACCGTTCGCGGATGTCCTGCCGGTCTCCGGGAATGACCGGATCGCGGGCGATTTGCGGGCCCCCCGCGAGACGCGCGTCGAAGCAGACATAGCCGACGGGCTTGTCCTCACTGCCACCCTGCGGCCCGGCGACGCCCGTAATCGCGACGGAAATGTCGGCTCCAAAGCGCTCCAGGGCGCCGCTCGCCATCGCCGCTGCAACCTGCGGGGAGACCGCGCCATGAGCTTCGATCAAGTTCGGATCGACGCCCAGCAGCTCCACCTTGGCCTCGTTCGAGTAAGCGACCGCGCCGCCCGCCATGTACGCGGAGGCGCCCGGGAGATCGGTGATCCGGGCCGCCAGCAGGCCACCGCTGCACGACTCGGCCAGCCCGAGCCTATGACCCTTCAGCAGGCGCGCCACCTGTGAGTCGATCGTCTCCCCGTCGGTGCTGAACAGATGGCGAGGGTGGCGTTCGATGAAGCCGGCCTTGACCCGCTCTGCGGTATCCGCCACCCCGTCGCGGTAGCGAACCTCGATCTCGATCTCGCCGCGCCGCAGGCAGGTCGTGATCTCGAGGTCGGCAAGCGGCACCCTTTCCGCATCCAGCTCGCGCAGGCTCTTCGCGATTTCGGACTCGGGGATGCCGAATAGGCGCAAGGTGTAGCCGTGCAGAGGAGTCGCCCGCTCGAGCAGCTCCCGCACGGCCGGCGTTTTCACTGCCGCCGACCACATCGGCTGCAGCTCTCTGGGAGGGCCCGGAAGGACAACGATGACTCGTTTCCCGCAGGGAACCACGAGGCCCGGAGCGGTGCCGATCGGGTCGAGCGGGGTTGCTCCCTCGGGCACCATCGCCTGCTTGCGGTTGGCCTCCCGGACAGCCTCCTCGTCAAACTTCAGGCGGCGGGCGAACCCTCTCAGGATTGCCGCTATGCGCTCCTCCATCTCCTCGTCGAGAACGAGCCTGCGGCCGGCGAAGCGAGCAACCACCTCTGCCGTGAGGTCATCCGCCGTCGGGCCCAGACCTCCAGAGGTGACGATCAGGTCCATTCCCCGGTCGGCCATGAATCGCAGCGCAACTTCGAGATCCTCCGGGCGATCGCCGACGACGTGGATGTGCGCAACCTCGACGCCCAGGTCGGCAAGGCGTTCGGAGATCCACGGCCCGTTGCGATCGCTCACCCGACCGTTCAGCACCTCCGTGCCGGTCACCACGATTCCCGCCCGGACCTGCGCTTGGCTCATGTGCAGGTCGGCCTTTCCGCTTCGCCCAGCTGGCTCAGCTGTCCGCCTGAGTCGATCCTGTAGCCGAGTGGGCTGGAGCTCGGAGGGACCTCGGTTTCCTCGCCGTCGACCAGCAGCATCACCTGACCGTTGCCGAACGACATCGAGAAGCCGCTTGAGCGATACGGGCCCTCTTCGGCGCCTTCAGCGAGGATCTGCCCATCGATCAGCTTGCTTCCCTTCGCGTCCAGCAGGCATACCCACACTTCGGCCTGGGCGGTCAGCCGCAGAGCAACGCCGGGAGCCGGCCCGGGTTGCGGGGACGCCGCCTGGCGATCGCGTCCCGGCTGGTGGGGCCCGGTGCTGCCGTTTCCCGACGTCACACCGCTGTCACCGCCTGCCAGCAGTCCAAGCGCGACTGCCGCCACGAGCAGGCCGGCGACGACGACCCCAATCGCGGCGCGCCCCGGCGTCCAGCCGTGCCGTGCTCCGCCGCCGCCCGTGGCGGCGGGCTCAACCTGCGGCGCACCCGGTCGAGCCGGCGCGCCGCTGCTCTGCCGGTACTCCTCCGCGAGCCGCTCCCCGTCGAGCCCCAGGTGGGAGGCGTAGGTTCGGATGAAGCCGCGTGTGTACGCGCCGCCGGGGAGGGCGTCCCACTCCTCGTTCTCCATGGCCTGCAGGTAGCGGACACGAATCTTGATCGCAGCCTCCACCTCGACCAGGCCAATTTTGCGCCGATTGCGCGTCTCGCGAAGTGTCTCTCCGATGCCAATGCGCACCGAAGCATTGTGCTACGGACTGCCGCTGGCTGCGAGCAGGCTTCAGGGAATGGCCTTGAAGGCGGTTGTATCGGGCTCCGCCTCGCCGGACGGCTCGCCGAGGACGCGAGGCAGGTCGGCCTCGGAGATCAACACCTGACGTGGCTTGGAGCCCTCGTAGCCGGATATCACGCCGCGGCGCTCGAGCATGTCAATCAGGCGGCCCGCACGGGTGTAACCGACGCGCAGGCGCCGCTGGATCATCGATACCGAAGCGGTCTCCGTTTGCACGACCAGTCGGACCGCGTCCTCGAGTAGCTCGTCCCTGTCGGGGTCGAGGTCGTCCTCGTTGAGCGCCTCCTCGCCGGCGGCCTCGCGCGCCTCCAGCAGCTCCGCTTCGAACTCGGGCTCTCCCTGCCTGCTCCAGTGACTGGTGATCCGGGCGATCTCCTCCTCGGTGACGAAGGCGCCCTGAATGCGCTCCAGCTTCGACGTGCCCGCGCCGCGGAACAGCATGTCCCCCTGGCCGAGCAGGGCCTCCGCCCCACCCTGGTCGAGGATCACCCGGGAGTCGGTCTGAGAGGAGACGGCGAACGCGATCCGCGCCGGGATGTTGACCTTGATCGTGCCGGTGATGATGTCGGTCGAGGGACGCTGCGTGGCAAGCAGCAGGTGGATGCCCGTCGCCCGCGACTTCTGGGCGAGACGGATGATCGAATCCTCCACCTCGGCGGGCGAGACCATCATCAGGTCGGCGAGCTCGTCGATCACGCAGAGGATGTGCGGCAGGGGCGGCTCACCCGCCTTCTTGCGGGCACGGTTGAGCTCGACCAGGTTGCGACAGCGCGCTTCGCCCATGATTCCGTAGCGACTCTCCATCTCGCCGATCAGGTTGGCCAGCACGTTGGCGGCAAGCCGGGGTGAGGTGACCACCGGCGTGAGCAGGTGGGGGACGCTCTCGTAATGGTTGAGCTCGACGCGCTTGGGATCGACCAGGACGAGGCGCACCTCGTTCGGTGAGGCCTGCATCAGGATCGAGGAGAGGATCGCGTTGACGCAGCCGGACTTGCCCGAGCCCGTCGTTCCGGCGACCAGGACGTGGGGCATCTTGGCGAGGTCGGTCCAGACCGGATTGCCGTCGATCCCCTTTCCAAGCCAGGCGACGAGCGGCGAGGTCTTCTCCGGCCTCTGAGCGTGGATGTCACCCAGCCGGACCATGCGGCGGCGGGTGTTGGGTACCTCGACCCCCACGGCCTGCTTGCCGGGGATCGGGGCGAGGATGCGAATGTCCGTCGAGGCAAGCGCATACGCCAGGTCGTTGGCCAGCTCGGTCACCTTCTTCACCTTGGTGCCGGGCGCCAGGCGCAGCTCGTAGCGAGAGACGTGGGGGCCGCTGACTATCCCAACGATCCTCGCCTCGACACCGAAATGGCCCAGGGTCTCGACGAGCTTGCGCCCGATCAGGTCGTGATCGCGAGGATCGGGGCCCTTGTCGCCCTTGCCACGCTCGAGCACCTTCGGCGATGGCGGGACGTACTCGACCTCCTCGGCGGTCGTCACGCCGCGCTTGTTGCCCATCGGCGTCAAGGCCGGTGCCACGGGCTCCTCGCCCGCGGGATCGTTGCCGTCTTCGCCCGGCGGCCCGTCCTGCTCGTCGGGTAGGCCGAGCGCCGTCGTTCCGTCACCAGCTTCGGCGTCGAAGAGTTCGTCGTCGAGGCTGTCGCCGGCGACGCTGACGGTGGGCTCCAGCTCGTCTGCCTCGGGGTAGGCGCTCATCACGTCGGTTGCGCCAGCCTGTGTCCGCGTCAGGTGCGCTCTCTCTTCACGCTTCGCGCGCCGCCCGTCGGCGACCGTCTGAGCGACGTCCCGCCCGCCCCGTGCGGTTCGGTGCAGCCCCCGGCCCAACCCGCCGAGGATCGTGGAGACGGAGGTGCCGGTCAGGAGCAGGGTGCCGACCACGAGCATCAGCACGGTCGCAATCCGAGCGCCCACCTGTCCGAACAGGTAGGAAAGGGCCGATTCCAACCCGTAGCCGACCTTGCCGCCCTCCCAGCCCAGGAACAGGACAAAGGTCAGGTACACGCCTCCGGCGACCAGGAACAGCCCGATCAGGTCGAGGTGGCGCTGCTCGAGGCCCTGCGGCAGGCGAGGCCTCCGCAGGCGTCCCCGGCCGCCCTTGGCGGCTGCTTTGGAGCCACGCTTAGCCCTGCGCTTTCTACGCACGAACATGACCGACTACCTTCGACAAGCGAGGGGGAAGCCCTCTGCTTGCGGGATTTCCCTGCCAGGGGCTTCGACAAGCGAGGGGGAAGCCCTCTGCTCGGGGGATTTCCCTGCCAGGGGCTGAGGGTGGACTCAGGAACCCGTGGGTGTATCTCTCGAACGAGTTTGTTCTTCGGGGGTTCCCAGGCCTTCTTGGCACCCTCGTGTGCGCGGAGGGTTTGCGGACGGTCGCTAAATTCGCGCTAAATCTCCGCTGCGAAGGCAAAGCGCACGGCTAACATCGCTTGCGATGCTCACCTCCGACAGCGATTCGCTCGGCGGCCGCGTCCTCATCGTGGAGGACGACGAAGACATCGCGGACGTCCTCCGGCGGTCGCTGCGCAGCGAGGGTTACGAGGTGCTGACCTCCGCCGACGGCGTCGAGGCGCTGGATGTCGCCACCGGCTTCGTTCCCGACCTTGTCGTGCTCGACCTCGGCCTCCCCCGGTTGGACGGCGTCGAGGTCTGCCGGCGCCTGCGCGCCGACAGCGACGTTCCGATCCTGATGCTGACCGCGCGAGCCGAGACCGAGGATCGCGTCGGCGGTCTCGACAGCGGTGCGGACGACTACCTGGTCAAGCCATTCGAGCGCCAGGAGCTGCTGGCGCGAATCCGGGCGCTGCTGCGTCGCCGCCCCCCGCGCGGCTCGTCGTCCCTGCGGGTCGGCGACCTGACGCTCAACCCCGACACCCGGGAGGTGAAACGCGGCGAGCGCGAAATCGAGCTGACCAACCGTGAGTTCGAGCTGCTCGAGTACCTGATGCGAAATGAGCGGCTGGTCATCTCGCGCGAGCGGCTGCTGGACGAGGTCTGGGGCTACGACCCGGCTGCCGCGACGAACACGATCGACGTCTTCATCTCCAACCTGCGTCGCAAGCTGGAGGCTGGCGACGAGGCCCGTCTCCTCCACACGAAACGCGGCGCCGGCTACGTGCTGAAGGAGTGATGGTGCACCCCCGCAACTGGCCGGTGCGCTGGCGCCTCGCCGCGACCTCCGCCGGGCTCACCCTCGCAATCCTGCTCGCCTTTGGGGCGGTCGTGGGCCAGGTCGCCACCTCACGCGTGCGCAGCGACTTCAACCGGGAGGTCGCCGCCGCCGCGCAGACGTTGGCCGGCGAACTGCGCGTCCTCAACACGACGGCGGGGTCCTACCTGCTGGAAGGCCCCGGGGTGGATGATTTTGCGCTGGCGAACGACGCGACCGTGCGCGTCTTCAACTCCACCGGGACCCTGCTTAGGCAGAGCACCAACGCGACCGATCTGGGCTCGCCGCAGCTCAACGCCAACGAGGTCGACGGCATGCACGTAGCCACGGCGGCGATTACCGACCCGACCGGCAACCTGACCGGATACGTGCAGTACGGCCGCAGCGATGCACACATCGATTCGACGATCGGCCGCCTCTGGCTCTTTGTCGCTGCAGGCGCGCTCGGCGGCGCTCTCCTCGCCAGCCTGGCCGGGGTGACGATCGCCGGTCGCGCGATGCGACCGATCGCCGCCCTGACCGCCACGGCGCGGAAGATCGCCGACACGGGCGATCCCTCTCAGCGCATGCCGAAGCCGAAGGCCGACGACGAGGTCGGCGAGCTGGCGACCACCCTCGAGCAGATGCTGCGCTCCCTCGACGCGGCGCGCTCCGAGCGCGAAGCCGCGATGAAGAGACAGCGCGAGTTTGTCGCGGACGCCTCGCACGAGCTGCGCACGCCGCTGACCAGCATTCTGGCCAATCTCGAGCTGCTGCAGGAGTCCCTGGACGATTCGGCGCAGGACGAAGAGCGCGCGATGATCGACTCGGCCCTGCGCTCGTCCAGCAGGATGAGCCGCCTGGTTCGCGATCTGCTGCTCCTCGCTCGAGCCGACGCGGGACGGATCGGGGCACGGACGAGTTGCGACCTCGCGGAGATCGCCGGCAACGCCGCCGTCGAGGTCGCCCCGACGGTCGGCGAACGTGAGCTGCGCATCGAGAACGACAGGCCGCTGCCGATCAACGGTAATCCCGACGAGCTGCACCGGCTGGTGGTCAACCTGCTCGACAACGCGGTGCGCCACACCCCGCCGGGCTCCGCGATCGACCTGCGCCTGCGCAGGGAGGGGCCCAACGCCGTGGTGGAGGTTGCCGACGACGGGCCCGGCATCGCGCCGGCGCTCCGCAGTCAGGTGTTCGACCGCTTCGTCCGCGGTGACGGGCCCGCCGACACCGCCGCGGGCGGCGGCAGCGGTCTCGGCCTCGCAATCGTGCGAGCCGTCGCGCTCTCGCACGGTGGCTCGGCCGAGGTGACCGAATCGGAGCCGGGCGGCGCCTTGTTTCGGATCCGATTGCCACTCGGCTCCATGGAGCGGGACAGCAATCGCGTTTTAGGCCGGCTTTAGCGACCCGCACTAGGTTTCGGATTGGACGAGACACGCGGGCCCGCCGGGTTCTCCCCAATGCACCCGGCGGGCCCGCAAATCCTCACCGACCCGGATCGACCGCAACGCCTTCGGTGACCTGACTTAGAATTTCGCGAGCAGCGTCGAACGTGGCTGGGCGGGTGGGCGCAAGATTCCGACTCAGGTCATTGGACCTCGACGACGACCGGCAGGATCATCGGCCGGCGCCGCAGCCTCGTTAGACCTCGACGACGACCGGCAGGATCATCGGCCGGCGCCGCAGCCTCGTTAGACCTCGACGACGACCGGCAGGATCATCGGCCGGCGCCGCAGCCGCTCGTAGACGAGCCGGGCAATCGTGTCGTGGAGGTCTTCCTGGATCAGATGGACCTCTCGCGTCCCGGCACCGGCGGCCGCCTCGAGCGAGTCCTCGACGACGTCCTTCAGCTCGTCGACGAGGGCATCGGCCTCCTCCACGAAGGCCACGCCGCGGAGGATCACCTCGGGTTCGGCGACAACCGCGCCGTCATCGGTGGAGATCGTCGCGACGACGATGAAGATGCCGTCCGCCGAGATCTCGCGCCGGTCGCGCAGAGCGACGTCGTCGGGCTCGCCGACGTTCACGCCATCGACGAAGACCACCCCGGCGTGGACGTCCTCGCCAAAGCGAGCACCCTGCTCGTCGATCTCCAACGGCAGGCCGTTGCGACCCTGAAAGATGTTTTCGGCGTCCACCCCAACCGAGAGGGCGAGTTCGGCGTGCAGGCGCAGCCGCTGATGATCGCCGTGGACCGGCAGCACGTAGCGCGGCTTGGTCAGATTGAGCATCAGCTTCAGCTCCTCCTGCCAACCGTGCCCGGAGGCATGTATCGGCGCCTCCTTCGCGGTTACCACCGACGCGCCTATCTCGTAGATCCGGTCGATGGTTTCGTTCACGGCGCGCTCGTTGCCGGGCACCGGGGTGGCTGAGAAGACGACGGTGTCGCCCGAGTGCAGCTCGACGTCGCGATGGTCGTTGTTGGCCATTCGCCGCAGCGCCGATAGCGGCTCGCCCTGGCTTCCGGTCGAGATCACCACAACCTTCTCGTCGGGGAAGTCCTCGATCTCGCGCGGTTGGATGAAGAGGCCGGAGGGCGCTTCGGCGATGCCGAGGTTCGAGGCGATGTTGAAGTTCTTGCGCATCGAGCGGCCCACCAGAGCCACGCGACGGTCCAGTTGCACGGCGGCATCGATGACCTGCTGGACCCGGTGGATGTTGGAGGCGAAGGAGGTGACGACGATGCGCCCCTCACAGCGCGAGAACGTGTCCAGCAGGGCCGGCCCCACGCTCGACTCCGACGGCGCGATTCCCGGCCGGTCAGCGTTGGTCGAGTCGCCACACAGCAACAGCAGCCCTTCCCGCCCCAGGTCGGCAAGGCGGGAAATGTCGGCGGGCCGGCCGTCGACCGGGGTTTGGTCGAATTTGTAGTCGCCGGTCATCAGCATCGATCCGAGCTCGGTCGTGAGGATCACCCCGCGAGCATCTGGAATCGAGTGCGAGAGGTGCACCAGCTCCAGCTCGAAGGGCCCGAGCTGCACGCGCTCTCCGGCCGGCAGCTCCTGCAACGGCGCGTCGCTCAGCTTGTGCTCGTCGAGCTTGGAGCGAACCATCCCGATCGTCAGCAGGCCTCCATAGATCACCGGCGGCTGGCCGATTTCCCTCAGCACGTACGGCAGGGCGCCAACGTGGTCCTCGTGCCCGTGCGTGAGGACGATCGCCTCGATGTCATCGGCTCGATCGCGCAGGTAGGAGAAGTCGGGGAGGACGAGGTCGATTCCAAGCATCTCGGCGGTCGGGAACATCAGGCCGGTGTCGACGACGACGATCCGACCGCCGTACTCGATCACGGTCATGTTCTTGCCGATCTCCCCCAGTCCGCCGAGCGGGAGCACGCGCAGCTTGTCGGCCATCGAACTAGCCGCCAGCTCTCTCGAGGGCGGCCTTCACGACCTCCCTCTGCTCTCGGTCGGCGGGAACCAGCGGCAGCCTCAGACGTCCCGAGGGGACCAGGCCCATGAGCTCGAGCGCAGCCTTGATCGGGATCGGATTCGTGGTTACCGCCAGTGCCTCGTAGAGGGGTCGCAGGTCGGCGTCGATCTCTCGGGCACGCTCCAGGTTCCCACCCTGGGCTGCGTCCCACATCTCGCGCATCCGATCTCCGACGAGATGGGATGCGACGAGGATGCCGCCGGCACCGCCGAACTCCAGCGTGGCGAGGAAGGCGTCGTCGTTGCCGGCCAGGACGGCCAGTCCCTCGACCGGGCCGAGCTCCTCGTTGTTGGCCTGCTTCACCGCAACCACGTTCTCGATCGAGGACAGCTCGGTGAGGAAATCGGGCGGCATGTTGATGACCACCCTGGCGGGGATGTTGTAGAGGATCAGCGGCAGCTCCGGGGCGGCTTCGGCGACGGCCTCGAAGTGCGCCCGCAGGCCGGCTCGGTTCGGCTTGTTGTAGTAGGGCGCCACGACCAGAGCGGCATCCGCCCCAGCCTCGGCCGCAGCGGCCGTCAGCTTGCGCGAATGACGCGTGTCGTTTGTTCCGGTGCCGCAGACCACCGTGGCGCTGCCTCCCACCTCATCGACGACCGCGCGCAGCAGCGAGATCTGCTCGTCGTCGCTGAGCGTCGGGCACTCGCCGGTGGTGCCGGCCACGACCACACCGTGCGATCCGTGCTCGACGAGGTGGGCGGCGAGCCTTCGCGCCGCATCCTCGTCCACCGCGCCACCCTCGCCGAAGGGCGTCGCCATCGCTGTGATCACACCTCGAAGCGCCATCGTCGCCCGCAGCGTACCTAGAGCAGCTTCTCGAGGCCCACCGTGAGGCGGTCCGGGAGCTCGGCGACCCGGCGCACGGCAAGCAGCACGCCCGGCATGAAGGAGCTTCGGTCGATCGAGTCGTGGCGAATCGAGAGCGTCTGCCCCTCCCCGCCGAAGAGCACCTCCTGGTGCGCGACCAGGCCCGGCAGGCGAACCGAGTGGATCGGCTCGTGGACGTTGCCGCCGGCATCCCGAATCAGATCGGCGGTGCGCCTTGCGGTGCCCGACGGAGCGTCCAGCTTGCGGTCGTGGTGCAGCTCGATGATCTCGCACTCCGGCATGTGCCGCGCGGCGAGCTGGGCCGCCTCCATCAGGAGGACCGCGCCGATCGCGAAGTTCGGCGCGACGAAGCAGTTTGCGCCCCCCGGCGCCGCCCCCTCCACAGCCTCCTGCAACGCGCCGAGCTCGAATCCGGTCGTGCCGAGCACGGCGTGCACTCCGGACTCCAGGCAGACGCGCACGTTCTCGAGCGCCGTGCCGGGTGTCGTGAAGTCGACCACGACGTCGGCGCCGGCGAGCACAGCGGCCAGCTCCACGCCAAGCGCGGGGTCGGCTCTTCCGGTCAGCTCCATCCCGTCCGCGCCCTCGACGGCGGCGCAGACCGTCTGCCCCATGCGCCCCGCCGCACCCGAGACGGCAACCCGAATCATGCCGTTGCCAGCCTCTCGCTGACCGGCTCGAGCGCGGCCCGAAAGTGCTCCTCGTCGCGGCCGATGCAGGCGGCCGAGAGGCGCTCGGCCCCATACAGCTCGTCCACCAGCTCGCTGAGGTCGTCGACGCCCACGGCGTCAACCCTGGCCAGCATCTCATCGAGGCTGTCGATCGGCAGATCGAAAAGGGTCGCGCGGGAGATTCTCGCCATCCGGGCGGCCGTCGACTCCGAGGAGAGCACCAACCGCCCCTTGACGTTCTCCTTGCCGCGCGCGAGCTCATCGGACGAAACGGGTTCGGCGCGAAGCCGCGCAAGCTCCCCGCCGATCACCGCGCAGGCCTCCTCGACGTTGTCCTCGCGGGTGCCGACGTAGGTCGCCACCAGGCCAGAATCGCTGTACTGCTCGTTGTAGGAGCCAACCGAGTAGGCAAGGCCGCGCTTCTCGCGCACCTCCCGAAAGAGGCGCGAGGAGGTGGACCCACCCAGCACCGCGTCGAGGATGGCGAGCGCGTAGCGACGCTCGTCGGCGCGGACGATGCCCGGTGCGCCGAAGCAGATGTGGTACTGCTCGGTGTCCTTTGGATAGAAGCGAAGCCGCGACTGGACATTCGGTTCGGGGGCCGGGCTGGACCCGTCCCTGCCGCTCGGTGGCGAGACCAGCCGCTCGGCAAGCGCCGCGATCCGATCGTGATCGAGGTGCCCGGCGGCCCCAACGACGATGTTGGGGGCGACATAGCGCTCACCGTGGTAGGCGGCGATCTCGGGCACCGGAATCGAGGCGATGACGTCCGCCCCGCCGAGCACTCGACTGCCAAGCGGATGGTCGCCGAAGACGGCGCCGGCCAGGACGTCGTGCACCCGGTCCTGGGGCTCATCCTCGTACATGGCGATCTCCTCCAGCACCACCTCCCGCTCCGAGTCGACCTCCGGGTAGGTTGGAGCAAGGAGCATCTCGGCCAGCAGGTCGAAGACCTCCTCGGTGTGCTCGTCGAGGAAGCGAGCGTGGAGATGGGTCGTCTCCTTGCCGGTGGCTGCGTTCACCGACGCCCCCAGGCCGTCGAAGCGCTCGGAGATCTCGATCGCCGAAAAGCGCTTCGTCCCCTTGAACAGCAGGTGCTCGAGGAAGTGCGAGACGCCGGCCTGGGCCGGCGTCTCGTTCCTCGATCCGGTGCGAACCCACAGCCCCAGGGCCACGGAGCGGACCGAGGGAACCTCCTCGGTCACGACCCGGACGCCCGAGCCGAGCTCGGTGAGCTTGGCGCCGCTCAAAACCTAGTGCCGGCGCTCGCGATCGCGCCGCCGGCCGCCGCGCTGGCCACCGCGGTCACCACCGTTTCTGCGGGACCCCGAGTCGCCGGTTCCCACCGTGGCCAGCTCCTCGGCACTCTTCCCGGCGACCGACGGGTCGTCGGAGAGCCGCAGGCCGATGCGACCGCGCTCGCGATCGACCTCGACCACCGTGACGTCGATCTCGTCGCCGGCGCTGAGCACGTCCTCGACCGTGTCGACCCGCTCCCCGGGCTTGACGTTCGAGATGTGGAGCAGTCCGTCGGTGCCCTTGACCAGCTCGACGAAGGCGCCGAAGGTCGTCGTCTTGACCACCTTGGCGGCGTTGTAGCGGTCGCCGACCTCGGCCTCCTTGGTCATCGACTCGATCCGAGCCACGCAGGCTTCGACGAGGTCGCCGGTCGGCGCGTAGATCCGCACCGTGCCGTCGTCCTCGACGTCGATCTCCGCTTCGAACTCCTCGCAGAGACCGCGGATCGTTTCGCCGCCCTTGCCGATCACAGCGCCGATCTTCTCGGGGTCGATCTTGATCGCTTCGATTCGCGGCGCGTGCTGGGAGAGCATCTCGCGCGGTCCCTCGATCGCCTCGGCCATCTTGCCGAGGATGAACAGGCGACCCTCCTTCGCCTGCGCGAGAGCGTCACGCAGGATGTCGAAGGTGACGCCGGTGATCTTGATGTCCATCTGCAGAGCCGTGATGCCCTCGGCGCTGCCGGCGACCTTGAAGTCCATGTCGCCCAGATGGTCCTCGACGCCGGCGATGTCGGTGAGGACGATGTAGTCGTCGCCCTCCTTGATCAGGCCCATGGCGACCCCGGCAACCGGTGAGCTGACGGGCACGCCCGCCGCCTGCAGCGCCATCGAGGAGGCGCAGACGGAGCCCATCGACGAGGAGCCGTTGGACTCAAGCGTCTCGGAGACCACCCGAATCACGTACGGGAAGGCCTCTTCGTCGGGGATGGTTGGCGCCAGCGCCCGCTCGGCGAGCGCACCGTGTCCGATGTCGCGGCGCTTGGGGCCGCGCATGAAGCCGGCCTCCCCGACCGAGAAGGGCGGGAAGTTGTAGTGGTGCCAGAAGCGCTTCGTCGTCGCCAGGCCGAGCGTGTCGAGGCGCATGTCCATGCGCGTCGTGCCGAGCGCCACATTGGAGAGGATCTGCGTCTCTCCCCGTGTGAAGAGCGCCGAGCCGTGCACGCGGGGAGCGATGTCGACCTCGCACTCGATCGGCCGGATCTCGTCCTGCGCGCGCCCGTCGGGCCGTTTCTTGTCGACGGCGATCGCCTTGCGGATCGTGTCCTTCTCGATCTGGTCGAAGCCGGCCGCAACCTCGGCCTTGCGCCCGCCATCCACCTCGCCGTTCTCGCTCTCGGGCGCGTACTTGGCGACCACCTGGTCCTTGACCTTGTCAATCGCCTCGTAGCGCTCGAGCTTGCCCTCGGTGGCGATCGCGTCAACCAGCGCCTGACCGTGGGAGGCGCGGATCTCGCCGATCAGGCCCTCGTCGATCGACGGCGCCTCGACCTCGACCTTCTCCTTGCCGGCCTTCTCGGCCAGCTCCTGCATCGCCGCGCAGAGCTTCTTGATCTCCGAGTGGGCGATGTCAAGCGCGTCGAGGATCTCCGCCTCGCTGACGCCGCTGGCGCCAGCCTCGACCATCAGCATCGCCTCCGCGGTGCCCGCGACGATCAGGTCCAGTTCGAGCTCCTCGAGGCTCTCCTCGGGCGGGTTGATGACGAAGTCTCCATCGAGTTTGCCGATCCGCACCGCGCCGACGTGATCGGCGACGGGAATCGGCGAGATCGCCAGCGCGGCGGAGGCGCCGTTCATTGCAAGGATGTCGTAGGGGTGGACGTGGTCCACGGAGAGGGGCGTGGCGACGATCTGCGTCTCGTGATGCCAACCCTTCGGGAAGAGCGGGCGAATCGGACGGTCGATCATCCGCGCGGTCAGCGTCGCCTTCTCGCCCGAGCGCCCCTCGCGCCGGAAGAAGGAGCCGGGAATCTTCCCGGCCGCGTACATCCGCTCCTCGACGTCGACGGTGAGCGGCAGGAAGTCCACGTCGCGAAGGCTGCCCATCGTCGCGGTGCAGAGGACCATGGTCTCGCCTGCCTGCACGACGACGGCGCCACTCGCCTGCTTTGCGAGCTTGCCCGTCTCGAAGGAGATCTGTCCGTCCCCGACATCCACCGAAACGCGGCTAACGTCAAACATACTCATTTAGTTGTCATACCTCCGGTCGCCCGGTTGGCGACCCATTTGCTTTCAGAACTCTCGTTCTCTTTCACCGAGAGAGTACAGGGCGGCTGTGCCGACTGCGCTATTTGCGCAGGCCGAGCTCGCCGACCAGCGAGCGGTAGCGCTCGACGTCGGTGCGCTCCAGATAGCGCAGCATGCGGCGGCGCTTGCCGACCAGCATCAGGAGACCGCGACGTGAGTGGTGGTCTTTGGCGTGCTCTCGAAGGTGCGCGGTCAGGTCGTTGATGCGTTCGGTGAGCAGCGCGACCTGGACCTCGGCCGAGCCGGTGTCGTTGCCGGCGCGACCGAACTTGCCGATCAACTCGGTCTTCTTTTCCTTCGTGAGTCCCATCAGACGTCGGTGAAGCTAGCACAGACACGCCTCGCGTCATCGACGTCGTTGTGCATCTGGGCGACCAGGTCCTCCACCCCGGAGAACCGCCGCTCGCCGCGCAGGCGCTTTACGAAGGCAACTCGCAGCGTCGTTCCGTAGAGGTCCTCCTCGTAGTCGATCAGGTAGCTCTCGATCAGCACCCCGCGGCCGGTTTCGAAGGTCGGCCGCACGCCGACGTTGACGGCGGCGGGGACCCCGTTCGCAAACGCTGCGTAGACGCCGTGCCCGGGGATCGCCAACCGGTCGTCGGGAACGATGTTGGCGGTCGGAAAGCCCAGCTCGCGACCGCGCTGGTCCCCCCCGACCACCGTCCCCTCGACCATGAAAGGAGCCCCAAGACAGCGCCGCGCGGTCTCCATCTCTCCGGCCGCGATCAGCGCCCGGATGCGAGTCGAGGAGATGGTCTCGCCGTCGACCTCGACCAGCGGAACGACCCGCGTCTCGAACTCCGTGCGCGAGCCGAGCATCTCGGTGTCGCCCCTCGCCTTGGCCCCGAATCGAAAGTTCTCTCCCACCGAGACGCGCTCCGCTCCGAGCCGTTCGAGCAGGACGTGCTCGACAAAGCCCTCGGCCGGCAGTTCGGCGAACTCGTGGTCGAACGGGATCACGACCAGCTCGGCCACGCCAAGGCCCTCGATCACGTCGCGCTTCACCTCGAACGGCATGATCAGCTTCGGCAGCGCCGCGGGGTGCAGCACGGCCAGCGGGTGCGGGTCGAAGGTGAGCACCGTGTCGGCGTCGTCGATCACCGCCTGGTGGCCCCGGTGGACGCCGTCGAAGGTCCCGATTGCGACGTGGCGCGGCCGCGGCTCGGCGTCCGGCAGTCTCGTGACCCGCATTTTCGCCATCAGCGCAGCGCCTCTCCAACCGCCGGGACCAGCTCCGCGACCCGGGTTGTCTCAATCTCCTCACCGGCGTCCTCGACCCGGAACGGTCCGATCGCCGTGCGTCGCAGCTGCGCGCAGTAAGCGTCCTCGAGCACCTCGATCAGCGTGCGCACATAGGTGCCGGCGGAGCATTCGATCTCATAGGTCGCCCCGTCGCCCCCCTTGCTCAACAGGTCAGCCCGGTACACGTTGACGTCGCGCAGCGGGGTCTCGACCGTTTCGCCGCGATGGGCCTTGCGGTAGAGGCGCTCGCCGCCCACCCGCACAGCGGAGGTCATCGGGACCCGCTGGCGGACGGTGCCCGTGGGCAGCTGCAGCGACGCCGGGACCCTGCCGGTCTCGACCAGCTCGCCGTCGGGATCGCCGGTGCTCGAGCGCCAGCCGAGCCGGGCGGTCGCCAGATAGGTCTTGGGCAGCGACGTCAGGAAGCGCTGCAGGCGGGTGGCGCGGCCCAGCAGGAGGAGCAGCAGGCCGGTCGCGAACGGATCGAGGGTGCCCGCGTGCCCGACCTTGCAGTCACGTTCGCGCCGGACCGCCAGCACCACGTCGTGCGAGGTCATGCCCGCCGGCTTGTCGCAAAGCAGCACGGAGCCTTCCGCCTCCTCCGGCACGCCTAGGGCCCCAGCTGGGCGCCGACTTCGCCGCTGAGCAGGGCAACGATCTCGTCGAACGAGAGATCCGTCGAGAAGCCCGCGGCGCGCTTGTGCCCGCCGCCGCCGTGCTGGCGCGCGATTGCCGACACGTCCACCTCGCCGCCGCTCGATCGCAGGCTCACCTTGCGGGCGTGCCGCCCTCGGTCGCCCAAATCGCGAACCATCGCCGCCACCTTCGCGCCTTCCACCGAGCGCAGATGGTCGATGATCCCCTCGGTCATCTCGGCGCCGGAGCCGCTTGCCTCGTAGTCCTCGGCGGTGATGTTGGCCAGCACCAGCGCCCCGCCGCAATGCGTGCGGATGTCGTTGAGCGCTCGCGCCAGCAGCTGCAGCTTCTCGGTCGGGACATGCTCGTAGAGACGCCTGTAGATGTCGTCAACCGCGACGCCCGACTCGATCAGCTCCGCGGCGATCCGATGGGTCCTGGCGTTCGTGTTCTCGTACATGAACTTGCCGGTGTCCGTGACCAGGCCCACGTAGAGCGCCGACGCCATCTCAGGCGTGATCGGCACCCCGAGCACACCCGCCAGCTGGTAGACGATCTCCGCGGTGCAGGAGGCATCGACATCGACCAGGTTGATGTCGCCGAACTGCGTGTTGTCGTGGTGGTGGTCGATGTTGACCAGGAGGCTTCCCTCGGTCAGGCAGTCGACCGGCATCCGGTTGATGTTGCCGCAGTCGAGGAAGACGACCACGCGGTCGGACATATCGACGGGCGGCTCGTGAAAGACCTCCTCGAGCGGCAGGAACCGGTACTCGATCGGCAGCGGGAACTCCTTCGCCGCCATGAACATGACCGAGTCCTTGCCAAGGCCGACCAGCAGGTGGTGCATGCCAAGCAGCGAGCCGAGCGCGTCGCCGTCCGGGCCCTCGTGGGCGGTGAGCAGGAAGCGGTCCCGAGTGCGGATCTCGGCGGCCACCTGCTCCATCGCGGTTGCACTGAGGCTGGCTGCCTCGCTCATGGCCGGTCGTCCAGGAGGCGGGAGATCCTCATGCCCTGCTCAACGGTGGGGTCGTAATGGAAGGAAAGCGTGGGCGTTCGCTTCATGCGAGTCTCAGCGGCGATCTTCGACTGGATCACCCCGTGCGACGAGCGCAGGCCGGCGAGCGTCGCCTCGCGCTTCTCCTCGTCGCCGAGGACGCTGACGTGCACCTTGGCGCTGCGGAGGTCTGGGCTGGTTTCAACCGACGTCACGGTGACGAATCCAATGCGAGGATCGCTCAAATCGGTGGCAATCGCTGAGCCGATCACCTCGCGAAGCACCTCGTTGATGCGGCGCATGCGAGGAGCGGCCATCCTACTCCAGGGTCTGCTCGACCTGTTTGGTCTTGAACAACTCGAGCACGTCGCCCTCCTTGACGTCCGGGTAGCCGTCGAGCACGATGCCGCACTCCTGTCCCTGCTCGACCTCCTGGACGTCCTCTTTGAAGCGCCGCAGCGAGCCGATCCTGCCCGACCAGACGACCGTGCCCTCGCGGACGAGGCGGACGTTTGAATCGCGGCTGACCCGGCCCTCGCTGACCACGCAACCGGCGATCCGGCCGACCTTCGAGGCCTTGAAGGTCTGTTTGACCTCGACCTCGCCGACCGTCTCCTCCACCTCGACGGCCTCCAGCATCCCCTCCATCGCGTTGCGAAGGTCCTCGGTGACTTTGTAGATGACCGAGTAGGTGCGGATGTCGACGCCCTCGCGCCCGGCCGCGCGCCGGGCGTCGGCGAGCGGGCGAACGTTGAAGCCGATGACGATCGCGTCGGATGCGGAGGCGAGCATCACGTCGGACTCGTTTATGCCCCCGGTCTGCGAGTGGATGACGTTGATCCCGACCCGCTCCTGGGGCACCTTGGCGATCTCGTCCTGCAGCGCCTCCAGCGAGCCGGCGACATCGGCCTTGAGCACGATGTTGAGCTCTTTGATCTCCCCTTCCTGGGCTCGGGAGAAGACCTCCTCGAGACTGACCTTGCGGGCCTGGCGCCGGGCCAGAGCCTCGGTCTTGAGCCGGTTTGCCCGCTCCTGGGCGAGCTGGCGGGCGCGCCGATCGTTCTCGACCGCCTGCACGAACTCACCGGCCTCGCAGACGCCATCGAAGCCGAGCACCTCCACCGGCATCCCCGGCTCGGCGCGCTCGACCCGCTCGCGTGTGAAGTCGTGCATCGCCCGGACCCGCCCCCACTGGGAGCCGGCGACCAGCGCGTCGCCGACCTCGAGCGTGCCGCGTTGCACGAGGATCGTCACGACCGGCCCGCGGCCGGGGTCCAGCTGGGACTCGATCACGGTGCCCGATGCCGACGTATCCGGATTGGCCGTCAGCTCCTCGAGCTCGGCGACGAGGAGGATCATGTCGAGCAGGTTGTCGAGGCCGTCGTGGGTCTTGGCCGAGACGTCGCAGTACACGGTCTCGCCTCCCCAGTCCTCCGGTGCCAGGCCGTCGGCCGCCAGCTCGTTGCGAACGCGATCCGGCTGGGCACCCTCCTTGTCGATCTTGTTGACCGCGATCAGGATCGGGACGTCCGCGGCGCGGGCATGGTCGATCGCCTCTTTGGTCTGCGGCATGACGCCGTCGTCGGCCGCGACAACCACGACCGCGATGTCGGTGACCCGCGCGCCGCGCGCGCGCATCGCCGTGAATGCCGCGTGGCCGGGTGTGTCCAGGAAGGTGATCGGTTTGTCGCCGTGGTGCACCTGGTAAGCGCCGATGTGCTGAGTGATACCGCCGGCCTCGCCCGCCGCGACCTCGGTCTCGCGGATCGCGTCCAGCAGCGAGGTCTTGCCATGGTCGACGTGACCCATGATCGTCACGACCGGTGGGCGCAGCGCCAGGCTGCCCTCGGCGTCTTCGAACTCCGGCGCCGCGGGCTCCTCCTCCGCCGCCGTGACGATCTCGATCTTGCGGTCGAACTCCTCCGCGATCGCCTTCACCGAGTCGTCGCTGAGGGTCTGCGTGAGGGTTGCCATCTCACCCATCGCCATCAGCTTCTTGATCAGCTCGGCGCTGCTGAGGCCAAGCAGTTCGGCAACCTCGCGCACCGAAGCGCCGGAATTGACCTTGGTGGCCTCGATCTCGGCGGGCGCCTGTGCCTTCGCCGGCGGCTCCTCGAGAAGTGGTCGTCGGCGGCGCCCGCCCCGCCGTCGCGGCGGGCGCTGCGGGGGCGGACCGCCCATCTGATCGCGCCGGGCGGCCTGGGAATCGATCACGACGCGCCGTTTCTTGGTCGACCCGCCGGGTTTCTTGGCAGGCGGCTTGGGGACCTCTCCAGCGGCCGGGGTGCCCGGCCTGTCGGTCTTTGCCGGTGCCTTGGGCTTGGCAGGCGCCTTTGCCGGTGCCTTGGCCTCGGGCTTCGGCTTGGCGGCGGCTGCAGCGCCTCCGTCGCCGGCCGCAAGCGCCTTCAGCGCGTCCGACTCCTCGACGCTGGAAGCGGCGGCTTTCGCTTCGATCCCGGCCGCCTTCAGGGCTGCCAGCAACTCCTTGCTGGCGACACCCTGTGCCTTGGCGATTTCATGGATGCGCTTCTTTGCCACTAGCCCCTACTCAGCCTCCTCAACCACAGCCTCCGGCTCGTCGCTCTCCTGCTCCCCTTCAGCGACGTCGGACTCTCCTTCGGCTCGGTCCTGGGGCGGCTCCTCGGCGGCTGCCCCGCCCTGGGGTTGCTCTGCCTCAGGCGCGTCCTCGGCGGGTGGCACCGAGGGCGCTTCCTCCGCCGGCTGCGCCGCAGCGCTGTCCTCGGCGACGGGGCCCGCAGCCGCGGCGTCGGCATTCGCATCCACATCCGCGACAGGCTCCTCGGGCGCCGGCTCTGCGTCCTCCTCGGGAGCGGCCTCTTCGAACTCCGCTTCGGCGCGCGCGACCAGCTCGGCCACCTGGCCGCTGTCGGCATCGGGGTCGGCAAGGATTGCCACCTCGGCCTCGGCCAGCGGTGCGAGGACCGCGATCTGGTTGGTCGAGAACCTTCCCAGCGCCTGGTGCTGGGGCAGGCCGCAGTAGCCCGAATCGCCAACCGTCGCGTTTGGACAGCGGCGTCCGTTCGACAGCACCGCCATGCAGTGCCCGTCGGAGGGCTCCTCGCCCTCGTATTCGACCTCGCTGTCCTCCTGGGCGAAGGCGGTCTCCGATTTGATGTCGACCCGCCAACCGGTCAGCCGGGCCGCCAGGCGCGCGTTCTGGCCGTCGCGCCCGATCGCCAGCGAGAGCTGGTCGTCGGGGACGATCACCGTTGCCTGGCGCTCCTCGTCGTCGACGATCACCTCGCGGACCCTGGCAGGGGACAGCGCCTTGGCGACAAATCGAGCCGGCTCGTCGTTGTGCGGGATGATGTCGATCTTCTCGCCCCTCAGCTCCGAGACGACCATCCGCACCCGGGAGCCGCGGGGACCGACGCAGGCTCCAACTGGGTCCACCCCGTCGGCGTGCGAGATAACGGCGATCTTCGAGCGGTAGCCCGGCTCGCGCGCGACGCCGACCACCTCGACCAATTTGTCGGCGATCTCCGGAACCTCGATTTCGAACAGCTTCTTGATCAGCTCGGGACTGCGCCGAGAAACGACGATCGCCGGGCCCTTGGTCGAATCCGAGACGTCCGTGATCACGGCCTTGACCCGCATGCCGTGGTCGTAGCGCTCGTTGTAGACCTGCTCGGACTTGGGAAGCAGCGCCTCGACCCGCTCGCGCAGCTGGACCAGCGTGTAGCGCTTGTCCGACTGTTGGATGATGCCGGTGATCAGCTCGCCGACGCGATCCTGGTACTCGTCGAACATCATCATCCGTTCCGCCTCGCGGATCCGCTGCAGGATCACCTGCTTGGCGGTCTGCGCAGCGATCCGCCCGAAGTCGTCGGGGGTCACGTCGCGAGTGGTGATCTGCTCCTCGTAGGGCGCGATCATCGCCGGGTCGAGCTCGGGCTCCTCCAGCTCCCGCATCTCCCCCGTCTCGGGGTCTATCTCGCGCTCTTCCTCCTGCACCTTGGCCGCCTCGGCCAACAGCTTCTCCTCGAGGTCGGGCGGCAGGATCAATTCGAAGACACGAAAGTCCCCCGTCTCGTGATCGAGGTCGACGCGGGCGTATTTGGCTGCCCCGGGCGTCTTCTTGTAGGCGGAGAGGAGGGCATCGGCAAGCGCGTCCATCAACGTGTCGGCGGCGATGCCCTTTTCCTGCTCGAGCGCCTTGATTGCGTCGACGATCTCCTTGCTCACGGCTGCTCCTTGGCTGTCTCGGAAACATGACCCCGGCGGCGCTGCCTGTCGCCCGGCGAGGACACCTCGAGCGAGAAGTCCGACCGCAAGTGGCTGAGGTGCTTGCTGACGCGTTCGCAGAGCGCCAAATCGACTCCATCCGGGTGATCGATGAAGAGGCGCAGCGCCTCAGACCCGGGTTGCTCGAGGGCGACCAGGTCCAGCTGCGAGTCGAGCTCGCGAAGCTGCTGTTGGATGTCGTTTTGGAGCTTTGCGGCGGCCATTTGGGGCGAAAAAAAAGTGGGCCAGGCCCACTTCTCGACACGGGGTTGAACGTGGAAAAGCTTGCGCTCAGTATAGCCCGCTCCCCGCCTCGGGCAGCCGGTCTCCCTCCACAGCGGCTAGGCGGACTCGTGCGTGGGCGGGCGGGCGTGGGCTCTGAGCGAGTCGACCCTGTCGAGGATTTGGCTGGCGATCGTGTCCTTCGGCGCCCGTGAGAGCTCGGTTTCCGAGCTCGGCTCGATCAGCGTGACGGCATTGTGGTCGCTCTCGAAGCCGATTGCCGGGTCGGACACGTCGTTGAGAACGATCATGTCCGCCCCCTTTCGGGCGAGCTTCCTGCGCGCGCGCTCCACATCGCGACCGTGTTCCGCCGCGAAGCCGACGATTGTCTGCTCGGTCGTGCGGATCGCGGCGAGCGAGGCCAGAATGTCTTCGGTGGGCTCCAGATGGAGCTCCAGCCCAGCGCCGCGCTTCAGCTTCTCGTCCGCGACCTCGCTGGCCCGGAAGTCCGCCGGCGCGGCCGCCATCAGAAGCAACCGGCTCGACGGGAACTCGGCGCGGCACGCCTCCGCCAGCTGACCGGCCGTCTCCACGTCGATGCGGCGCACGCCCGCAGGCGTCGGCAGCGAGACGTTCGCTGCGAGCAGGGTGACCGCCGCGCCGCGCCGCGCCGCGGCGGCGGCCAGCGCCAGGCCCATGCGGCCGCTCGAACGGTTGCCGACGAACCGCACCGGATCGATCGGCTCCCGGGTGCCGCCCGCCGTGACGAGCACCCGCAGCCCGTCCCAGGGACGATGCCCCGCGGGCAGCACCGCCTCGATGCGCTCCAGCAGGCGCTGGGCATCGGGAAGCCTGCCCAGGCCCTGCTCGCCGCGCGAGGCCAGCGCTCCCTCCTCGGGCTCGATCACCGTGACACCCCGCTTGCGAAGCGTTGTCAGGTTGGCCTGGGTCGCCTCGTCCGCGTACATGCGCCCGTTCATCGCCGGGGCGACAAGACGGGGCGCCGTGCAGGCGAGAAAGGACGTGGTGAGCATCGAGTCCGCCAATCCGGCGGCCAGCTTCGCCAGCGTGTTTGCCGAGGCCGGTGCGACCAGGTACGCATCGCAGTTGGCAGCGACCTCCAGGTGTCCGATCGGGTCGTGCTCGGGCTGCGCGTCTCCGGGGAAGGCGCCTCGCAGCGGGTCCCGCTCGAACTCCGAGGTCAGCACCGGCGCGCCCACGATGCCCTCGAAGGACGCAGCGCCGACGAAACGCGTCGCGGCGTCGGTCATCAGCACCCGCACGCCGTGGCCGGCCACCGTCGCCAGGCGCGCGAACTCCAACGACTTATAGGCGGCGATCCCGCCGCTTACGCCGAGCAGGATTCTGGCCATCGGTTCCTCCTGGAAGTCAGCCGCAGGGAGCTTCGGCTTCGATCAGGCGCGGTACTCGTATTTGAGCTTGCCCTCGGCGAGCTCCTCGAGTGCCATCGACAGATAGTTCCTCTCGCCGTGGGTCTCGACCATGGGCGGCGGGTATTCGCCGAAGTTGCCCTCGCCGATGTTGTGGAAGTAGCTGTTGATTTGGCGAGCTCGCTTCGCTGCGACGACAACCGCCGCGTAGTGCGAATCGGCGTGCTCCAGAAGTTTGTCAACGCGTGGTTTGATCATTCGGCCTGGGAGTGTAGTGGCAGGCCGAGCTCGGCGCGCACGATTCCCTCCAGCTCGCCCGCGGCGCGCTCCACGTCGTCGTTGACGACTCGGTAGGCGAACTCGTCCTGAGCGGCCAGCTCCAGTTCGGCCGTATCGAGGCGTGCGTCGATTGCCTCCGCGTCGTCGGCGCCGCGCGACTCGAGCCGCTCGCGGAGCACCGCGGGAGCCGGTGGCGCAATGAAGACCTGGACCGATTCGGGCATCGCAGCACGCACCTGGCGAGCCCCCTGCACCTCGATCTCGAGCACGACGGAGCGCCCGGCCGCAAGCCGCCCGACCACCTCGGAGCGCAGCGTCCCGTACCGATTGCCGCTGTAGGTGGCGAACTCGAGGAACTCGCGCGCCGCGGCGCGGCGGTCGAACTCCTCGGGGTCGAGGAAGTGGTAGTCGCGCCCATCGACCTCGCCGCGCCTTGCCTTCCTGGTCGTCGCTGAGATCGACAGCTCGAGGTCGGGCACGCGTCCCAGCAGCTCGGAGATCAGCGTTCCCTTGCCGACCCCGCTGGGACCCGTGATGACGAAGACTTTGGCCATGCGGACTCGGATACTGACCGACGCGCCGGTTGTGTTCCGGCTAGCGGCGCAGCTGCGACACGAGCTCAGCGCGCTGGCGCTCCGAGAGGCCCCCGATTGTCTTCGAGGGCGAGATTCGGCACTGGTTGAGGATGCGGTTGGCCTTGACGCGGCCGTACTTCGGTACCGCCAGGAGCATGTCGAAGACCTTGGCCGTCATCACGTAGTCCGGCGGGTCGAGCAGCAGCGCGTGGATATTCGCCTTACCCGCTTTCAGATCCTTCTTGAGACGGGCCCGCGCGGTGCGGATGTGATTGGCGCGCTTCAGCGCGTCCATCCGCTGGTCCAGGGACCTCTCAGGGGCCGCGACGGACATCTTCACTGGAGCGGGCATGTGGGCGGCGAGTATAGCCATGGGTCACGGCTGCGCAAGGGCATCTTTGCCTTTTGGGGTCAAATTCACCTTGACCTCTAGTCGAGGTTGAGATTGTCGCGGCCGTCCAACCCCTCAGAAACTTCTGAGCTAACTCGTTGGCCAGCGCGCGGATCGCGAAAGTTCTCCGTGCCGACGGCCACGGCTGTCGCGCCGGCACAGAGCAACTCCAGCGCGTCCGCACCACTGCCCACACCGCCCATCCCGACGATCGGGATGTCGATCGCTGCCGACACGGCCCGCAGCTGCGCAACGGCGATCGCCCGCACAGCAGGGCCCGAAAGGCCACCATGGCCCGCGGCGATTCCCGGCCGCCGGGTCCTGGGATCGATCGCGCTGGCCTTCATCGTGTTGATCAGCGACACAGCGTCTGCCCCTCCCGCCTCGGCCGCGACTCCGATCTGCGCGGGATCGGCGACGTTGGGCGTCAGCTTCACGATCAGAGGCTTGGCGGTCAATGGCCGCAGCGCCTCCAGCAGCGCCTCGGTCTCGCTCGGCTGCTCGCCGACGATCAGGCCCGAGTGGACGTTCGGGCAGGAGACGTTCAGCTCGATCGCCGCGACCTCCTCGCGCCCGGAGATCCCCTCAACGAGCCGCGCAAACTGCTCGTGGCTCGTACCCATGACCGAGACGATCAGCGGGACCGGAAGCTGCGCCAGCTGCGGCAGATCCTCGGCGAGGAATCCCTCCAGGCCCCTGTTCGGCAGCCCGATCGAGTTGATCATCCCGGCCGGCACCTCCCAGATCCGCTGCGGCTCGTTGCCGGCCCGCGGCTCCAGCGTGATCGTCTTGCTCACGTAGGCGGCGAACGGGAATTCCTCCAGCACCGCATCGCCGTAGACCCGTCTGGCGGCAATCGCGTCGAACGTCCCCGACGCGTTGATGACCGGATGCACCAGCTCAATCCCACAAAGCTCGACCGTCTCTTTGCCGGCAGGTTCTGTCGCCGCAGCGGCGCGATCGCCGCGGGGACCGGGTGGGGGCGAAACGTCTTGCACCTTTTCGGCAGTTCGCCCTCGGACGGCCGCATCCGCCCCACCGAAAAAATCAAATGAAGCTCCCGCCCGGTCCCCCCGCACGACGGGCCCGTCGACGCAGAGGCGGGCGTAGCCTCCGTCGGGCTTTGGCACCGCGCAGCCGAAGCAGGCGCCGTAGCCGCACGCCATCGGAGCCTCCATGGCGAGCTCACAGGGGACTCCGTGCGCCGTGCACATCGCCGCCACCGCGGCGAGCATCGGCTGCGGCCCGCAGGCATAGACGGCGGCGCTGGCGGTGTCGTCGCCGGAGAGCATCGCGTCGAGCAACTCGGTCACATAGCCGCGCTGGCCGGCATGACCATCCTCGCTGGCCAGCCCAACCTCACAGCAGGAGAAGAGGTCGTCGAGGCCGCCCGCGTGGTCCGCGTCGCGGAAGCCGAGCAGGACGCGCAGCGGCACGTTCTTTGCCGCAAAGCCGCGCCGCAGGAGGGCCAGCGGGGCTACCCCGATGCCGCCGCCGACCAGGATCGCCCCCGCCGCGTCGGGCGCGACCTCGCCGAGGTCGGAGAAGCCGTTGCCGAGCGGGCCGTTGACCCAGGCGCGCTCGCCCGGCCGCAGAGCGCAGAGTCGATCCGTGCCCGGCCCGATGCCCTCGATCAGGAAGTCGAGCCGTATGCCGCTGCCCAGCCGAACGGCATCCGCGACCGACAGGGCGCGCGGCAGGAACGGCCGCTCGCCGCTCTCGTTCCAACCGGTCTCGGTGGCGAGCATGTAGAACTGCCCCGGCCGTGGCTCGGGCCCATCGAGGTCGAGCAGCGAGAAGACGCGGTAGGCACCCGAGGCACGGTTTGCCGTGACCTCGCAGAGCCTTCGCCCGAACGGCGCCGTCATCGCCGCTGCTTGGCCTGCGAGGCCGCGTGAATCTCCTGCAGCGAGAGAACCTCGGCCTCGCTCTGCTTGGAAGCGGCGATCGCCCGCACCGCGGCCGAGGCTCCGGTCATCGTCGTCACGCAGGGGATCCCGTGGCGAACCGCCGCGGTGCGGATCGCGTGGCCGTCGGCTCGTGCCCCGGAGCCGGTTGGCGTGTTGATCACCAGATCGCAGCGTCGCTCGCGGATCAGGTCGACGACATGGGGCGAGCCCTCGCCGAGCTTGTTGATGCGGGTCACGGGAACTCCCATTGAGGAGATCGACTGCGCGGTGCCGCCGGTTGCGATCAGCGTGAAGCCGAGGTCGTGGAAGCGTGCGGCGATCTGCGTCGCGGCGGGCTTGTCGGTGTCGGTAACCGTGATGAAGACCGAGCCTTCGACCGGCAGCGTCACACCGGCGGCCGCCTGCGCCTTTGCGAAGGCGGTCGGGAAATCGGCCGCGATCCCCATCACCTCGCCCGTGCTCTTCATCTCCGGCCCGAGGACGGAGTCGACCCCGGCGAAGCGCGCGAATGGCAGCACCGCCTCCTTGACGCTGACGTAGCCGTCGGGCACCCGGGGCAGCTCGAGCCCCGCCAGCTTTTCGCCCAGCATCAGCCGCGCCGCGATTTTGGCCAGCGGCGTCCCGGTTGCCTTCGACACGAAGGGAACGGTCCGCGAGGCGCGCGGGTTCGCCTCGATCACGTAGAGCCGGCCGCCGGCGATCCCGTACTGGATGTTGATCAGGCCGATCACACCCAGTTCCAGCGCGATTCGCTCCGTGGTCGCCTTGATCTCCTCGAGCATCTCCTCGCCCAGGCTGAGCGGGGGGATCACGCAGGCCGAGTCGCCGGAATGCACGCCGGCCTCCTCGACGTGCTGCATGATGCCGCCGATGCGGACCTCCTCGCCGTCGGCGAGGGCATCGACGTCCACCTCGATCGCGTTCTCGAGGAAGCGGTCGAGGAGCAGCGGGTGCTCCTGGTCTGCCTTGACGTTGGCCTTGAGATATGCGCCCAGGTCCTCGCTCGAATAGCAGATCTCCATCGCGCGGCCGCCAAGCACGTAGGAGGGGCGCACCAACAGCGGATAGCCGACCTCGTCCGCGATAACGGTCGCCTCGTCGGCGGAGAGCGCCGTCCCGTACGGCGGATGCTCGACGCCCATCCGTCGCAGCAGCGCGCCGAAGCGCCCGCGATCCTCGGCGAGGTCGATCGCATCGACCGGAGTGCCCAGCAGCGGCACGCCGGCATCCTCCAGATGTCGCGCCAGCTTCAGCGGCGTCTGGCCGCCGAACTGCACGATGACCCCCTCCGGGTGCTCCTGTTCGCACACCGCGAGCACATCCTCGGTCGTCAACGGCTCGAAATAGAGGCGGTCGGACGTGTCGTAGTCGGTGGAGACAGTCTCCGGATTGCAGTTGACCATCACCGCGTCGCGGTCCAGCTCGCGGACGGTCATCGCCGCGTGGACGCAGCAGTAGTCGAACTCGATCCCCTGGCCGATCCGGTTGGGCCCGGCTCCGAGGATGACCACCGAGGGGCGCTCTCCGCGTCGCACCTCCGAGGAGCTCACGCCTCGCGACGGCCGCTCGTGGGCCGAGTAGTAGTAGGGGGTTGCCGCCTCGAACTCGGCGGCGCACGTGTCGACCGACTTGTAGGTCCGCTCGAGATCCTCGGTGCCGTCCCCCTCCGTTGCGAGGGTTTGCAACTCGCGCAGGAACCACCGGTCCACCCGGCAGTGCCGGTGCACGGCCTCGATGTCGATCCCGCGTCGGAAGGCCTCGAGGACGAGGTCGAAGCGATCGGCGCTTGGCACCCCGATCGCGCTCAGCAGCTCCTCCGGGCTCTCCGGCGGGGTGGGCGTCGCGTCCAGCTCGCGCGAGCGCATTGCCTTCGCAAAGGACTCGCGGAAGGTGCGCCCGATCGCCATCACCTCGCCGACGCTCTGCATGTGGGTCGAGAGCCTCGGGTCAGCGCCCGGGAACTTCTCGAACGCGAAACGGGGAATCTTGGTGACCACGTAGTCGATCGTCGGCTCGAAGGAGGCCGGCGTGGCGCGGGTGATGTCGTTGGGGATCTCCTCGAGCGCGTAGCCGACGGCAAGCTTGGCCGCCATCTTCGCGATCGGGAAGCCGGTGGCCTTTGAGGCCAGCGCCGAGGAGCGCGAGACCCGTGGGTTCATCTCGATCACCGCGATCTCCCCGTCGTAGGGGTCGACGGCGAACTGGATGTTGGAGCCGCCGGTCTCCACGCCAACCGCGCGGATCACCCTGATCGCCTGGTCGCGCAGCTCCTGATAGAGGCGGTCGGTCAGCGTCTGGGCGGGTGCCACGGTGACCGAGTCACCGGTGTGGACGCCCATCGGGTCGACGTTCTCGATCGAGCAGATGATCACCACGTTGTCGTTGCGGTCGCGCATCACCTCCAGCTCGAACTCCCCCCAGCCGATCACGGACTCCTCGACCAGAACCTGGTTGATAGGGCTGGCGGCGAGCCCCTCGGAGACGACCTGACGCAGCTCCGTCTCCGTCTCCCCCACCCCACCGCCCTGGCCGCCCAGTGTGAAGGCGGGACGGACGATCGCCGGCAGGTCGATGCGCCCGTCGGCAAGCGCCGCCTCCACGTCGCCGAGGCTGCTCACGGTCAGCGACCAGGGGATGCGCAGGCCCGCCTCGGTCATCGTGCGCCGAAACTCCTCGCGATCCTCGGCGCGGCGAATCGCCCTGTGGTCGGCGCCGATCAGCTCAACCCCGAAGCGCTCCAGCGTGCCGTCCTCGTGCAACGCCATCGCCATGTTGAGCGCGGTCTGCCCGCCGAGGGTGGGAAGCAGCGCGTCGGGGCGCTCCTTCTCGATGATCTTCGCGATTGGGCCCGGCAACAGGGGCTCGACGTATGTCGCGGTGGCGAACTCGGGGTCGGTCATGATCGTCGCCGGGTTCGAGTTGACGAGGACGACTTCGTAGCCCTCCTCGAGCAGCACCTTGCAGGCCTGCACGCCGGAGTAGTCGAACTCGGCAGCCTGCCCGATCACGATCGGGCCCGAGCCGATCAGCAGGATCTTCTCGATGTCCGTGCGTTTAGGCATTGGCGAGCTCCAGAAAGCTGTCGAAGAGATGGCGGGCGTCGTGCGGGCCCGGGCCGGCCTCCGGGTGGTACTGAACCGTTGCGGCCGCCACATCCTTGAGGACCAGGCCCTCCACGGTGCGGTCGTAGAGGTTGAGGTGGGAGAGCTCCGCAACGCCGAAGTCCGTCTCCCAGCGAACCGGCTCGTCGGTCTCGATGCGCGACTCGCCGCCCGGACCCTGTACGGCGAAGCCGTGGTTCTGAGATGTGATGTCGATCCGGCCCGTGGCCAGCTCCTTGACGGGGTGGTTGGCGCCACGATGGCCGAAGGGAAGCTTGAAGGTCTCCAGGCCGACCGCGCGGCAGAGCAGCTGGTGGCCAAGGCAGATGCCGAAGATCGGCTTGCGGCCGACCAGCTCGCGGACGGTCTCGACGACGTAGCCGAGGGCGCCGGGATCGCCGGGCCCGTTGGCGAGGAAGACGACGTCGGGGTCCATCGCCAGCACATCCGCGGCCGCCGAGGTGCAGGGGAGGAGCGTGACGCGGCAGTCGCGCTGGCGCAGCTCGCGCACGATGTTGAGCTTGACACCGGTGTCGATGCCGACGACGTGCGGGCCATCGCCATCGAAGCTGATCGGGTCGGGCGGCGTCACGGTGCGCGCCAGGTCGGCGCCGTCCATCGGCGGCTCGGCTGCCACGCGCTCCCCCGCCTCCGACTCGGCGACCGCGGCGGCAAAGATGCCGCCCCGCATCGCACCGCGGTCGCGTATGTGGCGCACCAGCGCACGTGTATCGACCCCCGCGATGCCGGGCACGCCGCAATCCTCCAGCCAATCCAGCCAACCGCCCTCGGCCGTTGCCACGTCCTCCCGGTTCTTGGGATCGCGCATCACCACCCCGCGGGCATGGACGCCGTCGGACTCCATCGCGTCCGCCGAGACCCCGTAGTTGCCGATCAACGGATAGGTGAAGACGATGATCTGACCCGCGTAGGAGGGATCGGTGACCGACTCCTGGTAACCGGTCATCGAGGTGTTGAAGACGACCTCGCCGGTCACCGTGTCGGGATGGCCGCAGAGAACCCCGTCGAATCGGGTCCCATCCTCCAGCAGGATGTAGCCCGCACTCACGTCGCCACCCCCAGCGAGAAGCTGCGCAGGCGGTAGGCAACCTGACCGCCCGCCACGGTCATCAGCACCCGGCCGGTCAGCGTCTGCCCAGCGCACCAGGAGTTCTGCGAACGGCTCTCGTAGCCGTCCTCGCCAACCGTCCATTCGGCGCCCAGGTCGCAGAGGGCCACATTTGCCTCGCTGCCGGGCGCCAGCGTTGGCCGCTCCAACCCAAATGGAGCGGCACCACCGGCCATCCGCTCGACCAGCAGGGCGAGGTCGAGCACGCCGGCCAGGACCAGATGGGAGTGAAGCGACGCAAACGCCGTCTCCAGCCCCGTCACGCCCATCGCAGCCTGCTCGAAGGGGACTTCCTTGTCCTCGATGGCGTGTGGGGCATGGTCGGTTGCGATGCAGTCGATCGTGCCGTCGATCAGCCCTGCGATCAGCGCCTCGCGGTCGGCCTCGGAGCGCAGCGGGGGGTTCATCTTGTGACGCCGTGGGTCGAGGCTGCGGACCTCCTGGTCGGTGAGGCAGAGGTGATGGGGGCTCGCCTCGCAGCTGATTTCGATCCCCGCCGCCTTGGCGGCCCGGACCGCCTCGACCGAGGCGGCGGCGGAGAGGTGCTGGACGTGGATCCGCCCGTCCTCGTAGCCAGCCAGCGCCGCGTCGCGAGCGATCATCGTCGACTCCGATACCGCGGGCACGCCGGCCAGACCCAGCGCAGCCGAGACAGGCCCTTCGTGCATGACGCCGTCCCCCGAAAGGTCGGGGTCCTCCTCGTGGAGGGCGATCGTGCCGCCACAGAGCCGTTGGTACTGGAGGGCGCGGAGCATGATCCGGGCGCTGCGGATCGGCAGGCCGTCGTCGCTGAAGCCAACCGCCCCCGCCTCCCTTATCTCCGCCATTTCGGTCAGCTCCGCACCCTGCAGCGCGCGGGTGACCGCCGCAAGAAACCCGACCGGAACCGACGCCTGCTCCCGTGCCGCCTCGCGCAGCGCCTCGATACCGGCGGCCGTGTCGACGGGCGGTTCGGTGTTGGCCATCGCGAGGATGCCGCAGTAGCCACCCGCCGCCGCCGCGCGCGAGCCCGTCTCGATGTCCTCCTTGTGCTCCTGGCCGGGGGTGCGGAGGTGGACGTGCGGGTCGAAGAAGGCCGGCAACGCGTGCAGCCCCTCGGCCTCGACCAGCTCGAGACCGTCGCTGTCGGCGGTGCCGGGGGCGGCGAGCTCGGCGATCCGGCCGGCGCGGATCACCACGTCGTGCACGCCATCGATCCCAGCGACCGGGTCGAGCACCGTCGCGCTGCGCAGAATCAGCTCGGCGCCCTTCCCGGAGCGCATGTCCAGCGCCTCCGCAAGGCTCATGCCGACTGTCCTATCGGAGTCGGTCGCTGGCTGCGATCGTCCTCGGCGGGCGCCGGATGCTCGCCACCGGCGGCCAGCAGCTCGTAGAGGATCGCCATCCGGACCACCAGGCCCGATGCAACCTGCTCGGCGATCAGCGACCGGGGCGAATCGATCGCCTCACCCGAGATCTCCACACCGCGGTTAACCGGGCCCGGGTGCATCAGGAGCTGGCGGGGGCCGAGGCGCCGCAGGTCGATCTGGAAGTGGGTCGCGTACTCGCGGATCGACGGCACGAAGCTCTCCCTCATTCGCTCCCTCTGCAGCCGCAGCGCGTAGACCACGTCGGCCTCGCCGAGGCGCTCGAGGGAGTGAGCGACCTCGCAGCCCAGCTGCTCGATTCCCCGCGGGATAAGCGCAGGCGGGCCGCAGACAGTCACCTCGGCACCCATCGCCCGGAACGCGCTCAGGTTTGAGCGCGCCACGCGGCTGTGCAGAACGTCTCCGACGATCCAGATCCTGCGGCCCTCGAGCGAGTCGAGCCGGCGTCGCAACGTGAACAGGTCGAGCAGCGCCTGACTCGGGTGCTCGTGCTTGCCGTCGCCGGCGTTGACAACCACCGCGTCGCTCCACTCGGCGACCAGCTGCGCTGCCCCCGCGTGGGGATGGCGGATCACGATCGCGGCCGGATCGTAGGCGGAAAGGGTGGCAACTGTGTCCTTCAGCGACTCCCCCTTGTCCACCGAGGACCCGGCCGACTTGATCGAAACGAGATCGGCCGAGAGCCGCTTCGCCGCCAGCTCGAAGGAGGAGCTGGTGCGCGTGCTCGACTCATAGAAGAGGCTGACGACCGTGCGGCCGCGCAGGGTCGGGACCTTCTTGATGTCGCGCCGCCCGACCTCGGCGAAGCTCTCGGCGCGATCGAGGATCGCTTCGATCTCCTCGCGCGAGAGCTGCGCGATGGCGAGCAGGTGCTTCATGCGATCGCCTCCGCCGTCTGCGACTCGGAGATCGTCACCTGGTCGATGCCGTCCACCTCCTCGAGGCGCACGTTGACCCGCTGGCCGTGCGCCGTCGGCAGGTTCTTGCCGATGTAGTCGGGCCGAATCGGCAGCTCACGATGGCCCCGATCGCAGAGGACCGCCAGCTGCACGCGCTGCGGGCGCCCGTAGTCGAAGAGGGCGTCGATCGCCGCGCGAACTGTTCGCCCGGTGAACAGCACGTCGTCGACGAGGACCACGGTGCGCCCGGCGAGGTCGAAGTCGATGTGGGAGGCGTGGACGACCGGCTGGGAGGCGGGCGACTTCGCGCCGACGTCGTCGCGGTAGAAGGAGATGTCGATATCCCCGATCGGAGCGTCGGCACCCGTGAGCTCGGTCAGCAGCGTGTGCAGCCGGCGGGCGAGGATGGCGCCACGGGTATGGATCCCGACGATCGCCAAGCCATCGGGCTCAGGATTGGCCTCGACGATCTCGTGGGCGATCCGCTGCAACTTCCGCCTCACGTCGTCGCGTTCCAGCACGACTGTCTCACTCAATCTTGCGCTCCTTCCTGGCCTCGCTGGACCCGGTTAAAGGACGGCGCCCAGAGTAGCAGGGGGTTGGGATATGAAAGTCTTTCCCGCGTGAAGCCGCAGGTGAGGGATGCGATCGCGCGGCATGAGGCCGCGGGGCGGCGATTTGAGGCAGCGGGAGTGCAGAGCTTCGTCCGCGAGGAGGGCGAAGGCGAGCCGGTTGTGCTGGTCCACGGAGTGCCGGTCAGTTCCTTCCTGTACCGCGGGGTGCTCCCCGAGCTGGCCAGGCGGGGACTGCGCGGAATTGCCTTCGACCTGCCCGGCCTGGGGCTGGCCGCACGTCCTGAGGACTTCGACTACCGCTGGAGCGGCTTGGCGCGCTGGGTCGGTGCCGCCATCGACGAGTTGGGCATCGAGCGCTGCCATCTGGTCGTGCACGACATCGGCGGCCCGGTTGGGTTCGAGTGGGCGATCGGGCACCCCGAGCGGGTGCTGTCGCTGACCGCTCTGGACACGCTGGTCGACGCGGCCAGCTTCCATCGCCCGTGGCCGATGCACCCCTTCTCGATCGCCGGCGTGGGCGAGCTCTGGCTGGCCAGCATGCTGCGCCTCCCCTTCCGGCAGATCTACTACATGGTTGGCATCGCCAATCGCGCAGCCGTCCCGGCGGCCGAGGTCGACGCGCACCATGCGCTGCTCAAGCGCGAGGACCGGGGACGCGCCTTCCTGAAGATCATGCGCGGCTTCGAACTGACCGCCGCAAAGCAGCGCTTCTTCTTCGAGGGCCTCGCGGATCGGCCCTACCGGGCCCAGGTCGTCTGGGGCGAGGACGACAGGATGCTCGGCCGGGAGCGACGTGAGGCTGTGATGCGTGCCCTGGGCGTCGAACAGGCCACCCGGCTCCCCGCCAAGCACTTCCCCCAGGAGGACCAGCCGGCGGCCATCGCCGAGGCGGTTGCTTCACTGGCGGGCTGAGCGTTCCTCGCCCCGCACGCGCGCCCCGTTGGCAATCAGATGGGGCTCGCCCCGCTCCGGAAGGGGGATCTCGATCTGGTCGAAGTCGCGCGGGGCGACGGTCGGCTCGAAGACCTCGCGGGCCTCCCCCAGGACGGCGCCGACGTGGTAGCGCGACGAGATGTGAACCAGTGCCAGCAGCTTCACACCCGCCTCGCGGGCAACGGCGGCCGCCTGGCCAACGGTTGAGTGACCGGTCTCCGCCGCGCGCTGGGCCTCCTCCTCGGCGAAGCTCGCGTCGTGCACGAGGAGCTCCGCACCACGCGCGGCCTCGACCGTCGCCCGGCAGGGAGCCGTGTCGCCGGTGATGACCACGGTCCGTCCGGGGCGCGTCTCCCCCATCACGTCGCGCGGCCTCACCGGTCCCGAGGACCCCAGCACCTCCTCGCCGCGCTGCAGCGCGGCAAAGTCCGGCCCTTCCTCCACGCCAAGCCGCCTGGCCGCCACCGGGTCGAAGCGGCCCGGCCGCTCCTCCTCGACGAGCGCGTAGCCGCAGGCCCGAATGCCATGCTCAACCGCAAACGCCTGCACCGCGCCGCCATCGAGTGGCACCGCATCGCCGGGCTCCAGTTCCTCGAGCTCCAGCTGGAACTTGACCCGACCAAGGATCCGAGACAGCGACTTGAGCAGGTTGCGCAGGCCGCGGGGCCCGAAGACGGTGAGGGGCGCCTCGCGCCCGGTCAGGTCGTAGGTCTTGAGCAGGCCGGGAAGGCCGAGGAAGTGGTCGGCGTGGAAGTGGGTCAGATAGATAGCGTCGACCTGCACCAGTCCCAGCGAGCGCTGCATCTGGCGCTGCGTCCCCTCGCCGCAATCGAAGAGCAGGCGTTCCCCCCCACGCGCGACGAGCAGGCTCGCGGTCGAGCGCCTCGCCGAGGGCACGGCGCCGCTGGTGCCGAGAAAGGAGACCTGCAGGTCCATTGCCCCGCGAGCCTACGCGACCGGGCGCAACTGGCACGCAAAGCTAGACTGGGGCGCTGAGCGCCCGTAGCTCAGCTGGATAGAGCGCCGCCCTCCGGAGGCGGAGGCCACAGGTTCGAATCCTGTCGGGCGCGTGCCACGCCTCGCTCGCGGCGGATGCGGGTCGCGGACCGATAGGTTGCCGCCAATGGATGCGGGCAACGACACGCGCCCGCCGCGAGGGGCGATAGCCGTCATCGTCGTCGGCCTGATCGCGACGCTCGCGGCGACCTGGCTGGCCACCGACAAGCCAACCGGTGAGGCGGCGCAGCTGAGCTGGGTGATGCGACAGCCGCTGCCCGACTCCCCGCCCGCGAAGATCCCGGGCGGGGGTGAGATGCGCCTCTCCGAAGGCGGCATGCGCGTCACCGAATCGAACATCAGCGGTTACCGGCTGTACAGGGTCGCAACGGTCTTGACGATCGACGCCGGCGCGGCCGTCGGTCAGGGCCGCGTGCGATGCATGATGCAGGTGCCTCGCCCGCCCCGCACGCTTGTCGCGCACACCCCGAACAGCCGCGCCTCCTACCCGCGCTCGACGGGCGAAGGCAAGGAACTGCTCGACCAGGGCGACGTTCCGGAAACGGTGCTCGTCGAGTTCAACTCGCACGGGACCGACCTCGCCTCACTCGACTTCGGCGACGTCTTCGACAGCTACACCACGACGCGCGGCGTGACCGTCAGCTGGGCTCCCTTCCGGGAGGGCGCCCAGGTCTGGCAATGGGGCCTGCCCAGCGGCCGCCCTGGCCAGCCGATCGAGCTCGGTCTCGGCTCGGTGTGGCGCACGGCAGGCACCCCCGCCGCGCGGATCTCCTGCACGGTCGACACGAGCGCCGGCTCGGCGACGGTGAGAACGGCCGGCACGCTGAGCACATCGTCCCGCTGATTATCCGGTTGGCTCAGGGCGGCAGGAATGGCTTGACCTCAAACGGTCACCGCCACCACCCCTGAAGAGAACCCTTCGTCGATCGTCTCGCCGAATCCTGAAGAGAACCCTTCGTCGATCGTTCCGCCGAATCGAAGCTCGACGGAACGATCGAAGCTCAGATCAAGGTGTTCAAGAGAGGTCGCCGACCCCGAAACGAACGCCTCGATGATTGATTCTCGAAATTCCTGGATGAAGCATTCGAAATGGGCCTGGTCGACCCGAGACGAACATTTCGATGATCGATGAGAGAAACAGCCTCCCCCTGTTTGCCCTCCACACCTGCAAGTAGGAGGGCAAACAGGGGGAGGCTGTGTAGGGCCCAGGCGGCCAGGAGAGGACCGTTACGCACAGCTGCGGCTGCTGGGGTGACCTGAACGGGGCGGATACGGGCTCCGTTCGCTGTTTGTGTCGCTGAGCGGTACGAATGACGAACGGAGCGGCCGGGAAGGCAGGATCGAGGCTCCGTTCGCTGTTTGTGTCGCTGAGCGGTACGAATGACGAACGGAGCGGCCGGGAAGGCAGGATCGAGGCTCCGTTCGCTGTTTGTGTCGCTGAGCGGTACGAATGACGAACGGAGCGGATGAGAGTGGCCGGAGCGAAGCGGCTGGGCGGCGTCTTGCTAGGGGCTTGATGTGGCGTCGCCCGGGACCACGAGAAGCTCCGGCCCCTCGATTCCTTTGCCCACCTTGTTCAGCTTCGGGTTTGCGGGAGCGCTCGACATGCGCGACGCGGGCAACGGTGCGCACATCGCGACCGCGTCCGCCGCATCGAGGTCCGACCGCAGCCAGGCCGCCTCGGCATCGGCGTTCGGGAGGATGGCCGGCATCCGGTCGTGCACCTTGGCGACCAGCTTGTTTGGCGTCGTGGTGACGATCGAGCAGCTGTAGAGCCAGCCCCCGTCGGTGCCCGCCTCGTCCCCCTCCCACTCCTTGCGCGTGCAGATGCCGGCAAAGGCAAACGGCTCGCCGTCGTCGACGACGAAGCGCCAGGGCTGTCGCGGTTGCTTGGGATCCTCCGCCTTCATCCACTCGTAGAAGCCGTCCGCCACGATCAAGCAGCGGTGTCGAAACTTTCCCACGAGCGGCGAGTAGGCGCGGCTGCTCGTCAGGTTCTCGGCTCGGGCGTTGATCATCCGGTAGCCGATGTCGAGGCTCTTGGCCCAGCGGGGAACGAGCCCCCAGCGCATCAACCGCGCCTCGCGCTCCCCGCGTTCGGCCTCATCGACCTCCGGGGAGCTTCGCACCGCAAGCACGGCCTGCGTCGGTGCCACGTTGAAGCGGCCCAGCGCGGACGTTGCACTCCTCGCGCGCTCCCGGGTGGGCGGCGGCGCCTCACCCGGCGCGTTTCGCTCCAATGCCTGTTCGAGCTCGACCTGAAAGCGATCGGCGATCTTCTTCGTGTCGCGGGCGGTGACCGTGAAGCGCCCGCACATCAGGGCCTCGCCTCCGGGTGCTCGCCGTACCAGGCAAGGGTCCGTCGCAGACCCTCCCCCAGCTCCACCGCGGGACTCCAGTCGGTCAGCTCGCGAAGCTTGCTCGAGTCGACGAACTGGCGATCGATCTCGCCGTCAGGATTGCCCGTCCCGCGGTATTCGGCCTCCACGCCCCCGCCCGCCGCCGCAACCATCAGGTCCACGACCTCACGCACTTCGTGCGGCCGCTCGCCGCCCGCGTTGAATGCCTCGCCCGCGGCCCCATTTCCGTCAAGGGCATCGGCAATCGCCAGGTAGGCCGAGATGGCGTCCCCGACGTAGAGGAAGTCGCGCTGCGGGCTGCCGTCCGAGCGGATCACCGGCGGGCGGCCGTCGAGCAGCGCGGCCGCCGTCTCGGGAATCAATCGCGAGAAGTTCAGGTCGCCCTCGCCATAGACGTTGGCAAAGCGCGTGACGGCGAACGGTGCGCCATAGGAGCGCGCGTAGCTGCGGGCGAGAATGTCGGCCGCCGCCTTGCTGGCGTCGTAGGGAAACGCGCCCCGCAGCGGAAAGTCCTCGCGGTAGGGAAGCTCGTCGCTCTCGCCGTAGGCCTTGTCGGAGGAGGCGAAAACGACCCGCTCGACCTCCAGTGACCGGCATGCCTCGAAGACGTTCCAGGCGCCCCGAACGTTCACCTCGAAGGTCTCCACCGGCGAAGCCCGGGCCACCCCGACGATCGTCTGCGCCGCGAGGTGAAAGACGGCGTCGCATCCCGCAATTGCGGCGGCAACCGCCTCAGCGTCCCGCAGGTCGGCCTCCACCAGATCCACCTCAGCGCGGATCTCATGCAGGTCCAAGCCAGAGCGCCGCGGGCCGCCCACATCTGTGAGGCGAGGCGCGGGCCGATCCAGCACGCGCACCGAATCGCAGCTCTCGAGCAGGGCCCGGGTCAGGTGCGAAGCGACGAACCCATGGCCGCCGGTAACCAGCGCCCGCCTCATCGGCCGAAGCGCCGACGCCGGCGGCTCAACGCGCCGCCTCCTCGGCCGAAGCGCCGACGCCGGCGGGTCAACGCGCAGCCTCCTCGTCCACCCAAACCGTCCAGGGCGGCTGACCCGTGGCCCAGAGGTCGTTGAGCACCACGGCGTCCTTGTAGGTGTCCATGCAGTCCCAGAACCCATCGTGGCGGTGGGCGCGCAGCTCGCCCTCCCTCGAAAGGCGGTCCAGTGGCTCGCGCTCCAGCACGCTGTCCGCGTCCAGATAGTCGAACGCTCCGGGCTCCAAGCAGAAGAAGCCGCCGTTGATCCAGTGCTCGCTGCGGGGCTTCTCGACGAACCCCGTGACACGTCCGTCGCCGCTCAGCTCCGCAACCCCCCACTGCAGGCGGGGCTGCACGACGGTCATCGTCGCCAACGCCCCGTGCCCCCGGTGGAAGGCCAGCAGGGCATCCAGGTCGACGTCGGCAACCCCGTCCGCATAGGTCACACAGAAGGGCTCGCCGTCGAGTCGATCGGCCAGCCGTGCGACACGCCCACCGGTGGGCGTGTCGAGCCCGGTGTCGGCGCACTCCACGGTGACCCCGCCCGGCCAGGCTTCGGTCGCGACAAATTCCTCCACGACCTCTCCCAGATAGCCGGTGGCGAGCAGGAAGCGATCAAACCCCTGCGCCGCATAGATCCCGATCACATGCCAGACGATGGGCCGGCCGCCGATCTCAACCAGCGGCTTCGGCACGGTCTCGGTCCGCTCACGCAGCCTCGTCCCCCGCCCCCCGCACAAGATCACCACTGGTGGTTTGCTCATTTGGACCCCGACGACCGGACGCGGAGGACCCATCCCGAAAGGGATGGAACGTCTTGTGCCTCATTGCCGATCCCGTCCACGGACGCCCGCATGCGACGACCGAAGGAGTTAGGTGAAATCTCTGCTGGGATGGGCCCCTCCAGCCACGGCTGGCAGGATCGTAACCTCGTCGCCCTCGCTGATCGCGGTGTTGAGGCCATCCTGAAAGCGAATGTCCTCGCCGCTCACGTAGACGTTGACGAAGCGACGCAGATCGCCGTCCTGGGTGATCCTCTCGCGCAGATCGACGTGGGCGTCGAAGACCGCGTCCAGGACCTCGCCGACGGTCGACCCAGAAACCTCGACCTCCGACTCTCCCCCGGTCGCAGCGCGCAGCTGGGTCGGGATCTTCACGGTCACTGGCATCAGGCGACTACCTCCTCGTGCTGCTCGAACTCGGACTCGAAGCTGGCGAGATCGGGGTCGATCTCGTGCATCCGGAAACTATCGCGAGTCGCGTCGAGCGTCTTCAAGCCCTCGCCCGTGATGTAGACGACGACCCGCTCGCCGGCGCCGATCTCGCGCCGCTCCGCGAGCTTGGCCAGCACACCGACCGTCACCCCGCCCGCCGTCTCGGTGAAGATCCCGGTCGTCTCGGCCAGCAGGCGAATGCCGTCGCGGATCTCCTCGTCGCTGACCGAGTCGATCGACCCTCCGGTGGCCCGCGCATGCTCCACCGCGTAGGGCCCATCGGCGGGGTCGCCGATCGCGAGGCTCTTGGCGATCGTGTCGGGCTTCTGCGGCTTGCAGATGTCCCAGCCTTCGGCGAAGGCGGTTGCAACCGGGCTGCAGCCCTGCGCCTGTGCGCCGTTGAAGATCGGCTGTGTGCCCTCCACCAGCCCGAGCTCGAGCCAGTCCTGGAAACCGCGGCCGAGCTTCGTGAATAGCGATCCCGAAGCGATCGGGCAGACGACACGGTCGGGCAACGTCCAGCCCAACTGCTCGGCGGTCTCGTAGGCAAGGGTCTTGGAGCCCTCCGCATAGAAGGGGCGCAGGTTGACGTTGACGAAGGCCCAGGGCCGCGCTTCGGCCAGTTGCGTGCAGAGCCGGTTGACGTCGTCGTAGCTGCCGCGAACGCCGACCAGGTTGGTCCCGTAGACGCTGGTGGCGAGCAGCTTCTGTTCCTCGAGGTTGGCCGGGACGAGGACATAGGACTCCAGCCCGGCAGCGGCGGCGTGCGCGGCGACCGCGTTGGCCAGATTGCCCGTCGACGCGCAGGCGACCGTGGTGAAGCCCAGCTCGCGCGCCTTGGCGACGGCGACGGCTACGACCCGATCCTTGAACGAGTGGGTCGGGTTGGCGGCGTCGTTCTTGATCCAAACCTCGGCGTCGAGCCCGAGCCGCTCCGCGAGCCGGTCGGCGCGCAGCAGCGGAGTGAAGCCCGGCTCCAGGGGATCGCGCGGCCGCCCCACGAACGGCAGGAAGTCCGCGTAGCGCCAGATCCCCTGCGTGCCGGCCTGGATGCGTCGCTTCGCCGCCGCCGGATCCAGGGAGGAATGGTCGTAGGTCACCTCCAGCGGCCCGAAGCAGTTCTCGCAGGCGAAGCGCGCGACAAGCTCGTACGTGGCTCCGCACTCCTTGCATCTCAAGCTCTCGACTGACATCCGATCTTTCCCTTTCATCTAGCGACGAAAAAAACCTCCGCCTGTGGGGCAGAGGTCCGATCGGACGTTTCCCCACATCTCCCAGGTCCTCGACGACCTGCTGGACTTGGCACCTCTCCTCGAGCCTGTGGCTCGAGGTGGTTGCCGGGGCTTCACTGGGCCAGTCCCTCCACCCCTCTGGATGTGGCGCTTATCTGCCGAAAAGCGTACCAGGGAACGAATCGTTCATTGCGATTCGGCCGGGGCGTCTAACCTTGTCCCAATCATGCCCGACGAGACGATGAGCGCGAACGATGCCGAACCTTCCAAAGCCAAGGCTGCGGCGGGCTGCCCGGCGCGGCGAGCTCATTCCTGCCGCACAGACTGAGCCGCAGACCCCCAACGTCGAGCAAATCGACTCGTCCGGGCTGCGCTGGGTGAACATCGAGCACCCCGGCGCGCTCGAGCGGACCTGGCTCGAGGAGAACTTCGACTTTCACGCCCTCGACCTCGAGGACGTCCTCTCCCGCAACCAACGGCCCAAGATCGACGTCTACGACGAGTATCTGTTCATCGTCCTGCACCTGCCGGTCTTCGACCCTGCCGCGGGACGGCTCGGCGCCGGCGAGCTCGACCTCTTCGTCGGGCCCGGGTACGTGGTGACGATTCCCAACCAGCCCCTGCAGCCGGTCGAGTACCTCTTCGAGAGCTGCCGCTCCAAGGAGGGACTGCGCGAGCAGCTCTTCGCACGGGGCTCCGGCTACCTGCTCTACCGGCTGGTCGATGACAGCTTCGACTACTGCTTTCCGATGTTGCGCAAGATCGGCAACAAGCTCGACGCGCTCGAGGACGGCATCTTCGAGGGGCATTCGGAGGAGGCCGTGCGCGACATCTCCAACGTCAAGCAGGAGATCATCAACTTCCGCAAGGTGATCCGGCCGCAGCGGCCGGTCCTGCGCGACCTGGAGAAGGTCAAGCAGCGCTATCTGGCAACCGACCTCGACCTCGAGATCTACTTCGACGACATCGTCGACGCCCACGAGCGAATCTGGGACATGCTCGAGAATTACAAGGAGGTCGTCGAGGCGCTCGGCGAGACGAACGAGTCGGTGATCTCCCACCGGGTCAACGACATCCTCCGCGTGCTCACCTCGATCAGCGTAATCGTCCTGCCGCTGACACTGGTGGCGAGCATCTGGGGCATGAACGTCGGTGTCCCGGGCAGGGGCAGCACGGGCGCCTTTTGGATCGTGCTCAGCGTGATGCTCGCCCTGCTCGTCGCCATGGTCGCCTACTTCCGCCGCCGCGGCTGGCTCTGACCGGGCAGGCTGCCGTCCCTATAGCCTCCCGAGCGTGGCCAATTTTCGGATCTGGGCGCCCTGGCGCCTCGCCTACGTGAAGGACGCGTCCAAGGACATCGAGGACGAGTGCGTCTTCTGCGCCAAGCCGGCTGCGGACGACGACGAGGCGAACCTGATCGTCCACCGCGGCGAGCACTGCTTCGTGATCCTCAACCTCTATCCCTACACGAACGGCCATCTGATGGTGGCGCCCTACGCGCACCTCTCGCGCCTCCAGGATCTGCCCTCCGAGACGATCGCGGAGATGATGGAGCTCTCCAAGCGAGCGATGGGCCGCCTCGAAGAGGCCTACGACCCACACGGGTACAACGTCGGGTTCAACCAGGGCCGCGTGGCCGGTGCCGGGATCGAGCACCACATCCATCTGCACGTAGTGCCCCGCTGGGGCGGTGACACCAACTTCATGCCGGTGATCGCCGACACCAAGGTGATGCCCCAGACACTCGAGCAAAGCTACGCGGCGCTGAGAGGGAACCTTGACTGAGGCTGCGCCCCTGGCCCCGGCGGGGATTTTCAAGGCGTACGACATCCGCGGCCTGTACGGCAGCGAGATGGACGAGACGACCGCTCACGCGATCGGGCGGGCCTTCGCCCGGGTGTTGGCGCGCCTGCGCGGCAAGCAGCCGAACGAGCTCAGGGTCGGACTCGGCAGGGACATGCGGCTGACCGCGCCGGCGATGGCGGCCGAACTGCGCGACGGGTTGGTCTTCGAGGGGGTCACGGTCCTCGACGCGGGCATGGTTGCGACCGAGATGCTCTACCACCTGGTTGGCTCTCGCGAGCTCGACGGGGGCGCGATGGTCACCGCGTCTCACAATCCGAAGGCCTACACCGGCGTCAAGCTGATCCGCGAGGGCGCGCTGGCCCTCTCTGGCGACGCCGGGATCGGCGACGTGCGCAACGAGATCGAAGCCGGACTCGGCGAGGCCCCCGGCGGCGGCTCCTTCGAGGAGGTCGACGTCTGGGAGGAGTACCGCAAGCACGCGATCTCCTTCGTCGACCCCGGGACCGTGCGGCCGATGAAGGTCGTCGTCGATGGCGGTAACGGGATGGCGGGGCCGATGGTAGGCCCGATCCTGCACCAGCTCGGCCTGGAGCTCGAGGAGATGTACTTCAGGCCCGACGGCGAGTTTCCCGACCACGAGCCGAACCCGCTGCTCGAGGAGAACCGGCGCCTGATCGTCGAGCGCGTGCGTGCCACCGAAGCCGACCTCGGCATCGCCTGGGACGGCGACGCCGACCGCTGCTTCTTCATCGACGGCGAGGGCACCTTCTGCGACGGCGACTTCGTCTGCGCGCTGCTCGCCCGTGCGGCGCTTGCCAAGAGACCCGGCGCGACGATCCTCTACGACCCCCGCTCGAGCCGCGCCGTCCCCGACCTGGTCGCGGCCGAGGGCGGCCGCTCGGAGCTCTCGCGCGTCGGCCACGCCTTCTTCAAGATCCGCATGCGCGAGGTGGACGCCGCCTTCGGGGGCGAGGTCTCCGGCCACTACTACTTCCGCGACTTCTGGTGCGCCGATTCGGGCACGATCCCGGCTCTGCTGATGCTGGAGCTGCTCTCCCGCGACGGCCGCTCGTTGACTGAGTTGATGGCCGAGTTCCGCTCGCGCTACTTCATCTCCGGTGAGATCAACTCCGAGGTCGACGACCAGGAGGCGAAGATGGAGGCGATCGCCGCCCGCTACCCCGACGGCGCGCTGACCCGCCTCGACGGCATCTCGGTCGACTACCCCGACTGGCATTTCAACGTTCGCCCGTCGAACACCGAGCCCCTGCTGCGGCTCAACCTCGAGTCGCTCGTCTCGCGCCAGGACATGGAGGCGAAACGAGACGCGGTCCTGGGGTTGATCCGGGCGTGACGGACACCCCCGAGCAGGCATTGGAGCAGGCCGCCCTGGCCGGCATCCATTGCCTCCGCATACCCACGCCCTTCGCGGTCGGGCGCGTCAACTGCTACCTGCTGGAGGACGAGCCCCTGACCCTGATCGACACGGGGCCGAACTCGGGAAAGGCGCTCGACGAGCTGCAGCGGCAGCTGGCCCAGCACGGGCACTCGATCGACGACCTCGAGCTCGTGATCCTCACCCATCAGCACATCGACCACGTTGGTCTGGTCGAGATCATCGTCCAGCACTCCGGAGCGAAGGTGGCGGCGCTCGGCCTGGCCGCCCAGCGCCTCGCGAACTTCGGCGAGGACGCTGAGCGCGAGGACCGCTTCGCGGTCGAATTGATGTTGCGCAACGGTATTCCGGAGGAGGTCGCCCACGCCCTGCAGACCGTCTCGCGAAGCTTTCGTGGCTGGGGCGCGCGGGCGCAGGTGACGCGGCCGCTCGAGGACGGCCAGGAGATCCCCTTCTCCAACCGCGTTCTGCAGGCCCTGCACCGCCCCGGCCACAGCCCATCGGACACGGTCTTCTGGGACGCCGAGCGGCGCATCCTGATCGCCGCCGACCACCTGATCGCGCACATCTCCTCGAACCCCCTGATCACGCAGCCGTTGGACGGCTCCTCCAAGCGCACCCAGGCGCTGGTGACCTATATCGACTCGCTGCGCAAGACGCGCGAGATGCCGGCCGAGATAGTCCTCTCCGGTCACGGCGAGCCGATCACCGATCACGTCGCGCTGATCGACGACCGCCTCGCCAAGCACGAGCGGCGCAAGGAGAAGATCTACCGCCTGATCGAGGAACGAGCGCGGACTGGCTATGAGATCGCCCACGAGCTGTGGGGAAACGTCGCAGTCACCCAGGCCTTCCTCACCCTCTCCGAGGTGATCGGGCACGCAGACCTGCTGGTCAACGAGGGCCGCGTCCGCGAACTGGACGACGGGGAGGTCATCCGCTACGAGGCCTTGCCCTCTCTCGACTGAGCGGTCCGGGCGCGACGCATGCAAGCCGGCTGGCGCGAACCCGGTTGGCTCCACCCCGGGCACAACCCGATCCGCGCTCCAGGCACGGACGGCGAACGAACCGGACATGCACCAGCCGGGTTATCCCGTCTGGTTGCCCGAATGCGCTCGTCGGAGCGCGCTGAGCAACCCGGAGAACCGCCTTCGACCAATAGTCTGGCGCGGTGTCCGCGATGAGACGACCGGGTAGGGCGCGCAGCGACAAGAAACGCATGCTGCTGATCGTCAACCCCTATGCGACAACGGTCTCGAACAGGCTCAAGAACCTGGTCGTTTACGCCCTGCAGGGACGCTTCGAGGTGGAGACGGTCTCCACCGAGGCACAGAACCACGCCACCGAGATCGGCCGCGAGGTGCGCGATCACCGCTACGACGTCGTGGTCGCCTTCGGCGGCGACGGAACGCTGAACGAGGTAGCCAACGGCCTGGCCGGCACCGAGGTGCCCGTCTCGGTGCTTCCCGGTGGGTCGACGAACGTCGTCTGCCGCACGCTCGGCATTCCGAACGATGTCGTCGACGCGACCGAGCACCTGCTGGCGCTCGCCGACAAATGGGCACCGCGGCCGATCGACCTTGGCATGGTCGACGATCGGTACTTCGTCTTCTCCTGCGGTGTGGGCATAGACGCGACGGTTGTGCGAAGGGTCGATGCCCATCCACGGCTGAAGTCGCGAGCGGGCCCCTACTACTACAGCTGGGCAGCCATCTCGGCCCTCTTCCGGCACTACATGCTGAAACCGGTTCGCCTGCGAGTGGAGGTCGACGGCAAGACCGCCGAGGGGATCACGGCGCTCGCCCAGAACTCCGATCCGTTCACCTACTTCGCCAGCCGCCCGATCCGCGTCTGCGAGGGCATCGAGATCGACGACGGCACCCTCTCGCTCGGCGTCCTGAAGCGCGCCGCGCAGCGCGACATGCCGAGCCTCATCCCCCGCCTGTTCAGCGAGAAGCGCCCCGCCGCACGGCACCGCCAGATCGAGCACTTCGATGACATCAGCAGCGCAACGGTCGTCTCGATCTCGCAGACGAGAGGCGGGAACACGCGACCCTTCCCTGTCCAGGTCGACGGCGATTACATCGGCGAGCGCACGAAGATCGACCTGGGAATCGCCCCGAAGGCGCTGACCTTCATCGCCTGAGGCTCGCCCCCGGGCCCGGCCGCCCCGGTTGGCGTGGGCTCGGCCAGATGGGGAACGGACGGTGGCGGTCCTCAGCTGGGTTTCGGTGACGCGCGCTGCGTTGACCACGCCATACGGGGCAAATGCAGCGCTGGTTGGTGATATTCATCCTCAACCGGGTCTCTTGGTGACGCGCGCTGCGTTGACCACGCCATACGGGGCAAATGCAGCGCTGGTGGTGATATTTGAAACGGTGGCGGCTGCTCGGCCAGCTGGGAACGGAACGGTGGCGGTCCTCGGCTAACCCGTTGGGGTGATGCGGTAGGCGTCGAAGACAGACTCGACGTTGCGCAGGCGAGAGATGCACTGCTTGAGCTGCTCCGTGTCGCCGACCTCGACCACGAAGCGGTTCTTCACCATCGGGTGCCTGGTCATGCAACTAGCTCCGATGATGTTGATGCCAGCCTCGGCGAAGGTGCGGGAGAGGTCCTCGAGAAGGCGCGTGCGATCGTAGGCGTCGACCTGCAGCTCGACGCGGTAGGAGGACTCGTTCTCTCCGTCCCAGCTCACGTCGACGAACCGTTCCGGCGCCTTCTTCAGGGCTTTGACGTTCTTGCAGTCCGCCCGGTGAATCGTGATGCCCCGCCCCAGCGAGACATAGCCAGAGATCTCGTCGCCGGGAACCGGACGGCAGCACTTGGCGAGGCGGACCGCCACGTTGTCGGCGCCCTTGACGCTGATTCCGTAGTTGGAGGCCTCCTTGGTCCGGCGTGCCTTGTCGTCGCGACCGCCACCCGGGCCGAAGGGCTCGTCCTCCTCGACCGCCTCGCCCTCCTTGAGGCGTTGCATCAGCTTGTTGGCGACGGCCTTGGTGGAGATCTTGCCCTGGCCAAGCGAGATGTAGAACTCGCTTGCCTTGCGGAAGCCCATCTCGCGGATCACGTCGGCGAGCAGCGGCGACATCGCCAGCTTCTGCATCGGCAGGCCGCGCTTGCGCAGAGCATCCTCGAGCGCCTCGCGGCCGTTGCGCTCCGCGTCCTCGCGCCGTTCCTGTTTGAACCAGGCGCGGATCTTGTTGCGGGCGCGGCTGGTTCGGACGAGTTTCAGCCAGTCGCGCGACGGCCCCCGCTTCTGCTTCGCCGTCAGCACCTCGACGATGTCCCCTGAGCGCAGCTGGTAATGCAGCGGCACGATCGACCCGTTGACCTTGGCCCCGACGCAGCGGTGCCCGACGTCGGTATGGACGGCGTAGGCGAAGTCGAGCGGCGTCGAGCCCGCCGAGAGGTTCTTCACCTCGCCCTTCGGCGTGAACACGAACACCTCGTCCTCGAAGAGGTCGACCTTCAGCGACTCCAAGAACTCAGCCGGGTCCTGCTCACCCTCGGCCTCCACCAGCTGTCGCAGCCAGGTCATCTTCTCGCGCTGAGGGTCCTCCCCGCCCCCCTCCTTGTAGGTGACGTGCGCGGCGATCCCGTACTCGGCCAGCTTGTGCATTTCGTTCGTGCGGATCTGGATCTCCAGCGGTTTGCCCTCCGGGCCGATCACGGTCGTGTGGAGGGCCTGGTACATGTTGGCCTTCGGCATCGCGACGAAGTCCTTGAAGCGGCCGGGCAGGGGCTTCCAGAGCGAGTGGATGACGCCGATCGCCCCGTAGCAGTCTTTGACCGAGCCGACGATCACGCGCATCGCGGTCAAATCGAAGATCTCGTTGAACTCGCGGCCCTTCTTGGTCATCTTCGTGTAGATCGAGTAGAAGTGCTTGGCGCGGCCGGAGATCTCGGCCTGGATGCCCACCTTCTTCAGTTCGCGAGAGAGAAAGCGGCCGGCCTTGTTGACGTATACCTCGCGCTCGTTTCGCTGCTGCGCGACCAGCTGTTTGATCTCCTTGTACTTGCGCGGGTGCAGGGTCGCGAAGGCGAGATCCTCGAGCTCCCATTTGATCGCGTGGATTCCCAGGCGGTGGGCGAGCGGCGCGTAGATCTCGAGCGTCTCGCGCGACTTCGCGAGCTGCTTCTGCTTCGGCAGCGCCCCGAGGGTGCGCATGTTGTGAAGGCGGTCGGCCAGCTTGATCAGGATCACCCTGACGTCGGTGGCCATCGCCACCATCATCTTCCGGTAGTTCTCCGCCTGGCGCTCATCGCGACTCTCAAAGGTCATCCCGGTCAGCTTCGTGACCCCGTCGACGAGCTTGGCGATCTCGTCGCCGAAGGCCTCCCGGATCTCCTCGAGGCTGGCGCTGGTGTCCTCGACGGTGTCGTGCAGGAGCGCCGCGCAGAGTGTCTGCGTATCGAGTCGCATCCCGGCGCAGATCTGGGCGACGCCCACCGGATGGGTGATGAACTCGTCTCCGGAGCGGCGCAGCTGGTCGCCGTGGCGCTCGCAGGCGAACTCGAACGCACGGGTTACCGCGTCACGGTCGATCCCCCGCTCGGAGTCGAACTCCTCGACGACCGCGAAGAGGTCGGCCAGGAGCTCCCTGTGCCTCAGGGATGTTTGCGTCGTTCGAGGTATCTCAGGCCCTCCTGATGGCGAGCGGTGTAGGCGCGGAACGCCACTGAGCGCTCCAGTTTCGTCTCCTCTGAGGATACGACCCCCACGGTTCCGTCACCACCCTCCGCCGACCCCTGCACCAGTCCGAGCTGGCTCAGCACGCGAAGGCAGCGTGCCGCCGTCTCGGAGCTGCGCGGGTGGGACCCCTCTCCCTGCAGCACCAGGCGCAGCTCCTCGCCGCTCGATGCGCCGGCCTCGCGCAGCGCCCGGAAGACGGCTCCCACCGTTGCCCGCTGCGCAAACTGCTCAGCCAGCACCAGGCCCGAAAACTCGTGCTCGGCCCGGGTCCAGACCGGGTGCAGGAAGCCCGGGTGGCCGGCGAGCCTTGGCCTCTCGGCAAGGCTTTCCTCGCGAGCGAACGGCGGCGGGTCGACCAGGACGACGTGCTCGAAGTCCATCGCCAGGCCCGGCTCCGCGGCCAGCACCTGGTAGTCGATGAGGGCCAGGCCGCCATCGCTTCGCCCGGCCAGATCGGCGAGTGCCCCGCGGCTGCAACGCGAGCAGGCCACCCGTGCCGCCCCACCGTTGAAGCGGGCGAGGCCGGTGGCACCGCCGGCCAGCGCGGCCCGGCGGGATGCATCGGCGCAGACGGCCAGCACCCCCGCTCCGCTGGAGACCAGCTCGGCAAGGACCGAGGCAACGGATCCATTGCTCCGAACCCTCTCCCTTCCCGGAGCCCCGACGCGATCTGTGCCCTGCGCCAGCCAGCGGTCCAGATCGCGCTGCAGCTCCCCCTCGAAGCGCTCCCACCACTCCGCGTCGTCGCATCCACACACATGCGGCGAGACGGCACCCTTCGCCGCCTTCAACGGGTAGAGGCGGCGAAGCACCACGCGGGGCTCTTCGGATCCGTTCCAGCGGTTGACCTCGAGCCGCACCGCCACGTCGACGGGGCTGTCTTCGCCGACCCCCAGCGTCGAGCGGCCGAAGGCGACCCCGAGAGCTCGGTGCGAACCGCTGCGCAGGCTGAACCGAGCGTGCTTGCCTTCTCCCATCGTGCGCACCTCGCCCACCCGAGCGGAGGGCACCAGAAGGCGGACGCCGGGATTCCCCATTCCGAATGGAGCCAGTCGCTTCAGCTCCTCGGCGAGATCGATCCCCAGGCTGCGGCCGCCGACCATCGCATCGACCTGCTCGGTCCGCTGCAGGTCCTCGGGCCCAAGCACGGACGCCGCGTGTGCGGCGAAGGCGGCCCGAAAGTCATCGAGCTTCTCCGCCCGCAGCTCCAGTCCGGCGGCCATCCGATGGCCGCCGAATTGCACCAGGTGCTCCGAGCAGGCCTCGAGGCCGGCCAGCAGGTCGAATCCCGGGATGCTGCGTCCCGACCCCCGGCCGCTCCCCTTCCCGTCGAGCGCGATCACGACGACCGGGCGGTAGAGGCGCTCGACCAGATGGGAGGCGACGATGCCGATCACGCCGGGGTGCCACTCCTCGCCGGCCACCACGAGACCCGCCGCCTCGCGCAGCTCCCCGGGGAGCTCGCGCAGCGCGGCGCCGGCGGCCGTCTCCACCCGCCGCTGGATCGCCTGCCGCTCGCTGTTGGCGCGGTTCAGCTCGGTGGCGATCTCCGCCGCCCTCTCGTCGTCCTCGGTCAGGAAGAGCTCGACTCCGGCGTCGGCCCGATAGAGGCGTCCCGCCGCGTTGATCCGTGGGGCGAGCCGGAAGGAGAGGTTCCCCTCGTCGACCTGCGTGGGCTCGCAGCCCGACGCCTTGAGAAGCGCGCGAATTCCCGGCCGATGCCCCCGCCTCACCTCCTCCAGGCCGCGTCGCACGAGGGTACGGTTCTCGCCGACGAGCGGCACGAGATCGGCAACCGTCGCCAGGGCAACCAGATCCAGGTCGGCGGTGGAGGCGGGGTCGCTGACCAGCGCGGCTGTATCGCCGCTGGCATCGGTCCTGCTGTCCTCAGGAGCTCCTTGCGAAAGCGAGCCCGGGGACCGCATACCCGATGCCTGACGCAGGGCACAGGCCAGCTTCCAGGCGACGGCTGTACCGCAGAGGTCAGGGAAGGGGTAGCCGTCGAGCGCCGGATGGAGGATCGGGCAGTCGGGCAGCTCCGCGCCCGGCGTGTGGTGGTCGGTCACCACAACGTCCATGCCAAGCGAGCGGCAGAGCTTCACCTCCTCGACCGCCGTTATCCCGCAGTCCACCGTGATGACCAGCGCGGTGCCCCGCTTGGCCAGCACCCTGGCATTCTCGGGCGCCAGGCCGTAGCCGTCCACGATCCGGTCCGGAATCAGCCAGTCGCAGTCGGCGCCGATCGCCCGCAGGGCGCCAACCATCACAGACGTCGCACAGACGCCATCGGCATCGAAATCGCCGTGGACTGTGATTCGTCTCCCGGCGCGCACCGCCTCCAACACTCGCCCGACAACCTCTTCCATCGACTCAAAGGCGCTCGGAGGATGGCTCTCGTCAGCGGTCAGGAACGCTCGCGCCGCCTCGGGCGTGCGGTAGCCGCGGCGCACCAGCGTGACCGCCACCGGCTCGCTGAGGCGCAGCTCGGTGGCGAGCGCCCGTGCCTCACGGTAGGAGTAGGGATCTGCCCGATAGGCGTTTACGACCTCTGGCACGTACTCAGACTAGGTGTCGGACGGGACGGATTTGAGGCGCGTCTCAAGCCTGGCGCTCTGCGCGAACGCCGAGTGCCCAGACCACCGCGAGGCCGAGCACCACGCCCGGGATCGCGGTCAGGGCCGTAGCGACATCGGTGCTGCCCAGCCCGTGCCCGCTGAAGATCTCAACGATCCCGCCGAAGGCGATCGCGCCGAGCACCGATCCGAGGAAGGCGCCGACGATCCCCTGCCAGAAACGGTCGGGGAGGAAGACCGTGAAGTGCCAGAGAGCGATCCCCATCGTGAACCAGACCAGCAGTGCCATCTACCTGTTCCTCCCGTGCTTGCGTCGCTTCTGGCGCCGTTCGCGCCGGCGTTCGGTGCGCGCCTGGCGCTCGGCCTCCGCGGCATCGGCGCCAGCCGCTTCGCCATTGGAGGAGGTGCCGGCGGCCTCGGAGCCCGCGGCGGCATCGCCACCGTCTCCGTCGCCCGCCGGCGGCTCGGCCATCGCGACGGCGCCGGGCCTGCTCCGCGCCTCCTGCTGGGTCTCCACAGTCGCCTCGATTTCCGCATCGGTTTCGGTGTCGTCGCCGAGTTTGGCCAGCTCGACGTCGTCGGCAAATGCCGCGACGTGGCCGCTGGCCTCCATCATCCGGATCCGGCGCCGCGCGAACCCGGGTTCCCGTTCCTTCCATGCGGTCAGCACCGGGGAGGCGATGAAGATCGACGAATAGGTGCCGGACGCGATGCCGACCAGCATCGCGAAGGCGAAGTCCTGCAGCGTCGCCCCCCCGAAGACGAGCAGCGAGACGACCGCCAGCAGCGTCGAAAAGCTCGTCGCCAGCGAGCGGGTCAGGACCTCGCTCATCGACCGATTGACGATCTGCGAGAAGACCGCCCGCGGCATTCGCGGCATGTTCTCGCGAATCCGGTCGAAGACGATGATCGTGTCGTAAAGCGAGTAGCCCAAGATGGTGAGGAAGGCGGCGACCGTCCCGCTCGTCACCTCCCGACCGGTCAGCGAATAGACGCCCGCGGTGATCAGGACGTCGTGAAAGAGAGCGATCAGGACGGGAACCGCGAACTTCGGGTCGAAGCGGAACGCCACGTAGGCACAGATCACGAGCAGTGAGAAGATCAGCGCGTTGCGGGCGCTGTTCGCCACCGTGCTGCCGAAGGTGGGGCCGACGCTGGTGCTGTCGAAGCCGTCCGCTTCGATCCCGTACTCGCGGCCGAGCTCGCGCTGCATCTTGTTGATCTCGCTCGGCTTCAGCGTGCTCGACTGGATCAGGAAGGCGTTGTCGCCGAGGCCCGGATTGCTCTCGCGCTGCACCTCGACGCCTGAGATCCCCACCTTGTCCAGCGCTTCGCGAACGCCTTCCTCGTCCGTTTGCTTCGTCAGGGCCACCTCGACCCGGGTGCCCGACCTGAAGTCGATGCCGAGATTGAGCTGCTTCGTCGCAAGGGCCAGCGCGCCAACCAGCAGGATGATCCCCGAGACGGTGAAGAACCAGCGGCTCGCCCCCATGAAGTCGAAGTGCCAGCGCATCCGCTGCCGCGAGGCCCCGAGCACGCTGGGCGAGCGCAGGAAGCGCGAGCGGCTCATGCTGAGCAGCAGCGCCTGGGTGAAGACCACGGCGGTCAGCAGTGAGACCAGGGTGCCCACGCCGAGGGTGAAGGCGAACCCCTTCACCCCCGCCGTCGCCAGCACGAAGAGGACGAACGCAGTGAGCAGCGTGACGACGTTGGCGTCGACGATCGTCCCGATTCCGCGCCGGTAGCCCGCGGCGATCGCGCTCGCCATCGGCCGCCCCGCGCGCACCTCCTCCTTGATCCGCTCGAAGATGACGATGTTGGAGTCCGCGGCGACGCCGATCGTGAGGATCAGGCCCGCTATCCCCGGCAGCGTGAGCGTGATCGGGATCAGTTTGATCAGCGCGAAGAAGATCACTCCGTAGGCGCCCAGCGCCAGCGCCGCGATCAGACCCAGGAAGCGGTAGTAGAAGAGCAGGAAGAGAACGACCAGCGAGAGACCGACGATGCCCGCCTTGATGCCCTGGTGCAGCGCTTCGCTGCCGAGCGTCGCCGAGACCTGCGTCTGGCTGATCAGGGTGAGGTTGATCGGCAGGGCGCCGCGCTGCAGGAAGCTGGCCAGGTTCTGGGCCTCGCCGATGCCGTTGAAGCCGCCTGAGATCTGCGCTCCGGTGCGCCCGTCGATCCCGTCCGGGTTTTCGGCGAAGTTGATGATCGGCCGGGTTTTGATTTCGTTGTCGAGCACGGCGGCGAAATGGCCCGAAAGCGCTTCGGCCTGTTCTCCGGAGGCGGGACCGATTGCGCGGGCCTGGCCCCGCTGGGCGATCTGACGCGTCACTTCCTGGAACGCCTGGCGGCCGCTGCCGGTGAACTGGAACGTGACGGCGGGACCGAATTCCTGCTGTTCGGCCCTGGGGTTGGTGATTTCCGTGCCCGAGAGCGCGGGGTTGTCCTTGAACGCGTACCAGCCCGGTTCGGCGTCTTCGATCACCTGGCCCTTGCTGTCGCTGGGCTTTTCGGAGATCAGGATCGTCCCCTGCGGCACCTTGATCACGGTGCCCACGCTGTGCGGCCGCTTTTCGCCGTTTGGATCTACGTAGAGGTCTTCCTTGCTGAACTCCGGGCCGTCGATCAGCTTGTGGGGCGAGGCCTTTTCGAACAGGTAATAGGTGGCCGGCTGGCTGCAGTTGTCGCAGTTGGGGACCGGCTTCTGTTCGGCCGCCAGCTTCGCCGCGTTGTACTCGCTGGCGTAGGCCCCGGCGTAGATCAGCTGCCGGTTTTCGGGTTTCGTGGGCTTGCGCCCGGCCGCCTTCCATTCGGCGTTCGCTTCTTTCAACGGCCCCGGGGGCGGTTCCTGGCCGGGATTGCCGCCGATCGCCCGCTCGCGACCGATCTGGTTCGGTTCCCAGTCGAAGAAGAAGAGACGGGCCGGCTTCGTCGCGCATTCGGTTGCCTTGCCGACGCTGGTCGCGCCCGGGATCCCGACCTGCACCTGGTCGCCGCCCACGCGAGCCACTTCGATCTCCGAGACGCCAAGTTGATCGCAACCGGAGCGGATGATGTCCACCGCCCGTTCCATCGAGCTGTTGTCGATCGTCGGCTGCTGGGGGGTCGGGCGTCCCTGCAGGACGAGCTGGACACCGCCCTTGAGGTCGAGCCCGAGCTGCGTCGGCTTGCTGGCGACGACCAGCGCCGATACGGCGATCAGGCCCAGGACGAAGACCAGGATGAAGATGTTGCCGCGGCGTCTCATCTGCCTACCCCTCTGGCGTGAGGACGATCAGAAGGCCGCCGTCGTCGTCGTAGGCCGGGAACACGTCGGCGACGGCTTCCGCGGGAATGTCGCCCTCCGCATTGACCGAGACGCGCTTGCCGAGCGAGCGAACCCCCCACTCCAGCGAGGTCTCGATCGGGTCGGCCACGCCATCCCCGTCGCGGTCGGCCGTCGCGCCACCCTCGGCGGGCCGCAGCCACTGCAGGCCGAGGACTTCCTGCACGGGGCGCCCGATCACATCCTCGTCGGTGAGGCCTGTCAGCTCGAAGCTGCCCCGGCCGGCGTCGATCACCCGGGCCTCCTTGTCGCAGACGAAGAAGGCCGCGTTCGGCGCGGGGTAGTAGTCGTCGAGCAGCTCGAAGACGAAGCCAAAGCCGCACTTCGAGCACCCCTTGGGGCGCGCGCTGAAGCCGGCCGTCCGGTCGGCGCTCAGTTCCCTGTTCCCGCAGTTCGGGCAGATGAAAAACGGCATCGGCAGACAGGCTACTCAGAACAGGCTCCGCGCTCCCTCGGGAGCCGCGACCCCAAGGTGCTCGTAGGCCCGCTCGGTGAGCACGCGACCGCGCGGAGTTCGCTTCAGGAGGCCCTGCTGGAGGAGGTAGGGCTCCAGCACGTCCTCGATTGTGTCCTGCTCCTCGCCGATCGCCACCGCCAGCGTCGACAGCCCAACCGGGCCACCGGAGAACTTGGCGGCGATCGTCCTCAGCAGCATCCGGTCGCTGCGGTCGAGACCGCCCGCATCGACCTCGAGCATCTCCAGGGCCGCGACGGCCACCTCGGCATCGATCGTCCCCCGGCCCTTCACCTGGGCGAAATCGCGGACCCGTTTCAGCAGCCGGTTCGCGACACGCGGGGTGCCACGCGAACGGCCCGCGATCGTGGCGGCGCCCTCGCTGTCGACCTCGACCTCGAGGATCCCCGCCGAGCGCTCGATGATCTTGGCCAGATGATCCGGGTTGTAGTGCTCGAGCCTGTGGCAAACGCCGAAACGGTCGCGCAAAGGCGTCGTCAGCAGGCCGGCGCGCGTCGTTGCCCCGACCAGCGTGAAGGGCGGCAGCGGCAGCGTCACGGTGCGTGCGCCGGCGCCCTGACCGAGCACGACCGGAAGCTCACCGTCCTCCATTGCCGGGTACAGCGTCTCCTCCACGGCGCGGCCGAGCCGGTGGATCTCGTCGACGAAGAAGACGCTGCCCGGCTCCAGAGCCGTGAGGAACGAGGCGACGTCCGCCTTGCGCTCCAGCGCCGGGCCTGCCGTCTGCACCAGCGGCACCCCCATCTCCACCGCGATGATGTGGGCGAGTGAGGTCTTCCCCAGCCCCGGAGGGCCGGCCAGCAGCGCGTGGTCCAGCGGCTCGGAGCGTCGCCGCGCCGCCTCGATGAAGATTCCCAGCTGCTCGGTGACCTGCTCCTGATTGACGAAGTCCGCCAGGGTGGGTGGACGCAGCGATCGGTCGAGGTCCTCGTCGGGGACATCCGCCCGCGCGTCGTGAACCCGCGCCTCCGCATCGACCGCGATGGGCTCGCCGTCGATCCCTGGGGTGCGGATGCCGCCGCCGCCGGCTCCGGGGGGCCCGTTCACGCCGCCTTCCCCGTCCCCGCCCTGCGCAGCGCGGTTGCAATCAGCTCCTGCGGGTCGCCGCTGTCGATCCCGTCGAGCAGCTGCTCGGCCTCGAGCGGCGCGTATCCGAGGTTCACCAGGCCGTCTCGGGCCAGGGAGCGCGCGTCGCCGTCTCCTTCAGCCGCTCCGGTGGCGATCTCCACCTCCAGCGCCGCGGCGATCTTCTCGCGCAGCTCGAGGATGATTCGCTCCGCCGTCCGCTTGCCGATTCCGGGCACTGCCTGAAAGCGCTTCGCGTCACCGGCCGCGATGGCCCGCAGCAGCTCGCGCACCGGTCCTCCCGAGAGCGCCGCGACAGCGACCTTCGGGCCGACGCCGCTGACCGAGACGAGCCTGCAAAAGAGATCGCGCTCCTCCTCGGAGGCAAAGCCGAAGAGGACCAGTGCGTCCTCCCGCGAGACCAGCTCGGTGTGCAGGAAGGCCTCCCGCCCGGTGGCTGGCACCGTCTTCAGCGTTTCGGTCGAAACCGTGAGCCGGTACCCGACCCCGCCCGCCTCGATGACGACATGGTCCGGGCGCCGGACCATCACCTCGCCCCGAACGGCGGCGATCATCCCGCCATCCTCTCTTCGACCACCCGGTCCGCGGCCCGCACGGCGTCGCGGCGCCCCGCACCGCCCCCGTGGCAGATCGCCACGGCAAGCGCGTCGGCCGCATGGTCGGGCGTTGGCGGGTCGGGCAGCCCGAGCAGCGTGCCGACCATGCGCTGCACCTGTTTCTTGCCGGCGCTGCCGGACCCGCAGACGGCCATCTTGATCGCCTGCGGCGTGTAGGCGAAGCAGCCAATCCCCTTCTGCGCGCCGCAGAGCATCGCCACCCCGCTTGCCTGACCAACCGCCATCGCGGTGCGGACGTTCTTGCCGAAGTAGACGTCCTCGATTGCCATCGCATGCGGCTCGTGCCAGGCGATCAGCTCGGCCAGCGAGCGGTGAATGCGCTCCAGGCGTTGCTCGATCGGCACTCCCGCCGAGGTTTCGATCACGCCACCATCGAGGGCCACCATCCGGTTGCCCTCCACGCGCACGATGCCGAAGCCGAGGTTGGCAGCCCCGGGGTCGATCCCCATCACGACTTGCATGGGGACTGATTCTGGGAGAAGCGCCGGATGCCTTTACGCGGCGGCGACCTTCTGCAGCACGTCCTCGGGGATGTCGAAGTTGGCGTACACCTCGTTTACGTCGTCGTGCTCTTCGAGAGAGTCGATCAGCCCGAGCAGCGCCTTGGCGTCGTTTCCCTTCACCTCGACCGTGCTCTTCGGCTCCATCGTGAGGTCGGCGGACTGGATTTCGACGCCAGTCGCCTCGAGGGCCTCCCGCACCGCGCTCAGGTCGCCCGGTTCGCAGAGGACGCGCAGCAGATCGCCCTCCACCCGCACGTCCTCGGCCCCGGCGTCGATTGCGGGAATCAGGTCGTCCTCGTCATAGCGGCTGCCGTCCACGCCGATCACCCCCCGCTTCTCGAAGATCCACGCCACCGATCCCGGCTCCCCCAGGCTCCCCCTGTGCTTGGTGAACGCAAGCCTCACGTCGGCGCTGGTGCGATTGTGATTGTCGGTCAGCGCCTCGACGAGGATCGCCGCCCCACCGGGCCCGTACCCCTCGTAAACCTCGCGTTCGATCGCATCCGCATCGGTGCCCACGCCGCTGCCGCGATCGACAGCCCGCTGGATGTTGTCCTTGGGCATTGAGGCTTCGCGCGCCTTCTGCACGGCCGTGGCAAGCGCCGGGTTGTGTTCGGGATCGCTGCCCCCGTCGCGTGCGGCGACCGTGATGGCTCGCGCCAACTTGGTGAAGAGCTTGCCCCGCTTGGCATCGGCGGCACCCTTCTTGTGTTTGATCGAGGACCACTTCGAATGTCCGGACATCGTTTGCCATTCTATGGAGCTGGGGATGCATTCCGAGAGGGCCACACACCCGCATGGAACAAACCTGGCGCGAGGGCTGCTGGCAAGCGTCATCTTCGTCGTGATGCTGCTCGCGGCGCTTTCGCTGTGGACCGCCATCCCGCTGAGCTGGATCTACATCGGCTCAAAGATCTCCCACACCCAGTTCCCCAGCGACGGCCCCTACGTGGTGGTGGCGGTCGGGATCATCCTCACGGTGTTCGTCGATGCCTGGCTGATCGGTCGGCTCAACCGTCTGTACATGCAGGTCACCGGAACCAACCGGCTCACCCCGATGCGCACGGCCTGGCTGAAAAGCATGCGCGACAGCACCGCTCCGATCGGCACGACCACGGTCGTCGAGGCGGTCCTGATCGGCTCCGTCGTGCTCGCCCTGATCGCCTTCACGGCCTGGTTCTTCCTGCTCGCCGGCTCGCCACTGCCGACCCAGTAGCGCTCAGACGACGAAGCGGCCGTCCTCCTGCAGGGTCTCGCCGTCGACGACGATCCTGCCGCCCCCGCGCAGGTCGCAGACCAGGTCGGTGTGCACGGCCGACTCGTTCTCGCCGCCGGACTCCGGGTAGCTGCGCCCGACCGCCAGATGGACGGTGCCGCCGATCTTCTCGTCGAGCAGCACCTCGCGCGTGCCGCGATCGATCGCGTAGTTCGTCCCGATGCCGAGCTCGCCGAGCCGGCGCGCCCCGGGGTCGGTGTCGAGCAGCTGGATCAGGTACGCCTCGCCGCGCTCGGCGCTCGCGTCCACCACCCTGCCCGAATCGAAGCGCAGGCGGACCCCAGACACCTCGCGGCCCCCAATCAGGGCGGGCAGGTGAAACGTCACTTCGCCCTGTGCCGAGTCCTCAATCGGGCCGGTGAAGAACTCGCCGTCGGGCATGTTGTGGCGGCCGTCGCAGGGAATGAACGTGCGCCCGGCGATGCCAAGCACGATGTCGGTTCCCGGAGCGGTTATGCGCACCTCCTCGTGCCCCTCTGTCCAATCCGCCAGCCGCTTCGTCTCAACCGAGGCCCGCTGCCAGGCGCTCAGCGGGTCAGGATCGGTCGCCAAGCAGGCGCCGAAGTAAAAGTCCTCGTAGTCGGCAAGGCTCATCTCGGCCTCCGACGCGTAGGCGTTGGTCGGGTACAGCGTGTAGCACCAGCGGAACTCACCATTGGCGCTGCGCTCCATCGCCCGCGCCATCAGCTCGCCCATCGCCACCTGGCGCTGGGTCTGGCGCGCCGGCGGAACGGCCGAGAGCTCGCGCGTGTTGCAGCTCGCGCCGATCGCGATCCGCACCTCGGCGTTGTCGACCAGCCACTCGGACACGGGAGACACCCAGCCGAGCTGGGCGTCGCTGGCATGCCGGTAGTAGGACGCCAGCTGTCCCGGCAGCGAGACGTTGAGGATCGGGTTGCCCCCGGCCTTCAGCACCTCCTCGTAGACGGCGCGCAGCAGCGGCTCGGCCGCGCTCTCGCCGTCGATCGCGACGATCTCGCCCTCCTTGACCGCGGTCGAATATCCGACCAGGATCTTCGCCAGCCCTTCTGCCCTGGGGTCTCTCAAGTCCTCGCCTCCTGGTTGGCGCGCTCGCGCGCGGCGGTCGTCATTGCCATGAAGAACGCATGCAGGCGCGGGTCGTCGGTCAGCTCGGGATGAAACGCGCAGGCGAGAACGCCACCCTCGCGGATCACCACCGCGTGCCCTTCGTGGGAGGCGAGCACCTCGACGCCCGGGCCGCTGCGCTCCACCCAGGGAGCGCGAATGAAGACAGCCCGCAGCGGCTCGTCGCCGATCCCCCCCACCTCAAGGTCGGTCTCGAAGCTCTGCAGCTGGCGACCGAATGCATTGCGCTTCGCGCTGGCATCGATCAGGCCGAGGTGGGAGTCGTCGCAGACGATCATCCCCGCACAGGTCCCGAACACGGTGCGCCCCGCCCTTTGATGGGACCGAATTGCCTGCTCGAGGCCGGCGGACGCGATTCCCTTGACGATCGTCGTGCTCTCGCCGCCCGGGATCACGAGCCCGTCCAGCCCATCCAGGTCGAGCGGCACGCGCACCTCCCGCGCATCTGCCCCCAGCCGCCGCAGCATCGTCAGATGCGCTTCGAACCCCCCCTGCACCGCGAGGACGCCGATGCTCAGCTCAGGCACCGCGGTCCTGCAGCAGCGCGTCCGCCGCGGCGAGCTCCGAGATCTCGAGCCCCGGCATCGCATCCCCGAGCCCGATCGAGGCCCCCGCCACCCGCTCCGGGTCGTTGAAGTGCGTGGTCGCCTCGACGATCGCCCGCGCCCGACGCTCCGGGTCGGCGCTCTTGAAGATTCCCGAACCGACGAAGTTGCCCTCGGCGCCCAGCTGCATCATCAGCGCCGCGTCGGCCGGAGTCGCGATTCCGCCGGCGCAGAAGAGCGGCACGGGGAGGCGGCCCTGCTCGGCGACCTCGCGCACCACCTCGAGCGGTGCCTGGTGCTCCTTGGCGGCGCCCGCGAGCTCCTCGGGGCCCAACAGGGTCAGCCTCTTGATCCCGCCCGTGATCTCGCGCATGTGACGGACGGCCTCCACCACGTTGCCGGTGCCGGCCTCCCCCTTCGAGCGGATCATCGCCGCCCCCTCGCCAATCCGTCGCAGGGCCTCCCCCAGGCTCGTGGCGCCGCAGACGAACGGCACCTCGAAGGCGAACTTGTCGATGTGGTGGCGCTCGTCGGCGGGTGTGAGCACCTCCGACTCGTCGATGTAGTCAACCTCCAGGGCCTGCAGAACCTGAGCCTCGGCGAAGTGCCCGATCCGGGCCTTCGCCATGACGGGAATCGTCACCGCCTCCTGGATCCCCTTGATCATCGCGGGGTCGGACATCCGTGCGACCCCGCCGTCGCGGCGGATGTCCGCCGGTACCCGCTCCAGGGCCATCACCGCGCAGGCGCCCGACTGCTCGGCGATCCGCGCCTGGTCGGGCGTCACGACGTCCATGATCACCCCGCCCTTGAGCATCTCCGCGAGGCCCGTCTTGAGTCGGAAGGTGGCGCGCTCGGTCACGCCCCCAAATATACGGTCTACCGGGCTCGCGCTCTTCCAGGCGTGCGCCGGGGCTACTTGAGTTTGTAGGCCCGGATGCGGTCCTTGTGGGTCGCTTCGTCGCGGGCGTAGAGCCCATGGGCAAGCGCCTGGACGAGCGCCATGAGGGCTGTGTTGGAGCGCGTGAAGGAGGGGCTGTTGGACGAGTAATAGAGCGTCTGTTCGGCGTGCTCGCCGACCTCGGAGAGCGACGCGTCGGAGATCGCAAGGGTGCGGGCCTGCCGGTGCAGGGCGAGCTTCATGGCCCTCAGCAGCAGCGGATGGGCACGGCCGGCGGAGAGCACGATCACCAGCGTCTCCTCGTCGATCCGCCCCAGGCGCTGCAGCGACTCGCCCCCCGTGCTGGCGACGATCTCGGCGCGGATGTCGAGCAGGCTGAGCATGTGACGCAGGTAGCTTGCGAAGAAGGCCATCTGGTCGACGCCGACGATCACCACGCGCTGCGCTTCCGCGAGGGCCGCCACGGCGCCGTCGACCTGCTCCCGCGTCAGGTTGCGAGCGGTTTCCTCGAGGTTCGAGTAGTCGGCGCTCAGCGAACCCTCGAGCTCGGAGTGGTCGAAGGAGAACAGAGCGCCGCTGCTCGCACCGCCGTTGGCGGCAGGTGCGGAGCTGCGGTACTCCTCGATTGCCGCCTGCTGCAACTCGGGGTAGCCCTCGAAGCCGAGGGCCTGCGAGAAGCGCACCACCGTCGATGACGAGGTGCTCGCTCTGCGGGCCAACTCCTCGGCGGTGAGGAAGGCTGCCTCATCGAGATGGTCGATGATGTAGCGGGCGACGTCTTTCTGGGAACGCGAGAACTCGTCGAAGCGCTCCTGGATGTACTCGGACAGTTTCTTGAGGTCGGCGGGGGATTTGGTTGCAGTCTTGCTCACGGCCGTCCATTTCGCCGGATCGCGTGCATTCCCTTCCAATCCGGTTGCGTTGCCCTCAATCTGGTTGGATGGGGGCTGCAATGACCGTCGAGCAGGCGCTGCGCCTCACGAATCGCAACATGGTCGCTTTCGACCTGGTGCTCGGGTCTGCGGCGATTGCCGCTCCGGAGGCGACGCTGCGCGTGCTAGGCCACGACGAGCCCTCGCCCGAAGCCGCCCATCTGTTCCGCCGCTGCGGGCCGGTCTGGCTCACCTTCGCCGCGGCGCACGCGATCGCTGCGACCCGTGGCGAGCCGCGCGACTGGTGGGCCCTGGCCTGGCTGCGCGGCACTGAGATCGCCACCGATGCCCTGTGGTCTGAGTCCCCCGCCATCAGCAGGCCCGGCGCAAAGCTCGGGCTGCGCCTTGCCGGTGTCGCAAACCTCGCGATGGCCACCGGCTTCGCCTGGCTCTCGAGACGATGAGCGAGCACGCCGGGCTCCCCAGCATCCGCTGGAGCCTTCGCGGCCTGACCGACGAAGGGGACGAGGCCTGGCTGATCCGCAGCATCGGCCACAAGCTCTACCGCTGTCCGGGCTGCTACGGCGAGATCCAGATCGGAACCGAGCACACCGTCGTCCAGTACGTGCTGCGTCTGGGCGGCACCGAGCACCACCACTGGCACAGGCGCTGCGCCGACGAACTGCTCCTCCCCGACTTGCGAAACGTGAAGCGCGTGCCGGCCGCGCAGTCCTCGCAGTCGAAGCTCGAAGCGCGGGGTCGGAGGCCGGCGGGGCGCCGGCGGGGTTAGATGGCCGGGCCCGCCGCCCCGCCGAGACGGCGATCCCGCGTGCCGAGCGGCACCGCGCCCCTGCGGACGCTCTACGCGCGAATCGTGCGGATCTATCTCGCCTGGGGCCGTTCCCTCCTCGCGCTGGCCGCGATCGTCTTCGTGCCGCTCGGGCTTCTCGATGCGATTCCGCTCAGCCTCAGCATCGACTCGTTCAGCCTCGGCAGCGGGTTGCTGGCGGTCGCTGTCGCGGTGGCGGCGCTGGTCCTGCTCGGCACCTCGCTGCTCGGGGAGGTCTTCTACAGCGGCGCGGTTGCCATCTCGCTCACCCATGGCGAGAGCGGCCACCCGCCCTCGCTGCGCGAGATCTCCCGGCATCTCGACTATCGGAGCCTGATCGCGGTGGACCTGATCTACACGGCGCTGGTGGTTGCCGGGTTCGCCCTGCTCGTCCTCCCCGGCATCGTCCTCTATGTCTGGCTGGCGCTGGCCGGACCGGTCGTGGAGCTGGAGCGGCATGGCGTCCGCGCCGCTTTCGCGCGCAGCATGCGACTGGTCCGCGGGCACTTCTGGCTGGTCCTCGCGGTACTGGCTCCCATCGAGCTGCTGAGCGAGGGAGCCGGTGCTCTCTCGGACCTGCTGGCCCATTCCCTGCTCGGCGATTCCCTGTGGTCGGACTGGCTGTCCGAGTCGCTGTCGAACATCGTCGCGACCCCCTTCGTCGCCGTCGCGCTCGTCCTCCTCACCGTCGAGCTGATCGCCGCCAGGGACGGCCACGGCCCGCGGCTGCACTCGGCCCCCGCCTCGCTATGAGCCTCGCCTTCTTTGCCTCCGACTTCTGGCAGGACCAGATCGCAGCCAACGACAAGCAGGGGGTCTTCCTGGTGCTGGTCGGGTTCATCCTCTCCTTCGCCTTCATCAGGATGAGCACGCGCTTGATGCGCAGCCCACGCGTCCCCTGGTGGCCGGGCAGCGTGGTGAGCGACAGCGGGGTCCACCTCCATCACCTCGTCTTCGGGATAGTCGCGATGATGGTTGCCGGCGTGGTCGGCTTCACGGTTCTCGGTGACAGCCCCTACGCGGAGATCTGCGCCTTCGTCTTCGGCGTCGGCGCCGGCCTGACGATCGACGAGTTCGCCCTGTGGGTCTACCTCGACGACGTCTACTGGGCCGAGGAGGGGCGCTCCTCGATCGATGCCACCGTGATCGCCGCGGCGGGCATGGTGCTGATCCTGCTTGGCTTCGTTCCGTTCAGCTTCGACACCGGTTCGCTCGCCGAGACCGCGATCAGCGTCGCCGGCGCCGCCCTCGTCTTCGGGCTGGTCGCGATCTGCTTCGCCAAGCAGCGCCTCCTGCACGGGGCCGTCGGCTTCTTCGTCTTCCCGGTCGGGCTCTACGGCGCCAGCCGGATCGGCAAGCCGGGCTCACCCTGGGCACGCCGGCGCTACGGGGAGCGCCGCCCGGACAAGCAGGCCAAGTCCGAGGCTCGCTTCCGGCCGGACCGCCGCACCGAGCGCTTCAAGAACGCCTTCCGCGACATCGTCGGCGGTAAGCCGAGCGAGGGCGTCGCAGCGGCGACCCAGGAGGCCTTCGCAGCCACCCGCGAGGCGGCGGCCGAGGTCCGCCACCGCGCCGAGCGCGTCACGCATCCCGGCGAGGGCCGCAGACCGCACTCCGACCGAGACTCTGAGCCGCCGCGGGACCCAGGCGCCGACTGACGCCCGTCATCCCCTGCTTGCGATTCGCTCCATGGCGCGGGCGATCGGCTGGGTCAGCCGCGGCGAGAGGCGGTGCAACAGGTACGGCGCCGTGACCTGGCGACGCGGCACCGGAACGATCATCCTGTGCTTGGCGATCGCCGCCAGCACACCCTCCGCCACCTCGTCGGGCGAGGCCCCGCGCTTCTCGTAGAACCGCGTGATCTTGTCCTGGTTCGCGGCGGTCTCGCCGCGCATGATCCCGGTCGCGACGATCGCCGTGTCGATGATGCCCGGACAGATCGCGCTGAAGTGGATCCCCCGCTTGGAAAGCTCGGCGTTGAGTGCCTCGGTCAGTCCGACCACCCCGTACTTCGAGGCACAGTAGGGGGCGAGCTTGGCCGCCGGGACGAGTCCCGCCATCGACGCCGTATTGACAACCGATGCGGGCCGGCCCTGCTTCAGCATCCTCGGCACGAATGCCTGAACGCCGTAGGCCACGCCCAGCAGGTTGACGCCGATTACGCGCTGCCAGTCCTCGATCGTCGTGGACTCGATATTGCCCCCGTGACCGATGCCGGCGTTGTTATGGAGGATGTCCACCCCACCGTCGGCCTCGAAGACCGCTGCCGCGAACGCCTCGACGGCGTCGGGGTCGGAGACGTCGAGCAGGTGACCGAAGGCCTTACCACCGGCGGCGTCGATCTCGCGGACAACCGCCTCGGCGGCCTCGCCGTTGAGATCGGCGACGTGCAGCTTGGCACCGTGGCGAGCCAGCAAGATCGCGGTCGAGCGGCCGATCCCCGAGCCACCGCCGGTGACGACGGCGATCTTGCCGGCAAGGTTGATCTCGTGACCCATGGCTACCCCCGCAGTCTCGGGGAACCGCCGGCCGGCGTCAACCGGCGCATACCCAGGCGCTGCCACCGGAGTCGGCCCAGATTTCCTCCGCGATCCTGTCCTGTTCGTCCTTGGAGGCGTCCTGCGGCTGACCCTGGCCGCCGTACTGGGCCCAGGTCGAGGGGAGGATCTGGTAGGCGCCGCCCGCTCCGCTGGAGGGATTGAGGGCGCCGTAGTTGCCACCCGACTCGCACATCACTACGTAGGTGGGGATCGAGTACGGGCCGCCCAGCCAGCGGCCGACGGTTTCTTCGGCCGCCGCACGGCTCGCCGCTTCGGCGGCCTCGATGTCGCTGACCCAGGTGCCGATCCGGGATTTCAGCGTCGCCAGGGACTCCCTGCGAGACGCGCTCAGCGACGCCAGCCGGGCTGCCGCCGCCTCGGCAGCCGCCCGCACGGCGGCTATTTCGGAACGCGCGGACGAGAGGCGCTCGTTGTAGGCGTCGACTCGGGCCTTCAACGCGGCCACGCGGGCAAGCGCGCGGCGCAGGGAGTCGCGCACCTGCGCAACGCGCGCCGCCAGCACCGTGTCCGCGTCTCTGATGCTCTGCAGGTATTCGGTGCGCGTCGCAAGCTCGTCGAGGTTGCTCGCGGCGAGGACGACGCTCGCGGTGCTTGGCCGGCCGCCCTCGTAGATGGCAACGAGCCGCCGCGCCAGCACGCGACGAGCGCGATGCAGGCGGTGCCGCTCGGTGGCGAGCCGGTGCCTCGCGCTCTCAACCCTGGCGCCCAACCTCGCGGCGCGGGCCTCGCCGCTCGCAAGAAGCTCGCTCAGGCGCCGCTCCCTTGCGGCGGACGCCGCGGCCTGCTGCTGAGCGCCCGCCAGCTGGGCCTGCGTATCGCGCAACTCGCCGGCGAGCGAGGCGGCTTCGCCGCGGGCCCGGTCGACCCTGGCCCGCAGCGCCCCGACATCCGAGGCCCCCGCCGAACCGGCGGGCAGCAGAGCGCCGGCGACGGCGGCGCAGGCGAAGCCGGCGGCGCAGGCGAGCAGGCGAAACCGCGCCGCGCCGCGCAAATCTGTGGCGATCGTTCGCCGCACGAAGCCGGCGACACTAGCGGAGTCTATGAGCAAATGCTCACAAGTTGCCCATAATCCGCAACGAAAATTGCGTGGCGCGGACGCTCAGCCCTCGGGGACTTCGCGATTCGCCAGGTAGACGGCAACCGCCAGCGCGCCAACCGCAACGCCCAAGCCAATCCTGATCTCGCGACGGTAGCGCCGCCGCAGATAGCCGGCCGCGAAGCGCAGGGCCGCCTTTCCCAGGCTGTCGTACATCAGGCCTCGCCCCCTCTCTGCCGCTGTCTGATCCGGTGGGCCATTCGCGATTGCAGCGACCACAGCTCGATGAAGCCGGGCGAGGCGGCCTGCGAGAACAGGCCGCCCGACTCGGCGAACGAGGCGAGGTCCGCGTCGTAGACGGCATTTGGCGAGGAGCGAGTGACCACCCGCGCACTCCCCTTGTAGAGCTTCAAGCCGATCGTCCCCGTCACCTGCGCGTTGACCGCGTCCATGTAGGCATCGAGATCGGAGCGCAGCGGCTCCCACCAGAGCCCCGCGTAGACCAGGTAGGCCCACTTCTGGTCCAGGCTCGGCTTGAACTGGTTCTGGTGGATCGTGCCGACCAGCTTCTCGAGCTCCCTGTGGGCGCTGAGCAGGATCGCCGCGGCGGGCACCTCGTAGATGTCGCGGACCTTGAGCCCCACGATGCGGTCCTCGATGTGGTCGACGATGCCGACGCCATGGCGGGCACCGATCGCGGCGGCGCGTTCGAGCAGCTCGACCAATTCGAGACGCTCGCCGTTCAACCCCACCGGCACCCCCGCCTCGAACTCGACGCTCACCAGCTCTGCCTCGTCAGGCGCCTCCTCCGGGCGCGTCACGAGCTGAAAGACATCGTCCTCGGGCGCCCGCGCCAGGTCCTCGATCCAGCGCCCCTCCGAGGAGCGGCCCCAGAGGTTGTCGTCGATCGAGTAGGGCGCCACCTCCGTCCCTCCCTTGACGGGGATCCCGTGCTCGCGTGCGTAGGCGATCTCCTCCTCGCGGCCCATTTGCCAGGCGCGCACCGGCGCGATCGTCCTCAACTCCGGCGCCAGTGTCGCGACGGTCGCCTCGATCCGCACCTGATCGTTGCCCTTGCCGGTGCAGCCGTGGGCGATCGTGTCGCAACCGCTCGTCCGTGCCTGCTCGACGGCCAGCTCGGCGATCAGCGGCCGGCCGAGCGCCGTGAACAGCGGATAGCCGTCGCCGTAGAGAGCATTCGCCTTGATCGCCGGCGCAACGAAGTCCCGCGCGAACCGCTCCCGGGCGTCGATGACGTGGCACTCGAGAGCGCCGAGCCGCCTTGCCTTGTCCTCGATCACGGCGTAGTCCTCGCCGGGCTGGCCGAGGTTGACGGTGAGGCAGACCACCTCCGCTCCGTAGCGATCCTGGATCCACTTCAGCATCACGCTGGTGTCCAGCCCGCCCGAGTAGAGCAGGAGGACGCGCTTCACCGCGGCGGGGTCGGCCTCATAACTCGCCGTGGGAGCGTGCTCGGACTGTGTCTCGGCCATCGGGACGCGGCCTCAGGGCGCGGGAAGCCCGCCGCTCCCGCCTTCTTCTTCCGGAGTGGTCGTCGGTTCGGTGGTCGCGGTGGTGGTCGAAGTCGTCGTGGTCGGCTCGGTGCTCGCTTCGGTCGTCGTTTCCGTCGTCGTCGGTTCGGTGGTGGAGACGGTGGGCGCCGTGCGGGTCGCGGCCGGCACCGATGTCGTTTCGTTGCCGTTGTCGCCGGCGATGACGACGATCGCGACGATCAAGCCGATGATTACCGCGATCAGTCCAGCGATCAGCAGGCGGACGTTTCCGCGCGAGTGGTTGCGGTCATCTTGCATTGGCCTATCCCTCCGGTCCGAGTATCGCGTCGAGGATCTCATCGGTGCTCTGGATGTCGAAGCCCGAGCGCAGCCGCTCCTCGATCTCCTTCCGGCTGGACCCCGACACAGCCATCTGGGTTGCCAGCAGTCGGGCGCCGGCCGCTCCCAGGTGACGGGTCGCCGGCGAGTCCTCGTCTGTCGCCGGAGCCGGCTCGACCGACTTCAAGTGGGGTGTGCGCGCCCGATCGGGCTCCGACGGATCGAGCTCGTCGGCAACCTCGCGAAGGCGCTCGGCCGCGACCCGGTCGGCCCGGGCTCTCGCCTCCTCCACGTGCTGGCGCGCTTGCTCCTCGGCGTCCGCGAGAACGCTCTCTGCGGCGCGCTCCGCAGCATCGACGATTCGCGCCAGCCGCTCGGTCGCCTCGGAGGCCGAACTGGGCGGCTTCCCCTCTGGCGGCAGTTTTTCGGAGCTCATGTCGCCGCGTAGCTTAGGAGCGATTCGCCGATCAGCGCAACGGCCCGCTCGATCTGGGCCGTATCGACCGTCAGCGGCGGGAGCAGGCGAAGCGTTCCGGGCTCGGGGACGTTGACGATCAGGCCGCGCTCGAGCAGCTCCTCTGCGAGCCGCGTGGCATCGACGCCCTCCTCCAGCGCCACGCCCAGCATCAGGCCGCGCCCGCGAACCTCCCGCACTCCCTCGAGGGCGAGCAGCGCTTCGCGGAGCGCCGCGCCGCGCTCGCGCACGCCGCGAAGCAGGTCAGGGTCGTCGACCAGATCGAGCACCGCGAGCGCCGCCGCCGAGGCCACCGCGCCGCCGGCAAAGGTCGAGCCGTGGTCTCCGGGACCGAGCACCTCGGCGGCCCGCGGCGCCGCGACGCAGGCGCCGATCGGCAGGCCCCCGCCAAGCGCCTTGGCCGTCGTCAGGAGGTCGGGTCGCACCGGGGTCTGCTCGTACGCCCACAGCGAGCCGGTCCTGCCGATCCCGGTCTGGACCTCGTCGAAGATCAGCAGCGCCCCGATTTCGTCGCAGGCCTCACGCGCCGCGAGCAGCGTCTCGTCGGAGATCGGGTAGACACCGGCCTCCCCCTGAATCGGCTCGATCAGCACCGCCGCCGTCCTCTCGTAGACGGCGTCGCGCAACGCCCCGGCGTCGTCGATCGGCACGGCCCGAAAACCGGCCAGCATCGGGCCGAGCGCCTCGTTCTCCGCCAGCTTCGGCGTCGCGGAAAGCGCCCCGTAGGTGCGCCCGTGGAAATCCCTCTCGAAGCTGAGGATCTCGGGCTCCTCGACGCCCCGGCCATGCGCGTGCTTGCGCGCGATCTTGATCGCGCACTCGTTGGCCTCCGTTCCCGAGTTGGAGAGGAAGACGCTGCCCCCCAGGCTCGAGTCCGACAGTCGCTTCGCGAGGCGCACCATCGGCTCGGTGTAGAAGAGGTTCGAGACGTGCATCAGGCGCCCGGCCTGCTCGCGCACCGCGGCGACCACCGCGGGGTGACAGTGGCCGACCGAGCAGACCGAGATCCCCGCCAGGAAGTCGAGGTACTCCTTCCCCTCGGAGTCCCAGAGAAGGGCCCCATCGCCGCGCACGAACTCGACCGGCGCCCGCCGGTAGGTGCGCATCAGGTAGCGCTCCTCCAGCGCCTGCAGGTCCGCGAGGCTCATGACGTCACCATCGTCCCGATGCCGGCGTCGGTGAAGAGCTCGAGGAGCAGGCTGTGCGGCCGGCGGCCGTCGACGATGTGCGCCGACTGGGCGCCACCGCGGATCGCGTCGACGCAGGCGGCAAGCTTTGGCCGCATGCCTCCCTGCAGCGTCGAGAGCCTCTCTTCGACCTCCTCGACCGTGGCGCGAGAGATCAGCGATCCTTCGTCCTCGGCGTCGGCGAGCCAGCCGCTGACGTCGGTGAGGAAGATCGCCTTGTAGGCGCCGAGTGCCGCGGCGACCTTGCCGGCCGCCTCGTCGGCGTTGACGTTGTACGCGTTGCCATCGCGGTCGGAGGCCGAGGAGGCGACGACCGGGATGTAGTCCTCGGCAATGTGGTTGAGCACGTCGACGTCGACCCGCTCGATCGAGCCGACGAACCCAACCTGCTCGGCGTTGGGCACCGGCGCGACCTCGAACAGGGTGCCGTCCTGGCCGGAGAGCCCGACCGCCGGCTGGCCGTGGCGGTTGAGCCGTTGCACGATGTCGGAATTGAGCTTGCCGAGCAGCACCATGCGGGCGACCTCGACGGTCTCCGCGTCGGAGACCCGCAGGCCCTCGTGGAAGCGCACCTCGAGGCCGAGCCGCTCCATGTAGCGGGTGATCTCCGGTCCCCCTCCGTGCACGATCACCGGGTTGAGGCCGACGTACTTGAGCAGCACGACGTCCGTCGCGAAGGCTTCGCGCAACTCGTCCTCCTGCATCGCCGAGCCGCCGTACTTGATCACGACGGTGCGGCCGTGGAACTGCTTTATGTAGGGCAGGGCCTCGAGCAGGGTTTCGACGCTCGGCCCAGCGGCCCCTGGCGCTTGCTTGGTCATCCGCCTTCCCTTCGTTCGCGGCTCATGTCGTGTACTCCGCGTTGACCTCGACGTAGCGATAGGAGAGGTCGGAGAAGTAGACGTGCGCCTCCGCCTCGCCTCGGTCCAGCCGCACCGAGAGCTCCACCTCGGTCTCCTTGCCGGCAAGCTCAGCCGTGTCGATCTGGTCGAGACCGAGCTCGGGCAGCTCGTCACCGGCGAGCGCCATGCCGGCCGCCTGAGCCACCCGTCCCCAGCCGTTTGGATCGTGACCGAAGAGGGCCGTCTTGACGAGCGGGGAGTTGGCGATCGCGCGCGCCACCCGCTCTGCCTCCTGCGGGGTTGCCGCCTCCCGCACCTGGGCACGGCAAACGCGCGTCGCGCCCTCGCCATCGGCGACGATCGCCAGCGCGAGCTGCCGCAGGACGGCGTCGAGAAGCCCGTCGGGCAGCGGCCGCCCCGAATCGCCGCTGCTCTGCAGGAGCACCATGTCGTTGGTGCTCATCTGGCCGTCCACGGTGATCCGCTCGAACGAGCCGTCGACCGCCTCCCGCAGGGGCCCCGCAGGGTCGCCGAGCAGCGCGTCGGTCTGCACGAAGCAGAGCATCGTCGCAAAGCCGGGCTGGATCATCCCGGCGCCCTTCGCCTGCGCGGAGAGCGTGACGCCCTCGCAGCGCACCGTGCAGCGCTTCGGGTAGGCATCGGTGGTCATGATCGCCGTCGCAAACTCCTCGCCGCCGTCGGGGCGCACGGCAGCGGCGGCGCGCCTCGTGCCGTCGAGCACCCTGTCCATCGGCAGCGCCTCGCCGATCCGTCCGGTGGCCGCCACGGCGACCAGCGACGGGTCCAGGCGCAGGGCCTCCGCCGCCGCGACCTGAATCGCAACGGCATCCCGCATTCCCTGCTCACCGGTGGCGGCATTGGCGTTCCCCGACTTGACGGCCGCGGCACGGATGGCCCCAAAGTCGCAGCGCTCGCGGCAGACGCGCACCGGTGCCGCGGCGGCGGCGTTGCGAGTCAGCAGCAGCGCCGAATCGCAGCGCTCTGACCGCGCGACGACAACCGCCGCGTCGGTATTCCCGCTGGGCTTCAGGCCGCAGGCGACCGCCCCCGCCGCGAACCCCGGAGCGAGCTGGGCGGTGCTCAGCTCCTCGGTTCCCCGCGGCGGCTCGACCCAGCGCGACCGAAAGAACGGCTCGCTCATCCCAGCCCCTCCGTCTCCTCGAGCCCCAGCATCAGGTTGAGGCACTGGATGGCCTGGCTCGAGGCTCCCTTCCAGATGTTGTCGATCGCCGCGAAGGCGAAGACGCCGCCCCGCTCCTCAACGGTGGCGTAGACATGGCACTCGTTGGTGTCGCGGACGCCGCGCAGGTTGGGCGGCTCCCCGAGCGCATGGACGAAGGGCTCCCCGGCGTAGCGGTCGCGGTAGAGGGCCTGCAGCTCCTCCCTGCCGAGCGGCTCGCTCAGCCGTGCGAAGCATGTCGCCAGCTCCCCCTGGTCGAGGGGCAGCAGGTGCGGCACGAAGGCCACCCGCGCCTCGCTGCCCAGCGCCGCCAGCTCCTGCTCGATCTCCGGCCGGTGGCGGTGCCCCTCGGTCTTGTAGGGAAAGGCGTTCTCCGTCATCGCGCTGAAGTGAACGTCGTCGTCGCTGCTGCGTCCGTAGCCGGACGTGCCCTGCATGGCGCTGACGACCACGTCGCTCAGCAGGCCCCGCTCGGCCAGCGGCGCCAGGGCCAGCACGCTGGCGGTCGGATAGCAGCCGGGAATCGCCGCCAGCCCCGCGCCGCGCAGCTGCTCGCGGTAGAGCTCGGCCAGACCGTAGACGGCCTTGCCGAACAGGTCGGGGGCGCCATGCTTGCCGTACCAGCGCTCGTACGTGGCGGCGTCGCGCAGCCTGAAGTCGGCGGAGAGATCCGCAACGACGATCCCCTGCTCGCGCAGCCGCGCCACGGTCGGCGCCGCGGCGCCATGCGGGTAGGCGACGATCGCCGCGTCCACGCCGTCGAGCGAGTCGAGGTCGAGCTCGGTCAGCTCGAGCGGCACCCGGTAGCGCGGGTAGAGGCGGTCGAGCGGCGTGCCCGCATCGCTGCGCGAGGTGACCGCCGCCAGCTCCAGGCGCGGGTGGCGCCAGACGAGCTGCGCGGCGAGGGCGCCGGTGAAACCGGAGGCACCGGCAACCAGGACCCGGGCAGCCGGGTCGCCGTTGAGCGCTTGCGCGCGTGCGTCACTCACGAATCGACCCACCAATCGCTTCGAGCTCCGCGGAGATCGGCTCGCGCAGGGCGGCCACCTCCTCATCGGTCAGGGTGCGATCGTTGGCACGGAACTCGAGCCGCAGCGCAAGGCTCTTGCGGCCCTCGCCCAGCTGCTCGCCCTCGTAGAGGTCGAAGACCTCGGCCACCCGCAGGAGCTCGCCGCCGCCCGCAACCACGGCCTCGCGGACGCGGGCGGCGGGAACCTCATCGGGCACGACCACAGCGAGATCCTGGCGCACGGCGGGGTAGGTCGTCACATCCTCGAAGCTCTCCCTGCCCGCACTGGCGCTCTCGGCGAGCGGCGCGAGCCCGACTTCGAATGCCACCGCGGCATCGACGTCCCACTCCCGGCAGACGAGCGGGTGGAGCTCGCCGATCCAGCCGGCCGGGGAATCCCCCGACGCGGCGCCGGCGACGCCGACCCGCGCGGCGCGGCCCGGATGCAGGAAGGGCTGCTCGGCCGCCTCGAATCCCAGCTGCACGCCCAGCCTTGCCGCCAGGCCCTCCAGCGCTCCCTTCAGCTCGAAGTAGTCGGCCGGCTCTCCCCCTCCCCGCCACGACCTGGCGGCCAGCGGGCCAACCGCGAGGCAGCCGAGCCGGTGCGGCTCGCCAACCGGCGCCGGCCGCTCGCCGGGGAAGCCGCCCGACAGGGGGCCGTCCACGAACTCGCCTGCGGCCAGGTAGACGCGGCCCGACTCGAAGAGCGCAACCCGCTCGGCGCCGTGCGCAAGGTTCCGCCGTGCGACGTCCAGCAGCGAGCCGAGCAGCGTCGTCCTCATCACCGACTGGTCCTCGGAGAGTGGATTCGAGATCGCGATTGCGCTGGCGCGCGAATCGTCTGCCGCGATCCGCAGTCGCTGCCGCTCACCCGGGTCGGTGAAGCTCCAGCCGACGATCTCGTCGAAACCCAGGTCGCACATCGCGTCCTCGGCGCGGCGGCGCAACCGCTGCTCTCGGCTCAACCCGCCCGCCTGACCCGCCAGGGCGGGCAGCGTCGAGGGCAGGTGCTCGTCCAGGCCGTGGACCCGCGCCACCTCCTCGATCAGGTCGGCCTCGCGCGTCACGTCGTAGTGGCGGTCCGGGGGAACCTCGACCAGGAGGTCAGCGTCCCTGACCTCCACCCCGAAGCCAAGCCGCTCGAGGTAGGCAACCTGGTCGGCCTTGTCGATCGCCATCCCGAGCAGGCCCTCGACCCGCGACCCACGCAGCGCGATGCGATGCGGCGCCGGAGGCTCCGCCGCCACGTCAATCGTCCCGGGCACCAGCTTTGCACCGCAGAGCTCGACCATCAGCCGCGAGGCGATCCGCTGCGCGCGCAGGCAGAGCTCCGGGTGCAGCTGCTTCTCGAAGCGCGAGGACGCCTCCGAGCGCAGCCCCAACAGGCGCGAGGTGCGCAGGATGTTCGTGCCGTTCCAGCTGGCCACCTCGAGCAGGACGCGGGTGGTCCCAGCGGAGACCTCGGACACCTGGCCGCCCATGATCCCGGCGATCCCGGAGGGCCCGTTGCGATCGCAGACGAGCACCGTCTCGGCGTCGAAGGTCCGCTCGACGTCATCGAGCGTCGTCATCTTCTCCCCGTCGCCGGCGGCGCGAACGTTCAACGCCCCGTCCGGCACCCGGTCGAGGTCGAAGGCGTGCAGGGGCTGCGCGGTCAGGAGCATCACGTAGTTGGTGATGTCGACGACGTTGTTGATCGGCCGCTGCCCCGCTGCGCTGAGCCGCGCCTGCAGCCACGGCGGCGAGGGACCGATCTCGACGTCGGTGAAGACACGGGCCGTGAAGCGCGGGCAGAGCTCGGGCACCTCGACCGCCACCGATGCAAAGTCCCCCGCCTCGCCCTCGCCCTCGGCGGGCGCGTCCTCCGCCCAGGGCTCCGGGGCCAGCGGCGCAGCGGTGATCGCGTGCACCTCCCGCGCCACCCCGTAGATCCCAAAGCAGTCGACCCGGTTGGGGGTCACCTCCAGCTCGAGCACCGGCTCGGCCAACGGCAGGAGCTCCGCGAGAGGCGATCCGGGGGCGGCGCCGTCTTCGAGAACCATGATGCCCGCCGACTCCTCCGCGATCTCCAGCTCGGCCGCCGAGAGGATCATCCCCTGGGACCTCACCCCGCGCAGCTTCGCCTCGCCCAGCTGCCGGCCACCGGGCATCGTTGCCCCGGGCAGAGCCACCGGAACGGTCTGGCCCGCGGCGACGTTTGGCGCCCCGCAGACGATCGTCCGGCCCTCCCCGTCGCCGGTGTCGACCGCGCAAACGCTGAGCCGGTCCGCGTCGGGATGTGGGTCGCAGCTCAGCACCCGACCAACCACGAAGCCCACGGCCGAGGGCGGCCCGACCGCCGTGACCCGCTCCACCTCGGTGCCCGTCATCGCCAGCCGCTCGGCCAGCTCCGCGGCGCCGATCTCGGGATCGCAGTACTCGCGCAGCCATGCGTAGGGGACTCTCATAGGAACTGCTCCAGGACGCGCACGTCGTTGTCGAAGAAGCGGCGCAGGTCGGGCACGCCGTGGCGCAGCATCGCGATCCGCTCCACCCCCATCCCAAAGGCGAACCCCTGGACGCGCTCGGGGTCATAGCCGTTTTGCTCGACGAAGCCGAGCACGTTGGGGTCGACCATTCCCGCCCCGCCGACCTCGATCCAGCCGATCCCCTTGCAGAGGTTGCAGCGCTCGCCGCCGGCCAACTCGCCGCTGCCCTCGCACTGGAAGCAGGAGACATCGAACTCGACGCTCGGCTCCGTGAACGGGAAGAAGTGCGGCCGCATGCGGGCCTCGCGCGCCTCGCCGAAGATGGCCCGCAGCATCTCCTCCAGCGTTCCCTGCAGGTCGGCCAGCGTGATTCCCTCGCCGATTGCGAGGCCCTCGACCTGGTGGAACATCGGGCTGTGGGTCGCATCGGAGTCGCGCCGGTAGACCTTGCCCGGGACGATCACGAAGATCGGCGGGGGCTGCGCCTCCATGGCGCGCACCTGGACCGGCGAGGTGTGCGTGCGCAACAGCTCGTCGGGGTGCGATTGGATGTAGAAGGTGTCCTGGAGCATCCGCGCGGGGTGGCCCGGCGGGTGGTTGAGCGCCGTGAAGTTGTAGTAGTCGTGCTCGATCTCGGGCCCCTCGGCGACCCGGTAACCGAGCCCGATCATCACGTCCTCGATCTGCCGCATGGTGCGGGTGATCAGGTGGATGTGGCCAGCCGGCCGCGGCGGGGCTCCGGGCAGGGTGACGTCGACCCAATCGGCGGTGAGCTTCGACTCCAACTCGGCGGCATCGAGCTCGGCGGCGCGGCGCTCGATCAGCGCCTCCAGCTCCCCCCGCGCCCGATTGGCGGCCTGCCCGACCTTGCCCCGCTCCTCCTGGGGCAGGTCCGCGATGCCGCGCAGAATCGTCGTCAGCTCCGCCTTGCGGCCCAGATGCCGGACCCGCAGCTCCTCCAGCTCGGTCGTGCCCGCCGCCGCGGCGATCGCCGCGGCGGCGTCCCGCCTGATCTCCTCGACCCGCTCAAGCATCTGGCGTCACCCCCGGCATGGCGGGCGACGATATCCGCTCGCAGGCGATGGCCGCTGCGGCGGCGACGTTCAGCGACTCCGCCGCGCCGGGGCGCAGCGGAACCGTCACCCGTAGATCGCACTGCTCCAGAACCGACGCCGGCAGTCCCTCCCGCTCCGCCCCGAGGCAGAGCGTCGCCGCCGGACCAAGCGCGGCAAGCCCATCCCCACCGTGGGCGACGAGAGCCGCGCGCGGCGCCGGCGTCATCTCCACCGCCTCCCGCAGGGGAGGCTGGGCGAAGATCGAGCCCATGCTTGCCCGCACCGCCTTGGGCGCGTAGGGGTCCGCGCAGCCGGGCCCGGCGACGACGCTCCCTCCGAGCAGCGCGTGTACGGTGCGGATGATTGCGCCGACGTTGCCGGGGTCCGCCACGCCGTGCAGGTACACGCACGGCGCCTCAGGAGCGTCGCCGGCCGCCGGCTGCGGCCAGACGCCAATCGCGCGCGTGCCGGAGCCGATTGCGGAGATGCTTGCCAGAAGCTCCGGCTCGACCTCCTCGCCGTCCAAGCCGCTGCCCGCCGCGCAGAGCACGAAGCGCGGCTTGCAACCCGCCGCGTAGCCGGCCTCGACCAGGTCCTCGCCCTCCGTCACGAACAGCCCCTCGCGCTCGCGGTGCTTGCGCTCGCGCAGCCTGCGGACAAGTTTCAGCTTCTCGTTTTGGGGACTGGTGATCATCGTCATGTCACATTCGGTTGGTTCGAATCTTCTCCTGGAACGAAAAAGCGGGCCGTGAAGACGGCCCGCCCGGGAGTGTGGAGTGTCGGCTGCGGCTAGGCGGCCGCACCCTCCCGGGCGATCTCCACGAATCGGCGAAACGCATCGCGGTCTGAGACTGCGATCTCGGCGAGCATCTTGCGGTTGACCTCGACCTCGGCTTTTGTGAGGCCGTGGATCAGCTCGGAGTAGCTCATGCCCTCCAGCCGCGCGGCGGCGTTGATGCGGGTGATCCACAGCCTGCGGAAGTCGCGCTTGCGGTTGCGCCGGTCGCGATAGGCGTACATCCCGGACCGCTGCACCTGCTCTTTCGCAAAGCGGTAGGAGGAGTGCTTGCGGCCGTAGTAGCCCTTCGCTTCCTTCAGCACCTTGCGCCGCTTCTTGCGGGCGTTGACTGAGCGCTTGACCCGGCTCACTTGCCGCCTCCGAGCAGTGTCCGGACCCGCTTCGTGTCAGCGGGGGCAATCTCGACGGGCCGCGCCATCTGGCGCTTGCGCTTCGGCGACTTTTTCTCGAGGATGTGGCTCGAGTAGGCTCGCCGCCCGCGCAGCTTGCCCTTGGCGGTCTTGCGGAACCGCTTCTTAGCGCCTGAGTGAGTCTTCATCTTCGGCATCGGAGGGCGTCTATTGAAGCAGAACGCGACGCCTGGCCGGGCGTCGCCCACTCACCGGGCGCTGCTCTGCGGATACGCTGCCGCTCCGATGCGCATCGTCTACGTCGTTGGAACCCGGCCGAACTTCGTCAAGACCGCGCCGGTTGTGGCGGCACTGCGAGCCCGCCTTCCCCAGGGCACCCACGCGATCGTCCACACCGGTCAGCACTACGACCGGCTGATGTCGGAGGTCTTCCTCGAGGAGCTCGGGGTGCCGGCGCCGGACCACATGCTCGAGGTCGGCTCGGGAAGCCACGCCCAGCAGACGGCCTGGGTGATGGAGCGACTGGAGCCGGTGCTGAGCCAGGAACAGCCCGACCTGGTGATCGTCCCCGGCGACGTCAACTCGACCCTTGCGGCCGTGCTGACCGCCGCGAAGATGCAGATCCCGGTCGCGCACATCGAGTCCGGCCTGCGCAGCTTCGACCGCACCATGCCCGAGGAGGTCAACCGGATCGTCGCCGACGAGTTCTCCGAGTACCTCTTCCTGCACTCCGACGAGGCGATCGAGAATCTGCGCGCCGAGGGCATTTCCGACGAGCGCATGCACTTCGTCGGCAACACGATGATCGACACCCTCGTCGCGCTCGAAGAGCGCTTCCGGGCGGCCGGGACTGCAGCGCGACTTGGCGCCGAGCCGGGCTCGTTCCTGCTCGTCACGCTGCACCGGCCGGCCCTCGTCGACGGGCCGCTGCTGCCCGAGGCGATGCACCAGCTCACCGAGCTCGCCCGTGAGATGCCGGTCGTCTTCCCGGTCCACCCGCGAACCCGCAAGATGATGGAGGCGATCAGCGCCGAGCACCCGGGGCTGCTGCTCTCCGAACCGCTCGGCTACATCGACTTCCTCTCCCTGCTCGCCGATGCCGGAGCCGTGCTCACCGACTCCGGCGGGATCCAGGAGGAGACGACCTATCTCGGCATTCCCTGCTTCACGCTGCGCGACAACACCGAGCGACCGGTGACGATCCGGGCCGGCACGAACACGCTGCTGGGGCTCGATCCGACCGCCATCGCGGGCATACCGGCGGCTCTTGCGGAGCGGGCGGGCGGAACCCCTGAGCCACCGCCGCTGTGGGACGGCCACGCGGCGGAGCGGATCGCCGACGTCCTGGCCGGCGCCTGACGGGCCTCAGCCCTCGGCGCCCTTTGCGTCCTCGTCGGCCTGGGCGCCCTCTGCCTCCTTGGCACCCTCGCCGGGTTTGGCGCCCTCTGCCTCCTTGGCACCCTCTGTGTCCTTGGCGCCCTCTGCGTCCTTGGCGCCCTCTGTGTCTTGCGGGCCCTCCGACTGCTCGGCGCCCTCTGCCTCTTTCGCGCCCTCTGCCTCTTTCGCGCCCTCCGCCTGCTCGGCACCCTCTGCGTCTTTCGCGCCCTCCGCCTGGTCGGCATCCTGGTCGGGGTCGGGATTGGCCTCCCGGTGGGCCCGCGCGGCCTCTTTGCTCGGCGCCAGCAGCATGCTCATGTTGCGGCCTTCCTGAAGCGGCGCGGACTCGATCACCGCCAGACCGTCGAGGTCCTCGAAGAGACGTTGCAGCAACGCCCTGCCCCGCTCCGGGTGCGCCTGCTCGCGACCGCGGAACATGATCGTGATCTTCACCTTGTTCTGCTGGCGCAGGAAGCGCTCGACGTGGCCCTTCTTCGTCTCGTAGTCGTGGTTCGCGATCTTCGGACGCAGCTTGATCTCGCGAACGTTGACCTGCTGCTGGTGCTTGCGCGCCGCCTTTTGCTTCTGCTCCTGCTCGTACTTGTACTTCGAGTAGTCGAGCAGTCGCGTCACCGGCGGTTTCGAGTTGGGGGCGACCTCGACCAGGTCGAGGTCAGCCTCCTGGGCGCGCTTCAGCGCTTCGTTCGTGGCGACGATTCCGAGCTGCTCGCCGTCGGCTCCGATCAAACGGACCTTCGGGACGCGGATCCGCTCGTTGATCCGTGTCGTGTCGCGCTCTGGTGGGCGCCGATCGAACCTACGCGGGACCGGCACTATCTAAGGTCGGCGAGGGGCTTCAAGAGGACGAGAAATCGGGACGCGGCCACGGGACGCTCAGCGGCGTGGGGTATTTGGCGTGCCTGCAGTCAAGTTCGCGCAGTATAGAGACACTGCCAAGTCGCCGGGCAAAGAGGCGTGGACGGGGCTCGTGTTTCCCTCAACCCGACCCCTCGCCGCGCAGGCGAGTGGCCAGCTCCGCCGCCGGCATCGCGCCGAGCTCGCCCTCCTCGTGGGAGCGCACGGCCACCGTCCCGGCCTCTTCCTCGCGGTCTCCGACCACGAGCATGTAGGGGTAGCGGCCCAGCTCGGCGTCGCGGATCTTCTTGCCCACGGACTCCGAGCGGGCGTCGACCTCGACGCGCACGCCGGCGTCGCGGAGCTCGCCCAGCACCCGGTCCGCGTAGGAGTTGTGGCGATCGGAGACCGGAAGCACGATCGCCTGCACGGGCGCAAGCCAGGTGGGGAAGCGACCCGCGTAGTGCTCGATCAGGATCCCCGCAAAGCGCTCCATCGAGCCGAGCAGGGCGCGGTGGATCATCACCGGTCGGCGCTGCTCGTCCTCGGGGTCCGTGTAGCTGAGGTCGAAGCGTTCGGGCATGAAGAAGTCCAGCTGGCAGGTCCCGCATTGCCATGAGCGTCCCAGTGCATCGGTCACGTGGAAGTCGATCTTTGGCCCGTAGAAGGCCCCATCTCCCGGATTCAGCTCGTAGTCGCGCCCCTGGCGCGCGAGCGCCTCGGTGAGTGCGGCCTCCGCCGCTTCCCACTGCTCGTCGGTGCCAATCGACTTCTCGGGGCGGGTGGAGAGCTCGACCCTGACGTCGTCGAAGCCAAAGCGCGCGTACAGCTCGTCGATCGCCGCGCAGATGTCGGCCACCTCGTCGGCGATCTGCTCCTCGGTGCAGTAGACGTGGGCGTCGTCCTGGGTGAAGGCGCGAACGCGCAGCAGCCCGTGCAGGACCCCCTCCCGCTCGGCGCGCGAGACCTGGCCGAACTCGGCGAGGCGCAGCGGCAGCTCGCGGTAGGAGTGCCGCTCGGAGCCGAAGACGAGGCAGGCCCCGGGGCAGTTCATCGGTCGCACCGCGTACTGGCGCTCGCCGGACTCGGTGAAGTACATGTTCTCGCGGTAGTTCTCCCAGTGACCGGAGCGATGCCAGAGCTCCACGTCCATCACGTGAGGGGTCTTGATCTCGCGGTAGCCGCGCTTGCGCAACTGCGCCTGCACCTCATCCTCGATCAGGCGCAGCAGCGTCGTGCCGTTGGCCAGCCAGAAGGGCATCCCGGGCGCCTCCTCGCGCAGCATGAAGAGGCCCAGTTGGGGGCCGAGGCGGCGGTGGTCGCGCGCCTTTGCCTGCTCGATCCGCTCCAGGTGCTCCTCCAGATCCTTCCGCGAGAAGAACGCCGTGCCGTAGATCCGGGTCAGCATCTGCCGCGTCTCGTCCCCCCGCCAGTAGGCGCCGGCCACCGAGTCGAGCTTGATCGCCTTGATCCGGGCGGTCGAGGGACCGTGCGGGCCGCGGCAGAGGTCCTCGAAGGGGCCGTTGCGGTACAGGGAGACGGTCTCCACGCCTTCGTCGCGGACGAGGTCTTCGATCAGCTCGACCTTGTAGCCCTGGTCCTGTTCGCCGAAGAGCGAGATCGCCTCCTCCGGCGAGACATCGCGACGCTCGAACGCCTCGTCGGCCTCGATGTGCGCGCGCATCGCAGTCTCGATTTGCTCGAGGTCGGCATCCGTGACCCTGACGTCCGGCGGGAACTCGAAGTCGTAGTAGAAGCCCCGCTCGATCGGCGGCCCGATCGTCACCTTCGTGCCCGGGTAGAGCTCCGTGACGGCCTCCGCCATCACGTGGGCGGCGTCGTGGCGAATCAGCTCGAGCGCCTCGGGGTCTCGGTCGGTGAGGATCGCAATGGCTGCACCGTCGGCAAGTGGCCGGCCGAGATCGCGCAGCTCACCGTCGACCCGCACCGCAAGCGCGGCCTTGGCAAGGCCAGGACCGATCGCCGCGGCGGCGTCGGCCCCGGTGGCACCTTCGGGCAGCTCAAGCGGTGAGCCGTCCGGCAGGGAGACCGTGATTTTCGTCGTCGCCTCGATGCGGCCATGCTACCCACGGCGTCACCGGGTGCGGCCCTCGCAGGGAACCGCGCGCGATGGTCAGTGCGTTCGTGCGATCGTTAGTGCGTTCGCGCGGTCGTCAGTGCGTTCGCGCGATGGTCAGTCCCTTCGTGGGATCGTCAGTGCCTTCGCCTTTTGTGGCGGTGGGCGCCACAAGGCGCGACGCGGTCAGCGTTTGGGGGCCTGGCGGGCTTGACGAACCTCCACCAGTGGGCAGGGACTCGGTCCTCCGAGGACTCCGGGGCGTTCCCAGAGCGTGTAGGGGCCCGCCCGGCGAAGCAGTTGCAGGCCGGGGAACGGCGGACCGGCAGCAGCGATCGAGCCCGAGCTTGCCGTCACCACAAAGCGGATCCCCGCTGAGAGCACCCTGCCGCTCGCCCGCTTGGGTTCGATGCAGACCCGGCCGCCGCGTAGCTCCCAGGCGATGTAGGGAGAACCATGTTCCCTGTCGAGCAACCGCTTCGGCGCCAACACCAGCGTCGACCCGGACGCAACCAACGGGCGCAACTCGGTCAGCGCTGGCGAGTAGGACGTCGGACCGACCGGCGCATTGGCAAGGGCGAGCAGCGAGCAACCACCCGCCGCAAGCAGGTAGGCGGCGCCCGCGACGCCCAGCAAGGCGGTTCCGCGGAACCGCCTTGCGCCTCGCCCGGACAAGCCATCCGCTCCGAGCAGAGCGCCCCTCGCGGACGCCGAGCCGCCCAGCGTCGTCCACAGAATGACCAGGGTTGCGAGCGGGGCGATCATGACGAGCGCCTTGGCGGCCGTGTATGGCGTCCCACCGATGCGGGTTGCGGCGTAGACGCCTAGGCCCACGAGCAGGCCGGCAACCATCGCGATCTCGCGGTGACGCCAGCACCGAATCAGCCCGTGGACGAGGAGCGCAAGGGCAAATGCGCCCCCAAGGTAGAAGGCAAGCGCGGGCACCGCTCCATCGCCCGGTGCGACGCGGAAGTCCCCCGACGGCCAGACTCCCAGCGCCTCCAGCGGCGATACCTGGCCGAAGAGATTGCCGAGACCGGGGCCGTTGGGGGCGAAGGTCTCAAAGCCGCTGAAGTCGACCATCCGCCCCAGCTCAGGGAGGGCGCCGACGAGGAAGACGACAAGGGCGAGGAGCGCCGGCCCCGCCGCCACAGCCCCCACCGGACCATCGTCCACAGCGGTGCGACGCGGGATCAGCTCCACGGCCATCCAGACGACCGCGGTGCCAGTCAGCCAGACCAGGCCGGGAAAGCTGTAGGCGTAGACGCTGCCGATGGCGAGGACAGCCGCGGGGACAAAGCGGAGCGGCAGCGTGCGCCAGTCCGGGTTGCGGGACGCTTCGCGCAGGGCAAGTGCGAAGGCAAGGACGAGCAGCGCCTGGAGGGTCTCCTTGAAAGCCCCCTGGGCAAAGTAGGAAGCGACCAGGTAGGGAAGGCCGACGAGCAGGGCGGCTGCGGTTCGTCGCACCGCCGGCAGGTCGGCAAGCATCGCCAGCGCCGTGAGCGATGCCAGGACCGCGACGACCATCGTGAGGCCGTCGAACCCCTGGACCAAGCCGATGCCGAGCCCCTTGTTCAGCGCAACGACGACGGCATGCGGGCCCAGCGGGTAGCCGTCGTGCGACAGCTGCGAGCTGGTCCCCTGCGAGAGGCGCTCGCCCGCCAGCAGGTGCTGGGACATGTCGGGGTTGAACCCCGTGCCGAGAATGCCGAAGTGACCTTCGGCGATGAACGGAAGCGAGGCGGCGGCGAGCGCGAGGAGCGCCACCGGCGCGCCGATCCGCAGCGCCTCCCCCACCCCCTCGACCCGGCCCCTGAGGAAGATCGCCGCGACAAGCGCCACGACCAGGACCGCGACGGCCGCGGCGGTTCCGTGGCCCGGCAGACGGACGGTCCCCCAGCAGATGGCTAAGAGCAAAGCCAGGCCGACGACCGGCGCAAGCCAGGACCAGCGTCGCACTCCAAGCAAGGCGATCGCCGCCTGTCCGATTGCGAGCGACGCCGCGCACACCGCCAGCACGGCTGCATAGGTCCCGATCACAAGGCGGCGAGCCTAGACCACCACCCGCGATCGGCAACCACGGACCAGAAAATGGGCACAACTGGGCTCGAACCAGTGACCTCCGCCTTGTCGAGGCGGCGCTCTCCCAACTGAGCTATGCGCCCGGGGGCTCTGAATGTAGCAGCGCGACAGCGCGATCCGATGGCCGCACAATCCACCGCCCGATCGTCCCGCCGCACACCGCAAAGCCCCTGCAGCGACGGAGCGCAAACGCGGGCGAGGCTCAAGTTCGCCGCTGCAAGAACCGATGCAACAAGTGAAACATTCACGCTTACAGAGTGTTTATCTATGTATCTAAGACTTCCAAGCTTGAGGACTGACGAGCCAGCGACCTGATCTATCTGGTGGTACGTCCTTCGGAAACAAAGGGCCCCGAACGGGGCCCTTTTCCGTTCCAGGCCCGGCGGCGGGCCCGCGGTCTCTCCCAGCGCCAGGACCCACTCATTGTGGCCCGAGTTGGAGGCGGGGCGTCACAGAGCCGGTCAGCTCGGTGGCCTGCAGCGCATCCGGGGGCTTGACGAAGAGATCGATGGCGAGGCTCTGCCGGCCGCCGCTCGGAGCGGACCGGTACGTGAAGATCCGATGCGTCGGCGATTCCTCGTAGTTGGTGATTCGATCGGCGATCACGATCGCGGAGGGTTCCCCGTTGTAGGTCCATTCTGGATCGGGGCAGCCGGCAAAGAACCCCTCGAAGATGTTCGGACTGGAGTCAATGGTCGCCTCGTACACCATCTGCTGATAGAGAACGCCCCCGTTTTCGCCGCCGGTTTGCAGGCAGAACCGCACCACCCGCAGTCCCCCGCCATCCTCGGGGACCTGCGCCTCGACCATCTTGGCGGTGCCGATCACCGGCGACCAACTCCCCTTGACGGCGTCCGTGAGCGTATTGGTGATCAGGTCGATTGCGTTCTGGGCTCGCTGCACGGCCACGGTCCTGGATTCGGTGTTCCGCGACACACCCCCGACCGCGTCGAAGACGGTCGTCACGGTGCCCAGGACCGCAACCCCCACGACGAGGCCGGCGATCTGGGAGACGAGGGTGATTCCACGCTGATCGCGCACTGCGCGTCGCGCCACGGCGAGGACCCGTGCTCTCAGCCACATCGGACTCCACCTATTCACCGGGGCTGATCCTTCCGATCCTGCCGGTGTAGTACTCGGTGAACCAGAGGTTGCCGTCGGGTCCGGCCGCGATGCCGGTGGGACCGCTGGCGGTCGAGGCCTTGTACTGGGTGATCGCCCCCGCGGTGGTGATGCGACCGATCCTGTTTCCCCCCTGCAGGGTGAACCAGAGGTTGCCGTCGGCGCCGGCTGCGATCCCGTAGGGATATGGGTATTCGTTCGGGGGTTCGGTGGGGATCGGGTACTCGGTGAGCTGCCCAGAGGTGGTGATCTTGGCGATTTTGTTGGCCGGGCCCCACTCGACGAACCAGAGGTTGCCGTCGGGGCCGGAGGTTATGCCGAGGGGATACCTGTAGAGGTCGGAGGGAAGTGTGTACTCGACGATCGATCCGCTGGTCGTGATCTTGCCGACCTTGCCGGCAAACCACTCGGTGAACCAGAGCCTGCCGTCAGGGCCCCGGGTGATCTGCTGAATGCCGGTGCCCGTGGTTGGCAGCGCGAACTCGGTGATCGCCCCCGCGGTCGTGATCCTGCCGATCTTGTTGGCGGCGTACTCCGCGAACCAGAGCCTGCCGTCAGGGCCGGAGGTGATCCCGATCGGCTGATGGGCAGACCCCGAGCTGAGCGGGAACTCGGTGATCGCTCCCGCCGGCGTGATCCTGGCGATCTTGTTGGCGCTCGACTCCGTGAACCAGACGTTGCCGTCGGGGCCGCCGGTGATGCCCCCCGGGCTGCTGTATGCGGTCGGGATCGCGTACTCGGTGATTTTCCCCTCGGTGGTGATCTTGCCGATCTTGTTGGCGCTCGGCTCTGTGAACCAGAGGTTGCCGTCGGGGCCGGCGGCGATCATGAACGACCCATGGCTGGAGCTGAAGAAGAATTCGGAGATCCACCCGGATGGCGCGCTGATCGATTCGGCGGTGACCAGCGATGCCCTCGAGCGCGTTACGCCACCCACCGTCGCATGGGCGACGACCCAAACCCTGTGGTCTTCGTTGCTGTCCCACTGCGGCAGTCCCGCCACCTCTCCGCTGGCGTTCCATTCGGAGGTGTAGGGCGCCGCGTCGTCGTACACGCTCACCCGCCACGTCGCGGTCGCTCGATCGCCGGCCGACAGGAGAGTCCACCTCAGGATGAGGGATGTGAAGGCGGACGGGCACTGAGATCCCCCTGACGATTCGCTGCTGCAGGTGGTCGTGTACGCCTTTGCTTCGGAGCTCGGCCAGGCGGCGCGCACCACGGCCGCCTCGGCGCCGGCCAGCCCGTCGACCAGGGCCTGCGCCCCGACGCGCTGCCGTCCCCAGGCCATCTGCTCCCCGCTCGCGGCCAGCAGCGGAACGGTCGCCGCGGCAACGGCGAGCACCGTCGCCAGCAGGACCACCGCAGCAAGAATCACCGAGCCGCTCTCGTGGCCATTCCCGAGCGCCCGGCTCGCCGGCGCGGACCGCTGTGGTGCCCTACGCCCCACTGCTGATCCTTCCGATCCTGCCGGTGTAGTACTCGGTGAACCAGAGGTTGCCGTCGGGTCCGGCCGCGATGCCGGTGGGACCGCTGGCGGTCGAGGCCTTGTACTGGGTGATCGCCCCCGCGGTGGTGATGCGACCGATCCTGTTTCCCCCCTGCAGGGTGAACCAGAGGTTGCCGTCGGCGCCGGCTGCGATCCCGTAGGGATATGGGTATTCGTTCGGGGATTCGGTGGGGATCGGGTACTCGGTGAGCTGCCCAGAGGTGGTGATCTTGGCGATTTTGTTGGCCGGGCCCCACTCGACGAACCAGAGGTTGCCGTCGGGGCCGGAGGTTATGCCGAGGGGATACCTGTAGAGGTCGGAGGGAAGTGTGTACTCGACGATCGATCCGCTGGTCGTGATCTTGCCGACCTTGCCGGCAAACCACTCGGTGAACCAGAGCCTGCCGTCAGGGCCCCGGGTGATCTGCTGAATGCCGGTGCCCGTGGTTGGCAGCGCGAACTCGGTGATCGCCCCCGCGGTCGTGATCCTGCCGATCTTGTTGGCGGCGTACTCCGCGAACCAGAGCCTGCCGTCAGGGCCGGAGGTGATCCCGATCGGCTGATGGGCAGACCCCGAGCTGAGCGGGAACTCGGTGATCGCTCCCGCCGGCGTGATCCTGGCGATCTTGTTGGCGCTCGACTCCGTGAACCAGACGTTGCCGTCGGGGCCGCCGGTGATGCCCCCCGGGCTGCTGTATGCGGTCGGGATCGCGTACTCGGTGATTTTCCCCTCGGTGGTGATCTTGCCGATCTTGTTGGCGCTCGGCTCTGTGAACCAGAGGTTGCCGTCGGGGCCGGCGGCGATCATGAACGACCCATGGCTGGAGCTGAAGAAGAATTCGGAGATCCACGAGCCGGCCTCCGGCTTGGCGGGAGGCGCGCTCGTCAGGCTGTCGGTCACGGTTGCTGAGCGAGTGAGTTGCCCTCCTCCGGGCCAGCTCACCGACACGGTCACCCTGCGCTCGTGCCCGTTGGTGCCCCAGACTTCCGCGACCGCCAGGCTGACGCTGTAGGTCGTGGCACCCCGCGTTACCTGCCACCCCCCCTGTGCAGGCGTGCCGATATTGGGATAGCTGGATTCGGCGAGAGTTGTCGCCAGGTCGGTCGAGGTGACGCTGGAAAACGAGACCGCCTGCGTGTCTTCGAGGATCGTGCTGGCCAGGCTCGCGGCCTGCGCCTGCTTCTGACCCACTTCGCGAGCGACTCCGGTTGCGTTGAAGAGCGGCCCGATGAGCGCCGCTGCCAGCCCCAGGAGAACCGTTCCCACAACCGCGTCGATCAGCAGGTCGCCGCGCTGATCGACGACGACCCGCCGCCAACCGGTTCGAAGCGAATTGGGACTCGAGTCGGTGCGATCCACCGACGGCCTCATCCCACGCTCATCAGCCGCAGCCGGTAGCGAACCGGCTGACCGGCCTTCGAGGTCGCCTCGAGGAGCTGGACCTGACCCACCGTCAGGGTCAGCCTGCGGCACCGATCGACACTTGGCGAGCACCTCGAATGACCCTCGGGACGGACGTCGACGGCCGGCATGAAGACGGCTCGCCCACGCCCAGGGATCACGTGCAGCACCGCCAGCAGCGGGTTCGCGCGCGACGGGAACACCCCCTGGGCTCCCAGCGTGGCGACCTGTGGTTCGTGTCCCGGGACGACGAGGCGAAGCGTTGCCACCGGGTCCGTGCGGGGCATCGAGGAGGTCACGGATGGCATCACCGCTGGGGCATCTCCGGGCCCGCTCGAGGGCGGGCTGGCCGGGGATTCGTCGCCGGAGGGCGGGCTGGCCGGGGATTCGTTGCCGGAGGGCGGGCTGGCCGGGGATTCGTTGCCGGAGGGTGGGCTTGCGCCCGTGTCGGCGACATCGACCGAGCCGCCCGACGAGGGAACCGGGGACGCCGCCATTGCTTCGACCGACGGCGAGGGAGATGCCGCAGCCGTGGGGGAAGCGCCCTGCGCACCCGTCGGCTGGCCCGGCCCCTTGCCGGTCGACGCCGTGCCAGCCGCCACATGAGCCGGAAGGTCGAACGGATCGCCGTAGGGCCCGTGGGAGGCGGTCAGCCGCGCCCCGCCACCGGCCGAGCCACGTGCGGTCGGGGCCCTGAGGTCATGCGGCACGGGCGCTGTCGCGCTCGCGGCTTCGGCGGTGAGCTGGGCGCCCGGGGAGTCGTGACCGCCGCGACCCAAGGAGAACAGGCCGGCGACGAGGGTCACCGCCGCAGCCGCGGATATCGCCATCGCGCGCAACCTCATGGCCCACGCCGTCCGGCGGGCATCGTGAAGGCGCTGCCCCGCATCTGCGAAGTCAGCATCTCGCCCGCGCTCTGCTTGGCGGACCGGGCGTCGATCGCCACCGAGTCGATCGAGATCAGGCGCCCGTCCGCCTCGATGCGACGGTCACCGCGCCTCACCAGTGCGTCGAGACGGTCCAGGAAGGTGACGATCTCCCTGTAGTCCCCGCTCACAGTGAGCCGCACCGGAATCGCCCTGATGGGGCTCGAGCCCCCGCTTGCGCCAGCGGCACCTAGATTGACCGAGCTGAGGTCAAGGCCCGCTTCGGCGGCCGCGCGGGCGAGGTCCCCGATTACCCCACCGCCCATCGGCTGCTCGGGTATCGCGCGGCGCAGCGCCGCATGGACCTTCGGCGAACCGCTGCTGACCGGGTGCGGGGCTCCGGCGGGCAGCTGGGCCTTCGCCGCAAGTTCGCTGCGCAGCCGATCGACTTCCCCGCCGCTGGAGCTTGCCCGGTGCTGGGCAGGCAGGATCAGGGCGAGCCAGGCAGCGCCGATCGCCAAACAGGCAATGCCGGCCGCGAGGGCGAGGGCACGCGGGCTCACGATGTGCCCCCCGCGAGGGCGAAGCTCAACTGGAAGCTTGGGTACCCCCTGCAGCTCGAGCTCCGCTCCCGGGCTGCCTGCTTTGAGGAAACCGAGGCTTCGCTGGTGCCGGGAAGGCGGTTGACGCCGTTGACCGCACGTCCCACGAGGGCCTGATCGACAGCGCAGCCGACAAGGGAGAGGGTCGCTTCGCCGGGCGCCGGCCCCGTCAGGGGCGCGGCCGGGATGGGCGTGGCAGGCTGGGATGAAGAGGCTGCCGCTGCTTCGACGCCAGCCCCCGAATGAGACACGCTGAGCTTGGTCAGCCACACGCCCGGCGGCATCACCCGCCCCAGGCCCCGCAGCAGGCCACCCCATCTCTCCCGCCCGCCGAGGGTGGTGAGCACCGCGCTCCGCAACCCGGACATCGACGGTTTGCCCTCGAGGGCAGCGGATTTCTGCCGCGCCAGATCGGCAAGCGCCAGCTGCCGGCGCAGCCCGGTGGCCTGGTCCCTGTTGCTGGCCGCCCGCCCCTCGACCTTCACGTAGGCGACGACGCTCAACGAGACCACCACCAGCAGGGCCAACCCGATGGCGGCAAGGCCGGCCCGGACCGACCACTCGACCGTCGGCTTCGACTCGGAGGCCCGGAGGTTGACCGCCCTCATGCAACCGCCTCCACACAGAGGCCTGCGGCGACCGCCCTCATGCAACCGCCTCCACACAGAGGCCTGCGGCGACCGCCGCTGCGCACGACGTGGGCGCGCCGTGCGCTCCTCTTGGCGCCTCGACGCTGAGCGGGAGATCGAGGCCGTCCGCGACCGCGCTGACCAGCTGCGCGCTGTCGGCTCCGGGCCCCGTCAGCACCACGTGCGAGACCGCCACCGCTCCCTCCAGCGTCGCGTGGTACTGGCAGGTCTTGTGAATCTCCTGCACCAGGCGCCTTGCAACGGCATCGGGAAGCCCTCCTCCGGATGCCGTTTCGCCCGGACGAGTGGTCGTGTCGTTGAGATCTCCCGGAGCGCGCGTGAACAGGCACTCGCGCCCGTTGGCAACAAACAGGGTGGTCTGGGAGCCAAGCACCGCCCCCAGCCAGGTGCCGGACCTTGATGGAAGGGCGCGGATCGCGGCAAAGGCCGAGAGGTCCACGCCGATCACCTCGCAGCCGGCCCCGTGCACCGCCGCGCAGAGGGGATCGACGAGCTCGCGCTTCGCGGCAGCAATCAGCACCGTCGCCCGGCGACCGCCCTCGGGATCGCTGAACGTTCTTTGCACGCGCGCGGCCCAGTGCGTGCGAGCGAGCGGCAGCGGAATGCGGTGCTCTGCCTCCTCGGCGATGACCGCCTGGAAGTCCGTCGAGCGGCGGGGCCGCGGCACCTCGATCAGCCGCATCGCCGTATCTGATCCCCCAACGCCAAGCCGCACCCGGCTGGGCAGCCGAGGGAGCTTCGATCGCACGTCCGCGATCAGCGCGGCCAGCTCGCCGTCGCGGTCCGACCCGTTTGACGACACCGGAATCGAGGCGATCGCCACCCCGTCCAGGCGCAGTTCGCCATCCTGGGTGCCGGGCCCACCGACGGCGCCGACCAGGCTCGACCCGTCGATCTCGAGTCCCATGACCGGGCGCTTGTCAATGCGTTTTCGCAAGACGCCCGATCATCTCGATCATGGGGATGTACATGACCAGCGCGGTCAGCATGATCGCGCCAGCCGCGACCGCGTACATCGCGAACTGAAAGGTGGGGATCATCGTGTCGACCGCCGCCTCTGACTCCTTGTCGTAGAGCTCGGCGATATGACCGAGCATCTCCTTGACCGCACTCGAGTCCTCGGCGGTGCGCACCATTGCCACCACCTCATGACCGAAGACCGCGTGCTCAGCCAGCGCCTGGGAGAGCTTGGCGCCCACCTGGAGCCGTCGCTGCACGCGCTTGGATGCCTCTCGAACGGCTGCGTTGCCGGCCGCGTTGGCGGCAACGGTCAGCGAGCGTCGCTCCGGCACGCCGGCTGTGTGCAGCTCGGCAAGGGTGCGAGCCCAGCGCGCCAGGGCGAACTTGCGGATCGTTCGACCAACCCCGAGCGGAAGGTGCAGCTTCGCCGTGTCCCATCGCAGGCGACCGGCCGGCGTGCGCAACCAGAGTCGCACGGCGGTCACCGCCGCGGCGAGCACGATTGCCCCGGCCCACCAATAGCCCGTGATCGCATGCGAAACCGCAAGCGCGGCGCGGGTCATCGCCGGCAGGGAGCGTTGCGAGGGATCGAGGGCGACGCTGAAGGCGCTGACGTAATGCGGCAGCCAGGCCGCCCCGGCCAGCATCACGACAAGCGAGATGGCGATCAGGAGGACCGGCATCACAAAGGCGCTCCGCGCGCGTCGCAGGAGATCCATTTCGTGATTCATGTGTTCGGCGGCGGTGACGAGCGCCTCGCCTCCGCGACCGTGCTCGTCGCCCGCCTCCACAACGCCGATCACAACCGGTGAGAACGCTTCCGGGTGGCGGGCCAGAGCGACCGGAAGCCTGGTTCCGATCTCGACCCGGTGAGCCACATCGGTCCAGATGCGCCCCAGGGAGGGGTTGGGAGCGTCGCCGGCAAGCGCCCGCAGCGCTGGAGCGATCGCCAGGTCCGCTTTGCGCATCTCGGCCAGCGACTGCAGTTGCTGCATCACGTCGCGCCGTCGTACGCGGGTCACCCGCAGTGCCTCTGGCCAGGCCGGCCTGGTTCGCACCCTGGCGCCCGACAGGCCTCGAGAGCGGAGGCGGTCGACGACCGCCTGGCGGCTCTCGGCATCGAGGCTGCCGCGCTGCACCGATCCGGTGGCCGTGATCGCTCGCCACGCAAAGGAGCTCATAGAGCCCCCCTCGTCAGCCGTTGCTGGATGCGCGCACGAAAGTCCGCCGGGCTGATGGCAAGCCGAAGCGCCTCGTCCTCCATGGCGGCGCCCTCGCTGACCAGATCCGCGAGGTGGCGGTCGAAGGTGAACATCCCGGCCTCGCCCCCGCTCTGCAACTGGTCGCGAAGGTTCTGGGCGCCGGCGCCGTTGCGGATGCTTGCTCGGATCGCCGGCGTGCCGACCAGCGCCTCGCAGGCAGCGCGCCGGCCGGACCCGGAGGGATGGCGAAGCAGGCGCTGTCCGAGAATGGCGCGCAGGGAGGCCGCCAGACGAGTGCGAATCTCGTCGCGCTGGCCGTCGGGAAATGCACCGATGAAGCGGTAGATCGCCTCCACGGCGTTCGAGCTATGCAGCGTCGAGAGAACGAGCCGGCCGGCCTCGGCAGCCTCCAGCGTCGTGGCCATCACGTCGCGGCTGCGAAGCTCGCCAATCAGCAGCAGGTCGAGGTCCTCCCGCAGGGCGTCCTCCAAGCCGATCTCCCAGGAGGGCGTGTCGATCTCGACCTCACGCTGGGAGACGCTGGCGAGCTTGCTGGCATGGACGTACTCGATCGGGTTCTCGAGCGTGATGATCCTGCCCCCACGGCATCGGTTGACCTCGTCGACGATCGCCGCCAGCGTCGTGCTCTTGCCCGAGCCGACCGGGCCGCAGACGAGCACCAATCCCCCGTCGTATTCGCCCCAGCCATGCAGGATGGGCGGCAGCTGCAGCTCGTCGATCGAGCGAATTCGGCGCGGGATGAAGCGAAGCGCGACCGCCGGTGCCCCCGCCGCATAGAAGGCGTGCAGCCGTACCCGGGTGTCATCGATGCTCCAGGCAGCATCGCTGCTTCGCTGCACGGAGAGCTGCTGCTGCTTGGCGTCGCTCAACAGGCTGGCGATCGCAAGCTCCACGTCCCGTTCGGACAGCGGCCCATGGCCTTCAAGCGGGCCCAGCACCCCATCGATGCGAGCCACGGCCGGCTCCCCCGGGACGAGGTGCAGGTCCGAGGCTCCAGCCGCAATGGCCTCGGTGGCCAGCGTGGCTATGTCCGGCGCGACAGCGGTCACCCGCCCACCCCAAGCACTCGAATCACCTCGTCCAGGGACGTCTCACCGCGACCGATGCGCGCCAGGGCCGCATCGCCAAGGGTGCTCATGCCCATCCCCACCGCATGGGCGGCCAGCGCATCGGTGGGTGCCTTCTCGCGGATCAGCTCCTTCATCGCATCATCGACCCGAAGAACCTCGAACAGGGCAACCCGGCCGCGGTAGCCCGTCTGCCCGCAGACCTCGCAGCCGACCCCCTTCCAGGCCGGGAGCGCACTCGTTGCGCCCAAGCCGGCGCTGGCCAGCTCGGCGGGCTCGAGAACGACCGGCTGCCGGCAGTGCTCACATAGCCGGCGGACCAGGCGCTGGGCGATGGTGCAGCAGAGCGTCTCGCTGACAAGGTAGGGCGCGATCCCCATGTCGAGAAGGCGAGCCACGGCGCCCGCCGCGTTGTCGGCATGGATCGTCGAGAGCACGAGCGTGCCGGTGCCCGCCGCGCTCACGGCCGCCTCGCCGGGTGCCCTGTCGCGGATCTCGCCGACCATGAGAACGTCGAGCGCGGCCCGCACGGTGTGCTTCAGCGCCTCCATCCAACTGAGGCCGCGCACTTCGGAGATCTCGATCTGCGTGATGCCCTGCAGCGGTCGCTCGGCTGGGTCCTCGATGGTGACGATCGCCAGCCGCCCGGCGTCCAGGGCACGCAGACAGGCGTAGAGCGTCGTCGTCTTCCCGGCTCCCATCGGCCCGGCGGCGAGGATCAGGCCGCGGCCGTTGCCCAAGGCGCGCTCGAGCGTGCGCCGGTCGTCGTCGCCGAGGCCAACCTCACCCAGACTCAGCGCACCTGCATGGCGGCCGACCGGCCGCAGAACGATCGTCTCGGCGTTGTCTCGCTGGACGGCGGAGCTCGGCAGGCTGACGACGCGAATGTCGTACCTCTCGCCACCGATCAGGCGGCTGAACTGCCCGCCCTGAGGGTGGCGGCGCTCGGCGATGTCCAGATCGGCGAGCAGCTTGATTCGCGAAACCACTCCATCCGCGTACTTGCGACCCACGACCCGGCCATCCACCAGAACCCCGTCGACTCGGTAGCTCGTGGCGAGACCGGAGTCCGTTGCGACGAGATAGACGTCCGACGCATCCTGCGCCGCACCCTCGGCCAGGATGCCGTTGACCGCGCGCACAACCGGCTCTTCGCTGGTCGCCTCGAGCAGCGCGTCGGCCTCTTCGCCGTCCTCCTGTCCCTCCTCCGCGAGCTCCGATATGTCGTCCTCCAACCCCGCGGTCCGATCGATCGCCAGCCTGATCGCCTCAGCCGTCGCGACGACCGGCCTGACCTTGAGCCCCGTGATCGAGACGATGTCGTCGACCGCCAGGACATTGGTCGGGTCCGCCATCGCGACGAGGAGCGTGTCGGCGGACGCGTAGGCAAAGGGCAGCGCCTGGTGCTCTCGCGCCATCGCTGCCGGAATCAGGGAAGCGGCCTCGGGATTTATCCGAGCTCCGCCGAGGTCGACCCACTCCAGCCCTTCCCTCTCCGCGCACCGCCGAGCAGCCTCCTCAACTCCGGGCGGTCCTCCCGGCCCGTCGCGGCCGTCTGACAGTGGGCCGCGCCGCCCAGACCGGTTGCCGTCCGTACCGGCGTCGACAACGGGCGGCGACACACCGTGCGCTGAGCTCAGCGGCCTCAACGGAGGGCCTCGCCATGCAGATCGTGCCGGTGTTGCCACTGGCCGGACACTTCACTACCAGGTGCCGCCCGACGGACAGCCACCCACACCTTTCACCGCGCAGGTTCGGGTCGGCGAACTACCGCTTGTCTTGGTGATGGTGAACACCTGCGTGGCGGGCGCGCCCTTGGAGCTGATCACGTAACTGGTCGCGTTCGCCGCTTCCACGCTGACCTGGTTCGCTTCGGCTCCCCAGCTGAGCCCGCTGGCGCTGCCCGCCTCCAGGACCGTTTGGGATTTGCACTGCGTGTAGTCCTGGGTCTGGGCGTAGCAGGCATCGACCATTGTCTGCACACTCTGAGCGTCGGCCTTAGGACCCGTGTCCTTTGCCGCGTTCAGAATCCCGGTGAAGGACACAGCCGCAACCCCACCCACGATCAGGAATACGGCAAGACCGAGCAGCACGGTGTTGAGGTCGATCGCTCCGCGCTCGTCGGTTCGGAGTCGCAGCTTCTCCAAGCGTTGGCAGCTAAACCGGTCTTTCACTGTGTCTCCTCCCTGGGACCGCGGCCCCATGTTCTTTGGTCGTCAGTCACCCCCGGCGACGCTCCGCGCAACGACGCGACCGTGCAGGCAGTGAGAAAGTGGGCACTCCGCGAGGCGCCTACGCCGTGCGCCATTGCGGTGCTTTGGCAGAGCTTGTGCTCCCCTGAAGTCCGGCGCAGAGCTGGTCGCGGGGATCCGTCACTCGCACGGTGCCGCTCGGAGTGGGGTCCAAACAGCGACATCCCGGACGGCCGACACTGCGCCAACCAACACTGGTCCACATGTGAGTTCACACCCAACACCTTTCCGCAAAGGTTGGTCAGTCACTTCCCCGCAGAACAGGAGCTTCTCACTCGCAGACAGCGCCATCATACATGTGAAATTGACGCGGCCAAGGGGTACGGTAACGATGCCCCCGATTGGATTAGGCTATGCGTCCGTCAGCCCCGGCAGACCGGCTGAGGTAAAGCACACTGCTTGGATCGGTTCCGGCGTCGACACGGTGTACCTGCCGGTTGTGTCCGTTCGCCTTGTCGATCCAGGCACGCAGATCGAGTTGCCCGTCCACGTAGATCTGCGAGCCCCGGTGTAGATCGCGCGCCACCTTGAGGGCGAGGGGCCCGCGGCAGACCACATCGACGTATTGGGTTTCCATCCGCCGGGTGCCATTGTTGCCGCGGCGCTTCGCATAGGCGAGTCGCAGGTTCAGGATCGGCGTTCCCTCGTTGCTGTGGCGCAACTCGGGATCGCGAGTGAGGCCACCTGAGAGTGTCACCCGATTGATGTTCTCAGCATGCATCCTCGAAGCGGCGATGGAACTGCTCCCGTCGGAGGTTTCGGCCTAACGTCGAGGTCGTCAATGCCGCACGGTCGGATTACCCCGGGTCGCCTTTCTGGACGCTTAGCCGATCCGACCGCCGTCCGGTCAGGTGAGACGGCCCGTAGCCGTCGCGCGAGTGCCGCCGGGCGGTCCGGCCCTCGCTCGAGAGGCGCCTACCGGAATCGAACCGGTGTAAACGGCTTTGCAGGCCGCTGCGTAGCCACTCCGCCAAGGCGCCGGGAGAACGACCGAAGCCTACAGCCGACGCCGTGCTCGACGGTCGCCATCGGCCTCGCCAGCGATTAGTTTGGGCAGAGACGGCGGTCGTACTTAGAAGCCGGCCAAAGGAGGAGACGATGGGAAGGATCGTGGTAACCGAGTTCGTATCGTTGGACGGCGTGATGGAGGACCCGGGCGGTTCCGAGCACTTCGAGCACGGCGGGTGGACCTTTGAGTTCGAGCGCGGCGAGGATGGCGACCGCTTCAAGCTCGACGAGGTCCTCGAAGCCGAGGCGCAACTGTTGGGTCGCGTGACCTACGAGGGGTTCGCCGCCGCCTGGCCGACGATGAGCGACGGCGTCGGCTTCGCGGAGCAGATGAACGCGATGCCAAAGTACGTCGTCTCCTCGACCCTGCAGTACGCCGACTGGAACAACTCGACCGTGCTGCGCGGCGACCTCGTCGAGGAGGTCGCGAAGCTGAAGCGGGAGGTCGATGGAGTGATCCTGGTTGCCGGCAGTGCCCGACTGGTGCAGGCGCTGATCGAGCACGACCTCGCAGATGAGCTCCGGCTGATGGTCTTCCCGGTCGTGCTTGGGAAGGGTAAGCGCCTCTTCGCGGAGACAAGCGGGAAGCGGCCGCTGCGGCTGGTCGACTCCACGACCGTGGGGGACGGTATCGCGGTGCTCACGTACGAGTTCGACCGCTAGGCCGGCATGACCACCGTTCAACAGCCCTTGGCTCGGCATGGGCGCCGTTCAACAACTGCCTGAACGCAAACCGATGAGTCTCGCCGGGTTTGGCGGTCTCAGCTTCCACAGCCCATTACCAGGAGGAGGATTGAAATGACCGAGACGACTGAAACAGCGACGGGAACCCGCATCGCCCAGGTGGGCACGGTGATGGTCCCGGTCTCAGACCAGAACCGCGCCATCGAGTTCTACGTCGACAAGCTGGGGTTCGAGAAACGAGCCGATATCCCCTTCGGAGATGGCAATCGATGGGTCGAAGTCGCCCCGCCGGGGGCCGCGACGTCGATCGCTCTGGTCCAGCCACGCGAGGGAGAATCGGCTGGAATCGAGACCCGCGTGGCGCTCAGCAGCGACGACATCGACGCCGACCACGCGACCCTCCGCGAGCGGGGAGTCGACGTGGACGGGGAGATCATGCGCATGGGAGGCCCGGTGCCGCCGATGTTCTTCTTCCGCGACCAGGACGGCAACCGGCTCCTGATCGTCCAGGGGAGCTGAGCCGCCGCCGGCTACGAAAGTGCAGCGGGAGGATGCTCGCCCCGTCTACGCTGACGGGGTGAGCTCCACCCCAACAGACCCCGGCGGCGAGCAAGCGCTTCTCGAGGCGGCCCGTGGCGGCGACGAGGGCGCGTTCCAAAGTCTCCTCGATCCCCACAGGCGAGAGCTGCACGCCCACTGCTACCGGATGCTCGGCTCGGTGCACGATGCCGAGGACGCGCTACAGGAGGCACTGCTGCGGGCCTGGCGCGGCCTGGATCGCTTCGAGGGTCGCAGCTCGCTCCGTTCCTGGCTGTACCGAATCGCCACCAACGCCAGCCTCGACGCGATCGAGCGACGGCCCAAGCGGGTCCTCCCAATCGACTACGCGCCAGCCGATCCCCAGGGGGGCCCCGGCGAGCCCCTGCTCGAGTCCGTCTGGATCGAGCCTTACCCCGACGACGCGCTGGGTCTGGAGGACGGCTTCGCCGCGCCCGAGGCCCGCTATGAGATGCGCGAGAGCATCGAGCTCGCCTTCATCGCCGCGCTGCAGCACCTGCCCGCCACCCAGCGGGCGGTGCTGATCCTGCGCGAGGTGCTCGGCTTCTCAGCCCGCGAGACGGCCGAGACGCTTGAGACGAGCACTGCCTCGGTGAACAGCGCGCTGCAGCGGGCTCGCGCAACGCTTCAGAAGCGCCTGCCGGAGCGCAGCCAGCAGGAAACGCTGCGCACGCTCGGGGACGATGGCGTTCGCGAGCTTGTCGAGGGCTATCTGGACGCCTGGGAACGCCACGACATCGAGGCGGTCGTCTCGATGCTCACGGCGGATGCCGCATTCGCGATGCCGCCGCTGCGCACCTGGTTCGGGGGCCGCGACGCGATCTCCACTTTCCTCGCAGGCTGGCCGCTTTCGGGGCAGTGGTGGTGGCGCGCGCTGCGGGTGCGAGCCAGCGGGCAGGAGGCGCTCGCCTTCTACAGCTGGGACCCCGACCGCGACAACTTCCAGCGCTTCGCGCTCAACGTGCTGACCATCCGCGAGCGCCAGATCGCCGAGGTCGACGCCTTCCTCACGCGCACCACCGAGGACCCCGACCGCAAGGTCCTGGCACGCCTGCCAGAGCAGGCATTCGACCCGCGCCGCCTCGACCTCGCCTTCGAGCGCCACGGCCTGCCGGAGTCGCTTCCCGGCTGAGACCGCATTCAGGCCAGAACGAGTTCAAGCATACGGTCAGGGTCTGCTTCCCGGTAGACGTGATGGCCGACGTAGTAACACGCGCGACCGTCACACGTCAGATGTAGATAGCGCCTGGTCCAATGATGCTTGTAGGCGTGCGGCCGGGCGCCGTCCCCAACTCAATCTCGCATCCACATGAAGTCCTCGATGTGATTTCGGCGGGCCGACTGCCGGGCGCTCCATCCGCCGCCCTGCCTACTGTGCCCGTCGAATCGCAGGCGAAGGAGATGAGGAGATGGCGATGGTCGCGGTGCAGATCAAGATCAAGCTTCAGGGAGTCTCCAAGCCGCCGGTCTGGCGGCGACTTCAGGTCCGCGCCGACATGAGCCTCGATCGCCTGCACGAGGCGATCGTCGCCGGCTTCGGCTGGGCGGGCTACCACATGCACGCCTTCGAGAGCGGCCCCAAGCGGTTCGAATCGTCCGACTCCGAGCACGGGTTCACCGACGAGCGGGCGGTGAGCCTCGGCGAGCTCCTCGGCGACGTCGGCGATCGGCTCCTCTACACCTATGACTTTGGCGACGACTGGGAGCACGAGATCGTCGTCGAGGAGCTGCTCGACGCCGACCCCCAGGTCCGCTACCCGGTCCTGGTTGCCGCCAAAGGGGCCTGCCCGCCGGAGGACTGCGGTGGTCCGTGGGGCTACGCCGAACTGAAGGAGATCCTCGCCGACCCCGCCCATGAACGGCACCAAGAGATGCTCGACTGGCTCGGGCTCGACGATGCCTCCGCGTTCGATCCCAAGGCAATCGTTGGGCTCGCCCCCAACGCGGGTCGCTGATCCCCGCAGCGGGCGCGACCCGCTAACTCAATACCCCAAAAGGTGGCCCCCCGACCCCGCCTGTTAGAGAGTCAGATCCGAAGGTCCCTGACATCACAGGGGAGCTTCTCTGCCCGATCGATGATCTCCGGGTCGCCGGTCCACAGCGGAGCTTTCAAGTGCTCAGCGGTCGCGATGGCGAAGGCATCCGCATACGAGAGGCCACCCTGGGCCTTGATCTTGGCTGCGGAGACGACGAGCTCCCAATCGGGATCGATCACGATCAGCTCACGGCGAGCATCCTCAACGGTGCTCCCCGCGTCTTTCGCGCCCCGTGCTCGGATTTCCATGTGGAGGGCCTCGCCGAGATTCACCGAGCACATGGCGGCACCCTCGCTGAGCCACCCATCGCGAACCATTTCGGCGGCGGGCTCGTCGCGGAGGTGCGCCATAAGGCCCCAGGTGTCAAGGACCATTGCCAAGCAGCCTCTGCGCCTTGCGCTCCTCGAGCTCTCGCTCCTTGCGCCTCTCGGCCTCGAGGTCCTTGGTGGAAAGACCTGGGATGCCGGCCCATGCGCCTCGCAGGGCTTCGATTCGCCTGCGTCGCTCCTCGGGATCATCGGCGACTCGACGGACCCGCACATCCTTCCCGTCGGGCGCGAACACGACCTCGTCGCCGGGCTTGATGCCGATTTGCTCGCGGATCGCCTTCGGGATCACCACCTGGCCCTTGACGCCGACCTTGTGAGTCATACCACTCAGTATAACGTGCTAAATCCTGGTTAACATAGGTGAACCGCGCGCTGACACGCCGGCCCCGTGGCGACCGGCTCAGTGGAACCGAGGCCGGCCGCAGCGGGAACGGTAGCGAGCTACCGGCCTCAGAAAGCGGCGACCCGCCGCACTGGAGACTTCGTCTTCGCAACCGGGCGCGCGGGGGGCGCGAGAATCCCTCAAACGTTCGCAATCGCCTCCTCTCGGCCGCAATTCGGCGCGCCAACGAAGAACTCGCAAGTTCCGGCAAACGGGAGCTGCGCGACATCACCCCACACTCGCTGCGGCGGACCTGTGCGTCGCTCTTGTTCGTCGCCGGAGCCGACGTGCCCTACGTGATGGCCCAGATGGGCCACACCGCCCCGAAGATGACGCTTGGCGTCTACGCCTAGGTGATCGCCTCGGACACCGACCACGGAGCCGCTATAGACGGCCTTCTAGCCTGAATCGATTGGGCGCACATTGGGCGCACAAACCAAAATCAGCCACCCCCGGACCCCTCCCACATCAGAACCCGGCCAGCAAAAATCCCCTCGCTAGCGGGGATTTTCAAAAAAGCGGCTGAAGGGATTCGAACCCTCGACCTTCTGCATGGCAATTGCACTGTTTTGTCTGCACCGCAGAATGGCAGTGTGTGATTTGGCCGGTTCGATCTAAGGTCGAAACGACTCTTGGGTGTCACGGTTGAGGGTGTTTTTTGGAGGTTGTTTGCATGTTGACTTTGTTTCTATACAGTCCATTTCGTGCCGTTTTTCGCACAATGCGGTTAGTAGTGGGTATTCAATGGACGGGTTGCGTAGTGGGCCATGCCTTGGCCGCGAGGTGTGACTCGTGGTCAACTGAATCGAGTTGTCTCTTGTAGGCGCAGCGTTGTTTCCCTTGAACATGGCGGCGTGTATAGGTACCCTGTTGGTTGCCGTACGAAGCGCCCAAAGATCCAAAACTCCGGTACGGAAGCAGCGGCTCTACGCCAAAGAGCAAAGAGACGAAGGAACAAGAGAGAGCAGCACAAAGGAGCGCCCGCGAGGCGCTTTTTTCATGCCCTAAGTGCAATGACGACTCATCAAGGCTCACTATTCGAAGGACAGCAATCAGGCACCTCCTTCGGGATCGGCGCTAACTTCGCTCAAGTTCCAGTTCCCATGCTGAGCACACCTCTTGAAGCGCGGCAGGAGCCGGATCCATCAGCGAGATCGGCTGGCCAGCGGCAAGCAACTCGCCGTGTCCCTCAAAAACGGCCATACAGGGGATGCCGTCCAACCTCGAGGGGAAGCGCACCGCGGCCGCCCCACCACGCTCATAGACGTCTGTCGCGATCGCCTGGGTGATCGCCCTGCGGCGAGTCGTTATCTCGTGCAGATCCAGATGCTCGAGGCCGTGCTCGACCAGTAGGCCTCGATGGCGTTCCTCGAGGTCGGCACGTACCTCGATGTCCGTGAGGTCGACAACCGGGCCGTCCAGGTGTGCCTCGGCGGGCGCCAAGACGTGCTCCTCGCGCCAGCGAGCCGTAACCGGTTGGGCGACCAGCTCCTCGCGAGCCTCGGGTCCGAAGGCCCCCAGGAAGGCCTGGACCTCTGTCAGCTTGGGGCGAAAGTCGGCCAAGACCTCGCGCAGCGCCGTCTCGGGCTGCTCGGCGCAGTAGACGGTGCGAAAGCGCCGCTCAGCGTCATCGAAGCGCTGGTTCCACTGGCAGAGCTCGTGCGGGGTAAAGCCGAGCGGGCGCAGGCGATGTCCGACCCGCCACAGCTCTTCCCCACTCACACCTCAAAGCTAGCGAGCTGACGAGCGGCTCGTCGAACGGCTGCGAACTGCTCGGGCTCGGTTGCCTGGCGCAGCACGGCGATCGGAGCCTCGTCGTCAAGGCGGGTGTTGGTGCCGAAGAGCCATGCCCTGGCGGTCTTCTCATCGAAAGCCTCGACGATCATGCGCACGATCTTGTAGCCCTCGCGCAAGCGCTGCTCGGTGCGCTGGCTGGGCGTGGGGCCGTCCTCGCGCCGGTAGCGTCCGATCTGCTTGGCGTCGGCGAGGCCGGCGAGATGGGCCGCCATGCGCTGGCCAAGGTGATCTTGCAGGTAACCGGCGACCTCGCCGATCGGCAGTGTCGTCGCGTCATGGTCAAGTCGGTCTGCTGCGGGTGCGGTGAGGACGGGCATCGCTTGCCTCCTTGGTTTGGCCACCAACAGACTACCAGAAACTACACCAGTAAATACACCCCAGACATATTGAGCTTCCTCAGGGCGAAGAGGCGCGACGTTGTCCCGAATAGCCAGGCCACCGTTACGAACGGTGAGAGGGAGCGGAAAGAGCAGTTATGTCGGCAGCTTCGCTGCCGACTGCCGCCATTATCGGCTGGTGTGGGGCGCCGGCGGCGCCGGCGTCAAGGCCCTTCGGCCCCTGCGGGGCGGCCCTTCGGGTCGGCCTTGACACCGGCTTGTTGGCGACCGGGCAGCAGATGGGGATGGCGTTGACCAGGCCCGTGGGGCGGCGGATCATCGAATCCCACTATTCCGCATCTCAAGAAGTCCCTGAAAAGCCGTGACGACTCGTCAGGGGCTCACCATGCGAAGGACAGCGATCGACACACCCCCAGGTGCCGGCACCTGCCCGAATAGCCTTGATCGGCAACGAACGCGGCGGTAAAATACATAGCTCCCGTTGAGGGTTTGCAGGCACGGAGTGCCAGGTGAGACTGGGACTTGCGCCAGGGGAGGAGAGCCGGAGAACTTCACAGGCAGCGTCGGCTACTAGCTGCGCTGCAAGGTCTCTCGGAGACCGACACGTTCAGCTCCGGTTCATCGAAGTGAGAAGGGCCGCGACATTGGAGAAGCGAGTTCCGCGACCCGAGATCCTTGAAAACCGAATCTTCGCGGTGTCTGGTCCATCCCACCCGTGGATGGCCGTTGTCCTCCGCTGCGCTCTGCCGACCTTGGAGCGCAGCGCGTCCTTGTCGACTTGCTCCCTGGCCCGGTCAACGGGTGGTCTCCGCGTTTGGCTCAACCCTCGAGGTGGACAGGGGCAGACAAACAGCGCTCCCGCTTCTCGGCCAGGCGGAGTCTCCCGTCAGCCGTTGACGCGCTCGCAACTAAGCGAAAGCGGAAGGCGCGCTACCTATAAGTTCCACGATACCGGGGAGGCTCGGCGCCTCGAAATGCCTACGCTAATGATGTTGCTGTGCGCGTCGATAAGAGCGCCATGGATTCGATTCTTGCCGTTGCGGTTATGGCCTCCCCGTTTGTAGTCATCGGCTGTTTAAAGGGCCGTTACGTCTTGAGCGTCGTCGGCATGGTCGTGCTGTTTGGTATCCCAGCCATACTTGCGGCGACCCGTCTCGCCCGGACTGACTCTTGGTGGGCCAAGCGGTTCTACGACGGGGACAAACTGAGTCAAGCCGCTCATCGCTACCCAGGGAACAGCCGTATCAGCGACGCTTTCACGCTCTGAGGTCGGGTTGCAGCCTTAGCGGATCGCTATGAAACGGCGGTAGCGTCAGCGCCTCTCGCCCTTGCTGCAGTTTTCGCTCGGTTTAGGGGATTCCAGCTACCGTTGTCGCGTGGGCAGGCGCATCACAGTTGCGGAAGGCGGAGACCCTGACGTGCCATTCATGACTGGCCTGCGCCATCCGGAGGACTTCGTGCGCCCCTGGGACGAGCGGTGCAAGGTGGAGATCGAGGTTGAGGAGTCCGACACGCTCAAGACGATCCTAAAGCGCGGCACCGAAGCCCTCGGCTCGGAACTTCCGCCGGCGGACTACGACACGTTTCCGTTCGTCGACTTCTTCGTAGAGGGCAGGGGCTCGATCCGACTGCGTAACGAGTTGACGCTTGTCGACGACGAGGGCCGCGTCCGCTGGACGTGGAAGTGGGCGGACGAGCCATACAGCGAGCTGCTTCGCGCCCACGAGGCCGGGGTTCTTGTTGGGGATCCGACACGTATTTACGTGCTCCGGCAGCCGGGGATCGGGAATGGCGTGCTTGCAGACTTCCCGAGCTTTGTCGAACTGCTGCGTCTTACGTTTGAGGTGCTGGGTGCGGTGGGCGCCGTGTCTGATGTGCGGAAGTGGGTTCATGAGCTCGTCTTGCGGGGGCGTAAGGCCACCGACACCTTCGAGAAGTACCGCACCGATTGGGAGACCAACGGCGCAATGCCGCACAAGGTGTGGGAGTTTCTGCGCCAGCAGCCATGGACGAGCGGCGACCTCGCGCGGGCGCTCGGGGCGAATGTCGACGAGGTAGAGAGCATCCTGCTGTACCTCGGTCACGTCCGGGGTGCGGACGGATTCTGGAGGCCCGGCGACGACGCCTTGTCGCAGTTCTTGGCAGGCAACGCAGAGTTCCTGCTTCACAATCCTCATGTCGAGCGACGGTGGGTTCGGCTGTACCTCCAGGAGCGTCTCGAGGAGTTTGTGGAAACCGGCGAGGCGCCGGAGCTGAGCTGGCCGGAACTGCCGACGATGCCGCCTTCGGAGTGGACGGACAGTTATCCGCCGGGTTTCGAGTCGACCCCACAGGAGAGGGCCATGGACGTGTTGCGGAGCGCGTCGAAAGAGGCGCAGTACTGGTTGCGACGGGCACGCTCCTTGTGGCGGCAGCGGCGCAGTCGCGAATAGCCGAGCGAGTCATCTAGCTCCCCCGTGCTCTACGTGAGGTTGAGTTAACCAAGCCTGCCGTTCCATTTGAGAGTCGCGGCATTCCGGTGTTTGCTCTCGCTTCGCGCGATTTGCGAGCGCGTTGGCGGTGGCGTGAACGCTCTCGCTGCGGACGAGGACCAGGTCAGTCGGCGGGATCCGGCGATCCTGGGCCGGTCTTGGTGGGGTGGGGATGAATGAGTCTGGGTGCAGTTGCTGCCGTCGTAGTCGTGATCGTGGCGGTGGTTGATAGGCGCGATCAATCAAGCCGTTGCGTCGGTTGGTGACTAGGTCAAAACCTCTATAGGCTGGCGCGAACATGACCGCCGAAGACGATCAGCTTCGAGCGCTCGCGCGCGAGATGGGGCTGCCTGACGACGACCCTGATGTGCTTCGCGACCTACGAACACTTCAGCAAAGCAGGAGGGGGGAAGCGGTACAACAGCAGGCGCCTGGCTGGCGTCCGGACCCAGACGAACAGAAGCCAGGGCCGACCAAGAGCGATTGGCAACTCGGCATCGGTCTCGGATTCGCTGGTGCCGCGGTCCTACTCATCTCTGCGTTTCTTCCAATGGCGGAGAGCACCGAGTTCGCAAAGGTCGTAGACAACACGATGATCCAGACCGGCGCCGAAGGCTGGGGAGTGGTGGTTCTGGCGCTGGCGGGCGCGGGTGCTACGTACCGGCGTACGAATGGCGAGGGCAATGCCTGGCCGCTAATCGTGGTCGGCATCTTGGGCGTGGGGCTCGCTTTCTACATCGCGAACAGCGACGCCTTAACCTTAAAATCCGCCGCACCAACCGAGGGGATGGGCCTGGGTGAAGCTCTCAGAACGATGTCTCACACCGAGAAGGCGTCCCCAGGGATCGGCATCTACGCGCTCGGACTCGGCGGCTTGCTGACTCTGATTGCGGGCTATCTGTTGCGAACCGCGAAGTAGAAGGGCAACCGGCAGCTTGACACCCGCGCGGCCCTGCGGCGACACGCGCTGCGGGCGCCGATCCGTTCCGCCTCACGTTTGCTCACTGCCGTGCACGCGCGAGGGGGCGTCAGCAGACCGCCCTCGCCCGCTGCTGCTCCCGTCCCGAGCGAGCGTCTTTAGCTGGGGTGAAACGCACTGTAGTCCGACTGCATGCTTCGAGCGACGAGGGTCCGCACGCGCACATGAACCTGGGTCTCGGGGTTAATCACGGTCACTTTGGCTCCCGCCGAATGTCCGGTCTTGGTCCCTCTCGCGACACCAGCTCGGAGCAGAGTGCGTATCTCGATGTCGTCATCCGGCATCGAGTAACCGATGATCCGCAGATGCCGGGTTGCGCTCAACGCGTAGTAGGCGTCTTCCCACATCGATCTGATCGGCTCCATCTCGGCCGTCTTCCCAAAGGACATCGTGATCATCAACGGCTGCCGGGTTCGTGCTTTGATCAGTTGCCAACTTCGGTTCATGTGCTCAACCGCCCGAATGCGGAGCACCTTCTCCGCAGAGATCTTGATGCCTGGCCCCCTGTCCAAATTCTGGAGTTCGCGAAGCGCAGCGAAGTCGGCGTCGGGCCAGCCCGACGCCCGATGCTCGCGGCGCGTCCAATCGATGGAGCCGTGCAGCTTGATCAGGGTGACGTGTCCATCACTGGGCTGCCCGCCGAGCCGGAGCGGGATGCCACGGCAAGCGGCGTAGTGCTCCACAAATACGTCCCAGTTGCTCGTAATGATCACCTGACCCGGTTTGATGATCTCTTCGACGCTGGGCCAGCCCTCGTCGGGTATTGAACAGTCCCGGAGCCGCTCACAAAGTATGCGTGCGACGGCAGCGCGCAGTTCCCCCAGAAGGTCTTGATGCTCGAACGCGCCGGGCATTCCGCGCGCCACATCCGCGTTCGCCCGAAGTACCGCGAAGAAGTCCACCGCCTCGGGGACGAACGTCGTCGCCTCCTCCGGATAGAAGTATCTGTAGGCATCGCGTAGATGCCTTTCGATCTTCAGGCCGTGCCACTTGGCAAGCGTATGAACTTCGTTCAGGAGCTCGGCGGTATTTGGTAGTCCTACCGCTCGTGAGAAGCCAGCACCGAGAAAATAGGTATCGCATCTGCGCGTTGGCGCGCGGGCCATTGCGGACTCACCTTATCTTTTGCGTCAAGAGGGAAGGTGACGCTCATATCGCCTGGATCCTCGACGCAGAGATCACGGGGACGTTCAGCGCGTCGACAGACGCCGCTCACGCGCTCGCTTCGGACGAGGAGGAGGGGCGTGGTGCCAAGCGGGGGAAGGTGCTCGCCCTCTGGCGATCAGTGGAACTCGTCTGGAGCGAGTGCTCGCTCAGGATCTCGCGTTGCGGTTGCGCCAGCGGATGGAGTCGGTGGTGTGCGTACCGGGCGCACTGACTTCGATCTGGCTCAAGAGGTGCGCTTGTTTGCAGCGGATCTGTTCTGACGCGGCACCGATGTGGCTGATTTGAGCTCCGCCTCAGTAGCTGCTGCGCGTCGCGCTGTGAAGCTTGAGAGCAAGCGCATTGGAACGAAGCGAACGGGATCATCTTCGCTAGATGACTCAGAGCTGATTTCTGCCTCGGTCCCTGGGCCACCGGTGGCAGCGACGTTGCACCTGAGGACCTTCACGATCTCGTCTCCGGCTGGTCCGTGATATCGCGCCTTGAATTGCCGCATTGCTTGCACCAATAAGACGGTGGCTCAGGCAATTCGCCCCCCTCTTTTTCAAGATGACGACTGATCTGTATGCGGCACTGCCCGAGTGTCTCGTCTGGAATGGCTCGGGAAGAGTTCGACCCTCGATGGCTCGACGCGCCCGCCAAGGGAAATCAAACGGGATAGATTGGCTCCAAGCGGTCTGGGATCGCAGCAGCCTCCTCGTGCCTTGCACTCCGCCAGCCACTAGCAGCCATGCTCGCAACGCGATGCGGGCAAATCGTCGTACCGATACAACGCCTGAGCGTGAACTCCGCTCGGAACTGCATCGACACGGCTTGCGTTTCAGAAAAGACTTCCGAATCTCAATTGGCACCGGCTGGGCTAGGCCGGACGTCGTCTTTACTCGAATCCGCATCGCGATTTTCGTGGACGGTTGTTTCTGGCACCAGTGCCCGGAGCACGGTCGTCTGCCCAAGGCCAATCGCGACTACTGGGAGCCGAAATTGACCAACAATGTGCGCCGGGATCGCCGAAACGATCGAGAGCTTGCGGCAGCTGGGTGGCAGGTTTTGCGGTTTTACGAACACGTTCCACCTCGAACTGCCGCGGAAGAAGTGCTGCGAGCCATCCGAGCCACCGGCTCGCCAACGGCGCGCGCTTTAGCCTGACTCCACCCGTCTGGTCTTGACAAGGTTAGGCTCTAAAGATACTTTTATGCTACTCTAATCTAAGTTCTAATGTCCTTTACAATTGAAATTGATCCAGAAGTGTGGGCTCGCCTGAGGGACGAAGCCGAGCCGTTCACTGATACGCCGAATAGCGTGCTTCGGCGGCTTCTAGAAATGGATCCAAGGCCGGATGAAACGACCTCGTCGAAAGTTCGCGGTCGGCGTGAGGCAAGGACGCGTTCGAGTACACGGAAGCACCGAGCACCGGCTGGAAGCCTGCTGCCGGAGAGCGCTTATGAGCTTCCCATCCTCCGCGCACTGGACGAGCAGGGCGGACGGGCTCCCACTCGCGAGGTGGTCGCCGCCGTGGGCAAGATCGTCGAGTCGAAGCTGACTCCTCTCGATCGTGAGGAATTGCCAAATGGGGGGATGAGGTGGGAAAACCGGGTCCAGTTCACTCGGCTGAGGTTGAAGGAACGTGGTTTGATCAAACCTGGGTCGCCGCGCGGAGTGTGGGAGCTGTCCGAGCAAGGACGGCGTGCGTACAACGAGCTCGGAGCGGCATCGTGAACACCTCCAAGAGCGCAGGTCGCGAGCGTCAACAGATGATTCTGCTGGCGATCTACAAGGTCGCGGGCGGCACAACGCGCCTCTGTGCCTATGAGGACCTAGTCGTTGAAGCCTGGAAACTCTTCCCGCACGAGTTCGGGCTGCGTGGCTACGTCGACAAGTACCCCGACTCCTCCGATCTTCACAAGCCCCTCTACGGCCCGCTCAAGCGCGACGGTTACGTTCGGGTGCAGAACAAGAAGTTCGGGCTGACCGAGCACGGCCTGGCGGTTGCTGAGCGTTTGCGCCAGCCCGATCAGGGCGAGCAACCCGAGCTGGGCCGCGTGAGGCGTGATCAGCGTATCGAGATCGAACGCCTGGTCAAGAAGCCATCAGTCGCCCTGATCGAGGACGGCCACGCAAGCGAGCTTGTGGACACCGACCTCTACGACTTCTACGGAGTCACCGTCCGCACCAAGCCCGCGGATTTCGCCGGGCGGGTGACGACTGTAGATGCAGCACTGGACGCGGCGGTGGCGGCGCAGGACCCCTCAATCGACAAGCGCCGGCTTGCATGGGTCGTCGTCACGCGCGATGAGCTCAAGACAAGATGGGCCGACCTAATCGTCGAGCGCATTTCGGCGTTACGGGGCTGAGGGAAGGGAACGGATGGACGTCAAGATCAACGTCGAGCCAACGGTGATCGTCGACGAGTTGCTCGACACGCTCGGCCGGGAGTGGGCCAGCGATCACGTAAAGGGCCAGAACGAGTGGTGGAAGAACTCGATTGACCAGTACATCCGCGACGTCGTCCCCGATGACCAGCGGGTGATCCTAGTCGAGCTGATCGAGACCAAACCCAAGAAGAACTCGATCTTCCGCGTCATCGACTTCGGAGGCACGACCAAGCAAGAGATCGACGCCGCCTTCAAGCGCTGGGGTGATATCAAGGCCGCAAGTCGCGGGACCGGCAAGCGTACGTTCGGCGGTCACGGCAATGGCGGCAAGTTCTACATGCGCTCGGCATTCCACACGAGCCGGATCATCACCTATCGCGATGGCCGCCTCTCTGCCTTCGGGTTCAACAAGGACAAGCGCTACGGATTCCAAGACGGCTACGGCGAGGCCGAGATGGCGCTCGACGAGGCGCTGGAGTTCGCCGAGATCGACATCGACGTCCTGCCCGAGCTAGCGCGCGAACGACTCGCCGCCAGCGGAGGCTTCACGGTGGTGCTCGGCGAGAAGCCGAATAACTTCCAGCGCAGCGCGACCGCACGCAAGATCCTCCAGAAGCTGACGGAGCATCCGCAGGCGCGGCGGATCATCGCCCGGCATCCGGTGTTCGCTCGCAAAAGCTGGGATGGCGAGTGGAAGCGGTTGCATTCGCTCGACCCCGAGCCGCGCCCCGACTTCGCCGAGGAGATTCGCATCGAGCTTCCCAAGACGCTGCGCGACGAGAACGACAACGAGATCGTGCTGCGCGACAAGAAATCGCCGGAAGCGTATCTCGCTCTCCAGACCAGCAAGGACAGTCTCCGAGGGACCGGTCTCAACCGGATCGACGCCATCGGCGAGATCGGCAGTATCGGATCGCACGACATCCCCAGCCTTAGCCTCGAGAAACATCCAGCTCACGGCGACTTCATCTATGGCGAGCTGTACTGCCCGAAGCTGGAGAGCGAGGAGTATCACCTCGTCGATAACGACCGTGAACGTCTGATCAACAATGAGGTCTCCCGCGCCGTGCTCGCCTGGGTTTCCACGCAGGTCGACGACCTGGCTGGGAAGCTGGCTGACGCCGACGCCAAGGAGCGCAAGGCCGCCGATCTGTCGCAGTCCTCGGCGTTCAACGAGCTGCTCAATCAATGGAAGAACCGTTTCATGCCCACGCTAATGGCGCAGCTCTTCGGCGGGCCGGGTGAGGGCGGCGGCTTCGGTGGCATGGGCGACGGCACAGGCGGCACCGGAGGCGGAAATGCGGTGTTCGATGGTGAGCCGAATGAGAGCGAGCGTCCCCCCGACGGGGGCGTCGACGGAGGAGGCGGAGACGAGGCCAAGCGCGGCCGGCGATCGCCAACCGTGCTCCTATCCGGATACGACCCCGATCCACTCGACCTGATGGCTCCGCCACTCCAGCTCTCCGCTCGCCAGCCCGCCGTGTATCAGCGACCCAAGGACGTTCCGGAGGGCATCTACTGGATCAACACGAGCCGCCCGCTGGCCGAGCGCATCCTGGAGCGCTTCGGAGCCGAGAGTGCCCGCTGGCGCTCCTACCTGTTCGAGCGCTACGTCGAGATCATCCTCAAGGAGTCCATCCACCAGTTAGAGAAGAACGAGGGCGGGCTCACCGGAGACCGCATCGAGAGCCATATCGACTCCCTTTACACGCAGGTGCACGACCAAGCGTTCGAGGACTTGGAGCCCTTCCTGTTCGACGAGAAGCTCGCCGAGTGACCGCGCCGCTCATACATGTGGACCTCTTCGCCGGCGTGGGGGGCTTCTCGCTCGGCTTCGATGCTACCGGGCGCTATCGGACCGCCCTGATGGTCGACTCCGACTACTCCGCGGCACTCACCTTCAAGCGGAATCGCCCCCAAGCTCGCTACTGGCCCAAGGACCTGTCCAAAGTGACGGGCGGCGAGCTTCTCGAAACCGCCGAGCTCGAGCCGGAAGAGATCGACGTGCTTACAGCTGGGCCGCCGTGTCAGGGTCTGAGCAAGGTCGGTACACGTCAGCTTGACGATCCTCGCAACCAGCTTCTGAAGCACACGGCCGAGCTGATTGGCGCGATGAAACCCAAGCTGGCGATCATCGAGAATGTCCCGGCACTGTGGTGGGACGAGCACAGCGACCTCTTTACTGAGCTATTTGATGCGCTCAACGGCGACGGTTATGACCTTGACATCCAGGTGCTCGAAGCCTGGCGTTTCGGCGTACCTCAGCTGCGCCGCCGCTTGTTCATCCTGGCCACGCGTGAGGGGATCGACCACGGCTCTACGACGCGGTTTCCCGAGGGCCAGGTCTGGGATCGCTTCACGGCACGCGACCTAATACGCGCGGCGGAAGACGGTGAGCCGCTTTGCCCGCCAGGGCTTTCCGTTAAGGAGGCGATCGGAGATCTCCCGACCGTTCCAGCAGGCGGCGGGAAGGAAGCGATGGCTTACGACAGCGAGCCGATGTCCGAGTATCAACATGCCCGCCGAGGGGAGGTCGACATCCTCTTCAATCACCGCGCCCGTGCCCACTCCCCGGCCATGCTCAAGAAGATGAGGATGATCGCGGAGGGTGGCCGCAACCAAGAGCTCGCCGACGAGAAGAGGCTGCGTTCGGCTGATGGTGAGTATTTCTCGCAGGCGTATGCGCGTCTTCACCGTCACGGGATTGCCCAGACGATCACAACGTACTTCCAGAATCCGGGTAGTGGTCGTTTCATCCACTACCGCGACCTTCGCGCATTGAGCGTGCGAGAGGCCGCCCGCTTCCAAAGCTTCAACGACGATTTCATGTTCACCGGCAAGTTTGAGCAGCAGATGCGCCACGTTGGAAATGCCGTGCCAGTGCTTCTTGCGCAGGCGATCGCAGAACACTGTGCCGTGTTGCTGGGCTACGAACCAGCGTTGGCGAAGGGAGACACGGAAGCTATACCAGCCTAGCTATTCGCCGAAGGTGGGGTTCGGTTTCGATCGCGTTGCACCCCGCATCGGGAAGCTCCTAAACACTCCGGCTGCCTTCTGGCTGGTCTACCTCAACCCAGGCCGAGCACTCCCCTTCGAGGGAAGCGGTAGTCCAATGGCGTTTCGCCAACACGCCTCCTTCTCGTCCGAAGCAGGAGCGTGGCCCTGTTCGCGAGCGCAATCGCAACCACGCGGAAGCGGGTCACAGGACACTCGCCTGGTCGAGCGTGCCCTTTCCCGAGCAAGACCCTGGGCAGAGTTTCGTTGTAGGCACAATCGGGTAGGGGCGGGGCTTACCCCCGCCCCTCCCACACCACCGGACGTGCGGGTCCGCATCCGGCGGTTCGCGTCGCATCCCGGAAACGGCGATAGGGGTCGGTGAAACCGGCAAGCCCCTGCTCGCGCCAGTAGGCATTGGGGAGGCCGCGGGTAAGAATCCACGACCCCGACACCCGCCAGTAGCCCCGGCGGCTGTTGGCCCACTCATAGGCCTTGCCGTCGGGAATGCCGGTAGCGATCAGGTTGCGATGTTTGGTGCGGATCTTCTTCCACTCCTTCCAGCGCACCTGCCGCAACCGGCGGCGCAACCACTCATCGAGTTCCTCGAAGGCCGAGGGCGTGTCGGCCAACGCGAAGTAGGCCGTCCATCCGCGGCTGAAGCGGTTGATCGCACCGATCCTCCGCTCCATCGAGATGCCCCAGCTGCGCGAGGTGAGACGACGCAGGCGATCTTTGACCCGCTTGCGGGCCTTGGGATCGATCCTGATCCTGATCTCACCATCTCGCTTGAAGAAGCCGAGCCCCAGAAGGGTCCGCCTCGTCGCACGGTCAACCGCAGACTTCTCGCGGTTGACCCGCAGCTTCAGCGCTCGCTCGATGAACTCGCAGGTGCTTCCCATCACGCGCTCGGCCGCCCGCTTTGAGGCGACGTAGATCGTGACGTCGTCCGCGTAGCGGACGAAGCGGTGCCCACGCTTCTCCAGCATCCGGTCGAGGTCGTCGAGGTAGACGTTGGAGAGCAGCGGCGAGAGAGGCGATCCCTGCGGAGTCCCCTCCTCGGTCGGCTGCTTCACGCCGTCTGCCATGACTCCCGCTTCCAGGTATGCCCGGATCAGCTTCAGCACCTTCTTGTCGGTGACCCGCCTTGCGACCTTGGCCATCAGCCGGTCGTGCTGGACTCGATCGAAGGAAGACACGACACACTGCCCACCTCGAGGGCTTCCCGGAGCGAGTGCGGGTCGTGCGAGAGCGTCACGCATGGGAGGGCCGCTCGCTTGAGTTGATGGGCCGGATGCAGCGGGGCGGGCGCCTGGAGCTGATCCTGGTGCTGCCGGATGGCAGCCACCTGACGGTCCCGGCGGCGTGGACCGATCTACAGGGCGCGGTCGCGCCGACGCAGGCAGGAACACTGGGATCGCTTGAGGACCTGCTCGCGGCCCGTCGGGTGCTCGACGGCGTGCTCGGGCGTGGCGTCCTGGAGGAAGAGGATGATCGGCCCGAGACGAGCACCGAGGAGGCCGAACCTGCAGCTGCACCTCGATCTGGCGGAGAGCCCGGCGCCCGCAGCGGCGCTGTGGGAGCTGCTCGGCGAGGAGCAGCGCCAGACGGCGATGGCGCTGCTGGCGGCGATGATGGCGCAGAGCGTCGCCGGCGAGCAGGAGAGCGAGGAGGGGCCCGGTGAGTGAGCGCGAGAAGCTCTCCGCCTCGCACCTGCGCCGAACCGCGTTCGTGTATGTGCGCCAGTCCTCCCAGGCTCAGGTCGAGCGCAACGTGGAGTCCACGGATCGCCAGTACGGGCTGGTGGAGCGCGCGGTCGAGCTGGGGTTCGCGCGCGAGCAGGTCGAGGTGATCGACGAGGACCTGGGGATCTCGGGCTCGGGGCTGTCCGATCGATCGGGGTTCGCGCGGCTGGCGGCCGAGGTCGCGCTCGGGCACGCCGGACTGGTGCTGGGGCTGGAGGTCTCCCGCCTGGCCCGCAACAGCGCCGACTGGTACCGGCTGCTCGATCTGTGCGGCGTGACCGACACCGTGATAGGCGACGGCGACGGGCTCTATCACCCCGGCTCCTTCAACGACCGGCTGCTCTTGGGGCTGAAGGGCACGATGTCGGAGGCTGAGCTGCACGTGCTGAGGGCGCGCCTCGAAGGCGGGATCCGCAACAAGGCAGCCCGCGGGGAGCTGCGGCGCGGGCTGCCGGTCGGCTTCCTCTGGGGCGAGGCCGACGGCGAGGTCCTGATCGATCCCGACGAGGCGATCAGCGGCGCGATCGCTGTGATCTTCGAGCGCTTCGGCGAGCTCGGCTCGGTCCGCCAGGTGTGGCTGTGGATGCGCCGCGAGCGCGTCCAGTTTCCGATGCGCCGCTTCCAGGGCGCCGAGGTCGAGTGGGTCACGCCGACCTACCACCAGGTCCACAGCGTCTTGGGGAACCCCGTCTACGCGGGCGCCTACGCCTATGGCAAGACGCGCCGGGAACGCTACGTCGACGAGCACGGCCAGCCGCGCAAGCGCATCCGTCGCCTCCCGCAGGCAGACTGGGAGGTCTTGATCTGGGAGCACCACCCCGGCTTCATCGAAAAGGCGACCTTCGAGGCGAACCGCGAGCGGATCGCCCGCAACACACGCCCCCGTGCCCACGAGCCGGGAGGCGCGGTCCGCGAGGGCCAGGCACTCCTGCAGGGGATCGCGGTCTGCGGGCGCTGCGGGCGCAAGCTGAAGGTGCACTACCAGGGCCGGCGCGGGCACCAGAGCCCCGCCTATCACTGCCCCAGCAGCGTCCTCGTCGAGAACCGCGGCCACTGGTGCCTGCGGATCGGCGGCACCCGGATCGACCAGGCGGTCGCCGGCGCGCTGCTGGCCGCGCTCACCCCCGCCGGAGTGAAGGCGGCGCTGAGCGCCGCCGAGGCGCTCGAGCAAGATCACGACGCCGCGCTGGCCCAGTGGCGGCTGCAGGTCGAGCGCGCCGAGTATGAGGCCGAGCGCGCCGAGCGCCGCTACCGGGCGGTCGAGCCCGAGCACCGGCTCGTCGCCCGCGGCCTGGAGGGCGAGTGGGAGCGGGCGCTCACCGCGCTTCACGCCGCGCAGGCCGAGCTCGAGCTGCGTGAGCGCCAACGTCCCCGCACGCTCACCGACGCCGAGCGTGAGCAGCTGCTCGCCCTCGGCACCGATCTCGGTCGTGTCTGGTCCGCGCCGACGACCACCGACCGCGAGCGCAAGCAGCTCCTGCGAGCGCTGATCGACGAGGTGACCATCGACGCCGATCGCGAGAAGCGCCGCGCGACGCTCACGATCCGCTGGCGCGGCGGCGCGATCACCGAGCTCGCCGTGGCGCTGCCGCGGCGCCAGCCGACGATCCGCACCGACGAGGACACGATCGCCCTGCTGGAGCGGCTCGCGGCCCACTACCCCGACGCCCAGATCGCCGGCATCCTCAACCGCCAAGGCCGACGCTCGGCGACCGGGGAGCGGTTCACCGCGATCATCGTCGGCGGGCTGCGCCGCTACCGGGGCATTCCCGCCCACAAGCCGCCCGCCGAACCGCCAGATGGGGAGCTGCTCCCCGTCGGCAAGGCCGCCGACGTCCTCGGCGTCGCGGCCTCCACGATCCACCGCTGGCTGCAGGACGGGTTCATCGCCGGCGAGCAGGACACGCCCGGCGCGCCCTGGCGAATCCGCGTCAACGACGAGCTCCGCGCGCTGTTCGTCGAGGAGGCGCCGGAGGGTTTTGTGCCGATCGTCGACGCGATGCGAGTTCTCGGCGTCTCCCGGCAGACGGTGTTGCAGCGTGTCAAGCGCGGCGAGCTGGAAGCCCTCCACGTTCGCTGCGGGCGCAGAAAGGGCTTGAGAATCAGGGTTCCGGCCGACGAGGGCCTGTTCGACACCGCCGCCATGAACGCGGAGGCAGTGTGACGATGGCTCCAAGAAGCGATCGAGGTCCAGGTCGACGGCCCACTCGTGCCCCTCGGCGATGTCGCGCTGAGCGCGCTTCACCGCCTCGTGAGCCGAGCGCCCGGGGCGGAAGCCGAAGCTCCGCTCCGAGAAGCAAGGATCGAATACGAGCACCAGCACCTGCGATAGGGCCTGCTGGATCGCTCGATCCAGGGCCGTTGGCACCCCCAGCTCCCGCTCCCCTCCCGAGGGCTTTGGGATCGTGACCCTGCGGGTGGGAGAGGGACGGTAGGTGCCCGCGTCGAGCGCTGCCCTGACTTCGGGCCAGTTGTCATGCAGCCAGGGACGCAAGTCCTCGGTCTGCACGCCGTCGACGCCGGGTGCACCGGCGTTTCGCTCGACGCGTCTTAACGCCGCCGCCAGGTTCTCGCGGGAGAGGAACTCCTCCCACAGGTCCCCGGTGGCGGCGGGGTGAGGCTCTGCGGTGCCTGGCGCCGGGAAGCCGCTTTGCTCTTCGCGGGGAGCTTCGGGCTTCACCCTAGGCATCCATTGCGCGAAGGCCCCGCCGGGGCGGGGTTGGCTGCTGTGGCTTCCGCGAGCACGGGCGTGCTTTGCCTCGGCTTCGCGTTCGGCCCTTCGCGGCACACGATCCCGCCGCTACTACGGCCTCTGCTGACTCCTGCCGGATGACCGGCCGCCTCGCGGCGGCCAGGGTCGGGCGACTTGCGTCGAGGCCGACACTCCGACAGGCCTCCCGGGATAAGTCAGGACACCTTCCCCGCGCACCCGCCGCATTTACGTGACGGCCGCTTGATGGCAACGGGCTTCGCCGTGTTCTGCCGGCTCGCCCTGGCCGTCCCGCCTCCGATGCGGTTCGTGTCCCTCGGGTCGCGGTTTCGCCTCCGGCTTCCTTCCCACCCCGCCTCACGACGACGCAGTTGCCCTTGGCTTGTGGTTGGTGCCATCTCCTTCACAGAGGACTTTCACCTCCGAGCGTCCTGGCATGCCCGGCGTACAGAAAAGGGCGCGCTCCGCGCGCCATCAAGCAGCCGCCGGAGTAAGAGCCGGTTACGCCGTTTGAAGCAAGGACGCCCGCCGGCCCCACTCGGCGATAACGGCGCGGCCGTCGAGGATTGCCTGCAGCCCTTTGCGCAATCTCCGTGCCGGGCTCCGGAGGGACCGAGATATTTTCGACATCGAATCGACCCCGGCGGTGAACTCATTCAAGCCAGCCAGAGCCTCGTCCGCCGTCACAGCGAGCGATTCGACACCCTCCAAGAATTCGACCTGCTCCTTAGTGGGCTGCCCCTCCTCGATCGCCACGAGGTTGAGCCGGAGCTCCATGGCTGCATCCAGATCAGAAAGCGCAGCCGCGTACTCTCGCCCGCGCTCTTCAAGGCGCGCGGCGGGCCCTTCCAGTTCATGGGCGAGCCTATTCGTGATCACAAGCACGCCCCTCGGACCTTGCCCTCGCTCTGCGGCTTTGTCGATCTCTTCCCCGGCGGCACCGACGAGCGTTCCAACAGCCTCAACGTCCGAGCCGATCGCCTGCATGATGCCGGTAATGGTCCCCATCGCCTCGTCACCCTGGGCCAACTGCTCGAGCATTCCCGGTCCCTCATCCTCCTCGGGAATCCCTTGTTCTCCCTGCTGCTCAACCTCTGCTGGCTCGGTTACATCTTCAACATTTTCGGCCACTTCTGCCGCTCGTTCAGCGATTTCACTGGCAAGCGCAGACACCGCCCGCCGGTACATCGATGAGGTACATGACTCTAGTCGCACCTCTCGAAGGTCCTGCCACTGGTGCGTCGCGATGGCCTTCACCGCCTCGTCTTTCGAGGCCGCGCCCTCGTCACGAAGCTCCGGGACGGTGACCCAATACACCGGCATCAGCAGCCGGTCAAGACCCGCCCGCTCTGCCTCTCGCACGAACTTCAAGAGCTCTTGGCGACAGGCGTTACTTCGAAAATAGCTTGGCGTGATGATTGGAATGAAGAAGGTAGTACCGGCAATCGCATCGCCAATGAGCGTCTCCCATTCCTCTCCCCAGCGAATCGACTCGCGGTCGTGGAATAGCTCCAGGTCTTCGGCAGTTTGAATTCGGTACTCCGCTCGCAGGTCTTCTGACAGCTCCTTGATGCGACCGTGATCCCCCAGGTCGTCGTCGTGCACGTAGCTCCAGAATCCAAGCGCCCCCGCTGCCACGGCGACAGGCTATACCGAAACGGTTCCGAAACTCATCCTGCTGCGCTGCCCCAAAAGCGGTGCGTTTTACGACGAACACCCCAAAGGCCCCGATGCGACTCGACGCTTGAACCGCGAGGAAGCCGAAAGGCTCTACCCAGGCGCAGTCTGAGGACGCCCGTTTTGGGCGACATTGCCGAATACTCGCCTGGGCCAGCGGCCTTCCGCCGCCATCGCCTTTCGTCCGTTGCGGGCACCCCTGGCGAAGCAACCGAGACGCTCCCAACCACGCGAAAGGAGGCGAAACCGAGGGTGCCGCGCGGTGTTCCACCTCTGCCGAAGGCTTACCCCTTGGGCCGTGGGAACCGTCGTCCATTCTCTCGCAGCTGGGTATAGCTCGCCGTCTTGGCCGTAGGGCTGCATGAGGAGCGGGGGACCCGGATTCGGAGGGGGAATCCTTGCGACGTTCGGGTTCCCACCAGGGACGGTCCATTCGCGGCTTGAACCGGCGGGGTGGCTGGACGACGTGGAGCGCAGTTAAGTGGTTTTTCGTGAGATCAAGATCGACTGGTGTTGATATGTGGGGCTTCTTGCTCCCATCCCTTGCCCACAGTCAGACTCCAATCGCAACCCCGATCATCATCTCATCCGGAAGGTCTTGAAACAAGTCAATAACTGTCGAGTATCCGGCGGACCCCACCGCGGGGATCGGGGCAATCGCCTGCCCGCCGGGGTATCACATGAACGTGGGCATGGGGGACGGTCTGTCCAGCGACGAGACCCGAGTTGACGCCGAGGTTGAAGCCGCTGATACCGGGCCGCGAGAGCATCGCGATGCCTTCCTCACGGGCTCGCGCAGAAATCGCCGCCCACTCGCCGGGGCTCAGTTCCTCGATCCGCTCGACGTGGCGCACGGGAACGACGAGGACGTGACCGGGGGTCAGAGGACGGGCGTCCTCAAGGGTCACGGCGGCGGACACGGGCTGCCGTCCCTCCCCCGTGAGGGCTTCGATCTCCGCGCAGAAAGGACACCCACCCGCCACATCGCTCATCCTGCGATGATCACACATCGGCGTGGGGCGGAAACACCCAAGCTTGCATAAAGGGTACTGATCCGCCTTGGGAAGTCGGTAGTGTGCGCGCCGCAAATGTGCACGTTCTGCGGTTGGGAGGCCGATAGTCTGCTGGTCGAGTCGGGCGGGGCAGGAGCGATCCTGGTTGACCGCGCGCCACTCTGCCTCGGCCATCTTCTGCTGGTCACCCCACGCCACGTTGCCTCTCTCGCCGACCTCGGCGAGGCAGAGCGCCACGCCTTTCTCTCCCGCGTCGAGGAAACGCGCCTGCTCGCGACTGCGATCGCCGGTCGCCCGACGATCGCTGTCGAGCACGGACGGAGCCCGACCTGTGGCGATGCGAGCTGCTCCTGCCACGCCCACGTCCACCTCGTCCCGGCCGGCACAGGCGAGGGGATTGAGCTTCTGGCCAAGGAGCTCCTCACTCCAGCCCCATCGCAGGAGGCCCCTTACCTCGGGCTCTCCGTCACCGCTGGCAAGTGGGCCCGCCACGGCCTGGCGCGACCTGTGCCCCACGCGGCCCGGACCCTGGCGGCACTGGTGGCCGAGAGCAATGGGATCGACTGGCGGCCGCTCGGTGCGCCGAGCAGCAAGCTGGCTGCTCGCACCCTGGAGGCGGCAAGGCGGATACAGACCCTGAGAGGGAAGAGGAGGCAAGAGATGCAGAGGAGAAGGCGGCCGCCGAGGCCGCTGATCACGGTGTCGGGCTCGACCGGCTCGGGCAAGAGTACGGTCGGCGCCCACCTGGCGGCGCTTCACGGCGTGCCGGCGGTGGAGTTGGGGGTGATCCTTCGCCTTCTCTGTCTCGATGAGGTGGCGCGCCGCGAGGCGTGGCCCGGATCGCGGATCTGGAGCTGGGCGCGGAGTGGCCGCCTCGATTTCGACGCCGCAAGCAGGCGCGGCCTTGCCGCGGCTCTTCCCCGCCTCGACGGACGAAGCGAGGAGCTCGACATGTGGCGCTCGGTCGACCCCGAGCGACTCGCTACGGTCGCGCGCGACTCGGAGGTGCAGGAGGTGCTCGCAGCGCTGGCGGGGGCGCTCGGAGGCAGATCGGGTGGCGTGATCGTCGGCCGGGTGGCCGAGTCCCCCCGGGCGCCCGCGCTCTGCACCTCGACGCGGCCTCCGCGACCCGGGTGGCGCGCAAGCGCCGCCAGCTCGCATCGATCAAGCTGCCGGGCTCAGGGCACGACTGGTTTGACCCGCACCCGGGTTCGGTAAGGACCGCCGCAGATCAGCTCGACACGACGAATCTCGATCCGATCGCGATGTGCGGGGCAGCTGCGAGCATTCTCTCCTCGGAGCCGGTGGCCGGGCGCCGATCGGTCGCGTGAACCCGGTGGCGGCGTCGATCGAGCGGGGGCGGAGGCGCGGCTCACGCGCGGCCGGCGGCGGAGCGGGGGGTGCGCTGAAGCGCCCCGGCGTGCGACGCAGCCGCTGGCAGGCAGCTCGCGAGGAGCTGAATTTCGCTTGTGCGGAACTCGAGCACCAAGTCCAGGGCGCCGCGGTCGACGTCAAGGGCCCGCTCGACGGGGAGCCGTGCACCGCTTTTGGCCAATGGGTTGTTGAGCCCCAGGAGTCGACGGCGAAACACGGGCAGCACGGCATCTACGGGACCGCCGCGGGACTTGAGATCCTTGCTGGGGCGAACGAGCCCGATAGCTACGGGCCAATGATCGCGGCGGCGTGGTCCTATCTGCACCAAGGGCTCGGCAAGAGCCCGAAGCGGATGAGCCAGTTCTACATCGTCCTGCGCCAAGCGATGGTGCTGCGCTCGCTCGCGAAGCTCGACTGGGCCATCCGAAACTGGGACCCTGCCCCTCCCGGCGTCGAGCGCGAGGAGGTGCGGGCGCTTGCGGGTGAACTGCTAGAAGAGTTGGCCGACGCCAAACACCGCGAGGGCGACCAGACCGAGCCCCAAGAGGTCCGCGTCGACTGGCTCTCGGCGATGCGGAAGATGGAATGGGTCGAGGGCTACCGTTTCGCATCGACCTCTCCCGATGCACCGAACCTCGCCACCAACTGGGCCTTCCACCAAGCTGCCGTGCTGAACGCGGTCGCTGCTTGCTTTGAGCGCGGCTTGCTCGATGACCCCGCGGCCTACCTGACCAAGGACCACGTGCGCTCCATGGTGAGGTGGTGCAATCGGGTCCTAGGAGGCTCACCGCCCGACCCAGTTGCGATGCGGGTGGCGCTTTTCGCAGGCTGCGCGGTGCTCGGCCTCGATGAGCACCGCGAGGGTGGGGCGGCCCACGGTCGGATGGCCGGTCTTCTGGAGAGGGTCGATGAGCGCGAGCGACGGCAGATGGACGGCCTCCTGCGAACGGCGATCCGCGAAGTCCTCGCCGATCCGGCCCTGCAGACCGACCTGCACCTGCCGTTCATCTACCGTTTCCGCGACGAGAGGGGGGGCGCAGACGTCAGCGTCGACCACGTCGATGACCCCTACCGGCAAGAGCACCTTGTCGTCCCCACGGTGCCAACGCTGCTCTCGCTTGGTTCGCGGCTCAGTCGCTCATTGGCCTTCGAGCATCGCTACTTCGACCTCACCGCGACCGTGATCGGCTGCCTGCGCGGTTCCAATCCAACCGTGGTCCCCGCGCAGGCCACTGCCGCCAACGGTACGGTCAACATGGCCTACCTGCGGAACGCCCTGATCGAGGTCGCGGAAACCTTCGACGCCATCACCGGTAAGTCGTGGTGGTGGCGCTTGCGCCGGGTGATCGCACGCCGCTGGCCCAGCCGCGATGTTCTATCGAGTCCCTGGTTCTGGGCGGCGATCAGCGCTGCCATCGGATGGGGACTGGCCCACGTCAGTACGGTGATCAACCTGATCTCAAGCCTCTAACACCGGCGTAGGTCGAGCCGGTAACCGGGCTTCATCAGGTCGGACGTAGATCGAGATCGAGGCAGCGGTTCCCCGTCTCCGCTTTGCGCGCTTTGCGAACGGCTGGACATCCAGCGGAAGACGCTCGAAATGGACGAGAAGCAAGAGCCCCCGACGTGCTGGGACGTCGCTTTCGCCCACCCATGGTTTCGGCATCCAGGAGGGAGGCCTGGCCGGACTGGTTTTGTGATTGCCCAATCTGCTTACCGATTGAAGCGCAGCGGCGCGGCAACTAGGTCGGGGTACCTACTATGTCAGTCGAGACAGCCGAGCCTTCAACCATACTGATGGGCTCGAGCCTGTGTCCGCCCCACATCAACAGACGCGCACTCAAGGCCACCGCTTCCGTACCGGAGTTTTGGATCTTTGGGCGCTTCGTACGGCAACCAACAGGGTACCTATACACGCCGCCATGTTCAAGGGAAACAACGCTGCGCCTACAAGAGACAACTCGATTCAGTTGACCACGAGTCACACCTCGCGGCCAAGGCATGGCCCACTACGCAACCCGTCCATTGAATACCCACTACTAACCGCATTGTGCGAAAAACGGCACGAAAAGGACTGTATAGAAACAAAGTCAACATGCAAACAACCTCCAAAAAACACCCTCAACCGTGACACCCAAGAGTCGTTTCGACCTTAGATCGAACCGGCCAAATCACACACTGCCATTCTGCGGTGCAGACAAAACAGTGCAATTGCCATGCAGAAGGTCGTGGGTTCGAATCCCATCAGCCGCTTTTTTCGAAAACCGCGCCGAAGCGCGGTTTGCGCCTCGCTCAAAGTTGATGTGGAAGGGCTTCAGAATTCTGTTTTTGGCTCTTTTCTGCACCACCCCACCCACCGTTGGAGTTGAATGACAGGCCTCGTCATGAAGCTGGCGCCCCGTTGGCTGCTCTTGTGCTCGATCGGCTGTGCGTTCTTACCCATCGGGCTCGATTTCATCCAAGAGCTGGACTTGTATCTCCAGGTCCCGCCCGGTGATGATCAGCAGTCCGGGCGAGTCCTCGACGGCGCGATCGAACTCCGCAAGGCTGATGTGGAAGCCGGGCAGCCCGTGCAGGTCGTCCGGGTCGCCTTCGCCCACGGGGTAGAACAGCGCGTGGGTCCGCAGCTCCGGTGGCAAGTCCTTGTTGGGCACGTTCTGGATGCCGGGCTCCTGGCCGACCTCGGGCACCGCCTCCACCCCGCCAAGCGCGCCTTGCAGGGCGACCATCCGCTTGAAACCCGTCTTGATCCGATCGCGATCGACCACGACGGATACGCGCCGACCCTCCCACTCGGCGAGGGTCGCGCGGACGCTTGGAAAGTCGAGACCCACGACGACCAAGACTACTTCTGGAGCAGGCGAACCTGAACGCTCACCGCCACGCGTGAGAGCGCCTGGAGTCCAAATCGAGATGACCCGTCCGACATCGCTCCGAAAATGTGGCGATGCTAGGAAAGATGGTTTTTCCGTCCGCGCTGGTTGATGCAGATTTCTTCATTGCGCTTGGGACGATCGTTCTCGCGATGGGAACGGTTGCGCTGGCTTTCTTCAGCTACCGGCTGGCATCCGCGACCCGGAAAGAGGAGCGGGCTCAGTGGCGCCCGGTGCTCATTCCATTCACGGACTTAGTCGAACGTTTTGGCGAGGAGGAATTCCGCCTTCGCCTGCAAAACGTCGGAAGAGGCCCAGCGCTCGGCGTTGGGGGTCAGCTGCGGATTGATGGACCTAGTGGGGCGGTGATTCCAGGTCAACCAAGCATTTGCGTCGAGGGCGGAGGCATCGACCTGCTTTTCTCTTTCAGAGGTAATTATCGACCTGGCGTCGTTCATCATTTCGAAGTGACCTATTACGACATCGGGGAGTGGTGGCACGTCACCAACCTTCGAGCCCTTGGACGAGAAGAGGACGACGGCAACATGCCTCTACGCGTCAATATGACTTTCGTGAGCCAGCAGAACCGTCAACTCGGTGCCGTGTTTGGTTCGCGGATGGCGGAAGCTCGCAAGGGAAGAGGCTGGAAGTCAGCGCTCGCCTTTCGTCGCCGTTAGAACTAGAGATCAGCGCGTCCTGGAGCTAGCCCTCTTCCGGCTGGTCAACTTCTTCACGCAGGCGCTTAACTCGGTCAGGTGCCTCGTCGAAAATCCTTTCTAGCTCCGAGTGAAGGTCTACGAGAAGTTGCCGGTACTTCTTGTCGAGCAGGGCAACATTCTCGCACCGCTGATCTAGCACTCCCTGAACCACATCGACCTTGCTTATCCTGACCTTTCGGTCCAGCTTCCGTTCTTGCCCTTCGCACCACTTCTTTACGGCGGTGCTACGCCCGGTCTCAGGAAGCTTGTCAGCCGGATATTCGAGCCGATGCCAAGTATCAAGCTCAGCGTTGACGGCATCCAGATAGACAGTCTTATCGAGCAGATCCTCAATAGACAACCCACTACCCTTGCCGCCCAGGAAACGGATCTGCTCATCCAAAATGCCATTGTCGGTTAGCCGCTCGCCATGGCTCTCGCCACCTCCATCGCCGTCGGCAAGAAAAGCGACGCGTGACGCAATCAAATCGAGGTCACGTATCTGTTCTGGATCAGCCTCAGCAAAGCTTGGAGCCGCTTGGTAGTTGAGACGATCCTCGCCAGTAGCCTCCCGGATCAACGACGGCAACAACAGAGCATCGCTCATACCCTCGGTAATGACAGCTTTCTGCGTCGCCGCAAAGGCCAAAGCGCCAGCACCCATTGCTAGCAGTAACGGAGAATACCCGCGTCCGTCGGTCCAGAACTTGTTGATCACATGCGAGTGATCACCTTGACTCTTTCTACCATCACGCTCGACAATGTCCGGGACAATCGCCCGGATGCCAAGGCCAAGGTCGCGAGGTAGGCATCCTGCCGAGTGCGTCGTATAGACGATTTTGGCTGCGTCGTCTTGTTCCTCGAAAACGCCAACAATGTCTGCCTGAGCGTCGTAGTGAAGGTGGGTCTCGGCCTCGTCTATCAGCACGATTGGCTTGACCGCAGCCGCTTCACTGGCGATAAAGGCTCGCAGGGCGATGAACTGGCGTAATCCATCGCTGTGTTCCTCGAAATCGATGTAATCGTCCTCCTGCATAGATAGGAGAACAGTCAAGGTGGGACCGTCGAGGTCGATGCCTACGGTGATTTTGCTTTGTTCCCAAATCACCGCCGCTCGTCTTTCGAGAGCCCTGTTGACCCTTTCAAGATATGCCCGCTTTCGGCCTTTGTCGCCGGATTCCACTACCTCCAACGCCTTCGCCCAACTCGTTTCGCCAAGATCGAGGAAATTATGTATGGCAGCGCCTTCAGGATCGGGTTCGTTGGTTAGGACGTACTCGCTAGCTAATCCCCTGGCAAGGTCATTGAACTTGACGAAACTGGGCACGTGATCTTCCAACTCCTTAGCCACGCGATCGCGCGGATGGTCTAGTCCCTCGTACTGGCCAAGGGCGTGCAGGTCTGCCTCCAGCTTGGAGTACTTCTTAGGCAGTGCAGGCCAAGCTCGACGGCCAGGCTCGCTGGGTGACTCTTGCTCGCTGCCATCGTCTGCCTGGGCTTCAGCCTGTTGCTCACGGACAACCATGACCAAGCGTTCACGCAGACTTTGAAAAGCATTGATCCGGTCGCCTAAGTTCTCCTGTTCGAGCGAGGCGGCGCTGATTGCCTCGTCCAATAGATCCTCTGCCCAAGTCTCCGGCGAGGGATCGAGCTCGGACTCGACCGCGGCTACACTCGCTAGCCAGCTGCTGTTCTGCAATTCTTCAAGCGTCGAGAGGACCGCTTGGCGCTGACTGAGATCGCGTTTTGGAGTTGGCTCAGGGATGAATGCTCTGGGCTTGCCAAACTCCTTGAGCACCAATAGTTGGCGCACGTTCGCTGCCTCGGGAATGTGAGCGAGCAACGACAGCTCTTCGTCACTGAGAACGAACCGCGCCTCTACGGTGGGATTAAGAGGATTGCCATCGGGCTTTCTGGTTCGCTCCGATTTCGCGAATTCATCGTCGTGGTTGAGATGCAATAGCGAATCGAGAAACGACGACTTCCCGGCGGCATTTGGCCCGACGATGCACACAGGATCGGTGTCTAACTTGACCTCGCAGTCCCCGGCGAGTCGGCGATAACCCGATACCTTGGCCTTGATCAGTCGCATCCCGCGTACTTAATCATTCCCTCGGCGTTGCACGACGCGAGCCGAACTTGGCTCCATAGGCTCACTCCCGAGTTCTCTCCACCCTCTCCGCCGCCTGCGCCAGAGTCGAGACGGCCACACCAAGCGCAGCCGCGATTCCTTGCACCGTGCCCCAGGTTGGGTTTGCTTCGCCGCGCTCGATTAGCGAGAGGGTGCCCGGCGTGATTCTTGCCTCCGGGGCGAGCGCTTCCTGGCTGAGCCCGCGCTGTCTGCGCAGTGCGCGGATCGCCTCGCCTAGGTAGGGCTGGGGCTGCGGGGTCTGTCGGGGATCACGCTTCATCTAACGATATGTAAGGGAAAGCTGCTAGTCTCCACCCCTCAAACATAAGTGGGGCCGCGTGCTTGCGACACCGGCCCCGTGGCGGTCGGCTTAGGTGGAACTAGTCCGGCCGCAACGGGAACGGTAGCGAGCTATCGGCCTCAGAAAGCGGCGACCCGCCGTGCGCAAACACGAGAGGGCCGCCTGAGACACAGGAGGCACATCTCCCATGTCCTGCAGCAACCCTATGGATCGCGGGCCGCAGGAGCCCGCTTGCCCCGCCGAGGAAGACGCGCAAACACAGCGCGCCGTCTTGGCGCTTCTACTCGCCGAGCACCCGACGCAGCTCACGTGCTCTGAGTTCGTCCGTGAGCTGAGTGCCGATCCCGACGCATTTGCCGCCAGAGACGACGTAGAGCGTGCTGTGCGCGATCTGTGTGGCTGTCGGGCTGCTCCACCGCCACGGCGCCCTTCTGACGCCTACGCGGGCCGCTCTGCGCTTTGAGGACCTCAACAGCCGAGGGCAGCGCTAATGGCCCGACGGGCAACCGGCGGCGTCGTCCCTCCGAAAGGACAACGCCGAAGCTGGGCAATCCGGTTTCGCGCATACGGTAGGCGCCACACGATCACCCTTGGGCGTCCCGAGGACGGGTGGAACCGTCGCCGGGCCGAGGACGAACTGGCAATCGTCATGGCAGACGTGCGCCGCGGAGCCTGGCGCCCCCCAGCGCCCGATGCGAAACCGAGGCACGCGCAACCCGAGCCGACCTTTGGTGAGTTCTGTGAGGAGTGGCTTGAGGGAGCGTCGCCGGAATGGAGGGAGCGCACCCTAGTCGACTGTCGCTGGCGCCTTGACCGGCATCTGCTGCCTTTCTTCGCCGAGCATCGACTCTCGGAGATCACCGTTCGCGAGGTCGACCAATATCGGCATTTGAAGGTGCGCGAAAGCAAATCGCTCCAGGAAGCTCGACGCAGGCAACTGACCCAGCCCGATGAGAGGCGCAATCCTCTCCCCCGCCCGCTCTCCAACGGATCGATCAACAAGACGATCCGTTTACTCGCCACGATTCTCGAGCAGGCGGTTGAATATGGCCACCTGGACCGTAATCCCGCCAAGGGACGCAAGCGGTTCCTGCGGGAGCGCAAACCTGTCCGCACCTACCTGCAGCCCGAGCAAGTTGCCGCGCTACTGCGAGCGGCCACGGAGATGGACGCGGCCGCTCGCGAGGGCGATAGCGGACGCCGACAACCACTGTTGGCGGTTCTGGCGCTTGCTGGGCTTCGAATCAGTGAGGCGCTTGGCCTGCGGTGGCGAGACGTCGACTTGACGAGTCGAAAACTCCGGATCGTGCAGGCGAAGACCCATGCTGGAATCCGCCACGTCCACCTGACCCCAACGCTCCAAGAGCTGCTCTCCGACTACCGGGCTCGGACCGAGCACGGAGGGGCCGACGATCTGGTCTTCGCAACTGAAAGGGGTAGGCAAGACAACCCTTCCAACGTCCGCAACCGGTTTCTCGCCCCAGCGGTCAAACACGCCAACGAGAAGCTGAGAGAGGCAGGTCGCGAAGAGCTGGGCGCTGTAACGCCGCACTCGCTGCGGCGCACCTTCATCTCGCTGCTGCTCGCAGCCGGGGCCGACGTGCCCTACGTGATGGCCCAAGCGGGCCACGCCGACCCCAAGATGACGCTGGGCGTATATGCCCAGGTCATCGCCTTGAAAACAGACCACGGAGCCGCCCTTGATGGACTTGTCAATTCCTCCGATTGGGCGCAGACGGGCGCAGAAAAGAGCCACAAACAGGATCTTGAGGCCCTTCCACATCAACTTTGAGAAAGGCGCAAACCGCGCTTCGGCGCGGTTTGCGAAAAAAGCGGCTGATGGGATTCGAACCCACGACCTTCTGCATGGCAAGCAGACGCTCTAGCCAGCTGAGCTACAGCCGCGTAGACGCGGGATTATAGGCGTGCCGGTCCGCGACGCACGAACCCCGCCTCGCGGTCGATGCGCCCAGTGGAGCACGAGGAGCTCCTCTGCCTCAAGCGTCCAGCGTGGCGAGAAGATCGCGGAGGTCGAGTGACTCGGTGACCATTGCGATCTCGTCGCTGCCCGGCAGGCGTGGCCACTCCTCTCGGGGTCGGTCGCGGTAGAGCTCGATCCCGTTGCCGTCGGGGTCGCTCAGGTAGATGGCCTCGCTGACGCCGTGATCGGAGGCGCCGCTGAGCCGGATGCCGGCCTCCGAGACGCGGCGCAGGGCATCGGCAAGTGAGCGCCGGTCCGGGTAGCGAATCGCGAGATGAAAGAGACCGGTGCTACGGGCCGGCGGCGGTGCCGCGCCCTTCGAGTGCCAGGTGTTGAGGCCGATGTGATGGTGATAGCCACCGGCCGACACGAAGGCCGCCTCGTCGCCGATTCGCTGCTGCAGCTCAAAGCCAAGGACACCGCAGTAGAAGTCCAGAGCCCGATCGAGGTCGGCCACCTTCAGGTGCACATGGCCGATGTCGACGCGGGAGTCGATCGGATCGCGCTTGCTGTGCACCCCTCGACACTACCGCCGATCCGGGCACTGCTCGAGAGGGCCAAGCCCGGGGGACAAACCGCACAGAGCGCTTGCCCGCCAGAGGCGATGCTCAGGCGCTGTCGAGCACCTCGTTGACCAGCCGGTCGGCGCTCTCGTTTTCCTCGCGGCGAACATGGCGGATCGACCAGCTCGCAAACGACTTCAGGGCCGCGGCCACCTGTACATGGAGCTTGCGCAGGGCTGCGTCTTTGACCTTGTATTCGCCCTTCACCTGGCGCACGACCAGCTCTGAGTCGCTGACCAGCTCGAGCTCGCCGGCGCTCAGCGCCGCCGCCCGCTCGATCCCCAGCAGCAGCGCCCGGTACTCCGCCACGTTGTTGGTCGCATCGCCGATCCGCTCCCCATGCTCTTCGAGCACCTGGCCGTCGGGGCGCTGGACGACCGCGGCAACCGCCGCGGGCCCCGGATTCCCCCGGGAGCCGCCGTCCACGTTGACCACGAGTCTCTCCACCTCAGAGAGCCGGCTCGCCGTCGGGCGCCTGATCGGCGGCGGGACTGCCGAGCGACAGCCGGCCCTCGGCGCCGGCCGTCGCATTCCATTGGCGGGCCGAGCCGTCAAGCTCGCGCATCTCATCGCCCTTGTCGAGCTGGAAGACGGGTCGCATCTCATCGCCCAGGTCGATGCCCCACTGGTACCAGCCCAGGTCCCAGGCGACCGTTATCCGCACTTCCCTGGGCGACCCCGCCGCGGCTCCAATCGATACCCGCGGCACACCAAGCGTCCGGGTCAAGCCACCGATGGTGCGCGCCGCCTCGCTTGCGTTGAAGCGCGCCACCGCCCGCTCCAGCCGCCCCAGGGGAGACTCCGAGGCATCGGGGCCGGCGCCCCGCCCCACGTTGGCGCCCGGTGCCGCCGGGTCCACCCAACCAAGCCGCTCCGCCCGGCCACGGCAGAGATCGCAGACGAGACGCGCGCCCTCCTTCGGGCTGATGTAGGTGCGGGTGCGCTCGCCGGCCAGGATGGTGCGACCGCAGACCGCGCAGGTCTCGTCAGGACTCACGCCTGCCAACTTAGCAGCGGTCTAAGCGCTGACCTCGGCGCCCTCGCGCGCCGCTGCAACGACTCTGTCAGCCAGGTGCGCCGGAACCTCTTCGTAGCGGTCGAACTCCATCGCGAAGTCAGCCCTCCCACCGCTGATCGAACGCAGGTCGGGCGCGTAATCGAGCACTTCGGCCATCGGCACCTCGGCCTTGACCTCGGTCAGGGAGCCCTTTGGCTCCATACCCAGCGGCTGCCCGCGGCGCGAGTTGAGATCGCCGATCACATCGCCCACGACATCCTCGGGACAGCTCACGATGAGACGGACGATCGGCTCGAGCAGCACCGGGCCGGCCTCCTCCATCGCCTGTTTGAAGGCCATCGAACCGGCGATCTTGAACGCCATCTCCGAGGAATCGACGTCGTGGTGTTTGCCGTCGACGAGCAGCACGCGCACCCCCTTCACCGGGTAGCCCGCGACGGTGCCGCGCTCCATCGCCTCCACGATGCCTTTCTCCACCGCCGGGATGAAGCCACCCGGGATCGCCGCACCCTTGATCTTGTCGACGAACTCGAATCCGGTTCCGTCCTCAACGGGTTCGATCTCGATCTGACAGTCGGCGAACTGGCCCCGCCCGCCCGTCTGCTTCTTGTAACGGGCGTGCGCCTTGGACGGCTTGCGAATCGTCTCCTGGTAGGGGACGCGCGGCGGGTGCAGCTCGATCTCGACGCCGAAGCGCCGCTTCATCCGGGCGACGATCACCTCCACGTGCACCTGGGTCAGGCCGGCGATGATCTGGTCCCCGGTCTGCGGATCGCGGTGCACGTCGAGGGTCGGGTCCTCCTCGCCGAGGCGCCGCACCGCCGCGGCCGCCTTCTCCTCGTCGCCCTTTGACTTCGGCTCATACGCAAAGGCCATCACCGGCGCCGGCAGGTCAAGCGGGGCAAACGAGATCTCCTCCTGGCGCTCGCACAGGACGTCTCCGGCCTGGGTCTCCTTCAGCTTGGCAACCGCTCCGATGTCCCCGGCGCCCAGCTCTCCGACCGGTGCCAGCTCCTTGCCAAGCGGCACGCCCAGCTGGCCGACGCGCTCCTTCTGCTTCCTGGTGGCGTTGACGATGTGGGAGTCGGAGCGAAGCGTTCCCCGATAGACACGGAACAGGTTGATCCGCCCCGTGTAGGGGTCGGCCAGCGTCTTGAAGACGTAGGCAACGAGCGGCCCGTCCTGGTCGGGCTCGATCTCAAGCGCCTCCCCCTCGGAGCCCGAAGCGCTCACCGCACCGCGCATCGCGGGCGAGGGCAGGTCCTCGACCAGCGCGCTCAGCAGGCGTCCGGTGCCGAGGTTTTTCGTCGCCACCCCACAGGTGACCGGGAAGATGCGCCCCGCGGTCACCCCCTCCTTGAGGACCTTGACGATCTCGCCGTGGTCTATCTCCTCTCCCTCGAGATAGCGCTCCATCAGCTCGTCTGAGTTCTCAGCGACCTCGTCCATCAACTTCTCGCGGTATTCCTCGGCCTGCGCGCGCAGCTCCTCGGGGATCTCAACCTCTTCGGCGTTGCCGCGACCCGACCCCGCGTCGATGAACGCCCTGAGGTCGATCAGGTCGATCACGCCGCGGATCTCCTGCTCGGCGCCGATCGGGATCTCGGTGGCGACCACGTGGGGGCCGAAGGCGGCCTTCAGCGACTCGAGCGCCGCGAAGAAGTCGCCACGCTCGCGATCGAGCATGTTGACGAAGACGAGGCGCGCCAGCCCATCGGCATCGGCCCGCCTCCAGAGCCGTTCCGTTTGGACCTCCACCCCGGCCACTCCGTTGACCACCACGACGGCGGCGTCCGCGATGCGCAGCGCAGCCGCGGCGTCGGCCAGGAAGCTGGGCTCGCCCGGCGTGTCGATCAGGTTGATCTTGCGCCCGTCGTGCTCGAAGCTCGCCAGCGAGGCGTCGATCGACATCTCCCGCTGCTGCTCGTCGGGTTCGTGGTCAGAGACGGTCGTACCGTCTGCCACCGTCCCCAACCGGCTCACGGCGCCCGCCTCGAACAGCATCGCCTCGTGCAGACTCGTCTTGCCGCAGCCCCGGTGGCCGATCAGGGCGACGTTGCGAATCCGATCAGCGGCCTTATGCGGCACACCGGGAAGCTACTACACGGCCTGCAACGTGGACTTGAGCCGCTTCACCGCCTTTGTGTGCGGCTGGGAGTACTACACGGCCTGCAACATGGACTTGAGCCGCTTCACCGCCTTGGTGTGCAGCTGGGAGTACTACACGACCTGCAACGCGGACTTGAGCCGCATCACGGCCTTGGTGTGCAGCTGGGAGACCCGCGACTCGGTGACGCCGAGCACCTCGCCGATCTCCCGCAGGGTGAGGCTCTCGTAGTAGTAGAGCGCCACGACAAGCTGCTCTCGCTCGGGCAGCGACGCGACCGCCTCCGTGAGGCGATCTTTGACCTCGCTGCTGGCCAGCGACTCCTGCGGATCGGCGGCGCGCGGGTCGGAGATCGTGTCCAGCAGCGAAACCTGGTCGCCCGAGGAGTCCGAGACCGTCCAAAGCTCGTCGAGCGCGTAGACGGAGGAGTTTGCGATCTCCAGCAGCGAGGCCTGCAGATCCGTCTCGCTGAGGTTCAGCTGGGCGGCGAGCTCCGCCTCGTTGGGCGCGCGCTGCAGCTTGTGCTCCAGTTTGGTCTGCGCGGCTTCGATCGCCCGCGCCCGCGAGCGAACCGAACGTGGCACCCAGTCCAGCGAGCGCAGCTCGTCGATGATCGCGCCGCGAATCCGCGTCATCGCAAAGGTCTCGAACTTGATCCCGCGCTCGGGCTCGAAGCGCTCGATCGCCCCGATCAAGCCCATCAGGCCATAGGAAATCAGGTCGGCGTCCTCGACATGCGAGGGCAGCCCGGCGCCCAGCCGGCCGGCCACGAACTTGACCAGCGGCGAGTAAGCGACGACCAGTCGCTCGCGAGCCGTACCGTCGCCGTCCTCCTTGTAGCGACGCCACAGATCCCGCAGCTCGACCTCTTTTACGCCAGTTTCCATGGGACTCTCTGCAGGATTCTAAGTCGCTGTCTCCGATTGGCCTCAGGCACGGGGGTGTGTGCCAGCGTATGCATCCCGCAAGCGAGCCGCGTCAACCCGAGTGTAGACCTGCGTGGTGGAGATCGACGCATGGCCGAGCAATTCCTGAATCGTGCGCAGGTCCGCGCCTCCTTCGAGTAGATGGGTGGCAAAGCTGTGCCGCAGCGAGTGGGGCGAGATTCCCCCGGCAAGCGCCGCCCCGCGCACCCAGAGGCTCAGCCGCCGAGTCACGTCGGAATTCGACAGGCGGCGGCCGCTCTTGGAGAGAAACAGCGCCCGCTCGCCGCCGTTCGCGAACAGCGCCTGGCGACCACGCTCCAGGTAGCGACGCACAGCGCGCTGCGCGGGCTCCCCGACGGGCAGCAGCCGTTCCTTGCCGCCCTTGCCCAGCACCCGCAGTTGCTCGGTCTCGAAGTCCAGGGCGCCGGCGTCGAGGTTGACGGTCTCCTCGCAGCGCAGACCGCACGAGTAGGTCAGCTCCAGCATCGCCCGATCGCGCAGCTCCAACGGGGTGCGCGCCGGAATCTGCTCGAGCAGCGCCCGCACCTGCTCTGCATCGAGCACGCGCGGCAGCTTCTGCTCCCGCTTCGGGCTCGAAACCAGATCGGCGGGGTTCTGACCGACTCGCTCGGTGCGGACCAGGTAGTCGAAGAGCCCGCGCACCGCGGCCAGCTTGCGGGCGACGGTGGTCGGTGCCGCCCCCTGCTCGGAGAGACCCGCCGCGAAACGCCGCACATCCCGATGCCGGATGTCGGTCGGAGCGAGCCCTCGTGCCCCAGCCCACTTCGCGAACTGCCCGAGATCCACGCCATAGGCGCGACGGGTCCGCTCGGCCGCCCCCCGCCCCCGCAGGTCGCGGTCGTAGGCTGTCAGCACCTCCTCCCAGGTCATTGGGAAAGCTTCGCCATCGGGACGCCGGAGCCTTCGCTAGCCGATGTAGATGGGCGTGCCGACCTCGACGCGACCGTAGAGTTCTTCCACGTCGGGAATCGACATCCGCACGCAGCCGTGCGACGCAGCGGTACCCAACGACGCCGTCTCTTCGGTGCCGTGGATTCCGGCCCCTTCGAAGATCCCCATCCAGCGCGCCTTGATCGGATCTTCGGGACCCGGCGGGATCACCCGGCCGGCGAGGTCCCCCGCCCAGTCCGAGTTGGGAACGTGCCAGGAGGGGTTTTCCTGCTTTTCCTGGATCGCGTAGAGACCCTCCGGCGTTTCGAGTCCCACCTGGCCGACAGCGACCGTGTAGGTCTTCGCCAGCTTCAGGTGCTCCCAGAGCCGCAGGGTGTAGGTCGCCCGGTCGAGCGTCAGGTACGCCGGGTACTCGGCGGCGACCTCGCTGCCGGTGACTTCGGGTTTGACCGCTCGCGTGTGCGCGGCGATCGTGTGGTCGGCGCTCGCGTTGAGCACGGCGGCCCTCAGCTGGCGCGTGAGCAGGTTGTCGCGCAGCTTGCGCCCGTAGCTCGCCGGTGACACTTCGAGCGAGGACCCGGTGGCGCTGACGTCGGCGTTGCGCGGTTCGCGGTCCAGCTCCGCGGCAACGTGCCGCACGAACCGGTTCACGGCCGGCCGGAAGTAGGTGACGTCGGCAGAGACGTGCACGTCGACGGGAGAGCCGCTGATGTAGCGAACCAGGCGCCCGACGATGCCCCCGTCGCGGCTTGCCGCAAGGGCTTCGTCGACGGCCTGGTCGAGGTCGGCGTGGACCTTCAGGCGCTTTCCGGGCAGGACCCAGCTCCGGCCTTCGTGGCCAACCCGAAGCGAGTGGTGCAGCGGCGCGAGCAGCTTTCGGCGAACGGCGCGCTTCGCTTCGGCCGCGTCGAGGCCACCGACGTCGACACCCCCGATCGTCAGCCCATCGCCGATCGTGTCCTTGCGGGAGTCGTCATAGGCGTATGCGCCGATCGCACCGAGAGCGAGCACCGCCGTAACGGTGACGATTGCGATCTTTGTCTTGCGCCCAATCACGCTACCCCCGGGGATCGCGGTCGGTGTTGGTCAATCGGCTCTGAAAAGAGTTTAGGCCGACAGACATTTCGGCCAGAGCGGCCGAGCACCTGCAAATCGGCGTGCGACGGCAACCGCTTGCGGCGGATATCTTTCGCTGTGCAATGCGCTCGAAGGACACGGTCCGCAAGGAAGTGTGGAAGGCGATGGATCGCGAGGGCGTATCTCGCTTCCCGGGCGCCGAGGGACGAATCCCGAACTTCGCCGGAGCCCGGCTGGCGGCCGAGAAGCTGGCGGGGCACCGCCTCTGGCGACGGGCTCGAGCGATCAAGGCCAATCCCGACTCGCCCCAGACGCACGCCCGGCGGATGGCTCTTGAGTCGGGCAAGACGGTGATCATGGCGGTCCCGCGCCTTCGAGACCCTCACCCGTTCCGCGTCCTCGACCCGCGACGACTGTCGAAAACCGCGATCAAGGAGGCGGCGACCATCAAGGGCGCACTCAAGCACGGGCGCGTGGTTGCGCTTGACGACCTGCCCGAGATCGACTTCGTGCTCTGCGGCTCGGTTGCCGTAAACCTGAGCGGCGCGCGAATCGGCAAGGGCGGCGGCTACTCCGATCTGGAGTACGGGATCCTGATCGACGCCGGCAAGATCGACGATCACACCACGGTCGCGACAACCGTGCATCCGACCCAGATCCTGCGGCGCCATCTGATGATGACCTCGCACGACCTTCCGATCGACCTGATCGCCACACCGCGGGCGGTGATCGACGTGGAGCGCCAGTACGAGCGACCGCGCGGCATCCTCTGGGACCACCTTCAACCTCCGCAGATCCGCGAGATCCCGGTTCTCGAACGGATGGGGTATGCCTGAGGCGATTGTCGGAGGCCGGCTGGCCTACCCCGCCGCCGACTACGGGGACCCGGACCCCGAGTGGTTGAAGATCGACTGGCGGGAGCACCTGCACCGGGTGGAGCTTCCCGGAGCCAGCGTCAACTACGCGGAGATCGGCGAGGGCGAGACGATCCTCTTCGTGCACGGGCTGGCCGGTTGCTGGCGCAACTGGCTCGAGAACCTTCCCCACTTCGGCCGCACCCATCGCGCCATCGCCCTCGACCTGCCCGGCTTCGGCCACAGCCCGCTGCCCTCATGGCCGATTGCCATGCCAGCCTACGGCCGCCTCATCCACGACTTCTGCGAGAAGCTCGGCATCGAACGGGTCGCGGCCCTGGTCGGCAACTCGATGGGCGGCTTCATCTCGACCGAGGCGGTTGTCGAACAGCAGGCCCGCTTCGAGCGTCTCGTCCTCGTCTCCGCCGCCGGGCTCAGCTTCGCCCGACAGCGGGCCAGACGGGATGAGTCGCTGCTGCGCATATTCGAAACGGCAATGTCCTACCTGGCTCGCCCACATCGCGCTTGGGTCACCCGCCCCAGGGGCCGCCAACTGGCGTTTGGGAACCTCGTCCGCTATCCAAATCGGCTGCGGCCCGAGGTGCTTCGCGAGCTTCTGGAGCCGAGCCTGCGGGCCGCGGGCTTCGCGACCGCGATTCGTGCATTTGGCGGGTATGACCCACGCGATCGCCTCGCTGAGATCGAGCTGCCGACCCTGATCGTCTGGGGCCTGAACGACCGGGTCGTCCCGGTCAGGGACGCGATCGGCTACAACCGCCTGATTCCCGGCTCGCAAATGGAGGTCTTCGAGCAAACCGGCCACATGCCGCAGCTGGAGCGGCCGGCGCGGTTCAATGCCCTGCTCGACGGCTTCCTCGCCTGATCTGTGCCGGCAGGCGTCAGCCCGTGACGGCCCCGTGCGAAGCAGAGGAAACCGTCGCCGCGTACTTCGCCATCACGCCGGAGCGGTAGGCGGGCTCAGGCGGCTGGTATTCGGCCACGCGCTTGGCGATCTCCTCGTCTGAGAGCGCGACGTCGATCCGCCGCGCCTCGACATCGAGGCTGATCTCATCCCCCTCGCGAATCGCCGCGATTGGCCCTCCCTTGACAGCCTCGGGCGCAACGTGCCCCGCCATCAGGCCGCGCGTGGCACCCGAGAATCGACCGTCGGTCAGCAACGCCACCTCCTCGCCCAGCCCCTCGCCGACGATCGCCGCCGTCACCTGCAGCATCTCGCGCATGCCCGGCCCCCCCGCCGGGCCCTCGTTGCGGATGACCACGATGTCCCCCGACCGAAGCTGCTGCTCCTTGACGGCGCGAAAGCATTCCTCCTCGGACTCGAAGACGCGGGCGGGACCGACCTGCTTCTTGCGCTCGGTTCCGGCAAGCTTGACCACCGCACCCTCCGGGGCAAGATTGCCGCGCAGGATCGCCAGACCGCCCTCCGACTTGAGGGGATCGGCCAGCGTTCGCACCACCTCCTGACCCGGAGCCTCGCTTGCCGCTTCGGCCTCTTCGCCGATCGTCCGACCAGTGACCGTCATCGCGTCGCCGTGCAGGATGCCGGCCTCGGCCAGCCTTTGCAGGACCAGCGGCACGCCACCGGCCCGATAGAGGTCGGTGGCGACGAAACGGCCGCCCGGCTTGAGGTCGGCGAGCAGCGGGGTCTGCCGGGAGATCCGCTCGAAGTCGTCGATGTCCAGGTCGATCCCGGCCTCCCGAGCCACAGCCAGCAGGTGGAGAACGCCGTTCGTCGATCCGCCGGACGCGCAGACGCAGGCGATCGCGTTCTCCAGCGACTCGCGCGTGATGACCCTGCTCGGCCGCAGGTCCTCGGCCAGTACCTTCATCACCAGCTCGCCGATCTTCTCGGCGACGGTCGCCTTCTCGTCGTCTTCGGCCGGCACCATCGCCGACCCGCCCGGGCTGATCCCCAGCGCCTCGAAGGCGCAGGCCATCGTGTTGGCCGTGAACTGGCCCCCGCAGGCCCCCGCCCCCGGACTGGCCACGCCCTCCAGCTCATGGAGTTCCTCGTCGCTCATCTCGCCCGCCGCGTGGGCGCCGACCGCCTCGAAGACGTCGAGAATCGTCACGTCACGCCCGTGCCAGCGGCCGGGGGCGATCGAGCCTCCGTAGAGCATCAGCGATGGGACGTCGAGACGCGACAGCGCCATCACGCAACCGGGGATTGTCTTGTCGCATGCCGACAACGCGACAACCGCGTCGAACTGGTAGCCACGGGCGGTGAGCTCGATCGAATCGGCGATCACCTCGCGGCTGACCAGCGAGGCCTTCATCCCCTGGGTGCCCATCGTGATGCCGTCGGAGATCGCGATCGTGTTGAACTCGAGCGGCGTTCCGCCGGCCGCCCGAACGCCCGCCTTGATGTGCTCGGCAAGGCCGCGCAGATGAAAGTTGCACGGCATCGCTTCGATCCAGGTGTTGGCAATGCCTATCGTCGGTCGGCTGAGGGCGTCGTCATCGAAGCCGATTCCCTTCATGTAGGCGCGCGCGGCGGCGCGGTCCGCGCCGTCGAAGACGGCACTGGAGCGAGGGCGGGGCAGCTTGGTTTGCGTGGAACCGTTGGAGCTCATGTCCTGAAATCTATTCGGCCGCGGCCAGGCGCGCCGCTGAGGTCAGGTCGAAGACATCGACCGGGCCGGCGCCCGCTCCGACCTCCCGCAGCCCGGCGGCAACCGCGGCGGAGGCGATCTCGCGCGCCTTGCGCGCGGCCTCCAGAGGAGGCTCGCCGAGCGCGAGGTGCGCCGCCAGGACAGACGAGTGCGTACAACCGGAGCCGTGCGAGGCGCCCGCGGGATGGCGCTCGCCCGCGATTGCCACCGGCTTCGTCCCGTCGAAGAAGAGGTCGACCATATCCTCGCTGTGGCCGCCGGTGACGACCACCGCGTCCAGGCCCAGTGCCAGCACCTCGCGGGCAAGTTCCTCCTGGGAGACCTCCTCCCCCGCTCCGGTCAGCGCCCTGGCCTCGGGGATGTTCGGCGTGGCGATGGTGGCAATTGGAAGCAGGCGTACGACCAGGGCCTCCCGAGCATCTGCGTCGAGCAGCGAGGCACCGCTCTCGGCGACCATCACCGGATCGACGACCACCGGCGCGTCGAGGACCTGCAGCGCACTCACAACGGCATCGACGGTCTCCGCCGTGCCGAGCATCCCGATCTTGACCGCGTCGACGCCGATGTCCCCGGCGACCGCTGCCACCTGATCGACGATCATCCGCGGCGAAACCGCCTCCACCGCCTCGACGCCGACGGTGTTCTGCGCGGTGATCGCGGTGATCGCAGTCATCCCGTGTACGCCACAGCGTGCGAAGGCCTTCAGGTCGGCTTGGATTCCAGCTCCGCCCCCCGAATCGGATCCGGCGATCGAAAGGACTGTGGGAACTGCGCTCACGAATCGAACCTTAGAGTCCATCCGAGACCCGCGGGGGCGACCGGCGAGCGCCGGGGTTTCGGATGGGCTCTCACTGACTCTTTTGGGGACCCTTCGGCGGTGCGAGCAGAGTGCGCGTGTAGACGCCGACCAAAGAGCAGCTGACGTAGCCGAACGCCTCCAGGCTGGCCAGGGCGGCGGCGACCTCTGCCCCGGAGAGATCGAGATCGGCGGTAATCGCGTCGCAGGTCGCCGCCCCCCGCTCAAGCGTCTCCAAGACGAGACGAGGCAGCGGTTCCACCGGTGGCCCAACGCGCTTGGCGCTGCGCGCCCCCGCACCGAGCATTGCGTCGAGCACATCCTGGGCCTCGCGCACCACGCAGGCCCCACCGGCGAGCAGGTCGTTGGAGCCGGCCGAGGTGCGAGAGGTGATCGGGCCCGGCACAGCACCGAGGTCGCGACCCAGATCGGCGGCAAGGTCGGCCGTGATCAGCGAGCCCGAGCGCTCCGCCGCCTCCACCACAACGGTCATCCCCGCCAGCGCCGCCATGGTTCGGTTGCGAGCCGGAAACGTCCATCGCCATGCCCCAGTTCGGGGCGGAAGCTCCGAGATGACCAACCCGACCTCGCAGATGCGACGCCAGAGCGAACGGTGCGCGGCCGGATAGGAGATGTCGGCTCCGCAGCCGAGCACCGCAAAGGTGATGCCGGCCTCCAATGCGCCGCGGTGCGCACAGGAGTCGATGCCGAATGCGAGCCCACTGACCACCACCAGGCCCGCCCCGGCAAGGTCCCGGCCCAACTCTCTGCCGATCTCGCGACCGTAGGCGCTCGCCCGCCGAGAGCCGACCAGCGTCACGACTCCCTCCGGCCGCAGATCCCGCAGCAGCTCGGGGTCGCCCCTGCCGATCAGCGCCCACGGCGCGTCGGCGGCGTCGCGGAGCCCAACCGGGTACAGGGGGTCGTGACGGCAACAGCCCCAGCACTCGGCCTCCGCGAGCTCCCCCCGCAAGGTGCGCTCCGGAACGGCACCCACCTGCTCCAGCACATGGGTGGCCACCTGCGGCGCCGCCACCGCCGCCAGATCCTCATTGCTGAGTCGGAGCAGTTCCGGCGAGCGCAATCCGACCGCCCCCGTGGCGATCTTCTCGATATAGGGGGCGAGGTGCGCAAGCAACCGTGAGCGGCGCAGGCAGTCCGGGCAGGCTTGCGGCTCAGTCATGGTCGCGCCTTCGCAACTGGAGCGCCTGCGCCATCTGGTCGCGCTCAACCGCATCGCTTCCCGCCAGGTCGGCAACCGTTCGAGCGAGACGCAGCACCCTGTCGTGGGCTCGCGCGCTCAACCGCCGCCGCGAATAGGAGCTGGCAAGGAGTGCTGCCGCATCCTCGCTCAACGCGAATTCTCGCGCCTCGGCTGGGGTCATCTCAGCGTTGCAGCGTCCGGTGCCGAGACGCCCTTCCTGCCGCTCCCGTGCCTCCGCCACGCGGGCCCGAACGGCAGCGGACGGCTCGCCGGGCGGGCCGCCGATCTCCGCCGCACTCGGTTGGCGAACCGCAACCAGCACGTCGATGCGATCTGCAAGCGCGCCGCTCAGGCGCCCCTGGTAGCGGCGAATCGCGAGCGGCGCGCAGTTGCACTCCGGATCGGCTTCGCCCCTCCCACACGGACACGGATTCGAAGCCGCGACCAGCATGAAGCTGCAGGGCAGGCGCCGCTCCACTCCCGCACGTGTGATCGACACCAAACCGCTCTCCAGCGGCGCTCGCAGAGCCTCCAGCGCATCGCGCGCAAACTCGCAGAGCTCATCGAGGAAGAGAACGCCGCGGTGCGCAAGCGTCACCTCTCCGGGACTGGGTGGGTTGCCGCCCCCGACGAGTCCGGCCGGGCTGACCGTGTGGTGCGGAGCTCGAAACGGCCTGCCGCCGCCCGGTTGGCCGTTAAGACGGCCGCAGGCGCTGGCGATCCGCGCGACGTCCAGCGCCTCCTGCGGGGCGAGCGGCGGAAGGATCGACGGCAGCCGGCTCGCGGCAAGCGACTTGCCCGCCCCCGGTGGCCCGATCATCAGCAGGCTGTGACCACCGGCCGCCGCCACCTCTAGCGCGTGGCGCAGGTGGCGCTGGCCACGCACGTCGGCCAGATCCGGCGCCCCGCTGCCCGGCGTCAGCGGCAACTTCAACGGCTCAAAGCGCGCCGGAGCCCAGTCGCCGGCGGCCAGCGCCGCGACCTGGCCGAGCCCGGCCACCGGGATCACCTCAATGCCATCCACGACCGCCGCCTCGGGCCCGTTCTCGGCCGGAACGACGATCCCCTCGACGCCGCTCGCTCTCGCCGCCTCGGCGATCGCCAGCACCCCGGCCACAGGCCGCACCGCACCATCGAGCGCCAGCTCGCCGACCATCGCAAGGCGTGGCATCCGCTCCCAATTCAACTGACCGGAGGCGACGAGCAGCGCCACGGCGATCGGCAGGTCGAGGCCCGGGCCCGCCTTTCGCAGACTGGCGGGAGCAAGGTTCGCAACGATCCGCCGCAGCGGGAACTCGAAGCCGCAGTTCGAGAGCGCCGCCCTAACGCGCTCCCGCGCCTCTCGCACCGCTGTGTCGGGCAGGCCCACGACCGAGAAGGCAGGCAGACCACGATGCACGTCGACCTCCACCCGAACCCGCCGGGCGGCGATGCCATCGAGGGTGAACGTCCGTGCGGTGGCGAGCATTGCCCCAGACTGGCGAGCCCCGGCGCACATGTGGTGCGCAGATGCACATTTCTCCGTTCCAACTCTGAGACAAAACGCGCGCCACCGCCCGACCAGCCCCCCGCGTTACAGACTCGTCAGCCTGTGCGCGCCATTGGTGCGTCCGCTTCGCCTAACGTCGTTGCATGACCAGGACGCGCCAGCAGCTGGGCCAAACAGCCGAGGGGCTCGTTGCCGGCCGGCTCGAGGCCGCCGGCTGGCGGATCCTCGATCGCAACGCCCGCACGCGCTTTGGCGAGCTCGACATCGTCGCCCTCGACAAGGCCGACCTGGTCTTCGTCGAGGTGAAGGCGGGTCGCGAGGGATCCGCGTTTGGCCCTGAGCGCCCGGTTCTCTCGGTGAACGCGCGCAAGCGGCGGCGCATTCGCCGCCTCGCAACCGCCTGGATGAGCGAGCCGCGCGACGGACTCCGCTACAGCGCGATCCGCTTCGACGCCATCGGCTTGACCTTCACCCACGCGGGGAAGCTCACCGAGTACGAGCACCTGCGGGGAGCGTTCTGAGGCAACAGCCGCTCAGCCCGAGAGCTCCAGCTGGCTGTAGGCCACGGACTCGAAGGAGCGCCGGTGCAGTGGCGAGATCCCCAGTCGCTCGATTGCGGCACGATGCTCGGGCGTCGAATAGCCGACGTGGTCCTCGAACCCCCAGCCCGGATGATCGCGTGCGGCCCGCTGCATGTAGCGGTCCCGGGTGACCTTCGCGACGACCGATGCCGCCGCAATCGCGGCGCTGGTTCCATCGCCCTCGACCACCGCTCGGTGCGGAACCGTGCAGTCGCGCAGCGCGAACCCGTCGACAAGGCAGGTCGCGTCCTCGTCGGGCGCCAGCATCTCCAGCGCGCGGGAGAGCGCTTCGAGGTTGGTGACGTGGAGCCCACGGCGGTCGATCCCAGGTGCGCTGCGCACAACCACGCTGATCCGCGCCGCCCCGCGCAGCACGGCCGGATACAGCTCCTCGCGCCGCTCGGGCTTCATCTGCTTGGAGTCGTGCAGTCCCGCCAGCGCGCGTCGATCCGCGCGCGACAGGGTCCCGTAGTCGACCAGAACCGCCGCCGCAACCAACGGTCCCGCGAGGCAGCCGCGTCCGGCCTCGTCGGCGCCCGCCACCAGCCTCGACTCCAGGCCCCGATCGAACGCGAACAGGCGTCGCGACCGAGCCAGGCGGCGGCGGTGTGCCTTTGACGACGTCCTAGAGGAAGCCGATTCGCTTGGGCGGCCAGTAGGTGGCGAAGGCCTTGCCGATGATCCACTTGCGGGGGATGGGGCCCCAGAAACGGCTGTCGTCGCTCGCCCCACGATTGTCGCCCATCATGAAGTAATAGCCGGGTGGAATGGTGATCGGTTTGGGCAAATTGCAGGCTCCGGCGACGCCGCAGGGCTCGATGTAGGGCTCATCGGTCTTCTCCACGCCGTTGACCACCGGATGGCCGCCGCGGATGCTGACCGTGTCACCGGGCCCGGCGACGATCCGCTTGATGAAGTTCTGACTCGACTCTTCGCGTGTCGGTCGCGGACAGGCTTCCTCGCGGGGATCGTGGGAAACGCCGCATTCGGTGCCACTGTCCGCTCCCTTCGGCGGATGGAAGACGATGATGTCGCCGATCGACGGGTCTTCGAAGTGGTAGATGAAGCGGTTCACGAGGACGCGCTGGCCGATGTCGAGCGTCGGCTCCATCGAACCGGAGGGGATCTGGTAGGGCTTGATCAGCCAGGCCTGGATCGCCAGCGCCAGCCCGAGCGCCAGGGCAACGATCACCACGAGCTCGACGAGTCCACCGGCCCGACTCTGCGGCTTGGGGATGTGCGGTCTCAGGCCGAGTCCTCACCGGAGCCGTCCGCATCCTCCTGCGGCGACTCATCCTCGGCATCCTGCGCCGCGGCGGTGTCCTCGGTCTCCCCTGCCTCGGGCGCCTCGGCGTCCGTCTCCACCTCTGCTTCGGCCTGGGGCTCCTCGCCCTCGGCCGCCGGGGCCTCCTCGACCGTCTCGGACGCCTCGGTTTCAGTCTCGGCCGCCTCGGTATCGGTCTCGGCCGCCGGGGCGTTCTCGACCTCAGTCTGGGGCTCCTCGCCGGTCGTCTCGGACGTCTCGGCCGCCGGGGCGTTCTCCGCCCCGGCCTCCTCGATCGTCGCTCCATCGGCGTCCACGGCCACCGGCTCCTCACTGGCGGTGGGGGTTGAAATCAACTCCTCGTCGATACCCCAGCGGCGCTCGGCGACCCGAGCCGCCTTGCCGATCCGACCCCGCAGGTAGTAGAGCTTCGCGCGCCGGACGTCGCCACGTGCCGCGATCTCGAGCTTCTCGATCTTCGGCGAGTGCAACGGGAACGTGCGCTCGACGCCCACGCCGAACGACTGCTTGCGCACGGTGAAGGTCTCGCGCGCGCCGGAGCCCTGCCGCCGTAGGACGATTCCCTCGAACACCTGGGTGCGGCGGCGGCTGCCCTCCACCACCTGGAAGTGGACTCGCACGCGATCGCCAGGCGCAAAGGCGGGCAGGCCCTGCCTTTGCTGGCGACGCTCGATGCTGTCGATAATGGTGCTCATTGGCGAGAAAAAACCGCCGGAGCCTCGTTCAAGCGCCGTGCGGTTTGCGGAATCGTACCTACTCGGCGCCTCCTTCGAACCGTGCGGCCCGCATCTGGCTCTGCTCGGCCCGCCAGCGACGCACCTTCTCGTGGTCGCCAGAGAGCAGGACCTCGGGGACATCCCAGCCCCTGTACGCGGTGGGCCGGGTGTAGTGCGGGTACTCGGGCGCCCCCTCGAGCACCTTGCTGAACGACTCCTCGACGGCGCTCTGCTCGTGCCCGAGCGCCCCCGGAAGCTTGCGCATCACCACGTCCGCCAGCACCATCGCCGGCAGCTCGCCACCGGCAAGCACATAGCGGCCAATCGAGACCTCGTCGTGGGCAAGGTGTTCGTGGACCCGCTCGTCGAATCCCTCGTAGCGGCCGCAGAGCAGCGCCACGTGATGCTCCTGAGTCAGCTCGTCGGCCAGCTCGTCGTCGAGCAGCCTGCCCGTCGGGGACAGCAATACGACGCGGGGACTCTCTCCGTTCCCGTAAGCCGCCTTCAACGCCGCATCGACCACGTCGACTCGCAGGACCATCCCGGCCCCGCCGCCGTAGGGCGCGTCGTCAACCTGGCCCGCCCCAAGCGGAGTCGTGTCCCGGTAGTTGAAGAACCTCAGCTCGTTGCCCTTGGCAAGGGCGTTCTGAACCGATCGCTGCGACTGAAACCAGTCGAACGCCTCCGGAAACAGGGTGAAGATGTCGAGCTTCAATCGCTCAATCGAGGATGTCGACGATCACGCGCCGGTCGAGGCGGACGGCGGCGGCCTTGGCAACGGTCCTGATCGCGTTGGCCACCCGGCCGCCCTTGCCGATCACGCGGCCGAGATCCCCCTCGGCAACGCTGATCTCATAGACGAGGTCGCCGTCCTCTTCGAGCTCCTCGACCCGAACGGCGTCGGGGTCCTCGACCAGCGCTCTGACGAGGAACTCGAGTAGTTCAGTCACAGCTAATTCAGCTTCCGGAAGCGGCGATGCCCTTGGTGCGCAGCAGCGTCGCGACGGTCTCCGAGGGCTGGGCACCCTGCTCGAGCCAGTGACGAGCGCGCTCCTCGTCGACCTCGATCGTCGACGGGTCGGTCTGCGGGTTGTAGCGACCGATCGTCTCGATGGTCCGCCCGTCGCGCGGGGAGCGTTTGTCGGCAACGACGATCCGCCACACGGGATTCTTCTTCGAGCCGATCCGCCGGAGTCTTATTCGGACTGCCATGAGCCGCGAGAGGTTAGCGCCTACGGACCTTCGGGCGCGGTGCTCCACCGCTCATCTGGGCCAGCTGCTGCGGATCGGGCATCTTTCCGGACATCATTTGGCGCATCAGCTTGCGCATCTGGTCGAACTGCTTGACGAGCTGGTTGACGTGCTGAACCCGCGTCCCGGAGCCCGCCGCGATCCGCTTGCGCCGCGAGCCGTTGATCAGCGCGGGGTTTGTCCGCTCGGCCGGCGTCATCGAGAGGATGATCGCCTCGACTCGATCGAGCTCGCCCTCGTCCACCTCGGCGTTCTTCAGCTGCTTCATCGACCCCATGCCGGGCAGCATTCCGATCAGGCCGCTGAGCGGGCCCATCTTGCGCACCTGCCTCATCTGCTGGAGGAAGTCCTCCAGGGTGAAGCGGTCGCCTTCGAGTTTCTTCTGCAGGTCCTCGGTCTGGCGCTCGTCGAGCTGCTGCTCGGCTTTCTCGATCAGGCTCAACACGTCGCCCATGCCGAGGATTCGCGAGGCCATGCGGTCGGGGTGGAAGAGCTCGAAGGCGTCCAGCTTCTCGCCGGTCGACGCGAACAGGATCGGCTTGCCGGTCACCGCCTTGACGGAGAGGGCGGCACCACCCCGCGCATCGCCGTCCAGCTTGGTCATCACAAGGCCGTCGAACTCGGCCGCCTCGGCGAACGACTCGGCTACGGCCACCGCGTCCTGGCCGGTCATCGCGTCGACGACGAGCAGGACGTCGTGCGGCTTCGTCCGCTTGCGGATCTTCGCCAGCTCGTCCATCAGTTCCTCGTCGATGTGCAGGCGGCCGGCGGTGTCGATGATCAACGCATCGCGTTCCTCCTGGCGAGCGAGCTCCAGCGCCCAGCTGGCGATCTCGACGGGATCGCTGTCGGTTCCCTGCTCGTAGACCTTCGCGTTCACCCGCTCCCCCAGCGTGACCAGCTGCTCGATCGCCGCCGGGCGGTAGACGTCGCAGGCAGCCAGGGCGACCTGCTTGCCCTGCTCGCCGAGGTGGCGAGCCAACTTCGCGCACGCGGTCGTCTTCCCCGAGCCCTGCAGGCCCGCCATCAGAATCACCGTTGGACCGCTGGGAGCGATCGCGAGGTCGCGCCCGGTGCCCCCCATCAACGCCGTGAGCTCCTCGTTGACGATCTTCACCACCTGCTGGCCGGGATCGAGGCTCTCCAAGACCTCGGCGCCCAGGCAGCGCTCCTTCAGCCCCTTCGTGAAGGATTTGACGACTTTGAAGTTGACGTCGGCCTCCAACAGCGCGAGGCGGATCTCACGCATCGCCGCGTCGACATCGCCCTCGTTGAGCTTGCCTCGCGAGCGAACCTCGGAGAGCGTCGCCTGGAGGCGGTCTGAAAGCTGGTCGAACACCAGCCAGCAGCTTAGAGCCCATTCCGAAAGAACCCAGCGTCGATCGCTGCGTCGAATCTCACGACGAGGGTGTCAAAAAGGTCTGGTGGACCCGAAGCGAACACCCCGTTGATTGATTCTCGAAATTCCTGGACGAGGCGCCCGAAATGGGCCTGGTGGACACGAAACGAGCATTTCGTCGATTGATGAGAGGAGGGACAGCCCGTCCCTGTGATGATCGATGAGACAAACAGCCTCCCCCTGTTTGCCCTCCTACTTGCAGATGAGGAGGGCAAACAGGGGGAGGCTGCGTAGGGCCCGGGCGGTCGGGGGTTTTGGGGAGGACCGTTCCAGAGGATGAGGGGCTTTGACGGAGCAGTTACGCGAGGGCGCGGGCCGAAGAAGGCAGGATCGGGGCGGACACGAGCTCCGTTCGCTGTTTGTGGCGCAGAGCGGTACAAAGAGCGAACGGAGCGGTTGGGGGTCGCCGAGGCGAGACTCCGTTCGCTGTTTGTGTCGCTGGGCGGTACAAATGACGAACGGAGCGGTTGGGGTGGCCGGGATGAAGCGGATGCGCGTCGGCGGGGCGATTTGACCGGTCGAGGACGCCGCGCTGTGGCCGCTGTCGCCAGGCGTGCGCGGGGGTTTTCGGATGGGCTCTCGAAGAGGAAGCTATTCGGCGAGCAGGGCGCGGGCGAAGTCGGTCGGGTCGAAGGGGCGCAGATCCTCCAGCCCCTCGCCGGTGCCAATCAGCTTGACGGGCATACCCAGCTCACTGGCGATCGCCAGCACGATGCCGCCCTTCGCCGTCCCATCGAGCTTGGTCAGGACGACCCCGTCCACCTCGACGGCCTCCGCGAAGACCTTCGCCTGCCGCAGTCCGTTCTGCCCGGTCGTCGCGTCGATCGAGATCAGCGTCTCGTGCGGGGCCTCCGGGATCTGCTTCCCGATCACCCGGCGGATCTTTGCCAGCTCGTCCATCAGGTTGCCCTGTGTGTGCAGCCGTCCTGCCGTGTCGACGATCACAACGTCTGCGCCACGCGCTCGAGCCGCCGCGATCGCGTCGTAGGCCACGGCCCCGGGGTCGCCGCCCGGTGCGGCGCGAACCAGTTCCGCCCCGGCCCGCTCAGCCCATCCCGCAAGCTGCTCGGCGGCCGCGGCGCGGTATGTGTCGGCGGCCGCCAGCACGACCGAGAGGCCCAATTCGTTGATGAGATGCCAGGCGATCTTGCCGATCGTGGTCGTCTTTCCGGTGCCGTTCACACCAACCATCAACAGCACCGCCGGTTCGCCGCTCAGGTCGATCGGCCGGCGACCGGCGGAGGCAACCTCCGCAAGAACCTCGATCAGCCGCTCGCGGACCGCCTCTCCGTCCGCGGAGACGGTCCCCGCCTCGACCTCCCGCTCGAGGCGCTCGACCACCGCTGCCGTCGTCGGCGCGCCGGCATCGGCCAGGATCAGGGCCTCCTCCAGCCGTTCCCAGGCCTCGTCGTCGATCCGGTCGAAGAGGCTCGCCGAGATCTCCTCCGTCAGGGCCCGGCGACTCCTGGAGAGGCTTTCGCGCAGTTGGCGGAGGACACCGCGACTGCTCTCTTCGCTTTGCGGCTCGGCCTCCGGCTTTCGGACGCTGCGCGCACCAAGGTCGAGCATCTCCTGCCACGAGGTGGGCATCGGCGCTACGCCGCAGCGGCTGACGAGTCGTCCCGGCCGGGGCGTGTGCCCGGCGGCTTCTCGCCCAGCGCAGCGGCCGAAGGCTCCTCGGAGGTGGCGATGCCGGCAAACGGCGGCGGGCTGAACCCGTCCTCGAGATCGCCCTGCTCACCCTCGGCCTCGCGTGGCAGGCGACGGGAGATCACCTTGGTGACGCCGTCGCCGCCCATCGTGACGCCGTAGAGGACGTCGGCGGCGTCCATCGTCCGTTTCTGGTGGGTGACGATCACGAACTGCGCCCGGCCGGAGAAGCGCCGGATGAGCTGCAGAAAACGGTCGATGTTCGCATCGTCGAGCGCCGCCTCGACCTCGTCGAGGATGTAGAAGGGACAGGGCCGCGCGAGGAAGACGGCGAAGACGAACGCCAGGGCGACCAGTGACTTCTCGCCGCCGGACAACAGCGACAGCTTGCGCGTCGACTTGCCCGCGGGGGTGACCTCGATCTCGACACCCAGGTCCTCCCGCTCGCTTTCCTGGTCCTCCTCGGAGCCCTCCTCGCCGGACCCGTCGGCTTCCTGCGCGGGGCGCAGGCTGACGCGCCGCAGCCGGCCCCTACCGCCGGGGAAGAGGTGCTCGATCATCTCGCCGAAGTTGGCTGCGGTTGCCTCGAAGGTCTGCTCGAAGGCGCGCTCTATCTCACGGTCGATGTCGCGAATCAGGGCCTCCAGCTCGCGCATGCCGCGCTCGGTGTCCTCACGCTGGGCCTGCAGCGACTCAACGTGCTCGCGGGCCTCCTCGTACTCCCGCTCGGCGAGCGGATTGACAGGCCCGATCTGGGCACGGCGGCGTGCCAGGCGCTCCAGGCGTCGGTCGATCTCCGTGCGCTCCTCCTCGCTCAGCTCCTGTTCTGGAGCATCGACCTCTTCGCCCAGCCGCTCGGCTATCGCCGCCAGCTCGCGGGCGGCCTCGGTGCGGCGGTCGCCCAGCTGCGTCGCCTCGACCTCAGCCTGGGTCAGCCTGTCCGAGGCAGCCTTCATCTCCGCCTGCAGCTCGTACTCGCGCTGCGAACAGGTTCGCATCTCCTCGGCGATCGCATCTCCATCGCCCTCCTCGCCGACCACCTTCGCTTCGATTCGCTCGACGCGAGCCCGGACCGCAGCCTCCGCCGTCCGGATCGCCGCGGCGGCAGCCCGCGCATCGTCCAGAAGCTCCTCTCCGGCGACGACGCGGCGGCGGAGAGCTTCGCGATGGCGCTCGCCGAGCATGCCCTCGGCGCGTCGCGCGTGGCGCAACGCCCGTTCGGCGCCGCCCTGCACGGCACTCAACGCCGCCTCGCGCTCGGACTCGGTCGAATCGGCCGAGCGAGCCGGCGCGAGCGCCTCGACCGCGGCCGAAAGACCGGCATCTATCTCGCTCAGCTCCTGATCCAGCTTGCGACCCCGCTCCCCGGGAGCGCCACCGCCGGCTCCCACGTCGAGTGTCAGCGGACCGAACTCGGCACGCAGCCCCTCCAGGGCTTCGGCAAGCTCCGCCTCCCGATCGGCGATGCCCGCCGCGCGCACCGCTATCCGCTGCTGCTCGCCACGCAGCTTGGTCAGCAGGCCCCAGGCCTGGGTCCGTTCGCGGTCGCGAGCTGCGAACTTCTCCTCGGCGGCCCGGCGCTGCTCGCTCACCTGCGCCAGTTGCTGCTCGATCCCAGCGCGCTCGGAGCGCGCCTTCTCCGCCGCCTTCTCGGCGGCTAGCGCCCGGTCGGCACCGGAGCGCAAATCCTCGGCCACCAGCCTGCCGCGTAGCTGTAGCTCCTCGTGTTCGATGCGGGCTCCCAGCTCCGCAGCCTGCGCCTGTCGCTTCAACGGTCGCAGGCGGGCGCGGGCCTCCCGCTCCAGATCGAGGGCGCGGTCCAGGTTGGCGCGGGCGGCGCGCAGCTTCAGTTCGGCCCGCCGCCGCCGCTTGCGGTGCTTGCCGAGCCCCGCGGCCTCCTCCACCAGCAACCTTCGCTCCCGTGGCTTGGAGTGGACGATCGACTCGACCCGCCCCTGGCTGATCACCGAGTGCATCTCGCGCCCCAGGTTCGTGTCGGAGAGCACCTCGACGATGTCGACCAGGCGGCAGCGGGCGCCGTTCAAGCGGTAAGCGCCCTCCCCGGAGCGGTCGAGGCGCCGCTGGATGGAGATCTCGGACAGCTCCGTCGCGGCGCGACCTTCGGCGTTGTCGATCACCACCTCGACCTCCGCGGCGCGGCGCTGGCCGACGCCCTTGCCGCCGGCAGAGATCACGTCCTGCATCGTGGCGCCCCGAATGGCGCCAGGGCTCTGCTCGCCCAACGCCCAGAGAACCGCATCGGTGATATTCGACTTGCCCGAGCCGTTCGGACCGACGATCACGCTGACGCCAGGCGAGAACTCGAGCTTCGTGCGCTCGGGGAACGACTTGAACCCCTTCATCTCTATCGATCTCAGATACATGAGCTTGGTTCCGGTCCTGGTCCGCTAAGCGCTAAGGCTCGCGCCTGAGTCGGACGCGATAGATCCCTCAGCCACCGAGCTGCTCCAACGCCTGATCGGCGGCCGCCTGCTCCGCCGCCTTCTTGCTTCTTCCCAACCCCCTGCCAACCGGCCTGGAGTCAACGATCGCAGTCACCTCGAACGTGCGCTGGTGTGAGGGGCCGGATTCCCCGATCACCTCGTAGCTTACGCGCGCGCCCCACTGGGCAAGCAGCTCCTGCAGGGCGGACTTCGCATCGGTCGGTTCTTTGACCCCGTGCTGGATCTGCGCCTCGAAAGCGCCGACCACCGCCGCTGCGACACGCTCGAAGCCAAAGGCGACGAAGCAGGCGCCAATCAGCGCCTCGGTCACCTCCGGCAGCGGCCGCGAGCCGGCCAGCAGCACCGCCGCCGGGATCGCCTCGCTGGCATCCGGCTCGGCCTCCGCCAGCATCTCCGGCACTCCCAATTCAAGGCCGACCTCGGCACACGAGACGCCGCTGACGGCGTGGTTGTGAATCTTGGTCAGGCCGCCCGCGTCAATTGCCGGGAAGCGCTCATGGATATCGGCGGCTATCGCGAGGGCCAGGACGCTGTCGCCCAGGTAGGCAAGGCGCTCGTAGGACTCAGCACCCTCGCCCTCGGCCCACGAGGAATGAGTCAGGGCCCGGCATCGCAGGTCGTCGGGAAGTTCCGCGACGAGCGCAGCAAGCGCCCCGACCGTCACGCTGGAGCGTGCTCCATGACAAACGAGACAGCGTCGCCAACCGTCTGGATGCCCGCCGCCTGCTGCTCAGAGACGGAGATCCCGTAGCGATCCTCCAACTCCATGACAAGCTCGTAGAGGTCCAGCGAGTCGGCGTCGAGGTCCTCCTTGAAGCGCGTCTCCTCGCCGATCTCTCCTGCGTCGACCTCCAGCTCCTCGGCCAGGTGGTCGCGAACCAGGGTGAGGACTTCCTCGCGAGTCACAGCCGCCTTCCTATCACGCGCCGCGCGCCGCCGCGCGATGCTTCAGCGAGCCGCGACCGGCACCGCCATCCCTCAGCAGCATCGCCGTGCGGCCCACCGCGTCCGCCTCCACGCAGCGCGCCGCCAATCGCACCGCATTGGCGATCCCCTCCGCACCGGCACTGCCGTGGCCGACGACCGCCACGCCCCGCAGCCCCAGCAGGATCGCTCCACCGGTCGTGTCGGGGTGCAGGTCGCGCCGCAGCCCGCTCAGCGCGGGACGCATCAGCAGGCCCCCAAGCGCCGCGATCGGATTCGTGCGAGCCGCGTCTCGCACCGCCCCCGTCACCGCCCGCGCCGTGCCCTCCATCAGCTTCAGGGCGACGTTCCCGGTGAAGCCATCGGTGACCACCACGTCCGCGGCGCCACCCGGCAGGTCGCGGCCCTCGACGTTGCCAACGAACTCGATGCCGCTCGCCTCTTCGAGCATCGCGTGGGCCTCAACGACCTCCTCCGTTCCCTTGCCGGCCTCCTCGCCAACCGAGAGCAGACCCACCCGAGGCCGCTCGACCTCGAGGACCGCCTCGCTGAAGGCAGCGCCAAGGAAGGCGAACTGGACCAGGTGCTGGGCGCGAACCTCGACGTTCGCGCCGGCGTCCAGGAAGAGCACCCGCTTGCCGGGGACCGGCAGCTGCACGGCCAGCGCCGGACGCTGGACGCCCTGCAGACGGCGCAGGCCAAAGGTCGCTGCCGCCATGGTCGCCCCGGTGGACCCCGCGCTCGCCATCGCCTCGGCGCGGCCCTCCGCGACGTCTCGCACAGCCCTCACCACGGAAGCCTCCGGCTTGCCGCGAACGGCCGGCACCGGGTCCTCCTCGTTGGCAATCCACTCGGTCCCCGGAACGACCTCAATTCCCTCGACGCCGTCGAGGCCGAGCCCGCCAGCTGGCCCGTGAACCCGTAGGCAGATGCCATCCCTCGCCGCCATCCGTGCGCCGGCGGCGATCACGCCGGCCCCCTGCTCCGCTCCGAAGCCGTCCAGTGCGACGGTCACCCCGCCGGGCCGCATCTCTACTCCGCGTCGGGAGCGCTTGCGGGCGTCTCGGCGATCGTGTGCTTGATCACCTCGCGACCGGCATAGGTGCCGCAGGTCGGACAGACCCGATGGGGCAGGCGCGGACTGTGGCAGCGCGGGCAGCGGTTGAGGCTGGGCTGCGGGGCCTTGTGGGTGGCGCGCCGCTTGTCGCGACGGGCGCTCGAGGTTCGCTTCTTGGGGACGGCCATGAGTCGCAGCATGGTATCGGGGTCGGGGGCCCTCCGCCGGGAACCCGCCGCCGAGCAGCGAGCAAGGGGGGCCAAGCCCCCCGGCTCACAAGTTCCCGGCGGAGGGCCCCCGACCCCTCAGCTCATCCAATTTCGCCCACCGGCGGTCCCTCGTGGTCGAATGCCTGTGCTCCTTGGGGTCGGCGTCGTTGAGGGTCTCGCCGCAGACCGGACAGAGACCCGCGCAATCCGCACGGCAGAGGACTCGCGCCGGCATTGCCAGAACCGCCGCGTCGTGCGCCCAGCGACCTATGTCGAGCTGGCCCTCGACGACGTAGGGGCTGCGCAGCTCCTCGTCGTCGGCGTCCTGCTGGTCAACCTCGCGCACGTCCACCTCGCTCTCGACCGCGGCGGGCTCGAGACAGCGCGCGCACGGGCCCTCGACGCACAGCGGGAAGGACAGCCGGAATGCGTAGCCGCCGCCGGGCCGCGAGACGTCGAGCCTCACCGCCAGTGCCCGAGGCTCGGGAACATACGTCTGCCCGCCGAACTCCAGCGGATCGAGCGGGATCGTGAAGTCGAGGCGCGTCCCCTCTCCGTGGGAGAGCGAAAGCCGTCCAAGGTCGACCGTCGTCGTGGGCGCTTTGGTCATTGCCAATCGATCGTTGTGGGCGTTCTGGTCATTGCCAATCCTCCGCCGCTCCTACGCGCAGATCGCCGGCCCCTCACAGCTCACCGGGCTCTTACGATGGATCTCCAACACGCGCAAGTCACCGGACTCTTACGATGGCTTCTCCAACCGAGGTTACGAGATGGGCCAATTCGACTGGACACCGGACGAGTACCTGGAGCGCATTCGCGCCAAGCTGCCCCGCTACGACGAACTGCAGGAGCAGGCCGTCGCCGCGATTCCCTTCTCTCCCGAGCGCGTGCTGGAGCTCGGCATGGGCACCGGGGAAACCACGCGGCGGCTGATCGAGGCATATCCCGACGCCTGGGTCGTGGGACTGGACGCCAGTCCCGACATGGTCTTCCGCGCCCGCCAGACATACGACGACGTTCAGCTCGCCCGCATGGAGGACCCCCTGCCGGACGGCCCCTGGGACCTCGTCATCTCGGTTCTCTCGGTCAACGACCTCAGCGACGATCAGAAGCAGGCCCTCTGTCGGCGCGTCAGAGACCACTCCCGCTCGCTGGTGATCGGCGATGTGTTCGAGGCGGGTCAGCTCGACGACCTCGTCGACTGGTCAGGCGGCGAGGTCGCCTGGCAGGCAGACAACCTCGCCGTCATCCGCGCCACCTACTGACGCCGCAGGAGCGGCGCCGTGCGGGAAGGCGACGGGCCACTCGTCCAGGGAGGCTCTGGGGCGCCGCTTCGCACAACCCGGCACGATCTGCTGCGCGACGGCCTCCTGGGGCGGGTGGCCCGTCGCCTTCCCGCGCTGCCGCCTACTGCTGCTCGTCGAGCTCGGCGACCGGCTCTTCGTCGCGGCCGGCGAGCCGGTCGCGTCCGCGCTGCACGGCCGCCAGGAACTTCTGCAGGTTCACCTCGAGGGTGTTGAGGATCTCGTCGGCGTAGTCCTCGGCGCCCAATCGAATCTCGCGCTCGCGCGTGCGAGCGTCCTCCACGATCTCGTCGGCCGCACGCTCGGCCTGCTTGGTGACCTCCTCGTCGGAGATCAGGCGGGCCTGCTGCTCGCGCGCCTCGCGAACGATCCGCTCCGCCTCGCGTTTGGCCTCGGCGAGCATCTCCTGGCGCTCCTTGACGATCCAGCGTGCCTGCTTGATCTCCTCGGGGATCGTCGCCCGCATCTGGTCGAGGAGGTCGTAGATCTCCTCGCGATCGACCCTCACCTGGTCCGTAAGCGGCACAGGTCGGGCGTTGTGGACGACATCGTCCAGCTTGTCTATGAGGACCAGAACGTCCATCAGCAGGTCGTAAGCCTACGTGTCATGGGCACTTTCGGCGCAGAAGCTGTCATTTCCTGGACTTTTTGCAAACTCTCGCCCACGCCTCTTCGGCAGCGAGAAGCCTACCTGCCGCCCAGGCGCTCTGCCATCGCGGTGGCAACCGGTGCCGGAACGAGGTCCGAAACATCGCCTCCGAAGGTGGCCATTTCCCTCACTCCGGTCGAGGACAGAAAGCTGAAATGAGGCGATGCGATCACGTAGATGCTCTCTATGCTGGGGTCCAGCTTGCGGTTCAGCTGCGCCATCTCGAACTCGTACTCGAAGTCGGAGATCGCCCGCAGCCCCTTGACGATCGCCTTGGCACCTTGTTCCTGCGCGAACTCCACCAGCAGGTTGGAGAAGATGCGAACCTCGACGTTGGGGATGTCGGCCGTCGCCTCGCCGATGAAGGCCTTTCTCTCCTCGGCCGTGAAAAGGGTCTTGTCCTTGCGCAGCGGGTTGTTGACGACGCCGACCACCACTCGCTCGAAGACGTTGGAGGTGCGGGTGATGATGTCGAGGTGCCCGTTGGTGATCGGGTCGTAGCTGCCGGGGCAGACGACGGTGCCATCGCGCACGGTCATTGAGAGGGAACCCCGTAGAAGGCAACCTCGACCGCGCCGTAGCGTCGCTCGCGCAGCCGCTCGAGCGATCCGACCCGCAGCGGATGGCGCGCCGCGCTCTCGACGATCGCCCGGCCGCCGCCGGCCAGCAGAGATGGCAGATATGTGTTCAGTTCCTGCCCCACGCGGTCGGCGAGTCTATACGGGGCGTCCACAAATACGAGGTCGAAGCGCGGTGCATTCGGGTCGGCGGACCGGCCGGCGAGCCAGCGGGGCACGTTGGAGCGAACCAGCTCGGTGCGCTCAGCAAGCCCCAGGTGCTCGACGTTTCCAAGCGCTGGGCGCGTGTCCCTGTCGACCAGGACGGCATGCGCCGCGCCGCGAGAGAGCGCCTCGATGGCCAGCGCTCCCGTACCGCAATACAGGTCGAGCACGCGGGTGCCATCGACCTCCCCAAGCGCCGAGAAGACAGCCTCGCGGACGCGGTCCGGCGTGGGCCGGACCGTCCAGCCGCGCGGCGCGACAAGGCTCCTGCCCTTCAGATCTCCGGAGATCACTCGCATGGCTGGGCCTCAGCCATATCGCATCGGGCAACTCAAAGCGGGATGGAATCGTCCCCGCGGGCGCCAAACCGGCGCCGCGCGGCCTCCAGAAGCGGCCCCAGCTCGGGGGCGTCAAGGGAGCCGTGGCCGCGCAGCAGCGCCAGCACCTCGGTGCGAGCGACGACCAGCGTCGGCGTGTCCTGGGGCAGCTCGGCCACGGCGAACCGCGGCAGGCCGTGCTGGCGGGTCCCCAGCGGTTCCCCCTCACCGCGCAGATCCAGGTCGGCCTCCGCCAGCGCGAAGCCATCGCGCTCGCGAACCACCGCCGCGAGGCGCCGCCGGGCCAGCTCGCCCGCATCCTCGGCAAACAGCAGGCAGTAGGAGGAGTGCTCGCCGCGCCCAACGCGACCGCGCAACTGGTGCAGTTGCGACACGCCGTAGCGCTCCGCACCCTCGATCACGATCACGGTTGCGTTGGGAACGTCGATGCCCACCTCGATCACCGTCGTCGCGACCAGGACGTCGAGCTTCCCGGCGGCGAATTCCTCCATCGCCTCGGTCTTGCGGGCGGGCGACATCTGGCCGTGTATGACACCAAGCGAGAAGCCGCGCAGCTCGCCCTCGGCAAGCCGTTGCGCCTCCTCCTCCGCGGCCTTGCCCTGCAGCTTCTCGGACTCGGTGACGAGTGGGCAGACGACATATGCCTGCCGCCCCTCGCGCAGCCGCTTGCGGATGAACTCGTAGGCGGCGGGCCGGTCGTTCTCCTCGACGAAGCGCGTCTCCACCGTGCCCCGTCCGGCCGGAAGCTCGCGTAGAGCGGTCGTGTCGAGATCGCCGTAGACGGTCAGCGACAGGGTGCGCGGAATCGGCGTCGCGGTCATGTGCAGGACGTGCGGGGCCATCCCCTGCACTCCCTTGGAGTCAAGGGCGCGGCGCTGCTCGACTCCGAACCGGTGCTGCTCGTCGACCACGCAGACGCCCAGCCGGGCGAACTTCACCGCCGGCTCGATCAGCGCATGGGTCCCGATGACGAGCTGCAGCTCTCCCGTGGCCAGTCTCTCCAAAGCCTCCTTCCTGCGCGGAGCGGGCGTCGAGCCGGTCAGCAGCGCAAAGGAAACCGGCTCCCGGGCGAGCAGCCGGTTCAGGGTCACGGCATGCTGCTCGGCCAGGGTTTCGGTGGGGGCCATCAACACCGCCTGGAACCCGGCTTCCAACGCCCTCAGCATCGCGTACACCGCGACAACCGTCTTGCCCGACCCCACCTCGCCCATCAGCAGACGCTGCATCGGCTTACCCGAATCGAGGTCCGCATCGAGGTCGCGAAACGCCGCGACCTGGTCCTCGGTCGGCTTAAACGGAAGCGACTCGATCCACCGTGCCACCAGCTCCCCGGGCGCTCCCAGGCGGGCCGCGGGACGGGCCAGCCGGTGCGTCCGTCTTCGCGTCGCCAGGACCACCTGGTAGAGACAGAGCTCTTCGAACACCAGCCGCTCGCGAGCCTGCTCGACCTCCTCGGCGCTGCGGGGGAAGTGAACCGCCCGTATCGCATCCGCGGCGCCCGCCAGCCGCTTGCGCACGCGCAGCTCCGCGGGCAACGGCTCGATCGCGTTTCCAACCCAGCGAATCGCCTGGTCCACCCACTGGCGAATCCGCTGTGCCTTCAGCTGTTCGGTCGCCCGGTGCACCGGTATCAGCCGCGCGTCGGAGTCGTCCTGTGAGCCACCGGCCATGCCCTGGGGTCCGTCATCCTCCCCCGCGCCGGAGTCGGCCTGTGCGTCACCGGCCATGCCCCGGCTGCCGTCATCCTCCTCCGCGCCGGTCGATACGAGCTCATATTCGGATACCCGGAATCCCCGTTTGTCCCTGGAGCCGGTGAGCAGCAGCACGGTGCCCGGCGTCAGTTTCCGAACCATCCACGGTTGGTTGAACCACGTCGCCCTGACCGAGCCCGACGCGTCCGCGACCCTCGCTGAGACGATCGAGAGGCCGCCGCGCCGAAACGGCCGAGACGGAGCGCTCTGTACGCCGACCCTGACGGTCGCCTCCCTGCCGTGCACGAGCGCCGCGACCGGCACCACGGTGCGGTCCCGGTGGCTGTGGGGGACGTGGAGGAGCAGGTCGCCGATCGTCGCCAGCCCGGCCTCCGCCGCGACGCCGGCCAGCTTCGGCCCGACATCGTCGAGGACCTCAAGCGAGGCGTCGAGGACACTGGGTCGCGGCCAGTGGATGGGGGCATCGCGAAGCTGCGCGCCCGTCAGCGGCGACGCGCTGGCGAAAGCGCGCGCTACTGGGCTGCGAGCAACCACCACCAGCTCGGCTGACCGCCTTCGTGCTTCTCGACCTCGATGCCGTCGGGAACGTGCGAGTCGATTTCCTCCAGGGTGATCGGTGCCCCCTCCCCGGCCAGCACGGTGAGGATCTCGGCGCCCTGCCCAAGGCGCTCCATCGTCGCCGCCAGAGTCGTGCCCGCACCCCCCCAGGCGACTATCTCGTCCTCCACGAAGCCAACCGCGTCCCCGGTCCGGAACCGGCCCTTGACGTCGTCGCGAGCGGCGGGCGCGACGCCACCGCAGGCGATTCCCCCCAGTGCTCCCTCGAGGCGCACGGCGTTCTCGCCCACGGAGGAGTCCGGGTCCAGCTCGACCAGCGCCAGCAGGCTCGCCTGCTGTGAGGTCGCGGGCACGACCCTGGCAGGCTTCTCCGACAGCTCGCAGGCTCGCTCGGCGGCCATGATCACGTTGGCGGAGCTGGGCAGCACGACCACCTCGTCGGCCTGCACCTCGTGGATGCCCGCCAGCAGCTCGTAGGTCGACGGATTGAGCTTCTCGCCGCCGGGCACCACATGCGCCCCCAGCTCCTTGAAGAGGGTGTTCAGGCCATCTCCGGCGGCAACCGCGAGCGCGCCCGTGCGACCGGTCGCCAATCGCGTGCGGCGCTCGGCGATCTGCTCGCGCATGTCCGCGACGTCGAGGTTGGTCACCTTGCCCTTGCCCTCGAAGAGGGCAGCCGCAGCCTCGGGCTCGTCGGTATGGACATGGACCTTCAGCGTCACCTCGTCGCCCACGACGAGCACCGAGTCGCCCAGCCCCTCGAGCCGCGGAAGGTAGTCGCGCCCGTGCAACCCCGCCCCGGAGACGATGAAGTTCGTGCAGTAGCGGTAGCGGCTGTCTTCGTGGTGGGGCCGGCTGAGGCGGGGCGCCTCGTAGTGGGAGACCTCCGGAGTCGCCGCGCCATCGCCGCGCAGGCCGGCTACGACGCCAGCCAGGATCAGCACCAGTCCGTATCCACCGGCGTCGACGACACCGGACTCGCGCAGCACGGCGAGCTGCTCAGGCGTTCGTTCGACCGCCCGCTGGCCCTCGGCGATCGCGTTCTCGAGCACCTCGGCCAGCACCGCGTCCTGCTCGGCTTCGCCCACTCCCTGGTCGAGCCGCTGGCGGTCGGGATCGAGATGGGCGAGCTGTCGCGCGATCGAGTGCGCCATCTCGCGGAAGACCGTCAGCATCGTTCCCTCAGCCGGGTTGCGCACCGACGCGTAGGCCGCATCGGCGGCGCTGGCGAAGGCCGAGGCGACCAGCACCGGGTCGACCAACTCCCCCGGCCGGCTCGCCAGCTCCTCCGCGGCGCCGCGAACGATCTGGCTGAGGATCACACCGGAGTTCCCCCGGGCGCCCATCAGCGCGGCCCGCGCCAGCGCCTGCACGAGCCGAGCGCGGCCCACCTCGTCGACCTCGAGGCCGTCGAGCCTGTCCAGCTCCTCCATCACCGCGCGCATCGTCATCGCCATGTTGTCGCCGGTGTCGCCGTCGGCAACCGGGAAGACGTTGAGGTCGTTCACCTCCTGGCGGCGCTCCTCGAGCGAGGCGTAGGCCGCGGTCACGACACGGCGGAAGCGCGCTATGGAGGGATCGGCCATCCGGCGAAATCTAGCTGGCGCCCCCGAGGTCGCAATCACAGGTGCCGGCGCCACGGCGGTGAAGCGACGATGCTTTGGCGCAGGGCAGACCCGACGGGGCGCCCCTCGCACCGCGCCGTACGACCTCAGGCCGCCTTGGTGACCTTGTTCGCCTTGAGGCAGCGCGTGCAGACGTAGGCGCGGAGCTTGCGCCCGTTCTCCTGGATCCGCACCTTCTGCAGGTTCGAGTCGAAGCGTCGCTTGGTGGCGACCATCGAGTGACTGCGGGACTGGCCGAATGCCGGTCCCTTGCCGCAGCTGTGGCAGACCTTGGCCATCGAGCCGTGCATAGTAGCGGTGCGCGCTCCCCACCCACCTGCAGGCCGCGGTGCAGGTTGGACTGCCCGTCTCCCTCGGGCCCGGCTCAGGCCAGCTGGCGCTGCAGCAGCGCCATGCGAGCCACCGTCAGGGCCGCGCTGCGACCCTGGTCGCGCTTGCCTCCCCCGGCCCGATCGAGGGCCTGCTCCATCGTGTCGCAGGTGATCACGCCAAACGAGCACGGCACTCCGGTCTCCAGCTGAACGTCCTGGATGCCGCGGGCCGCCTCCGCGCAGACGAAATCGTAGTGGTCGGTCTCGCCGCGGATCACGACACCCAGGCAGGCGACGCCGGCGAAATCGTCGCTCTCCGCGTGGAGCTTCGCGGCGAACGGCAGCTCGTAGGCCCCCGGTACCGAGGCGTGCCGGATCGACGACGCCGGCACCCCGGCCCGCCCGAACCCCTCCTCAGCGCCCCTCAGCAACCGCTGGGCGAGATCCTCGTAGAAGCGCCCCACGCAGACCGCGAAGCTGAGCTTGGAGAGGATCGCCCGCTCTCCCTCGTCGAAGGACTCCAGGAACGATCCGGGCTCAGCCACCCCCGGCCTCCGCGTCGCGCTCCTCCTCGTCGTGGATCATCTCCTCGTCGAGGGCCAGTCCCTGGTGGTGAAGCGTGTGGCCCAGCTTGTCGCGCTTGGCGCGCAGGTACTCCTCGTTGTGGGTGTTGGGGACGGCCTCGATCGGCACCTGCTCGGTGACCGAGAGCCCGTATCCCTCCAAGCCGACGATCTTCTTCGGGTTGTTGGTGAGGATGCGGATGCTGCTCAACCCGAGGTCGCCGAGGATCTGGGCGCCGATCCCGTAGTCGCGCAGGTCGACCGGCAGGCCGAGCTTCAGGTTGGCCTCCACCGTGTCGGCCCCCTCTTCCTGCAGCTTGTAGGCCCGCAGCTTGTTGAGCAGGCCGATGCCTCGCCCCTCCTGGGAGAGGTAGAGCAGCACTCCACGTCCCTCGCGCTCGATCATCGTCAACGCCGCCGCCAGCTGGTCGCCGCAATCGCAGCGCATGCTGTGGAAGACATCGCCCGTCAGGCACTCGCTGTGGACGCGAACCAGCACGTCCTCGGCGCCGCTCACGTCGCCCTTGACCATCGCGACGTGGTGTTTGTCGTCGACAAGCGAGCGGTAGCCAAGCGCCGTGAACTCGCCGAACGCGGTCGGCAGCGCCGTCGCCACGACCCTCTCGACGAGCTTCTCCTTGCGGCGCCGGTAGGCGATCAGCTCAGCGACCGTGATCATCTTCAGGTCGTGCCGCTCGCAGTAGGGGACCAGGTCCGGCACCCGGGCCATCGTGCCGTCGTCGTTCATCACCTCGCAGATCACGCCGGCGGGGATCAGCCCGGCGAGTCGCGCCAGGTCGACGCTGGCCTCGGTGTGCCCGGTCCGCTCCAGGACGCCGCCGTCTTTGGCTCGCAGCGGAAACATGTGCCCCGGGACGACGATGGCCTCGGGGCCGGCCCCGGGCTCGATCGCAACCTGGATCGTGTGGGCGCGGTCGTGTGCGGAGATCCCAGTGCTGACGCCGCCGGCCGCCTCGATCGTCACGGTGAACGCGGTCTGCAGCGGGGCTTCGTTCTTGGCGGCCATCAGGTTGAGGCCGAGCTGCTCGCAGCGTTCGGCGGTGAGCGCCAGGCAGATCAGCCCGCGCGCCTCCTTCGCCATGAAGTTGATCGCCTCCGGAGTCGCGAACTGCGCCGCCATCACCAGGTCGCCCTCGTTCTCGCGATCCTCGCCGTCGCAGACGACCACCATGCGACCGCGGCGTATCTCCTCGATCGCCTCCTCGATCGTCGCGAAGTGGCTCTCGCCGGCCACCTGCTCCGACCCCTCTGTTCCACGTGTCTCCGTCATGTGGTTCACGCTCGCTCCTTTCCAGCGAATGGTGACACCAACCGCTCCACGTACTTGGCCACGATGTCGCACTCGACGTTCAGCTTGCACCCGGGGGACGCCCCGCCCAGGCTCGTTCTCTCCAGCGTCTCGGGGACCAGCGACACCTCGACCCAACCGTCCCCGAGCGCCGCAACCGTGAGGCTGACGCCATCCAGGGCGATCGAGCCTCGCTCCACCACATAGCGCAACAGGTCGGCTCCCAGGGCGACGCGCAATCGCTTGGCGAATCCGTCCGGCTCGACGGCCGTCACCTCGCCCACTCCGTCCACGTGCCCCTGAACGATGTGTCCGCCGAGCCGATCGGATGCCTGCATCGCCAGCTCGAGGTTCACGGGGCTCTGCGGCTCCAGCCCGCCAAGCGAGGTGACCGCCAGCGTCTGGTTCATCGCCTCGGTGGCGAACCCAGCCGGGTTGACCTCTGCAGCAGTCAGGCAGACGCCGCTCACGGCAACCGAGTCGCCCGGCTCGATCCGCGAGGCGAGCTTCGTCGCGATCAGCAACCGTGCGCCGTCGCCGTCCGATTCGACGGACTCAACCGTGCCAAGGTCCTGAACCAGTCCCGTGAACATCACCACTCCTTGAAGCGGGCCGTGATCAACACATCCTCCCCGACAGTCTCAACTTCTGAATGGAGGGCGTCCCGGCGCGCGGGTTCTGTCGCGGCAGGGGACTCACCACCCCTTCCGGTAGCCAAAGCTTCCTCAAGTGCGGTCCCTCCTGCCGGGCCACCCGCGCGAGGATCGTCAGCCCTTCCCAGCAACACCGGGGCAATGAAGGTCCGCGCCTGGTCGACCTGGTCCAACTCGACGAAAGAGGCTGCGAGCGTACGGCCGCCCTCCAGGAAGAGGCTCGTGACGCCGCGCCGGCCGAGCTCCGCCAGCGCTGCCTCGACGCCATCGGCACCGATCGTCTCGGCGCCGGCGTCGCGCAGCGCTGCGAGGCGCTCTCGCTCGGCCTCCTCAGAGACGATCGCGAGCACCGGCGCCTGCTCGAGCGTCTGCAGCAGCTGGGAGTCGAGCGGCAGGCGGGCCCGGCGGTCGAAGACGACGCGCAAAGGCTGTCGCACGGCGGGGCGGGCGGTGAGCAACGGATCGTCTGCGAGAACGGTGCCGATCCCAACCGCGATCGCGTCCGCTTCGGCGCGCCAGCGGTGGACGAGGGCTCGGCTTCGCTCGCTCGATATCCACGGCGAAGCCCCGGGCGCGGTGGAGGTGCGGCCGTCAAGGGACATCGCCAGCTTCAGGGTGACGAGCGGCAGCCCGCTGCGGGCGTGTTTGCGAAACGGCTGGTTGAGAAGGCGCGCGGCGGTCGCCTCCTCGCCGGCGGCGAGCTCCACCTCCACACCCTCGTCGCGAAGCATGTCGGGTCCCCGGCCCGCCGCCTTCTCGCTGGGGTCCTCTGAGCCGATCACGACCCGGCCGATACCCGCCTCGAGCAGCGCCTCTGTGCAGGGCGGCTGCCGTCCCTCGTGCGCGCAGGGCTCAAGCGTCACGTACATCGTCGCCCCGGTCGGGTCCGCCCCGCGACGACGGCAGTCCTCCAAGGCAGCCCGCTCCGCATGCAGCCCGCCGAGCTCGGCATGGAACCCCTCGCCGATCACCTCGCCGTCGCGAACGATCACCGCTCCCACGAGCGGATTCGGGCTCACCCTCCCGCGCCCTGCCTCGGCGAGCTCGAGAGTTCGCCCGAGGTGGGCCCCGTCCACGCCTGTGGGCTGCGAATTCATGCGACCGATTGACTCGTCAATCAACCAATCTTACTCTCCCGCATCAGCGCATCGAAACGCCGGACCCGGGGATACTCTGAGCGCGCCGTGAAGCTGATCATCCAAATCCCCTGCCTGAACGAGGAGATAACCCTGCCGGCGACGATCGCGGACCTGCCGCGGCAGGTCGAGGGAATCGACGCCGTCGAGCTGCTGGTGATCGACGACGGCTCGACCGATCGCACGGTCGAGGTGGCGCGCGAGTGCGGGGTCGAGCACATCGTTCGCCTCACCAACAACAAGGGACTCGCGGCCGCCTTCCAGGCCGGGCTCGACGCCTGCCTGAAGCTTGGCGCCGACATCGTCGTCAACACCGACGCCGACAACCAGTACAGGGGGGCCGACGTCGCCAAGCTGGTGGCGCCGATCCTCGCCGGCGACGCCGACATGGTCGTCGGCGACCGCCAGGTCGCCACGATCGAGCACTTCTCCGGCCGCAAGAAGGCCCTGCAGCGGCTCGGGAGCTGGCTCGTGCGCAGGCTGTCGGGAACCGAGATCGCCGACACCACCTCCGGGTTTCGCGCCTACAACCGCGAGGCGGCCCTGGGACTGCTGGTCGTCGACAACTTCACCTACACGCTGGAGAGCCTGATCCAGGCCGGCAAGATGCTCGTCGCGGTCGACCAGGCAAAGATCGGCACCAACCCGCAGACGCGCGAGTCGCGCCTCTTCGACTCGACGAGCGCCTACGTGCGGCGCAACGCCAGCTCGATCCTTCGGATCTACACCCGCTACGAGCCGCTGCGCGTGTTCGCAACGGCCGCCCTGATCGTCGCCCTCCTCGCTCTCGCCGCCTGGATGCCCTTTCTCCTCGACTGGGTTCTCAACGGCGACCGCTCCGGCCACATCCAGTCCCTGATCCTCGGCGCGGTCCTCTTCATCGCAGCCATACAGCTCTTCGCGCTGGGGGTGATCGGCGACCTACTTGCCGGCCAGCGGGTGCTGACGCAGCGGGTGTTCGAGCGGGTGCGACGGATCGAGCTGAACCTCGATATCGAGCCATCCCATTACGAAGCCGGCGCCAGGCGCGACTGATGCCCAGGGAAACGAAAGCTCAGGCCGCGCCCGGCGGCAGCATCAGCTCGGCCGATTACGGCAGGCTGGCGAGCTTCCTGGCCGTCGGCGTCGGGTTGACCGGCGTCATCACCTACGTCTACTTCTTCATCGCCTCCCACGTTCTCTCCAAGCCCGACTACGGACAGATCACGGTGCTCTGGTCGGCGGTCTTCATCACGATCTCCACCCTCTACCGGCCGATCGAACAGCTGCTCTCCCGGCACATCTCCGAACACCGCGTCAAGGGCGAGCCGATTGGCGAAGCGATGCGCGTTGCGGTGACGATCCAACTCGGGCTGGGGATGATCTTCGCGGTGCTCGCCCTGGTGCTGCGCGGTCCGCTGCAGGACGGGCTGCTGGACGGAAACGAAACCCTCTACTGGGTCTTCTTCTCGGCGGTGCTGTTCTATGCGGCGAGCTACTTCGCGCGCGGATTCCTTGCCGGCAGCCGGCGCTTTGGCCTCTTCACGGCCCTGATCCTCTCGGAGTCCGTCTTCCGCACCTCCTTCGCGGCGCTGGTCGCGTTCGGCCTGCTGAGCGGGCAGTCGGCAGTGGCGATCGGCATCGTCGCCGCCCCCTCTCTGTCGCTGCTGGTCGTCCCGCTCGCCTTCGCCCGCCGCGCCCAATCCGCCGCGCCCCCGGCGGCCACGGACAGACAATCCTCCGGCTTCTCCCTCGCGCACGGCAGCGGCTTCGCCGCCGCCGTGCTGCTGATCATGTTCAGCGAACAGACCTTCCTCAACGCCGGCCCGCTGATCGTGCGCGGGCTGCAGGGGGCCGCGGCCGCCGGCTTCATCTTCAACGTGCTGATGATCGCCCGCGCGCCGCTGCAGCTCTTTCAGGCGGTCTCCACGAGCATCCTGCCCCACCTGACCAGCCTTCACACGAGCACCGCGGCCGACAGCGAGCGGGAGTTCCATCGCTCGGTGCGGATGGTCCTGATCGCAGTTGCCGCCTTCACGGCGCTGGCGGCGCTCGCCTTCCTCGTCGCCGGCCCGCAGATGATGCAGCTCGCCTTCAGCAAGAAGTTCACCTATGACCGCGTGGGCCTGCTGCTGGTTACCGTCGGCATGGGCCTCTACCTCTCCTCGGTGACCGTCAACCAGGCCTGCATCGCACAGGGTCAGGTGCGACGCGCTTCCGTCCGCTGGCTCGGCTGCGCCGCGACCTTCGTCGCCTGGAACTTCCTGCCGCTGGTCGGCGACGAGTTCCGGCGGGTGGAGGTCGGCTTCACGCTCTCCGCCGGGCTGCTGCTCGTGCTGCTCTTCGCGATCTATCGCCACCCCCACGAGCGGGCCGAGGACGTGCCCGAGGCAGGCTCGCCAGAGGAGCTCGAGGTCCGCTTGGCGTCCGTCGACGAGTCGACCTAGGCTGCGGTCCATGGAGACACACGACGCCGAGCTGATCCTGATCGGCGGCGCGGTGCTCGCAGCTGCGATCGCAGCCGCCCTGATTGCCAATCGGGTCCGTATCCCCGGGCTGCTCCTCTTTCTCGGATTGGGAATGCTGGTCGGTTCAGACGGCATCGGCGGAGTCAAATTCGACGACGCCGAGCTGGCCCGCACGCTGGGAACGGTCGGACTGGTGCTGATCCTCTTCGAGGGCGGGTTGACCGCCGGCTGGCCGGAGATCCGCCCTGTCCTTGGCACAGCGGTCGGCCTCGCCACCCTGGGGACCTTCCTGACCGCGATGGCAACGGGACTGGCGGCCATCTGGATCTTCGATCTGAGCACGCTGCAGGGCTTGATCCTCGGCTCTGCGGTGGCCGCCACCGACAGTGCCGCGATCTTCACGGTGCTGCGCGGATCGCGACTCGAGAGGCGGCTCGCCCGAGCGCTCGAGGGGGAGTCGGGCATGAACGACCCGATCGCGCTGCTTCTCGTCGTTGGCTTCGCCGATTGGATCGCCGACCCGTCCTATGGGGCACCGGACATGCTCGTTCTCTTCGTGGTCAAACTCTCGTTCGGCGCGGTGCTCGGGGTTGGGCTCGGCTGGCTGGCGCGCACCGCCATCCGTCGGATCGAGCTTCCAACCCAGGGGCTGTATCCGGTTCTGACCATCGCCGCTGCGGCGCTCTCCTACGGGATCTCGGAGATCCTCGGAGGCTCGGGGTTCCTCGCCGTCTACATTGCGGCACTGGTGATTGGCACGGGCTCGATGCCGGCGCGCAGCACGGTCGTCGCCTTTCACCAGGGACTGGGCTGGTTTGCCCAGATCGGGCTCTTCTTCGTACTCGGCCTGCTGGTCTTCCCGGGCGAGCTGTGGGGCGTCGCGGGCAAGGGCCTGCTCCTCTCCATGGTGCTGATCCTCCTCGCCCGGCCGCTGGCGACGATGCTGGTCACGCTTCCCACGAGACTCAGGATGAGGGAGAAAGCCATGCTCGGCTGGGCTGGCCTGCGAGGTGCGATCCCGATCTGGCTCGCAACCTTTCCGGTTGTCGCCGGTGTCGCGGAGGCGGATGTGATCTTCAACGTGGTCTTCTTCGTGGTCGTCACCTCGACGCTCGTCCAGGGAGTCACGATCGAGCCGCTGGCACGGTGGCTCGGGGTCACCAGCACTGAGCAGGCCCTCCCCCCGCCCGTCGCCGATGTCGGGCGTGTGCGCCAGCTCGGCGGCGAGTTGATTTCCTGGCGCGTGCGGGAGGGCGATGCCGCCGCCGGTTTGCTCATCAGGGAGCTCGGCCTGCCGCGGGAGGCACTCGTACACCTGATCGTGCGCGACGGTCGCGCGATCGCGCCGCGCGGGTCAACCCGGGTCGAGGCCGGTGACGAGCTGCACCTGATGGTTCAGGAGAACCTTCGCGGCGAGGTCGAGCGCCTCACCCGCCTCTGGCGCGAGGGACCATTGGGCGAGCCGGCGCCGATGCTGCTGCCACTGCGCAGTGTGCCGCAGGTCTTCTCGGTGCGACCGGGACACACTCTCAATGGAGACCCTGCGGCACCCGACGAGGTGGACGGAATCGCCGTGCGAGCGAGGCTTCGAACCCGCCGCGACGAGGCCGGGGCTCTGGTTGCGCTTGCCGACGGCCGCTTCGCGATCACCGGCACAGCGCACGTCGCGCTCGGCGGGCGCCGGTCTCTCGCAGACTGGTGCGCGCGCCGTGCGCGCCGGCCTGAGATCGCGGAGGCGGAGCGCTCCTGGTGGCAGGAGGTGGCGGGAGCGCTCGTCGTCCCCGTGGCGCGTTCCTGAGACTCTCGATGAGCTGATATGGACGCCCATTTGTCAAGTCCCCAACCACCGAAGGCCCGCGTGAGCGGGCCTTCTTCTTGGCCCAGGAGGCGGCGGTCGGCCTGGTGCGCGACGCGCGGTCAGGCTGATATGCGCGGGTTGGTTACCGCAGGACCGGGTTTCGTCTCAGCGCCCGCTGTCTAAAACCGAGCGTCGCCGCCAGGGGCGGCTGCTCATAGCTCAATCGCGGATGCGCTGGCGCGAAGGGCCGAGCCCGCCGCCTCCTGGGCCAAGCAGTGCTTGGTGGTCTCAGTCGGCTGTCGCTACCGCCCAGCAAAAGCCGGTGAGCTCGCGCGCCACGGCGACCGCGCAGAGGGTGCGGCGCTTGCCGCGCTCTGAGTCGAGCCGCACCCAGCTACGGTGCAGGCGCTGCTGGGCCTTCCATGAGATCGCGCAGACCGCCTGGGGCTGGCCCTCTTGGCGGCGGCGCAGCTCGCGGCTTTTGCGCGGCGCCCGGCGGTAGTGCCAGGCCGCCTCGACCAGGAGGCGGCGGGCGTGGCGGGATCCCGACTTGGTGATCGAGCCCTGCCTTCGCCTCTCCCCGCTGCTGTTCTCAGAAGGCACCAGGCCGAGGTAGCTCATCAGCTGCGCCGGCCGCTGGAAGCGCTCGAAGTCCCCGACCTCCGCGCAGAGGCCCAGGGCGCTCAAGGTGTCGATGCCGCGCAGGCAGCGCAGGTGAGCGACGCTCTGCGCCCACGGGGAGCCCTCGACCAAGGCAGCCATCTGGGACTCCAGCTCAGAGCGGCGCAGCAGCAGAGCGTCGATCGCCCCGATCCCGTCGAGCAGGACCGTCTGGGCTACCGGCTCGGGAAGGCCGATCCTCCCCAGCCAGTCGAGGTGGCGCTGGGTCCAGTTGTTGCCCTCGAAGCGCAGGTCGTGGCGCAGCAGCAGCTTGCCGACCCGGTGGCGGGCCCGCATCAAGTCGCCGCGGACGTCCTCGCGGGCACGCACCAGGTCGCGCATCGCCTCCTCGGCCGGCGTCGGTACGCGCACCGGGTGAAGGCCGCCGATCATCAGCAGGCGGACCAGCCGCTCGGCGTCACGGCGGTCGGTCTTGACCCGGTCTTGGGCGGGGCGCTCGATCTTGCCCGGCGCGGCGACCGTGCAGTCGATGCCCCTCGCTGCCAATGCCCGAGCCAGCCCGAAGCCGGTCGGACCAGCCTCATAGGCGACCCGCACCGGCGCCGGCAACGCGGCGCAGAACTCCGCCACCTGCTCGGTCTGCCCGCCCATTCGCCGCACCGCCAACTCGCCTGACTCCGAGTCGGCGATCGCCGCGACAACCTTCGCCGCGTGAACATCGAGACCCACCCACGTCCTAACCTGCGCCATGTCGGCACCCCCATGATTGCGGTCCTCGCCGAGGCCGTTCCTCGGCGACAAACCCGCGCATCTCATGCGCGGGTGCCGACCTTTACGCGGGGTTCGGATTGAACCGGCGCTCAGGTGGGCCGGCCATAGGGTCTAAACAGCCCCCTGTTTGCCCTCCTACTTGCAGGTATGGAGGGCAAACAGGGGGAGGCTGTGTGGGGCCCAGGCGGTCGGGAGCTGTGGGCATCGTTCCGCGAGATGTGGCCAGGGGGCAGCGGACACGAACTCAGTTCGCTCTTTGTATCGCTGGGCGAAACAAATGACGAACTGAGCGGCTGGGGTCGCCGGATCGAGACTCAGTTCGCTCTTTGTATCGCTGGGCGAAACAAATGACGAACTGAGCGGCTGGGGCGGCCTCTGGGTCCGACGCTTGCCACACGCGGGTTTCTCGGATGGGCTCTTAGCCTGCAGCGGGTGCGAGACGGCTCTCCAGCCGTTCCAGCGCGCCTGTCTCGCCCATCGCGACAAGTACGTCACCCTCGTGCAGCAGGGTGTCAGGCGGCGGCTGGGGCTGCACGGTTCCGTTGCCGCTGCGCAGAGCGACGATCATCGAGGAACCGCGTACCTCCTCCAGCGTGCGGCCCGCCGCTTCGCAACCGACCGTCACCTCGATCTCCTCCATCCGGTACTCGGGCGCGACCTCGACCACCCCGGTCACCTGCGGATGGAGGGCAAAGCGGACCATCTCCGAGCCACTCGCCCTGTAGGGCGACACGATGCGATCGGCACCGGCGCGACGCAGCTTGCTCTCGGAGTCTTCGACGCTCGCGCGGGCGACGATCGTGATGTCGGAGCGCATCTCGCGCGCGGTCAGCGCGATGAAGATGTTCTCGGCGTCGGAGTCGACGCATGCCATCACGCCGGCGGCGCGCATGATCCCGGCCGTGCGCAGCACCTCGTCGTCGGATGGCGGTCCCTCGACGAAGGGCGCGCCCATCGCATCGGCGTGCTCGCGCGTGTCCTCGGGGTTGCTGTCGATCACTACGAAGTCGCACCGTGCCGCCCGCAGGTCGCGGGCCGCCTGCCGCCCGACCCGACCAAAACCGCAAATGAGTATGTGGTCTTTCAGCGAGTCGATCTTCTTCAACGCCCTTCTCTCCTCGAGCAGGCCGGACAGATGACCCGACACGAAGAACTCGGTCACCGTCACCAGCGCATAGAACAGCGTACCCACGCCGAGGACGATCAGCACGACCTTGACGATCTGACCGGCGGTGCTCGTGGGCTCGGGTATGGAGCCCACCGTGGCCACGGTGTCCAGGGCCCAGATGAACCCGTAGCCGGCCGAGGTGCCCTCGCTGAGCACGTAGCCCATCGTCCCTGCGACGAGCAGGATGCAGATCGCGAGAACGAGAATCGCCAGCCGGTCGACGAACTGGAGCAGCTGGCGGCGCAGCCCTGCCCGGGTTTCCCCCAGCCCCGGGTGCGTCGCGATCTGTCGAAGGCTAGAGCGCCTCAGGGACAGCCCCGGCAGCTGGCCCGGATCGCTCAACTCAACCCCGGTCAGACCGCTCCCGCGGCCCGCGCGATCTCGGCGTAGGCGGCGGCGGGGTCAGCGGCGCCGAAGACAGCCGAGCCCGCCACGAACAGGGAGGCGCCCGCCTCGGCGACCGCTCCGGCCGTCGAGGTGTCGATGCCTCCGTCCACCTCGATCCTCGCCGTGGCGGCCAGCGGCGCGAGGCGAGCGATCTTTCCGGGCGAGCCCTCGATGAAGGCCTGCCCACCCCAGCCGGGATTCACCGTCATACAGAGGACGATGTCGGCCAGCTCGCGAAGCTCGGCGATGGCCTCCACCGGCGTGCCCGGGTTGAGTGCGATACCCGCCAGGCAACCGAGATCGCGAATCGCCGCAAGTGTCCGGTTGCTGTGCGCGGACGCCTCGACGTGAAAGGTGATCGAGTCCGCCCCCGCCTCGGCGAAGGCCTCGATATGCCGCTCGGGCTGCTCGATCATCAGGTGGACGTCGACCGCCCCGCCCGCCGCGTGGACCTGCTCGGCGACCGACCCTGCAACCAGCGGGCCAATCGTTATCGGCGGCACGAAGTGCCCGTCCATCACATCCACGTGGATCACCCGCGCACCCGCCTCGATCACCTCGCCGACCTGCGCTCCGAGCCTCGAGAAATCGGCGGAGAGGATCGACGGCGCCACCCGCCGCTCGGCCAGCAGTCCAGCCATCCGCTCGCTCATACCGCCCTCAGCATCGAGTCACCGCAAAGCTGGCAGGTCATGTCCTGGCTGCTGCTCATCCGCGCAATGGTCTGGTGCTCTCCACAGTTGGGGCATTGAGATACCAACTCGAAGCGGCGCAGACAGTACACGCAGCGGAAGCGGCCGGGCAGTTGGGTTGGCCGCAGCCACGGCTCGCCACAGCCTGGGCAGACCGGCCGGCGGAGGGTGTTCTCGTCGGTCATCGACCCCCATCATCTCGCTTCAACCGGCAGATGAAGAAGCCCGTCGTGCGATCCCGGTCGGGACGCAGCTGCAGGCAGCGCGGATCGTGCGGAGAGGCGAGCGAGGGCGCGCGAGCGCCGAGGTCCTCGACGCTCACGGGTGGCACCTCACCGGCGGCCGCTGCCTCCAGCAGCGCGGCGACTCGATCCTCGTTCTCGCGGCGAGAGATCGTGCAGGTCGCATAGACCAGTACCCCGCCCGGACGAAGGGCCTCGACCGCCCGGCCCAGGATGCGCTGTTGAACCTCAACCAGGCGGTCGATTGTCCGTGGTAACTTTCGCCAGCGCGCATCCGGCCGCGAGGCCAGTGCGCCTAGATCGGAGCACGGCGCGTCGAGCAGGACTCGGTCGAAGCCCGGTGCCATCGCAAGCTCTGCGGCGTCGCCCTCGACGACGGTGACGCTGCGCAGGCCGAGGCGTTGCGCCTGCTCCGCCACCTCCGCCGCCCGGCCGGGATCCGCCTCCACCGAGATCGTCTCTCCCCGGTCGTCCATTCGTGCCGCGATCTGCCCGGTCTTGATGCCGGGGCCCGCGCAGAGATCGAGGACGTGCTCAGTGGGCTGCGGATCGAGCACCTCGACCACGGCCGCAGAGCCGCGGCTCTGCGGCGTCAGCTCGCCGGCGGCAACCAGCTTCCCGACGGTGTCACCGGTGCGCCCCTCCACCACCGCCATCTCGAGGAGGTCCAACGGCCAGGCGTCTTCGGGGGCCCGCACTCGAACGCCCGCCTCGCGCAGCGCCGCCAGCGCCACCTCGCGGTCCCCACGCCGCGAATTGACGCGCAGCGCGACCTCGGCAGGCTCGTTGCACGCCCCGAGCAGCGAGCGCGCCACCTCTGTGCCCAGCTCCCGCCACCACATCTGCGCCAGCCAGAGCGGCACCGAGTGTGCGATCGCGGCGCTCTCCGGCGTCGAGTCGTCCCCAAGCAGCGCGTCGGTCAGCTCGACGCGTTCCCTGACTGCCCGCCGCAGCACCGCATTGACGAGCCCGCAGGCATGGCTGGCGCCCGCCTTCCTGACGAGCTCCACGGCCTGATCGACGGCGGCGTAGTCCGGTGTCCCGTCGGCGAAGAGGAGCTCGTAGAGGCCCAGTCGGAGGCCGGCCAGGACGGGTGGGTCGAGAAGCCGCACGGAGCGTTCGGCGAGACGCTCGATCGCGGCGTCGCTGGTGCCGCGCCGCTGTACGGCGCCGTAGACGAGGCGCTGGGCAAGGGCGCGCTCGCGCCCGGCCAGATCCCGTTCCTCGGCTGCCTCGCGGAAGAAACGCTCGGCAAAGGCGCCGTCCTCGAAGGTCGCGCGGATCACGTCGAAGGCGAGCGCCCGGGGGACAGAGATCGCCGTGGCGGCTCGCCCTTCGCTCACAGCGCCCGCACCGGATGACCGCGCAGGTAGGCCTCTGCCGTCATCGGCTTGCCCCCCGGCGGCTGGACGATGTCGAGCCGCAGGGCTCCCCGTCCACAGCCGAGCAGGAGCGCGCCCCACTCGGCGCGGATCTCGCCGGGCTTTACGCCAACGTCGACCGCACGCGCCCTCTTCACGCCCAGCCTGTTGCCGTCGCCGATCTCGAGGTAGGCGCCGATGTGGGGCGTCAGCGCGCGGACCGTTCGCGCCAGCTCGACCGCCGGCCGGGCGGGATCCAGACGGCGCTCGCCGGCATCGATCTTCTCGGCATAGGTCACCTCTTCCTCATCCTGCTCTTCGAACCGCAGCCGACCGGCAGCCTGCAGGTCCAGGGCCCTTACCAGGAGTCCGGACGCCAACCCCTGCAACCGCTCCGAGAGCGTCGCGTAGTCGTCCTCGGCTTCGATCGCGACCTCCTCCTGAAGGGCCACCGGGCCAGAGTCGAGGCCCGCTGTCACTCGCAGGATGCTGACGCCGGTGCGCTGATCGCCGGCCATGACCGCGCGCTCGATCGGCGCCGCGCCGCGCCAGCGAGGCAACAGCGATGGGTGGACGTTGAGGAGCGAGAACTCCGACAGCAGCGGCTCGCGAATCAACTGCCCGAAAGCGCAGACCGCCACCGCCTCTGGCTGCGCGGCCCGGATCCGCTCGAGGGAGGTCTCGTCATTGACGCTCTCGGCCTGCAGCAACTCGATTCCCAGCTCGCGAGCCGTCTCCGCCGCGGGCGGCGGCAGAATCCGGCGCCCGCGCCCCCGGGGGCGGTCCGGCGGGGTGACGACAAGCGCCGGCCGGTGCGTCGACTCGGCAAGCCGGCGAAGGACGACCGCCGCGAAATCGGAGGTTCCCAGGTAGGCGGTTCTCACGCGTCGGTTCGCGGCTCGCGATGCGCCCCGGCGCTGCCGGCGTCCTCGTCGGCCTCGATCGGCGGGCTGTAGCTGCCCCCCTCGCGCAGGGCGCGCAGGGCGCCCTTGCGCTGCTCGCGGGGCGCCCGGTCGAGGATCAGGACGCCGTCGAGGTGGTCGATCTCGTGCTGCAGCACGCGCGCCTCCAGGCCCGAGGCCTCGATCGTGACCTCCGCACCGTCGATGTCGAGCGCCGCAACCCGGACATGCAGGGGCCGCTCGACGTCCATCGAAACCCGCGGCAGGCTGAGGCACCCCTCTTCCGCAACGACCTCCTCCGCCGACAGCCACTCGACCGAGGGGTTGACGAGCGCGGTCGGCTCGCTGTCGGGTCCGGCCTGGAAGACCAGCATGCGACGCAAAATCCCGAGCTGGGTGGCGGCCAGCCCCACCCCCATCCCGTCGCGCATGATGCCGATCATCCGCTCGACGTCGGCGCGCAGGCCGGTGCCAAACTCCGCGACCGGCGAGGCGGCGCTCTTCAGAACCGGGTCGCCGAACTTCACGACCCGGGCAAGCGCCGCTTCCCGGCGCTCAAGCGCCTCCGCCGCGATGCCGTCTTGCTCGGCCTGCTCGGCCCTCACAGCCTGTTCGTCGCTCACCCCTCGATTGTATGGATCGTTCGGCGGCTACTGTGGATCGACGTCGACGCCGATCGCGACGTCGCGCAGCGAGCGATCGGACGACAGGCGCTTAACCGCATCGCGGACCGCCGCAACCGTGGCGTCCCGGTCCTGCGCCTTCGTCAACAGCCTGCGCCGGTGGCGGTTGCGAACCCGGAACATCGGGGCGGGGCCGAGCAGATCGGTTCCCTCCGGGAGGCACTCGGCGAGAGCCTCCGCGAGACCCGTGGCGGCCTCGTCGAGCCGCTGCTCGGACTCCGCCTTCAACACGATCCTGATCAGGTGCGAGAACGGTGGATAGCTGAGCGCCCGCCGACGCTCCACCTCCTCCGCCAGAAAGCCGGCCGCGTCGTGGTGGGCGGCATGGGCGATGCTCGGCTCTTCGGGGGCCAGCGTCTGGACCATCACCTCTCCCCCCGCCTTGCCACGACCGCTGCGGCCGGCCAGCTGGGCCACCATCGCAAACGTTCGCTCGCTGGCTCGAAAGTCGGGAAAGCGCAGTGTCGCATCGGCGTCGACGATCGCGCTCAGCGTCACCTCTGGAAAGTCGTGCCCCTTGGACACCATCTGGGTCCCCACCAGGACGGCGCTCTTGGCCTCTCCAAAGCCGGCCAGGATGCGTGCATGCGCCCCGCGGATTGCGGCGGTATCCGAATCAAGCCGGAAGACGGGCATCGGAGCCAGCTGCTCGACGAGCAGGCCCTCGACCTGCTCCGTCCCCACCCCCGCCCGCGACAGCGTCGTCGAACCGCAATCCGAGCAGACCGTGGGCAGCGACTCCGAGTAGGCGCAGTGGTGACAGACCAGACGGCCCGCCTGGCGGTGGACGATCAGCGAAACGTCGCAGTTGGGGCAACCCCAGTGCCGCCCGCAGGAACGGCAGGTGAACCAGGGGGCGAAACCGCGGCGGTTGACCATGATGATGGCCTTGGCCCCCTGCCGGCGCACCTCCTGCAGCGCCGCCCAGGTCGAGGGATGCAGCGGACCCGAGCGCGGGTCCGCGTCTCGCATGTCGACAACCTCGACCGGCGGCATGCGCTGTTCGTCGACGCGGCGCGGGAGCTCGACCCGCGGCAGCTCCAACCACGACTCCGGCCCCGGCGTCGCCGTGCCCGCGACCAGCGTCGCCCCGCATTCGGCGGCGCGGCGGCGCGCCACGGCCCGGGCGTCATAGCTGGGGTCGCCCTCCTGCTTGTAGGAGGGATCGTGCTCCTCGTCGATGACGATCAGACCGAGATCGCGCACCGGCGCGAAAACCGCCGAGCGGGGGCCCACGCAGACGCTTGCTTCGCCGGCCCGCAGGCGCCGCCACTCGTCGTATCGCTGTCCCGGCGACAGCGCGGAATGCAGCACCGCGAAGCGATCGCCCAACCGCGCCCGGAAGCGCGCCACCGCCTGCGGCGTGAGCCCGATCTCGGGGACGAGGACGATCGCCCCACGCTTCCGCTCCAGCGCCGCCTCCACCGCGGCCAGGTAGACCTCGGTCTTGCCGGAGCCGGTGACGCCGTGGACGAGCAACTTGCGCTCCGCTCCGGCCATGTCGTCAAGCGAGGCCACGATCCGCTCCACCGCGTGCAGCTGGTCATCGAGCAGCTCGGGCCGATCGCCGGCGGCTCCAACCGGGAGATGCCCTGGTTCTCGCCGAACCGGAGTGCTGCGCATCACGACCAGGTTCCGGTCCTCGAGCCTGCGCAGCACGCTGCGATCCGCACCGACGCCGGCTGCCAGCTCGGCAGCGGATATCTCGCCGGCGCGCAGCGCTTCCAGGACGGCCCGCTGGCGGGCTCCCAGGCGCGTCCCCCCGCCCAGCGCTTCCTCGCCCGCGGGGGCGATCGTCACTCGGAGCTCGGTCTGGGAGCGAACCCGCTGGCCGCCCGCGCCGGTTCCCGGCGGCAGCACGAGCTGCAGACCCCGCGATGGAGTCGAGCAGTACTCCTCGGCGACCCAGAGACCCAGCCGCACGAGTTCCTCAGGCACTCCCGGCTCGAGGGCCTCCAGCGGCTCCGCGAGGCGCTCGGGCGGCACCTTTGAGCTCTCGGCCAAGCCGACCACGACGCCGAGCGCCCGGCGGTTTCCAAACGGGACCCGGACGACGCTGCCGATCTCGAGGTCGGCCATCTCGGCCGGCAGCCGATAGTCGAACGGTCCGCGCAGGGAACGGGCGGTCGTCAACGGCTCGATGTTCGCTATGGACATTCGATTCACGGTATGGAGACGTGCGGACACCGGAGATATGCTGCCCACCGATGGGCATCCACCTCAGCCCCGACGAGCTGGTGATCTTTCAGGGGCACCCCTCCTGGCGCGCGATCCTCGGCTTCTACCTGAAGGGAATTGTGATCGCCGCGATTCTCGGCGCCATCGCCAAGCTGATCGGCGCGAGTGGCGGTCTCGTCTTCCTGGTCGTCCTTGCGGTGATCGCGCTCACGGTGCTGGCCGGCTTCGTGAAGCGCGTCGCGACGACCTACACGATCACCAACCGCCGCCTCAACATCAAGCGGGGCATCGTCTCGAGGGAGATCCAGGAGACGCGGCTGGAGCGAGTGCAGAACGTCAACTACCGGCAGTCCATCTACCAGCGCATCGTGCAGATCGGCGATGTCGACTTCGACACCGCCGCAACCGACGACTACAACTTCGTCTTTGCCGGGGTGGCCAATCCCGGCGAGGTCGTCCACCGCGTCGACCAAGCGACCGGGGCGCCCACCGCAGGCACGCACGGGCTCGGCGAGTCTCAGCCCCCCGGCTGAGCGGGTCCCGCGGCTCCCGCCCCCACAGGCCGAGCGGTTCAGTCTCAGCCCCCCGGCTGAGCGGGTTCCGCGGCTCCCGCCCGCACAGGCCGAGCGGTTCAGGCGGGTGTGGTTGCCGTGGCGGGCGACTCCGACGCGTCGCGCAGGGCGACTGCCCGATCGGTTCTCTCCCACGTGAAGTCGGAGTCCTCGCGGCCGAAGTGTCCGTACGCAGCGGTCTTCTGGAAGATCGGTCGGTGCAGGTCGAGGTAGCGCCGGAAGGCGCCGGGCCGCAGGTCGAACTCCGCCTCGACCAAACGGGAGATCTCGGCATCGGGGAGCCGGCCCGTCCCAAACGTCTCGACCATCAGCGAGACGGGGTGTGCCACGCCGATTGCGTAGGCCACCTGAACCTCGCAGCGCTGGGCCAACTCAGCCGCGACGACATTCTTCGCAACGTAGCGAGCCGCGTACGCGGCGGAGCGGTCAACCTTCGACGGATCCTTGCCCGAAAAGGCACCGCCGCCATGGCGCGCCATGCCGCCATAGGTGTCGACGATGATCTTGCGGCCGGTGAGACCGGCATCGCCAACCGGCCCGCCGATCACGAACTTGCCGGTCGGGTTGACGAGGAAGCCCTCGCGCAGCTGAGCCTCGTCGTACATGCCCGGGGCCTCAGCGCCGAGCACGGGCAGCACGACGTGCTCCCAGAGGTCGGGCTTGATCGTCTGCTCGGACTCGACGTCCGCGGCATGCTGGGTGGAGATCAGCAGCTTCTCGACCCCGACCGGGCGGCCATCCGCATAGCGCACGGTGACCTGGGTCTTGCCGTCTGGCCCAAGGTAGTCAAGCGTGCCCGCCTTGCGAACCGCCGCGAGGCGCTCGGCCAGCCGGTGTGCGATGTGGATCGGCATCGGCATCAGCGCCTCGGTCTCGTCGGTGGCGTAGCCGAACATCATTCCCTGGTCGCCGGCACCGGCACGCAGCAGTTCGTCGTCGGTGTCGGAGCCGATCCGCGTCTCGCGGGAGGCATCGACGCCCTGCGCGATGTCGGACGATTGCTTGTCGAGCGACACCAGCACCGAGATGTGGTCGCAGTTGTAGCCGTAGGAGCCGTGGTCGTAGCCAATCTCGCGAATCGTCTCGCGAACAATCTCGGGCACGTCGAGGTGCACGTTTGTCGAGATCTCGCCGGAGACCACCGCCATCCCGGTGTTGACGAGGGTCTCGCATGCGACGCGACCCTCAGGGTCTCCCGCCATGACGGCGTCGAGGATCGCATCGGAGATCTGGTCGCAGACCTTATCCGGGTGACCCTCGGTGACGGACTCGGACGTGAAGAGGTACTCGCCTTCAGCGAGCGGATGGTTATCTGGCATGGCCGAAGCCTAGAGGCTCGCTGCGGGACATGCGCATAACCCGCAGCGAGCCTTTAGCGGCGCCCGCGACCCGAGTGCGGCACGAGGTCGATGACCAGCGGAATTCCCTCCAAGCCGTAGGCCTCCCGCATCCTGTTCTCCAGGTGATATGCCCAGTCTCGGTTGACCAGGCGGCGGTCGTTGACCTGGATCGCGATCCGCATTGGGCGCTCTCCGACCTGCGCCGCGTAGTAGAGGCGGAGGCGACGACCACGGCGCGCCGGCGGCGGAGTCGACGCGGTGACGCCCGCGACGAAGCGGTTCAGCTCCGGGGTGGGGAGCCGCTCAGCGGCCCGGTCCGCCAGCTCCAGCGCTCTGGGCAGCAGCTTGTCGACGTTGCGCCCCCCCGTCGCCGAGCATGTGAAGACCGCGGGGCGCAGCCGCAGCTTGCGCTCCACGCGGGCGCGGGCGTCATCGATGTCGGTGGCGCCGATGTCCCACTTGTTGAGCACCATCAGGGTCGCGCAACCGGCGCGCATCGCCAGACCCGCCACCCGCAGGTCCTCGGCGGTGACGCCCTCGGAGGCATCGCAGACGACGAGCGCGACATCCGCCCGCTCCGCCGCCCGCTCGGAGCGCAGCTGGGCGTAGTGATCGACGCTGCCGGCAACCTTCGAGCGGCGACGCAGGCCGGCTGTGTCTACCAGCACCACCGGGCGCCCTTCGACCTCCAGCCTGGTGTCGATTGCGTCGCGGGTGGTCCCGGCTCGCTCGGAGACGATCACGCGCTCGGCGCCCAGCAGAGCATTGACAAGCGAGGACTTGCCGACGTTGGGGCGACCGATGACCGCCACCCGCACCGCCTCACCGCCCCCGTCGGGCGCGGGGCGCTCCCCGAAAAGCTCGACCACGCGGTCGAGCAAGTCGCCGCTGCCGAGCCCGTGGGTTGCCGAGACAGCCAGCGGTTCGCCAAGCCCGAGACCGTTGAGCTCGGCGGTCAGGTACTCGTCCTCCGGTCGGTCCACCTTGTTGGCGACGACGAGGACCGGCGTCTCCGAGCCCCGCAGCGCGCTCGCCAGCTCGGCGTCTCCGGCGCGAACCCCGGCGCGGGCGTCGACGACAAGCATCACGACATCGGCCTCCTCGATTCCAAGTCGCGCCTGGCGCCGCACGTCCTCGGCCATCTCGTCCTCATCGCCGCTGTCGATGCCACCTGTGTCGAGCAGGTCGAACGTGATTCCGCTCCACTCGCAGGCCACTCGCTTGCGATCGCGGGTGACGCCCGGCTTGGCGTGCGTGACCGCCTCCCTCCCTCCCGCCAGCCGGTTGACGAGCGTGCTCTTGCCGACGTTGGGGAAGCCGACGACGGCAACGGTGGGCACGCGACTCATCGTCTCCCCTCCTTCCGATGCGCCTTTCGTGCCTCAGGGGTGCGAAGGGCGCCCTGGAAGCTCATATGAGGCCCCTTTGAGTTGCGAGGCCAACCACCCGTTCGACGACCTCGTCGAGCGTCAGGCCCGTGGTATCGACCTCGACCGCATCGGGAGCGGCGCGCATCGCGCCGTGCTCGCGCATCTCGTCCCGCAGGTCGCGCTCGCGCTGCGCTGCGAGGACCGCCGCCTCGTCCTCGCCGCTCTGCACGGCACGGCGCCTAGCGCGCTCGCGCTCGGAGGCGGTCAGGAAGACCTTCAGCGGAGCCTCCGGGCTGACCACGGTTCCGATGTCGCGCCCCTCGGCGACAAAGGGGCCCGTGGCAATCGTCCGGCGCTGGAGGGCAACCATCGCCTCTCGCACCTGCGGATGTACGGAGACGCGAGACGCGGCCTCGGTAACCGCCGGCGCGCGGACCGCCGCGCTGACGTCGCGCCCATCGAGCCAGACGCATTCGCCGTCGAGCTCGATCTTCACCGAACGTGCCACGCCACCCATCGCGTCGCCGTCGTCCAGGTCGCCGCTGCGCTCGACCCCGGCCAGCGCCACGCAGCGATACATGGCTCCGGAATCGAGATAGGTGAAGCCGAGCGCCCGTGCGACAGCACGGGCCACTGAGGACTTGCCCGCTCCGGCGGGCCCATCGATCGCGATCACCATGGGCCGCACAGTCTCGCGGTTTCGGGGTGTGGCGTCCGCCATCCCAGCCCCGCCGTGGGGCCGACCGAGGCGGTCAGACATCCAGGACAGAGGCCAGGTCCGCCTCGAAGCCCGGGTAGCTGATCGCGGCGGCGTCCATTCCCGCCACATCAACGCCGTGGAGCGAGGCGATGCCGGCGATCGCGCCCAGCATCGCCACGCGGTGGTCGCCACGCGGGTCGATCGTGCCTCCCTGCAGGCCGCCAACTCCCTCGATTCGCATCCCGTCCTCGGTCGGCTCGGCCCGGCCGCCCAGCGCCGCCAGCGCCTCGCTCACGCTCGCGATCCGATCGCTCTCCTTGCGCCGCAACTCGGCGGCGTCGCGGATCGTCGTCTCGCCCTCGGCAAAGCATGCCGCGAGAGCGACAAGCGGCAGCTCGTCGATCGCGAGCGGGATCTCTCCGCCCCCCACCTCGACGCCGCGCAGCTCGGAGGAGCGAACCCGGATCTGCCCGCTCGGCTCGCCACCGTCGGCGGGCTCGAGATCCACCTCGATGTCCGCCCCCATCCGCGCCAGAACCGCCAGCAGGCCGGTCCGCGTCGGATTGAGGCCAACCCCCGAGAGAGTCAGGTCGCTGCCCGCGACGAGCAGCGCCCCCACCAGGAAGAAGGCCGCCGACGAGAAATCCCCTGGCACGGCGATCTCACCGGGCTCGAGCCGCGCAACCGGGCGCACCGAGATGACGGACTCACTCTGCTCGACTACCGCGCCGGCCGCCGCCAGCATGCGCTCTGTGTGGTCGCGGCTCGGCAGCGGCTCGACGATCCGCGTCTCGCCGTCCGCCAGCAGGCCCGCGAAGAGGATGCAGGACTTGACCTGAGCGCTTGCCACCGGCAGCTTGTAGGAGATGCCGCGCAGCGGAGCGGCGTCGATTCGCAGCGGCGGCAGGCGTCCGTCGCGGCAGCGCAGTCGCGCCCCCATCTCGCGCAGCGGTGCGGCGATTCGATCGACCGGGCGCCGCCGAATCGACTCATCGCCGTCCAGGGTCCACGTTCCCGCTTCCTGCCCGGCCAGCCAGCCCGGCAGCAGCCGCAACAGCGTACCGGCGTTGCCGACGTCGACCGCAGCGTCGCGGGCGCCCCGCAGCCCGACGCCGCGCACCCGGAGCCGCGGCGCGATCGCGGCCCCCACGCCGTCCACCTCGGCGCCCAGCGCCCCGACCGCCGCCAGCGTCGACCGCGTGTCGCCCGAATCGAGATAGCCCAGAATCGACGTTTCGCCCTCTCCCATGGCGGCGATCAGGGCCGCCCGGTGAGAGATGGACTTGTCGGGCGGCGGGCGCAGGCTTCCACGCAGCGGCCCGGCGGGCTCGAATCGAGTCGCCATCCGTCTACTCCCCGGCGGCGAGCGCCGTCACGGTGTGGCCCAGATCGCGCACCAGCGTCGCGGCGCGCTCCGCCTGCTCGTCACCGGCCACCCAAAGCGAGATCGCACCCGACCTCATGTCGGCTGCCGGGTAGAGCGCCATGTCCTCGATGTTGACGCCCGCCTGCCCCAGGGCAAGCGCCAGCTCGGCGACCGTGCCGGGCCGGTTGGAGACCACGACGCGCAGCTCGCGCAGCGGCCCGCCGGCCAGCTCTGTCTCCAGCAGCCGCCGCCGGTCCGCCGCGGCCGCCGCATGCCAGGCAGCCACCGGTTCCCGGTCGCCGGCCCGGATCAGCTCGGAGGCCTCCCGCAACCGGGCCACGACCGCGTCGATCGCATCCGCAACCGCCGCTCGGTTGGAGGAGAAGATGTCTCCCCAGATCGCCGGATTGGAACCGGCAACCCGGGTGGTGTCGCGAAAGCTCGGGCCCACCTCCGGCATCCGCTCGGAGTCGCGCGTCAGCTCCGCCGCGGCCTGGCCGACGAGGACGTTGGCGACAACGTGGGGAAGGTGGCTCACGGTCGCCATCAGCCTGTCGTGGGGCTCGGCGTCGATCGCCTGCGGGCGCGCCCCGAGACCGGCGAGCGCTCGCTGCAGGCGGTCGTAGAGCACGCCACTCGAGCTCTCGGTCGGAGTCAGGTACCAGCGAGCGCCGTCGAAGAGGTCCTCGCGGGCATTCTCGACGCCGGAGGTCTCGGCACCCGCCAGCGGATGGCCGCCGATGAAGCGCGTGTCCGAGCCCAGCGCGGCAACGATCTCGCGCTTGGTGGAGCCGACGTCGGTGACCGCCGTGTCGGGCCCGCAGGCAGCGAGCGCGGCCCGGGCCAGCTCCGGCAGGCCCGCCACCGGCGCCGCGCAGAAGACCAGCTCGGCCGCCTCGCAGGCCTCGGCGACAGAGGCCGTCCCGATGTCCACCGCGCCGCTTTGGACCGCCTTCTCCACCGTCTGTGGCTCGGGATCGAAGCCGACAACCTCGCACTCGAGTCGCCGGCGAGCGGCGAGCCCGATAGAACCGCCGATCAGGCCGACGCCGAGGACGGCAAGCTTCATCGGTCGCGCCGAGCCCGGGCCGCGCCCGCAAGCTCGCCAAGCAGCGCAACCGTCGCGTCCCAATCGATGCACGGATCCGTCACCGACTGGCCGTAGACGAGCTCGCCTTCCCCTTCGAGGTCCTGACGGCCCGCCACCAGGAACGACTCCAGCATCAGCCCGACGATCGCGCCGTTGCCGCCCGCGACCTGCTCGGCGATGTCCCTCGCGGCCGCCACCTGCCGTACGGGGTCCTTGCCGCTGTTGCCATGGGAGGCGTCGATCACGACCCGCTCGGGAAGACCGGCTGCCCTCAGCATCGCCAGCACGCCGGCGACCGCCTCGGCCTCGTAGTTCGTGGCTCCCTTGCCGCCGCGCAGGATCACGTGCCCATCCGGATTGCCGGCTGTATGGAGGATCGCCGGCGCCCCGTTGTCGTCGATGCCGGCGAAGGCGTGCGACACCGCCGCCGCCCGCACGGCGTCGACGGCAACCTGGACATTGCCGTCGGTCCGGTTCTTGAAGCCGATCGGCATCGAGAGGCCGGAGCCGAGCTGGCGATGGATCTGGCTCTCGGTCGTGCGAGCGCCGATCGCGCCCCAGGCGACCGCGTCGGAGATGTACTGCGGCGTGATCGGATCGAGGAACTCGCAACCGACGGCCAGGCCCAGGTCGAGGACCTTGAGCAGCAGTGCCCGCGCCATGCGCAGGCCGGCGTTGACGTCGCAGGAGCCATCCAGGTGGGGGTCGTTGATCAATCCCTTCCAACCTGTGGTTGTGCGCGGCTTCTCGAAGTAGACCCGCATGGCGATCACCAGGTCGTCCTCGAGCTCCCCGGCCACCTCGCTGAGCCTGCTCGCGTAGTCGAGGGCCGCATCGACATCGTGGACGCTGCACGGGCCAACCACGACCAGGAGCCGGTCATCGTCGCGGCCCAGCACGCCGCCAACCTCGGATCGTCCTCGCACCACCGCTCTCTCACGTTCCTCGCCCAGCGGAAGGTCGGCGAGCAGCGCCGCGGGCGAGACCAGCTCCACCACTCGCTCGATTCGCTGGTCGCGAACCCGGTCTCGCGTCCCACCCTGCATTCCGATCACCATCTTGCCGTCGCCTTTCTCCACATTCGCAACATTACTTTCCGGCGGGATCTCGCCATGCGAGCGCGCGCATCGCGGATCGCCCAAATCGGGACCCGGCGCCCGGCCAAGCGCTCTATCTCTCTTGCGGCTCAGCGCCGCGAGGCCGGACGCCTAGATAAATCGCCAGAAATAGAAACGGCGGGCAGAGCTGAGCGCAGCGCCGGTGGCGCCTGGATGGCTCATGCTGTGGCCGGCTCGCTTCACTGTAGGACTTTGTAGCACGTGAGACGGGCTTAGTCGAGGATCTCGGCAAGGGCGGCAAGAAAGCGGTCGTTCTCGACCGGCGTGCCGTGGGTGACGCGGATGTGGCCGGGGCCACCGAGCGGCCTGCCGGGCCGAACGGCAATCGCGCGCTCGCCAAGCCCTTTCACGACCTCCTCCTCGTCGGCCTCGCCGAGGTCGATCCAGGAGAAGTTGGCCGCCGTCTCAGCCGTGCGAAGCCCCCGCTCCCGCAGTGCCTCCTCGACGCGGATCCGCTCCGCGATCGTCCTCTCCACGCGCTGCTCGACATCGTCCTGGTGGAGGATCGCCTCGGCCGCGGCGGCCTGCGCGAGAGCGTTGACGCTGAACGGCTGGCGCACGGCATCGACCGCGGCGCGAAACGGCGCCGAGCCGATCGCGAAGCCGACCCGCAGGCCCGCCAGGCCATACACCTTGCTGAAGGTCCTCAGAACGACGAGGTTGGGAAACCGCGCCAGCAGGTCCAGGCTCGCATCGGGGTCGTCCTGCGTTTGGAACTCGACATAGGCCTCGTCGAGCACGATCGTGACGTGCCCCGGGACGCGTTCGCAGAAGGCGGCGATCTCCGCCGCCGGCAGGTGGGTGCCGGTCGGGTTGTTCGGGTTGCAGACGATGACCAGCTGGGTGGCGGCGGACACCTCGGTCGCCATCGTGTCGAGATCGTGGACGTACCCGTCAGCCAGGGGCACGCGGATCTCACGTGCCTCGGTCAGAGCCGCCAGATGCGGATACATCGAGAAGGACGGCCACGCGTAGACGATCTCCGCACCGGGCTCGCAGAGCGCCGTGGCGGCAGCAAGCAGGATCTCGCACGAGCCGTTGCCGACCGCGATCCTCCCCGGCTCGGTCTCGTAGCGCTCCGCGATGCGCCGCCGCAGCAGCGTCGCACCCGGGTCCGGATAGCGGTTCATCGCATCGGCGGCGCTGCGAATCGTCTCCACCACCTTCGGGTGCGGCGAGAAGGGCGACTCGTTGGAGGCGAGCTGGGCGATCCCGCTGGCGGCAATCGCCTCAGGCGCCTTGCCGGTCGGAACGCCGGCCTGATAGCCGGGGATGCGCGCAAGCCTCTCCGCGAAGGTGACGGTCATGCGCCCATTGTGTCCCACGCCGGACTACTGCGCGGCGTGGAGGTCCGAGCGCAACTCCCGGGTGGCGCCCAGGTAGGCGTGGGCGGGCGTGTGGCCAGCCGCCGCGTAGTAGTGGACCATCGCCCTGATCACCCTCCGCATCGAGCCCGGCACCGGGATCTCGCGACAGCAGAGCAGCGGCACGGACTCGAGCCCGAGCCCCCGGGCGGCCACGGCGGGGAACTCGGCGTCCAGGTCCTCCGTGGTGGTGAACAGGCAGCTGACCACGGCCGCGGGCGCCAGGTCGTTTCGCTCCAGCAGAGCTCTCATCAGCTCGGTGGTCGCGGCGAGGATCGCACCGGCCTCGTTGGCCTCGGCCTGAACGGCCCCCCGCACGGCAAAAAGTCGCTCCTCGCTCATCGCCCCGCATCTTCCCAAAGCCGGGCAATCTCGTCGGCGGAGAGAGGGCGGGCCTCGCCCTCGGGCAGATTGCCGAGCTCGATCGGGCCGAGACGGACGCGGCGCAGGGCCACCACCTCGTTGCCAACCGCCTCTGCCATGCGACGGACCTGCCGGTTGCGGCCTTCGCGCAGCACGATCTCGATCTCCCGCTCCCCAAGGCGCCGCACCTCGGCTGCCCCGGTGGGACCGTCTTCGAGCTCCACCCCGGCGGCCAGGTGCCGCAGGTCGGCCTCAGCCGGTGGGCGACGCAGCTCGACACGGTAGGCCTTCTCGACTTCGTAGCGCGGGTGGGTGAGCCGGTTCGCCAGCTCACCGTCGTTCGTCAGCACCAGCAGCCCGGTGGAGTCCGCGTCCAGCCGGCCAACCGGGTAGAGGCGCACCCGCGAGTCGACCAGCTCGACGACGGCCCGGCGGCCGCCGGGCTCGCGGGCGGTCGACACCACCCCGGCCGGCTTGTTCACCGCCCACACCTCTCGCATCTCGACTCCCACGGGACCTCCGTCGACCCGCACCTCGTCCCCCTCTCCCACGTCGCGGGCTGGGTCCCGCACCACCTCTCCCCCCACCGTCACCCGCCCGGCCGCAACGACCTTCTCCGCCGCTCGCCTGGAAGCGACCCCGCCGTGAGCGAGGAACTTCGCAAGCCTCACGGGCCGGAGTGTGCCGGGGGAGGCTCCGCCGGAGCCTCCCCGCCGTTGCTCCGGTGGGGCCTCCCCCGGCACACCGCGAGCCTCACGGCTCGGCCCGTTGCTCGCCCGCCTTGAGGAGGCGCTCGCGCAGGTCGCGCTCGTCCTCCGGCGTGGGATCGAACCGGGAGGGGTCGGGCAGCTGGTCGAGGCCGGAGAGGCCGAAGAGGCGCTCGAAGAGCTCCGTGGTCTTGAAAAGGGCGGCGCCGAAGCGCGAACGGCCGGACTCCTCGACCAGCCCCCGCTCGGCCAGCGTCTGCACGGCGGACTCCGAAGACACGCCCCGAATGCGCGCCACCTCGGGACGTGAGACGGGCTGCAGATAGGCAACTATGGCCAGGGTCTCCGCCTGCGCCTGGGTGAGGGGCGGCGTCCGCGGCTTGGCAAGCAGCCGGCGGGCGGCCTCCTCGCTCGCCGGGTCGCTGGCAAGCGCAAAGCCACCGGCCACCTCGCGCAGGACAACACCTCGCATTCCCTCGGCGAGGTCTTCGCGCAGCACGTCGAGCGCCTCGGCCACCTGACCTTCGGTGGCTTCCGTCGCCGCGGCCAGGTCCGCGGCGCTAACCGGCTGGGCCGAGAGGAACAGCAGCGCCTCGATCGTGCGGGCGAGGTCCTTCACACCGCCTCCTCCTCCCGCCTGCGAATCGAGATCGGGCCAAACGGCTTGCTCTGTTTCCAGGTCACCTCGCCCTTCCTGTAGAGCTCGAGCAGCGCGAACAGCGTCACCGCCTGGGTCAACCGGTCCTCGTCGCCGAACTGCTCGTCGAAATCGATGCTCGCCTTGCCGGCCAGGGCCTGCCGCAGGGCATGCAGCCTCCGTTCCAGCGACACGGTCGGCCTGATGTGGCTGGTGTCAAGCGGCGGCGGGGTGGCCAGCAGGTCGCCCAGCGCACTGCCGAGCTGCGCCGGGTCGTAGACGGCGACTGCCGCCTCGACCGCAACGCGGCGCAGCGCGGGTGGCAGCGGCGCCGCCCGGTAGAGGTACCCGCGCCCAGCCTCGAAGCGCTCGGCGAGCATCGCCGCGGCGTCGCGGTAGCGGCGGTACTCGAGCAGACGGGCCAGCAGCTCCTCGACCGCCTCCTCCGGGCCAAGCTCCTCCAGCTCCTCGTCGGCGCCGGGCAGAAGCAGCCGGGACTTCAACTCCAGCAGGGAGGCGATCAACACCAGGAACTCGGTCGCCACCTCGAGCTCCAGCTCCCCCTCGCGCTCCAGGTGCTCGATATAGGCCACGACGACCTCGCCCAGCTCGACCTCGAGGAGATCGAGCTCCTCGCGCAGCACAACCGCCATCAGCAGGTCGAACGGCCCCGCGAAGACGTCGAGCTCGAGGTCCAGCTCCGCGACGGTCACAGCCGCAAGTTACCGCTGCGGCCCGATGCCCATGCGGTCGCGAACGTCGGTAAGCGTCAGCGCGGCGATCGCGCGGGCCTTCTCGGCGCCAGCCGCAAGGGTCGCCTCCAGCGCCCCCTCGTCAGGGCGAAGCTCCGCGTAGCGCTCGCGCACCGGCGCCAGCAGCTCGACCACGCCCTCCGCGACCGCCTTCTTGAAGTCGCCGTAGCCGGCACCCTCGAACTCACCTTCGACCACCGCGTGCTCGACCCCGCGCGCCGCGGCGAGGACGTCGATCAGGTTGGTGATCCCGGGCTTCTCCGGCGAGCGGACGACCTCGCGGCCGGAGTCGGTGACGGCGCTGCCGAGCTTCTTGCGGATCGCCTTCTCGTCGTCCAGCACGTAGACCGTCCCGGCCTCGGTTGCCCCGGTGGTGGACATCTTCCGCTCCGGCTCCTGCAGATCCATGATCCGCGCGCCGATCTCGGGGATGCGGTGCTCGGGCACGACCAGCGTCTCGCCGAAGCGCTCGTTGAAACGGCGGGCAATCTCCCGCATCAGCTCGACGTGCTGGCGCTGGTCGTCGCCGACCGGCACCTCGGTGGCGCGGTAGGCGAGTACATCGGAGGCCATCAGCACCGGGTAGAAGAAGAGCGCCGCGGAGACCAGTTCCTGCTGCCGCCGGGACTTGTCCTTGAACTGGTGCATGCGGTTGAGGTCGCCATGGGCGGTGACGGCGGCGAGCATCCAGGTCAGCTCGGTGTGCTCGCGTACGTCGGACTGGCGGAAGAGGATGCAGCGGGCCGGGTCGAGGCCGGCGGCGAGCAGGATCGCCGTGGTGTCGTAGACGCGTTCGCGCAGTTCGGCCGGGTCGTAGGCGACCGAGAGCGCGTGGAGGTCGACGATGCAGTAGATCGCCGGCTCGCCCCGCTCCTGGCCCTCGACGTACTGCCGGATCGCACCGATGTAGTTGCCCAGGTGCTTGCTGCCGGTGGGTTGGATGCCCGAGAAGATGATGGGAGCGCTCACCGCCCGCAGCCTATTTGAGAGGCCTCGCCACGGCTGCTGGACCCGGCTGAGCGCAATCGGCGTCGGCGCCGTGGCCGCACTCGCCGGCCGCCGCCGCGCCCCCGGCGGGCACCGCCTCGAAGCGATGCCGCGGGTTGACGATGCCAACCGCGGAGACCAGCCCTCCACCGATCATCAGCAGGCCGGCGATCAGCAATCCCATGTGGAAGGCAGAGGTGGACGCCTCGGCGGCGACGAAGCGCACGAGCACCGCTTCCCGCCTCGGCAGCTGCCCCGTGGACGGCATCGACAACGGCTGGTCCTTGGCCTTCTGGAGCGCGCTGACGACGCCCGGGCCAAGGGCGTTCGAACGCCCTTCGACGTCGCTGTCGATCTGCGCTCCGAAGCTGGTCGCGATCACGGCACCGAGCACCGCAATCGCCAGAAGGCCGGCGACGCGCGAGACACCGTTGTTGATGCCCGAGGCGGCGCCGACGTGGCGCTCCTCCACGGAGTCGAGCACGGTTGCCGTCAGGGGCGCCACCGTCGCGGAGAGGCCGAGGCTGAAGACGAGCACAGCGGGCAACACGTCCGGCAGGTAGACGGCGTTGCGGTCGACACGCAGGAGGAGGAGCAGCCCGAGGCCGGCGACGATCGGACCGAGGGTCATCGGCAGGCGTGGGCCGGTGCCAGACGCGAGCCGGCCGAAGCGCGGCGAGAGCAGGAAGATCACGACCGAGATCGGGGTCGTCGCCAATCCGGCCTCCACAGGTGAGTAGCCCGCCACCTGCTGGAGGAAGATCGTGAAGAAGAAGAGACCCGCAATCAGGCCGGCGTAGGCGGCGAACGTGGCCACGTTGGCAACCCAGAAGTTGCGAATCCGAAACAGCGCCAGCTCGAGCATCGGATGACGCGTGCGCCCCTCGTGCGCAACGAAGAGCGCAAGACAGGCCACGCCGATAGCGAGCGGCACGCGGACGATCTGCGCGCCCCAGCCGTGGATCGGCTGCTCGATCAGAGCGAAAACCGGACCGCCCAGACCCGCCGCGGAAAGACCGATGCCAAGCCAGTCGACGCCGCGGAACGCCTCGGCGTCGCGGCTCTCGCGCACGGCCCGCAGGGTAAGCATCGCGGTGAAGACGATCAGCGGAACGTTCAGCCAGAAGATCGTCCTCCAAGAAAGAGCCTCGATCAGTGCCCCTCCCCCCGCCGGTCCGATCACGACGGCGATCCCGGTCCAGGCGGTCCAGGTACCGACCGCCTTGCCGCGTGCCGCGCCCTCGAACGTCGCGGCGACCAGCGCCAGCGAGCCCGGCACCAGCAGCGCCCCGGCGATCCCCTGCAGCGCCCGCCCCGCGACCAGCAGCTCGACCGTCGGCGAGAGAGCGCAGAGCACCGAGGTGATCCCGAAGGCGACGAGTCCGAGGATGTAGATTCGCCGCCGCCCGAACTGATCGCCAAGCGAACCGCCGACCAGCAGCAGCGAGACCAGGGTCAGCATGTAGGCCTCGATCACCCACTGCTGGCCGGCGAGCCCCGCGCCCAGATCGTCCGCGATCGAGGGCAGGGCGACATTGACCACCGTCGAGTCCAGGAAGACGACCGTCGAGCCGAGGATCGTCGCAACCAGCGTCAGGCGCTGCCGCCGCGTCACCGAGCCGAGTGTACGGGCACCTGGCCCCCGCGCCATCGGCTTCCCCGACCGCTCGGGACCTCTGCGGAGGCCCAACTCGTACTTATGGCAGTGCGACAGATGGGGACGACATGACGATGCGGTGGCGCATCCTCCTTCTCGCAGCGGCATCGACGGCGTCGGGCGCCTGTCTGATCGCGATAGCCATGGCACTCCCTCACCCCGACAGCGGTGTCCCGAGGCACGACCGCAGGGGAACCGCGCCACCGCGCAAGAGTCCATCCGAAACCCCCCGCCAGCGCGGAGAACGGCATGCCTCCGGCCACGGCTTTCTCGCCTTTCTTGACACGCCGCGCCATCCGGGAAACCTCGTCGAGCGGGCCGGCGTTGCCGGACGATCCGCGGCGCGGCGGCCGATTCGCCTCCGTCAGCTCGGCGATCCCGCGCTGCCGGGCAAGGTTCTTCTCTTTGGCTGCATCCACGGCGACGAGTGTGCCGCCACCGGGCAGATCCAGCCCCTCGCAAACGGCTGCCCCGATCCGGCGGCGGACATATACATCGTCCCCAACCTCGATCCGGACGGGTTCGCCCCAACACCCGGTTGAACGGCAGGGGCGTTGACCTCAATCGGAACTTCCCAGCCGGCTGGCGAGCGATCGGGGCGCGTTGGAGCAGTCAGTACGCGGGGCCACGCCCCCTCTCCGAGCCGGAGTCCCGCCTCGCGGCACGGATCGTCGCGGCGCTGCGCCCGCAGATCACGATCTGGTTCCACCAGCACACGGGACCTGGGCCGTTCGTCCGCGCCTGGGACCAAAGCGCCCCGGCGGCGCGGCGCTTCGCGCACCTGGCCGGACTGCCATTCCGCCTCATGCCGTGGATGGCCGGCACGGCGCCCAACTGGCAGAACCACCGCTTCCGCAACACCAGCTCGTTCGTGGTCGAGCTGCCGTCCGGGGCCCTGAACGACGAATTGCGCGCCGTGCTCTCGGGCGCTGTCGATCGGCTCGCCAGGCAGGTGGCAAAAGGTTGAGATGCTCCAGGGCACGGGTGAGGCTTGGGTACTGAGAGGGAGGCGGTCGAGGGAGCGGGCGGGCGGGAGGCACCACCCGCCCGGCTGGAGCGCAGGCTCGGGCGGGAGGCACCACCCGCCCGGCTGGAGCGCAGGCTCGTGCGGGAGGCCCAGCGAGGCTCTCGCGAGGCGCTCGCGGAGCTCTACGCCGCCCAATGGCGCCGTGCCCACCGGGCCGCGTACCTCGTGGTCCACGATGCCGCCGCGGCAGAGGACATCGCCCAGGACGCCTTTCTCGCCGCCGTTGCGGCGCTCGACCGCTTCGACCGGCGCCGCCCGTTCGGGCCCTGGCTGCACAGGATCGTCGTCAACCGCGCGATCGACTGGGCCCGCCGGGAATCGCTTCGCCGGGGCATCTCAGAGCGCGACCGCGAGGCGGAGGCGCCCGCCAAGGACGCCGAGATCGGTGGTGACCTGATGGCTGCCCTGGCGCAATTGCCGGCCGAGCACCGCGCGGTGGTGGTTCTCAGACACCTGCTCGAGTACACGCCCCGAGAGATCGCGCGGATTCTCGAACTTCCCCGCGGCACGGTCAACTCGCGCCTGCGAAGGGCGCTCGACCGGCTCGGTGAGCTGCTGGAGGACGAGCGGTGACCGCGGAGCGACTTGCCACTCTGTTGCGTGAGGAGCCCCTGCCGGATGCCGCGGGCGCCGAGCGCCGCGGGCTCTCCGTGCTCGAACGGGCGATGGCCGAACGCCAGGCCGACCGGCGCCCCGCCATGCCCCGTTTCGCAATTGCCCTGGCGGGTGCGCTGCTGATCGCCGGGCTCGTACTCTCGCCGGCCGGGGCCAGCGTTCGCGACTGGATCGGCGGCGTATTCACCGCCGGCGTGCCGAACGCCAGGCCGGCGCTGACCGAGGTCCCCGGCGGAGGACGCCTGCTCGTGCAGTCCGCCGCCGGGCCCTGGGTCGTCCATCCCGACGGTTCGCGCCGCCTGCTCGGCAACTACCGGGAAGCGACCTGGTCGCCGCACGGCCTCTTTCTGGGCGCTGTCTCCGGCCGAACCCTGACCGCGGTCGAGCCCGACGGGACACCGCGCTGGTCGCTGAGCGCCCGCGGGCCGATCTCCAAGCCGCGCTGGTCGCCGTCGGGGTACCGGATCGCCTACCGCGCCGGCCGGCAGCTGCGGGTGACCGCCGCCGATGGCACGGGCGATCACCGGATCGCCCGCAGCAGCGCCGCGGTGGCGCCGGCCTGGATGCCGCTGGGACAGCCCCAGCTCGCCTACGTGGATGGCCGCGGCCGAGTCCGTATCGCCCGCAGCGAGAGCGGACACGAGCTGGGCGCGGCGAGGGCGCTGCCGGGAATCGCCAAGCTCGAATGGGGCGAGCGCGGCACGGCGCTGCTCGAAGCCTCGCACCGCACCGTGCAGGTTCGGACCTTGCAGGCCGGCGCGCCGGAGCAGGGGATCGGGATCGGGCGGCCCCACTGGCTGGCGCTGCCCGTCCGCGCGACCGTGCGCGATGCCGCCCTCTCGCCGCGGGACGCCACGGTCGCCGTCCTCCTCGCCGAGCGCTGGCGCAGCGGCATCCGCAGCATGGTTTGGCTCTTCGGTCGCAACGGAACCCACCAACTGCTCACGGTCCCGGGGCGGCTCTCCGAACTGGCCTTCTCGCCCAACGGCAAGAGGCTCCTGGTCGCCTGGCCGGAAGCGGACCAGTGGCTGTTCCTCGCCACCGCCCGTGGTGAGAGCCGTGCGATTGCTGCGATCTCGGAGGCCTTCGCTCCCGGCGGCGGCGCTGCGGCCTTCCCGCGCATCGACGGCTGGTGCTGCGCGGCGGTTGGCGGGCCGCACGGAGAAACCGGCGGCTCTTAGGGTTCGGGCGGTTCGCGCAGCTGATCGGCCGGGGTGAAGAAGTTGCGATAGGCGAGCGTCGTGGCGACGAGGGCGGCGATCGCGACGCTGCCCAGCAGGGAATACAGGAGGATCAGCTGCAGGCGGACCGCATCGGCGGGATCGGCGCCGGCCAGCAGCATGCCCACCATCGTCCCCGGGAAGAAGATCAGCCCAGTCGTCTTGGTCGAGTCGACCAGGGTGATCGTCCCGGAGCGCAGCGCCCGGCGCACGAACGGCGCGGCCGCCTCGCGCGCCGTCGCGCCCAGCGAGAGGGTTGCCTCGATCCGCGCCCGCGAATCGGCGATCTCGTCGCCGAGCCGGTTCAGGGCCACCGCGGAGGCGGTCATCGCGTTGCCGATCACCATGCCGCCGACCGGCACCAGGTAGCGCGGGGTCGGGTCGAAGATCCCCAGCGCGACCACCATCCCGAGGGTCGTCCCCCCGGCGGCCGCGAGAGCAAACAGCAGCGGCCAGAAAGCGTCCGGGACCTTGCTGGCACGGCTGCGCGCGGTCAGCGCCCCGAAGACGACCATCACCGAGAGCAGTACAAGGACCAGCCAGATCGTGTCCGCTTCGAAGATCAGCTTGATCGCGTAGCCGATCGCGGTGAGCTGCACGAAGGAGCGGGCGGTCGCCACCGCGATGTCGCGCTCGAGGTCGGCGTGGCGCCAGAGCGAGATCGCGGCGGCCAGGCCAATCAGTGCCAGCGAGGCGCCCACCTCTCCCAGCGAGACGTGGATCGAGGTCATGCCAACACCTTTTCCAGAGGGCCGGACCTGACCACCCGCCCCTCCTCCAGACAGAGCACCCAATCGCTCAAGCGGCGCGCCTGCTCGGGGTCGTGGCTGACCAGGACGAGGGAGATGTCGAGCTCGCGGTGCAACCGCCCCAGCGTTGCCTCCACGGCGTCGCGTGCCGAGGCGTCCAGCGCGGACGTCGGCTCGTCGAGGAGCAGCACGCGTGGCTCCTGCGCCAGCGCCCGCGCCAGCATCGCCCGCTGCTGCTCACCGACCGAGAGCTTCTCGACGTCGCGCCCGGCATAGTCGGGGTCGAGGCCGGCGTGACGAAGGCAGTTCTCGGTGTCGAGCTCCTTGCCGGCAAGGCTGGCGGCATAGCGCAGGTTCGCCTCGACCGTGCCCTCGAGCAATGCCGGCAGCTGCGGGACCAGCGCGACCTCCCGGCGCAGCCTCAGGGGGTCGTACTCGCGGAGCGGCCGGCCGCGATAGGAGATCGAGCCTCGGTCGGGCTCGGCCAGCCGGTTGAGAAGCCTCAAGAGGTTCGACTTGCCGCTCCCCGAGGGGCCGACGATTGCCGTGGAGCCAACCGGAATCTCGGCGCTCACCGCGCGAAGGACCGGATTGCCTCCGCGGGAGATGTGGACGTCGCGCAGCTCGAAAAGCACGCGCGCATGATCCCGCACCGCCGCAATAAGCCTCCCGCGGCGGGCGAGCCGTCCGCGGGAGCGCATTCGGCTGCCAGAATCCGGGTAGGTGATTCACTGATGGCGAGAGCGATCTGGAGCGGCTCGATCAGCTTCGGGCTCCTCAACGTGCCCGTGAAGCTCTACAGCGCGGTTGCGCGGCGGGGCATCTCGCTGCGCGAGATCCGCGAGTCCGACGGCGCCCGGATCCGCCACCGCCGCGTGGCGGAAGGTACCGACGAGGAGGTTCCCTACGAGGAGATCGTCAAGGCCTTCGAGATCGCCCCCAACCGCTACGTCCCGCTGAACAAAGACGAGCTGGCCGGACTGGCGCCAGAGAAGACGCGGGCGATCGAGGTGCTGGATTTCGTCGAGCTCGACGAAATCGACCCGATCTACTTCGACAGCCCCTACTACCTCGGACCGGCGGAGGGCGCCGAGAAAGCCTATTCGCTGCTCGCCACCGCGATGGAGCGGTCGGACAGAGTCGCGATCGCCCGCTTTGTCTTCCGCAACAAGGAGCACCTCGCGGCCATCCGTCCCACCGAGGGCGCCCTGACCCTCACGACCATGCGCTTCGGCGATGAGGTCGTGCCCCCGTCCGAGCTCGACGATGCGCTCCCCGCCGAGGAGCCGAAGGTCGCCAAGCGCGAGGTCGAGATGGCCAAGCAACTGATCGACTCGCTGACCCGGGAGTTCGACCCGACCGCATACCGCGACGAGTACCGCGAGCAGCTGCTGGCGCTCGTCGAACGCAAGGCGGAGGGCAAGGACGTCCTCACCGCCCCCGCCCCCGAGGAGCCGGCGCCGACGGGCACCCCCGATCTGATGGCCGCGCTGGAGGAAAGCATCGCCGCCGTGAAGGGCGACGGATCGAAGCGCCGCAGGCCGAAGGCCGCGCCGAAAGGCCGCTCGGGCTCCAAGGCCAAAGCGAAATCCGCGACCCAGTGACCCCCATTTACAACTCGGGACGCTAGATCGTGGCCGACAGCCGCCAGGTCGAGGTGGACGGCCGTCAGCTGACGCTCACCAACCTCGACAAGGTCCTCTATCCGGAAACCGGCTTCACAAAGGGCGAGGTGGTCGACTACTACGCGAAGGTCGCGCCGGCACTCGTCCCGCATCTCGCCGGCCGAGCGGTCACCCTGCGCCGCTTCCCCGAGGGCGTCGACGACCTCGACGCGGCCTTCTTCGAGAAGCGCTGTCCCAAGCACCGGCCGAAGTGGGTGAAGACCGCCCGGGTCGAGGCGGGTCCCCATGCCGGCAAGATCGACTTCTGCGTCTGCGACAGCCTGCCGACGCTGATCTGGATGGCACAGCTTGCCGCGATCGAGCTGCACCCCTCGCTCTCGCTTTCACGGGCGCCGAAGAGGCCCACCGTGCTCGCCTTCGACCTCGACCCCGGGCCGCCGGCCAACATCCTCGACTGCGCCAGGGTCGGCCTGCGCCTGCGCGAGATGTTCGACCACTTCGGCATCGAGTGCTTTCCAAAGACCTCCGGCTCGAAGGGGCTGCAGGTCTACGTGCCGCTCAACGGAACGACCTCATACGAGGTGACCAAACCGTTCGCCAAAGCGATCGCCCAACTGCTCGAGAAGCAGACCCCCGATCGGGTCGTCTCGAAGATGAAGAAGGCCGAACGCAGGGGCAAGGTCTTCGTCGACTGGTCCCAGAACCACCCCCGCAAGACAACGATCGCGGTCTACTCGCTGCGCGCCCGGGAGCGCCCGACCGCCTCCACGCCGGTGAGCTGGGAGGAGGTCGAGAACGCGCTCGACCGCGACGACCCCGATTCGCTCGTCTTCGAGGCCACTGCGGTCATCGACCGACTCGAGAGCCGCGGCGACCTCTTTGCGCCGGTCCTCGAGCTGAAGCAGACGCTGCCGGACCTCTGAGCGGGCACCGGCGCCCGTCGGTCAACTGCCCACCGTGAGCAGCTTGCGCGCCGGCCGGCACATCTCCGAGATGCACTCCGCCCGGGCACACTCGGGACAGAGGATCCGTTTCGTCTGGTGGTGGTAGGCGACCTTCTGGTTCATGAGCTGCTTGCCGCAATTCATGCACTCCGCCTCGCGCGCCGCCAACGTCCACCACCATCCGCTCCGGGCTTCGCGCTTCTTGCGCGGCTCTGGGCGACCGCGCTTGTCGTCGGGGCGGATCGACTGTCCCGACGTCTCGTTTATCCGCCAGTCCCGCCATCGCCGATTGGCTCTTTTGGCCACTGCGCACCTCGCCTCCTGTTGCATGGGATCGATTGGCTCCCTGAGCAACCAGAGCCGATAGTTCGCCCCCCGGGCGCCCGCGCCCCGGCGAGAAGCGCCCGCCCACCGGGGAGCGACGCCGATGCCCCCGGCGAGAAGCGCGCGCAGCGGACCCCCCGAAGCGTTCGACCGGAAACCGGCCATCCGCTCTGCCCCGACAGCGCCTGAGCCCTCTTGCACCGGCAGCGCCCGAGCCCTCTTGCACCGACAGCGCCTCCTTCTCCGAGGACAGAGGAAGGCACACGCCTGGGACGCCAGGCGACTTATGGGCCATATGCGGCGATGCTGCGCCTCCGGTCAGCGCTGGCCGGTTACACCACAACTCGCGACTTGACTGCGCATCCGCTTCCCTCCGGCCGCCCCAGCCGCTCCGTTCGTCATTTGTACCGCTCTGCGACACATACAGCGAACGGAGTCTCGCCCGGGAGATTCCAGCCGCTCCGTTCGTCATTTGTACCGCTCTGCGACACAAAGAGCGAACGGAGCTCGTGTCCGCCTCGATCCTGCCTTCTTCGGCTGCGCCAGTCGCGATAACGCCTCCCCCGAAGCCCCTCATCCTCTTGGCCCTCGCGAAACGACGCCCGTGTAGCCCCCTGACCGCCTGGGCCCCCTACCAGCCCCTCCCTGTTTGCCCTCCTACTTGCAGGTGTGGAGGGCAAACAGGGAGGGGCTGTCTCTCTCATCAATCAATGAGGGGTTCGTTTCGGGTTGGAGGTCTCCATCGGTCGACGGGGTGCTCTCCTGGGTTCCGGGGCCATCTCCGCGCTCCTCCAGAGAGCCAGGGGGCTCGGGGGCTTCGAGCCCAGTGACGAAAGAGGCGGGAAGGTCTCTAACGGATGGGACCGGTCGGCCCTGGGCGGAGTGGCCTGAGCGGCGCGTTGGGGCGGGCAGCCCTGAGCCAATCGGATACACACCTGCGGCGATATATCGCCCCGCGTCGAAGGCTTGGCGAGGGATAGCTCGCGCCGGGCGAGTTTTGGGCCACAGGCGGCGATTTATCGCCCGCCGTCGATGGCGATGGAGCCCAGCACGTGCCCGAGGCTCGAGGTCGAGTTGGTGATCGCAGCATCGGCTCAGGGTTTCGGGTGGAACGTTTCGGGGAGCTCCGCTAGCGGGGAGCGACGCCCGCGTACCGGCAGCGCCCGCGCATTCAGTCGAGCGGTTGGCGAACGACCGGATGGCGGGTGGCCTTGACCTCGTCAAGGCGACGGACCGGAGTCGTGTAGGGCGCCTGCTTGGCACGCTCCGGGTCCTCCTCGGCCTCGGCGAGGATCTGCTCGATCGCGGTCGCAAACTCGTCGAGGCTCTCCTTGGTCTCCGTCTCGGTCGGCTCCACCATCAGCGCCTCGTCGACCAGCAGCGGGAAGTAGACGGTCGGCGGATGGAAGCCGAAGTCGAGCAGGCGCTTGGCGAGGTCCAGCGTTGCGATTCCCAGCTCCTTCTTCATCGGCTTGCCGGACAACACGAACTCGTGCATGCAGTGCCGGTCGAAGGCGACCGGAAGATGTCTGCCGGCGCGGCCCGCCGCGAGCCGGGCCTTCAGGTAATTGGCGTTCAGCACCGCCGTCTCCGACGCCTCGGCCAGGCCGTCGGCGCCGAGACTGAGGATGTAGGCGTAGGTCCGGACGAAGACGCCGAAGTTGCCCTGGAAGCCGCGCAGCCGCCCGATCGACTTGGGCCGCTCGAAGTCCAGGTCGTAGAGCGGCCCGCTGTCGTTGCCGTCCTCTCGCTTCACGACCTGCGGCCGCGGCAGAAACGGCTCGATTCGCTCCGACACGGCGATCGGCCCAGCACCCGGCCCACCGCCCCCGTGCGGCTGGCTGAACGACTTGTGAAGGTTGACGTGGACGATGTCGAAGCCCATGTCGCCGGGCCGCGACTGACCCATTACGGCGTTCAGGTTGGCGCCGTCGTAGTACAGGGTTCCCCCCACCTCGTGGATCAACGCGGCGATCTCGGCGATGTTCTCCTCGAAGAGGCCGAGCGTGTTCGGGTTGGTCAGCATCAGGCACGCGACCTCCTCGGAGACCTTGGCGCGGAGGTCGTCGATCTCCACGCCGCCACGCTCGTTGGTGGCGACCTTCACCACCTCGTATCCGGCCATCGTCACAGACGCGGGATTGGTGCCGTGAGCGGTGTCGGGGGCAAGCACCTTGGTCCGCTGCTCGCCGCGGTCGGCATGGTAGGCGCGAGTGAGAAGCAGGCCGGCCAGCTCGCCATGGGAGCCGGCCGAGGGCTGCAGGCTCACGTGGGGCAGGCCACAGATCTCGCCCAGCGAGCGCTGCAGCAGCCACATCAGCTCCAGCGCGCCCTGAGCGCGGCGCGGCTCCTGCGCGGGGTGCAGCCGAGCATGGCCGGGCAACGCCGCGACCCGCTCGTTGAGCCGCGGGTTGTGCTTCATGGTGCAGGAGCCGAGCGGGTAAAAGCCGGTGTCGAGATCGAAGTTGCGGCGCGAGAGGCGGTTGTAGTGGCGCACGATCTCGGGCTCGGAGACCTCGGGCAGGCGCGGCGACTCCTCGCGCAGCAGCCCTGCGGGGATCAGCTCCTCGAGCGGCTGCTCCGAAACGCCGGTCTCGGGCAGGGCCGCGGCGCGGCGCCCCGGCTTGGAGCGCTCGAAGATGGTGAGGACCTGTTCGTCCTGCTGGTTCATGCGGCCACCAGCTCCGCGGCGACGGCGGCGCCGAGCGCCTCGGCGAGGGAGTCGATCTGCTCAGGCGTGCGGCGCTCGGTGATCGCGACCAGCAGGCCGTCGGCGTATTCGGGGTAATCGCGCCCGAGCGGATAGCCGGCCGCGATGCCCCGCTCCGCGCAGCGCTCGAGCACCCGCTCGACCGGGGCCCCGAGGCGCACCGCGAACTCCCGCACGACGGGCGCCTCGTGCAACAGCTCGACGCCCTCCACGGCCGCCAGCCGGCGGCGGGCGTAAGCGGTGCGCTGGACCAGGAGCTCCCCCAGCTCGCGAAAGCCCTCGCGGCCCAACCAGGCGATGTGGATCATCGCGGCGAGCGCGTTCAGCGCCTGCGCGGTGCAGATGTTGTGAGTCGCCTTCTCGCGGCGGATGTGCTGCTCGCGCGTCTGCAGGGCAAGCACGAATCCGCGTCTGCCGTCGACGTCCTCGGTTTCCCCGGCGATCCGGCCCGGCATGCGGCGGATCAGCTCCTCGGTGCCACAGAAGAACCCAAACGAGGGCCCGCCGAAATCGAGCCGGTTGCCGAGCGGCTGGCCCTCCCCGAGCGCGACGTCGGCGCCGCACTCCCCCGGCGGCCTGAGGATTCCCAGCGTCATCGGATCGACCGCGACCACGACCAGCGCGCCCCGGGCCTTGGCGGTCGCGCAGAGGGCCTCCACGTCCTCCACCGAGCCGAGGAAGTTGGGGCTCTGGAGGAAGACGGCCGCGGTCCGATCGTCGATGGCCTCCGTCAGGGATGCGGCGTCGGTCACACCACCCTCGAGGCCCACCTCGACCACCTCCGCCCCGTATCCCTCCGAATAGGTGGCGAGCGTTTCCCGGCCGTGCGGGTGGACGCCCCGGGAGACGACGAAGCGGCGGTGCCCCGTCACCCCGATCGCGAGGTAGCCGGCCGAGGCGACCGATGAAGGCCCCTCGTACAGTCCGGCGTTGGAGATCGGCAGCGCGGTCAGCTCCGACATCGCCGTCTGAAACTCGAACATGGCCTGCAGCCCGCCCTGGGAGATCTCGGGCTGGTAGGGCGTGTACGGCGTGAGGAACTCGGAGCGCTGCGTTATCGCGTCGACGATCGCCGGCACGTAGTGGTCGTACATCCCGGCCCCCAGGAAGCAGACCTGCTCTTCGGCGTCCGCGTTGCGCCCGGCGAGGGCGCTCAGTCGCTCGAAGACCTCGGCCTCGCTCATCCCCGGCGGCAGGTCCAACGGCCGGGCCAGCCGCAGCGGCTCGGGAACCTGCTCGAAAAGCTCGTCCACCGCCTCGACCCCGATCGCGGCGAGCATCTCGGCGCGATCGGCAGGTGTGGCGGACGTGTAGCGGGTCACGCCGCTAAGGCTACGCAAGCCGGAGGTGGCAACGCGTCAATCGCTTTCCAGCAGCTTGCGGTAATCGGCGGCGCCGAGCAGCGCATCGGTCTCCGCCGGATCGGAGAGCTTCACCTTGACCAGCCAGCCCTCGACGTAGGGATCCTCGTTGATCCGCTCGGGAGAATCGGCCAGCGCCCCGTTCACCTCGACGATCTCTCCCGAGAGCGGCGCGATGACGTCGGAGACCGCCTTCACCGACTCCACCTCCGCGTAGGCGGAGTCCTTGACAAGTTGCGCGCCGACCTCCGGCGGATCGAAGAAGACAACCTCGCCAAGGCTGTCCTGCGCGTACCAGGTGATCCCAAACGTCGCCTGGTCCGCCTCGACCCGTGCCCAGTCGTGCTCGGGGTGATAGCGCAGATCGTCTGGATAGGTCTCGTCGGACAAGTTCAGACTCCTTTCAGGGACGGGCTCGCGTAGAGGGGCTTGGACGCTATCCGGGCGGGGCGCTGCTTGCCGCGCACGTCGATCTCGACCTCGCTGCCGGGTTCGGCGAGGTCCGAGCGCAGGTAGGCCATCCCGATCCCGATCTCGAGCGAGGGCGAGAAGGTGCCGCTGGAGACCATGCCAACCTGCTCGCCGCCGGACACGACAGGGTTGCCGTGCCTTGGGATGCCGGCGCCGACGATCCGAAACGGGGCCAGCCGTTCGGCCGTGCCCTCGGCGCGGGCGCGGGCGATCGCCTCGGCGCCGATGAAGCCGGTTCGCTCCTGGCAGCACCAGCCGAGCCCAGCTTCGATCGGATTCCGCTCGGGGCTGAGGTCGTTGCCGTGCAGCGGATAGCAGGCCTCGAGGCGCAGCGTGTCGCGAGCGCCAAGTCCGCAGGGGACGACTCCGGCGTCGAGCAGCTCGGCCCAGATCGCCGTCGAAACCTCCGGGTCGACCAACAGCTCGACGCCGTCCTCGCCCGTGTAGCCGGTTCCGCAGACCCGCGCCGGCCGGTTGCCGATTCGCGCCGCGGAGACGTGCATTCGCTCGGGCAGCTCGATCTCCAGCGCCCGCGCGACGACCTGGCGGGCGTGCGGTCCCTGCACCGCAAGCATCGCGTAGCGATCCGCGACATCTCGCACGGCAACGTCGTGGGCCCGGCTCCAGCGGCCAAGCCAGTCGAGGTCGGCCTGGTGATTGGCCGAGTTGGTGACAATCAGGTAGCGGTCCCCTCCGAGCCGGTAGGCGATCAGATCGTCGAGGACGCCTCCCTCTGCGTCACAGAGGCACGAGTACTGGGCACCGCCGAGACCGACCGCCGCCACGTCGTTGGACAGGACGTGTTGCAGGAAGGCGAGCGCGCCCGGCCCCTCCACCTCGACCTCGCCCATGTGGGAGACGTCAAAGACGCCGGCGTGAGTGCGCACCGCAGCGTGCTCCTCGCGAATGCCCTCATAGGACACCGGCATCTCCCAGCCGGCGAAGTCGACAAGCTTCCCCCCCAGCTCAACGTGCTTTTCGCGCAGAGGCGTCGACCGAAGGCTCACCGACGCGCAAGGCTATTCCCTGGGCATGCAAGGCGGTCGTCGGGTGCCGCGCCTCGGGGACCCTCGATCCATGCGCTCCGTTCGTCATTTGTACCGATCTGCGACACAAAGAGCGAACGGAGTTCGTATCCGCCTCGCTCAGGCCAGCCCAGCCGCCGCAGCCGTGCGTAACTGCCCTCCTAAAGACCCCGACCGCCTGGGCCCCACACAGCCCCCCTGTTTGCCCTCCTACTTGCAGGTGAGGAGGGCAAACAGGGGGCTGTTTCTCTCATCGATCATCGAGATGTTCGTTTGGGGCCAGGCCCATTTCGAACACCTCGCCCAGGAATTTCGAGGCTGAATCGACGAGCGGGGCCTCGGTCCTCAGACCTGGGACCAGACGCCGCGAGGCAGCCGTGAATTTACGACTCTGATGCTGATGCTGATGCGTATCCGGTTCGCTCCATGCCAGGCACAGCCCGATCCGCGCTCCAGGCACGGCGGCGGAGCGAACCGGATACGGACCCTGGTGCTAGTCCTTGAGGAAGCCCGGGACGTCGATGTCGTCGTCGGAGACGCGCAGTTTGCGGATGTCGGTGTCCTCCGCCGAGATCCGGGGGCGGCTCTCGTAGCGACGGCGGACCCGCTGCGGGGAGCGAGCCAGCAGCTCGAAGCCCTCAAAGCCGGTCGCGATCACGGTGACGCGAACCTCGTCCTGCATCGACTGGTCGACAACCGAGCCGAAGATGATGTTGGCGTTGTCATCGGCTTCTGCCTGGACGAGCTGGGCCGCCTCGTTGACCTCGAACAGGCCCAGGTCTTCGGGGCCCGTGATGTTGAGGAGCATTCCCGTCGCCCCCTTGATCGACTCCTCGATCAGCGGTGAGGTGATCGCCGCCTTGGCGGCATCCGCCGCCCGCGCCTCGCCGGAGGCGGCACCGACGCCCATCAGGGCCGAGCCGGCATCGCGCATGATCGTCCGCACGTCGGCGAAGTCGAGGTTGATCAGCCCGGGGATCGTGATCAGGTCGGTGATCCCCTGCACGCCCTGGCGCAGGATGTCATCCGCCTGGCGGAAGGCCTCGAGCACGCTGGTGCGACGCTCGACCGCCTGCAGGAGCTTCTCGTTGGGAACGATGATCAGGGTGTCGACGTTGTTGCGCAGCTTCTCGATTCCCTCGAGGGCCTGCTGCATGCGCCGTTTCCCCTCGAACTCGAACGGCTTGGTGACGGCGCCGACGGTCAGCGCGCCGATCTCCTCCTTGGCGATCTCGGCGATGATCGGGGCCGAGCCGGTCCCGGTGCCACCGCCCTCGCCGGCCGTGACGAAGACCATGTCGGCGCCCTTCAGCGCCTCCTTGATCTCGTCGCGGCTCTCAGCCGCGGCGCCCGCTCCAACCTCAGGGTTGCCGCCGGCGCCAAGACCGCGCGTCAGCTCCTGGCCGATCGACAACTTGATGTCCGCATCGCAGGCCTGCAGGGCCTGGGCATCAGTGTTGACCGCCACGAACTCGACACCGCGGATCCCGGCGTCGACCATGCGGCTGACGGCGTTCGTACCTCCGCCGCCCGCTCCAACGACCTTGATCACCGCCAGGTAAGTGGATTCCATCTCCCGATTTCTCCAACTCGCCGGCCTCAGTGGGCTGGCGTTTGAGTTGAGCCTTTGTTCCGTCCGAGGCTTCAGCGATGCTTAAGGGTTCAAGGCACCATCGGAACCACGGAAATTGCGCTCAACGTAGGGCATTCTCGGTCCACTGTCAAACCCTCGACAGTCATCCTGCAAGTCAGATCTCTCAACCCCGGCTTGAGGGTCTGGCTAGTCTAAGTCTTAGGTCGAGGGTTTTGGTGGGCCCATGGCACGGCATCTCAAGCCGGCCTGCGTTGCGCTCTGCGACGCCGGATGCGAGCCGTCTCGGCCAGCCGGCGCGCGACCCAGCTCGGGGCTCAAGGGGGCGTCGGCAGCGAGTGACCCGAACCGCTGACGGCTGGGCGGCCGGGAACATGCAGGTCTACATAATCAAGCGCCGTGACCGAGGGGTCGGCGAGAACAGCCGCCGCCGCCCGCCACTTTTCAGCCGCTCGCGAAGCGTCGCCGAAACGCAATTCGATGCCCGAACGCAGCTCCACGTCAACCCCGCTTTCGCCGTAGCGGCTGCCTTCGACGTGCGGTTGCAGGTCCGGCGGCACCGCGCCCAGCACGCGCGCCTGCTGGAGCACCGGGCCGCTCAAGCGTGCCATTTGCGGTGCCACCGCGAGCGGTAGCTCGGGCAGCGATCCTTCTTCCGGTGCCGGCAGCCAGTCGAGCACCGAGCCGTCCGGGCCGACGCCCACGGCTTCGGATCCCGAGCCGATCGTCGCGGTCGCGCGGGGCAGGACCACGTGCGGCTCGGCGGTCGTGTCGCGCAGGACGAGCTCATAGGCCGCCAGCGCGAGTACGACAACGGCGACCAGCAGGGCGAGAAGGCGCCTCACAGCTCCCAGCTCCCAGGCCAGCGAACGTCGCCCAGCAACTGCACCTCAGCCTCCAGCGCCACGCCAAAGCGCTCGTGAACGCGGCGGCGGCCCTCGGCCATCAGCTCGAGCACATCCGTGGTGGTCGCCTCGCCCATGTTCTCGACGAAGTTCGCGTGCTTCTCGGAGAAGCGAGCGCCACCGACCCGCAGGCCGCGACAGCCGGCCTGCTCGAGAAGCTGCCCTGCGGTACGCCCCCCGGCCTGCTCCGCCTCGGGGTTCTTGAAGGTCGAGCCGAAGGTCTTGATGCCGGCTGGCTGTGCCTCGTGCCTCCTGCCGCGCATCTCGGCCATCGTCGCCTTGATCGCCTCCGGATCGCCGGGCGCCAACCGAAACGAGGCCTGTGCGACAACCTCGTGGGCGCCGAGGTTCGAGCTGCGATAGGCAAAGCCGAGCCGCTCTGACCGGCGCCGATCGCTGCCCCCCGGCGTGCAGACGTCGACCCACTCCAGCACCCTGGCCAGCTGCCCGCCGTATGCATTGGCGTTCATCTTCACCGCGCCTCCCGCGGTGCCGGGGATGTTGATCCCGAACTCAAGGCCCGAAAGCCCCCAGCCGGCCGCCTTGGCCGCCGCCGATGGCAGGCGGGCACCGCCACCGCACAGCAGGCGCTCACCGTCGCGCTCGATCGTCGCAAGCGCCCCGACCAGCTTGATCGCCAAGCCGTGGAAGCCCTCATCGGCGACCAGGAGATTGGAGCCCGAGCCGACCACCCCGATCGCCAGGCCCTCTCCCGCCGCCCACTCCAGAAGCTCGAGCAACCCTTGGGCGTCGTCGGGTTCGGCGAACCAGTCCGCGGCTCCCCCGGTGCGAACCGTGGTCAACCGGGCCAGGGGGAAATCGCGCTTCGTCCCGGGCGGCGCCGTCACCGCGCGGCTCCCCTGTCCTCCGCGAGGGCCTCGGCCAACCTGAATACGTCGCCGGCGCCGATCGTGACCGCGACGACCCCGGGCTCGAGGCGGGGCTCGAGCGTCGCTCGGACCTGCTCCAACGTCGGCACCCAGCTCACGCGCCTACCCCCCATCCGATCGGCCGCTGCACGAGCGACGTCGAGGCCGCTGACTCCCGCCAGCCTGCCGACGGGCTCCTCGCGCGCCGGGTAGACATCGAGCACCACGACCTCGTCGGCGAGCGCCAGCGCCGCGCCGAACTGCTCGGCAAGAGCCTGCGTGCGGGAGTAGAGGTGAGGCTGAAAAACGGCGAGCACCTGCGCCGGTCCCATTTCCCGCACCGCCTCCAGGGCCGCTCTCACCTCGGTTGGGTGGTGTGCATAGTCGTCGTACAGACGTGCTCCGCGACAGACGCCCTTGAACTCGAGGCGCCGTGCCACGCCGGGAAAGCCCTCCAGCCCGACGGCCGCCTTTGCGGGGTCAAAGCCGGCCAGGCTCAGCGCGGCAAGGGCGGCCCGCGCATTGCGCAGGTTGTGGGTCCCGGGCGTGCGCAGAGCCAGCTGCTGCGGCCCGGGGGTGCTCGCGTCGAAACGGATCACCGTCTTCGTCTGCGTTGCACGATCGAAGCGGCCGCCGGTCCGGTCGATCGGCTCGCCTCCGGCCCGCCCCTCCGACCCAGCCGCCGCCGGCAGCACCACACCCGTTGCGGGCTCGATGAATTCCGCAAATGCCTCGGTCAACTCGGCCAGCGATCCCCAGCGCGAGTGGTGGTCCATCTCGACGTTCGTCACCACCGCGACCTCGGGCTGCAGCCGGAGGAAGCTCGCATCGCTCTCATCCGCCTCGGCAACCCCCCACTCGCCGTCCCCCCAACCGGCATTGGCCGTCTCGCCCCCGGGCCCGAGGCCGGGAACCTCACCGCCGACGAAGAATGCCGGCTCGGCACCGAGCGACCTCAGAGCCCAGGCGACCATCGCAGAGGTCGTCGTCTTGCCATGCGTTCCGGCAACCGCGATCAGCCGCTTCTGCCCACACAGTTCGGCCAGAAGCTCGCCCCGATGCAGAACGGCGAGACCGTACTCGTGCGCCCTTTCCAGCTCAGGATTGTCGGCTGCGATCGCCGTGGAGACGACCACCTCGGCGTCATCCGGGACACCGGCGCCGTCGTGGCCGATCGCCGGAGCGAGGCCGGCGGCCCGCAGTCGCTCTATATATGAGGAGTCCGAGCGGTCGCTGCCGGTGACCCGCGCGCCAAGCTCATGACAGACCAGCGCCAGACCGCTCATCCCGGCACCCCCGATGCCGATGAAGTGGAGGCGACGGGAGGGCCAACCGCGAGAGCTGCCGTCGTGCGTCGCGCCGCTCACCGGGCCGCCGCCAGCACCTCGTCGGCGATGCGGTGCGCAGCGTCCGGCTTCGCCAACCGAGAGGACGCTGTGGCCATCGCTCCGAGTCGCGCCGGGTCCCCGAGCAGACCGCCGATCTCGGCCGCGATCCGCTCGGGGGTGAGCTCCCGGTCGGGGATCGCGACTGCCGCTCCAGCCTCAACCATCCAGGCCGCGTTGCTCTCCTGGTGGCCGCCTGCGGCATGCGGATAGGGGACCAGGACGGCCGGTCTGCCGGTGGCGGTCAGCTCGAAGATCGACCCTCCCGCGCGGCCCAGCACCAGATCGCAGGCGGCCAGGCAGTCGCCCAGATCCGGCTCGTAGGCGAGCAGCGAGTAGCGGCCGTTGTGAGCCGCCGCCGCAAGGCGCTCCTCCACCGCATCGAAGTCGCGCCGGCCCGTTACGTGAACCACGTCGAAGTCGCGCCCACCGCGCTCCGCAAACGCCTCAATCGCGCAGTCGTTGATCGAGCGGGCTCCCTGGCTCCCCCCCACGACCAGCAGGCAGCGAGCCTGGGGGTCGATCCCGAACCGCTCGCGCGCGGCGCCGCGATCGGCAACCAGAACCGCCGTCGGCACGGGCCGCCCGGTAACCCGGTAGCGCTCGCTGTTCCTGGTGTCGATTGGAAACGCGAGACAGACTCGCCGCGCCCGTCCGGAGAGAAGGCGGTTGGCGAGGCCCAGGTGGCTGTCTGCCTCGGTGAGGACGAGGGGCGTGCGGTTGATTGCGGCTGCCATGCCGGCCGGGCCCGCCACGAACCCCCCACCCCCCATCACCACGTTCGCCCGCCTGCGCCGGATCGCCCGCAGCGCTGCGATCGTCGCGCCGCCCGCCTCCAGCGCCGCCCCGGCGGCACGCAGCCTGCTCCCGCGGTCCAGCCCACGCACCCGCAGGAAGTCGATCTCATAACCGGCCCGCGGCACCAGTTCTGCCTCGATCCGCTCGCTCGTGCCCAGGAAGGAGACCTCCGCACCGCTAGCCCGAAGCTCGGCGGCGACCACCATGGCGGGCACGACGTGACCGGCCGTTCCCCCGGCCGCCACCACGACTCTTATGACTCCTGGCACTGGTCAGACTCCTTCCGCGCTCGGGCGACCGCCCACCCTCTACGACGCGCAGTTTGCCAGCGCGAGCGGTCCCTCCGCGCGCCACGTTCAGGATCAGGCCCACCGCAAACAGCGTCGCCACCAGGCTGCTGTTCCCGTAGGAGACAAACGGCAGGGGCACCCCCGTCAGCGGCGCCAGACCCATCACCGCGAAGAGGTTGATCGTGGCCTGCGTCAACACCAGGGAGGTGAGGCCGGCAACCAGCAGCTTGCCGTAGTTGCTCCTCGCTTTCTTGGCGATCTGCAGACCGGCGTATCCGAACATCGAAAAGAGGCCGACCACGCCGAGGATTCCGACCAGGCCAAGCTCCTCACCGATCACCGCAGGGATCATGTCCGTGTGGGCCTCGGGTAGGTAAAAGGCCTTCTGCACGCCATCGCCGATCCCGACCCCGAAAATGCCGCCCGAACCAAGCGCGATCTTCGCCTGGGCCGCCTGGAAACCCGCCCCACTGGCGTCCGCGCCGGGGCTGAGGAAGGCCGTGAGGCGAGACATCCGGTAGGGCTCGATCACCGTCATCAGCAGCGCCAGGAAGGCAAGCCCGAGGCCGATGACCGCGAGGTCCCGAATCCGCGCCCCCGCCGCGACCAGGGTCGCTGCCGTGGCAAGCGCGACGACCAGCGCTGTGCCCAGATCCGGCTCGGCGACGACCAGCAGGGACGCCACGCCGACCACCACCAGGATCGGCATCAGGCCTTCAAGGGAACGCGCCCGCTTGGGCTTCCTGGCCAGCAGGTCGACGGCGTAGAGGATCAGGGCCACCTTGGCCAGCTCCGATGGCTGGAACTGAAGGAACCCGGAGCCGATCCAACGGCTCGACCCGTTGACGCTCGTCCCGACCGCCAGGACCGCCAGGAGCAGGAACAGCGACAGCGCCAGGATCGCGGGCGTCAGCCGCCGGACCGCCTCCAGCCCGTGACGGGCCACGACGTGCATGAGGAGCAGTCCGACCGCGCCAAACATCAAGGTGCGCTTCAGATAGAAGGCGCTGTCGGAGAGCCCGCCGTTGCTGAGGACGCGGGTCGTCGAGCTGGCCGAGAAGACCATCACGGCCCCGAGCGCGAGCAGGCAAAGGGTCGCCGTGAGCAGCATGTTGTACTCGGCCGGCAGGCTGGAGATGCGCGACGACCTCTTCTTCCCCACCGCCGGCCTGCGCCGCCTCGGCAGCTTGGAGCGACCGCTCACGAGAGCCCCTCGACGAGCTCGCGAAAGCGCTCGCCGCGCGCTTCGAAGTTCTCGAAGGCGTCGAAGCTCGCGCACGCCGGCGAGAGGAGGACGACCTCGCCCGGCACCGCCGCCGCGGCGGCGTGGCGCACGGCGTCCTCGAGGTCCCCGCAGCGGTGCACCTCGACGCCGGCCCGCAGGACCGGTGCCAGCTCAGCCGCCTGACGGTCTCCCGTGGCGCCGATCAGATAGCAGGCGGCACACCGCTCGCGAATCGGGTCGATGAGCGGCGTAAAGGGCTCGTCCTTCTCGCTGCCGCCGAGAATCGCGTGGACCCGCCGGTCGAAGGCGCGCAGGCCAACCGTCGCCGAGGCGACGTTGGTGGCCTTGGAGTCGTTGACGAAGAGGACGCCGTCGATCTCAGCTACCCGCTCCAGCCGGTGAGGCACGCCGGCGAAGCTGCGCAGACCGTCGCGGACGGCGTCGCGGTCGAGCCCCATCGACAGCGCCGCGGCCGCAGCCGCCATCGCGTTGTCGATGTTGTGGTCGCCGAAGAGTGCGAGTTCGTCGGCGCGCAGCAGCGGATCCCCCTCGTAGAAGATCGTGCCCTCGGCCAGCGCCACCTCGCAGGTCGGAGCCGCTCCGCGGCAGAAGGCAACGCGGCGCGCACAGCCGCCCAGGTCGGTGCCAGCCAACTCCGGCTCGTCCGCGTTGTAGACGGCCACGTCATCGTTGCCCTGATTGGCGAAGACGCGGAGCTTCGTCGCAAGGTAGGTGGCCAGATCCCGGTGGCGGTCGAGGTGGTCGGGAGCAAGATTGAGGAAGACACCGCACTCGGGCGCAAAGGCATCGGCGTCCTCGAGCTGGAAGCTGGAGGCCTCGCAGATCACAGTGGCGTCCGGATCGACGCCGCCAACCAGCGAGGAGAGCGGCGTTCCCACGTTGCCGGCCACGGAGACAGGCTCTGCTGCGGTGCGATAGACGTGGCCGAGCAGCTCCACCGTCGTCGTCTTGCCGTTGGTCCCGGTCACCGCAACAAATCGATTGGGAATCGCACGCCAGCCCAGCTCCAGCTCGCCGACCACGTCGACGCCACGCTCCAGCGCCGCTGCGATCACCGCCGCCTCCCGGGGCACGCCCGGGCTCTTGACGACGGTCCGCACCCCGTCCAGAAGGTCCAGCCCATCCGCATCCAGGATGACTTCGACGCCATGCGCCCGAAGCCCTGCCGCGCCGTCCGGATGCCCGGCATCGACCGCCCGCAGGATCCCGCCGCGGGAAGCCAGCATCTGCGCGGCCGCCTGCCCCGAGCGTGCCAGCCCCACCACCAGATAGGGACCCTCGGGGAGCCCGGGGCGAGGCTTTCTGGGCGGCGGCACGTTCACAGCCGTATCTTCGATCCCCGAAGCGCCGGACCTGTTAGGCGAGCCCGCGCAGAGCGCACGCTGGAGGGGGAGGGACTCCCTGGAGCCCCTCCCCCCCGCCGCGAGTTCACACCCTCAGTCGCTCTTGAACAGCTGGAAGAACGGCGGGAAGGTGAGCACCAGGGCGATCGCGAGCATGACGACCGTCGCGGTAATCACCGGCCGCCAGTCCACCTGGCGATCGCGAATCGCCATATGGATGCCAGCCCAGCTGACGAGGAAAGCGATGACGGCCAGGCTCGTGTTTCCCGAAAGCGGCCCGACGCGGTCGCTCCAATTGAGGAAGTCCGCGAATCCTTCGCTGGCCTCGGCGAGCGTGGTCAGGATGCCGAGCACAAGCGGGCCGATCCCGGCCGCGAGCATCGCCGCCACGGCTGGCCCATTGGGCCTGGTCTCATCCGGAATTGCCGCCGACGCGCTGACGCCGGTGGCGGGACGTGGTGTATCCATTTCCATATCGATCATCCCCTCCGCTAGACCGACGCGTTCTTCGTGATCAGCGCGCCAAGAATTCCGGCGATCGCGGCAGCCGCAAACGCAGCTACAAACAAGCCCAGGGCAACCTTGCGCGCCGTCTGGTTCTCGATCAGATCCTGCCGGTAGTAGAGGACAATCGCTGCGGCGCCGGTCGCGAGCATCGGCGCCATCCAGGCAATGTGCTCCTTCCACTCCATACCGAACTCATGCCAGTCTTCGGTATTGGGATTGGCCAGCAGTTCCGACTTGGGGCTCGTGGGTGAGTCTTCCCGGTACCACGGATAGACGATCCATGAACCTGTGATTACGGTCACCCAGGCGATTGTCGCCATCGCCGTCGTGCCGGCCACCAGCCTGCGCGTGCGCTCCCCAATTCCGGCGGCCGTCACCAGCTCCGGCTTCAGGCTGTAGAGACCGGCAAGGCCTCCCGCAAACGCCAGTAGAAATCCACCACCCAGGACGAGACCGTGAATCAGGGCCCAGAACTCGTGAGTGCTCAGATCCATAATTTCCCCATTTCCGCTCACCGACGCCACCGTCGGCGAGCTATGGATTCAGCACGTCAAGGCTATACCGCTGTACGGGGCATTGCTACCTCCCGATGCTCTGCTGGTAGAGCGTGAAGCCGATGCCCGAGCAGACGGCGGCGATGATCCAGAAGCGGAGCATGATCTTCGTCTCCGACCAGGCCATCATCTCGAAGTGGTGGTGCAGCGGCGCCATCAGCAAAACGCGGCGGCGGAACATCTTGAAGGCGAAGACCTGTGCCGCGACGGAGAGCGCCTCGATCACGAAGATGCCACCGATGATGATCAGCAGCACCTCGGTCTGCGTCATCACCGCCAGCGCCCCGATCGCTCCCCCAAGGCCGAGCGAGCCCGTGTCCCCCATGAATATCGAGGCCGGGAAGGCGTTGAACCAAAGGAAGCCGATGCAACCGCCGACCAGGCAGGCCGAGAGCAGCGCGAGGTTCTGCTGCTCGTTGGTGATGAACGAAATCGCCGTGTAGGCGAGCAGGACGATCGCGCAGGATCCGGCGGCGAGCCCGTCGAGGCCGTCGGTGAGATTGACCCCGTTGGATGTGCCGGCGATCACCAGGAAGACGAGCACGAAGTAGAGGACCGGGCCGAGGTCGAGGCTGGCATCGCCGATCCGAAAGTAGAGAGTCGGCTCGAGGCCGACCTCGTGGCGCGCCACCCACCAGAGGCCAAGCGCCAGAAAGAGCTGGACGAGCAGCTTGTAGCGCGCCGAGAGGCCCAGGGACCGGCGTTTGACGATCTTGATGAAGTCGTCTGCGAAGCCAAGGGCCGCGCACCCCAACGCGACCCCGAACACGGCCAGGCTCTGCGCGTCGCGGTCGGAGAGGACGAGGTAGGGAACGCAGATCGCGGCAAAGACAATCAGGCCGCCCATCGTCGGCGTGCCCGCCTTTCTCAGATGCTCCTGCGGCCCGTCCTCGCGGATGTGCTGCCCGAACTCCCTCTCCCGCAACAGCTCGATGAACTTGGGCCCGAGGAAGATGCAGATCAGCATCGCCGCCATGCCGGCAATCAGCACCTCACCCATCAGAGCAGCTCCACCAGGGCCTCGGCGACGGCCTCGAGTCCCGCTGAGCGAGAGCCCTTGACGAGAACCGTATCGCCAGCCTCGAGCTGGCCGGCGAGGAGCTCCGCCGCCTCATCGGGTGCTCCGACCAGCTCATCCGGGTCGTAGTCGCGCGCCGGCTCCCCGACACCGATCAGCGTGTCGATTCCCAGGGCGCGCGCGTGAGCGCCGACCTCGCGGTGGTATCCGGGCGCGCCCTCCCCGAGCTCAGCCATCTCGCCAAGCACCGCGATGCGCCGCGCACTGTCCAGCGACGCGAGGTGGTCGAGCGCCGCGCGCATCGACACAGGGTTGGCGTTGTAGCAGTCGTTGACCAGAATGATCCCGTCTCCAAGCTGGAGGCGCTCGCCCCGGAAACGAGAGAAGCCTATGCGCGCAGCCCGGTCGGCCATCTCCACGAGCGGTGCACCAAGCGCCACGCCGGTAGCCACCGCCGCCAGCGCATTGGTCAGATTGTGGCCCTCCGCGAACGGGAAGCGAAAGCGCTGGGTCCCCGCCGGCGTGACGACCAGCGCCTCCGTGATGCCGTCGGCCACGCTGCGCTCGGCTGCTTCGACGTCGCCTCCCTGCCCGAAGCGGATCAGCCGCGGGGCACGCGTCAGATGCGGCTCGAGCGGGCCGGCGGCGACCGGCACAACGGCCGTACCGTCCTCGGGCAGCGCATCGAGCAGCTCCGCCTTCGCCGCCGCGATTGCCTCGACGGACCCCAGCAGCTCCACGTGGACCGGGCCCACGTTGGTGATCACGGCCACGTCGGGGGCGGCGATCGCCGCCAGCTCGGCGATCTGGCCGCGGCCGCGCATCGCCATCTCCAAGACCAGCAGGTCGGTCTCCGGCGGCGCCTCGAGTACGGTCAGCGGCAGGCCGATCTCGGTGTTGAGGTTCTCCCGGTTGGCGTGCACGTTCCCCGGGAGCAGCGCTCGCAGAATGTCCTTGACCGACGTCTTCCCAACAGAGCCCGTGACCCCGACCACCCTCGCCCCGAGCCCCTCGCGCCAGGCTCGGGCGAGGGCCTGAAGCGCCTCGAGGGGGTCGCTGACCGCGAAGACCCAACCGGTGGGACCTGCGGCACCTTCCGTCCCCTCCGGCTCGCCAAACAGCGAACGCGCAAGTCGCGCCTCCGCCACCGCTCCCCAGGCGCCCGCCGCGAGTGCAGCGGGAACGAACTCCCCACCGTCGGCCCGCTCGCCACGCAGGCCGAAGAAGAGGTCGCCCTCCCCCACTTCGCGGGAGTCGATCACGCCCCGCCGCGGGCTCCCGGGCCCACCCCGCGCGATCACCTCGGCGCCGATCGCGGCGGCGATCTGCTCGGGCGCCAGGTTCATCTCGCGCCCTGCGGCGACCGCGGGCCGCCGTCCAGCAGCACGCGGAGCTCCTGCCGCGCCACCACCCGGTCGTCGAAGGGAACCTTGCGGCCCTCCTCAAACTCCTGGCCCTGCTCGTGACCCTTGCCGGCGATCACAACCGTGTCGCCGCTCCGGGCGCGGGCGAGGGCAAGCGCGATCGCCGCGCGGCGGTCCAGCTCGACCTCGATCCCCTCTCGCCCCTCGATACCGGCGAGGATCTCGTCGACGATCGCCTGCGGATCCTCGGAGCGGGGATTGTCGGACGTCACCACCGCGAGATCCGACAGCTCGGCGCCGGCTCTGCCCATCAGCGGTCGCTTGCCGGAATCGCGGTCGCCCCCCGCACCGAAGACTGCGATCACCCGGCCGGCGGTCACCCCCCGCACCGCTCGCAACGCATTCCGGAGGGAGTCCGGCGTGTGGGCGTAGTCGATCAGGACGGCGAACTCCTGCCCCTCGTCCACCGGCTCGAGACGACCGGGCGGCGCCTCTGCCTCTCGGAGCGCTGCTGCAGCCCTGTCCGGCTTCACCTGAGGGTCGACCCCGACTCGTGTGGCCGCGGCGAAGGCGCCCAGCGCGTTGGCAAGGTTGAAATCGCCCGGCAGTCGAGTTCGCACCATGCCGATTGGAGAACCTCTTTTCGCGCCGGCAGGCGCTCTCAGGGCCCCAACCGACTCGTTGATCGTGAATTCGGCCCCCCCGGCGCTGAGCGCCGTGCCGGTGGCGAATACGTTCGACTCCGCCCCCTCGGCGGAGAACGTCACGCACTCGAACTCATCCGCCAGGCGGCGGCCGTACGGATCGTCGACGTTGACGACAGCCACCCGTGGGCCCATCTCAAAGAGAAGCCGCTTCGACTGAAAGTAGTCCTCCATGCCGGCGTGGAAGTCGAGGTGGTCCTGGGTGAGGTTCGTGAAGAGAGCCACGTCGAAGTGGATCGAGTCGCAGCGATGCAACGCCAATGCGTGGGAGGAGACCTCCATCGCGCAGGCGCGGTCGCCGCCCTCCAGCATGCGGCGAAACGTCGCCTGCAGGTCGATCGCCTCTGGCGTGGTGCGCTCCACGTCCTCCTCCCCGCCGCCGACCACCTGCTTCACGGTCCCCAGCAGGCCACAGCGCACCCCTGCTGCCTCGAGAATCTCCCTGACCAGGAAGGCCGTCGTGGTCTTCCCGTTGGTGCCGGTGATCCCGATCACCCGCAGATCACTCGTCGGGTCCCCCCAGAAGCGCGCCGCGATCGGCGCCATCGCCGCCCTTGCGTCACCGACCACGACCTGGGCCACCCCGACGTCCAGCTCGCGCTCGACGACAAGGCCAACTGCCCCCGCCTCCACAGCGGCCGCAGCGAAGCCGTGCCCGTCGGCCCTCGCCCCGGGGACGCAGAAGAACAGCGTTCCGGGACCCACCTGGCGACTGTCGTATGCGAGCGACTCGACCTCGACCGACGGATCGCCGGCAATCCGGGCAACCGCCGCTCCCGCGACAAGCTGGTCCAATCTCACGCGCGGATTCTAGGCGGGTCGGGGGCGCGAGCTATTCAGGTGGAACGCCGAGATACGGAAGGGCGAAGGCCGCGATCTTGCCGAATGCCGGCGCGGCCACCGAGCCGCCGTAGATGTCCCCCTGCGGCTGGTCGACGATCACGGCAACGAGCAGTCGCGGGTCCCGCGCCGGTGCGAAGCCGATGAACGAGGCAACGTACTTCGTTTCCGAGTAGGCGCCGTCTTCGGCGACCTGTGCCGTTCCCGTCTTCCCCGCCAGCGTGTACCCAGGCACGCTGACCTCTGACGCTGTCCCGCCGGGCGCCAGCACGCCCTCGAGCATCGTGCGCAGCTCAGATGCGACTCCGGCTTCGATCACCCGGTGACCGCGAGGCTCGGCGACCCTGTTGTCACCGATCTTCTCGATCAGCTGCGGCGGCCGCAGAATTCCCCCGTTGGCGATCGCTGCGTACCCCGCCATCATCTGCATCGGCGTCACCGCCAGGCCCTGACCCATCGGGAGGTTCCCCATCGTCGAGCCTGAGTATTCGCTCAGCTGCGGCACGATTCCGCGCTCCTCGCCCGGGAACTGGACGCCGGTCGGACGGCCGAATCCGAAGCGGCGGATCCAGCGGCTGAACCGTTCGCTGCCAACCTGCAGGCCGATCGTGACGGCGCCCACGTTGGACGAGTGGGAGAGGATTTCGGCGACGCTCAGGGTGACGGTCGGACGTCCCTCGGCGTCGGAGATGGTCCGGTCCGCAACCTGGATTTCGGGGGGCAGGGTGAACGCGGTGTCCGGCGTCGCCAGCCCTTCCTCGAGCGCCGCCGAGACGGTGAACGCCTTGAAGGTCGAGCCGGGCTCGTACGTGAATCCGGTGGCGCGGTTGAGCAGATCCTCTTGGTTGGCGTTTTCGAGGTCCGCCGGATCGACCGGCGGCCAATTCGCCATCGCCAGCACCTGCGAGGTGCGCGGGTTCATGACGATCGCCGTGGCGCCCTGCGGCGAATACGTTTCGCCCACCTCGGAGAGAACCTGCTCGGTCTTCTTCTCTATCGCCGGGTCGAGCGTCAGGCGCACGTCCTGACCGTCGCTCGCTTCCTTGACGGTCTCCAGCCGGATCGGTTCGCCGAGAGCGTCCTTGACCACCCGCCGCTCGCCGTCGGACCCCCGCAGGACTGAGTCCTCGCTTGCCTCGAGACCGGTCAGGCCCTGGTTTTCCGAGCCCACCGCACCGATGGTCTGCGCGGCAAGCTCACCCTGCGGATAGGTCCGGCGACTGTCAGGAAGCTGGCCGATCCCCGGAAGCTCGAGGCGGGCAACCCGCGCGGCGGTGGGCACGTCCACCTTGCGAGCCACGTAGGCAAAGCCCGACCTCGCGGTGAGGCTCTGGAGCACTTCGTCGCGGTCCAGCCCGAGGATCGGTGCGAGCTTTGCGGCCGTGCGATGGGGATCTTTCACCTGGTACGGGGTCGCGAAGATGGTGGCCGCGTCCTCGGAGGCGGCAAGTGGCTTGCCATTGCGATCCAGAATGCCGCCGCGCAGGCCGGGAACGGTCACCACATCGGTCTGCTGGTAGGTGGCCTCGGACGCGAGCTTCGCGCCCTGCACTCCCTGCAGCCAGAAAGCACGGCCGGCGATGGCTATGAAGCAGAAGAGAAAGCCGGCGAAGAGAAGTCCGATCCTTCGCTCGATCGTTCGCATTGGCTGTCTCCTAATAGCCCGATTCGGCTGCCGCAAGGCGCTGCGCGGCGGTTGCCACGTCCTGCGCGCCGGCCTTCACGTAGCCGACCCCGCTGGCGGTGGCATCGACGAGGCCGAGGGCGAGCGCTCCATGGCGGACCCGCGCCGCGCCCGACTTCTGCGCGTCGCGGCTGCGAAGCAGCGAATTCTCCTGGTCGAGCGCCTCGATGTTCTGGTCGATCCGGCTGGCGCTGGCCGCCAGGCTCAGAGTGACGACGTTGAGTGCGACGATCCCCACGAGCAGCAGGCCGAGCACGCCGATCCAGGTGCGGCCGCGGGTCATCCGCACCATCAGGTTGGAATCTGGCAGGTGCCCAACCGCGGCGGCGGTGCCAACCGCGATCGGGATCAACTGACCGGGTCGACGGGCAGGCGAGACCCTGCGCCGGCGCGCCGGCGCCGTCCGGGCAGCTGCCTTGCGGGCGGGTCCCGTCCGGGCCGATGCCTTGCGCGCCGGTGCCGTCCGGGCCGATGCCTTGCGCGCCGGTGCCGGCCGGGCAGGTGCCTTGCGGGCAGGTGCCTTGCGGGCCGGGGCCCTGCGTGCAGGTGACGCCGCCTGTCGTGCTGTCGCAGCCGCGGCCATCAGGCGTCCTCCCCAGCGCCGGGCACGTTCTCTGCGATCTTCACTGCGGCGCGCAGGTGCGCAGACCTGGAACGGGGGTTCGCGGCGGCTTCCTCCGGCTGCGGCGCCACAGCGCGCCGGGTCAGCAACTCGGCTTCGGGCTCGCGACCGCAGGCGCAGACCGGAAGCTCCGGCGGGCAGACGCAACCGCGGGCACGCGCGGCGAGGAACCGCTTGACGCGACGGTCCTCCAGGGAGTGGAACGAAATCGCGGCCAGGCGCCCCCCAAGCGGCAGCACCTGCCACGCGGTGGGGAGCGCGTCGTCGAGCGACTCAAGCTCGCCGTTGACGGCAATCCGGATGGCTTGAAAGCTGCGCTTTGCCGGATGGCCACCGCCGAAGCGAGCCGCGGGCGGCATCCCGGCCTTGACGGCCGCGACCAGCTCCGAGGTGCTTTGCAGGGGGCGGCGCCGAACGATCTCCCGGGCGATCCCCCCGGCATAGCGCTCCTCGCCGAGGCGGCGCAGAACCTGCGCGATCCGCGACTCCGGCCATTCGTTGAGCAGGTCGGCCGCGCTGAACTCCTGACGCGTATCCATCCTCATGTCGAGCGGCGCGTCGTAGGAATAGGAAAAGCCCCGCTCGCGCGCATCCACCTGCATCGAAGACATACCGAGGTCCATGTAGACCATGTCTGGGTGGATGCCTTCGCCACGCAGGGTGCGAAGCCCTGCCGCGTAATCCTCGCCGATGAACCGCGTCCCGCAGTCGACCTCGGCGGCGAAGCGATTGAAGCGCGCCTCCGCCCCGGGGTCGCGATCGATGCAGATCAGGGTCCCCCGGGGACCGATTGCGGCGGCAATCTGCCGCGCGTGCCCGCCGGCGCCAAAGGTGCAGTCGACCGCCGTCTGCCCAGGCTCCGGGGCAAGCAGATCGATCAGCTCGGATGCGAGGACTGGCTCGTGTTCAGTAGGCATATACACAAGGGTTGCGGCATTTGCATTCACGGTGGCTTGGTGCGCGATCGGCTCATCGAGGGGAGACAGGCACACGGCGTTCGCACGGGATCCCATGTCACGCAGCCGCTCCCTTGCCGGCAAGTCCCTCGGCGATCTCCGGCGCCCTGGCGTCGAGCTCCGCCTCCTGTCTTGCCCAGGCCTCGGCGTTCCAGATCTCCAGGTACTCGCCCGCGCCGATCACCACACACGGGCCAGACAACCCGGCATGCTCGATCAGCGGCTTGGGGATTCGGATACGGCCGGCGGAATCGAGCTTCTCGTCAAACGAGCCGCCATGGAAGCGGCGGCGCAGGAGGCGCGCATCGCTCCCAAACGGGCTGTGTGGGGAGAGGAAGCGCTCGGAGAGCTGCTCGAACTCCCCGGTCGTGTGCACCCAGACGCAGGGGTCGAAACCCTTGGACAGAACAATGCCGTCAGACAGCGGCGCCCGGAAGCGGGACGGAACCGTCAGGCGATCCTTGGAGTCAAGGCTGTGCTCGTAGAGACCCCGAAATGCCATCCCCGTGGCTTCCTTTCGACGACCTGAGAAAAGAGTTGGGACCGGAGTGATGAGGTGGGAGGAGCCTCACCACCCCGGTCCTGGGCTTCAACTCGCGGACCACAGTACCCCACTCTCTCCCACTTTGCAACACCAATCTGTTCACGCCCCCCATGCGCAAGCCGCCTTGCATCGAATAGGTTCAGCGCCGTGACGCCCCCAAACGACGCCGACGACCTGCGCGGCTTCTATTTCAAGCTGCTCCTGAGCAAGACGCTCACCTGGATCGCGATCGCCGCTGCGATGGTTGCCGGCGGCGTCCTGGGCGCTGTCCTGACGAGCCCTGCGATCGGTCTGGCGGCCGCCGGTGCGGCCTTCGTCCTCGCAGTGATCGTCGTCTTCGCGGTCGCGGACTCAAGAGCCGAGGACGCCTTCTTCCGCTTCTACGCGGCGGAACGGGGACTCACCGCATCGGGCAAGGAGCCGCTGCCGCCGGCGACCCCGCTGCTTCGCAAGGGCAAGGACCGCTATGCGGAGCGCGCCCTGGTCGGCCCGTTGGGCGGCGGAGTCGACGGAACCCTCGCCCTCTACACCTACGAGGAGCAGAGCACCGACGGCGATGGCAACACCCAGACCAGCTACTACCGCTACACCGTCGGGCTGACCGGCGTTCCGGAGTGCGCGGACCGGTTGCCTGAGCTGTTCTGCCAGCGCCGGTCAGGGCTTCGCGCGCTGGACCGGCTGGAGGACGCTTTCCATCGCTCCAAACAGCGCGTCACGCTCGAGAGCAAAGCGCTCGACGACCGCTACGAGATCTTCGTTGAAACCGGCCAGGACCCAAACTGGCTGCGTCAGGTCTTCTCCCCGACCTTCATCGTCTGGCTCACCGATTCCACCCCCCAGAAGTTTGCCTTCGAGCTGGTCAACGGGATGCTCTGTTGCTACGTCAACGGTCACAAGAAGAGCGTCACCGAGCTCGACGCCATCCGCGACGCCTCGGTCGCGGTGGCCACGCGCCTGCGGGAGGAGGCCCTCGAGTAGCGAGGGTCTCAAAAGCCTCCGAGCAGCGTTTCGGCATTCGCGATCAGCCCCGCGGCGATCATCAGCAGGACCGACGGGACCAGCACCAGGGCGACAACCAGCTGGATCTTTGGAGCGGCACGCGCCGCTCGCTCCTCGACTCCCCGGTGCTGGTCCCGGCGCAGCGAGCTCGACTGCCGGCGGAGCTGGTCCGCCAGGGGCGAGCCGAAGCGACGGGAGCGCTCGATCGCGGCGCAGAGCGCCGCGAGCTCGCCGCCCGGCGCGCGGTCGCGAAGCGACCGCAGGGCCTCGCCGACCGGCTGACCGCAGCTCAGCTCGGCGACAGTCGCGCGCAGCTCCTCGGCGAGCGGCCCACTCCCCAGCCGGGCGATCTCGGCAAAGCCCGCCACCGGGCTGCGGCCCGATGTCGAGCTGACGGAAAGCAGATCGAGCGCATCGGGCAGGGCGGCCACAAGGCGCCGGTGCCGGCGCCTGGCCTCCCGCTCGAGCAGCGCGTCCGGCACGAGAAAGCCCGCCACCGGCATCCCGATCGCGACCAGCAGCGAGATTCGGCCCGGAGCCGCCGGCGCGGCGATCCACGCCGTCAATCCGCCGGCGGCCGCACCGGCCAGCTTCGCAAGCAGAACCGCTGACAGCGGTATCCGGGATTGAAGTCCCGAGCGAGCGAGGCGGCTCGGGAGCCCCAGTCTGAGCGCCGCCGCGGCCGCGCGCCGTCCCGCGCCGAAGGCGAATAGAGAGCCATCGCGCTCTCGCTCCCGCTCCCCGAGCAGCTCGCGCATAGCGGCAACCAGCAGGGCCGTTGCGATCGCGACGAGTGGGGTCGCCGGGCTCATAGGAGAACCTTCCCCCGTTCTTTCTGAGATCTGGATGAGGCCGACCGAAGGGAGGCCGACGCAGAATCCCGGGAAGGACAGAGAGCCGACCGCCGTTGGGAGAGCGCCAGCGTCGCTAGCCCCGTAGAGGGCCAGAATGAGACCAGCGCCTCCCGACGGTCGGAGGCACCTGAAGCGGCCACAAGGAGTGGCGCCCCAGAGCGCCAATCTATGAGCAACCGCAACGGTACCTCGCGGCCGGCTCGAACGAAAGTGAAATCGAGCGAGGGAGGTATCCGATGGAGGGGTTTGCGGGGATCGACTGGGCCAGTGCAGAGCACGCGCTCTGCGTCGTCGACGGGGCTGGCGGGACGCTGGCCGGTGAGTTCTTCACCCATGACGAGGCTGGGATCGAAGGGCTGATCGAGCGCATGCGGGGCCTCGGCGTGGTGCGTGTAGCGATCGAGCGTCCCGACGGCTTGCTCGTCGAGCGCCTGCTCGCGGCCGGCTTCACCGTCTTGCCGGTCCACCCCAACAAGCTGAAGGCGACGCGACCCCGCTATGAGGCCTCCGGTGGGAAGTCCGACGGCTTCGACGCCTTCGTCCTGGCCGAGCTGGCCCGAACCGATTCCCATCGCCTGCGCTCGCTTGCGCCGGATTCCGATGAGACCAAGGCGCTGCGGGTTCTCACCCGCAGCCGTGAAGATCTGGTCGGCGCCAGGGTCCGGCTCGCCAACGAGCTGCGCGCGCAGCTGGATGCCTTCTGGCCCGGTGCGGCGCGGCTGTTCGCCGCCATCGACTCGCCGATCTCCCTCGCCTTCCTGGAGCGCTACCCGGCTCCCGCCGATGCGCGCGGTCTGGGCGAGAAGCGACTGGCCGCCTTCCTGGATCGCAGCGGTTACTCGGGACGGCGCAGCTCCGAGGAGCTGCTGGGGCGACTGCGAACGGCCCCGCAGGGACGCGCAGGTGAGATCGAGGCCCGGGCGCGACGCTCTTCGGTGCTCGGCCTGATCGCGGCGTTGAAGCCGATCGTCGAGCAGATCGCAGAGCTCAGCGCTCAGATCGCCGACGCGGTGCGCGCTCACCCCGATGGACAGGTCTTCCTGCCGCTGTTCAAGGACCCCAAGTCCTCGATCACAGCCGCACGGCTGGTGGCGGAGATCGGCGACGATCGCTCCCGTTATCCGAACGCCGAGGCGCTGGCGGCCGACGCCGGCATGGCTCCTGTGGCGAGGGAGTCGGGCAAGCGCAAGGTCGCCGGGTTTCGCTGGGCCTGCGACAAGCGGCTCCGTGACGCCGTCGCGTGCCTTGCCGACTCCACCCGTCACCATCACCCCTGGGCGCGAGGCGTCTACCTCTCTGCACGAGGACGAGGCCTGGACCACTCCCACGCGATCCGCGTCCTCGGCCGCGCATGGCTGCGCGTTCTCTGGCGCTGCTGGCAAGACGGAGTCGCCTATGACCCTGCCAAACACGGCAATTTGCGACGGCTTCAAATGGTGGGGGGTTGACACAGGGAGTCTCATTCGACCATCCGCGACATGCGCCGAATCGCAACGAAACCACCGAGCTGCAGCACGGCCGCCAACGCGACCAGGATCGCGGCGGCCGGCTCTCCCAGCACCCTGCCGAGGAATCCGGGCTGGATCAGCTCGGCAAAGACGGCACCGCCGCTCGGCATCGCCACGACGAGCAGGCCGGTGAAGCGCGCCTGCGCCGTCGCCGCTCTGGCATCCTCGGCGGTCCGGTCCTGCTCCTCCGCGCCCTCGGCAAAACGGCGCAGGAGACCCGCGAGATCGCCACCGGCCAACCGCTGACTGAGCAGAGCGGCCGCGAAGGCATCGACCCGTGCGGAGCGCAGTCGCCGGCGCCAGGTGTCCACGGCGTCAACCGTGGGCGCCCCCAGGTCGAGCTCGGCCCCGAGTCGCGCCAGCTCGACCGCAGCCGGCCCCTCGAAGGTCGGCGCCGCGGTCGACAGCGAGGTTCGAAGCGAGCACCCGGCGGTCAGCGAATCCGCAATTGCCGCAGCGATGCCCGGCAGCGCGCCCTCCACCGCAGCGCGGTAACGACGGCGGCGGCGCTGTACCAACCATGCCGCCAGTGCCGGGCCGGCGATCGCCAGCGGCAGGGCAACCGTCGTTCCCACAAGGAACCAGCCCGCGCTCAGGGCGCCGATCGCGCCAAGCACGGCAAGCCGGCGGCGCTCCAGCGTCGACGGCACGTAACCCTCCTCCCCGGCCCGCCGCAGCGGCTCCAGGGCGTGTCGTAACCAGGCCACGACAGCGGGGCTTGCCAACACCGCCTCGCGCGCCGCCAGGGCGGCCAGACCGCCGGCCACAGCGCCGGCCAGGACGACCAGGGCTTCGGCGCCACCGCTCACGACGCGAGCGGAGCCTGGCTCAGCGACCGGGTCGCGGTGGCGCCCGCGACCCGGGTCACCTCAGCGATCTCGGTCACCTGCCGCATACCGTCAGGCCGACGCTCCAGATGCACGACCAGATCGATCCCGCGCTGCAGCTGCTCGGCGATCGCCTCGTGGGGAAGTCCCACGCCCGCCATCAGGGCCAGAATCTCGAGCCTGCTCAAAGCATCCACGGGCGAGTTCGCGTGAACGGTGGAGAGCGCGCCGTCGTGACCGGTGTTGAGCGCCGTGAGCAGGTCGAGCGCCTCGGCTCCGCGCACCTCCCCAATCACGATGCGGTCGGGCCGCATCCGCAGTGCGTTGCGCAGCAGATCGCGGATCGTCACCTCTCCCCCTCCCTCGATGCTGGCAGGACGGCTCTCCAACCTCACCACGTGCGGTTGCTGGAGGCGCAACTCGGCCGCGTCCTCGATCGTCACCACCCGCTCGGCTGGCGCGATGAAGCTCGAGAGCGCGTTGAGCAACGTCGTCTTGCCGGATCCGGTCCCGCCGCTGACCAGGACGCTGCGGCGCCCGGCCACGGCTTTCTCCAAGAGCTCGATCTGCGCACCGGTGAGCGTGCCCAGCGCCACCAGCTCTCGCGGCGTCGGGCGCCGGGCGCCAAAGCGCCTGATCGAGACGGCAGGGCCATCGATCGCCAGCGGCGGGATCACCGCGTTGACGCGCGAGCCGTCGCCAAGCCGGGCGTCGACCATCGGGCTCAGCTCGTCGATTCGCCTGCCGAGCGGGGCGAGGATTCGCTCGATCGCGTTGCGGAGCTCCTCCTCGTCGTCGAACGCGACGTCGGTGAGCTCGATCTTGCCACCCCGCTCCACGTAGACGTCCTTCGGGCCGTTCACCATCACCTCCTCGACGGCCGGGTCCGCGAGCAGATCCTCGAGCGGGCCGAGCCCAACCGTGTCGCGCAGGACCCGCGCGGAGACCGCCTCGCGATCTGCGGCGTTCAGCAGCGAAGCCTCGATGCCGACCAGATCGCGCACCTCGTCCGCGAGCTCCCGGCGCGGTTCCTCGCCGGCGCCGGCACCGGCCCGGCGACGCTCGATCAAGCGAGACCGAAGCGAGGTCGCCACTTCCTCCACGTGTCGCTGTCGTACACCCACCTCGCTCACTTCCTCGGCAGCAGGGTCAGCTTGCGAGCAAAGCTGTCCGCCGCGATCAACCGCAGCGCCTGCTCCTTGGTCAACCCCAACGTCGCCGCCGCCAGCCCGCCCGGCCCCGGTCCGTCCGCCCCCGGCCGCAGTGCCAGCAGCGGCACTCCGGCCGCCGCGATATAGGTGTGACCGCGCCCGAGCCCGCCTTCACCGGTCACAACGACGTCGACCCTTGCACCTGCTGGGACCGGCCCCGTGCCGAGCAGCGCATCCGCACCGCTCACCGAAATCTCGACCGGGCGGCGATTCCCGCCAAGGCCGTGTGCGGTGCGCGTCCTGCGCTTGCGAACGTGCAGTTGCTCAGCCAGCAGATAGGAGCCCACCGGCAGGACGGCGTCGGGCACGAGGCCCACCGCTTCAGCCGGAGCGACCAGGGAGCCGCCGGGAACAAAGCGCTCCGGCACCCGACGAACGCTCAGCGCCCCGGCAACGTCGGCAGGGTCGATCGGCTTCCCGGCCGGAAGCTCGGCGCTCACCACGACCACGGGACGCAACCGGCCGTACCGACCAGCGATCTTCGAGCCGTAGCCGTCCGCCACCGCTCCGGCGGCAACAGCCGCCCCCAGAGCCAGCAGCAGGAACAGCAGCGCACGCCGGCGACGGCTCATGCCGCAAGCTCACCGCCCGCGACGGCCAGCGGCAACTCCAAAACGGCCAGCGAGCCCCGCTCGGAGCAACGCAACACAAAACGGCCGTCGTGGGACGCCGCAACGCGGCGAACCACGGTGAGGCCATGTCCGTGCCGGCGCCGGCCCAGCAGTCGCATGATGACCTCCACCGGGGTCTCGTAGCGCGAATCGGGCCGCGAGACGCGTCCGGTATCCGCCACCGAGATGCGCAGCCGACCGACGCGCAGCTGCGCGTCGACGACTATCGAGGGGCCGCCGTGCTCGATTGCGTTGACGATCAGGTTGTCCAGCGCCTGTGCGATTTCGACGCGATCGGCGCGCACCACCGCGTGCCCCGCCCGCCAGCGCAGGGCGATCGAATCGCCAACCAGATTCGCTCTCGCCTTCCACCGGCCGACGGCCGACTCGAGCACCGGGCGCACCGCGAGAAGCTCGGGGGCGTCTCTCGCGATCCCGCCGTTGATCTGGCGGTCGAGTCGCTCCAGGGCGACCGCCGCGAGCTGCACCGAGCTTTCGATGCCCCCAAGCTCAGCCGGCTTCTGACCCGTGGCCAGAGCGATCGCCTGCAGGGGGCGCCGCAGCTCGTGCAGTGCTTCGTTCAGGGCGCTGCGCCGCCTCCCGACACGCAGGCCGTGCGCTGTAGCCAGGGCCGCCATCGAGGCGGCCAGCGGCCAGCCGGCTGCTATCGCCGCCAGGTGGCTCATCCATCGACCAACCTGTATCCGAACCCCCAGCAGTTGATGACGTAGCGGCCCTCGCCGTGATCGAGTTTCCGCCGCAGGCGACTCGCGTGCGAGTCGAGCGTGCGGGTGCGGGCCGGCGCGCGGTACCCCCAGATGTCCTCCAGCAGCTCCCGCTTGGAGAAGACCCGCCTCGGATCGGAAGCCAGCACCCGCAGAAGCGAGAACTCTTTGTTGGAGAGCCGCACCTCCTGACGCCCGACCCACGCCTTCCGCAACGCCGGATCGACCACGATCTCCCCCACACGGCAGGGGCCGTCGCGTCGTGTCGCGGCGCGGCGCAGCACGGCGCCGATCCGAGCCCGCAGCTCCGGATAGTGGAAGGGCTTGACAACGTAGTCGTCGGCACCGAAGTCAAGACCGCGCACGCGGTCGTCGTCCGTACCGCGCCCGGTGAGGACGATCACCGGCAGCTTCGAGTTGAAGCGTGAGGAGACCCCGTCCGCTTCGCGGATCTCGCGCAGGACGTCCAAGCCCGCCGCATCGGGAAGGGTCAGGTCGAGCAGCATCAGATCGGGCTGCTTGAAGCGGCAGAGTCGCAGCGCATCGGAGGCGCTGGGCGCTGGCAGCACCCCGAAGCGGTCGGCAACCAGGTGATCGCAGAGCAAATCCAGCGTAACCGCGTCGTCCTCGCACACCACGACGCTTGCGATCTCTCGTCTCTGGGGGAGCATTACCCGTCTAAGTCGGTGGGGCGGCACGTTTCTCCCCCCCAACGATTGGTGGCCCGCTCAACCCGCGCGGAATACGTACGCTTTGCGCGGAATGGGTGTCGCGGATCGCATCGAGGTGGCCCGCGCCGATCTCACCGAGGAGCGGGTCGACGCGATTGTCAATGCCGCGAATGGAAACCTCGCCCATGGTGGCGGTGTAGCCCGGGCGATCTCAAGGGCGGCCGGCCCGGAGCTGCAGCGCGCCTGCGACGAGTTGATCGACTCGCGCGGCCCGCTGAGCACCGGCGAAGCCGTCGCCACCGATGCCTTCAGGTTGCCCTGCAAGCGAGTCATCCACACCGTGGGTCCGGTCTATGGCCGCCACGACGGGCAGGAGGCCCAGTTGCTGGCCGCCGCGCATCGCAACCCGATTGCTCTGGCGTCCGAGCTCGGGCTGACGTCGATTTCCTTCCCGGCAATCTCCTGCGGCATCTATGGCTATCCGGTCGACGAGGCCGCACCGGTGGCCATCTCCGCCACGGCCGCCGCACTCGCCGAGCGCGGCTCGGATATCGAGCGGGTCCGCTTCTGCTTCGTCGGCGAGGCCGAGCGAGATGCCTTCGAACGCGCTCTGGCGGCGGTGCGATCGACCGGCGAAAGCCCCTGAGCCCCCAAAAGTCCATCCGAAAACCAGCGTGTGCGACTGGCGATTGCCGGACCAAGCGCGGCAGGGACGCGGGACCAAGCGCGGCAGGGACGCGGACCAAGCGCGGCATGGACGCCGCGAGGCCGAATAGCAGCGCCGGTGCGTATCCGGCTGGCTCAGGGCTGCACGCCCCCACGCGCCACTCAGGCCACACCGCTCAGGGCCGACCGGTCCATCCGTTCCCCGCGATCCCGGCTCTCTCGTCGCTGGGTACGAAATTCCGAGCCCCCTGGCTTTCTGATGAGAAGCGCGGGAACTTCCCTGTGACCTGCACAGACCATCTCGTTGAGTGATCCTCGAAATTCCCGGATGAGGTGCCCGAAATGGACCCGAAACGAACCCCTCGTCGATTGACGATGAGAGAAACAGCCTCCCCCTGTTTGCCCTCCACACCTGCAAGTGGGAGGGCAAACGGGGGAGGCTGCGTGGGGCCCGGGCGGTCAGGTGTCAGGGGCTGGAGACCATTGCGCGCGGGTGGCCAGAGGGGCGGCCACGAGCTCCCTTCGCTCTTTGTGTCGCGGAGCGGTACAAATGACGAACGGAGCGGCTGGGGTGGCCCGCGCGGTGTCCGCTGCCGCCAAGCGTGCGCGGGGGGTTTCGGATGAACTCTGAGTTAGCCGGCGGCGATTGCGGCCTGGGCGGCGGCAACGCGCGCGATTGGCACCCTGAACGGCGAGCAGCTCACATAGTCCAGGCCGGCCGCGTGGAAGAAGGCGATGCTGTCGGGATCGCCGCCGTGCTCACCGCAGATGCCGAGTCCGAGGTCGGGGCGTTGCCTCCGTCCCCGCTCGACCGCCATCCTCACCAGGGCACCAACGCCGTCGCGGTCAATCGTCTCGAAGGGGCTGCGGGTAACGATCCTGCGACGCAGGTACTCGCTGAGGAACCGCCCCTCGGAGTCGTCTCGAGAGAAACCGAGCGTCGTCTGCGTCAGGTCGTTGGTCCCGAAACTGAAGAAGTCCGCGTGCGCCGCCAGCCGCTCGCCTACCAGGCAGGCACGCGGCAGCTCGATCATCGTGCCGACCGCGAAGGGCAGTGGATCGGCCCCGGCCCGCTCAACGGCAGCCGCCGCCGTGCGCTCGACCAGCTCTCTCATCTCGACGAGCTCGCGCTCGTAGTCGACCAGCGGAACCATGATCTCGAGCTCCGGCGCACCTCCCTCGCGATCCCGCACCGCGAGCGCGGCGGAGACGATGGCGCGAACCTGCATCTCGTAGATCTCGGGGAACAGCAGGCCGAGCCGGCAGCCGCGTGTGCCGAGCATCGGATTCGTCTCCTCCAGCTGCCGGACGCGGTGCAGTTCGCTCTCCAGCTGCCCGACGTGCTCGTCGCGAGCGCCGGCGGCGGAAACGCTCCTCTCTATCTCCACGGCGAGGTCCTCGGCGCGCGGCAGGAACTCGTGCAGGGGCGGATCGAGCAGCCTGATCGTCACCGGCATCGCGGTCATCGCCGTAAGCAGCCCTTCGAAGTCGGCTCGCTGCAGGGGCTCCAGCTTGGCCAGCGCGGCGCGCCGTGACGCCTCGTCCTCGGCGAGGATCATCTGCTTCATCTCCGCCTGGCGGTCGTCCCCCAAGAACATGTGCTCGGTGCGGCAGAGCCCGATGCCGCGGGCACCGAGGCGCCGTGCCTCGAGCGCGTCCACCGGTCGGTCGGCGTTGGCGCGCACCTCCAGGCGGCGCAGCTCGTCCGCCCACCCGAGCACGATCTGGAAGTAGCGGTCCATCGCCGTCTCCACCAGTGGCACGTCCTGGACGCTGACCACCCCACTCGCTCCGTCGATCGCGATCGAGTCCCCTTCGCGGAGGACCGTCCCGTTGACCGTCATCTGGCCCGTCTCGAGATCGATGTCCAGGGCCGAGACACCGCATATGCAGGGCCTGCCCATGCCCCGCGCCACCAGCGCCGCGTGGGAGGCCTTGCCACCCTCGGAGGTGAGGATCCCCTTCGCGGCGTGAAAGCCCGCCACGTCGTCGGCTTCGGTGAAGGGGCGCACCAGGATCACCCGCTCGCCCCGCGCGGCCCACTCCACCGCTCGCTCGGCCGTGAACACGATCCTGCCCTTGGCGGCGCCCGGTGAGGCCGGCACTCCGCGGGCCAGGGGATCGAGGTCGAATTCGGGGTCGAAGGACGGGTGCAAGAGCGCCTCGAGCTTCGCGGCGTCGATCTTCGCGAGGGCCTCCTCGCGACTGAGCAGCCCCTCCTCCACCATGTCCGCCGCAACCCGAACCGCAGCCTGGGGCGGCCGCTTTGCGGTCCGCGTCTGGAGCATGTAGAGCGTCCCCTCCTCGACGGTGAACTCGACATCCTGCATGTCGCGAAAGTGCGTCTCGAGCCGCTCGACGATCTCGAGGAGCTGGCGGTGGGCCTCCGGAAGGATGGCTGCCATCTCGTCGAGGTCGTCGGTGTCGCGGGCGCCCGACACGACGTCCTCGCCCTGCGCGTTGCGCAGGAAATCCCCGGACGGGCTTGGCTCGCCCGTGATCTCATCGCGGCTGAAGGCCACGCCCGACCCCGACTCCTCACCGGTATTGCCGAACACCATCTGCTGCACGTTGACCGCCGTTCCCCAATCGTCGGGAATGCCGTTCAGGCGCCGGTACTCAACGGCCCGCGCCCCGTTCCAGGACCTGAACACGGCCGCCACAGCCTCGGTCAGCTGCGCGCGGGGGTCCTGGGGGAACTCGGTGCCGGCCTGCGCGCGGAAGATCCGCTTGAACTCCCCGACCAGGCCGCGCAGGTCGTCCACCTCCAGTTCGGTGTCGTGCGCGGCGCCGCGGCGCGTGCGCGCCTCTCGAATCGCCGCCTCGAAGAGCGACCCGTCGATTCCCGCGACAACGTTCCCGAACATCTGCACGAGGCGGCGATACGAATCCCAGGCGAAGCGCTCGTTCTGGGTGCGCTCCGCGAGGCCGCCGACCGCCTCGTCTCCGAGCCCGACGTTGAGGACCGTGTCCATCATGCCCGGCATCGACACCCGGGCGCCCGACCGCACCGAGACCAGCAGGGGGTTCGAAGGGTCCCCGAAGCGCCTTCCCGCCTCCCGCTCAAGCTCACCCAGGGCCCGCTCGACCTGCCGGCCCAGGTCCTCGGAGATGGCGCCGTCCGCCGCCAGGAACGCGATGCAGGCCTCGGTCGTCACGGTGAACCCGGCCGGCACCTTGATCGGCGGCCCGAGCCGCGCCATCTCTGCGATGTTGGCCCCCTTCCCGCCCAGCAGCTCCCGCATCTCCATCGACCCCTCGGAGAACCGGTACACGTACCTCGGCTCGCTGGTCGTCATCGCCCTGACATCTTGACGGGCGCCGGCTTCGTGAGCCCAGTCGCCAAGAAGCCTGCGTGGCCTATCCCCACGTGCGGATGACGCACACGCATGCCCCACCTCAAGCGCCCAGCGGACCTCCCCGAAACGTTCGACCGTAAACCGGCCATCCGCTCCGCTCCGACAGCGCCCGAGCCCCCTTGCGCCCCCACCGCTCCGTTCGTCATTTGTACCGCCCTGCGACACAAAGAGCGAACGGAGTCTCGCCCGGGAGATTCCAGCCGCTCCGTTCGTCATTTGTACCGCTCTGCGACACAAAGAGCGAACGGAGCTCGTGTCCGCCTCCTTCGGGCCACATCTCGCGGAACGACGCCCGTAGCCCCTGACCGTCTGGGCCCCCTACCAGCCCCTCCCTGTTTGCCCTCCTACTTGCAGGTGAGGAGGGCAAACAGGGAGGGGCTGTCTCTCTCATCATCAATCGACGAAGGGTTCGTTTCGGGTGGAACGCTTCGGGGAGGTCCACTAGCCTCCCGACCGTGTCCAGCGGCAGCGTCACGGTCTTCGGACCGCATCCGATGCTCTCGATCACGATCGAGCAGCTGACGGCGGACGGCGGCGACGATATCCACGTCCACGCGGCCGGCCAGGGCGTCTGGGTTGCGCGAATGGCCGCCGAGCTGGGCGCCACCGCGACCCTCTGCGGGTTCATCGGCGGCGAGGCCGGCACGGCACTGCGCCCCCTCCTCGACCGGCTCCCGATCGAGCTGCGCCTGGTGGAAACGGCCGAGGCAAGCGGCTCCTACATACACGATCGACGCAGCGGCGAGCGGGTGCCGGTCGCGCAGAGCGCCAGCCGCCCCCCCACTCGCCACGAGATCGACGACCTGTTCTCCGGCACCTGCGCGGCGGCGCTCGACTCGGACGCGCTGGCCCTCTGCGGGCCCTATCCGGGCGAGGCGCTTCCGCTCGAGATCTACGGCAACCTGGTGGCCGACGTCCGTGCCAACGGCACCCCGGTGCTCGTCGACCTCTCCCCGCCGCGACTGGACAGCGCCCTGGAGGGACGACCGGACCTCGTCAAGATCAACGATTGGGAGCTTGCCCAGTTCGTCTCCGGGCCGGTCGACACCGACGCACGAATGCGCAGCGCCGCCGAGCGCCTGCTCGAGCGCGGCGCCGAGGCGGCGATCATTACGCGCGCCGAGCAGCCGGCCCTGGTGCTCCGCGGGGACGAGGCCTGGACGCTGACCCCGCCTCGCTTCGACCGCGGCGCGCGCGAGGGAAGCGGCGATTCGATGATGGGCGGGCTCGCGGCCTACATGGCAGACGGGCGCAGCTGGGAGGAGACGCTGCGAATCGGGGCCGCCGCCGGTGCCGCCAACTTCCTGCGCCACGGCCTCGGCAGCGCCAGCCGCTCGATCGTCGAGGATCTGTCACGACGAGTCGAGCTTCGCCCGATCGACTAGCGTCCCGCTAGGCGGCCGGGCCGAAGGGCACCTCGAGCTCGTCCCCCTCGACGATCGCCCGCGGCGCCGTCTCCTCGATCCATCGAAGGTGCGGCGCGACCGTCTCGATCTCTCGCAGCTTCTGCAGTCCGCCGGTCAGCTGCGCCGGCCTGCCGCCGTGAGACGAGTGGGCGTCGCTGCTCAGCACGTGAACAAGGCCCGCCTCGGCCAGCGCCATCATCCCCGCCGCGGTCCGCTCGCGCAGAAAGAAGTCGGCTGTCGCCTGCACGAGGGAGCCGGCAACCACCAGCCTCGCCAGGCGCTCGAACATGTCAGCTGAGAGGTGGCGCTCGGGGTGAGCGATAAGCGCTCGGTGCCCGCGATCGGCAAGCTGCTCGACGCGTCGGTCCAGGCTGTCGCCGAGCGGGCCGGGGGCAGGCTCGAGCAGCACCCAGCGCCCGCTGCCGAGCGACACCTGGCCAAGCTCCGCGTCACTCAGGCCCTCGACCGCCGTCTCGGCCACCTCCCCGCCCTGGAGCACCCTGACCGGGAGCCCCTCGGAGCGCAGTCGGGTGTTGAGCGACTCGATCCGCGCGCCGATCTCGTGAATGCGGACATCGTGGTCGTGGCGGATGTGCGGCGTTGCGCAGATTGCCTCGATGCCATCGGCGGCGGCCTGCCGCGCCATGCCGACACTGTCGCGCAGGTCAAGTGCGCCATCGTCGACGCCCGGAAGGATGTGGCAATGCAGGTCGATCAAGTCTCTATCTCCGATCGGCGATGCACCGCCCGAGGTGCAAACCGTCATTCAGGGGCGGCCGTGCGAAAGCACGCGGCTACGATGACAGGCATGATCCAGCACGTGCTCTCGCTGGGCTTGTGAGAGCCGATGGGCTTCAACTGTGAATAAGAAGACGACCCGCAGAGGGAACTACGAGTCGGGCTCCGACTACGTGCTCGAGTACGGCGAGCTTCGCTTCGCCTTCAACGAGGAGGACTTCGGCGAGCGCGTCGAGCAGGCCGCGGTGAAACTCGGCTTCGTCAAGCAGGGACTCAGCGCCGAGGAGCTCGACGACCTGCTTGATCTCGCCGTGAACGGCGAGATCACGGCACCCAGCTCCCGTCTCGGCGAGCACATCGGCGAGAACTGGGAAGACCTTGTCGGGCCGGCCAACCGCAGCCTCGTCCATTGGCTTCGGCGCCTCGTCTTCCGTGGCGCCTGGCTCGACCAGCGGGTCAAGGAGGGTGAGCTCGATGTCGTCTTCGACGAGCGGACCCAGACCTTTGGCTACGTGCAGCCCGACCGCGGCAACGAGCTGATCGAACTCTCCAAAGAGCCCTCCTGGCGCCGCATCGCCTACCGCGGCTGAGGCGCCTCTACTGACGCTCGACGGCGGCGACCACCGCCAGCGAGCCGCTGCCGGAGACCGAACCCCCGGACTCGAACAGCTTCCTGGCATCGTCAGCGCCGCCGAAGGCGTCGGCGAAGCGGCTTAGGGAATCGACCAGCACGATCACCGATTCGCCGTTCTCGGCGCGTCGCTTCGCCTGGGCGATGGCATCGCCGGCATGATGGGCCTGCCCCGCAGCGACGATCTCCGCCTTCGGCGCGTCGCGCTTCCAGGCCGCCAGCTCCTCCGGGCTGGGATCGACAAGAAGGGCGATCGGATCCGGCCCCCTGCCCGTCGACAACTCCGCCCCCACCTCGCGCAACAGGGTCGTGCAACCCTCGCGGGTCTCGGCGTAGACGACGGTTCGTCCGGCAGGCGTCGCCGACAGCAGCAGATCGTGGACCTGCACCCGCTTGCGGCGCCCCCAGCGGCGCCGGCGACGGCGACGCTTCGGGCGGGCCGGCTCGGGCGATACCTCGGCCTCCTTGGCGCCCTCGGGCCCACGCTTGGCGCCCTCGGGCCCACGCTTGGCTCGCTCGGGCTCGCGCTTGGCGGGCGGGCGCTCGCCACGAGCCTCTCGTGGCCTGCGGTCCCCATCGCGCGGCCGGCGCCGCCCGGACTCAGGGCGGCGCTCACGCTGCGCGCGAGGCTGCGGCGCGGACTCCTCGGAGAGCAGCTTCTCGATCAGCGCCTCGCGAGGAAGCATGCGGTAACCGGGAATGCTCGCCTCGGCCGCCAGCGAGTGCAGCTCGGCAAGATGCTTGGATTCCAGCTCGGTCTTCGTCATCGGTAGGGGAGAATATTCAGGCGCGACACGGTGCGCAGCACGCCAGCAGCCTAGGAGCCCGCAGCGGCGAGCCGCTTCTCGGTCAACCCCCGCAGCCACTTCCCGAACTCGGGCCTGCTTTCCCAATCGGCGCGGAACTTCTCGGCGCCCGCCACCGTCAGCGGGTGGTTGAGCATCTGCCGCAGCACCTTCGCCGGCACCGTGGCGATCTCGCAGCCGATCCGCGCCGCCACCACGACGTGCTCCGGATGGCGAATCGACGCGGCGATGATCTCCGAGGTCATGCCGCCGGCCCGCAGCGAATCTGCGATCTCCTCCAGCACAACCGCCGAATCGACCGAGATGTCGTCGAGCCTGCCCAGGAAGCAGGACACGTATGTCGCACCGGCGGCCGCTGCGAGCAGCGCCTGGGTGGGCGAGAAGACGAGTGTCATGTTGACCGGGATGCCCTCGGCCGTCAGCACTCTGGTCGCCGCCAGCCCCTCCTCGCAGAAGGGGACCTTGACGGTGACGTGCTGGTGCAGCTCGCGCAGCGCCCGGCCCTCGTCGATCATCCCCTGGGCATCCTGGGAAACCACCTCGGCGGACACCGGCCCGCCGACGAGCTCGCAGATCCGCTGAACTATCTCGCCTGGGTCGCCATCCTCCTTGGCGAGCAGCGAGGGGTTGGTGGTGGCTCCGGAGAGGACGCCCCAAGCGGCGATCTCCTCGACCTCGGCAACGCTTCCGGTATCGATGAAAAGTCTCATGGCGCCTAGGGTAGTGAAGTCTCAGGCGGCAGCACCAGCGGGATCGATTCCCGCCGCTGCCGCGGCCACCGGCCAGGCCTCCGCCTCGCGCCTGATGCGCCGCCGCGACCAGCCGAGCTCGGTGCCCATCGCCTCGGCCACCGGTCGGACCGACTCCGCCGTGCGCAGCTCCGGCGCCGCGAGAATGCCCAAGCGCGTGCGCCGCAGCAGAACGTCGGCGACACTGCGCGCCTGCTCGAGACGCACCGCGATGACCGTCTCCGCAAGCAGGTCGGGGCAACCATCGACGATCGGCGCGGCCAGCTGGGGATCCTTCCAGGCGAGATCGAGCACGGCCCTGGCGGCGTGGCCGTAGCGAAACGCCAGCTGGGACACCGCCTCCTCGCTGACGCCCTCAGGCGCCTCGAGATCCTCGGGCCGCGCCTCCATCCCGAGCGGGATCTCGGTCGTATGACAGGGGGCCTCGCGGCCCTCTCGCTCGACCAGCCGGTCGACCGTCTGCTCGGCCATCGGGCGCCACGTGGTCAGCTTGCCGCCGGTGATCGTCAGCATCCCCGAGGAGGTCTCGTACAGCTCTGCTTTGCGCGAGATGTCCACCGACTTCTTCGGGTCCGCAGCTGAAATCAGCGGCCGCACGCCGGCGAACGCCCCGACCAGGTCGGACTGCCCGAGGGAGCCCCCGAAGAACTCGTTCACCGCGTCGAGCAGGTAGGCGATTTCGTCCTCGGCGGGACGCGGATGGTCGATGTCACCGTCGAAGTCGTTGTCCGTCGTGCCGATCAGGGTGCGGCCGTACCAGGGCAGAGCAAAGATCGCCCGGCCCTCCCCGGCGGGGACGATGCAGGCGGCGGAGCCGGTCGAAAGGCCGTCGTGGTCGAGCAGAACATGGGTGCCGCGACTCGGAGAGATGCGTGGCACGTCCTCCTCGTCGCGCACCTCCTCCGGGCGTATCCGGTCCGCCCAGACGCCGGTCGCGTTGACGACGTTGTCCGCCCCAACCTCGAGCCGCTCACCCGACTCGGCCTCCAGGAAGGCGACGCCGCGCGCGCCGGCGTCGTCGTCGTCGGAGAGGATCTCGGTCACCTCGGCGCCGTTGAGCATCACCGCACCGAACCGCTCCGCCTCACCGAGCACGGTCAGGACGAGGCGGACGTCATCCGTCTGGCAGTCGTAGAAGAGGTAGGCGTCCTTGGGGTCGCGAGCGGCCAGCGCCGGGATCATCTCGAGCACCTCGTCGCGGTCGATCGTCCGGTGGCGATCGGGGGACCAGCTGAGGCTCTCGTCCTCATCCCTGGCGGCGCGCATCGCGCGACGGCCCCGACCGACGCGCGTCGTCGCCATCACGTCATACATGTTCAGGCCGATGCCGAGGCGGCGGTCGCGGCGGCCCTCCCCAAGGGCCGGAACCAGGAACGGGGTGGGATAGACGAGGTGCGGCGCGAGCTGGACCATCAGCTGGCGCTCCAGCAGCGCCTCGCGAACCAGGCCCAGGTCGAGGTTCTGCAGGTAGCGGAGGCCGCCGTGGACCATCTTCGAGGAACGGCTTGAGGTGCCCTCTGCGTAATCGCCTCGCTCCAGGAGCGCCACCGAGTACCCGCGCGAGGCGGCATCCAGCGCGACACCGGCGCCGGTAATCCCACCGCCGATTACGACGACCTCGAAATGCCGCCCGGCAATCGCCTCCAGGGCCGCGGCACGACTCAGCACGCGAGCCACTTCCGTCTTCGGCGGGCTGCGGTCATGGAAGTTCGGCGGGCTGCGGTCATGGAAGTTCGGCGGGCTGCGGTCATGGCAGGAAGATGGTTGTCTGCTCTACCGGCGGACGCGGAGGGGGCGCTTTCTCCTGGCGCGGCTGGCCGAGATGCAGGAGGCCGACGAAGCGCTCGCCGGAGGGCAGCCCCACCGCCTCTCGTCCCTCCTCGGTTCGCAGCACGACCGGCGTGCGCCAGTAGCCCGCCAGGCCCCTCGCGTGCGCTGCCAGCAGGACGATGTAGGAGGCGACGGCGGTTGCATGAAGGTCCTCCTCGACCTGGACCGGATCACCCTCGGACGCGCAGGAGACGACGATCAGCGTCGGGGCGCGATCGAGCTTGTCGGCGCCCTCCGGGCCGGCGGCGTCCTTGAGGCGGGCGAGCGCCTCCGGCCCCACGACGCGGAATCGCCACGGTGCCGTCAGGTGGTGGTTGGGCGCCCACCGGGCCAGGTCCAGAAGCCCCTCGATCTCCTCGCGGCTCAGTCGCTCCGAGCCGAACGCCTTGTGCGTGCGCCTGGTGCGGATTGCGGTCTCGACATCCATGTCCCCGAGCGTATAGGCCTCCCGCCTCGCCAACCCGCCAGGTTGGCTACCAGCCAAAGCGACGGCCGAGCAGCACCACACAGCCGAGCGCGAGACCACCCGTGCCAAGGCCGACCCCCAGTGGAGCCCAGGGGCTCGGGCTGGGGCTTTCGCTCACGGTGAACGGCGCGGCCGGAGGTGAGCTCGGCTCCGCCGGGGCGGCATCCGCCTGTGCTTCGGGCACAGAGGTTCCCGACGTCCCCGGCGCGGCCGGGCTGCCGCTTGTCGCGGGCGGCTTGGTCGACTGCGGCTTGGCCGGACTCGAGTTGGTCGACGGCGCGCCGTAGTACTGGCCGTTGCCGGTCGAGGCGCCGTTTTCGCGCAGCGCCTTGAGGATGTCCGACGTCGACGATGGCGGCGTTGCATTGGTGGAAGGCGTCGACTGCGGGGCGCTGTCGAATCCGGGCAGGGAGCTCACCCGGCGCGATACCGGCGAGATCGGATAGGGCTTGCCCGCAACCGCAGCGAGGACCTGACCGGTCACCCACACCGCTGTCTGATCGCTGGAGGACGAGTACCTGTAGTGACCGTCGCCGGCCTGGCGGGCGGCCAGGTACTCAAGCGCGCTCTTGTCGCCCGCTCCCGCCTTTGCGGGGTCGGCGCCAACCGCGAGCATGCCCTGCACCGCCCAGGCGGTGGACTGCGCGTTCACGCCGCCGGAGCCACCCAGGGCGAAGCCTCCGCTCGGACGCTGAACCTTGCGCAGGTAGCCGAGCCCGTTGTGGGCGGCCGCGGTGTTGGGCATCGCCTGCATGACGGCGCCGGTTCCGTCCGCCGTGCTCGACGCGTCGGGCAGGTCACCCCACCCCCCATCGTCGTTCTGCACATTGTCGAGCCACGAAAGCGAGCGATCCAGGCCGGCCGTCTCGCCCGCGGCCCGCAGAGCCATCGCGCCGAACGCCGTCGAGTTTGGCCAGCCTTCGAAGGAGCCGTCGCTGCGCCGACGCTTGACCAGCGCGGCGACGAGATCGCGGCCCCCAAAGGAGCGCGAATCGACACCCGCCCCCTCCAGGGCGAGGATCGTGCGGGCGAAATCGCCGCTGCTGCCCAATTCTTGAAGGTGCCCGCGCAGAAAGGCAACCGGGGTCTGGCCCCCGCGCGCGATGTCGAGCGGGTTTCGACCGGCGGCCTCCAGGCCCAGCATCACCCAGCCGGTGATCGCGGAGCTCGAGTCGCGGTCCGGCGACGCGCCCCATCCACCGTCGCGGTTCTGGACCGAGATCAACCAGCGTGCGGCGCTGTTCACCCCCGAGGCCTGTGCGTGGGTGGGCAGGACAGACGTTCCCGCCATCAGGACCAGCAGAGCGGTGACCGTCGTAGAAATGCGCCACCGAAACCGCTCGCGGAAGCGGATCAGCATCTGCACCATCGCCGGCCCGGCGACCAGCGCGAGCGTCACGTTGCCGACCGCGTGCACGACATCGAAGGGTACGGCGCGCGACTCGAGGGCCAGGAATCGCTGCACCGAGAGGTCGCCTCCATACGTTGCCATCAGGGAGAAGTTCATCAGAGCTCCGTAGGCGAGTCCAGCCACCCCACACGCCGCGGCCATCGTAAGGCGACTTGTGTTGCGTCCGCCAAGCGAGAGTGCTGCCCCCAGGATCCCGCACATGCCCCAGCCGGCCATCTGCCATGGCGTCCACGGCCCCTGCCCGAGCCAGAAGTTCGAAACCAGCCCGGCAAGCGCCCCAACTGCAAAGCCCGGCGCCGGCCCGAGAGCGTAGCCGGCGAAGATCACGATGTCCGTGGTGGCCACCAGGTTCGGGAAGGCGGCGAAAGCAATCCGGCCGGCAACCGCGAGAGCCGCGAGTGCCGCGACGAGCGCCACGACCTGCGAGGTCGGGCGGGTGCGCTCATACCAGGCAAAGCCCCCAAGCAGAACCAGGCCGAGGATCAGGAAGCTGGCCGTCTCCCAGGACACTCAGCCGCCCTCCCCGCCGCCCCGCGGGCGCCCGGGATCCGAGAGAAGGTCGCCCGGCTGCCGTTCAGGCGCCGGGAGATGCAACGCACCCTGCTCGGGGGTGATCACCCCGGGAAGATCGAGCACCCGGGCCACCTCGGTGGCGAAGTACCAGCCCCCTGAGAGCAGCTCGCCGGCCGGCCCGTCGGCAATCGCAACGCCATCGCCGAGCAGCACCACCCGGTCCGCGAAGGCCGCCGCGAACTCCACGTCGTGCGTGGCGACGACGAGCGCCGCCCGACGCCGCGAGAGGTCGGCGATCAGCTCCACCAACTCGTGCTTGCGGGCCCGGTCCATGCCCCGGGTTGGCTCATCCAGTGCCACCAGCCCGGGCAGTTGCTCTCCCTCCATCCGTCCCGCCAAGGCGATCGCCAGCGCCAGTCTCTGCCGCTCGCCGCCGGAGAGGTCGCGCGGGTCCGCGTCGACCGCGTGCTCCAGCTGCAGCGCTCGCAGCGCGGCCATCCCCGGGGCGCCCGGCAGCTCATCCCCGACCCGCTCGCGCACCAGATAGTCACCGGGGCTCTGGGTGAGCAGCGCGACTCCAGCGGACAGCTCCACCCTGCCGCGCACCGGCCGAGCAAGCCCGGCCAGCGTTCGCAGCAAGGTGCTCTTGCCCGCCCCGTTGCGCCCCATCAGGGCAATCCGCTCGCCCCGCTGAACCCGTAGGTCGATGCCCCGCAGTACATCCCGGATCGCATCGCCACTCTCCAGCTCGACCCACAGGTCCCGAGCGTCGACGGCGACTGCGGTGAGGGGGGGTCGGGGGGTCTGCGCGGGGGCGGCGTCCTGTTTTTCACACAGATCGGCGGGCGAGAGACGGGGACTCGGCGGCGAAAAACCCAGCGCCCGGGCGGACCCCCCGACCCCTCCTTCCCGCCGTCTCTCCGAAGCGAGGATCTGGCGGGCATCGCGGACGCCGACCGGAAGCGGGTCGATTCCGGCCAGCGAGAAAAGACGGGCGGCGGGGGTCTCCAGGGCCGGGTCGGAGCGCTGCGCCCAGGCGAGGAAGTCGCGCGGAGTGCCGTCGAAGGAGACGGTACCGGCGTCCATCGCGATCACCCGGTCCGCGGCGGGCAGGCACCGCTCGAGGCGGTGCTCGGCGAGCAGGACCGTCACCCCCCACTCCTCGTTGAGCCGCCGCAGCAACCAGATCAGCTCGTCGCCGGCGACCGGGTCGAGCTGCGAGGTCGGCTCGTCGAGGAGGACCAGCCCGGGACGGGTGACAAGCGCCGCGGCGAGGGCCACCCGCTGAAGCTCACCGCCCGACAGCGAGTCGACGGTCCTGTCGAGCAGATGCGCGATCGCAAGCGACAGGGCAACCTCCTCGACCGCGCGCGCGCGAAACGCGGGACGCTCCCCCCGCATCTCGAGCGGCAACTCGATCTCCGCTGCGACCGTGGTCGAGACCACCTGCGTCTCGGGCTCCTGGGCGACGTAGCCGACCGCCGTGGCGAGCTCTCCCGGACCGCATGCCAACGCATCCATCCCCCCCACCCGCACGCTGCCCTCGAGCTGGCCACCGTGGAAGTGGGGCACGAGCCCGCACGCCGCCCGCAAGAGCGTCGACTTGCCGCTGGTCGAGCGACCGGCAAGCACCGCGAACTCCCCGGTCGCAAGCTGCACCGAGACCTGCTTCAGCGCTGGGCCGATGGCCTTGGGGTAGGAGTAGCTGAGCCCCTCGATGGACAGGGCGCGCGCCGGGCGTGTGGGGGCTGCGATGTCAGGCACGCGATGCCTCCCGCTGCGGCGCGCGGGCGAAACGGGCCGGACGCGGCCTCCACCGCAGCGGTGCGAAACCGGCGGCGAGAATCACCACAGTCAGCGCGACGGTCGGTGCCCCCAGGCCGATCTCCACCGTCGGGTAGGGGTCGAACGCATCGCCGCCAAGCGCCTTCGCGGCCAGCGCCGCACTCAGGACAGCGGCGGCCGTCGCGTAAAAGCGGACGTCATGGCGTGAACGGGAGCGGGACCGCCCTGCCCGGGGAGCGTCGATTCCGTAGCCGCGCAACTCCAGCGTCGCCGCCACGTCGACGGCACGGTCGAGCGAGCCGGCGAGAATGCGGCGCACCAGAGCACCCCGACCGACCGGCGCGGCGGCGGGGCCCCGCAGGCCCGCGGCCTCTCGAATGCGGGTGGCGTCCGCGGCGGCGACCGGGGCGAGGCGGGAGATCAGCGCCGCGGTCAGCGCCGAACGCCCGGCCAGCGGTCGCAGCGCCCGCAGCACGCGGTCGGGGTCGACGCAGGCCGAGTAGACGGCGAAGGCGATCATCACGGCTGCGGCACGCAGGCCGATCGCCGCCCCGGCGACAAGCGCCTCGGCGGTGACGTCGATCCTGCCGAGCAGCGGCCACTCGCCGAGCCGGGCGAGCACGGTCTGGCCCCGATCGACGACCAGGGCGTTCACGACCACCATCAGCAGGGCCAGAGCGATACCCATGCGCAATGCCCAGCGCACCGCGCCTCCGGCGCCGGCGATCGTCCCCGCAACCGCGGCCGCGACGGCGACCGCGACGAGCACGATCGGGCTCGAAAACAGGAACGCGACGACGACCAGCGAGCCAAGGTAGGAAACGGCGGCACCCGGCGACGCCACCTGGAGCAGGCCGGGTCGCGGCGTGTAGGCGAACGGCGATCTCACCGCGTCACCCCGCCTCCACCGGCAACGGGATCTCCATTCCCCCGTTCGAAGCCACCGCGAAACGATCGCGCAACGCGGCGGTGTCGAGCAACCGCGCCGCGGCCAGGGCTCCGGCGGCGTTCGTCCCCGTAACGATCCAGAGCGGCGGCGCGTCGCCCTCGCGTGTCGCCGCCACCAGGCCCGCGCCGCGATCGAACCGCCGCGCCGGATCGCCCCCTTCGTCGAGCCCAACCAGCTCGAAGCCCCGACCCCGGCGGACGAAGTCCGCATAGACCCCACTGGTCTGCGGACCGGCCTCGATCGTCGCCGCCACCGGGTCGCGGCGAACCCGCGCCCAGGACCCGACCAACAGGCGGATCGACCCCGGGCTCCCGGTCGGCACCAGCGCGGCGCCGGCGCCGCGCAGACGGCGCCGTACCAGGGCGCAGGCAGCGCCCCCACTCCGACAACCGACCGCTGTCGGGTGCCGGCTCCCTTCGTAGCCGCCGGCAAAGGGCTGTGGCCACGAACCGACCAGCGCCGACACCCGCTCGGAGGCGGACCAGTCCCGGTAGTCCCACCAGATCGCCTCCCCACCGTGCAGCGCGTACTCGGCGGCTCCAACCGGCGCCCATAGACCGTTCACATAGAAGAACCAATCGTAGGGCCGCCCGCCTCGCCGCGCGCCCTCCAGGCCGTCGATCGATTGCACGAAGGCGCCGCCGTAGTGGGTGGATATTTCGGCGTTGCGATCCAATACTCGCATCACCGTGTCGGATTCGACGACGCGATCGCGTGCCGGCCCCACCAGGCGCTTGGCGCCGAAGTCGCGGGTTACCGTCAACGAGACCTCCCCCACCTCCCGGCCCGCGCCGAGACCGCAGCCGGCGGCCGCGAGCGCCGCAAAGAGCAGCGCGATCGCGACCGCCACGCCTCGGCGGGCGACTGCGTGTCTCGTTCGCCAGAACGTGGCCGCGCCCCTAGCCTCGCGGGCACCTCCGGCCGACGCAGACCGCCGCCCGGTTGGAGGGGATGTACTTGCCGTTGCGGGCGATCAGCCGGGCCGCGTGCCGCAGCGTCACAACCGTCCGCCCGGTCGCGTTCGTGCTGCGCTTCGCACCCGAGACCCTCACCCCGGCCGCCGGCTTGCGCTTGCCCTTTTCGTCATAGGCGAAGACGCGAACCGCGAACGGCTTGCCCGCCCTTGCCTGCTTCGGGGCCTTCAGCCAGAGCTCGCCGGTTGAGGCTTCGAAGCTGGGCGTCAGGTACCAGAGGACGCTGTCGCCACGCTTCAACTCGACCGAATCGCCTCCGACTTCGGAGGTCTTGTGGTTGACCCGCAGCTGCCAGAAGCCTTCGCCGCTGGCTTCGATTCCCCCAATCGCACAGAGCCCCAGCCCAAAGGAGAAGGCGTCGGTGACCAGCAGCGGCTGCAGCGAGCCGGTGGAGTGCGCCGCCTGGGCGAGCAGCCCAAGCGGCGTCGCCCCGGCGACCTTCACCTTCTTGCCGCTTCCGCCTTTGTCCTTGCCGAAGCAGGTTGCGGCACGACTGGTGGGAACCGGAGTGGTCCCGGTTCGCAGGGCCTGGTCCGCCAACACCTTCTGGCCGACCACCACGCGCAGCTGCGTCTGGACCCGCTTGGCAGCGGCAGGCCCCGCGGCCGCAAGCGTGAGAAGGAGGGCCAGCGCGCACGCGGCGGCCAGCCGGAATGGAATGAGTCTTGGCATTTAAGCCACCCTTTCCTCGAGGGTTGTCATGGCTGGCCGGGGACAGGTCTCCTGGCTTCCGGGGTGGCCGGCCGCACCTTCCCGGGGACTCGGTGTCGTCCCCAGTGGCTGACGCGCTTGCGCCTGCGGCTTCCTTTCCCGGTCACAGTGGCGGGACCGCGCCGGTCTTTCACCGGACTTCCCTTGACCACCGACCGTATGTACGCGGGCGAGTCTAACCGGTGTGGGCCAGTCCGGAATGGAGCGGCCCACGCTAAACGTTCGTCCATCGTTCTTGGATTGCTGTGCGGTGCCTGGCTACGCTCGACTGGCCACGCAACCCCGAAAGTCTGGAGAGAGCATGAGGTACGGGACCCTCCGGCAATCGCCGGCACTGGTCATCTCGCTGGTCGCACTGTTCGCAGCGCTTGGCGGAACGGTTTACGCCGCCAAGAAGATCAACGGCAAGGCGATCAGGGCAAAGTCCCTGCCGGGCAATCGGCTCAAGCCCCACTCCGTGCCCGCCAACCGCCTGAAGACCAACGTGCTGCGCAGCCTGCGCGTCAAGGGCCCGCTGACCGGCGCCGACATCAACGAGCTGACGCTGGGCCCGGTGCCGAGCGCGTGGCATGCCGAAACCGCCGACACCGCCCAGAGCGCCGGCGACGCCCAGACGGCCCTCAACGCGGTCAACGCGATCGACGCCAAGACGGTCAACGGCCACAGTGCCGGCTGTGCATCGGGCATGCTGTTCTTCGCCGGCGCCTGCTGGCAGAGCTCGCCACGGCCCTCGAAAGCAACGGCCCCCGAAGCGGCCATCGACTGCGCCTCTCAAGGCGGCGCCCTGCCCGAGGCGCTGCAGCTCGCAGCCTTCGCATCACAGCCCTCCGTCAAACTTGACGCGGGCGGTGAGTGGTCAAGCGATCTCTGGAATTACTCAGCGGGCCCCTATGCAGTGGCGACTGTGTTACCAACCGGTGCGATGGGTTCTGGACTAGTTCAACCCGAAGGCGGGGGAAGCGAAACCCGCAAGTATCGCTGCGTCATTCCGCTCGTGACCTGATCCAAGGCGGTCCGTTGCCCTAACCCGCCCCGGGGCACCGTGGCTGGGAATCCGGCCAGCGTCTCTTTTGGCCAGGGCATCCTGTCTCTATCCTCACCTCGGATGCAACCCGGCACGCAAATGAACAAGCGGCGCGCTGCAGGGGCGCTCGCCGCACTCGGTTGCCTGGTCGCGACCGTGCTTCCCGGTCCAGCCCTCTTCGCGCCGGCGAGTGCGATCGCGGCCCCCACCGCGCGGCTGCACCCGACCGCGCCCAGCGTCAGGGGAGAGCTGGCGCGGGCGGCCCATTACTGGACGCCTGCCCGGATGCGCACCGCGGCTCCGCTGGATGCGCCGGGCTGGACGGCCGGAGTCGCGACGGCCAGCTTCGCACCGATCCCCGAACCGACCGTCTCCCCCTTCGCGGTGAACGGCCGCCTCTTCATCAAACAGGGCCGCAATCGCGGCTACTGCTCCGCCACCGCGATCGACAGCCCCACACGACGCCTCATTCTCACCGCCGGGCACTGCGTCAATTCCGGGCCTCGCGACCGGCAGGGAACGAGCGCCTGGTCCTACTACCTGGAGTTCGTGCCCGCCTACAGCAACGGCGTGGCGCCATTCGGGGTCTTCGTCGCCCACCGAAAAGCTGTTTTCGCGCCTCGCCAGTGGGTCAGATGGGGCAACGTCAACTTCGACGTCGGCGCAATCCTGGTGGCCCCCAACGCAGAAGGCGTCAACGTCGCGGATGCGGTGGGGGGCGGCGCCACGATCGCCACCGACCGGGCTCGACCGGAGGATTTCCAGACCTTTGGCTACCCGGGCAAGCGGCGCTGGCTGCAGGGCTGCGACTCCCCCTATGTCGGCGACGACAGCCGCACCTACAGGCTCCCCGGCCCACCGACGGTGGCGATCCGCTGTCACTGGTCCCCGGGGGCGAGCGGTGGCGGCTGGCTGATCGACGAAGGGAAAACGATCGACGGCCTGACCAGCTACGGCAGGTTTCGGGACCGCGTCCACACGTTCGGCCCCTACTTCAGCCAGCGCAACGTCGGCCACCTGGTCGCCGGCCTGTAGGAAGAGCGCCGAAGCAGGCATACGTGCTGCCGTAACCCGGGACGGTCGTTCAGGCGCCCGGCCGGATCGCGGTGGAAGCTGCGGTCACGAGCGACGATACGCGCGGGGCAAGCCGCGTCACTCAGGCGCTGAGCAGGTCGCGGTAGAAGCGGTAATCGCGCCGGTCGGGCCGCAGGTTTGAGGCGAGCGCCAGGTGGTGGCGGGCGCGCTCGGTATGGCCGGTCTTGGCCAGCGCCCGGCCGAGGCAGAAGTGCGCGAAGTCGTTCACCTGGTGGGTGTCGACGACCGCCTCGAACTCGACCGCGGCGGCGGCGAAGCGGCCGGAGCGAAAGTAGGCCCGGCCCAGCGCCTCGCGCACCGAGGACTTCTCCGGAGCGCGTCTCGCCGCCGCCTCGAGCGGCACGGCCGCCTGCTCGAAGTCATCGTCGGCAAGCAGCTCGATTCCACGCCGGTAAAGGGTCAGCGTCGACTCTCGATCGGCCTCGGAGGACATACCTCAAAGTGTAGGACGGCGAGGCTCCCGTCCGGCGCGCAGCCGGGCCTCGAGTGGCTCGGCTAATGGTGGCTGCGGCGACCGGCGAGCAGGTCGAGGGCATGGGGAAGCGCCGCGACCAGCGCATCGCCGGCCTCGGCGATGCTCCTCGGGCTACCCGGAAAGTTGACGATCAGGGTCGAGCCGCGAATGCCGGCCAAGCCCCGCGACAGCATCCAGTGCGCGCTGTGCTCCTTGGAGGCGAGGCGCATCGCCTCCGCCAGGCCGGGTGCGTCGCGCTCGATCACGGCGCGCGTAGCCTCGGGCGTCACGTCGGAGGGCGCGAAACCGGTGCCGCCGGTGGTCAGCACCAGCTCGCAGCGCTCCTCGTCGGCCCAATGGCGAAGCCGCGATTCAATTGCTTCGCGGTCGTCCGCAACCAGGTCACGGCCGGCGATCTCGGCGCCGATCCCCTCGGCGAAGGCCGCCAGCCGGGCACCGCTCTCGTCCGTGCCGCCGTCGCGGGACCGGGAGGTGCTGACTGTGAGAATCGCGGCCCGCAGGTCAGCCCCCAGCGTCGTCGCGGCGCCAGTCGTGGCGTCCGCCGCTCTTCTCGAGCAGAACAACCTGCTCGATCTCGACACCGCGCTCCATGCCCTTGACCATGTCGTAGACGGTGAGGGCGGCCACCGTGCAGGCCGTCATCGCCTCCATCTCGACCCCGGTCCGAGCCACGGTGCGAGCCTCGGAGACCAGCTCGACGAGGCCATGATCGGCGTCGATCCTGGCCGTCACGTCGACAAACGTGAGGGGCAACGGGTGGGCGAGGGGAATCAACGCAGCCACCTGCTTGGCGGCCTGGATGCCGGCCAGCCGCGCCGTGCCGAGCACGTCCCCCTTCGGCGCATCGCCCGCCTCCACCGCGTGCGCCGTTGCCGCGGCCATGCGCACTCTCGCCCGGGCGCGCGCCCGCCGCTCGCTGGGCTGCTTGGCGCCGACGTCGACCATCCGCGCCGCGCCCTCCTCATCCAGATGGGTAAGCCGCCGCTCGCTCACGAGGCCGGCTCCTCTCGGTGGGCAGCATCGAGCGGCGGCGGCTCGCCGGCCACCCACGCCCCGCCGTCCAGCCCGACCTCTCGCTTCCAGATGGGCGCCTCCGCCTTGATCCGGTCGATCGCCTCGCGGGCGCCGGCAAAGGCTTCGCCACGATGGGCCGCGGAAACCGAGACGATCACCGCCGAGTGACCGAGCGGGACGGCGCCCACCCGGTGCTCCGCCGCGGCGGCCTCGAGCCCGTGGCGCTCGACGCACTCGCGCAGGATCGTCTCGATCCGCTCCTCGGCCATCTCGCGATAGGCCTCGTAGTCCAGCCGGCTCACCTCGCGCGTTACGCCCTGGAAGCTGACCACGGCGCCCGCGCCGGGGCGGGAGACCGCTCCCACCAGGGCCTCCAGCGAGAGCGGCTCGCCGGTCACCCGGGCGTACACCTCGGCCCCGCCGCTGATCGGTGGGATCAGGGCCAGCTCGTCGTCGGGGCCGAGCCGCGTCTCCGGGCTCACGTAGGCGCGGTTGACAGCCATTCGCACCGGCATCCGGTCGAGCAGCTCGGCCAGCGGGGCGAGCGTCGAAACCTCCGCCAGGGCATCCGCGACGGTGGCGCCCTCGGTCAGCTCGATCTCGACCGACTCGCTACCCGCCCGCTCACGCAAGACGGCGAAAAGGCGAACGCGCAACGTCACCCTGCCAATGCTAGATGAGTGATGCGTATCCGGTTCGATCCAGAGCGCGCCGGCCTCGCCTCGCCGGTCGCGTTCGATCAGGAGCGCGCCGGCCTCGCCTCGCCGGTCGCGTTCGATCAGGAGCGCGCCGGCCTCGCCTCGCCGGTCGCGTTCGATCAGGGCGGCGACGCGCGGAGTCGAGGCCCCGAGGTGGGCAAAGGGTTCAGCCGTGCACAGAGGTCGCGGCGGAGCGAACCGGATAGGCACCACTCATCTAATGACTCAGGTCACTAGCCGCGTTCGAGCAGCTCAACCTCGACCCGCTCGCCGGCGCGCAGCGAACCGCTGGCGGCGGGCAGAATCGCCAGGCCGTCGGCGCCGAGCATGGACGTGAGCACGTGGGAACCCTGGCGCTCGAACGGGTGGGCGCGCCAACCGTCCTCGCACAGCTCGAGCCGGCACCGCACCGCGTGGGTGCGCCCGGGCCGCTTCTCGTAATCGCGCGCCAGCCTGGCCGTCGTGCGCCTGCCCTCCAGCGCCCCGCCGCCAAGCGCCGCCAGCGCTGGCCGCACCAGCAGGACGAAGGTCACCATCGCCGAGACCGGGTTGCCGGGCAGGCCGAAAACCAGCGTCTCGCCGCGCGACCCAAACCACGCCGGCTTGCCGGGCTTCAGCGAGATCCCCCAGAACTCCTCCTCGACACCGAGCTCCGCCAGCGCCTCCTTGACGTGGTCGTGCTCACCCACCGAAACGCCGCCGCAGAGCACCGCCACGTCGGAGTCGAGCGCCGGCTCGATCGCCGCTCGCGTCGCCTCCGGGTCGTCCGGAGCAGAGCCGGCCACGACCACCTCGGCACCGGACCACTCGGCCAGCGCCGGGATCGAGAACGCGTTCGAGTTGCGCACGCCGCCCGGCTTCATCGCCTCGCCCGGCTCGAGCAGCTCGTCACCACTGGTCACGACCGCAACCCGGGGACGCCGCCGGCACGCCACCTCGACCGCGCCCACCGAGGCCAGCACGCCGAGCTCAGCCGGGCCGATCCGAGTGCCGGCCGTGAGCACCACCTCGTCCCGGGCGATGTCCTCGCCCGCGCGCCGGATCTCTTGACCCGGGCCGACCTCCACCCGGACCTCGACCCGGGCATCCACGCTGCACGTCTCCTCAACCCTGACGACGGCATCGGCGCCGCTGGGAATCGCGGCACCGGTCGAGATGCGAATCGCCTCGCCACCACGCACGGCATTCGGAGCGGGGCTGCCCGCCCGCGACTCGCCGACAACGGCCAGCGAAACCGGCTGCTGGGGCCCCGCGCCGCGCGTATCCTCGGCGCGCACGGCAAAGCCGTCCATGGCCGAGTTGTCGAAGAAGGGCACCGGCTCGGCGCTGGCGACGTCCTCTGCGAGCCACCTGTCCAGGCTTGCGCGCAGGGGGATCTGCTCTAGCTCGAGGGGGGCAGCGCGCTCCAGCACGACGGCGCGCGCCGTCCCGAGGTCGATCAGCTCCGAAGGGGACCGCATTGCCGCGTCCGAGCGTAGACGATTGATCCTGAGCGCATATCCGCCTCACCCGAAAAGCACCACCGTGCAGGGAAAGAGATTTCCTCCGCGGCCCCCCCTGTTTGCCCTCCACACCTGCGAGTAGGAGGGCAAACAGGGCGGGGCCGTAGGGCCCAGGCGATCAGAAGCTGCGGACATCGTTCGGCGATATGCGGCCCGATGGAGGCGGATGCGAACTCCGTTCGCTGTTTGTGTCGCTGGGCGGTACGAATGACGAACGGAGCGGGTGGAGGCGGTCTGGTCGGGGCGGATGCGAACTCCGTTCGCTGTTTGTGTCGCTGGGCGGTACGAATGACGAACGGAGCGACTGGGGCGCTGAGTTGGGGATCACTCATCCGAGGGACCGCTTCCGCAGGCGTTCCGGCGAGGGGCACCCGACGGCGGGGCAGCTGGCAGACTCCCTGCGGTGAGCGTGCCCACGGGAGGGTCCGGGGAGCAAACGCCGGCGGCGGTCGGCGCGGTGCTGGCCGGTGGAGCGGGGCGCCGCATCGGCGGGACGAAGGCAATGCTCGAGCTCGGCGACCGCCCGCTCATCTCCTACCCGCTGGCTGCCGTGCGGGAGGCCGGCCTCGAGCCCGTCGTGGTTGCCAAGCGTGGCTCGCAGCTGCCGCCGCTCGACTGTCGGGTGATCCACGAGCCGGACCGCCCGCAGCATCCCCTCTGCGGCGTCCTCGCCGCGCTTCAATACGCGCAGGCGCGTCCCGTCGTGGTCGTCGGCTGCGATATGCCGTTCGTGAGCTCTCGCTTCCTTGCCTGGCTGAGTGCGGCTTCCGAGCCCCTCGTGGTGCCCTCCGTGCACGACCGGCTGCAGCCCCTCCTGGCCCGCTACGGGCAGCAGCTCGCGCCGGCCCTGACCGAGGCGCTGGACCACTCCCAGGCGATGCAGTGCACGGTCGAGTCGCTGCGGCCGCGAGTGATCGGCGAGCCCGAGTTGGCCTCCTTTGGCGAGCCCTGGCGCCTCTGCTTCAACGTCAATACGCCCGCCGACCTGGAGCAGGCCGTCCGCCTGCTGGAGCCGGTGGGCGGCTGAGGCTCAGTCCGAGCCGACCCTCTCGGCAATCGAGATCGCCTCCGCCAGCGACATCCCGGTTCGCCCCGCGATCCAGCAGGCAACCGGCGCCGCCGTGCGCTCTGAGGCATGGGCGGCCTCGGCCGCCAGCTTGAGGACCTGGTCGAACTCATCCTTGCTGGGGCGCTCGGCCCCCATCGCGTCTGCGAACTGCTCCACCCACTGCTCGGCGGTCACCGGCTCTCCTTTCGATCGATGGTCATCGCAATGGTCACGGCGGTGCGGGCCGGCGGCGTTCAGCCTCCGATCGCGCTCATGGTTCGCGAGGGTTGGCGAAAGCCGGGCTCGTTGACTCTGTGCTTCAACTCCTTGCGCCAGACGGCGTCGCGGATTATCGACGCCAGCTCCTCGTCGCCGGCGCCTCCCCGCAGATGTTCGCGCAGGTCGGTCTCGTGAATCGAGAACAGGCAGGTGCGCAACTTCCCCTCGGCCGTCAACCGCAGGCGGTTGCAGTCCGAGCAAAACGGTTCCGACACCGGGTTGACAAAGCCAATCTCACCCCTGCCGTCCGCGAAGCGGAAGACCCGAGCCGTGGCGGAGGGCTCTCGGGGAAGCTCCTCAAGCGGGTGGACGGCTTCGACAAGGTGGCGCATCTCCTCTCCGGTGAGGAGCGCGTCGGGCGTCCACGCCCGGTCTCCATCAAGGGGCATGAACTCGATGAAGCGAACCTGAAAGTCCCTCGTGCGGGCGAACTCGCAGAAGCGCCCGACCTCCTCCTCGCTGAAGTCCCGAACGGCGACCGCGTTCACCTTGACCGGGCGGACCTCGGGGTGGGCGGCGATCGCGTCGAGACCGCGAAGGACCTGCGGCAGGGCGTCGCGGCGGGTGATCTGGAAGAAGCGATCTCTCTGCAGCGAGTCGATCGAGACGTTGACGCGCTGCACTCCCGCCTCCACCAGCGCATCGGCGTGCCGGTCGAGCAGGTAGCCGTTTGTCGTCAGCGACAGGTCGCGAATCCCGTCCAACTCCCCGAGCATCTCGACCAGGCGCGGCAGCTCGCGGCGGACCAGCGGCTCGCCGCCGGTGAGGCGGACGTCTTCGATCCCCATCTCGACCAGCAGCCGCACCACGCGCGCGATCTCCTCGAAGCTGAGGATCTCCCTGCGCTCCAGCCATGGCAACCCCTCTGCCGGCATGCAGTACTGGCAACGAAAGTTGCAGCGGTCGGTGACTGAGATCCGCAGATCGCCGATCCGCCGTCCGTGGCCATCGTGCAGCAGGTCCATTGCCATCACCTAAAGCCTGCCAGTTGAGCATGCTGGGCGCTACCGTTGGCCTGGTGGAACCCCCTGCTCTCGACAATTACAAACTGCAACGACTGCTTGAAGTCGGGCGAGCCCTCGTCTCCAGGCTCGATCTCGAGGGCGTGCTGGACCTCGTCCTGGATGCCGCGCGGGACCTGACCGGCGCCCGCTATGCCGCGCTCGGCATCCTCGATGAGCGAAAGCGCGAACTGGAGCGCTTCCTCACCCTGGGGGTCGACGACGCCACCCACGCGACGATCGGCGACCTGCCACGCGGTCATGGAGTCCTCGGCAAACTGATCCAGCACGCCGCCCCGCTGCGCCTCCCCAACGTCTCCGACCACCCCGACTCCTACGGCTTCCCCCCGGGCCATCCACCGATGAGCACGTTCCTCGGGGTGCCGATCCTGATTCGCGGCGAAGCGTGGGGAAACCTCTACCTGACGGAGAAGGCGAACGGCGAGGAGTTCAACGACAGCGACGAGGCCGCCGCCATCGTGCTCGCCGAGTGGTCCGCGGTGGCGATCGAGAACGCGCGCCTCTACGAGGGACTCGCGCGCAGGCGGGACGAGGTCGAGCAGCAGCGCGACAGCGCGAAACGCTCCGTGAGGGCGCTTGCCGTGATGACCGACATCGCCCGCTCGGTCGGCGGCGAGACAGACATCGACCGCATCCTGGAGCTGATCGTCAACCGCGGGCGGGCCCTGGTCGACGCCCGGGCACTGCTGATCCTCCTGGCCGATGGCGGCGAGCTCGTCATCGCGACCACGGCGGGCGAGCTCGAGGCCGATCTGCGCGGCGAGCGAATCCCGATCGATGGCACGCTTCCCGGCCGCGTACTGGAAACGGGGCGCGCCGAGCGCCTCGCAGGCGTGAGCAGCGTTGGCGCGGAGCTCAACCAGCTCGGCGTCTCCGCGGAAGCCTCGATGCTCGTGCCGCTCACCTTTCGGGGCTCGTCCTCCGGCGTTCTCGCCGCACTCGACCGGGTCGTCGAGGGACCCGGGTTCGGCCCCGAGGACGAACGCCTGCTGCGCTCGTTCGCGGCCAGCGCCGCAACGGCGGTGGCAACCGCGCAATCGGTCGAGGCCGACCGATTGCGCCACAGCCTCGAAGCCGCCGAGAACGAGCGCAAGCGCTGGGCGCGGGAGCTTCACGACGAGACCCTGCAGGCCCTCGGCGGCCTACGCATGCTGCACTCCGCGGCGCTGCGCGCGGACGCAAGCGGCAACGAGCTGCGCAGCGTGCTCGACGAGGCCACCAAGCTGATCGACGTCGAGATCGACAACCTCTCAGCCCTGATCGCCGAGTTGCGCCCCGCCGCGCTCGACGAGATCGGGCTGGCGCCGGCCCTGCGCACCCTGGCGGAACGCAAGAGCCGCGAGAGCGAGCTCGAGATCGACGTCCTCGTGCGCCTGCAGGACGGCGACAGCGCACGGCTTCCCAGTGAGACCGAGAGCACCTGCTACCGGCTCGTCCAGGAGGCCCTCAACAATGTCACCAAGCACGCCGGCGCCTCGCGTGCCGAGGCCCTGGTCGAGTGGAGCGACGACACCGTGGAGGTCACGGTGCGCGACGACGGCTGTGGCTTCGACGAGTCGAGCGCCAACGGCGGCTTCGGCTTGATGGGCATGCGAGAGCGGGTCATGCTCGCCGGTGGCCAGTTGGAGATCGACACGGCACCGGGGCGCGGAACGATCGTCTCCGCCACGATCCCGATTCGGACTTCGGGCAACGGCGGTCAGCGCTCGAGCAATCCTCGGTCCAGCACGTAGCGAACCAGCTCGGCGCGGGTGCTGAGCTCGAGCTTGCGCTGCAGCCTGATGCGGTGGGTCTCGACGGTTCGGCCGCTGAGAAAGAGGCGCTCGCCGATCTCGGCGTTGGTGTGCCCAAGCGCCACCAGGCGAAGGATCTCGATCTCCTCCTCGCTCAATCCGTCGGGCGGGCCGGGCGGGGGCTCGACCGCGAGCCGCACGCCCAGCTGTGGATTGATGTAGGGCTCTCCGCGGGCCGCGAGCCGCACCGCCTCGATCAGCTCGTCCTCGGCGGAGCGCTTCAGGATGAAGCCCACGGCGCCGGCGTTGAGCGCCTCGCGAGCAAAGGCAGGGTCGTCCTGCATCGTCAGCACGACGATCTGCGTCTCGGGCGCCTCCTCGCGCAGCGTGGGAATCGCCTCCAAGCTCGACCCGCCCGGCATGTTGAGATCGAGGACGAGCACGCGCGGGTGGCGGGACCGCACCAAGCGATGTGTGCTTGGCACGTCGTCCGCCTCGGCGAGAACCTCGAAGCCGCTCTCGGCTTCGAGCAACAGCCGCAGCCCCGCGCGCACCACCCCGTGATCGTCGGCGACCACGATCGTGACCGGACCGTCGTCTTCAACGTGCCTGGCCGACTCCATCGACTTGTCTGACTCCATCGTCTGGAGGCTAGACGCAGCGATGCCCTCGTCGCCAGCTTTGCGGGTCATGCACCCATGCTGCCCGCCCGCCGCGCCACCGTCATCCGTGGGTCGCCCCCGTATCGCAACGGGCGATCCCGCAGTCCGCTGCCCGCCTGCCGCTGGGCGGACGGTTAGGGTCGCAAAAACATGGAACGGAAACGGCCAATCACCGTCGTGCTCGCCGACGACCACGTCGTCGTCCGCCACGGGCTCCGCATGCTGCTCGAACAGGTTCCCGACCTGACCGTTGTCGGGGAGGCCGGCGACGCCGGCACCGCACTCGAGGTGGCGGCGACCGAGCAGGCCGACATCCTGGTGCTCGACCTCAACATGCCCGGCCAACCGCCATTGGAGGCGCTCGCCGAAGCATCCGCCATGGCCCCAACCGCCGCGGTCGTGGTGCTGACGATGGAGCGGGATCCCGCCTTTGCCAGCCGGGCTCTCGAACAGGGAGCCGCAGGCTACGTGCTCAAGGACACGGTCGACGACGAGCTCGAGGTCGCAATCCGCGCGGTCGCAGCCGGCGAGAGCCACGTCAGCCCGTCGGTGGAGGCTGCCCTGGATAGCGGCGAGGACAACGATGGCCCGCCGGGTGGCCTGACCGAGCGAGAGGCGGAGGTGCTGCGCCTGATCGCGCTCGGCCATACGAACGGGGAGATCGCGGCGGACCTGTCGCTCAGCGTGCGCACCATCGAGAGCCACCGCAAGCACATACAGCAAAAGCTCGGTCTCTCGACCCGCCCGGAACTGGTCCGCTACGCACTTGAGCGCCGGCTGATCTGAAGGCCCCTCACCCCCCGGGCCTCACCAGCCCTCCCCATTTGCCCTCCACACCTGAGAGAGACAGGGGACGCGGGGATTTCGAATGCCGGCAGTATCCCGTCCAGCCAGCCGGGCGGCGCAAAGGTTCGGATGGGCTCCGAGCCCGGTGAGGGCACTTGCGGGTAACCCCCGAACTCGAGCCTGCGGTCTTTTTCGGATGGCCGCTGGGGGCCGGTCCCGTGCTCCGAGCGGGGTATATACGGATGTACAGGAAACGGTGTAACGACACGCTTACGCCATGTCCCGTCAATCGGGGTTCTTCGAGGGGGTGCCGCAGGTCGACGCAACGCTCGACGGCCAGGCGGCGAAACTGCCGATCTTCTATTACGACGGAACGGCCCAGACCGCGGTCTTTCCGGCCCGACTGGGCGCTCTGCGCAGACTGCTCCCGGACCCCCGCTTCGTTCCGGCTCGCCTGGCGCCTGGACTGGGTGCGGTCGCGGTCACCTGCTTCGAGTACCGCGACACGGACATCGGCGCCTACAACGAGCTGGCGATCTCGATCGTGCTCAACAACCCGCCGTTCGCGGCCAACCTTCCGGGACGCGCTCTGCTGGACGGGCTGCGTCGCAAGCAGCTCCACGCCTGGGTCCACCACCTGCCGGTGACGACCGAGATCGCCAGGGCCGGCGGCGTGGAGCTTTACAACTACCCGAAGTTCATCGGCTCGATCGACTACTCGGAGAGCAGCAGCCGCCGCACCTGTCGCCTCGGCGAGGGCGACGAGCACATCCTCACGCTCGACGGCCCGCTGATCGACACTCCCCGCTCCGGGCAGATGCAGCTCTTCAGCCACCTCTGGCACGACCGTCAGCCACAGGAATCTGAGTTCAAGCTGAATGTCATCGCCTCCGGCCGCTCGCTGCGCTCCGGCGCGGCTCGCCTGGAGCTCGGCGCGCGGCACCCGATCGCCCGCGAGCTCGCCGACGTGCTGGTTTCGCGGCGCTCGATCTACTACGAGCTGATGGCCCCGTTCGAGGGCATTCTCTACGGACCCGAGCACCTGTCGCTGCCACTGATCCGCAAGGCGCTGGCGATGACAGAGGCCGGCGAGCCCGCCGTCCGCTGATCATGTCGGCCGCGGCCTGGAGCACCGCTCCGTCGCTGCGCGAGGCCTTTCCCCGTCTTCGCCAGCTCGAGCAGCACGATCGTGGCTACGTTCGACGGCTTGAGGGCCGGCAGCTCGAGGCGCGCCGGTTCGCCGATCTCCATCTGCGGGAGATCGCACTCGAGGCGGACCGCCGCACCGACGACGATCCCTCCTATTTCGACTGGGAGCTGGTCCGAACCGGCGGCCGCCAGGGAATGCTCGATTTTCTGCTGCCGGCGCAGGTGGGGGGCGGCGGCTGCCTGACGGTCGAGTGCGCGGTCATCATGGAGGAGCTCTGCGCGGCCTGCCCCGGTCTCGCCTTGATCTTCGGCGCGCACGGCCTTGGCATCTCACCGCTGCTGCTCGACGGCCCGGTCCACTGGGACGTGATGGGCGAAGTCGCCGAGGCCGCGCAGCGGGGTGAGCCGATGCTGATGGCCTGCGCGCTCACCGAGCCCGACGCCGGCACGGACGTCGAGGACGTGGACCTGATGGCGCGAGCGCGGATCACCAGCCACGCTCGGCGCGTTCCCGGCGGCTACTCGCTGAGCGGCACGAAGCGCTTCATCTCCAACGGCGGCGTCGCCCGCTGGCTGACGGTGCTGATGCCCGTTGACCCGCGGCGACCGGCCGAGACATGGACCTGCTTCCTCGTCGACTCGCAGACCAAGGGGTTCTCGGTCGCCCGCAACGAGCACAAGATGGGCCAGCGCGCCTGCCCCGCCTCCGAACTCGTCTTCGATGAGGTCTTCGTGCCCGACGAGCGGGTCGTGGCACGGGTCGGCGATGGTGCCGGCGCGACGCTGATCGTGCTCGCGGCCTCCCGCCCACCGGTCGCCGCAATCGCGACTGGGATCGCCCGCGGCGCCTACGAGCGGCTGCTGGGGTGGCTGCGCAGCGACCCGGAAGCCAGCGGACTGCTCGAGCGCCAGGCCGTGCAGCTGCGGCTGGCCCGCATGGCCGAGCAGATCCATCTCGCGCGCCAGGCCTACATGGACGCCGCCGTGCAGCTCGACGTTGGGGCGCTGGGAAACGCCACCACCCACCCGCTGCTCAGGAGCCTGGGCCTGATGCCGAACCGGATGTACAGGCGGCCCCACGTGAGGCGCATTATGAGCTCGACGCTGACTCGCGAAATGCTCCCCAGGGTGCTCAATCGGGTCACGGACAACGAGACGATCACCCGCTCGCTCGGCCTCTCCTCGCTGGCCAAGGCGCGGGGCGGAGACGTGGCGATGAGCGTTACAAATGCCGCGCTCGAGGTCGCCGGCCTCACCGACGCGCCGGTCCGCGCCGAGCTGCAGAAGCTCTGGCGCGACGCCAAGCTCTGCCAGATCTACGAGGGTACGAACCAGCTCAACAGGATCGAGGTCTACAGGGCGCTCGTCGCCGGGGAGACGATGGCGGCGCTGCCGCCCACCAGGCGCCGGGTGGACGCCGCGGGGGTCGCCGTATGAGCGCCGTCACCCTGACCGGCGAGGGCTCTGCCGAGCGTCATGAGGTGGTTGCTCTTGCCCATGAGCTGGGCAGGCGCGAGCTCGCCCCCCACGCACTGGAGCTCGACGAGCGCCAGCCGGGGGCCCTCGACGACGCCTGGGGACGGGTTGCAGAGGTGGGCTTCGACCGCGCCCTGCTGTCGGTCGACGACGGTGGCGTGGGCCTGGACGCCGGCTCGCTGGTCCTCTGCCTCGAGGAGATCGCCGCGGGGGAGGCGGGCGTGGCACTGCTGGTGCTGCTCTCGAACGCCGCCCTGGCGGCGCTGCCGCGCGAGCGAGCGGCGGCGATCGACGAATCGGAGCGCTGGGCGATCGTGCCCGTCCCGCCGGAGCGGCTCGCCACGCCAGCCGGCGTCGAGGTGAGCGCCAACGGCGATGGCCGAGCGGTGCTGAGCGGCTCCCTCTCCCCCGCCCTCGGGGCGCTGGAAGCGGACGGCATCGTGGTCGCGGGCCTCGGCCCCGACTCGACGGTTGTTGCGCTGAGCGCCGCCGCGCCGGGACTGCGGCTCGAGCCCTGCGAGCCCCTGCTCGGGCTGAGATCGGCCGCACCCGCCCGTGTGTCGCTCAGCGAGACACCGGTTGAACCGGAGGCAGCGGCCAGCGACGGTCGCGCCGCAAGCGACGCCTCCCTGGCACTGCTTCGCGCCGGAAGCGCGGCGATCGCCCGCGGGGTCGCCCGCCGAGCGCAGGAGATGGCCCTCGAGTACGCCGAAAACCGCGTTCAGGGCGGCGTCCCGATCGTCCAGCACGACGCGGTACGCGAGATGCTCGCCGGCATGACCGTCCGCCGGGCGGCGGCCCCCGCATCGCCTGGCGCGGAGGTCGACGGAAACGCCGCCCTCTCCACCAGGCTCGCCGCCACCGACGCGGCTCTGGCGACCGCCACCGACGCCGTGCAGGTCTTCGGCGGCACCGGCTACATGCACGAGACCGGCGTGGAGAAGCTGATGCGCGACGCCAAGTCGCTGCAGCTGTGGCCGGAGCCGAGCTGGATCGGCCACGATCTGATCGCGGAGGCATTCGGAGGCTGATCCGGGTCCCGCCCTCCCCCGTCGCGGGCGAACCGCTGATGAAGCATGCGGGGCGCGAGGGCAAGATCGTCCCCGTGAGCCGCGAGAAGCCGTCTCCACTGGAGCGCCTGCGTCACTTCAAGTCCGTCGGCGGCGATAGCGCCGACCTGCCCTGGAGCGCGTCAAGTCGCCGCTCGCGGGGCTGGGAGCGCGCCTACCGCGACCGCTGGCAGCACGACAAGGTGGTCCGCTCCACGCACGGTGTCAACTGCACCGGATCGTGCTCGTGGAAGGTCCACGTCAAGGACGGGATCATCACCTGGGAGACCCAGCAGACCGACTACCCCTCAAACGGCTCCGAGACGCCCGATTACGAGCCCCGCGGCTGTCCCCGAGGCGCCTCGTTTTCCTGGTACACCTACTCGCCGCTGCGGGTGAAGTACCCCTACGTGAGGGGCTCTCTCCTCGACCTCTGGCGGGCAGCGCGGGCCGAGCATCCCGACCCCGTCGACGCCTGGGCAAGCATCGCGGGTGACCCCGCCTACACGGCGCAGCGCGGCAAAGGCGGCTTCTCACGCGCCTCCTGGGAGGAGGTCAGCGAGCTGATCGCCGCCGCTCACGTTCACACGATCGAGCGCCACGGGCCGGACCGGATCGCCGGCTTCTCTCCGATCCCAGCGATGTCGATGGCCTCCTACGCGAGCGGCGCCCGCTTCCTCTCGCTGCTCGGCGGCGTCTGCCTCTCCTTCTACGACTGGTACGCCGACCTGCCTCCCGCCTCGCCCCAGATCTGGGGCGACCAGACAGACGTGCCGGAGTCCGCCGACTGGTGGGACGCCGGCTACCTGATGATGTGGGGCTCGAACATCCCGATGACGCGCACGCCCGATGCGCACTTCATGACCGAGGCCCGCTACCGCGGCCAGAAGACCGTCGTCGTCTCGCCGGACTACTCCGACCACACCAAGTTCGCCGATCACTGGCTGCCCGCCCAGCCGGGCACCGACGCGGCGCTCGCGATGGCGATGACCCACGTGATCCTTCGCGAGTTCCACGTCGAGCGCCGCACCCCCTACTTCGAGAACTACGTCACTCGGTTCACCGACCTGCCGTTCCTGGTGCGCCTCGACGAGCGCGACGGCGAGCTCGTCCCCGGCCGCTACCTGCGCGCCTCAGACCTCGGCGACGACAGCGAGAACGCCGAGTGGAAGCCGACCGTCTTCGACGCCGCCGCGGCGCGCGCGGTGGCGCCGCGCGGCACGATCGGCGACCGCTGGGGGGATCAGGGCAAGGGGCGCTGGAACCTGCGCCTGGACGGGATCGACCCGGCGCTCACGCTGCTCGGGGACCACGAGGAGTTGGCCGAGGTGCGGCTGCCACGCTTCGATGCGGAGGACGCGCCGGCGCTGCGCCGCGGCGTGCCGGTGCGCCGCATCGCCGGCGTCGCCGTCACCACCGTCTTTGACCTGCTCTGCGCCCAGCATGGCGTCCACCGCGACGAACTGCCGGGCGAGTGGCCCGTCGACTACGACGACGCCTCCCAGCCCTACACGCCCGCCTGGCAGGAGGAGATAACCGGCGTGGACGCGGCACTGGTGACCCGCATCGCCCGCGAGTTCGCCCGCAACGCGGAGCGCACCGATGGCCGCTCGATGATCGTCATGGGCGCCGGCACCAACCACTGGTTCCACTCCGACCTGATCTACCGAGCGATGCTCAACCTGGTGCTGCTCTGCGGCTGCCAGGGCGTCAACGGAGGCGGCTGGGCCCATTACGTCGGCCAGGAGAAGGTGCGGACGCTCACCGGCTTCTCGACGCTCGGCTTCGGCCTCGACTGGTCCCGCCCCCCACGCCACCAGGCGGCCACCCCGTACTGGTACCTGGCGACCGACCAGTGGCGCTACGACGACGGCGCCGCCGCGGGCGCCAACGGCATGCACCCCGCCGACGCCAACGCGCTCGCCGCGCGACTCGGCTGGCTGCCGTCCTATCCCACCTTCGACCGCAACCCACTGGAGATCGTCGAGGCCGCCGAGCGCGAGGGGGTGCCCGTCGCCGACTACGTCGTGCGCGAGCTGAAAGCCGAGCGCCTCCGGTTCGCCGCCGAAGACCCCGACGCCCCGACGAGCTTCCCCCGCGTTCTGACCGTCTGGCGCTCGAACCTGCTGGGCGCCTCCAGCAAGGGGCACGAGTACTTCCTAAAGCACCTGCTCGGGGTCGATTCGAATGCCGTCGACAACGAGGAGACCGCGCCCGAGGTCCGGCCCCGTGACGTGCGCTGGCGCGATGAGGCGCCGGCCGGCAAGCTCGACCTGCTGGTGACGCTCGACTTCCGCATGAACGGCACCTGCCTGCACTCCGACGTCGTCCTCCCCGCCGCCACCTGGTACGAGAAGCACGACATTTCGACCACCGACCTGCACCCGTTCGTGCACTCCTTCAACCCGGCGATCGCGCCCCCCTGGGAGGCGCGCAGCGACTGGGACACCTTCCGCACGATCGCGGAGCGATTCTCCGAGCTGGCCGGGCCGCGGCTGGGCACGCGCCGCGACCTCGTCGCGGCGCCACTGCTGCACGACAGCCCCGACGAGCTCGCCCAGCCGCTTGGCGAGGTGCGTGACTGGAAGGCCGGCGAGTGCGAGCCCATCCCGGGGCGCACGATGCCAAAGCTCGTCGTCGTGGAGCGCGACTACGGCGCGATTGCCGCGAAGCTGACCGCACTCGGGCCTCTGGTCGAGGAGCTGGGGACGCCCTGCAAGGGCCTCTCCTGGGTTCCCGAGGAGGAGGTCGAGGCGCTGCGCGGCGCCAACGGTGTCGTCGAGTCCGGCCCCGCGGCCGGCCGGCCGTCGCTGCAGCGCGCCGATCAGGCCTGCGAAGCGATCCTCACCCTGTCGGGAACCACGAACGGCCGCCTCGCGGTCGAGAGCATGCGTGCCCTGGAGAGCCGCAGTGGCGTCGACCTCGCAGACCTGGCCGAGGAGCACGCCGACGAGCGGATCAGCTTCCGCGACGTCGGCATCCAGCCGCGCAAGACGCTCACCTCGGCGGAGTGGTCGGGGATCGAGTCGCGCGATCGCCGCTACTCGCCGTTCACCCTCAACGTCGACCGCGAGATCCCCTGGCGCACGCTGACCGGCCGCCAGCAGCTCTACCAGGACCACACCTGGCTGCTCGCCGACGGCGAGGCGCTGCCCACCTACAAGCCGCCGCTCCCCGCGCCGGGGCGCGAGCCGGACGCGGCAGCCGTCGCGGTGCGCTACCTCACCCCCCACTCCAAGTGGTCGATCCACTCCACCTACCAGGACAACCTGCACATGCTGACCCTCTTCCGCGGCGGCCCGGTCGTCTGGATGAGCCGCGAGGACGCCGAGCGGATCGAGATCGCCGACAACGACTGGATCGAGATGACCAACCCGCACGGCGCGGTGGCGGCGCGCGCCGTCGTCTCCCACCGCATCCCGAAGGGGACCGCGCTGATGTACCACGCGCAGGACCGCCACGTGAACGTGCCGATCTCCGAGACGAGTGGCACCCGCGGGGGGACCCACAACTCGGTGACGCGAATCCAGATGAAGCCGTCCCACATGATCGGCGGCTACGCCCAGCTCGCCTACGGCTTCAACTACTACGGGCCGACCGGCAGCCAGCGGGACGAGGTCACCGTGATCCGCAAGCGCCGCACCAAGGTGGAGTACTGATGCAGGTCAAGGCACAGGTGGCGATGGTGATGAACCTCGACAAGTGCATCGGCTGCCACACCTGCTCGGTGACCTGCAAGAACGTCTGGACGAACCGCGAGGGCGCCGAGTACATGTGGTTCAACAACGTCGAAACCAAGCCCGGCGGCGGCTACCCGAAACGCTGGGAGGACCAGGAGCAGTGGCGCGGCGGCTGGGAGCTCGACGGGGACGGCCGGCTGCGGTTGAAGGCCGGCGGCCCCGTCCGCAAGCTGGCGAACATCTTCTTCAACCCCGACCTGCCCGAGATCGACGACTACTACGAGCCGTGGACCTACGACTACGAGTCGCTGACCAAGTCCGGACCGTCGAAGCACCAGCCGGTCGCACGTCCGGTTTCGCGGGTGAGCGGCGAGCCGCTCGACCTGCAGTGGGGCCCGAACTGGGAGGACGACCTGGCGGGCGGTCCCGAGCAGCTGCCGACCGACCCGCTGCGCAAGGGAGTCGAGGAGGCGGTCAAAGCCGAGTACGAGCAGGTCTTCATGATGTACCTGCCGCGCATCTGCGAGCACTGCCTCAACCCCGCCTGCGTCGCCTCCTGCCCGTCCGGCGCCATGTACAAGCGCAACGAGGACGGCATCGTCCTGGTCGACCAGGAGGCCTGCCGCGGCTGGCGCATGTGCGTCAGCGGCTGCCCCTACAAGAAGGTCTACTTCAACCACGTCACCGGCAAGGCCGAGAAGTGCACGCTCTGCTATCCGCGAATCGAGGCGGGCCTGCCGACCGTCTGCTCGGAGACCTGCGTGGGACGCATCCGCTACCTGGGGCTGGTCCTGTATGACGCCGACCGGGTCGAGGAGGCCGCCGCCACTCCCGATGAGGCCGATCTGCTCGACGCCCAACTCGACGTCTTCCTCGACCCCTCCGATCCCGAGGTCGAGGCGGCGGCGCTGCGCGACGGCGTCCCGCACGATTGGATCGAGGCCGCGCGCCGCTCCCCGGTCTGGGCGCTGGCGATGAAGCATCGCATCGCCCTTCCCCTGCACCCCGAGTACCGCACCTTGCCGATGGTCTGGTACGTGCCGCCGCTCTCGCCGGTCACCTCGACGGTCGAGGGGGAAGGCGCGGTCGCCGACCCCGACGCCGTCTTTCCGGCAATCGACGCGCTGCGCATTCCCGTGCGCTACCTCGCCAACCTGCTCTCGGCGGGCGATGAGGAGGTGATCCGCGGCGTGCTGAAGCGCCTCGCGGCGATGCGCTCCTACATGCGCGAGCGGACGATCGCCGGCGAGGGAGACGCCGAGCTGGCGGCGGCGGTTGGCATGGAGCCACGCGAGCTCGAAGAGATGTACCGGCTGCTGGCGATCGCAAAGCACGAGGACCGCTTCGTCGTGCCGCCCGCGCACCGCGAGCTGGCCGGCAGGCTGGTCGAGGAACAGGGCGCCTGCGGCCTCGACTTCCCGGGTGGGCCCGGAAGCTGCGAGCCGAATGGCGACGGCGCCACGTCGAACGGCGCCGCGGCACTCACCATGTCCAAGATCAACCCGCGGATCGACTCCTTTCGCAAGCGCCGCGCCAATGGCCGGGCAAGTAAGCAAGGGGCGAAACCATGACCGCCTGGCGGATCCTCTCGCTGCTCCTCGACTACCCCGACGATGAGCTGCTCTCCTGCTCCGACCAGCTTCGCGAGGCAGCTGACGCCCTGCCGGACACGCCGGCGCGCGACGCGATCCTCGCAACCCTCGCCCAGCGCGAAGCGCTCGAACCTGCCGCCGCCCAGCGCCAGTACGTGGAGACTTTCGACTTCGCCAAGCGCTGCACCCTCTACCTGAGCTTCCACGCCTACGGCGACCGCCGCCAGCGCGGTATGGCGATGCTGCAGCTGAAGCGCCACTACCGCGATGGAGGGCTGGAGCTCGCCGCCAACGCGCTGCCGGACCACCTGCCGGCGATCCTTGAGTTCGCCCATCTCGCTCCCGAGGCGGGAATCGAGGTTCTGTGCAGCTTCCGCCCGGCGCTCGAGGTCGTGCGGGCCGCCCTGCACGGCGAAGGCAGTCCCTACGCAGCGCTCCTCGACGCGGTCTGCGAGCTCCTCCCGGCCCCCTCGGAGGCCGAGCTGGAGGATGCCCGCAGGATCGCCGCGGCGGGCCCGCCGACCGAGACCGTCGGCCTCGAGCCCTTCGCCCCACCAGAGGTGATGCCGGCATCGTGCGGATCGCGGGTCCCCGCGCCGGGCGCCGGGCGCCTCACCGGGGCCGTCGTATGAGCGGCGGTGCCCTGACGCTCTGGGTGGCGGTGCCCTACACCTGCCTGGCGGTCTTCGTCGTCGGTCACATCTGGCGGGTGCGCGCCGGCAAGCTCACCTGGACGACCCGTTCCACCCAGCTGCTGGAGCGGCGGCTGCTGCGAATCGGCAGCCCGCTCTTTCACCTCGGCCTGCTTGCGGTGATCGGAGGGCACGTGCTCGGCATCCTGGTGCCGAAGGCCGTCACCGACGCCGCCGGCGTCTCCGAGCACACCTACCACGTGGTCTCGGTTGGCGCCGGGACGACCGCAGGGATCGCGATGACCCTCGGCTTCGCAATCCTCCTCTACCGGCGCTTCACCGTCCCCCGGGTGCGCCGCACCACGACCGGCGTGGACCGGCTCACCTATCTGCTGCTCGGCCTGGTGGTCCTCACCGGGATGTGGGCGACGATCGGCGTCAACCTGCTGGGTGGCGGCTACGACTACCGCGAGACGGTCGGCCCCTGGTTCCGCAGCATCTTCATCTTGAGCCCCGACCCCGAGCTGATGTCCGGGGCGCCGCTCATCTATCAGCTGCACGCAATCGGAGCGCTTCTCCTCTTCGCCCTGTGGCCGTTCAGCCGGCTGGTCCACGCCTGGTCGGCACCGATCGCCTACCTGCGGCGCAGTCCCGTCCTCTATCGCCCAAGAGCAAAGGAGATCGTCACATCATGAGCTCGCACGACGCCGCCGGGGGCCCGGGAGCACCGGACACGGCCGGCTCCGGTCGCAACCTGGCGCTGGCCACCGCGGCATTCGCCGTCTGCTTCTCGGCCTGGGGCATGCTCGCTCCCCTGGCCCCCAAGGTCCAGGACAAGCTCGACCTCTCCAACACGGAGACCGCGGTGATGATCGCGATCCCGGTTGTGCTCGGCTCCCTGCTCCGGATCCCGCTCGGCTGGCTCACCGACAAGGTCGGCGGACGTGCGATCTTCACGGTCATGCTGGCGTACTCGGCGGGGGCCGCGCTCCTGATCGGTTTCGCCACGAGCTACGCGGCTCTCCTCGCCGCCGGCTTTCTGCTGGGCGTGGCCGGTGCCTCGTTTGCGATTGGCATCCCGTTCGTCGCCGACTGGTACCCGCCCAAACGCCAGGGCTACGCGCTTGGCGTCTACGGCATCGGCAACATCGGCACGGCGGTGGCCGCCTTCTCGATTCCGTTCCTCTATACGCGGTTCGGCCAGCTCTCGGCGGGGATTGCGTTTGGCGCCGTGATCGGGGCGTTCACCCTGCTCTGGCTCTCCGCCGCGCACAACGCTCCGGTGGTTCGTCACTCGCGTCCCGAGTACCGCCAGGTGCTGCGCTCGGGCTGGCCGCTGTGGCAGCTCGCGTTCTTCTACTTCGTCACCTTCGGCGGGTTCGTGGCGATGGCGATCTTCCTCCCCAAGCTGCTCCACGACTGGTTCGATCTCTCGCTGACCGATGCCGGCCTGCGCGCGGCGGGGTTCACCGTCATCGCCACGCTGGCCCGGCCGATCGGGGGCTGGCTATCCGACCGTCTCCAGGCCTCCACCGTCCTGACCATCGCCTTTGCGGGCGTCGGCCTCGACGCCGTCGGCCTCTCCTGGCAGGCAACCGACCCGGCAATCGTCCCCGTGACCCTGTTCTGCCTCAGCATGGCGAGCTTCCTGGGCATGGGCAACGGCGCCGTGTTCAAGCTCGTCCCACACCAGTTCCCCCACTCGACCGGCTCGGTGACCGGCATCGTCGGAGCAGCCGGGGGCATGGGTGGATTCTTTCCCCCGCTCGTCCTGGGTATCGTCAAGGACGCCACCGGCACCTTCACCATGGCCTTCGTATTCCTCGTCGCCTTCGCATGGATGTCCGCAGGGCTCGCCCTGTCGATGAGGGCTGGAAAGCCCACGCCGAAGCCCGGCGGCGGTGGAGCCGGGGGGGTTGGGCGACTTGGGCCTCCACCCCCCGACTCGAGCCGGGGGACGCTCGGTGCGCACAGCTGAGCGGTCCTGCCGGGAAAGCGTCCGTGGGCGCTGCTGAGCCGCCCAGGATCCTGATAGCCGGTGGGGGCGTCGCCGCGCTGGAGGCGGTGCTCTCCCTCGGGGAGATCGCGGAGCCACCGCTGGACCTGGCGCTGCTGGCGCCCAAACCGCGCTTCGAGTATCGGCCGCTGTCGGTCGCCGAGCCGTTCGGCCTGGGCCGGGCGCACCGTTTCGAGCTGTCCGAGCTGCTGGACGGGCGCCAGGTCGAGATGATCCCCGACGCGTTCGAGGCCCTCGACGCCGCGCGCCGGGAGGTGCGCACCAGCGCGGGACGCACGCTCGGCTATGACGCGCTGCTCGTCGCCGTCGGCGCCACCCGGCGCGAGGCGGTGCCCGGTTCCATCACCTTCTCGGGCTCGCGGGCAAGCGAGGACGTCCGGCGTCTGCTGCAGGAGGCCGAGGCGGGCCGGCTCCGGCGCCTTGTCGTCGCCGTGCCACCGGGTGTCGTGTGGGAGCTGCCGGCCTACGAGCTGGCCCTGATGGCAAGCGCTCACTTCGACGAGCAAGGCGTCGCTACCGAGGTGGCGCTGGTCACGCCCGAGCAGAGGCCGGCCAGCACCTTCGACGAGCGGGCCGGCGAGGCGGTCGAGGAGATCCTGCGACTCCGCAAGGTCGCCTTCCACAGCGCCGTTCCGGTCCGCGCCGAGCCGGGGCGCCTCGTGGTGGAGAGCGGTGAGCCCATCCCCGCCGACGCGGTGCTCGCCCTGCCACAGGTCGTCGCCCCCAAGCTCGCCGGCCTCCCCGCCGACGACCGCGGCTTCATCCCGGTCGACCCGCACTGCCGCGTCGAAAGCCTGGCGGGGGTCTACGCGGCCGGCGACATCACGAGCTTCCCGCTGAAGCAGGGTGGGCTCGCCGCCCAGCAGGCCGACGCCGCCGCCGAGGCGATCGCTGCCGACCTCGGCCACGGTCCCGAGCCGCAGCCGTTCCGTCCCGTCCTGAACGGCCTCCTCCTTGCCGGTCGCGCCCCCCGCTACCTGCGGGCTGAGGTCCTGCGCAGCCCGGCCACCAGCTCGTCGGCTCGGGTGGATGCAACGGGCTGGGCGCCGACGAAGATCGCCGGTCGCCGCCTCGGTCACCTCCTCGCCCTGCACGGCGCTCCGGGATGGCCTCCCCCCGACGCCATCGCCCTGCAACTGGAGGCAACGGATGCATGACCTCGAGATAGCGCTCTTCTTTCACGTGCTCGGCGCCCTGCTGTTCGTTGCGGGGATCGTGGTCGCCGGGGTCGCCTTCGAGGCCGCCCGTCGCCGGGAGCGGCCGGCGGAGGTGGCTCTGATGCTCGGCCTGACGCGGTTCGGCGTGGTGCTCGTCCTGGTCGGCGGCCTCCTTGTGCTCGGCTTCGGCCTCTGGCTCGTCAACCTGACCGGGTTTGGCTACGGCGCCGGCTGGATCGCGTGGGCCCTGGGGCTCTACGGCGCCTCGGTGCTGCTGGGCGGTCTCGGGGGCCAGCGACCGAAACAGGCCCGCCGGCTGGCCGCGCGCCTGGCGCGGGAGGGGAAGCCGGCAAGCGCCGAGCTGCGCGCCCTGCTCGACGACCGTCTCTCGCTTGCCGCGAACTACCTTTCGGCGCTGCTCGTGGTGGTGATTCTGGCGCTGATGGTCTTCAAGCCATAGCGCGGCGGGGAAAGTACCGAGTGCCCATCGGGGTTGACCACCCTGCGTGGGCGGGCGGCACCCCAGTCTGGCTCGGGGGCTGTTCGGATTTGCGATCCCGGCTCCCTGCCTAGGTTTCGGTCCGCAATGACCGAGCCTCGACCCCTTGGCACCTGACGCTGCCCTCCGGCGGTTCCGCCGGCTGGTCGGCGCCGCGATCCTCGCGACGTTCCTGCTGATCGTCGTCGGCACGGTCGTCCGGGTCCGGAACGCGGGGTTGGGCTGCGGGCCCGCCGGCGCCGGCCTGCAGGGATGGCCGCTGTGCGGCGGCCGGCTCGTTCCGACCGAGCAGGTACACACCGTGCTCGAGTACTCGCACCGCTTCCTCGCAGCGCTCGTGGTCGTCCTGCTCGCGGCAGTCCTCTGGCAGGCGCTGCGCCAGCTGCGGGACCGGCACCTGCTCGTCGGCGGTGCGGCGGTCGCCGTCCTGCTCGTCGTCGGACAGGCGGTGCTCGGTGGCCTGACCGTCGAGCACGGGCTTGAAACGACACTCGTGGCGGCGCACCTGGGCACCGCGATGCTGCTGCTCGGTGTGCTGCTCGTTCTGTTCACCGCCACGCGGTCCAACCGTCCCGTCCCAGCCCCGACGCTGCGCCCCCTGCTTGCCGTCAGCGCCACCGCCTGCGCCCTGCTGCTGACGGCAATCGTGACCGGCGGCATCGTTGCGGGCACACAGGGCCACGGCGCCCCGGGCGGTCAGCCGGCCGAGGGGGCGCACCTCGCCTGCGGCGAGGAGTTCCCCACCTGCAATGGCTCCCTGCTGCCCCTGGGAAGCGGCGAAATGGTCGACATCCAGCTGGTGCACCGCATGGCGATGCTTCTCGCCGTGCTGGCAATCGTGGCATTCGCACTGCTGCTGCGCCGGCGCCGCGCGCTCGGCCGCCTGCCTGCCGTCATCGTCATGGTGCTGGCGCTTCAGGTGCTGCTCGGCGCCGCGAACGTATGGCTGGGGGAGCACAGCGCCCTCGTCGTCGCCCACCTTGCGGTCGGCACCCTTCTGTGGCTGCTGGTTGCCGGAGCGACCGCGGTGCTGCTCGCCGGGAAGCGCCAAACGCTCACCTCACCACAGGGGCCTGTGGTCGAGTGACCGTTCGCGCCTGACCGCGCTCCGGGACGGGCAGGTGCCCCAGGGCGATGAGCCGCGAAGTCGCCGCTGTTAATATGGGTGGGCAGTCACCCATTTTATTGCCAGGCCAGATTGGCCATCGATGCCCCGCCTAACCGAAGAGGCCAAAAGCGAGAACCGCAGGCGCCTGCTTGACGCCGCCGCGAACGAGTTCGCCCGCAAGGGACTCGACGACGCGAACATCAATGAGATCTCGGTGGCGGCCGGCTTTGCCAAGGGCACCGTCTACAACCACTTCCCCTCCAAGGAGGCGCTTTTCCTGGCTGTCGTCGAGGAGGCCTGCGCGCTGGCCGCCGGCGGTGCCGGGGACGTTCCCCCCGAGGCATCGACCCGCGCCCGGCTGAGCGCCGCGCTCGCCTCCGACGTGGCGTGGGCGCAGGCCCACGAGGCGTTCGCGCGGGTGCTGGTACGCGAGGTGCTGACCCCCAACCCGCGTTTCTACCCGCGAGTGCTGGAGGCGGCAGCGCCCTTCATCGCACGCATTCAGGAAATTCTCGCCGACGGCGTGCGGCGAGGCGAGGTGCGTAGCGACATCTCAATCGAGGAGCTGGCGCTGGTCTTCGTCGGCTTCGGCGACCTGGCGCTGATCCAGCACTGGGGCTCGGACGGCGCCTGGCCGACCCTCGAGCAGATTCCCACGCTGATGACCGGCCTCTTCCTGGAGGGGGCGGCACCCCGGCGGCGAAGCGAAGGCGGCGGCGACCGTGCCTGATCCGCTCGTCAGGCTGGAGAGCGTCGGCAAGTCCTACGGCAGCGGGGCCGGGCGCCAGCTGGTGCTCGACGGCCTCTCGCTTGAGATGGCGGCGGGCGAGTTCGTTGTCGTCCTCGGTCCCTCTGGCTGCGGCAAGACCACCCTGCTGAACCTGATCGGCGGTCTCGATACGGCCGACACCGGCACCGTGCACGCCTGCGGCGTCGACCTCACCGGGGCCGATCGCGCCGCGCTGACCGCCTACCGAGCCCGCTCGGTCGGATTCGTCTTCCAGTTCTACAACCTCCTCCCCACCCTCACCGCCCGGGAGAACGTCGAGGCCGGCATCCGAGTGGCAGGCGTCGCCCGTGAGCCGGCCCGCCGGGCGGCGCGCTCGCTGCTGGCGCGCGTCGGACTCGGCTCGATGGGCGACAGGTTCCCGTCGCAGCTTTCGGGCGGTGAGCAGCAGCGCGTCGCCATCGCACGCGCCCTGGGCAAGCAGCCGCAGCTTCTGCTGGCCGACGAGCCGACCGGAAACCTCGACGAGGAGACGGCCGCCGACGTCCTCGACCTGATGCAGGAGCTGAACAGGGCGACCGGAACGACGTTCGTGGTGGTCAGCCACAACCCGATACTCGCCGAGGAGGGGAAGCGAGCCGTCCATCTCTCTCACGGGCGCCTCGTGGAGGCGGCGGCGATCTGATGCTCTTGCGCAAGGCCCGCCGCGACCTGCGTGCCATGGGAGTGAGGGCGCTCCTGATCATCGCCGTTATCGGCACCGGGGTGGGCGCCTCCGCGGGGATCTCGCTTGCGCTCCACGACGTGGAACGCACCCGCGACGCCTTCTACGCGCAGCAGCGGTTGGCCGACCTCGACGTGCGCCTGCAGCGCCCCCTGGCGCAGCGGACACTGCTGCGACGCGCGCGCCTGGTCGCCGCGCGGCCGGCCGAGGCGCGCCTGATTCTCTCCGGGACCGCGCTGCCGCGGGGCGGCTCGCAGCCGGCCGCCGAAGTGATCGGCATGAACCCGGCCGCGCGGCTCAACACGCTCGCGGTGACCGAAGGCCATCAGCTCAACTCGAAAGCCCCACACGGAGCCCTGCTGGACCCCGACTTCGCGGCGCGTTTTGACCTGCGCCCCGGCGACCGACTCCACCTGCGCCTCGGCGATCGCCGTGTCGAGCTGCGCATCCGCGGGCTTGCCCGCAGCCCCGAGTACCTGCTTGCCACCGCCAACCCGGACTACCTGGTCCCGGCCCCGGGCTCGCTGGCGGTCGTCTTCCTGCCACGCGGTGCCCTGCAGCGAATGACCGGCCTCGCGAACCGCGTCAACGACCTCGCCGTCGACCTGCCCGGCGGACGGTCGGGACGCCGCAGCGAACGGCTCGTGGCGGGGCTGCCCGTGGCACGGATCACGCCGCGATCGCAGCAGTACAGCCTGCGGCTCACCAACGCCGACATCCACGCCTTCTCCACCTTCGCACCGGTGATGGGCACGATCTTCGCCCTCGTCGGACTGCTGCTGATCGTGCTCAGCCTGCACCGGCTGGTCAACTCGCAGCGGCGCGAGCTTGGAGCGCTGCTGGCGCTCGGCTACCCGCCGCGCACGGTGATCGCCACCGTGCTGCTGCCGGCCGCCTTCCTCGCCTTCGCGGGAGGGCTGCTGGCGATCGCGGTCACGGTTGGGGTCGGGCGCCTGGTCGCCGAGGAGTACTCGAACACGGTCGGCTTCCCGGCCACCTCGCATGCCCTGGCTGCCGGACCCCTCGCGCTCGCGGCTGGACTGGCGATCGGAGCGACGATGGTCGCCGCGGTCGTCCCCGCCTACCGCCTATCCCGCCTCAGCCCGACCCAGGCGATGCGCGGGGAGCGGCTCTCCAGCTTCGGCTTGCCGGCCTGGCTCCAGAACGCCACTGCACTCGGCCCCCCCGCGGTGGTCTACGCGACGCGCACCCTGCTGCGCCGGCCCCTGCTGAGCGCCGCGACCGTGGTCAGCATCGGCGCCGCGATCGGCCTCGGGGCCGCGCTCAACATACTCGTCTCCTCCACGAACAATGCCGTCGACGCCGAGTTCACCCAGCAGGGCTGGAGCTACTCGGTCGACCTGGCGCGGCCGCTGCGCTCCCCACGGGCGGTGGAGCTGGCCCGCGGCGCGGGGGCAACCCGGGTCGAGGCGACGATCAAGGGGCCGGCCCACCTGCGCAGCGCGACCGGCCGAGGCGCCGACGTGCAACTGGCCGGCCTGCCCGCCGGCCCCGCCCTGCTGCACCTCGACCTGACGGTCGGATCCCCCCCGTCGCGGAGCAGGATGGTGATCAGCGAACAAACGGCGCGCGACCTGCACGCCCGGGTCGGCGAGGAGCTGTGGGTCGGCACGCCCGCGGCGCACGCGAGGCTGGCGGTGACCGGCATCGCCCGCACGCTGGCAACCAGCACCAGCTATCTGCCGCGAGGGCAGGCGGGCAGGCTGCTCGGCTCACCGGGCCTGGCAACCAGCATGCTGGTCGAGGCCGGCTCGGCAGCCGCACGGCGCCTGCGCCGGCTGTCGGCCGTCGCCCGTGTGACGTCCAGGCGCTCGGCGCAGAGCGCCGAGCGCGAAATGATCAAGGAGCTGACTGGGCTGATCTCCGTCCTGCAGGCGATCAGCCTTGGCGTCGGCGCTCTCTTCCTCGTCTCCACGCTCGCGCTCTCCTTCCTCGACCGGCGCGGAGAGTTCGCAACGCTCGCGGCGCTCGGCTACGGGCGAGCGCAGATCGGGGCCGCGGTGGCCGGCGAGGCACTTACCCAGACCGCCGTCGCGGCGGCGCTCTCGATTCCGCTGGGAATCCTGATCGCCTCGCCGCTGTCCAACAGCATTGCCGAAGCCTGGTTCGAGATCGGCCTGCACCCCGAGCCTCCGAGCTTCATCTGGGTGATCGTCCCGGCCCTCGCGCTGGCTCTGCTCGCCGTCGCCCATGCGACTCGCCGGGCGCTGCGGATCGACATCGCCGCGACCGTGCGAGCCCGGCTGATCGACTGACCGGCACGCCAGGCGTGATTTCATGCCAGTGTGCTGACAGTTGCCGTCACCGGCCCCACCGGCGAGATCGGTAAGCCATTGCTCGCCGCGCTGGAGCGGGCGCCCGAGGTGGACCGCGTGATCGGCATGGCGCGCCGACCGTTCAAGCTGGCGGGCCGCGACTGGGAGAAGGTCGAGTACCGCCGTGGCGATGTGCTCGACCGCGAGGCGGTTGACGCGCTGGTGGAGGACGCCGACGTGGTCGTCCATCTCGCCTTCGTGATCGTCGCCGACGGCGGCGAGAGCCGCGAGATCAACGTGCGCGGCTCGCGCAACGTCTTCGATGCGGCGGCAGCCGCCGGAGTCAGGCGCCTCGTCTACACCTCCTCGGTCGCCGCCTACGGCTTTCATCCCGATGCGCCGCAGCCGCTGATCGAGGACGCGCCCGTGCGAGGCACCCCACGGCACCCCTACTCCGCGCACAAGGCCGCCGTGGAGGCGGAGCTGGCCGAGGCGCTGGACGGCTCGGGCACCGAGGCCTACGTCTTTCGCCCCTGCATCGTCGCCGGCCCCGAAGCGACCCTATTGCTCGACCTGATCCCGCTGCTCGCACTCGGGCAGAGGCTCCCCTCCCCCGTGCGCTGGGCACTCGGCAAGATGCCGGAGCTGCGGCCGGTCCTGCCCGATCCGGGCGTCCCGTTCCAGCTGGTTCACCACGACGACGTGGCGGCGGCGCTCTGCGCAGCCGTGATCGGCGCGGGCGAGCCAGGCGTCTACAACCTGGCCGGCCCGGGAGAGCTGACCGTCTCCGAGCTGGCCCACGAGCTCGGCTGGCACGCGGCTCCCGCCCCACAGCTCGCGGTCGGCGTGGCGGCCGAGGCCGTTGCGCGCCTGCCATTCCTACCCGACCAGGCCAGCTGGATCGAGAGCATTCGCCGCCCGGTTTTGATGGACACCTCGCGGGCGCGTAGGAAGCTGCACTGGATGCCTCATCACGACGCCCGCGAAACCCTGCGCCAGACGATCGCAGCCGTGCGATCTCGGTGAGTTCCTGCTCCACTGGCTGATACCCTCTGGGGGTATAGAGAGGCCAGGCCGCAAGACATTTCCGGCCGGCCCCGAGAAGACAAGGAGAAGGACGTGTCAGACACCGTTACCTACACCGTTTCCGGGATGACCTGCGGGCACTGCAAGGCCAGCGTAAGCGAGGAACTGAGTGCAGTGGCAGGCGTCGACTCGGTCGACGTCGACCTCGACACGAAGCTGGTCAAGGTCAGCGGCGGGGCGCTGGACGACGCCGCCCTGCGCGCCGCGATCGCCGCGGCCGGCTACGAGGCGGAGTGATGGGAACGGTCGCGGAGAAGCAGGCCAGCGAACGGCCGGCCGCCGCGAAGAGCGACCGGGTCGAGCTGGCACTCGAGGGGATGAGCTGCGCCTCCTGCGCGGCTCGGATCGAGAAGCGCCTCAACAAGCTCGACGGCGTCGCCGCGACCGTCAACTTCGCGACCGAGCAGGCGTCGGTCGCATATGACCCCGAGCAGATCTCCGTCGAGGAGATGATCGCCGCGGTCGAGGCGGCGGGCTACGGTGCGTCGCTGCCGCGCGAGGCGCTTGGCACCGACGACCCGGCGCGCCCCTGGCGGCTCCGCCTGCTGCTCGCCGCCCTCCTGACCGTGCCACTGATGGCGTTCGCCTGGCTGCCGCCACTGCGCTTCGCCGGTTGGGAGTGGGTCTCGCTTGCCCTCGCCACGCCGGTCGTCTTCTGGAGCGGCTGGCCGTTCCACCGCGCTGCGGCGCTCAACGCCCGCCACCTCGTCGCCACGATGGACACGCTGGTCTCGGTCGGGACCCTGGCCGCCTGGACGTGGTCGACCGTCGTCTTGGTCGGCGGCATCGCCGCGGACCTCTACTTCGACGCCGCCGCGGCGATCACCACGCTGATCCTGCTCGGCCGCTTCTTCGAGGCACGCGCCAAGCGGCGCTCCGGAGAGGCGATCCGCAGGCTGATTGAGCTGGGAGCGAAGGAGGCGCGCCTGTTGAGGGACGGCGAGGAGGTAATGGTCCCGGTCGAGGAGCTGCGCGTGGGCGACCGCTTCGTGGCGCGGCCGGGCGAGAAGCTCGCCGCGGACGGCATTGTCGAGAGCGGCTCCTCCGCCATCGATGCCTCGATGCTGACCGGCGAGTCGGTTCCGGTCGAGGTCGGGCCCGGCGATGAGGTCGCCGGCGCGACGATCAATGCTTCGGGGCGCCTCGTCGTGCGCGCCACGAAGGTTGGGGCCGAGACGGCACTCGCCCAGATCGCGCGGTTGGTCGCCGAGGCACAGGCCGGCAAGGCACAGGTGCAGCGGCTCGCCGACCGCGTCTCGGGAGTCTTCGTGCCGATCGTGATCGGCGTCTCGCTGCTGACACTCGCGGGATGGCTGCTCCTCGGCAACGGCGCCAGCGCGGCGTTCACCGCCGCCGTGGCGGTGATCATCATCGCCTGCCCCTGCGCGCTTGGGCTGGCAACGCCAACCGCGCTGATGGTCGGCAGCGGTCGGGGCGCCCAGCTGGGCATCCTGATCAACGGTCCCGAAGCTCTCGAGCAAACCCGTGGCGTGACGACGATCGTGCTCGACAAGACCGGAACGGTCAGCGAAGGGCGCATGCGCGTCGCCGATCTCGAGCCTGCGGAGGGGGTGGCTCCCGACGACCTGCTGCACCTTGCCGCGACGGCCGAGTCCGGCAGCGAGCACCCGATCGCCCACGCGATCGTCGAGCGCGGTCGCGAGTTGCTCGGCACGCTTCCCGAGCCCGAGCGGTTCTCCAGCAGCGCTGGGCTCGGAGTCGAAGCGCTGGTCGACGGACACGACGTGCTGGTCGGCCGGGCGGCATTCCTGGCCGAGCGGGACGCGGGCCTCAGTCCCGAGCTGGACGCCACAGCAGAGCGGCTGGAGAGCGCTGGCAAGACCGTCGTCGCGGTCGCCTGGGATGGCCGGGCGCGCGGTCTGATTGCGGTCGCCGACAGCGTCAAGCCGACCAGCGCCGCCGCGATCGCGGAGCTGAAGGCACTCGGCCTCACCCCGGTGCTGCTCACCGGCGACAACGAGCGGGTGGCCGTCGCCGTTGCCGGCAGCGTTGGCATCGATCGCGTGCTCGCGGGCGTGCTGCCCGACGAGAAGGAGGCCGAGATCCGCCGCCTTCAGGAGGCGGGCGAGGTCGTCGCGATGGTCGGCGACGGGGTCAACGACGCGCCGGCCCTGGCCCAGGCCGACCTCGGACTGGCGATCGGCACCGGAACCGATGTCGCGATCGAGGCGAGCGACCTGACGCTCGTCTCGGGCGACCTGCGCGCCGCCGGCGACGCGATCCGGCTGGCGCGCCGCACACTGCGCACCATCAAGGGGAACCTCTTCTGGGCGTTTGCCTACAACGTGGCGGCGATTCCCCTGGCGATCCTCGGCCTGCTCAACCCGATCGTCGCCGCCGCCGCGATGTCGTTCTCCAGCGTCTTCGTGGTTAGCAATTCGCTGAGGCTGCGGCACTTCAGCAGCGAGCGCGAGCAGGTCGGCACCTGACCGCGAAAGCGGCGCGCCGAGCGATCGAGTCCGGGCCGCTGGTTAGGGTGCCCTAATCGTGCAGACGGTTCCCAGGAACAACGCCCGCACGGAGCCCGCCGCGCTCCGTGCGTGGATCGACGAGCTGGCCGCAGCCGCCCTGCAGCGCATCCCGCCCTCCCGAGAGGATGCCCTGCGCCTGCTGAGCACCGACGACGATCTGCTGCTCGACGTCGTTGCCGCTGGGGCCCGCGTGCGACACCGTTTCTTCGGGAATCGCGTCAAGCTGAACTTCCTCATCAACATGAAGAGCGGCGCCTGCTCGGAGGACTGCTCGTACTGCTCGCAGCGGCGCAGTTCCGGCGCCGAGATCCTCAAGTACCCGTGGCTCGACCCCGACGCCGTCGCCGAGCTGGCCGACGCCGCGGCGGCCGGCGGCGCGAGGCGCGTCTGCCTGGTAGCGGCCGGGAAGGGGCCAAACGCCCGCGACATCGGCCGCGTCACCGCGGCGATCGGCGCCATCAAGGACCGCCAACCGGAGCTGGAGATCTGCACCTGCCTTGGTCTGCTCGGCGGGGATCAGGCCGAGCAACTGCATGGGGCAGGCGCCGACGCCTACAACCACAACCTCAACACCAGCGAGGACCACTACGGCGACGTCTGCACCACGCACACCTTCACCGACCGCCTCGACACCGTGCGTAGGGCCGGGCACGCCGGGCTCTCGGCCTGCTCAGGGGCGATCTTTGGGATGCGGGAGAGCGACGAGGACATCGTCGACGTCGCCTTCGCGCTGCGCGAGCTGGGTCCCGGCTCGGTGCCGGTGAACTTCCTGATCCCCTTCGAGGGAACTCCCCTCGAGGGAGAGTGGCGCCTCACACCGCAGCATTGCTTGCGGATCCTCGCCCTCTTTCGCTTCGTCTTCCCGGACGTCGAGGTGCGCCTTGGGGGTGGGCGTGAGATCCACCTGCGCACGCTGCAGCCGCTTGCCCTGCATCTCGCCAACTCGATCTTCCTGGGCGACTACCTCACCAGTGCCGGAGAGGCCGCCGAGATCGACCTGAAGATGATCGCGGACGCCGGCCTCGTCGTCGACGGGCCCCGCCCCAAGGAGTCGGCCGACAAAGGCCAGGCCCAGCACCGCGCCGCCGTGGCACCGCGCCGCCGCGGCCCCGGCACCGAGTTGCCGCCCAACGCCTGAACCTGGCGATCGGCTGTTTCGCTCATCGATCAACGAGATGTTCGCTTCGGGTCCACCAGACCTCTCTTGACACCCTCGTTCTGAGATTTCGAGGATCAGTCATCCGGTGGCTGGTGTCCCGAGTCGCAAATTCTGGACACTGGCAGACCTCCCCGAAACGCTCCATCCAAAACCCTGAGCCGATGATGAGGGAGACAGCCCCTCCCTGTTTGCCCTCCTACTTGCAGGTGAGGAGGGCGAACAGAGAGGGGGGCTGTGTAGGGACCAGGCGGTCAGGAGCCGCGGGCGTCGTCCCGCGAGATATGGCCAGAGGGGCGGATACGAACTCCGTTCGCTCTTTGTGTCGCTGGGCGGTACAAATGACGAACGGAGCGGTTGGAGGCGGTCTGGTCGGGGCGGATGCGAACTCCGTTCGCTGTTTGTGTCGCGGAGCGGTACAAATGACGAACGGAGCGGTTGGAGGCGGTCTGGTCGGGGCGGATGCGAACTCCGTTCGCTGTTTGTGTCGCTGGGCGGTACAAATGACGAACGGAGCGGCTGGGGTGGCCGGAGGGAAGCGGATACGCAGCATCGCCGCATATGGCCCATAACTCGCCTGGCGTCCCAGGTGTGCGCCTTCCTCTGTCCTCGGAGATGAAGGCGCTGCCGGTGCAAGGGGCTCGGGCGCTGTCGGAGGGGAGCGGAGGGCCGGTTTCCGGTCGAACGTTTCGGGGGTCCGCTAGGCCGGTGCGGCGAGCACCCGGCGGCGAGTCGCCAAGACGTGTTCGGCCAACTCAGCCGGCTGAGACTCGACCTCGTCGCATGCCGCGTCGCAACCCTCCACCGAACTGCGCGCGGAGCGTACGAGGCGACCGGCTTCGGTGGCCTCAGAGATGCTGATCGAGCCCGGTTCGGCAAGCTCTTCGATCCGCCCCAGCGCCGCCACGGCCTCGTCCTGGTCCGCGTAGAGGCGCTCGACGCGCTCGGGGCCAAGGACATCGGTGAGCTGGGGGAAGAGCGCCCGCTGCTCGTAGCGGAAGTGCGGCACCGCCACCGCCTGCAGCTCCCGCACGAGCCGCAGCAGGCGATCGGCATCGCGCGACTCGCTCGCCATCTCCAGCGACGCCAGGAGGTCGAGGATCTGGCGGTGCTCGGCGTGGGACACGGCCTCGAACTCCTCGATCGCGCCGGCTCGCTTCGCCTCCGGCCGGACAGGAGCTCCCGACATCGCAGGGGACACCGGCCCCTCGCCGTGGTCGAGATGGGGCAGGCGCCGGTCGAGCCAGGCCGGGATCCACCAGGCGCGCGGCCCGAGCACACGCATGAGCGCCGGCAACAAGATGACTCGGATGATGGTTGCGTCGAGGATCACGGCGAAGGTGAGCCCGGCGCCGAACTGCTGCAGCGAGGCGATGTCCGCGGTGGCGAATGCCAGGAATACCGAGCTCATGATCGTTGCCGCCCCCGTGATGACGCCCGCCGTGTGGCTGAGGCCCTGGTCGATCGCCGCGATGTGGTCGCCGGTCTGCAGCCAGAGTTCGCGCATGCGGGTGAGCAGGAACACCTCGTAGTCGATCGAGAGAACGAACATGATCGTCAGGACGCCAGCGGCGGAGATGGCGTCGATGTAGCGGGGGCCGACCAGCAGATCGAGCCCGAAGAAGATCTGCAGGGCGCCAAACGCTGCCGCGATGGTGAGGAGATTGAGCGCCACGGCGACGATCGGCAGCAGCAGCGAGCGCAGCACGGCCATCAGCATCAGGATCGAGACCGCGCACAGCGCACCGACCAGCCACGGCAACCGGGCCATCGTCGCGTCCGTGTAATCGGCGAGCGTCTGAGCGCCCTCGCCAATCTGCACTTCCGTGTGGCTTGCACGGGCAAGCGCCGGCATCTTCGTGTGCAGCCGGTCGATCAGCTTCCTGGTCGATGGATCGCTCGGCCCCGCCGTGGGCACGACGAGCATTCGCACGCTCTCGCCACCGCTGTCGACGTTGATGACCTGCGAGATCTGTTCGCGGGTTTCCGGCAGTGTCCCATCGAGAGCCGTGAGAAGCAGGTAGCCGGAGTCGATCGCGCCGGGCGAGCGCTCCTGCATCGCTCCAAACTCGTGTCGGAAGCCGTGCAGGACGACCGCGTAGTGACTGAGCGGGCCCTCGGGCTTGGCCAGCCCCTCGACCAGCGCGCCGCTTTCATCCTGCCCGTCCTGCAGACCGCCGGCAAGCGTTTCGGAACCGAGGGCAAGTTCCCCGAGCCCTGCGGCGAGGCGACTGCCGCCGCTGTGAGCACCCCGCAGGCCCTGGTCGAGGCGCTTGCCCCCGCGCGCCAGCTTGCGCAGGGCGGTGCGAAGGGCTCGACCGCCGCGCTCGGATTCCCGCGCCCCGGCCGCCACCTTGTCGGCACCGGCTCGCAGCCTGCCGACGCCCGCCGCCAGTTCGTCCAGCTGATCGGGAATCGATGCCAGCGAATCCACAGACCGGGCGAGTTCCTCCTCCATGTCGACGATCGCGCCGGCGAGCGAGCGCGAAACTCCGGAGGGCAACGCCGCTTGCCCTGTGGGAGCGGCCGCCGGCGCCCCGATCAGCGCCGATGCCTGGTTGACGGCTGCGGTCAGTTCCGCGTAGCGAGGGTCCTCCCTGCCCACCGTCATCCCTTCGAGCTCCCGGGCCGCGTGTTCGAGGCGATCCGCGGCCATCTCGGTGGGAACCCGCAATGACCTGATCCAGGCCGACCAGGTGCGCAGCTGGGTGCCAACCTGCTGCAGCCGCCCCATCGAAGCGCGCAGGCTTTCGTCGAGGCGCTGGACGCCGCTGGCCAGCTGTCCGGCGCCCCGGCTGAGCCGCCGCTGGCCGCGCACGAGCCGCGTGGCTCCGTCCACGGCCCGGTCGAGTCCCGCCGACAGGCGGTCGGCCCCGGCGCTTGCCCGGCCCAGGCCGGCCTCGAGGCGCCTTGCTCCTTCCTGGGCCTCCCAGGTCTTATCCGCGATCGTCGCGGCTCCGTCCGCGGCTGAGCCAAGGCCGCTGCGCAGCTGTTCGACTCCGTCGCCCGCAGCGCGCAGGCCGTTGCGAAGGGCGGCGATTCCTCGCTGCGCGCTCGCGAGTCGTTCGGGCGCCGTCCTGTAGGCGCCACGCAGCTTGCGCAGGGGGGCTTCGGCTTCCTGCAGGGAGGCTGGGCCGATCACCGTCGCAACGGCCGGGTCGCGAGCGATCTGGTCCTGCCAGCGCGTGATCGCCTCCAACCGCCCGGGCGTGGAGGCGACTCCCTTATGGGCGGTGGCGACGATTCCGACCGGGGCGACCCAGCCGGGGCCGATCGCCTTGCGCAGGGCTTCGAATCCCTGCCGGGTTGGATCCGACGGCGGCAGCTGGCGTGGATCGGGAGCCCCAATGCTGAGCGCGCTTGCGGGCGCCGCGATGGCGAGCATCGGGAGCAGAATCGCCGGAATCGCAACCCAGGGCCGTGCGATCAGGCGTCCGGCAAAGCCGATGAGCCGATCGCCGCGGCCGGCGCTTGGCAACCGCCACCGCTCCAGATATGGCGACAGCACCCGAATCAACGCCGGCATCAGGGAGATCGCCAGAAGTACGCTCAGCAACGTGGAGACCATGACGCCGGCGGCGACCGAGCCGAGCAGGTCGCCGGGCGCGACTATGGCCGCCGTCAACATGGCAATCGCCAGCGTCGAGCCGGCAAAGACGATCGTCCGCCCGGCGGCACTCGCAGCGGTCTCGATCGCGGTGTCGATGCCGGCCCCGCCGTCCCGCTCTTGGCGAAAGCGCGAAACCATCAGCAGGGCGTAGTCGACCCCCAGCGCAAGGCCCATCATCGAGGCCATCGCGACCGCGAGCGAGTTGATCGGCATCAGATTGGTGCTCAACAGCAACAGGCCGCGTCCCGCGAGCACGGTCGCAGCGCCCATCATCAGCGGAATGGCGGCTGCCACCGGGCTGCGAAAGACGAGCAGCAGCACGATCACGAGGATCGGGGTGACCAGTATCTCGGCATGGTGGGTTGCGGCCAGCGCGTTTCTCTGCAGGGCGGTGGCGATCGCCGCCATCCCCCCCACGTGAGCGCGAATCGGTGGTCGGACGTTTTCGCTCACGACCCGTTCGGCGTCCGGCACGACCTCGGTCATCGCCACGGCATTCGGGCGCCGAAATCCGGCCACGACGAGCGCCGCGCCCGGGTGCGGTCGCAGCACGCTCATTTCGTCGCCGGCACCCGTGTCCCAGGGCGACATCACCTGCACGTCGCCCTCGCGGCGCAGAGCGTCCGCGAGTCGGGGGCCCTGGCGATCGATTGCGCGCGCCGACCCTTCGAGTAACACGGTGACCGGCACCGAGTTGCCGAACTGACGATCGACCGTCTCCCGCGCGCGAGCCGACGGCGACCCGGGAACCTCCAGCGAGGTTGGCGCGAGGTGGTCTTCTAATCCACTCCCGAGCACGGCCAGCACCACCACGACCAGGACCCAACCGCCCAGCGTGCGCCAGGGGTGCTTGCCTGAGCTGCGGTGTGTGTGGGCCATTTGCTCCCCGGGAACTACCGCGGCTTGACACCCGCGTGGGTGGCTCGGGCGCGGAGGCGATGGAGCTGCCGTTCGAGGCGACCCGCGCGGCCTTTCGAGCGAATCAATTCGCGATTGAGGCGCCTGACGCCGCGCAGCGCCTTACCTGCGTCCCGCCCACTGGCTTCCGCACTTGCCGCATCGGCCGCGAGTTCGCGGTCGAGGCCCAGGTATTCGGGGTTGATCGTCGTCCTCGTCAGCGGGTCCTGGCCGCTGATCGCCACGAAGGCCCGCCCGGCGGCGACAAGGGCCGCCATGTAGTGAGAGTCGTACGTCAGGGCGCTCATCTGCTGCAGTTCGTCAAGCGTGATGCGAACCTGAGCTTCCGCGTTGCTCGCCGGTTCGCGCAAGCGACCGAGGCGATCTGTCACGTCCGGCAGCGCGCTCGCCAGCCGCGCTGCGGGAGGCCGCACCCGGTGGCTGGCGAACTTCGCCATGCGATCGAGGGACAGGTACAGGCGCCCCGCCTCCTTCTCCCCACCGGGAGCCGCCGGCACGGGCACCGCCGATACGAGCAGCAGGGCGAGGGCGAGGCCCGAGCCAACGAGGAGCGATCGTCGTGCGGCGGGCCTGTGGGATTTGGAGCTTGCGAGCACTTCGCGCACTGTCTTCATTGGGCCTCCCGGTTGGCCGACGCAGATACGCTACGCCGCGTTTGTACATACGTCCGTAGGATACATACGTTCGTATAGATCTATACGGGTGTAAAGTACCCTTCACAATGGCGGCAAAGGGTGATGGCGGTCACAGAGAGCGTCTCCTGGAGGCGGCGATCACCTGCCTGCAGGAGAAGGGCTACGCCCGCACGACCTCCAGGGACCTGGTCGCTGTCTCTGAAACGAACCTCGCCTCGATCGGCTACCACTTCGGTTCCAAGGAGCGCCTGCTCAACATCGCGGTCGCCGAGGCCTTCCAACGCTGGCTGAAGCCACTCGTGGCGCTTGCCGCCGAACCTGGCCCGGCCACCCCGCTCGAGCGCCTACACCGCAGCACAGCGGGCGTCATGGACACCCTGGACGCGAACCGCTCGCTGGTCGCAGCAGCGCTTGAGGCCTGGGCACAGATCCCGCGCTCGGAGGAGCTGCGGGCCGAGATGATCGCGACCTACAACGACTTCCACCGCACGATCGCCGCAACGACCCGCGATGCCTTTGCAGAGGTCGGCACCACGGATATTGACGCCGACGTGCTTGCCGACTTGATCATTGCCCTCTTCGACGGCCTCCTCGTTCGCTGGCAGCTGGACCCCGATCGCAGCCCAAGCGCCGATCAGATCACCAATGCGGCTCAGGGCGCCATCGCCGCCCTCCTGGCAATTCCCGAGCCAAGCTGAGCGCCCCGGGCATATCCACACCGGTGCCTCCGAAGAGCGCCAGTCCAACCGGCGCGTCAGCGGAGTCTCCAGCGTCAGCGGAGTCTCCACGCCGCACACGGCCGCCAGTGCGTAGGTTTGCCGGGCGCCATGCAGAACGACGACGGAAGCTTGAGCGGGCGGGCCCTGCGGACGGTCTTCGCGGCCCTGATGCTCGGGATGTTCCTGGCCGCCCTCGACCAGACGATCGCGGCTGCCTGTCATCGGCAATAGGCCGCCGAACCGACAACCACAGACCACGGAATTCGATCGGGGCTTTCTACGGACTGTCGCTGCCGCCGCGCGTCACGCCGACCTGCTCGAGTATCCGCTCGTCGCTCAGGAAGGCATGCATCTCGACGATCTTCTCGGTCTCGGTGACACGAGCAAGCACCGCGAGGGGCGAAACCGTGTCGCCGTCGATTACGACCTCGCCCACGATCAGGAAGCGGCTTACATCGAGCGTACGCACCTCACTCACCCGAAAGCGGTGTTGAGTGCCGGCCGCTTCGATCTCTTCCAGCCAGCGCTTCAGCCCATCGTGGCCGCGGTGCACGTCGTGCTCTCGCACCAGTGGCGTCGGGTAGAACGCGACCTCCGCGTCGGCGTGCGCGACGAAGGCATCCGCGTCCCGTCGGTTGAACGCATCGACCATGCTCTGCGCGATGGTTTCCAGCGAACTGTCGACCACGGCCATTCCTCAAGTGTATGGCTGCAACCGATCGAGTGGTACTCCAAACGTGTCTGTCAAGCCGTACTCGGTCGAGCGCATCCGAGCATTGCTTGGGGAGCAACTGCAAGACGGCTGGCCACAGGTAAATGGCGGGAGCCCAATACCCTGAGGGGGTAATCTTTCGAGGGTGACCGACAAAGCGCCGACTCGCGGCTATACAGCGAGCAAGGACCAGCTTCTGAAGCGCCTCTCCAGGGTGGAGGGCCAGGTTCGGGGCATCGCAGGGATGGTCGAGGACGACCGCTACTGCATCGACGTGCTCACCCAGATCGCCGCCGCTCAGGCAGCCCTCGACAAGATCGCCCTGGGCCTGCTCGACGACCACGCGCACCATTGCATGCTCGGCAAGGGTTCGGCCCCGACGGCCCCCGAGGAGCGCGCGGACGAGCTGATGGACGCCGTCGGGCGCCTGCTCCGCCGGTAGGTCCAACCGCTCCGTTCGTCATTTGCACCGCTCAGCGACACATACAGCGAACGGAGTCTCGATCCGGCCGCCCCAACCGCTCCGTTCGTCATTTGTACCGCTCAGCGACACATACAGCGAACGGAGTCTCGATCCGGCCGCCCCAACCGCTCCGTTCGTCATTTGTACCGCTCAGCGACACAAACAGCGAACGGAGTTCGTATCCGCCTCGATCCTGCCTTCTTCGGCCGCGCCAGTCGCGTAACGCCTCCGCCGAAGGCCTTCATCCTCTTGGCCCTCGCGGAACGACGCCCGTAGCCCCTGACCGTCTGGCCCCCCTACCAGCCCCTCCCCTGTTTGCCCTCCTACTTGCAGGTGAGGAGGGCAAACAGGGGGGCTGTTTCTCTCGTCGATCGCGTCGATCGTTCCGGTCGAATCTCAATTCGACGGAACGAACGACGCTGGGTTCTCTTCTGGCGTGGTGGCGTTGACCGTTTAGGTCAAGGATGGACTCTATGCCCGGCGCAGCGCCACTTCTTCGCCGGGTGCCAGGCATTCGACCTCCATCATGTTGTGCAGGTGGCGGAGGACCACCGTCTTCCCGCTGGGCAGCTGCAATTCGTTGCGGCAGTGGGAGATCCCCTGCGCATCCGGTTCGCATTCTTCGTCGGTGAGGACCGTGGCCGTCACCGGCCCGGCCGGGAGCTGTCCTTCTTCCAGGCCGGCGTGAAGCGTGACCTGAGACGGCGAGGGCGCCGGCACGTGGTTGTAGACGATGACCGTCCTTTCCACCTCCCCGGGGGTGGCATGGGCACCCGCCGTGGAAGCCGAGGACGAAGTTTCCCCACCCCCACAGGCCGCAAGCCCCGCGACCAGGGCCGCGGCGGCGAACGCCGCAATCAAAAAGCGGGCCATATGGTTAGTGCGAAGCATCGTCCCTCTCCTTTTTCGCATCGGATTCAAGTTCCAAAGAGATCTCGAGCGGCCTGCGCGAGCTGGCCGCTTTCGTCTGAGTTGAGCGCCGACCGGGGCGCGTGGAGGATCCCCGCAACGAGCCGGTGGCTCATCTGTTCGATCAGCGATCGGTCCTTCTCGCAGGCGTCGGGCAGTCGTCTGAAGAGCCAGTCGAGCTCCTCGCGACGCTGTTCGTCGGCTGCCTCGCCGATCGCCTTGATCGCGGGTAGTGCGTTTCGAGCGCGCAGCCAGCGCCGGTAGGAATCGCTCGATTCGTCCACGAGCTCGTCGAGCCGCCTGCGGAGCCTCCCCTGCGGCTCGAATCCCGATTCGCCGGCGAGCTCGTCGGTCGATACGAAGCAATCGCCCAGTTGGGCCTGGAACGCGTCTGTGACCGCCGGTGGCGACGACATGTCGACGACCATCGTGCCGCGCTCGGTCACCCGCTGGGCGTCCCTCTCGCCAACCTGCCAGATCCCGCACAGGGCGACGAGAGCGCCATCGACCTCCGGCACGATGTCGTCGCCTTCGAACGGGGCGGTGCACCCCCCAACCTCGCGCGCAAGAGCCGTGGCTCGCACCCCGGTGCGACTGGTGACGATCACCTTGGCCCCCCGGCGAGCAGCCGCAAACGCGGCGAGTCGTCCCATGTCCCCCGCCCCGACGATGAGCAGCGGGCGTCCCTCGAGGTCTCCCACCTTTTGCGCGACCCGCTCGAGCGCGACGTCGGCCAGTGACTGTTTGGTGCCGCTCAGCCAGCTGCGGGCGCGCCGGCCCGCGTGCAGCGAGATCTGGAAGAGCCGGTCCAGCGCCGGGTCAAGCGGATACTCGCTGCGGCGCTGCTTGAGCGTCTCGCGAACCTGGTGCAGAACCTGGTTCTCGCCCAACACGGTGCTGTCCAGACCACAGGCAACCGCGATCAGATGCCGCGCCGCATCGATGCCCTCCAGGCGTCGGGTCCCCGAGGGCGGCTCGGGCAGCGGCCACCGCTTATCCGCGCCACGCGCCACATACAGCTCGACCCGGTGGCAGGTGTGGACCACGATCGTCGCCTCGCTCGGCTCCAGCGCCTGCAGCTCCGCGGCAAAGGCCTCGCGCGCGGCGCTGGGAACCCGCCGCGCATGGGTGGTCAGGGCGAGCAGCCCCGGCAGGGCGGGGTCCTCGCCGTTCGCCGCGCCCGCTGCCCCGGAAGCGGCGTCGGTCGGCTCGCTGAAGGAGGTGGGCAGCAGGTCGAGGATCGCCGATCGCGCGATCCGCCGGTGACCTCCCGGCGTCGTGAATGTCGTCAGCTCGCCATTGTCGCTCCAGCGGCGCAGGGTCGCCGGGGAGACACCGATCAGGTCGCACGCTTCGCGAACCGTGAGCCACTCCTCGCGGGCCATCGTCTGGGTCGTCTTAGCCATTGTCATCGTCGTTCTCCCAGCAGATCCTCGCGGCGATGCACGTAGTCATTGCCCGAGCTCAGGACCGGCTTCTTGTGGCACCGCGCGCAGGACGCCGCTTTGTGGCAGTACCGGCAGGCGCCGATCCCCGCCTTCTCGATTGCTTCCGGATGCCGGTAGAGCATTTCGTCGTGCTCGACCTTGGCGGCTCCCGAGTTGTGGCAGTTCGCGCAGAACCCACCCGTTCCGGATGCATCGATGCTCGAAGCGTCGTTCTTGTGATCGAAGACCCAGAGCCTGTCTTCGTGACTCGGGGGCCTACCGAGCAATGAGACACTGGACACCCTCCTACCGATCTGCGGGAAGGTGTGGCAGGTCGTGCATTCCCAGGGGATCGTCTTCTTCAGGACGCGACCTCCGGCAGCGACCTGGTAGTGGTTCCCGTCGTGGCAGCGGAAGCAGCCGCGGCTGGTCTGGTGACCGAGGTTGTTCGGATAGGTCGACGCGACGGTCTTCATATTCGGCGTCGCGACCAGCCCGTAGATCAGCTGCAGCTCCCTAACCGCCTCGTCAACCTGGTGGCGACGCGTTCTCGCCACGAGCGGGTACTTGGCCGCGTACATCCCGCGGAGGCCGGCGATCGCCCTGTCGGCCTCCTCCGTCGAGTCGTAGCGACGCGTGAGGCGGTTGATCCCTTCGCGCTTGATGTAGGGCAGGGACTGGCTGATCTTGCCGGACGCGATCGACTCGTCGACCGCTTGGTCAGGACTTGGGAGTTCGTGGCCGACGCGGTTGTGGCAGTCGATGCAGTTCATCCGGCGAGTCGTCTCGTTCGACTTCAGACGGTTGATATCCGAGCGCACGTCGCTTGAGACGTTGATTTCCGGGCGGGCAATGAACTGCTTCGTCCGCCCATCCTTGTACTTGACGCCAACCCAATCGATCTCGCGCGACTGCTCGTCGGGGCTTGTGAATTCGACTTCCTGCTTGACGTGCCAGTGGGCACCGGGAGGGTCGTTCTTCGAGCCGAGTTCCGGCGGCCGCACGACCACGGCGACCGTTTCCTTTGTGTTCGCCTTGTTCTCGCGGTAGCGCGGGCGCACGATGACCTTGGTTGGATTGCCGTCCCCGGCGATGTCGCCGAGGGAATGGCACTTCATGCAGGTGTCCTTGGGGTCGGGAAGCTTGGAGTGGTCGGGCGCCGGGATCGGCTTCGGGAAGGTGCCGAGAAGGACCTCCAGCGTCTGTTTCGCGCCGTTGAGTTTCGCCTCAACCAGGCCGCTGAAACCCGGTTTGACATGGCACTCTGCGCAGGCGACGTCGCGGTGCACCGACAGCTTGTAGGCCTTCTCCTCGGGCGCCATCGTGTGGCATTTCGAGCAGAAACCCTCGGTCTCCGTCCACTCCATCGCTTTCAGGCTGCCGATCGCCACCAGCGTGCCGATCCCGCCCACCACGACGACGAGGGCGATGAGTCCCCGCATGGTGCGCGGCGGCCGCACCCGTTCGGCAAGCGAGCGGACGCGGTCGAAGCGGCGGTAGGCGTTCGCCGGGCCGGGCTCGCCGCCCGGCGTCGCCTCACCATGCTCAGTCGGCTGGTCGGTCAACATCGACTCCTATCTCTCCGAGGTTTTCGTCGATCGTCGACGCGTCGAGGGCCGAGATCTCAATTGCTCTCAGCACCCCGGAGCTGTCGACGAAGAAGTGGGACGGGATGCCGGCAATCCGGTAGCGCGACGCGATCTCATCGGTCGAGTCGTCGATCTTCGGAAAGGTGAGACCGACCCGATTCGCGTAGCCGACGATGTCGGATCTGTCGTCCTGGATGAAAACCGAAATGAGCTCCAGCCCCTGGGAGCGGTACTTCTCGTAGGCCTTCTGGAGATCGGGGTACTCGACCCTGCACTCCTGGCACCAGGTGGCGCCGAAGGTGACCCACACCGGCCTGCCGCGCAGCTCGCTCAGCGTCACCTTCCGCCCGGCGAGGGTCGTCGCGCTGAAGTCCGGTGCGGTCTTTCCGATTTCCGGTCCCGGTCCCGAGGCGGGCGCCGCCAGGACGACCGAGGTCAGGCCGCCTCCGCCGCCGGCTGGGCGATTTGCCAGATAGGAGACCGCGAGGATCGCGGCAGCGGTGACCACCATGACCCCAACGGTCCAGGTGCGGCTGTGGCGGGCTGTCGACCAACGGCTAGCCATATGCGTGCAGGCCCCCGAAGAAGAGGTTTCCGAAGTAGGTGAAGAGCGTCGCAGCGAAGACGACCATCAGCAGCAGCGCCGCTCGCTGGCCGCGCCAGCCGCGGGCGGCGCGCGCGTGCAGGTAGGCGCCGCAGACAAGCCAGGTGACGAGCGAGGCGGACTCCTTGGGGTCCCAGCTCCAGTACCTTCCCCAGGCGACGTCGGCCCACAGCGCCCCGAGAATGATCGTCAGCGTCAGGAACGGGAAGCCGATCAGCGTCGCCCGGTAGGAGAGGTTGTCGAGCAGCTCGCGGCTGGGCAGCGGCCATCGCCCGTTGTCCGGGTGGACCAGGTAGAGGACCGCGGCGGCAAAGCCGACCGCGAAGGCACCGTAGGCGATCACCGCGACGGCGACGTGGACGGTCAGCAACAGGTTGTTCTGCAGCGCCGGGACAAGCGGCTCGGCGGTGCTCGGAACGGTGGTGGCGTAGAGCAACATCGCGAGCGCGACCGGGAGCACGATGATTCCGGTGCTCCACTGGCCGTAGCGGGACAGGAAGTAGACGTGGACCGTCAGCGCGCCCCAGGCAAAGGCAACCGAGAACTCGTACATGTTCGCGAAGGGGCCGTGGCCGGTCCCGAACCAGCGGAAGACCAGCGCGGCACTCAGAAAGCCAAGCGCCAGCCACGTCGTCGCCGTGCCGAAGGCGGTCAGGCCGCCGGGCGGTCCGGTCTCGATTGCCGCTCCCGCCCCATCCGGCCCCTCGGCGGCCAGCGTCCGGGCGCGGGCAACGCGAACGGAGGCGAACGCGAAGACGTAGGAGATCAAGGCGAGGATCACCGCAATGATTCCGGCGAAGACACAGTACTCGGATAGCGTGAGCATCGATCTGGCTCCTTCCTAGCTTGCGCCCGCCCCCTCGACGGTGCGCCTCATGTCCTTGACCAAGTCCTTGAACTGGGTGGCGAAGGCCGCGTCGCGACGCCTGATGGCCGCAACTCCGACCTCGCTGCCCCCACCCGCGCTGCGAACGACCGCGCGCACCCGCCTGTGCGGGAACATGAAGACCATGCAGATCCCGATCACCAGGAAGGTCGAGCCGACCCAGACCCAGGTCGAGCCGGGATCGCGGGCGACCGTGAGGCCCGCGAACTGACGCTCGCGGACGAAGGTGAAATCGAGCCCGGCGATCTTCCCGGGCTCTCCCTGCGATAGGACCCGCACACCGAGCGGCTCGCTGGTTCCGCGCCTGTAGACCTCGAGCTGCGCCTGACCCGGTCCGATGCTCTTGTCGATTTCGCCCGATTGAGGCGCCACCGCAAAGACGGTCAGTCCCCTGCCGGGAAGCGAGAAGCGACCGATGACGTGCGTTTCGTCCTTGGACTGGTACAGCAACGGCACGCCGCGCTTGAAGAGCACGCGACCCCTGCTGTCCTGCGCCCGGACCACCACCGCTGCGCCGAAGAAGGACTGATAGAAGCTGATGCCCTCGTATCGCAGCGGGTGGTTGACGCGAATCTCCTGGGACTTGACTGGCTTGCCGTCCTTGTAGACGACGAGGTCGCTCGCGTAATCGCGCGGCTCGCCGCTCAGGTAGTAGGTGTCTGCGAAGGACGTCGCCCGGACCGCAAGGTCGGTGCCGTGTCCAACCTTCACGGTTCCGCCAACCGGCACGGCAAATCCCTCGTCGCGGAAGCCACCGGTTGCCGTGAGCGTGGCGCCAACCAGGACGACGACGAAGCTGAGATGGGCGACGATGCGCCCGAACGGGCCCCAGCGAAAGCGGTCGGCGCAAACGTGGACGGCGTCGCCGTCGCGTTTGATCGAGGTGCGGTAGAGGTGCGAGCGGAAGCTGGAGCGGACCGCCGCCAGGGTTGCATCGGCGTCGCGCTGGGAAGCGAGCGCCGCGCGGTGTGGCGCACGCTCGAAGAAGGCGTCGGTCATCACCATCCGTGGGCGGGTGGCAACCCGCCACAGGCGCGGGACGTTTTTCACCGAGCAGCTGATCAGGCTGGCGGAGAGAAGCACCAGGAGCCCTTTGAACCAGATCGAGGAAAACACCGAGAGAAGGCCCAGGGTGTCGAGAATGTCAGTCCAGCCGCCGTACTTGGGCCGCACCGCGTCGAGCCATTCCGCGTAGGCGCGGGGGTCGTTTCGCACATCGGTGGGGACCTGCTCGAGCAGCGTGCCGGCCAGGGTCAGCAGCGCGAGCGCGCCGAGTAGAAGCAGGGCAACACGCATCGACGTGAGCTGCCGGAAGACCCAGGTGTGCGGGGGCACCGAACGGCGGCCGCGGCCGGCGCCCGTGTGGGCAGCTTCGGGCCGAGGAGCTGTGGTGGTGGTGATTGCCTCGCTCACGTTCGCCTCACAGTTCGACGATCGGCAGGGCGCCGGAGAGGCGCGCGAGGGTGTTGGTGATCATCAGGAACCCGACCCCGACCAGCATCGCGCCGGTCGCGACGTTGACCGCGGTTTGGTGGCGACGGAACCAGCGCAGCCGCTCGCTGACCGCGGTGGCGCCGAGCGCGACGAGCACGAACGGAATCCCCAGCCCGATCGCGTAGACGAAGAGCAGGACGGTGCCCTCCGCGACGCTGGCGCTGACCGAGGCGAGGCCGATGATGCCGCCCAGGATCGGCCCGATGCAGGGCGTCCAGCCGGCGGAGAAGATGACCCCGACGAGTGCCGAGCGCCCGTAGCTCGGCTCGCTGCGGCTGCTTCCAGTCGCGTCTGCAGAGGCGCTGCCCGGGCCGATCGGCAGTTTCGCCTCCCGGTGAAGCGCCGAGACGCTGATCAGCCCCGCCACGTGCAGGCCCATGAAGATGAGAACGGCCCCGCCGAGCTGTCGCAGCAGGCCGAGGTAGTCGCGGAACAGGTAACCGACCAGTCCCACGGAAGCCCAGATGGCGATGAAGACAACCGTGAAGCCCGCCACGAATGCCAGCGAGTGAAAGAGCCCCGCGCGACGCGACGCCGCTGGACCGCCGGGATTGGTGCTGACCATGTAGCTGACGTAACCGGGCACCAGCGGCAGACAGCAGGGCGACGCGAATGAGACGATTCCGGCGAGAAAGGCGATCGGGATGCCAACCCCGGACACCCGTTCACCTCTCGCTGCTGGACGGGGCGGCGGCGCCGGCTTCGCCATTTTCCAGGCTCTTGAGGTGCGTGGTCACCGTCTTCGCCACCGAGGACTCTGGGGGTGCCAGCTCGACCACCTTGCGCCACATCTGCTTCGCCTTCGCCATATTCGGGGGCTGCTTGCTCAGGTAGAGGAAGCCGAGGTCGTAGTAGGCCTCCACGTTCTCGGAATCGAGCGAGACGACCCGCTCCCACTCCCCGCGGGCCGCGGGCACGTCGCCAAGGTTGAACTTCGCGGCACCGAGGGCAAGCCGAGCCTTGACGCTTCCCGGCTGCCGCTTCACGGCCTGTTCCATCCAGCTGCCTGCGTTCTTGTAGTCGCCCGCCTTGAAGAAGATGTCACCGAGCGCGACGAGGGAGGCGGAGTCCTTTGGGTTGGCGTCGAGCTTCTTCATCAACCGCGCCACGCGCGCTTGGTCGCCGGGACTCAGCGCGCCCGCCTCGGTCGCGCCGGCCTGGTTGGCGGTCGAATCGTCGCCGCCGCCACCCGCCTCATAGACACCGACTACCACCCCGACCGTGATCGCAAGGGTCGCGACAACCACGCCCAGCCTCCTCAGGCCCCGGCTGCGACCGGCTGCCGCCTTGCGGTCCGGGCTGGTGAGGGCCGCGTGAGCATCGTCAATCGCGGCCATCTCGTTGCGGGCCCAGCGACGGGCACCGTCAGGCGCCCCTTCGAGAAAGCCGACCAACTCCGCCCGCGCCGTCTCGACCTCCTGGTCGGTTGCCTCAGGTGTCAGGCCGAGCCGGGCGTAGAGCTTCCTGGTGGCCCGCGTCAGAGGCGCCCGCCCCCGTGATCTTGTCTTATCGCTCACGGTATGAATTGTGCGCTTTGCGTAGTTTCAAGCGCAATCCGTCACTTGGCACGTTTTAGATAGATATGACTCCGTGCATATTCGCCCGGCATAGCCCGACGGGTATAGGTCGCGACCTATACCCGTCGGGTGGTTGCCAGTCGGCTGTGACTCGGAGGAGCGAGGACCGGCAAGGCCTGTGGTTCCTATTTGCAGCGAATGAGTCGGTGGGAGGAGTCACCTCCTCGCCACGACCAGCCGGCCGCAGCGAGGAGGATTGCGATCGGTCGTTACTTGTCGCCGTGGCACATTTTGCAGACGCCTCTGCTGTCGATCCGCAGCAGGCGGCTGTCGCCACCTTCTTCTCCAGGTCCGAGGGCGCCGCTGGCATCGGGGAAGGCCACCGAGGACGACCGTTCGCCCATGTGGGCGCTGGAGCCGTGCGCGACGTGGCACTGGATGCAGTTGCGCTTGCCCGCGCCCTGCGTGTTCTGATCCGAGGTGTGGCGGTAGGTGTACACGGGGTCGCCGCTGTCGGTGTGGCCTTCGTGGTCGGCCAGGTAGCGCGTATGGCAGATCGTGCACCAGGACGCGATGTTTTCCATGAAGCCTGCCGTGGTCGCGTCATAGGCTGCCCAGTAGTTCGACGTCGTGTAGTCCTTGGTCGAAGTGTCCGGGATCGCGACTTCGCCCCAGGCCGGCATCGCTTCGCCGTGTTCGATGGTTTCCTTAGGCGTGGTGCGCAAGATCCGGTAGTTGCCGTTCCCGTGCGGATCGTGGCAATTGCCGCAGCTGAGCGAGATCGTCTTGCCGTAGTTCACCGAGCCATCGACTTCTCCGAAGCCCCAGGCTGTCTGCGGCGTGCCGCTGACGGAGTGGGTCGATGTCACGGGCTGCCCGCTCCCGGGGCTGCGCGTCGGGATCACACCGCTGCTGCCGCTTCCGGAGGGATTGCCGCTGTCGATCAGGGTGTACTGGAAGCCGCCTCCCCGCAGGGCAGCAGCCGGTCCGCTGCCGTAGCCGACTCCGTTGACGACATCCTCGGAGGAGCCGGGCGCACCGGAGCCATGGCACGAATAGCAGAGCGACGACTGGGACTGTTTCAGCAGGTGGGGGCCCTTCGCTGTGTGCAGCCGGTGACAGCCGGCGCAGGTATCGGTGACGATGCCCGTGCTTGCATGGTGCGGTCCGGCGTCTGCCATCGCCGGCACAGCCCCAACCAGCAAGCCCGCGGCAGATGCCGCACAAGTCATTGCAAGGACCAGCAACCTTCTCATTGTTTCCTCCATCCGAGCCTATTTACGATGTAAATCATGCGCCGCAGAGGCCCCCTGCACAATCCATCGGCCGGCACGTTTCGGGTACAGATAGGCGCTGCCTGCCGTGGCTGCGTGTCCCTACCGGTATAGATGAGGCGCAATCCCCCGCCGACAGGAGGATTTCCCCGTTGGCCACGCGTACCTCAGTCGGGCTGGCCCTGCCCTCCGGCTCGGGGCCGGCCCTACGAACTCGACTCCTCCGGCCCTTCCTCGCCAGGCGAGGATCATTCCTCGTGGCACATCTGGCAGACGCCCCGGTTGTCGATCCGCAACAGGTAGCCGTCAGCCGGGGCCGGAACCCCCGCAAGGCTGTGAACCCCACCCGAGCTCGGTTCGGAGGTCGCATTGGAGCCATGCGCGACGTGGCACTGGATGCAGTTGGATGAGCCCTGCGCCGTCTGATCGGTCCGGTGGCGCTGCGTGAAGACGGCGTCGCCGCTTTCGGCCCCGGCTTCGGTGCTGGGGCTGAGGTAGCGCGTGTGGCAGGTGGCGCACCAGGAAGAGATATTGGCTATGAAGCCTGCGGCATTCGCGTCCGCGACCTGCCAGTAGTTTTCGGTCGTGTAGACCTTATTTGTCGCATCCGGGATCGACACACCGCTGCCGGCCCCGGAATCTTTCGGAATTGGCCTCAGCGTCCGGTAGTTGCCATTCCCGTGCGGGTCGTGGCAGCTGCCGCAGCGCAGCGGAATGGACTTTCCGTATTCCAGCGATCCGCTGACCGGCCCGTTGCCCCAGGCCGTCTGCTGAGAGGAGTCAATCGAGTGGGTCGAAGTTGCTTCGGCCGCCGCGCCAAGCACCGGCACCACCCCGTCAGGATTCGGAGGTTCGCTTCGCTGGCCAGATGCGGCACTCGAGCCGATCAGCGCATATTTGAAACCGCCGCCCCGCAGGGCCCCCGCTTTCCCCCCGCTCCGGCCCTCTCCCGAGTAGCCGACACCGTCCTCGACGTCGGTGTTGGCGCCGGCCGACGACGAGCCATGGCACGCATAGCAAAGCGATTTCTGCGGGTCTTTCAGCAGACGGGGGCCTTGGGCGGTATGCAGTCGGTGACAGAGGGCACAGCTGTCGGTGACGATTCCGGTGCTCGGGGCGTGCGGCCCGTTGTCGGCCCGAGAAGCAACCGGGCTGGCAAGCAGCGACACGACGCAGCCGAGAACGAAGGCCGTCGGTGCCCCGATCCTCAGCCTGAGCCGGCTCATCTCAGTACGTCCAGATCTGGACCCGGTTGTTTTCCCGGTCGGTGACGTAGATCCGCCCGTCGCCATCGATGGCGATCCCATTCGGGTACTCGAACGCCCCGTCTTCGATCCCCTCGGTGCCAAAGGAGCCAACGTAGGAGGGCACCTTCGTCACGCCGCCCGAGATGTCGTAGACCTTGACGGTATGAGCCGTCGTGTCCACCACGAAGAGCTTGTCGTCGTGGATCGCCACGCCGCGCGGCAGGCCAAGATCTCCGTCCGCCACGCCGCGCCGAATCGAGGCGGCGGACTTGCCCTCCGAATCGAAAATAGCGAGCCGGCCGTCGTTGCTGTCGGCAACGTAAACGTCATCGTTCGAGTCGACCGCAAGCCCGTTGGGGAACCAAAAGCTGCCCGGTGCGCCGAGCGTGCGCAGCGGCTCCTCGCCGTTGCCGAAGACCAGGACCCGGTGCGAGCGGCGGCCCCCACCGACATCGGTCATGTAGAGCTTGCCGTCCGCATCGAAGGCCAGCCCGAGCGGGCTGGCGCCCTTGCCGAGGCGGCCACGGGGTGTGAATGTGCGGCGATACGCACCGTCCTCGCTGTAGACATCGACCGCCTCGCCCAGACGGTCGCTTACGAAGACATCGCCGGTAACCGGGTTGACCGCCACGTACACAGGCAGAGCTTGGTTCGCAACGCGACCAGGGGGCTTCAGCGCATCGACTTCATTGCCGGAGCGATCGTAGACTCGTACCAGCCGGCGACCGCCGGTTTCGGTGACGTAAACGCGGTCGCCGTCGGGGCTGACCGCGACGCCCATCGGCTGGCTCACGCCATAGACACTGCTGTCGTAGTGGGGCAGCTTCGCGGAGATTCCCGGCAGTGAATCGCCGCCGGAGAGAAGGCGGTAGATGAGGTAGGCAATGATCGCCGCGAGCAGCACGAGCGCTGCGACTTTGCGCCGCCGGCGCTTACGAGTCTTGAGCGCCTCCTCGCTGAGCGCGCCGCCGGCACTCGCCTTGGCAGTGTCCTTGCCCTTCGCGGCACTGCCCTTCGCAGGGCCCGACGATGGGGAGTCGAAGGCCGGCGAGGATAGGTCGTCTGCGCTCGCCATCTCAAGCACCTCCGATACTTGTGTCGCCGGTGGGCGTCTCCGCTCCAGGATGCGCAGCGGTAACCCGGCTCAGGTTGTTGCGGGCATTGAAGTTCTCTGAATCGACGGCGAGGACCTTGCGGTACCAGCGCGCCGCGGCGGCACGGTGCGATTCGGCCTCGGCGGCCATTCCCAGTCCGAGCATCGCATCGACGGCGGCTGGGCTGGACGTCAGCGATCGCAGCCGGCGCGTTGCATCGGCCGGCCGGTCTTCGCACAGATCCACCATTCCCGCCGCGTATCGCGCGTAGGATTTCCGGTGGAGCTTCCGGTAGGCGCCCGAGAGTCCTTCGTAGGGCTCACACCAACCATTCGGGACGAACAGCACGGCCTGGCGAAATGCCTTGACCGCCAAGCTGGGCGCGCCGGCCTTCAGGGCCGTTTCGCCCAGCAGGTTCCAGACGTCGGCGTCTCCGGGTTCGATCTTGACGGCGCGCTGCGCGGCCGTCATCGCCTTCTTCGCCCGGCCTTCGGCGAGCAGCACCGAGCTGAGGCCGTAGTAGGCGGCCTCGAGCTGCGGGTCGACGTTGGCGAACTCTTCGCCCCCGGCGTTATCGATGATCTTCTTGAAGGACTTCGCGGCTTCGGAGCCCTCACCCTTTTCGGCAAGCACTTCGCCGCGACCGAGCAGTGCCGTCGTCTGGGATTTTTCGAGCTTGAGGACTTCGTCGTACTGGTCGAGGGCGCTGTCAGGCCGTTCGGCCACCCGATAGATGTCGGCAAGTTGCAGTCGCAGCCCGGTCTCGTCAGGTTGCTCGCGCACCGCCTTCTCCGCGGCGCTGATCCGGCGCTCCACAAGCGATTGCGGCTCGTTCAACCGGTCCAGGAGATAGCTCACAGCCTCGAATCCGACCACGACGACGACCAGTACGAGACCGATCCGGATCAGACGATCGAGGGTTTTCTCGCGCATACAGGGATTCTCGCGTGGAGGGTCTGCTCCCTCAATCCGTCGAGGGGTAGAGATTGGGTACAGGCAGTGCCTGCCGGGATTGAGGGGAGCCTCCGACGGCGGTCGCGAACTCAGCGTCAGGCGGTGTCACCGCCACCCCCCAGACCCTTGCGCACTATGTAGGCGGCCGCCTGCGTTCGATTCTCCAGCTGAAGCTTCTCGAGCGCGTTGTGTACGTGGTTCTTCACCGTTCCCTCCGTGATGAAGAGCTTCGTCGCGATCTCCTTGTTGGAGAGACCATCCGCCACGAGCCGCAGCACCTCCAGCTCACGCGGCGTCAGCGCCGGAGTCTCCGCATCGTGTGTGGGCGAGGACGCGACCGGCGTCCCATCCCGAATCTGCCCGAGCAACCGCCCCGCTATGGACGGCGAGAGGGCCGCCTCGTTGCGCATGACGGCCCTGATCAGGTCGAAGAGCTCCTCAGGACGAAGGTCCTTCAGCAGATAGCCCTGGGCACCGAAGCGGATCGCGTCGAAGAGGTGCTCGTCCGCCTCGGACACCGTGAGCATCACAACCTTCGTTGCGGGTACCTGTTCGCGGATCAGGCGCGCCGCCTCGACCCCGTTCATCACCGGCATCTCCACGTCCATAACGACGAGATCGGGTTTCAGCTCATTCGCCTTGCGGACCGCCTCCAAGCCATTCTCGGCTTCCCCGACGACCGTCAGCCCCTCCTGCTTGTCGATCAACTTCGCGATCGACATGCGAAACAGCGCCGTATCGTCGACGGCCAGGATCCGGATCTGCTCAGGCGACGGGGGCATCCAGACCATTCGAGTTGTTGGCGGTGCGGCGGCTATAGGGGACCTTGGCGACGACGCGCGTCCCTCTCCCCGATGCGGAATCGGTCAGCAGGGTGCCTCCGATGAGCTCCATGCGCTCCCGCATCGAATGCAGTCCAAATCCGTCGCGGTCGAGCAGCGTCTCGACGGAATCGAAGCCACAGCCATTGTCTTCGACGACAAACGTCACCGTGCCGTTTTCCTGCTGGACCCGTACGGAAGCCGAGGCCGCGCCTGAGTGCTTTCGAACGTTTGTGAGAGCCTCCTGGATCACTCGGATGATCTGAATCTCGCTGCGCGGCGGAAGATCGAGTTCGTGATCCAAGCTCGTTTCCAGCGATGTCGCAACCCCGCATTGCTGGCTGTACTTGTCCAAATAGGCACGCAGGCCCTCCAACAGGTCGCGGTCGGTCTGGCTTGATTCATGGAGGTCGAGGATCGCCCCGCGAGCGTCTCGGTATCCCTCCTCGCAGATGTCCGCAAGCTGGGCCAGTTCGGCCTCAACTGCCTCTGCGACCTGCACGTCCTCGCTCGAACTGAGGGCACGAAGCCTGAGATGCGTCACCCCCAAGACCTGGGCGAGGCTGTCGTGCAGCTCGCGGGCGATTCGCTCCCGCTCGGCAAGGATCGCGCCCTGCCTCTCGGCCTCGCGCATCTTGGCGCTCGCCGCCGCAATCGAGGCCAGGTCGGAGAGGGTCGAAAGGAATCCCCGGTCGCGGTCGCTGTATGGAGCACCGGACCTTCGCCCGATCCACAGCTGCCCGACCGCGTGATTTCGGGTCTGGATCTGAACCTGCAGGGTCTCGTTGAACTCCGAGGAGGCCCGCAATCGCTGAGCATCCCGAGGATCGTGGAGCGTGTACGACTCCTCGCCGTCGGGCAATATGCACACGCCTTCGCGCAGCGCCGCTCCCGAATGACTTGAATCGACCTCGACGGCTCGCGTCGTCTCGTCATCGAGGCAGACCGTCGCGCCATCGCTCGAGAGCAGGTCGCGAGCGTGCCGAGCCACCGCCCCGAGGATCTCCGCGAGAGCTTCCTGGTTGGAGATTCGGAGCAGCACGTCATAGAACCCATGGCCCTCCCGCTGTCTCCTGCGGAGGTCGGCGACCACGCGGTCGCGCTCGGCCTGGGCGCGATCGATGAAATGGAACATCGCAAACGTGAAGGCGACGATCCCCAGGACCGTAAACGTGACCAGCACGATGTGGAACACATAGCCGGCGAAGAAGTCCTTGTCGATTACGTCGAGTTGAATCAGCTCGAACGGAGCCAGCTCGAGCACCAAGACGAACAGGATCGGAAGCGCCACGCCAATGACCTTGAGACGGCGGAGGTCAGCGGCTTCACCACGGTCCTGCTCCTCTCCCCCGCCGTGCGCGCCGAAGACGTCTCCGACAGACCTTCCGGGAAGGTCCACATCGTGCTTTCCTTCGGTTGGCGTGGGCATCTGAGCTCCAGGTGCTGCGTGGGGATGGCTGCTTCTACTCGGCCCTCGAAGTTTATGTGGTTATGCAGCGGTGCCACTGGTGCGGACGCTCGGAGACCGTGATGCCCATCACAGACCCCGAGGGGGTATCCGGATGTTCAGATTGGCGCACCCAAGCCGGCTTGAGCAGGCAACGTCGAGACCGCTGCGGAGAATCCCGTAAGGGGCACGGTTGCAGCCCTCGTCGGGGGCGGGGGCGTAGCCGATGGCACAACCCGTGCCTCCCTCCTAGCATCGCTGACATGTTGAGCGCAAGCAGACTTCTGAACGGACAGGTCGGACCCCAGGACGCGCTTCGGTACGGGCGCAAGGCAGGAGCGGGCCCGGCTCACCTACTCCATTACTCCAAGGACAAGAAACCCGTCGTCGTGTGGAGCGTGACACGCCGCTGCAACCTGCACTGCGGTCACTGCTACGCGGATTCCCATGACCAGGACTACCCCGGCGAGCTGAGCGATTCCGAGGGCCGCCAGATGCTGGAAGACCTGGCGGCGTTCGGGGTGCCCACGGTCCTCTTCTCCGGTGGCGAGCCCCTGACTCGCCCGAACGTGCTCGAGCTCGCCGCGGTCGCCAGCGAGCTGGGCATGCGAACGGTGCTGTCGACCAATGGCACCAAGATCGACTCGACCGTCGCCAAGGAAATCGCCGACGCGGGCTTCTCCTATGTGGGAATCAGCATCGACGGGATCGGCGCCCTCAACGACAAGGTGCGCGGCTCCAAAGGCGCCTTCGACGGCGCGGTGAACGGCATCCGCGCCGCGCGCGACGCCGGGCTTCGCACCGGTATCCGCTTCACGGTGCACGGTCTCAATCGCGATCATCTGGGCAAGGTCTTCGAGCTGGCCGAGGCCGAGCGGGTCAATCGACTCTGCGTCTACCACCTCGCCTACGCCGGCCGAGGCGGAAAGATGCGCAGCCACGACCTCACCCCCGAGCAGAGCCGCGAGGTGGTCGAGGAGGTTCTCGACCGAACAGAAGACTTCGGCCGTCGCGGCCTCGACCTGGAGGTCCTGACCGTCGACAACCCGGTCGACCACGTGCTGCTGCTTCAGCGGGTGCGAGGCTCGGACTCCAAGCGAGCCGACGAAATCGAGACGATGCTGCGCTGGAACGGCGGCAACCAGTCCGGCGTGGCAATCGCCTGCGTCGACCCGCAGGGACTGGTTCACCCCGACCAGTTCTCCTGGCACGTAACGGCGGGGGATGTGCGGCGGGAAAAGTTCGCCGACATCTGGACCGACGACAACCCGGTCCTCGCGCCCTACCGGAAACGCCCCCGCGAGCTCGTTGGGCGCTGCGCCACGTGCCGCTTCCTCGAGCTCTGCAATGGCGGCCTGCGCGTGCGCGCCGAGTCGGCCACCGGCGACATGCAGGCGCCCGACCCGGCGTGCTACCTGACGGACGCGGAGATCGCTGCGTGAAGGCGGCGGCCGGCACAGCTCGCGCCGAGCGCGACCAGCGGCTGGCCAAGCTCGACTTCGACCGCGCTCCCTTCACGATCGCCTGGGAGCTGACCAGGGCCTGTGCCTACGCCTGTGCCCACTGCCGGGCGGAGGCAGAGGCAAAGCGCCATCCCGACGAGCTCGACACGCAGGAGGCAATGGCCCTGGTCGACGACCTGGCCGGTTTCGACAACCGGCCGATCCTCGTCCTCACCGGCGGCGACCCGCTGATGCGCAGGGACGTCTTCGACATCGCGGCATACGCCACCGAGAAGGGACTGCGGGTGGCACTGACTCCGACCGCGACGGCGCTCACAACCCGAAGCCGGATGGAGGAAGCCCGCGAAGCCGGCGTCCGCCGCGTCGCCTTCAGCCTCGACGCGCCTGAGCCCGCGCTGCACGACCGTTTCCGGGGCTTCTCCGGCTCCTTCGAGCGCACCCTGCGCGGTATCGACGCCGCGACGGAGGCCGGTCTGCCCCTCCAGGTCAATACCACGGTCTGCCTGCTGAACGCGAAGGTCATCGACGACATGATTCCGCTGCTCGAACGGCTCGGGATCGTGCAATGGTCGGTCTTCTTCCTTGTGCCCACCGGTCGGGGAAAGCAGCTCAAGATGCTCTCCCCGGAGGGCCACGAGAAGCTGATCTCACACCTCGACGGGCTCGCCCCGCAGCTCCCCTTCGACCTGAAGATCACCGCCGCGCCCCAGCACCGCCGGATCGCCATGGGGCGGGCCGGCGGCGGCGAGCTCGCGGGCGCCGGCTACCGCTTCGCGGACGGGCTGCGCCGGCCGGCCAAGGGCGTCAACGACGCCCGTGGCTTCATGTTCGTCTCGCGGGTCGGCGAGGTGATGCCGTCTGGGTTCCTACCGCTGTCCGCCGGGAACGTGAGGAGCGAGAGCGCCGTGAGCGTCTACCGCGACGCACCTCTGTTCCGCGAACTGCGCGATCCGAACGCGCTGCATGGCAAGTGTGGCCGCTGCAAGTACCGCGAGGTCTGTGGCGGTAGCCGCGCCCGCGCCTATGCGGTGACGGGCGACTATCTCGCCTCTGATCCGAGCTGTCCCTACGAGCCCACTACGAACTGAGCTGAACCTCGGTCACCGGCAGGCCGGTCTCCGTCCGAACCCGCTCCGCGAGCTCCTCGGCGGCGTCCCATCCCGCCTCCCGGCCCGGCAGCATCAACACCTCGTTGGGCGGGAACTCGCGCAGGCCGTCGAGCAGCGACTCCATCGGCTCCGCGATGTCCGGCCGCCCTTCCGCCGGAACGCCGGCCGCGATCAGGGCCTGAAGGGCCGCGTTCACACGGCTCTCCGCGAGCGCGAACTCACGGTCCATGTCATTGGACAGGTCCCGCAAGCGCGAGGAGGCAACCACCGGCGCGAAGATCATCGCCTCGGTCTCGGCGCGGCCCCGGCGACGACAGACCGCCGCAGAGAGCGCCGGGTCCTCGAGCCCCTGATTGCCGATAACCAACACGCGGTGTCGCGCTCCGCCGGTTGGGCGGGCAATGTCCAAGGCGATCGGTGGATAGCCCCTCCCGCGGATCGCAAAGACCACCATCGGGACCCAGAGACCCACGGCGACGATTACCCCAGCGATCGGTGCCGCGTAGCGGAACACCAGGAAGCTGATCACCAGGACGCCGAACGTGTAGAGCGTGGCCGGGATCCCAACGAGGTCCGAGTTCAGCCAGTGGTCGACTCGACCCCTGAGCCCCGAGCCAGTCGCAAGACCATCAGATGCCATGACGACCTCCGTTCACTCAACCCTTTTGGGCGGCGATTTCCGAACACCTGGGACGGATCGCAAGACAGACTCTAGCGCCGCAGCGCATATCCGGATCACGCGGGGCTGCACGCCCGCCACGCGCCGCTCGGGCCGCACGACTCAGGGGGGCACCGGCCCCTGCTCAGCCCCCGGGCACTCTCACGCTGGGTCCGACATCCCCGCGCCCCCGGAGCCCTGACGAAATGGTCCGCGGGACCCGAAAAGAACAACTCGTTGATCGTCGATTGATGAGAGAACAGGCCCAGGCGGGTGAGGGGCTTCGGGAGGCCGTTGCGCGAGAGCGCGGCAGCTGGACTGGCCTGAACGAGGCGGATACGCATCAGCGCGCCAAAGGAAATCCGAGCCATACTTGTCGAATGGAGTTCGTCTACCGCCACCTGCAAGGAGAGCGTCACCGCCATGGTGAGCTGATCCACGCGCATCCCCACGCCGGGCCTCACGGTCATGATCGGGCAGCGGGCGCTGGCGGACATGGGCACACGCACGGTCTGCTCGATCCCTCGATCAAGCGCTCGACGGCGGGTGTCCGTGCCGTCCTCCTCTCGCTTCTCGTTCTCGGCGTGACAGCGCTCGCGCAGGTGGCGATCTTCACGACAACCGGCAGCATCGCCCTGCTCGCCGACCTGATCCACAACTTTGGCGACGCGGCAACGGCGATCCCCGTCGGCGCCGCCTTCCTCATGCGCTCGGAGCGCGCCGAGCGCTACGCCGGATATTTCGTCGTTCTCGCCATCTTCGTGTCGGCCTGCGTCGCTGGGTACGAGGCAATCGGCCGGCTGATTCACCCCCAATCCGTGAGCCATCTCAGCGCCCTGGTCGTCGCTGGGTTGATCGGCTGGGCGGGGAACTGGATCGCGGCTCGGATCCGAACGAACGCCGGGCGCGCCCTGGACAGCGCCGCACTGATCGCCGACGGCAACCATGCGCAGGCCGACGCCTACGTCAGCCTCGCGGTCGTCGCCAGCGCCCTTGCCGTTGCGCTTGGCCTCCCCATCGCCGACCCGTTGATCGGGCTTGGCATCACCGCCGTCATCCTCAAGATCACCTGGGACTCCTGGCACACCGTCCGCGGCCACGGGCACAGCCACTGACCACCTGGCGCACCCGGTCATGGCCGATCCTTCGGCCGCTGGCGCTGTCGGACGCAGCGTGCGGCTTCAGGCCGGCTGCGCAGCGCCGCTGCCTGGAGCGCTGCGACCGTCATCCCCTGCCCGTAGGTGGGATTGAAGCTGCCGTGCGTATACGGCTAGCTCAGGCGGCCACTCCCCCGGCCTGCCTCTACACCTGCAACGGACCCTGCGGTCACTTGAGCACAGCATGCTGTGCTCAAGTGACCGCAGGGTCCGTTGCGCCCGGCCGAATCGAGGCGGCGGCTCGTGTGCCGCCGAGTCCGCGACGCGCAACCTGAGTGAGCCGTATACGCACTGAAGCTGCAAATCGCATCGCCGATTGGCAGGAGCCCGTGCGGGAACTCGCGCATGCACTCGTAGCCGAGCTGCTCGAGCCAGGCTGGAAGGCGTGCGGAGCGGCCGTTCGCCGCCACCACGAAGTCGGCGCCGAAGGTCTTCTCGGTGCCGCCACCCACGGCCGCCAATGCTTCCGCCGATCACGACGGTGTGCGCCCTTCCTCTGTCCTCGGGGATGGAGGCGCTGCCGGTGCAAGGGGGCTCGGGCGCTGTCGGAGCGGAGTGGATGGCCGGTTTCCGGTCGAACGCTTCGGGGAGGTCCACTGGCGCAGGGATTGTCCAACCGCGAGATCGCAGAGCAACTGTTCGTCACCCGCCGCACCGTGGAGACGCACCTGACGCAGGTCTACGCGAAGCTCGACATCGCCTCGCGCGAGGGGCTCGCGGCTGCGCTTGCAGGGAGCGAAGGCTCCCCGTCCCCTTTGCGCTGACCAGCGCCCACACACCTATTGGCTGCTACCGTGCGGGAGTCGGGCATGGCTCAGATCGCCTCCCGAGAGGTTCCGTTTCCTCCGTGCGCTTGGTGCGTCTAGGGGTCGCTGGATCTCCCCTGAATCGCATAAAGGAGCTCACATCATCATGTCGTTTGCCGATCTCGGCATCTCTCAACCTGTGGTGGGCGCGCTTGCCAAGCGCGGCATCACCCAACCCTTTCCGGTCCAACAGATGGTCCTTCGCGATGCGCTCGCGGGCCATGACCTGCTCGTCCAGGCGCCCACCGGCTCCGGCAAGACGCTGGCCTTCGGCATCCCACTGGTGCAGCGGGTCGAGCCCGACCCCCGGCGCCTCTCCGCTCTCGTACTAGCGCCGACGCGCGAGCTGGCAAGCCAGATCGCCGACGAGCTCGAATCCATCGCCCGCGTGCGCCGGCTGAGAATCGCCGCGGTATACGGCGGTGTGGGGTTCGGCCCGCAGTGCAACGCCGCGCGCCGCGCGGACATCGTGATCGCCACGCCGGGACGGCTCGAGGACCTCCTCGAGCGTGGCGTCCTCTCGCTGGAGAGCGTCGACATCCTTGTCCTCGACGAGGCCGACCGGATGCTCGACATGGGGTTCAAACCGGCAGTGAGCCGAATCGTCTCCCAGACCCCGGCCGCTCGTCAGACCCTCTTCTTCTCGGCCACGCTGCAGGGCGCGACCGGAAAGCTCGCAGCCGCATACACCCGCAAGGCGCGCCGCCACACGCAGCCCGTGGCCGAGCGCCGCGAAGCGGACGTCGCGCACCACTTCATCCACATCGACTCCCAAAGCGCCAAGATCGATCACCTGGCCGGGCATCTGCGCGACGGCGAACACGGTCGCACGCTGGTCTTCGTGCGCACCAAGCGAGGCGCCGATCGGCTCGTCAAGCGCCTTCGCAGTCGCGATCTGGAGGCCGTCGCGATGCATGGCGACAAGAGCCAGCGCCAGCGCGAACGGGCGCTTGCCCGATTCGAGCGTGGCGACGTCCACACGCTTGTCGCGACCGATGTCGCGGCCCGCGGAATCGACGTCGCGGACATCGCGCACGTGATCAACTTCGATGCACCCGGCGACCGCGACTCCTACGTTCACCGGATCGGCCGCACCGGCAGGGCCGGCCGGCGCGGTATCGGGACCAGCTTCGTGCTGTCCGACCAGGTCGCCGAGATGCGTCGCATCTCAAGCGATCTCGGTCTTGCCCGCGAGTTCGAGCGGGGTCTGGCCGGTGTGGGTCGGGCGGAGCCGTCTGCGAATCCGCGTCGCAGGCGCAGGCGCAGGACGACTGCGTGACCCGCCACCCTGGCAGCGGAAGGCAATCGGCCGACAGGCCCCCATCGGCAGGCGGGCACGGGTTCTCGGATGGACCTAAGCATCGCGGGCCGATTGGTCGACATTGAGAAGGTGGGTACTTCGGCATGCAGATAGGGATTGGCCTGGCAATCGTCGCGGCGCTGATGACCAACCTGGCGTCGCTGCTAAAGCATCGCGGCTGTCACCGTGTCGACCCGGTCAGCATTCGACGGCCGCTCAGCAGCGTTCGGGCGCTGGCCACCTCGCGCTGGTTCGCGGCGGGCTGGGGACTTGCTGCGATCGCCTGGTCGGTCAACGTCCTAGCCCTCTCGATGGCTCCGATCTCGCTCGTCCAGGCTGTCCTGGCGGGCAGCGCCGTCGCCCTGGCGGTGATGGCGCAGGGCATCTTCGGCGATCCGGTGGAGAGGCGGCAGTGGTTCGCGCTGATGCTGGGCGGGGCTGGGCTCGCGCTGCTCGTCCTCACGGTCCCCAGCTTCAGCGGAAGTCACTCTGGCTTCGACCTGGCAGCCATGCTCGGCTTCGAGGGCGGGCTCGCACTGCTTGCTGCGGGGCTCGTCACGGGCCACCGCTCCGAGCGCTTCTCCGGGCGCGGCAGTGTGATGCTCGCCGCGATCGCCGGAACGCTCATCGCCCTCGCTGGTGTCGCGATCAAGGGCCTGACCGGGGCCGGGGGCGTATCCGTGGCGGTGCTCGGCCCATGGATCCTCCTCACCGTGCTGGTCGGTGTCCTCGCTCAGTACGCCGCGGCCGCGGCACTTCAACGCGGCGGCGCGATCGAGACCATCGGTCTGATGGGGCTGGTTGCAAACGCTGCGCAGATCGCCGGCGGAATCCTCGTCTTCGGAGACCCACTCTCCACGAACCCGGTCGGCCTCATCCTGCAGGTCACCGCCTTCGCGATGGTCTGCAGCTCGGCTCTGCTGATCCCGGCCCGAGCGGCCAGGGCGAAGCCCCTCGGGGCCGGCGCGGTCTGAACGTCGCCGAGATCGAGCTGTCTGCCCAACGGCAGAACGCCTCTCCCAGGATCTGAAGTGCGGAGAGCGAACTGTCTGCCCAACGGCAGAGCGGCTCTCCCAGGATCTGGAGTGCGGAGAGCGAGACGCCTGCCTAACGGCAGAACGCCTCTCCCAGGATGTGGGGAATCGGGGGCAGCAGTCGGCTGGGCTTGAAGGGAATCCGCTCCATACGTCCGACCTCGAAGCCCGCAGCGCGGATCGCGGCGCCGGTGTCGCGCGCGCAGTGGCAGCCGCCGGAGATCCGCGGATAGAAGGTGGCGTCAAGCGCCCGCTGCACGCGCGCCGAGCCGGGGTGATTGGAGATCACGTGCTCGTAGAAGCGAAACTCGCCGCCGGGTCGCAGCACGCGGGCGACCTCGCGCAGCGCGATCCGCTGGTCTGAGACCGAACACAGCACCAGGGACGCAACCGCGGCATCGAACTCGCCGTCCCGTGCAGGCAACGCCTCGGCCATTCCGTCCCTCACGTCGACCGCCACCGGTGCGCTCGCGGCCGCTTGCCGCGCCAACTCGCGCAGGTGCGGCTCAGGCTCGACGGCGAGAACCTGCGTCACGCCCGGACCGTAATAGGGAAAGTTCAATCCATGGCCAGATCCGATCTCGATCACCCGACCTGTGAGTCCAGAGAGCAGCCTTTCTCGATGCTCGGCGGCACCCCCCTCCTCCGCCGCGCGACTGATTCGCGGGTAGACGCGAGCGAAGATCGGATGGCGATGGGAGCTGGGCACGCAGCTCAACCGGTCGAGCCGGCCGGGCGCTGTGGATCGCGAGCGGGCGACCCCTCACCGAGCGCGTCGCGCAGCTGCCTGTGCTGCTCGATTGCCAGCTCACCGTTCGCCAAGCGCCGGTCGAGGATCTCGCGCGCCGTGGGGCCGGGCCCCGGTCCCCCACCCTCACGGTTGCCCCGCGTCGAAACGAGCCACACGAACCCAGCGGCGACGAGCGCGAGGACGATTGCCATGCAGAGGATCGCGAACACCCATCCGCCCGTGCCCATGTGATCGCTCCAGTTCATCATCGCCTTCTCCTTTGCGACGGATTGACCGCGCCAAACCACAATACCCCGGGCGGGTATTAACTTCAAGCTTGGGGGTCAGGCAGCACCGCGCTTGCGGTCGGGGGTCAGGCAGCGCAGCGCCCGCAGCGGCCGCGGATCGTCACCTCATGCTCGGCGGCGTCGAAGCTCATCCGTCCACTCACCCTGTCGATCGCTCGCTCCAGCGAGGCGTCCTCGAAGGGAATCATGCGGCCACAGTCGCGGCAGATCGCGTGGTGGTGGTGCTCGCCGTCGGGCTCGATCCGCTCATAGCCGGCGATTCCCCGCGAGACTTCGAGGCGGCGGAGCAGACCGAGCTGCTCGAACTGCTCGAGGGCGCGGTAGATGCTCGCGCGGCCGACCGCCGGCTTGCGGCGACGCAGCTCGTCGTCCAATTCCAATGCCGTGACGGCACAGTCGTGGCGCGCGAGGGCTTCGACCACGGCGGTGCGGGCGCCGCCGCGACGGTAGCCGGCGGCCTGCAGCGCCGCGAGGGCATGCTCGGCCCAACGAGTTCGGGTCTCCGTGGTCATGTCTCGATCCTAAAGACCGATCTTTCGGCTCCCCCGTCCGAGCCGGTGAGAGACGACCTCAGCCAGACGCGAAGCGCGGCGAGCGCGAAAAGGGCGCTGGCGATTGCGATCACCGCGAAGCTGGGCGGCAGCGAGGCGACCTCATAGCTGAGCGCCAGCCCGCCCCACATCGAGGCGAGCGCCAGCGCCGCCGAGAGCGCCAGTCCCCGCCAGGGGTTGCCGGTGAGAAGCCGCGCGGCCCCACCCGGCGCCGCGAGCAGGCCGAGCAGCAGCAGGGCACCGACCGCCTGGGTCGCCTCCGCCGCGACCACGGCCAGCAGGGCGAGGAAGCCGACCCCGACGGCGCGCAGCGGCAGGCCCAGACTGCGCGCGACGTCGGGGTCAAGCGAGCCGAAGAGCAGCGGCCGGGCAATCGCCAGCAGGGCCAGAGCGGCAACGATCGCGATCGCCGCCGCCAGGCGAGCGTCGGCGACCGAGAGGCCGAGGATCGAGCCGAAGAGGACGCGCACCGCGGCGGTCCCGTTCGAGCCGCTGGAGCCGCTGACGAAGATCGAGAGGAAGAGCGCTCCGAGGCCGAGCACCCAGGCGAAGACGGAGCCGATGACGATGTCGTCAGGGCGGGCTCTGTCTCCGAGCAGGCCCATCCCCATTGCCACCGCGATCGTCGCGACGAAGAGCCCGAGCCTGATGTCGATGCCGGCCGCCGCGGCAGCGAGCGCCCCGGTGAAGGCAACGTGGCTGAGCGCGTCGCCGGCAAAGACCTGGCTGCGCAGGACGACGAAGTAGCCGACCAGGCCACAGGCAACCGCGACGAAGCTGCCGGCCAGATAGGCGTTGCGCATGAACTCGTGAGCGAGCATCAGGCGGGCGCTCCCAGCGGCTCGGGACCGCGGCGGGCGAGAGCTCCGAGGAGGAGCCTGACCGCCACGTAGAGCCCGAAGGAGAGGCTCGTCACCCAGAATCCGACCGGATAGGGCGAGAAGTAGGCGATCCCGAGGCCGAGCCAGGTGACGATGAGGGCGAGCGCCACCGAGATTGCCAGCCCGGGGCCGGGGCGGGCGGTGACCTGCTGCGCGGTGGCCGCTGGGGTGACGAGCAGCGCGAAGACCAGAAGGGCGCCGGTGATCTCCGCAGTCGCCGCCACGGCAAGCCCGAGCAGCACCAGGAAGGCGAGCCCGAGCAGGCCGGTCGGCACTCCCGCCGCACGGGCGACAGCCGCGTCGACCGAGGCGAACAGCAGAGGTCGACCGATCAGTGCAAGAGCTGCGAGAGCGGCCAGCGCCACCCAGAGCAACGTCTGCACCTGGGCGGCCGTGATCCCAAGGAAGGTTCCGAACAGCAGCGACTCGAGGTCGCTGAGCTGGCCGCTGTAGAGGGTCACGAAGAGGAAGCCGAGGCCGAGGCCGAACGCCTGCACGGCGCCGATCGCCGCCGACTCGCTGCTGGGCGACTCCCGGCCCGGGCGACTGACCAGGGAGAGCACGAGCGCCACAAGCCCGCAGGCGCCGAAGTAGCCGAGCGCAATCGGCAGGCCGGCGAGGGTGGCGCCGGCCGCACCAGGGAAGGCAACGACAGAGAGCGTGTGACCGGCGAACGTCTGGCGGCGCAGGACCATGAACCAGCCGATCGCCCCAGCCATCACGGCGACGATCGTGCCGGCCTCGAGTGCCTGCACCATGAAGGGGAATTCGGTCAGTTGCTGGAGGTCGCTCACCGGGTTCCAGGAGAGGCCGGCGAGCTCAATGGCCATGGTCGTGGCGCGGGTGGTGATGGGCCGGGGGCTCGGGGGTGCCGACCACGACGAGGCGACCGTCGGAGGCCTCCAGCACCTCAACCGGCACGCCGTAGAGGCCGCTCAGCGTCGGGCCGGTGATGACCTCGCGCGGGGTCCCTTCGACAGCACTGCCGGCCGCGAAATAGACGACCCGATCGAGGTAGGGGAGGATCGGGTTGACGTCATGGGCGACCAGCAGGACGGTGACGCCCTCGGCCTTGCATATCCGCTGCACCAGGGCTGCCACCCCACTCTGATTGCTGAGGTCGAGGCTGTCGAGCGGCTCGTCGAGCAGCAGGAGGCGGGGGCGGCGAACGAGCGCCTGGGCGATCAAGAGGCGCTGCTGCTCGCCTCCCGAGAGCGCTCCGATCGACCGCGAGGCGTAGGCGCTCGCGCCGACCAGTTCGATCGCCTCCTCGACGCGACGGGCGGCGGCGCGACCCCTGGGACTGAGGGCCGCCGGAAGCGGAAAGCCCCAGCGGGTGCCGTCGAGGCCCAGCCGGACCAGATCGAGGCCGCGAACCCGCGTGCCCGCATCGAAGCTGCGCCGCTGCGGCAGGTAGCCGATCTGGGAATTGGCGGACCCCGGCCGGCCGGAGAGGACCGTGGCACTGCCCTCGCTCAGCGGCAGGAGGCCGAGCAGGACGTGGAGAAGGGTCGACTTCCCCGAACCGTTGGGACCGAGCACCGCAACGAACTCGCCCTGGCGGACACTGAGGTCGACACCCGACCAGACGCGATGGCCGCTGCGCAATGCCGTCGCCCCCTCCATTCGGATCGCCTCCCCCGCCTCGCGCTTGCCGGCTGGCTCGGTACCGCTGCTCGTGGCTCGCGTGCTCATCCCCCTTCGCTTGCCTTGGCGAGCGCCTCCGCCAGCCCTTCCAGCTCGCGCGACTGCCATGCCTGGAAGCTGGCGCCTTCGGGAGTCATGGTCTCGGTCATGGTGGCGATCGGGATTGCCGCCGCCTTGGCGGCATCGTTCAGACGCTGCACGTCGGGGGTCGCGTTCTGGCTGTTGTAAACCCAGACTTTGATCTGGCGGTCGGCGATCTGGCTGTCGGTAGTCGCCTTGTCGGCGGGCGTCGGGTCGGTGCCCGCGGAGATCGCGTCGAGAAACCCGGCCGGGGTCAGCAGCTTCAGTCCTAGCGACGGGGCGAGCGCCGCAAAGATGCTCTCCGAGCCGCCCACCGGCGTACCCGCGTAGCGCGAGCGGATCTGGGAAATCAGGCTGTGGTAACGGGCGAGACCGGCCGTCTCGAAGCGATGCTGCTGGGCAGCGAAGTGGGAGGCGTGGCCCGGGTCGGCCTGCTTGTAGTCGGCGGTGATCTGCTCGATCACCCTCTGCACCGAAACCGGCGAGTACCACTGGTGGGGGTTGTCGCCTTCCTTCACCCCGAGCAGGTCGCCGATCGTCAGGATCGTCCGCCCCGAACTGGGGTTGGCGGCGAGCAACTTCGAGGCCCACGAGTCATAGCCGATCCCGTTGACGATCACCATCTGCGCGCCGGCCATCGTGCGCGCGTCTTCTGCGGTCGGTTCGTAGTCGTGCGGGTCGGCGGCGGGGTTGGCGATGATGTTGGTCACTTCGACCCGATCGCCGCCGAGCTGTGCGGCGATGCTGCCCCAGAAGTCCTCGGCAGCGACGACGTTCAGCTTGCCGGAGGAGCTGGTGGCACTCGAGCCCGACCCCCCGCATCCGGCGAGCAGCGCCGCCGCCAGCGCGGTGAGCATGAAGAGGGCGGCGCGGGCGCTCGATCGGGGCATCGGGTCTCCTTGAGGCGCGAGTGACTGGAAGTCCCGGCGGCGGCCTCTGCGCACCGGACCCGGCACCCTAACATAAGAGTGAGACTCGTTATCTTTAGAGCCCGACCGTCTGGGCTTCGCCTTCCGCATCTCCAGGCCACTCCAATCACAGTGCAATTGGAGTTTGCGGACGGGTTTGGCCAACCTCATGCCACCGACTACTTCAGGGGTCCTTTGACGGTTGATTCGGCGCACGCTCACTGAGATCCGGAGCTGGATAACCAGGCCCCGATTGAGGCCTTTGGCGACGCGGACCTCGAGCCTCTGCTCCTCTCGGCCCGGCGCACCGTGGCCGACCTGACGCGTTGAGCCCGCGCGGCCTGGCCGCTCCCCCCGGACGATCTCCCCGAGCTTCCCAGCGCGTTACCTCGCCGTGGAGCCGGTTGGGACCTTTGTCGAGAAGTTCGGGCGGCTGCTGCGACCGGGCGGCGTGATCCCCGAGCCCTTGATCGACACCCAGCGCCTCTCGAGGCTGCGCCCGCCCAAAGTCAGCGTCGTCGACCTGACCGACCCCAAGGTCCTCGGGCGCATCGGCTTCACTGCCGAGATCCACGCCACAACCGACTATGGCCTGACCCAAAGCTGAACGATCGCCCTGCGAGACGACGGCCATCCCGGTGGATCTGATCCACAAAGCCTCCACCACCTTCGCGATCACTCCAAGCGATCGGGGTGCCGGCAAACCGCTTCAGAGGGCCGGCCCAACAAAAAGCGCCCGCATCGCGGGCGCCGTCCTGGAGATACCGCTACGGGAATCCGAACCCCGGTTTCCGGACTGAGAATTGGCTCTAGCAAGCCAGGTGCGGGCGATTTGTGCTTTAGCCAAAGGCGCTACTGCGCCCCCGTTCAGGTTGACGACAGCCGCCCCGAAGAGACAAATCGTCAATGCTCCGCCCGCCCGCCTCGTGGCGGCCAGGGAAAGAAGGCGCTGGTGCGCGCCACGTAGTCCGCATAGCCCTCGCGGCGCTTGGTCAGCGAGCGCTCGAGCAGGGCGGCGCCGCTGACCCGGATCAACAAGATCGACATGGCCACGGGCCCCACCACGGTCCACCAGGCGCTGCCGGCGGCGAGCGCGACGAGCCATATCCCCCACCAGACGCAGAAGTCGCCGAAGTAGTTCGGGTGGCGCGTATAGCGCCAGAGGCCGCGGTCCATCACCAGCCCCCGGTTCGCGGGGTCGTCCTTGAAGCGGGCGAGCTGCTGGTCGCCAACCGCCTCGAAGGCGAGCCCGACGACCCAGACCGCGGTCCCGATCCAATCGAGCGCGCCGAGCCCGGCGGGCGTGGGGTCGTTCATCGCCACCTGCACTGGAAGCGAGACGACCCACATCAACGCGCCCTGCAGCCAGAACACGACGACCAGGCTGCGCAGCGGCCAGCGCTCCCCGTGACGACGGCGCATCGCCGCGTAGCGGTTGTCCTCGCCCTTGCCCAGGTTGCGGCGGGCGAGGTACGCGGTCAGGCGCAGGCCCCAGAAAGTCACCAGCAGCGCGAGGAGCAGCCGGCGATCGGCGCTGCCGTCGCCGAGAACGTAGGCGGCCCAGGCGACGATCACGAAGCCGCTGCCCCAGAAAATGTCGACGATCGAGGTGTCCTTCAGCGCGACACTCACCGCCCATAGCGCCGTGACGAGGGCCAAAACCAGCCCCGCCTCGGCCGCGAGAAGGCCGGCAGTGCTCACAACTCCACCGGCTGGGGATCGGCGGCGAAGCGCTTCTCGAGCCAGTCGTCGACATCCTGCCAGACGTCATAGAGCCAGTCCGCGCGCGCGGCGTCCCCCGCGGGGACGGCGGAGTGCGGCACCCGTGTGACCCGCACTCTGATGAAGAGGTCGACAAGACCGCCGCGCCAAATGTCGGACACCAAGCGCAGGCCGTCGAAGCCGTAGTGGGCGATGACGAGGACATCGGCGTCCGGGGCGCCGTCGAGCAGCGCCCCGACGCCACCGAAGCGGGGCGGCAGCAGGTGGCGCAGGCGCTCCGCCCTTGCGGCCAGATCGGGGTCGCGCTCGCCGATCCGCGCGATCGCGCGCTTGCGGCGCTCAAGTGTGAAACGGGTCCCCTCGGGGTAGATCAGCACTCCCTCGTCGCCTTCCAGGCCCTGCGCCAGCGAGCGCATCCGCTCCAGCTCCACCGCCTCGCCCGTGCCGCGGCGGACGAAGTAGTTCGGTAGGCGCCGGCCGGCGACATCGAGGCAGGGATCGGCGAGCAGTTCGCGCTTCAGCACATAGCGCAGGCGGATTGCGTGCGGACGGGTGACCAGGATCGCCGGCAGGAGGTTGTCGACGATGCTCGCGTGGCGGATCAGCACGACGACCGGCCCCGGCGCGATCGCGTCGTCGCCGGTCACCTCGAGACGGAGGCCGAACAGCGCCCTGACCGCCCCGAACAGGACGCCGGCCCATAGCTGCTGTAGACCCAGCGTCATTCGCTCCAGCGCCGCCTCCCGGCGGCCGCCCAGGCTGATGGCCCAGGCCGCGGCCATCGCGGCGAGCCCGACAACCTCAGCGGCGAGGTAGACCCAGAGAAACGCGGTCAGCCGCAGAGCCGTAGGCGGCACTCCGAAGGCGAGCCGGCGAACGACATCGACGACGACGGAGACGACGAGCAACGGTGGGAAGAGCGCAGTGATCAGCAGCAGGCCGAGCACCAGCGGCGGGATCGTACGCAACCGCCGCAGCACCGTCTCAACACGGGTCTCATCAACGCCACCCCGTTGCACGAGGCAATTCTGGCACGGGGTGGCCGGAGCAACTCGACTTCGGTGCGCGAAGTCCTGATCCCGCCTCAGGGATGAGCCCGGGGCCGGCGGTATGATCACGCCCATCCAGAGGGACGTCAAGATCCGCGGATACGTAGTCGGCCAGTTCCCGAATCCACCGCTCTGGATCGCCCTCGCAGCGCTCCTCGCCACGAGACTGGCCGACGACGGCAGCACGATCAGTGACCTCGCCCGCGCAATCTTCTACGTCGCGCTGACTGTGTGGGCCTACGAGGAGGCCGCGCACGGCGTCAACGTCTTTCGCAAGGCACTGGGGGCGGTCGCGCTCGGGCTGATCGTCGTCGGCGTCGCCCGGGCTGTCGGATAGTCCCACCCCGAAAACCGAACCCCGTTACTCACACGTAGATGAAGCAACCGATCACCGCCGGGTTCATTCATCCGCCCAACCTGCCATAGCAGTCAACCGCTCCCGGTCAGCTTCCCGCCAGCGCGCCGGCGTAGACCTGCCAGGCAAGCGCGCTCTTGGCCAGGAGACTCAGAACCAGGTAGGCCTTCTCCGCGAACAGCGGGTCACTCCAGGGCCCGATGCGGCGGTACTGAAGCCACATGTTGACCGCGAAGCTGTTGAAGAGGATCAGCAGTGTCACGAAGATCGCGATGACGAATCCCGGCACGTCGCCAGTCTCGGCCTGGGAGACGGTGATCTGCACGGCGATGGCGATCCACGGCGCTGCGCCGGCGATGCAGCCGTAGACGAACGGCCGCCACCGCACCACCTCGCGATCGAGGTTGACCCGCTCCATGATCAGGCCGAAGAGAATCATCGCCGCGTTGGCGCCGAACAGCGCCACCAGGGCGGTGCCCTCCCGCACCCCGGCGAGCATCGCGATCAGCACGACCATCAGCGAGGCGCTGATCGAGTACTCCCACCACCGCGCCGGATTGATCCCGCGAGTGACCTGGCGCTCGTACCAACGCCGCCCCCAGGTGCCTACCGAAAGGTGATCGACGGCGGCGAGCAGCAGGAACGCCGCTACGGCGATGTCGACCCGGAGGTCGAAGAGCAGCTTCGGACCACCGTATTCGCCGGCCCCGGGCGGACCGGTGAGGTAGCCGATCGACACCGGGAGCGAGACGGCACCGGCGAGCAACAGGATCGCCACCGCCTGAGCCAGGTGCGCCGATCCGACGCCGAGGTTCCAGCGCCGGAGAGATACGAGCCGGTCCAGATTCTCTTGCGGAGCGTCGGAATTCAAGCTCCCCGCAAGCTTAGCCACCGCTCTTCTTGGTGCGCAGGCGCTATCACTGCAGGGCCTTCCAGTTGAGACGTCCAAATTCTTTTTGGCTTTGCCAAGCGGACCGCCGCCGCCCGTAGGCGGCGATTTCTTTCTCAGCCTGTCCGCATACCCACCCAATTGGTGTTCGCTCAGCACCGGCTCCAGCCAGTAGGCGACTTTTGTGCTCTCCCTTGTTTCGTGTCGAGGTGAGTCCCTGTGCAGGACGAATCCGTCGAAGAGCCGCATCAGGGCCGCACGCACGGCAGCCGCCTCCTTGACGTCGGTGACCTCCTTGGCGACCTCAGCGCGGATCTCCGAGAGCTGGGCCAGCAGAGCGGCGGTCACCTTCGAGAGGGCGCTCTCGCTCTCGGTCTCTTCGAGCTGCTTGCGCAACCGTTCTTCCTCGGCCAGGGCGGCTGAGAGCTCCGGTTCGAGCTCTTCCCTTAGCTCCCGCCATTCGAAGGCGCGCAGCTGGCCGGAGAGGTAGTCGCGCTTGATGCGCTCCAGGCGCTCTTCGGCGCTCTGCGTCTCCTCCTCTGCGCTTCGCAGGACATCCCTGGCCTCGGCCAGGGATCGCTCCCTGGCGGCCACCAGTTGCTCTCTGGTGGCCTCTGCGTCCAGGCCGAGGTCATTGAAGTAGGCATAGACCGCGCTGTCGACGTCTGAGCGGTAGACGGCGCTCATGTCGCAGGTGTGCGAGTGGCGCTTGCGGCCCAGGCAGCGATAGATCTGATCTGTTGGATGAGGCCGGTCGCGGTAGGTGAGCGGGCTCATGTCCTCCCCGCATTTCCCGCATTTCAAAAAGCCTTTCCTGAACAGATGCTTTCCGGCAGTTGGCCGTCCCCGCTTGTGGGTTCGTGCCTTTGCCTCTCGCAGCGCAACGACCTTCTCCCACGTCTCGCGGTCGATGATCGCCTCATGCGCTGCCTCGAATAGCTCCTCGCCATCGCGGATCAGGCCTGCGAAGAGATGATTCCTCACGATCTTGCGCACCGTGTAGTGGCTCCAGAGGCTTTCCCCCTTGTAGGAGGGGGCTCCCTCGGCTTCCAGCGTTCGGGCAATGTCCGCGTAGGACTCGCCGGCCAGGAAGAGGTCGAAGATGCGCCGCACCCATGGCGCACGCTCCTCGTCGATCACGAGGACTCGCTCATCGTCCTCGTTTCGGCGCAGCAGGTAGCCATAGGGCGTGAACCCGCCGTTGTAGAGGCCGCGTTTGCGCCGGCGCGCCATCCCGGCCTTGATCGCCAGGCTCTTTCGGCGTGAGTCCTCCATGTTGCGCTCGCCCATCACGACGGCTAAGACCGGGTTCTGGAAGGTGGAGTCGTCCTGTACCGAGCGCAGCGTCACGCCTGCGCGGTTGGCGAAGAAGAAGAGCTCTGCGAGATGGCGGGCCTGCTTGCCGTCCCCGCGGGCGAGGCGATCGGAGTGTTGGACGATCAGTGTGCCGCCGATCCTCTCGGCGTGCTCCAGGGCCGCGGCGAGTTCCGGTCCCCGGTCTCCCTTGTAGGCGGAAGCGGACTCGTCGGAGTACTCGGCCACGACCTCCAAGCCCTCCTGCTCGGCGAGCCCTCGCCCGTCTTCAAGCTGGGTTGGGATTGAGCCGTGGATGTCCTCGGTGGACTTGGCGGCGTAGAGGATGGCGGCCGAGATCGGCTCGGCCGCCATCAGGGGCGAGCCTTCCGAGTGCGCTGGCGAAGCCAACGCCGCGGCCCAGCTGTGGGGGCCTTGCGGGCGCTGTGCTCGAGCTCGTCGGCAGCCGCCCCGAGAAGCGGGCCGTGGAGGGCAGCGTCGTCTTGCACCGAGTGCAGCGTGACGCCGGCCCGCCTGGCGGCGAGCGCCAGCTCTGCCAGCTGCTCCGCGCGGCGCGAGAACCGGTCTGAGTGCTGGACGATCAGGGTGGCGCCGAGCCCTTCGGCGTGGTGCAGGGGAGCGGCCAGTTGGGGGGCGGGGGAGCACCCACGGCCACCGACGCCCTCCTCGCTGTATTCGGCGATGACGGCGAGGCCTTCGCGCTCGGCGAGGGCGCGCCCTTCGGCCAGTTGAGTTGGGATCGATCCCCGCTCATCCGTCGCTGCCGTCCTGGCGTAGAGGATCGCCGCTGTGGGGCGCGACTCTGCAACCGCTCGCCCCTTCGTCCGCCGATTGCCAAAAGGCATCGACACGTAACTACGCTGAGAATGCATCAGGACTAGACCTCCTGTTGCCGTGCCGGGGGCGTCTCTGGCGCCGCCCGGCGTTTATATGGTCGGCCCCGACCATATGCCCTCTTGTCCGTCACGGCAAGGGAGACCTTGCCATGGCGCTCCCCAAATCCGCACTGGGTTCGCCAAGGCGCTCACCCTGCCAAGGGGGCGGCGTTCGTGCGTGCGGCCCTGATGTGACATATGGATACGTACTGCGCAGGGACTCACCTCGACACGACACATTCACCGTTACCGCGTAGTTGCTGGAGCCGGTGCTGAGCGAACACCAATTGGGTGGGTATGCGGACAGGCTGAGAAAGAAATCGCCGCCTACGGGCGGCGGCGGTCCGCTTGGCAAAGCCAAAAAGAATTTGGACGTCTCAATTCCGCTAGCCAAATTGTTCGGGCCGATCCTCATCGAGCCCGCAGACGGAAGCTCGGACCCGCTTTCGCCTCGGAAATAGACCGAGGCGGAAGTGGCTCTCGGAGAGGTGCGGATACGCTTACTTTGGTTTCTAAGCACCCTATTTCGTGCCGATATCTGCACATTTGGTCGATTACTACGTAGGGGGCGCTAGGCGATCTCAGCCCTTTTGGGAACCCCTTCGAATCCTTGATAGGTACGACACAGTCCGGTAAAGTCAGGACGGAGCAGGGAGAGGTACGCGACGTCTCAGAAGGGCTGAGCCGCTGCACAGGAGTAGACAGGGAGAGCGAACGCAGAGAGCGCCTCTGCCCTCGGTGCAGCCGCAGTGCGGATAACGGCACGAATTGCGACGCCGCGTTGCAGTTTCTAGAGAGGTTGGTCCCGGAGTGCCAACGTCCTGTAAGGGAGGAAGGAAAGAGATGTTCTCCGGTTCCATAGAGGGTCATTCGAACCAAGTAATCTAGCAAGTAACAGTATGAATGTCAACCGCACTGTGTGGTGTCAACTGACAGTTCGGATAATGCAGGTGGGTTGCCCGACCTAACTGCTAATTGCGCAGATCCAGGTGGCAGTCAAGGGCGCTTTGCGCCCGACCCCGAAGGGGTTGACGGCCGCCTGGCTCTGCGCTTCACTCAAGGTAGGTCGGCGTACTCTTACTCTCACGCGGAAGCAGGGGCCACGTCTGAACTTACTTCGGGTTCCTACCTAGCGTTTGTGACATGCTCCGAATATGGCTGCTTCATGGGGGGACGTTCCAATCTCACACGGCAATTGGGCGAAAGCGAGGAGCGCGATAGACGACAACCTGGAGTCCGATGGTTATGCCGATGTAGTTTTGTGGCACTCGCGTTTGGCGGGGAAGCTGCGGGCATGGATAGGGGTGCCGCCAGCCTTTTGCTTGAAAGATTCAACGCTGAGTACACAACTCAGCCGAATTCATTCGAGCGACACCCTCGTGACTCGGTGCGCTGGCGACACAGCTGATGAGCGCATTCGCCTTCACGCTCATCTGACTGATGCGTGCTGTTGCTTCGCGCGACAGGGGCATTGCTCCGTTCCACTGGATCGTTGTTGTCAACGTTCCATGTATTCCAAGGCGATCTGATCTGCCTCCTCAGGCGTGAACTCCCAGGGGTCGTTCAGTCGGTGCTTAGCCAAGATGGGGTGGCCCTCGCGCCCCTTGCTGCGCAACCAGGCGCGAAATGTGCGGGGATCTCGCCCGACCCGTTGAGCAAGCTCCACTGCGGTGACGACGCGGGCCGCCCCATCGGTACTTGCGCGCCGATCCGACGCACTCGGTAGCTGGACCGTGGCGCCGAGTTCGCGACTGAGCTTCCGAAGACCTCGAGTGCCAGCCCCCTCCACCACCAGGTCCCGCATCTTGGGTAGGCGCAAATGGTTTGGGTGGACGCTCTGTCGGTGCCGACGATTTGCCGTGCAGCGCCAGACTGGTCGCTTCCCGGCGTCATAGAACTCGACCGTCCCATCGCACCCCTGGCTTGCGCAGCGAAGCATCCCGTCGCGGGGAGGCGGCTTATCGAGATCTTGGCTGTAGCAGTCCTTGACTGTGCAGCGCCAATAGACTCCGGATCGTCCCTCGGCGGGGACGAGCTCCGATCCACAGATCGGACAGCTGGCATCGCCCGATTCATAGAAAGAAAGAACCCGATCTAGCGCGAGCGGGCGGGTGAAATCGTCAACGACCTCGGGACTCTCCCAGCGCGCCATCCACTCTTGGGTGTTCCTGAAGCTGAGCACATTCAACGATCCCGCCCAGGCGATTTCATCGTCGACAAAGACGAGCTTCTCATGCATCCCCGGCTTGTGAACGACGGTTACCCCGACTCGTTTGAGCTGCTCTTCAACCCGGCAGTAGGATTCGAGCTCGCGCTTTCCGCGGTCGTCCAAGGTCTTGGTTATGAGGAATACCCGAACCCCACGGGCGACGGCCGCACTCAGATGCGGCAAAACCTCCGCCAGACGGCTCTGTGTAATGAAAGGCGAGTAGATGACGATACGTCCCAGCGCACGGTCGAGGTCTGCGTATAGCCGCGGGAACACCTCAGCCTGAGTCATGACTTCACGCTGGTGCTGAGGCTCGACCGTGCCGCCGGCAAGCAATGTCTGCGCCTGGGCCGCGCCTGCTCTGATGTCCGCTGGCGCTACATCGTCGGCATCGACCCTTGGGTACCTGGCGGTAAGGAATGGAATTAGCCGGCTTCCCAGGAAGCTTCGCTTTCCTATCCGCTCGATGTAGTCGAAGTCCCCGACGATGACTAGACGGTGTTTGGGTCGGGTCAAGGCAACGTTCAACAGCTGTTCATTCGTCTTGTCGTATTTCTGCATGCAAAGGGCGACCCGCCAGTGCGGCTCGTCGATCGTTAAGTCGAATATCACGACGGGGGCCTCACTACCCTGAAAAGCATGGGCGGTTCCTGGCTCCACCATTCGGTCCAATCCAGCGTCAGCAATGAGCAATCGAAGGAGCTTGGCCTGGGCACGATATGGCGTGGCGAGCAGAACGCGAGGTTGCTCTCCAACGGGAAGGTCGGGAGCGCCCTCTTGAATCATCTGGTTTGCCAACGACACCGATACGACGGCAGACACAAAGTTAAGCCGGCTGTTTCTGCCACCGGCTGCGACCGATGACACCCAAGCGTTCGACTCACCCGTATCGACCAAGAGCACCGGGGCGTCGTGCCCCCAGGCGTGGTTGTACCAGCCGTCTAATCCTTGGGTCTCTGAGGCTGAGGGATGATCGCGGAGCGTGTCTTTGTAGACCAGCTTGTTGGGGATTACGCTGATCTCGGGGTGCATCCGATACTGCTCCTTGAGCGGGGCGAAATGCGGTGGTGGCACACCGTCGTCCCAGGCTTTCTGCATTCCGGACACGTCAAAGATGTCCCGACCGAGCCACTTCTCTGCCAGCGGATGGTCAGCGCGCTTGATGGGCGGCAGCTGGCGGAAATCCCCAACGATGATCACATTGGTTTCGGCCAGCCGAGCTACCGCCCAGAGCGCCGGGATGGGAGCCATCGACGCCTCGTCCAAGATGACGGTGTCGAACCGTCGCTCCTGAACCTCATCCCAAAGATAGGCGCGAGTGAGGGTCGTGGCGACGACAGCTGCCTCTTGGATAGCGCCACGTCGAGCGGCCTCGAGCTCTTCTTCGATCGACACCAACTCGTCCTCGACGAGACGAATGTGCTGTTGGTGTTCTTCGATTTCCTGTGTCAGAGCCTTCGCGTCAAGGGATGCTGCGCGTTGCCGCGCTTCAGCGGCTGCAACCTCGAAGCGTCGAAGCTGCTCTCGGACATCTGCTGCATCGGTGCCATCGGTGGTCAAGCCTGCGGCTTGCGCCCTTTCAAACTGCTCGGCGAGACTGTCGCTTAGCCACCCCCTCAACTCGGTCTCCGTTTGTTCAGTTGTGCTGAGCTCGCCACGGAGGGCGTCGAAGCGCTCTAACTGCGGGCGGATCTCACTCAGTGCTTCCTCGTAAGTGCGGCCATGCTTGCGTCTAAACGCAGCGACAGACTCAGACAACCTCGCCAGCGATTGTTCTGCTTGCCATTGGCGGTCACTGAACTCGGAGACTTCCTCCCTAAGCGCGGTCAGCTCTTGTCTGCGAGCGGCCAGGAGCACTTCTTGATTCTCAGGGCTAGCCAGGTGTCGCCATCGGCCCAGTTGCGCCTCGAGTTCTTCCAGCTCCGCGAGTACGGCGGCTTGCTCCTGAAGACGGTGCTCCAATGCTTTGGACTTGGCGTGGGCTGCGGCCACCTCCCCACGATGCTTCTGGACGGCTGCTACCTGCTCCTCGGGCCTTGGCAGTCGACGAAGCCGTCGAGTGACCGCGTTGGCACTTTCAGTGGCATCGAGGAGCGCCTCCGCCTCTCGCAGGCGCATCTCGGCTGAGGTCACATCCTCATTCGCAGCGGCTAATGGGTCCGCCAGGCGGTTGACCACAGTGCGCTGATCGTCCAATCGGGGCAAAGCGCTCTCGCGCTCGAAGGCGCCTGAGAGCTCCCGGGCTTTGTCGTAGTCCTCCGATGCCGACTCGACTGCTCGTTCAGCAAGCGGAATGCGATCCAGAAGGGTGCGCTTGGCATCAGCCAGCCGCTCCGCCTCTTGCCGCGCCTCAGAGGCTTCTCTATCTCCCGTCGCTGCAAGGTCGATTTCGGCCGCGACCCGCCGGACATGTTCCTCCTCAGCCGCGGTGGCATCTTGCGCTTTCTTCAACTGCTCGATTTGATCCGCTGCATGCTGCCTTGCCCCAAGCTCTGATCGCAATCGAGCCTGCGTCGCGGGTGCTTCTGCTGCCCAGTCCAAGAGCCTCATGGCGACCTTGCAGGCCTCGATCCGCTCTTCGCTGATTTCCTTCTCAGCCAGAAGTTGGTCGCGTCGTTCGTGAAGCTCACGCTGTCGCTCCTTCACGGCCGAATCCAGTAGGAGATCTTCACGCTCGCGCAGCCGCTGTACGACAGGCTCACCGAGGCGAAGCAGTGTTCCCGTCTCCAGCTTCCCTCCGAGTTGGTCTGCGATCTTCAGCAGCGCTTGGTCGACTGCCGTATTGGTGTGCGAGACAAGGAGGACGCTGCGGCCACGACGGAAAAGCTGCTCCCCGATCGATCCGATTGTTTGCGTCTTCCCGGTTCCCGGTGGGCCCCAGATGAAGGTCAGATTTCGCCCGATCGCACTGCCCAGAGCAGCGTCCTGGGTGTCGTTGAGCACGGGATCATCGATCTCCACCGGCTCGCCGGCGGCAGGCCCCCCATTCAGAATGCGATCGCCGTGCGCGTTGGGTTCGGACTCGGTTTCTTCGATCCGTGCGATCAGGCGCTTCAGGAGGAACGCCAAGTCGCTCTTGAGGCGAGCTTCGGCGACTCGTTCTCCGAGGTCGATCGGAATGCTGACGGTGACGTCCATGCCCTGGACGGAGACGACGACCACCTCAACTGGGTCACGGCCTGGGATCAAAAGTTCGCCGGGTGCGTCAGCCGGCACGTTTAATGCAGATGTGGCGCTGAAGAGGTACTGGCTTGAATTTGCGTATTCGGCGATCTTTCGGCCATTTACAAGGGGAATGGCGCTATCCGCAGCGGCACCCGATGCGGCCTCGATCTCTTGGGAAAGAGCAATGCGGAACTCCTCTCGAATACCAGAGAGGGAGACTTGCTCGGCGGGCTCGTGCTGACTACTTACCCCCACGCGAGAAGCCTCCCGTATTTCGTTCGCGCGGTCTACTCGGGAGCGGTTTCGAGATCCCCTTCGAGGGTTCTGCTTGGCGTCCGTGAGAGATGGAAGAAGATCGGAGAGGGGAAGGCATCAACCCCATGCGGAAAGGCCAAGTTCTCGGAAAGCATCTGTTCAGGAAAGGCTTTTTCTGTCTTTTTGAAATGCGGGATATATCGGGCATGGTTAGACCTCTCGAGTAGTTGTTGGCATTGGGCCGAAGAGCGCTATTTGGTTGCACCAGGGGGACCCAGCAGGGCCTGAAACGGGGCACCGGCCTCGTTCAGCAGATTTGGAAACGAAATTCGTGCCTACGCGGCACCGATTAGCGTCGCGACGAACGCGCTCAACGCGAGCGTCGCGACACCGGCGATCCCTAGCCCCTTGCGGAACCGGAGAACATCTCTTTCCTTCCTCCCTTACAGGACGTTGGCACTCCGGGACCAACCTCTCTAGAAACTGCAACGCGGCGTCGCAATTCGTGCCGTTATCCGCACTGCGGCTGCACCGAGGGCAGAGGCGCTCTCTGCGTTCGCTCTCCCTGTCTACTCCTGTGCAGCGGCTCAGCCCTTCTGAGACGTCGCGTACCTCTCCCTGCTCCGTCCTGACTTTACCGGACTGTGTCGTACCTATCAAGGATTCGAAGGGGTTCCCAAAAGGGCTGAGATCGCCTAGCGCCCCCTACGTAGTAATCGACCAAATGTGCAGATATCGGCACGAAATAGGGTGCTTAGAAACCAAAGTAAGCGTATCCGCACCTCTCCGAGAGCCACTTCCGCCTCGGTCTATTTCCGAGGCGAAAGCGGGTCCGAGCTTCCGTCTGCGGGCTCGATGAGGATCGGCCCGAACAATTTGGCTAGCGGAATACCGCTACCGGGATTCGAACCCGGGTTTCCGGACTGAGAATCCGGCGTCCTAGTCCCCTAGACGATAGCGGCGCGAGAGCGCCATCTTAGCGAGGGCCAGCAACGACCGTTGCGTACGGGGTCCCGTCCGGACTGGCAGCTAACTTACGAACATGTGTTCGATTAACTGCACCAACCCGGACAGTGCCAGATCGCTAGATTAGAACGCACGCGGGCGTGCTGGAACTAGGTATACAGCATCGGCTCAGAACCGGTGGCGCTTACGCGCATGAGGGTTCGACTCCCTCCGCCCGCATCTCTCGTCATGCACAGTAGCGCCACCGTCGCCTCTGTTCTGAAGCTGCACGAGGCAGGGCTGAACAACTGCGAGATCTCGCGACGCACTGGCATCTCTCGCCCGACAATCCGCGACTGGGTGCACGGCAAGGTCCCCCATTCCTTTCGCAAGCCACCGATCCACGGACCGCGAATGGAGGCAGAACAGCGCTGTCGGCGCTGCGGCCTGGGCTCGCACCGCTTCGATCAACTCGGGGGCGACTATGTGCATCTCCTTGGGCTGTACCTCGGCGATGGATCGATAGCCGAGCACCGAAGAAGCGTCTACAGACTCCGAGTCACCCTGGATGTTCGCTACCCGGGCATCGTCCGCGAATGCGAGGAGGTCATGCAGGCGGTCGTTCCGTGGAATCGAGTCAGCCGCCAGCTGAGAAAGTGCAGCTGCTATGAGGTGCACGCGTATTCGAAGAACTGGCCGTGCCTGTTCCCACAGCATGGACCCGGTCCGAAGCACACGCGGCCCATCTTCCTTTCGGATTGGCAGCAGGAGCTTGCCGAGCGTTGGCCCGACCAGTTGCTGAAGGGCCTGATCCAATCCGACGGTTGCCGGTTCATCAACACCGGGCGAGGTGGCTGGCGGCATCCACGCTACGTGTTCTCCAACGTTTCCACTGACATCACGAGCATCTTCTGTTCCGCCTGCGACTGCCTCGGGCTGCGCTGGACGGCAGCCTTTCCGAAGTCCGAAACGGCGGCAGTCGCGATCTACGTTTCGCGCAAGGCCGACGTGGCGAGGCTCGACGAGTTCGTCGGGCCGAAGCGGTGATCGGCGCTCACGCCCAAGCGGACTGCCTGGCCAAGGCTTGCGAGCCTGCCCGGGCGGCGGTGGCGGCGATCTCCTCGACGAAGGTGGGCCAGAGCGGGCGCGGGAGGTCATGGCCCATGCCGGGGATCATCCTCAGGCGGGCGCCTGGAATCGCCCGAGCGGTCGCACGCCCCCCGGCGGGCCGCACGAGCGGATCGTTTGCCCCGTGGATCACCGTGGCCGGAAGGCGAATCTCCCGCAGAGCGCGGGTGCGGTCGCCCGACGCGGTCACCGCATGCAATTGGCGGGCAATCCCCGCCGGGTCGTGTGAACGATCGTAGGAGGCCCCGGCGAGCTCGCGAAGGCGTGCCTCGTCCATGGGGTAGGCGGGCGAGCCGATTATGCGAAACGTCCGCACCCAGTACTCAACGGCCGCCTCACGCCCCGTGCCGGGTTTCGCCAACAGCGTTCCAAGCGCCCTCCAGGTGGGCAGGCGCAACCAGCGGCTGCCTGTGTTGGCCATCACCGAGACCAGGGAGCGCACGCGGTCCGGGTGTCGGATTGCGAGTTCCTGGGCGATCATCCCGCCCATCGAAGCGCCGACGACGTGGCACGCTTCGAGTCCCAGGTGCTCGATGAGCCCAACCGCGTCATCCGCCATATCGCGGAGCAGATAGGGAGCGGTGCGGCGACGACCAAAGAGCATGTCGACCTGGTTCGCCCGCCCTGCACGGTCAAGCTTCGTGGAACCGCCGATGTCGCGATTGTCGAAGCGGATCACCCGGAAGTCGCGCTCGGCCAGCATCGCGCACAGATCCTCGTCCCAGGCGAGCATCTGAGTTCCGAGGCCCATGATGAGCAGCAGCGGCTCGGCATCCTGCGCGCCCATCTCCTGGTAGGAGACCTCGATGCCGTTGGCGGGCGCAAGGCGCTCCTCGCTGAATCCGCTCACACAACGAGTCTGACAGGGCCGGCTCCGGGTATGGATTCCGGTTAGGTTGGCCCTCGTGCGCACGGCAATCGTCTCCGACCTGCACCTGGGCAGCGCCTTCGGCGAGGACCTGCTGCGCAACGCCGAGATCCGGCGCGTCCTGCTCGAGGAGATCTCATCGGCCGACCGCGTGGTCCTGCTCGGCGATGTGCTGGAGCTGCGCGAGCTGCCGCTCGCGACCGTGCTGGAGAGCTCCCGACCCTTCTTCGAAGAGCTCGGGAACGCCCTGTCCAAGCGCCAGGTTGTGCTTGTCCCCGGCAACCACGACCACAGGCTCGCCGAGCCGTTGCTGGAGCAGACGGCGCTTGCAAAGCGCCCGCTGGGCCTCGAGCAACGCGGCCGGCCAAGCGGCGAAGCCGCCGCCCTGATCGCGACCTGGTTGAACGACGCCAAACTGGAGATCGCATACCCGGGCATCTGGCTGCGCGAGGACGTCTACGCGATCCACGGGCACTACATGGACTGCCATATGTCATTGCCGCGGCTCGAGTGCGTCGCGGCCGCTGCCGTGATGCGCACGCTGGGACCGCTTCCCGACCCGATCGCCCCGGCGGACTACGAGCGGGTCCTGCGTCCCGTCTACGGGCTCACCTACTCGCTGGCGCAATCCGGGCTCGCGCAGCGGGCGACTCGCCCCTCCGAGCGTGCCTGGCGGTCCATCTCCAGCCGCGACCGCGCCTCCAGCCGCGCCCGCCGCACGGCGCTTCGCCTCGCCGTCAGCGCCGGGATACCCGCCGGCGTCTGGACGGTCAACCGCGTGCTTCGTGCCGACTTCGGATCCGACCTCTCCCCCGCCGCAATCACCCACAGCGGCATCGCCGCGGCAACCGAGATGGTGGCGCGACTGGGCGTTCAGGCATCCCACGTGATCACCGGCCACACCCACCGCGGCGGCCCCGGAAAGGGCGACGGCGAGTGGAGGCTGCCGGGCGGAGGGCGGCTGCACAACTCCGGCAGCTGGGTCTTTGCCTCCGCCTTTCACCACCCGGGGACGCCACCGAGCCCCTACTGGCCGGGAACGGTCACCTGGCTGGAGGACAGCGCGTCACCGCAACGGCTGCAGCTGCTGCTCGAGCACCCCCGCGACGAGCTGAAGGCGGCTGTCAGCCGGATTCGCGCGGCGTCATAGCCACTCGGCGACGATCCGGCCGATCTCTGCGCCCGCGTCCTCCTGGAGGAAGTGGGAGGCGTTCTCGATGCGACGGGGCGGCGGGAAGTTGAGTCGCTCGGAGACCCCCTCGCCAAGCGAGAACGGCAGCACCGGGTCGGAGTCCGCCCAGAGGACGAGCGCCGGGCGCTCATCCGTGCGCAGCGCATCGGCCACCCGGCGCCCCTCCGCGGCGCCCGCAGCATCGGGCTCCGTCGGCAGGATCAGCGGGAACGCACGAGCGCCGGCCTTCGACTCGGGGCTTGGATAGGGCGCGTCGTAAGCAGCGATCACCTCGTCGCCGGGGTCGGTCTTGCAGGCGCCCCGCACCAGCATGCCGACAGGAACGTCCTCGTTGTCGCGAACGAAGTCACGGAATTTGAACCAGGCCTCGCTCATGCGCTGGTGGCCGGTGAAAGGCCCGGTCTCCATGATCACGATGCGCGAGAACCGATCCGGATGCTCGACCGCGAGTCGCAGCCCGATCGGCCCGCCCCAGTCGTGGCAGACGGCGGTTGCGTCGCGCACGTCAAGCTCCTCCAGCAGCGCCGCCATCAGCCCGACGTGGCGATCGTAGGTGTACCAATCGACGTCGGTTGGCTTGTCGGAGCGCCCAAACCCCGCGTAGTCGGGGGCAATGCAGCGATAGCCGGCGTCGCGAACCGGCGGGATCACCTTGCGCCACAGAAACGACCAGGTCGGCTCGCCGTGGAAGAAGACCACCGGCTTGCCCTCGCCCTCGTCCAGGTGGGCGAGTCGCAACCCGTCGATCTCGCGGTAGCTGGATTCGAACGGAAAGTCGGGCAGCCCCTGCAGGAGCTCCTCCGGCGTTCTCACGGTCTCGACGCTCATAGCTCCCTCCTCGCTCGACGGCTGCCAGGCGAGTCTATTCGGAGGCCCCGGCTATGGCAGTTCGCGCAGGAAGCTGCCAATCTCCGGCCCGAAGTAGGGCGAGAACAGCTGGGTTGGCCGGCCCGCGTAGCTGTAGCTGGTGACGCCATTCAAGTACTGGCCTTCCACGATCCATCCCCCGCCACTCGAGCCGGCGGCCATGTCGCACGAGACCGGCAGGGTCGGTGGGCCCTCGAAGCCGTTCGTGAGGGCATCGGTGCCAAGGCCGTGCGCCCGGCAGCTGCGCAACGAGTTCCCGCCGAGCGCAGCGGCCGGATAGCCAAAGATCTGAAACGGCGACGACCGCGACCGTGAGATCGCGTAGCCACGAGCGCCAACCACATCCGTGAGATAGCCCAGCCTGTTTGGCCTGACGCTGAGCGCAGCGACGTCGAAGTCAGGGTTTTCGCCACGACGCCACTGCGGCATCACGTAGACGGCCCGAACGTGAAAGGAGCCATAGGGGCGCTTGCCATGGTCATAGGCCGGAACGAAGGAGATGCGCTTGCCCAGGCTGTCCTTCGAGATTACGCAGTGGCCTGCGGTGAGCACGATCGAGCGGCTGGGTGTATTGACCGCCGTGCCCGAGCACGAGTAGGCCCCTTCGCGAGGATCCACGCCGACGATCTTGCCGTTCGTCCGAATGCCGGCGTCGGCCACATTGCTGACGCGCAGGCTGCTCGATCCGGCCCGTGGAACCGATCCGGCGCGGGGCGCCGGGGCGCGACCGGGCACGGCCAGGGGCTGATCCGCAGCCGACGGTGCGACCGTGCTCCCGTTGAGCTCGTGCACACTCGGCAGAGCGCCCTGAGCGGTGCCCGGCGCGAGCAGCGCAAGGGCCAGCGCGATGACGAGCACCCATCCCCTGAACGATCCAATTCCGCAACGCATCGGCGCGGAATCGTGCCACAGAGCCACCTCGCTTGGTCGCAATCCGTCCATCTGACACGGGAGGAAACACCGGCGAGCCGTCAAAGTAGCTTTTGATACTTCCTGCTCTAACGCACGAAAGGGTTGCTCATGCGAGATGAGAGTCTGGTCAGCGGCTGGTGGGTCTTCGCTGGCGTGCTGCTCCTCATTGCAGGTGTTTTGAACATCGTCTACGGGATTGCCGCAATCAGCGATTCGAAGTTCTTCACCGCCAATGCGACGTTCATCGTCAGCGGCCTTCACACCTGGGGATGGGTCCACCTGATCCTCGGTGTGCTGGAGCTCGTGGCAGCCTTCTCGCTGTTCTCGGGGGGAGAATTCGGCCGCTGGTTCGGCATCCTCGTCGCCTCGCTGAATGCGATTGGCGCACTGCTCGCACTCCCGGCCTACCCGTTCTGGTCGCTGGCCGTGTTCGCCCTCGCGATCATCATCGTCTACAAGCTGGCCGAGGGGCCCGACGGAGCCGCAACCGTCTAACCCAATTCGGGATCAGCCGCCGAGCGGCCGGCCCGACAGCTGCTGCGGACGAAGGCCCCGGGTACCCGGGGCCTTCGTCGTGCCCGAATCGCCCGGCGCGATCGCGCCGGCGGCCTCAAGCTGCGACCACGGCGCCGGCGAGGGCTCGTGGGCCTCGTAGAAAACGTCAACCCCGGCAAGGCGGTCCTGCCAGCCGCGCCGCCTTGCGTCGAAGAGAATCCCAACGAAGCCGAGACCGAAGGCGAGACCGGCCAGCACGAGGCCCACCAATCGCCGCATCGCTCGCCGGGGCGGAAGTCCACGCCCTTCGACGCCGAGCCTGATCCCGAAGAAGCGCATGCCCGGCGTCTGGCCCGCCAGCGACCAGAAGGCGACGAAGTAGATCGCCTCCAGCGCGAACCAGGCAACGCTGCCAAGCGCCAGCGCGACACCCGAGACGCCGTCGGCGGCGAAGGCGGAGGCAATCAGAGCCCCAACCGCAGCCAGGCCCGAGAAGGCGAGGTTGACGATCAGCACATCCAGCGCGAACGCGAGCGCCCTCGTCACCGCGCCCGCGCGCTCGGTCGGTTCGGAGCGCCGCGGTCGGAAGAAGATCCGCCGCACCACCCGCTCAACGACGCCGTCAAGGCGACGGGTCGTATCGCCGACGGTGTGGCCAACGTCCTCCAGGAAGCCAACGCTCTGGGCGCTGATCGCGGCGCGGATCTCCGGAGCCGCGGCGATCCGCTCGACCAGTCGCTGCGCCTCGTCGCTGGCCAGCATGCGCCGCCACACCTCGTCGACCATCTCGCTGTCGAGCGCCTCGATCAGCGCTCGCTTGACCGCCTCGCTCTCCAGGGCGCCGTTCACGGCCTCCTCGACCAGCGGGCCCTGCAGCACGCGGACCAGGGCGCGCTCGACCGCCTCGCTTTCGACCGCTGCGACCATCGCCTCCTCGGTGGCGACCTGAACGGCGCGATCGATGCCAGCCGCTTTGCCAACCGTCCGGGCGCCGCGCACGCCGGCACCGAGCAGACGCACCGAGAGCGGCAGCGACCTTCCGGCGTCTTCGGGTGCGGCCCCGTCTGCCATCGCGGCCGAGTATACGGCCGCCCGAGGCCCTCGCCCACCTCTCCCCCGGACGGATCCGGGCCGTTTACGCTCGGGCGTGCTGTGCCGCCCGCTCGCGGACCGCGGCCTTCTCCTCGAGGCTCAACGCACCGGGATGACCGTCGCCGGGCCACGGTGTGAGGAACAGCAGCAGTCGCGTGTCGCGGCGGGCGGCGACCGTGCGCCGCTCACCGGGCGCGAACTCAAGCAGGTGACCGGACGGCGCCGACACCGTCTCTCCATCGGCGGCGGTAACCTCGACCTCGCCCTCGACGACGATGAGGCGCGTGCGCTCGTGCACCTCGTGCTCCTGCAGCTCCTCACCGGCCGGAAGGTGAAGGACGACCGTTCGGGCGTCAGTGGCCGAGGACAGAATCTGTGGCTCGTGCGGTTCAACGCCAGCGGCGTTCAGCTCCCATGTCTTCATGGCTTTCCTCTACCAAGATCGCCCCTCGCTCAAACATCGTCACCGGACAGCGGCCGGCATCCTCACCGGATAGCGGCCGGCATCCTCACCGGATAGCGGCCGGCATCGTCACCGGACAGCGGCCGGCGATGCAATCGACGTTCAGGCAGACGAGGGCGCAAGGCGTTCCAGCAGGCGATCGAGGAGGACGGCCTGCGCATCCAACACCTTCCGGCGTGCCTCGTCGAGGCCGAACCATTCAGCCCGATCGACCTCCGGGAACTCGCGCATCGCCCCAGAGCGCGGCGGCCACTCCACCGTGAACGTGTTGCTGCGCAACGCGGTCGGCTCGAACTCGCCTTCGGCTGCCCAGGCATGAACGACCTTGCCGCTCTTCTGGCGCACGGACCCCAGCTCGATCAACTCCACCGCAGCCATCGCCGGCGCATTCCCAAGCTCCTCCGCCAACTCGCGCAGCGCGCACTGGCGCAGCTCCTCCCCCTCCTCGCATTCGCCCTTTGGGATCGACCAGGCTCCCTCGTCCCGCTTTGCCCAAAAAGGCCCTCCAGGGTGGACGAGCAGCACCTCGGGCTCGCTCCCGGCAATGCGAAATAGCAGGATCCCGGCGCTGATCACACCACGGCATGGTGCCATCCCACCGGCACGGCAACCCAGCCGGGTTCCGGCGGAGCGGGCACACGGGGAGTGGGCCGCAGCGGCACCGGCGGCGTACGATTGGGCGAGGAGCCCACCGGCTGTCCCAACCGCGAGCGAGCGTATTCCGTAGGCACCACGACTCCAATACCCGCCTCAAGGCGCCGCCGAGCTCTCGGCATCGCGAACATCTTCGGACGCGGCCGCCGCCTGTCGCTGCGGTCCCGTTTCCTGTTCGCCCTGCTGGCGGTGATCCTCGTCGCGGAGACGGTAATCGCCGTCACCTACTACAACCAGCAAAAGCAGCACTCGCTCAACGAGGACATCACGGCGCTGGGGCAGCGCATGCACCATATGGCCGACTTCCAGTTCGGGATCGCACGGCTCGCCCTTCAGCCAACGCCGGTCGCCATCGACCAGATCGACGACCTCCGTTCCATGCTGGCCTCCTCGGAGGCGGTGTGGATGCAGGGACTCCCCCGCCCCGACCAGTCCGCCGTTCGGCGCCTGAAACCTCGCTTCGAATCCCTTGCCGGGATCCGGGCTCGCCTCGACGGCCTGCCGAGGGGCGCACCGCAGCGCAAGGTCGACAGGCGGATCCTGATCGCCGACGCGGGCGAGATGATGGCAACGACCAACCGGCTCCACCACGCCGTCGACATGCGCATCCTTGCCGCCCAGAGGAATGCGGAGTCCGGCGAGGACGATGCATTCAAGACCTTCCTCTTCGGCAGCGCGATCTCGCTGGCCGCCGCGATCGCCCTCGCCCTGTTGCTGGCGCGGACGATCAGTCGCCCGATGGAGCGTCTGGCCGCGGGCGCGCGGGAACTCGGCGCCGGCCGGCTCGATCACCGCATAGACATCCGCTCGAGCGATGAGATCGGAGTCGTGGCGACCGAGTTCAACGGCATGGCCTCCCAGCTGCAGGAGGCGCAGAACACACTCGAGCAGCGGGTGCGCAGGCGCACCAGCGAGCTGGCCGTCGCAAACGAGGAGCTGGGCGCTGCGAATCGCAAGCTGGATCTGCATCGCGCCGAGCAGGAGCGCCTGGCACAGCAACGCCGGATGCTCCTCAACCGGGTGATCACCGCGCAGGAGGAGGAGCGCCAGCGGATCGCGAGGGAGCTGCACGACGAGACCGGTCAGTCGCTGACCGCCCTCGGCCTGGGCCTGGAAGCCGCGATCGAGGAGCTGCGTTCGGAGCCTCAGCAGGACGTCGACGGCAGGCTGGGGAGCCTGGCCCGGGTCGCCACCAACGCGATTGAGGAGCTGGAGCGGCTCGTGCTCGATCTGCGGCCGGCCCAGCTCGATCACCTTGGACTGGTGGCCACATTGCGCTGGTACGTGACGCGCGTCAGCTCTCAGTCCGCGCTGGAGGTCCGGCTGGAGGTCCGCGGAGAGGCGCGGCGGCTGCAGCCGGAGCTGGAAACCACGCTGTTTCGGATCGCGCAGGAGGCGCTTACCAACGTGCTCCGTCATGCCAATGCGAAGCGAGTGGAGGTCGTGCTGAGCTTCGAGGCCGACCTGCTCACGCTCGAGGTGAGCGATGACGGGATCGGCTTCGATGCCGGGACGACCAACGTCGCCCCCTCGTCCCTCGGCCTGATCGGCATGCGCGAGCGCGCCCACCTGGTGGGCGGGGCGATCGTCGTGCGCTCGCAGCCCGGCGAGGGCGCACGAGTAAGCGTCACCGTCCCCCTGGAGGCAGGGCCGTGAGCGTGCGGATCCTGCTGGTCGACGACCACGCCGTGGTCCGCGAGGGCCTGCGCGCCGTCCTCGAGGCAAGCGGGGAGATGAAGATCGAGGGCGAAGGGGCCAGCGGCCTCGAGGCGATCGAGGCCTTTCGCCGCCTGCGACCGGATGTCACGCTGCTCGACATCGCCATGCCGGACATGGATGGACTCGCGGCCTGCAGGCGAATCCGCGAAGAGCATCCCGATGCGCGCATCGTGATCCTCACCGTCCACGCCCAGGAGCAGTTCTTCTTCGAGGCGCTGCGTGCCGGCGCGCATGGCTACGCTCTGAAGCGTTCCACGGCGGAGGATCTGCGACGTGCGATCGACACAGTCGCCCAGGGTGGGACCTGGCTCCCCCCAGAGCTGGCCGGGAGCCTGGTCGAGAATTTCGTCAGCCGCGCCCGGGCCGGTGAGGACGATCGCGCATTCGGCACCCTGAGCGCCCGTGAGCGGGAGGTCCTCAAGCTCGTCGCCGAGGGACATACGAATGCCGCAATCGCCAAGCTTCTCTCGATCTCCCCCAAGACGGTGCAAACGCATCGCGCCCACGCGATGGAGAAGCTCGGCCTGCACGAGCGAACCGGCCTCGTCCGCTACGCGATCCGCACCGGCCTCATAGAGCCGTAGCGCGTATCGGTCGCGCGCACCACCCCAGTTCAGCTCCCTGACCGATACCGCTGCCCGCCGGTTCGCGATGCACTGGTTGCGAGATGGTCGGCTTCTGCCTGAAGAGCGTTGCGATGCTGCTCGCCTGGACGGGGCTGCTGATGATCTTCACCTCGGCGGGAGGGTCCCTGCTGATGCTCAGCGAGCTGCTGCTTGCGGTCTCTGGCTCTGCCTGCCTGCTCGCTCAAGCCCGGCAGATCATCGGCCGCATGGTGGGCGGGGGCGCGCGAGAAGCTCGTCGCCAGGGCGACCTCGTCGCCTGAGAAATCCCGAGCGAATCCGCGATCGGGGCGACTGGATTTGAACCAGCGACCGCTCGGCCCCCAGCCGAGTGCGCTACCAGACTGCGCCACGCCCCGTGGTTCCCCGTATTCTGACGGATCGACGCGGTGGTAGCTCAACGGTAGAGCCTCGCCCTTCCAAGGCGATGATGCGGGTTCGATTCCCGTCCGCCGCTTCACGTGCCGCCAGCCCACTCGTCGACTCCGCCTGCGATCGACCGGCTGACAGGCGTGGGCGCAAAGAAACGGGCCAGCCAGGACTCGAACCTGGAATCCCCGGTTTTGGAGACCGGTGCCTTAGCCAATTTGGCCACTGGCCCACGGACGGCAATGCTAGCCGGACGGGCCGCCACAGGGCCAGCGCGCCCGTACTCCTGAATGCCAGACTGCCAATCGAGTGCGGGCGGAGGTGTCTACGATGTCCCGCGACATCTGTCTCCGATGTCGCGGGACATCACAGAGTGCGGGCGGAGGGATTTGAACCCCCACGGGCCGAAGCCCACCAGGACCTAAACCTGGCGCGTATTCCAGTTCCGCCACGCCCGCGTGGCGCTCATTTGTTGGGCTTAACGAGCAGCCAATGCCGCATCGTCGCTCATAGATTCTATGATCGTGTCGTGGCGATTGGAGAGGTGAGGCCAGGATATGAACTCTGGCACCCCAACCGGGAGAGGCCCGAGGTCATCGCGACCAAGCTCGTGGTCTTTGTCCTGATGCTGGCCACTGCCGGAATCGCGGGATTGGTCACGATCACCGGATTCTCGCTGCTCAGGGGCGGCGAGGGGATGGGGATCGTCGGCTTCATATTCACTGCGCTGTACGTGCTCTTTGCCTACCGCGTCGCCCGCTGGAGCCGCGGAGTCCTACCGGTCGCCGCATCCCTGTCGATGATCCTGGCGATCTTCTGTGCCGTCGGCGCCAACAGCTGGTTCGCTCGCGACAAGGCCGGTTTCGAGACCGCCGCGATCCCGGTGCCGCTGATCGGCTTGCTCGTGGTGATCCTCGTCGTGCTACAGGTTCTTTTGATCGCAGCGGCCCTCTACGGCTTCACCCAGGAGTGGCAGGTCGAGGAGGAGCGCCCGATCGGCTCGGGCGAGGATTACGGCGCCGGCGCCCCGCAGCCCGCCTGACCGCCACGCGCGAGCCTCCGTCTCCGGCCCAATGAGGATCGGACCGAACAATTTTCCTATCTCTATGCCGGAGGTGGGACTCGAACCCACAAGCCCGTGAGGGCAATCGATTTTGAGCCGATCGCGTATGCCAATTCCGCCACTCCGGCGCCAGGCGAACGATAGACGGCACCGCGTTCGCCGTTCGACTCGCCCTCCGTGTGAAGGGCGAGCGATCGCCATCGCGGCGGCACTAGACTCCGCCGCGGGATGAGGGTGCATCACCTCAACTGCGGTTCGCTCCACCCTCACGGGAGGCGCCTGGTCAACGGGCACGGCGGACTGCTCGAAGCCGGGCTGATCGTCTGTCACTGCCTGGCGGTCGAGGCGGGCGACGGAGTGGTGCTGGTCGACACCGGATTCGGCGTCGAGGACGCGCGCGATTTCCACCGGCTCGGCGCGCCGTTCCACCTGCTCATGAATGCACGCCCCCAAATCGCGACGACCGCCCTGTCGCAGCTCCAAGCACTCGGCTTCGCCCCAACTGACGTGCGCCACATCGTCGCCACGCACCTCGACCCCGACCACACCGGCGGGCTCGCCGACTTTCCCGAGGCCGAGGTTCACGTCTTCGCGCCCGAGTTGGAGGCGGCAAGGCACCCCAGACTGCGCGAGAGACCGCGCTATCGCAGCGTCCACTGGAGCCACGGCCCACGATGGGTCGAGCACCAGGTCGGAGGCGACCGGTGGTTTGGGTTCGAGAGCGTGCGGCTCCTGCCCGGCCTCGCCGAGGACATCGCATTGGTGCCACTGATCGGACACACGCGAGGTCACACCGGCGTCGCGATCGATACGGGCAGCGGCTGGATGCTGCACTGCGGCGACGCCTACTTCGATCGCGGCGAATTGGAGACCCCGCCGAGCTGTCCGCCAATGCTGCGCCTCTTCCAGAATCTGACCGCCGTCGACAACGCCACCCGCAAGGCAAACCGGGAGCGGCTGCGCGAGCTCTCCGACGGCCACGGCGAGGAAATCGACCTGCTCTGCTCGCACGACCCGCACGACCTGGAGCGAAGGCAGGCGGCCACCGACCCCACCGCAGCGATCGGGTGACCGCCGGACCTCCGGAGAAGCTCTGGGAGCCGCCGGCCGAGCTGGTCGAGCGCGCCCGGATGACCGAATACATGCGGTGGCTGGCCGCACAGCGCGATCTCGAGTTCGACGGCTACCACGACCTCTGGCGCTGGTCGGTCGACGACCTGGAGGGCTTCTGGTCCTCGATCTGGGACTTCTTCGAGGTGCGGTCCGACAGCGGCTACGAGACGGTGCTGAGCAGCCACGAGATGCCCGGTGCGAGCTGGTTCACCGGCGCCCAGCTCAACTACGCCGAGCACGTCTTCGCCGGCAAGGACGATCTCGAGCCGGCCATCCTGCACGCCTCCGAGCTGCGCGAGCTGGACGAGCTGAGCTGGGGTGAGCTCCGCACGCGGGTTGCGGCAACAGCGGCCGGCCTGCGCAGCCTCGGCGTCGAGCGAGGCGACCGGGTCGTCGCCTACCTGCCGAATATCCCGGAGGCGATCGTCGCATTCCTCGCCACGGCATCGATCGGCGCGACGTGGTCCAGCTGCTCACCGGACTTCGGAGCGGCCAGCGTCATCGACCGCTTCGCCCAGATTGAGCCCAAGGTGCTCTTCGCGGTGGACGGCTACCGCTACGGCGGCAAGGACTTCGACCGCAGCGAGGTGATCGCCGAGCTGCGGGCGGCGATGCCCAACCTGCAGCGCACCGTCGTCCTCCCCTACCTGCGCCCCGGCTCCGGCGCCCCCCTTCCGGACCACGCAATGCGCTGGGGGGAGCTGCTCGCCGCCGGCGAGGGCGCGGAGCTGCGCTTCGAGCGGATCCCCTTCGACCACCCGCTCTGGGTCCTCTACTCCTCCGGCACGACCGGCCTGCCGAAGGCGATCGTCCAAAGCCAGGGGGGCATCCTGCTCGAGCACCTCAAGAAGCTCCACCTGCACGTCGACGCTCACCCCGGCGACCGGCTCTTCTGGTTCACGACGACCGGCTGGATGATGTGGAACTTCCTCGTCTCGGGGCTGCTCACCCGGGCTGCGATCGTCCTCTACGACGGCAACCCCGGTCACCCCGACATGGGCGTCCTTTGGGATCTGGCCGAGCGCGCGGGAATCACGATGTTCGGCACCAGCGCCTCGTACGTCGCGGCCTGCATGAAGGCCGGTCTCGAGCCAGCCGCCGGCCGTGACCTCGGTCGCCTCCGGTCGATTGGATCTACCGGCTCCCCGCTCTCGCCGGAGGGCTTCGACTGGATCTACGAGCAGCTCGGCTCCGACACCTGGCTCTTCTCGACCAGCGGCGGCACCGATCTGTGCACCGCCTTCGTCGGCGGGGTGCCGCTGCTGCCCGTCTATCGCGGCGAGCTGCAGGGCCGTGCCCTGGGCGCTGCGATCGAGGCCTGGGACGAGGACGGCAACGCCGTGATCGATCAGGTCGGCGAGCTGGTCGTCACCGAGCCGATGCCCTCGATGCCGATCTTCTTCTGGGGGGACTCCGACGGCAGCCGCTACCGCGCCAGCTACTTCGAGCACTACCCGGGGGTGTGGCGCCACGGCGACTGGATCGAGATCACCTCGCGCGGCACCGCAATCATCTACGGCCGCTCCGATTCGACGATCAACCGCGGCGGGATTCGCATGGGGACCAGCGAGATCTACCGGGCCGTGCTCGGCATCGACGACGTGGTCGACGCTCTCGCCGTCGACATCCCCCGCCCCGGCACCGAGGGATGGATTCCACTCTTCGTTGTCCTGCGCGAGGGCGCGACGCTCGACGACGACCTGCGCCGGGAGATCGCCGCCCGAATCCGCCGCCAGTGCTCTCCCCGCCACGTCCCCGATGAGGTCTTCCAGATTGCTGCGGTGCCCCGCACCCTGAGCGGCAAGGCCCTGGAGGTCCCCGTGAAGCGCATCCTGATGGGCACGCCCGTCGAGCGGGCCGCAAGCCGGGACTCGCTCGCCAACCCGGCCGCCCTGGACTGGTTCGTCGAGCTGGCTGGCGACCTCGAAATCAGCTGAGGATCTGGACGATCACGGTCCGCTCGCGCGGCCTGTCGTCGAAGTCGAGCAGCGCCAGCTGCTGCCATCTGCCCAGCGCCAGGCGACCATCCAGCACCGGCACCGCTTCTGAGGAGCCGACGAGGGAGGCCCGCTGGTGGGCGTGTGAGTTCGTGTCGTGGTTGAGCCGATTGTGCTCGTAATAGCCCGCGGTTGGAATCAGTCGCTCCAGCATCTCCCGCAGGTCGCTGACGCCGCCGGGCTCGAACTCCATCGTTGCGATCGCCGCGGTCGATCCACGTACGAAGACCAGCGCCTGCGCCTCTCCGACGCCGGCCTCCTCGACGGTCCCCTGCACCTCCGCCGTGATGTCGAGAATGTCGGTGTCGCCCTGTGTGGAGAGCCGCAGCTCCGCCGTGTGTACAGGCATGACGACGAAGCTACCGTAAGACGGGACGCGAGAGGCGCCGGGGACCTACGGGGTCCTGCGTCGCAGGGTTGCCCAAGACGGGACGCGAGAGGCGCCGGGGACCTACGGGGTCCTGCGTCGCAGGGTTACGGCACCGAGCGCCAGGAACAGCACGATCGACGCGGCGACCACAGCCACGTCAAGCGCCCCGCGCGCGCCGAGCGAGCCACGGGTGGTAACCCGGTCCAGCGCATCGAACGCGTAGGTGAGCGGCATCGCGTCGGAGATGACCTGCAGCACCCCGAGCATCTTGTCGCGGGCCACGAACAGCCCGCAGAGGAGCAGCTGCGGGAAGACGATCGCCGGCATGAACTGCACCGCCTGGAACTCGGTCTGAGCAAAGGCGCTGACGAAGAGGCCGAGCGACATGCCAAGCAGCGCATTGCCAACCGCAAGCGCGACAACCACCGCGGTCGAGCCGGCGACATCGAGCCCAAGCAGGCCGAAGGCGACAGCGGCGGCGATGATCGCCTGCAGCGTCCCGACCAGGGCGAAGGCGATCCCGTAACCGAACAGCAGGTCGAGCTTCGCGAGCGGCAGCGTCATCAGCCGCTCGAGCGTCCCGGTCGTCCGCTCCCGCAGCATCGTGATCGAGGTGACGACGAACATCGTGGTGAACGGAAACAGTCCGACCAGCGGCCCACCCACCTTCTGGAAGGCGGCCAGGTCCTGATCGAAGGCCCCGCGCAGCAGCGCCAGCAGGAACGGCGAGACGCCCAGCAGCAGGGCGACCGTCCGTGGGTCGCGGCGCAGCTGGGTCAGCACGCGCACGCCAACCGCAGCGGTCACCCTCAGGCTCACGCCTCGCCCTCCGCTTCGATCAGCGCCAGGAACGCGTCATCGAGCTGGCGGCGACCGGTGCGCTGGCGCAGGCCGTCGGGGCTATCGGTGGCGAGCAGGCGTCCATCGCGCATCAGCAGGAGCTCATCGCAGTGCGCAGCCTCATCCATGACGTGGCTGGAGACAAGCAGCGTCGTGCCGGCGGCGGCCAGCTCGGAAAATGTCTCCCAGAGGCCGCGGCGCAGCACAGGGTCGAGGCCCACGGTGGGCTCGTCCAGCACCAGCACCTCTGGCTCTCCGAGCATCGCGGTGGCGAGCGACACTCGCGCGCGCTGCCCGCCCGAGAGGTTGGCGACGACCCGGTCGGCGTGCGGCTCGAGGGAGACCGTCTCGATCACCTCGTCGGCGCGGCCCTGGGCCACCCCGAGCACCCGTCCGAAGAAGCGGAGGTTCTCTCGCACCGTCAGGTCGCCGTAGACGGAGGGGACCTGGGTGAGATAGCCGGCCCGCGAGCGCAGCGAGCGCGAGCCGGCCGGCTCGCCGAGAACCTCAACCCGTCCCGACTCGACGATCTGGACTCCGACGATCGAGCGCATCAACGTGCTCTTGCCACAGCCGCTTGGGCCGAGCAGCCCTGTCACGCTGCCCCTCTCGACGGCGAAGGAGAGGCCGTGCAGCACCTCCGCCCCACCCCGCCGAACCTGGAGCCCCTCCACCGCGATCGCCGGGACGCTCGTCATCGGGATCGAGCATATGCCTCCGGCCGGAGACACACCATCCTGCCGATCGGTCACCGCCGGAGTCGCTGAGCGGCCCGTCCGCCGGTTCGCCGGGCTGCGAGTGAGTGGTGTGCGTGCGGCCCCTACGCGGGGGTGATCGGGTTGCGGCGCTCGGCGAAGGCGCGGCCCTTGCTGGCCGCCATCGCGAAGCGGCGGATCAGCTCGGCCCGCAGGTCGACGGGCTCCACCACGGCATCGACCACCATCTCCGAAGCGAGATGGAGGATGTCGATGTCCGCTGCGTATTCCTCCCGCTTCTGCTCGACGAACGCCTGGCGCTCGTCCTCGTCGGCGATCGCCTGGATCTGGTTGTAGAAGACCGCGTTGATCGCCGCCTGTGGTCCCATCACAGCGATCGAGGAACTGGGCAGGGCGATGCAGCAGTCGGGCTCGAAAGCCGGCCCCGCCATCGCGTACAGACCGGCGCCGTAGGCCTTGCGAACGATCACCGACAGCTTCGGCACCGTCGCTTCGGACACCGCGCTGATCATCTTCGCCCCGTGGCGGATGATCCCCTGGCGCTCGACCGCCGTGCCGATCATGAAGCCGGGCACGTCGGCGAGGAAGAGCAGCGGCACATTGAACGCGTTGCAGGTCTGGATGAATCGCGCCGCCTTGTCGGCGGAGTCGACGAACAGCACGCCGCCTTTCTGTCGCGGCTGGTTGGCGACGACGCCGACGACGCGTCCGTCAAGCCGCGCGTAGCCGACAATCAGCTCCTTCGCCCAGCGCTTTTGGACCTCGAGGAGGCTGCCGGCGTCGAGCAGCGCGTCGAGCACCTCGCGCATGTCGAAGGGCTGGTTCTCGTCCGCGGGGACGATCGCGTCGATCGCCGCCTCGGAGGCCGGCGCCGCGGCCGGCACCACCGGCGTCTCCTCCCGCCAGTTGCCCGGCATGTAGGAGAGGTATCGCTTGGCGAGGTCGATTGCCTCCTCGTCACTCTTCACCAGGAAGTGCCCGCAGCCAGAGACGCCGGTGTGCATCTTGGCCCCGCCCATCTCCTCCAGCGTCACCTTCTCGCCGATCACCATCTCGGCCATCCGCGGCGACCCCAGGTACATCGAAGCGTTCCCCTCGCGCATGATCACCACGTCGCAGAAGGCTGGGATGTAGGCGCCACCGGCGGCCGAGGGGCCGAATAGCAGGCAGACCTGCGGCACCTGGCCGGAGAGGCGCACCTCGTTGTGGAAGATGCGACCCGCGCCGCGACGGCCCGGGAACATCTGCACCTGGTCGGTGATCCGCGCGCCCGCGGAGTCGACCAGGTAGACCATGGGGATCTGGAGGGACAGCGCCCGTTCCTGGACGCGAAGTATCTTCTCGACCGTCTTCGGGCCCCATGACCCGGCCTTCACGGTTGGGTCGTTCGCCATCAGCGCGACGCGGCGCCCGTCGATCCTCGCCAGCCCGGTGATGACGCCATCCGCGCCCAGGCCCTCCTCGTTCCAGTTGGCCAGCAGTGCCTCCTCGGCAAACGAGTCAACGTCGACCAGGCGCTCCACCCGGTCGCGCACCGGCAGCTTGCCCTGCTCGGCGGTCTTCTCGTGATGTCGCTGCGGACCGCCGGAGAGTGCGGCGTCCAGGGCGGGTCGGATATCGGTCACGGCGACGGTGAGCCTAGACGATTGATTCCCAACTCAGCGCGGCTAGGCGCTGGGGTGCAGACCCAGCTTGCCGATTCCCAGTTGCGCCAGGGACCGCCTCGATTCAGCCGCTCCGTTCGTCATTTGTACCGCTCTGCGACACAAACAGCGAACGGAGTCTCGACCCGGCGACCGCAGCCGCTCCGTTCGTCATTTGTACCGCTCTGCGACACAAACAGCGAACGGAGTTCGTGTCCGCCCCGATCCCGCCTTCTACGACCGCATCCTCGCGTGACGGCTCCGCCGAAGACGCTCATTCTCTGGAACGGTCCCCCATGACCGCCTGGGCCCTACACAGCCTCTCCTGTTTGCCCTCCACACCTGCAAGTAGGAGGGCAAACAGGGAGAGGCTGTTTCTCTCATCAATGCTTGATGCGTCGGCGACCTGACCGCCGTCCCGTCCGCCCCAGTGTCAAGTCGTAATTTCGGGAGCCGGGTCGCGATGGGACAACTAGACACCGAGGCGGCGGCCCATCTCCTCGGCGAGCGCGTTGAGGCCGCTGAGTGGGCGGATCATCACCATCAGTTCGGCGATCAGGCCGTCCTCGCCGAAGCGCAGGATGTCCACCCCGTCCAGCCGCCGCTCTCCGACCCGCGCCTCGAAGACGAGGATCGCGGTGTCTCCGGTCTCCACCTGGTCGACGTAGCGGAAGTCCTCGAAGGTCTCGGCCACGGTTCCGAGCAGCACCCGCAAGGCGTCGAGTCCGCTGTAGGGCTTGAACACAGCGGGACTGCGGAAGACCACGTCGGGCGAGAAGAGCTCCTCGAGCTTCGAGAAGTCCTTCGACTCGGCGGCGCGTCGGAAGGCATCGCTCTTCATTGCCTGCCCGAGCCTACTGGCATTGCCGATCGGCAAGCCACCGCCGGCACCGCTCCCTATTCGGCCCCACCCCAGTCGACCGGGCCGGCGCGCAGCACGTGGGCGCCCAGCGGCCGACCGAGGACCTCCTGCGCCGCGCGCGAGGCCTCGATCAGCCGCGACAGGTCGATCCCGGTCTCGATCCCCATCTCGTGCAGCATCGAAACGACGTCCTCGCTGGACACGTTGCCGGTCGAGCCGGGTGGGACCGGACAGCCGCCCAGCTCTCCAAAGCTCGACTCGAACGACTCGACCCCCTCCTCCAGAGCAGCCACCACGTTGGCCAGCCCCTGTCCACGCGTGTTGTGGAAATGAGCGGTCAGCTCGACTCCGCTGAGGCGCTCGCCGGCGGCGGTGAAGAACTCGTGCACCTGGCGCGGGTTGGCCATCCCGGTGGTGTCGCCGAAGCCGACCTCGGCGCAGCCGGCGGCGGCCAGCCGCCCGGCGATCTCGAAGACGCGCGCCGGCGGCACCTCCCCCTCGTACGGGCAGCCGAAGGAGGTGGCTATGACGCCCTCGCAGCGCAGCCCCGCCGCGCGCGCCGAGGCCAGCGTCGACTCCAGCCCGGTCAGCGACTCCTCGATGGAACGATTGACGTTCTTGCGGTTGTGCGTCTCGGAGGAGGAGAGGAAGACGCTCACCTCGTCGAAGCGCTCCCGCTGGCGCAGCGCCCTTTCCAGTCCGCGCTCGTTGGGGATCAGAACCGAGAAGGAAACCCCCTCGGGTCGGCGCACCGCTGCCAGCACCTCCTCGGCGTCGGCGAGCTGCGGGATGACGTCCGGTCGGACGAAGGAGGTCACCTCGATCCGCGACAGACCACTTGCCGAGAGCAGGTCGATCAGCCGCACCTTCTCGGAGGTGGAGATCGTCTCGGGCTCGTTTTGGAAGCCGTCGCGAGGCCCAACCTCGCGGATCCGCACCGTGCTGGGCATCGAAGCCATTGCTCCTCGAGACTACGCTGCGGGAGAGCCCATCTGGCCGGCTCCAACCACGCGGCGCTCATGGGTGCCGACACCGATCGTGCGATCCCCCTGGGTGACCTCTACGTCGAAGCGGAGCTTGCGCCCGTCGACAATCTCGCGCAGCGTCGCACGCACCTGGCAGGTCATGCCCTCGGCCGCCGGTGCCACGTGCTTGACCGAGACTTCGAAGCCGACCGTTGCCTGGCCGTTGGGAAGGTGCTCGTAGGCGAGCGCGGCCGCGGTTCCCTCCATCATCGAGATCATCCCCGGGGTCGAGAGAACGTTGGCGCCAATCGTGCCACCCACGTTGGTGAGAAGCCGTCCCTCGACGGTGAACTCGTTGCTGCGCTCCATGCCCGGCGCCAAGGTCTGCACGGGCTCCGTCATCAGACCATGCCCAATCCGCCGCTTACGCCCAGGGTCTCGCCGGTGACGTAGGTGGCATCGTCGGAAGCGAAGAACGCCACCGCCGCGGCGACCTCCTCCGGCTGGCCGAGGCGCTTCATCTGCGTCGCCTCTTTCATCGTCTCGATCACCCGTTCGCCGATCTCGCCGAACTCCTTGGCCCCCATCAGCAGGGGAGTCTCGATCGGACCGGGCGCAATCGAGTTTGCGGTGATCCCGTAGCGGGCGTTCTCGCGCGCGATCGCCTTCATGAAGGCCACGATCCCGCCCTTCGAGGCGGAGTACACGGCGGACCCCTTGGAGCCGACCCGTCCCGCCTCGGAGGAGATGCTGACGATCCGCCCGTAACCGGCCTCCTGCATAGCCGGCAGCGCGGCGTGCGTGCAGTTGAGAACGCCGCCGAGGTTGATCGCGATCACCCGCTGCCACTGCTCGGGGTTCGTGTAGGTAAAGAACCCGAACTCGTCGGTGCCGGCGTTGTTGATGAGGATGTCCAGCGTGCCGGCCGCTTCGACTGCTCTGCGTGCTGAGTCCGGATCGGTGACGTCCAGCTCCAGAGGGTGACCGGTGACCTCCCCCGCCACCCGCTCGACTCCGTCGACGTCGACGTCGCCAACCCATACCTCGGCGCCCTCGGCGGCGAGGCGAGCGGCAATCGCAGCCCCGATCCCGCCGGCGCCACCCGTCACCAGCGCCTTTCTCCCCTCCAGTCGCATCGGGCGGAGCATAGACTGACGCCGCCCGTGGCAGAGTCTCCAGTCATCCCCATCGTCGGCGGTACAGGCGCGCTCGGCGCCGGCCTGGCGCTGCGCTGGGCGCAGGCGGGCGCGTCGATCGCGATCGGCTCCCGTTCGGCGGAGAGGGCCGAGGCAGCGGCGGCAAAGCTCCGCGAGGCAGTCCCCGGTGCCGCCGTCGAGGGCCTGCTCAACGAGGAGGCCGCGCGACGCGCCGAGATCGTCTTCCTGACGGTCCCGTTCCGCGCCCAGTCGGAGAACCTCAACAACCTCCGCGACGCGCTGCAGCCGGGCCAGATCCTGGTCGACTGCACGGTGCCTCTCGCCGCGGCGGTCAGCGGCAAGGCGACGCGCTCGCTGGGCGTCTGGCAGGGCTCCGCCGCCCAGCAGGCGCAGGAGATGGTCCCGGAGGGGGTCACGGTGGTGGCTGCCCTGCACACCGTGGGGGCGCCGACCCTGGCCGACCTGGAGTCCGAGCTGAGCGAGGACGTGCCGGTCTGCGGGAACCGCAAGGCGGACAAGGCGCGCGTCGCGCGTCTGATCGAGCTCATCCCCGGGCTGCGAGCGGTCAACGCAGGGCCGCTGGAGACGGCGCGAATCGTCGAGCAGCTGACGCCGCTGTTGATCTCGATCAACAGCCGCTACAAGACCCACGCCGGTATCCAATTCACCGGTCTGCCCGACGGCGATCCCTGGCAATGAGCCGCGCGCGTCCAAAGACAGCTCGGCGAGCAGCGCCCCGGTATCGGCGATGAGGATTGCGCTCCTTGCCGGCGGAACCGGTGGAGCCAAGCTCGCCGCCGGGATGCAGGAGGAGATCGGCGCCGATCTGTCGGTGATCGCCAACACGGGCGACGACATCGAGGTGCTCGGTGTCTACGTCTCCCCGGACCCCGACCTCGTCACCTACTGGCTGAGCGGCGAAATCGACGCGGAGCGCGGTTGGGGAGTTAAGGACGACACATTCACCGTGTTCGAGAGACTCGCGCGGCTCGGTGCGCCCAGCTGGTTCAAGCTCTCCGACCGCGACCTCGCAGCGTGCCTATATCGCCGCGAGTTCCTCGCTGCGGGCGGGCGGTTGACCGATGCTCAAGCGCAAATCGCCCGCGCCCACGGCGTCGCGGCGCGGGTGCTGCCGATGACCGATGCGACCGTACACACCATCGTGCTGACGGATGCCGGCCGCCGGGGGCTGCAGGAGTACCTGATCGTCGATGCCGGCCAGCCCGACGTGCACGGTGTGGAGCTCGAGGGCATCGCCGACGCGGAGCCGACGCCGGAGGTGCTCGAGGCGCTGCGCGGGGCCGACGCGATCGTGATCGGCCCCTCCAATCCGGTGATCAGCATCGGGCCGATCCTTGCCGTTCCGGGGGTGAGGGGGGCGATCGAGGCGTCCGGCGTCCCCGTGGTGGCGGTCAGCCCATTTGTAGCGGGTGAGGTCGTCAAGGGTCCAACCGAGCGCTTCATGGCGGCCGTGGGTCGCCCCTCGACTGCCGCTGGGGTCGCTTCGCTGTATGCGGGGCTGATCGACGCGATGGTGGTCGACGAGAGAGATCCCGATCCACCACCGGAGGAGATTCCAACCCTCCTCGCTCCGACCCTGATGGAGGGCGCCGCGGGCCGGGTGCGACTGGCTCGCATCGTGCTCGAATACGCCGCCGAGCTCCGCGCATCCCGCCCGGGTGGCCAGCCCGGCTCGCCCCGGTAGCTTGATCTCGACTTGAAAGCAACCGCCGTACTTCCCGTGAAGCGCTTCGGCGCCGCAAAGCAACGCCTCGCATCCGGCATGGAGAGCCGCCGGCGCGAGGCGCTCGTCGCAGCGATGCTGGAGGACGTCCTTTTGGCGCTCGGCGCGTCTCGCTCGATCGAGCACACAATCGTCGTCAGCAGCGAGCGCCGCATCGCGAAGCCCGTGACAGCGGCGGGCGCCGAGCTCATTCCCGACCCGGGGCAGGGCGGTCACTCCGGCGCAGCGCTGGCCGGAATCGCCCGCGCGGTGGAACGAGGCGCCGGCTGCGTCATCCTCATCCCCGGCGACTGCCCCCTGCTCGACCCCCGCGAGCTCGACAGCCTGCTGACCGGGGTGCCGGCGAGCTACGTCGCCGTCGTTCCCGACCGACACGGCACGGGGACCAATGCCCTTGTCCTCTCCCCCCCTGGCGCGATTCGACCCGCCTTCGGGGAGGGCAGCCGCGAGCGCCACGTCGGTGCCGCACGCGAGGCCGGTGTCGCCTTCGGCGTGGAAGAGCTCCCCTCGCTCGCTCTCGACCTCGACACCCCGGCAGACCTCGTCGCCCTCACCCGCGAGCTGGAGTCACGGCCGGGCCGGGCGCGGCGAACGGCCAAGGCCCTGAGGCTGTGAAGGGCGAACTGCGCGTCACCCCCGTCACCGAACTGCCCGAGTTCGACGAGGGAATGAGCGTCGGCGATGAGATCGCGGCGCAGGCGGAGCTGCTCGACGGCGACGTCGTGGTGGTTTCGCAGAAGGTCGTCTCGAAGATCGAGGGCCGTATCCGTCGGCTCAGTTCGGTGATTCCCGGCGCGGAGGCACGCCGCCTCGCAGCAGTCCTCGACAAGGAGCCCGCGCTGGTCGAGCTGATCCTCGCCGAGAGCCGCGAGGTCCTGCGCGCCGAGCGGGGCGTCCTGATCACCGAGACTCACCACGGTTTCGTCTGCGCCAACGCGGGAATCGACAGCTCCAACCTGGTCGAGCCAGGCACCGTCTGCCTGCTGCCCGAGGACCCCGATGCCTCCGCGCGGCGCATCCGAGCCGAGATGGGCGTCGCGGCACACAGGGCGGTGGCGGTCATCGTCTCCGACAGCTTCGGGCGCGCCTGGCGTCTCGGCCAGGTCGAGGTCGCGATCGGTTGCGCGGGACTCATGCCGCTCGACGACTGGCGAGGGCGCACCGACGCGAGGGGTAACGAGCTCGCCGCCACCCTGGTCGCGATCGCCGACGAGGCGGCGGCGGCCGCCGATCTCGTTCGCAATAAGGCTGCCGGTATCCCCGCCGCAATCGTCCGCGGACTGGAGCGCTTCGTCGACCAACGCAGTGGCGACGAGGGCGATGGCCCCGGCGCCGCGGCCCTGCGCCGCTCCCCCGAAGACGACCTCTTCCGCTGACGACGACAGCCTTCTCGCCAACACCCCCAACCACCCCCCAAACTGCATCAACTTGCCTATCCGCCAAATCGAGAAGTTGATGCAGTTTGGCTTGGGCCGGACTGCAACCCCGAACTGCATCAACTTGCCTATCCGCCAAATCGAGAAGTTGATGCAGTTTGGCTTGGGCCGGACTGCAACCCCGAACTGCATCAACTTGCCTATCCGCCAAATCGAGAAGTTGATGCAGTTTGGGGGGTGAGGGGCCGGTGAGGCAGGTCAGATGGTGAGGACTGCGGCGCCGCGTAGGCGGCCGGTGCGGATCGAGTCGAGTGCCGCGTTGGCATCGGCCAGCGGATGGCTCTCAACCTCGGTGTGGACCGGGACGCGGGGCGCCAACTGAAGAAACTCCTCGCCGTCGCGGCGGGTCAGGTTGGCCACGGAGCCGAGCACTCGCTCGCCCCAGAGGGCCTTGTAGGGAATGGAGGGAATGTCGCTCATGTGGATGCCGGCGCTGATGATCCTGGCCCCCTTCGCACTTGCCCGCAGTGCAGCGATCATCAGCGCCCCAACCGGGGCGAAGACGATCGCGCCGTCGAGCTGCTCGGGAGGTGGATCGGAAGAGGGGCCGGCCCACTCCGCCCCGAGGCTGCGCGCGAACTCCTGCCCCTCGGCGTCGCCCTCCTTGGTGAAGGCGAAGACGCGTCGCCCCTGGTCGACGGCGACCTGGCAGAGGATGTGGGCGGAGGCTCCGAAACCGTAGAAGCCGATTCGCTCGGCGTCGCCGACCAGGCGCAGCGCGCGGTAGCCGATCAGCCCGGCGCAGAGCAGCGGGGCGGCCTGATTGGCGGCATAGCCCTCGGGAATCGGGAAGCAGTAGCGCTGGTCGGCGACCGCCAGCTCGGCAAAGCCACCGTCGATGTCATAGCCGGTAAAGCGCGCACGGTCGCAGAGGTTCTCGCGGCCGCCTGTGCAGTAGCGGCACTCGCCACAGGTCCATCCGAGCCAGGGAACGCCGACCCGATCCCCCACCGCGAAGCGTTCCGCCCCCTCCCCAGCGCCGGCCACCGTGCCGACGATCTGGTGCCCGGGGACCAGCGGAAGCTTTGGCTCAGTCAGCTCTCCGTCGACGATGTGCAGATCGGTGCGGCACACGCCGCAGGCGACAACCGAGATCAGAACCTGTCCGGGCGCCGGTTGGGGATCGGGCAGCTCGACGGGTCGCAATGGCTCGCGCTGCCGCTCCAGGACCATTGCCCGCATGCCCGCTACCCGGTGAGCGCCGGCTGCTGTGCCGGGTACGTCTCGACGATCTCGTAGAGCGTCGTGCGTTGCGCAGGCTCGCGCCCCGCGGCGCGGGCGGCCTCGACCAGCTGCTCGGGCTCAAGACGAACTCCATGCTGCGAGCCGGCCATGCGCGAGATGTTCTCCTCCATCAGCGTGCCGCCAAGGTCGTTGACCCCCCAGCGCAGCGCCTCGGTGGCGGCGTCGAGGCCCATCTTCACCCAGCTCGCCTGCAGGTTGGGGATCGTCCTGCCCAGCGCCAGGCGGAAGGCGGCGGTGTGCTTGAGGTTCTCATCCGCCGAGATCTCCTCGATCCCGTGCGTGCGACCCAACATCGTGTTGAACGGGATAAAGCTGAGCGGCACGAACTCGGTGATGCCACCGGTCCGTTCCTGCAGGTCGCGAACCACGCCCATGTGCCGGGCCAGCTCGCGCGGCTCCTCGATGTGGCCGAACATCACAGTCGACGTCGAGCGAAGGCCCGCCCGGTGCGACGCTTCGACAATCTCCACCCAGCGCTCGACCGGCAGCTTGTTGGGTGAGATCCGCTGGCGCACCCCGTTGTCCAGCACCTCCGCCGCCGTCCCCGGCGTGGAGCCGAGGCCGCAGTCGATCAGGTACTCGAACACCTCGTCCGGCTCCCTGCCGGAGCGCTCGCACATGTAGTGCACCTCCATCGGCGAGTAGGCGTGAAGGTGCAGTTGCGGAGCGACCTCCTTGGCGAGCCGCAGCCACCTGCCGTACTCCTCCAGGGTCAGCTCCGGGTGGATCCCGCCCTGCATGCAGATCTCGGTCGCGCCGAACTCCACGGCCTCGCGCACCCGCGCGGCAAAGTCGTCCTCGGAGACCTGGTAGGCGTCGGGCGAGCGCCGTCCCTGCCCAAAGCCGCAAAACGCGCAGCCCACCACACAGACGTTGGTGAAGTTGATGTTCCGGTTGACGACGAAGGTCGCCCGGTCCCCGACAAGCGCGGCGCGCAGCTCGTCCGCCGCGGCGCGCATCTGCTCGACGACCTCCGGGCGGGTCTCCGCGAAGAGGGCGGTCAGCTCGTCCTCGCTCAGCCTCTCCGCCTCACGCCCCTTCGCGATTGCCCGCTCGGCGAGGATTGGATCGATCCGCTCCTCCAGGCGCCGCCCCGAGCCGCGGCGGGGGATGAAGCTCCAGTACTTCAGCTTGACGACGTCGAGAACCCCCTGCTCCATCCAGCTCGGCTCCATGTACTGGGGGTAGACGCACAGCCGCTCGGTCAGCGCGTAGCCGCGCGGTGCCAGCTCCTTGCGCACCTCGTGCGGGCTGGGAAAGGGCTGCTCGGGCGAGATGTGGTCCCCGTTGGCCGAGAGCCCCCCGAGGTCGGTGGCCCCCGCCTCGACCAGCTCCGCCCAGGCGCCCGCGAGGTTCGGCGGCACCTGGATGCCCACGTCGGGCATCAGCCGCCTGCACTCCCCAATCAGCCGCTTCATCTCGTCGAGCGACACCTCGCTCGCCCAGTCGGGCCACTCGACCGGGGAGGGGGACCGCCCTTCTCCGCTGCAGGAGCCGCCCGAGCTTCCGGCTATGCGGTTGGGCAAGGACGGGGAGCCTCCCGATGGGAACTCGCGGAGCAGGTCAAGCTCGGTCCCGCCCGAAGCACCCCGATGCGGAGCCCCAGCGAGGGGCTCTCCGTCCTTGCCCCAGCGTTCCCGAGAAGCCTCGTCGGCGATCTCGGCCACCTCGGCGCCGTAGTAGCGCGGGTGGGGAACGAAGTTCTGGAGGATGACCTCCTGAAGGTGCCCGTATCGCTCGTGCAGCGTGGCCAGCGCTTCAAGCGAGGCCACGCGCTCCTCCTCGGTCTCCCCTATCCCGACCAGGATCCCGCTCGTGAAGGGGATGCGCAGCTCACCGGCGGCCTCGATCGTGGCCAGACGCCGAGCCGGATGCTTGGTCGGCGAGCCCGCGTGGACGGTGTCCATGAGGCGCTCGGAGACCGACTCCAGCATCAGCCCCTGAGAGGCGGTCACCTCGCGCAGCCGCGCAAGGTTCTCGCGGTCCAGCACGCCGATGTTCGTGTGGGGCAGGATTCCCCGCCGCAGCGCCCGTTCGCAGGCCCACGCAACGTAGGAGGTGAAGTCCTCGTGGCCCCACTCACGGAGGCGGGCGGCGACCTCGGAGTTAACCTCCGGCCGCTCGCCGGTGAGCACCAGCAGCTCCTTCGCGTTGCGACGCTCGGCCTCGTCGAGCCGCCGCTCGACCTCCTTGGGCGGGTGGATGTGGGCGCCGTGCGTCGCGAACGCGCAGTACTTGCAGTAGCACTGACAGGTGCGGGAAAGGGAGAGCGTGTAGTTCCGCGAGAAGGTGACCCGACGCACGACGCTCAAGCTACTGCACCCGCCGGGCCCGCAGGGCCCGGCGGGTATCCGGTCAGTTCGAGCTCGGTCCCGGAGCCGGCTTCTTGACTCGCTCGGGCGGCTCGGTGGGAGCCGGGCCGCTCGGCTCGAGCACGAACTTGAAGACCGCCGCCGCCAGCAGCGAGCCGACGATCGGGCCAGCCAGGAACGGCCAGATGCCGCCCCACTCGTTGCCGACCAGCGCCGGGCCGAACCAGCGGGCCGGGTTGAAAGAGCCACCATCCAGCGGCCCGCCGACCATGATCAGGAAGGCCAGCGTGGCGCCGATCGCCCATGGCGCCCAGTCCTTGGCGCTCTTCTTCGAGTAGACCGCGGCCAGGATGACCAGGACGAGGCAGAAGGTCCCGATTACCTCGATGATCGAGCCCTGGAAGTTGTTGCCGAGCAGGCCGCTCACCTGAGGGGCGGCGTAGTGCGTGGCGCGGCCCTCGTCGAGCAACAGGCCCTTGGCAAGCAGCGCACCGAGCACACCGCCGGAGAGCTGGGCCAGCATGTAGATGACAGCGTCGACCGGGGCGATGCGCTTGATGACCGCTGCCGCGAGAGTCACGGCGGGGTTGAAGTGCCCCCCGCTGACCACGCCGAACATGACGATCAGCCCGAAGAGCGCAAAGCCCTGCGCAAGGCCGACGACGGCAAAGTCCGATCCGAACTGCGCCTGATTACCTGTAGCTACGAACAGCACGACCACGCTGACGATGAAGAACACCAGCAGGAAGGTGCCGATCAACTCAGCCAGATATGCCGCTAGTCCTCGCTCCTGCACGTTTCCTCCTCCTCGGATTCCCTGATTCGGCTAGCGGCGGGAGTCTAACCGGATCGCCAAACCGAATAGCCTTCCCACCGGATGAGACGAGTTGCCGCGCTGCTGGCGGCCGCTCTGCTGCTTGCCGGCACCGCCGGCTGCGGGAGCGGCGCTGAACCGGGCGCGCCGAGTGGCGCGACGCTCGTGCTCGACTTCACGCCCAACGCGGCCCACTCCGGAATCTACGCGGCGCAGCGCAACGGCTACTACCGCGACGCGGGCATCGCACTCACCATTCGCCAGCCGGGCGAGTCGACCGATGCCCCAAAGCTCCTGGAGGCAGGTCGAGCCGAGTTCGCGATCCTCGACATCCACGACCTGGGGATCGCGCGGGAGCGCGGCCTCGACGTGGTCGGCGTGACGGCGGTCGTCGAGCGCCCCCTCGCCTCGGTGATAGCCCGCGGCGGCGGAGCGGTCCACCGCCCTCGCGACCTCGAGGACCGCACGGTTGGCGTCACCGGGCTGCCGTCGGACGAAGCCGTTGTCGACTCCGTGGTCGCGGCGGATGGCGGCAATCCAGCAAAGGTGAAGCGGGTGACGATCGGCTTCAACGCGGTCTCCTCGCTGGCGGCCGGCAGGGTCGACGCGGCAACCGGATTCTGGAACGCCGAGGGCGTGGCTTTGCGTCGCCGGGGGATTCCAACACGGATCTTCAAGGTCAACCGCTACGGCGCTCCGCCCTACCCGGAGCTCGTCCTCACAACATCACGCGAAACGATCGAGGACGATCCGGACCTGGTGGATGCAATGGTCGGGGCGACGAGGCGCGGTTACGGCTTCGCTGCCGCGCACCCCGAAGCGGCGCTCGACGATCTCCTCGCCGCTGCTGCCGGTCTCGATCGGGCCGATCAGGCCGCCCAGTTGCGCGTCCTGCGGCCGAACCTCCACCCGGCTCCCTTCGACCCCGCGGTGCTGCGCGCCTGGGCGGCGTGGGATCTGGCGCACGGGTTGCTCGAGCGGCCGCTGGACGTCAGAGCGGCGTTCAGCCTCGGTCGCTGAACAGCCGATCGACCAACGTCAGAGCGGCGTTCAGCCTCGGTCGCTGAACAGCCGATCGACCAACGTCAGAGCGGCGTTCAGGCTCGGTCGCTGAGCAGCCGATCCACCAACTTGGGAAGTTCGCGAGCGAGGCGGGAGCGGGGCACGACGAGGTCGACGCCGGCCGCCTTCGCGGCCTCCCCAGTCTCGGTGTCGACGTGCGAGTAATAGCCGAGGACCGGAATGCCGAGGCCAACCAGTGCCTCCGCCAGCTCGGAGTCGAGATCGGCCACCAGCAGACCCGCTTCGTCCAACGGCGCCTCTTGAAGCGATGGCGAAAGGGTCACGTCATGGCCGGCGGCGCCGAGCGTCGCCTCGATCCTGCTTCCGAGGAGCAGATCGGGGGCGACGGCGACGATCCGGGCCACTACAGGGTGCGGCGCTGGCGAAACTCCTGGCGCACACTTTCGGGGCGCCCCCACATCTGCACGACCTCGGCACGCCCCTCGCGCACCTCGCGGAGCTGCATCTCACCGGTGACGCCTTCGGAGTCCAGCTTCTCGAGAACGCCCTTCACCGTTTCGGCGGCCGCCGCGTGCCCAAAGCTGTGGGCGACGAACAGGCGCCAGTGCCAATCGGCATTCGAGTAGGGCCGCGCGTTCACCTGGCTCAGCGCAACCGCGGTGTCGACGTAGCGGCTCTCGTCATCGATCCGCAGGTCCAGCTCGAGGTCCGTCCAGTCGGGCGGTGCCGTGTCGAGCACCTGCTGGAAGTTATCCGCCAAACTCATCACACCAAAGGGTATCTGGATAGCCACAGCCCGGGCCTCCTCACCGCGGTTCGCTCAAACGAACAGGTCGGCGATCAGGAACGCGTTGAGCGCGATGATCAGCGCGGCAAGGCTCCCCGCCACGGCGGTCAGCCAGGGTGGATTGGCCAGCGAGCCCATGATGTCGCGGCGGCGGGCGATGATCAGCAGCGGCACGAGCGCGAAGGGAATGCCGAACGAGAGGACGACCTGGCTGAGGACCAGGGCATCGGTCGGGTTGAAGCCGATGCCGAGTACCAGCAGCGCTGGGAAGAGCGTGATGGTACGGCGCGCGAAGAGCGGGATGCTGCGGCGAATGAAGCCCTGCATGACCACCTGACCGGCCATCGTCCCCACCGACGAGGAGGCGAAGCCGGAGGCCAGCAGGGCGACCCCGAACACCGTTGCGGCGTTGCCGGATACCAGCTCCTTCAGGCCATCGAAAGCGCCTTCGATGCTGTCGACGCCGGTCATGCCACTTGTATGGAAGAGGGCTGCGGCGACAGTCATCATCGAGAGATTGACGATGCCTGCCAGCGAGAGCGCGATCACCACGTCGAGCCTCTCGAAGCCAAGAATCCGTCGTTTCTCCTCCTCGTCGCGCCCGACGATCCGCCTCTGGGTCAGCGCCGAGTGCAGGTAGATGACGTGGGGCATCACCGTCGCGCCGATGATCCCCGTTGCAAGCAGGATGCTCTCCGTGCCGGCGAACCCCGGCACGAACAGGTGCTGGGCCACATCCCCCGCCCCCGGCTTGGCGTGGAACAGCTCGATCACAAAGGAGGCGACCACCACGCCCACCAGTGCAGTGATCCCCGCCTCCAGCCGCCGGAAGCCCATCTGCTGCAGGCCGAGGATGGCAAATGCCCCGGCGCCGGCGATCAGGCCCGCTGGAAAGAGCGGGATGCCGAACAGCAGGTTGAGTCCCAGCGCAGCGCCGACCACCTCGGCGATATCGGTCGCCATCGCGACCAGCTCCGCCTGCAGCCAGAGGCCGATCGAAGTTCGCCGCGAAAAGGTTTCCCGGCACAGCTCGGCGAGGTTGCGTCCCGTCGCTATCCCCAACTTCGCCGACTGGGTCTGGACGAGCATCGCGATCAGATTCGCCGACAGCACCACCCAGAGCAGCAGATAGCCGAACTTGGAGCCGCCGGCGACATTGGTCGCGAAATTGCCCGGGTCGATATAGGCGACCGCGGCGATGAAGGCCGGGCCCAGGAACGGCCAGATGCGGCCCACTCCCCGGCTGTGCCCATCGAGCGCACGCCGGGCAGCCGTGGCAACCGCAGCCTCGCCGGGGAGGACGTCCTCGATCCTCACCTCGTCGAGGAGATCCCTATCGACCTCGGCCTCGGGGACCCGCGGCGCCTTCACCGTCGGCCCTCCACGCGGTCGGCCGGCGGTTGGAGGTCGGGGCCGGGAATCGGCGTCCCGTGCGGATCGTGGCTCGGCTCACCCAGCTTGGCCGCGATCAACAGCTCCAGGTCCTCGGAGATGTAGTGCTCGAGAACCTCGGCCTCGTCGTGCACCTGGTCCTCCGACATCCCCAGCGCCTCCGCCAGGTAGGTCTCGATCAGCCGGTGATGGCGGATCACCTCCAGTGCAACCTTTTCGCCTGCCGGCGTCAGGACAACTCCACGGTAGGGGGTGTGGTCGACCAACCCCATCTCGTCGAGACGCTTCAGCATCGACGTCGCGGTCGCCGGCGTCACGCCGATCCGCGCTGCAATCTCCCCGTTCAGGACCGGCCCCTCTCGATCCCGAGCCAGCGCGTAGATCGCCTTCGCGTAGTCCTCGATCGCCTCGGATGATTTAGACACGTCTAAATTATTTTGGCACATCTAAAACCCCGGGCCGACACGTGGACCCTCCTGGGGCCCATCTCGCCAGGGAGCGTGCCCCGGCCCGGCCGCTGAGGCGGCGGTGATGGGAACGGGAACGCTGTCGGCCAACCGGCCTCCAGCGAGGCCCGGAAGAACAACGTGGCGGTCCTACATCTAGAATCGAAGCGATGGTCGGTCCGGTGACAATCGAGCTGGACGCCCAGTACCGCCAGCTGCGCGAGGAGTGCGGGCTGCTCGACCGATCGGCGCGCGGCAAGTTGTTGGTCAGGGGCAGCGAGGCAGCCGACTACCTGCAGGGTCAGCTCACCAACGACGTCGAGCGCCTCGACCTCGGCGAGGGCCAGTACGCGGCGCTGCTCGACCGCAAGGGGCACATGCAGGCCGACATGCGGTTGCTTCGCCTGACCCCGGAGGAGTACTGGCTCGACACCGAGCCCGAGGCGCTGGAGACGGCGAGGGGCCATCTCGAGCTGTACAAGATCGGCAGAGAGGTCGAGATCGTCGACCTGACGGGCGGGCGGGCGATCCTCTCGCTACTCGGGCCGCGAAGCGTCGAGGTCTTCGCTGGCCCTGCGCTGCCCGAATACTCCTGCGAACGGGTGGCAGCGCATGGAGTCGAGTGCATTGCGGTGGGAACGCGGCACGGCGTGGACCTGATCGCGGACTCCGCCGACGTCGGGCGCCTGCAGGAGGCGCTCGTCGGTGCCGGTGCCGTGACGGTCGAGCCGCTGGCAGCCGAGATCCTGCGAATCGAGGCGGGCACGCCGCGCTTCGGTGCGGAGATGACCAGCGCCACGATGCCCGCCGAGGCCGGCATCGTCGAGGACGCCGTCAGCTTCACCAAGGGCTGCTACATAGGCCAGGAGCCGGTTGCCCGCCTCCACTACAAGGGGCGTCCGAACCGCCGGCTCCGCGGGCTGGCGGTGAGTGCCCCGGTCGAGGCCGGAGCCCCGCTGAGGCTGGGCAAGCGGGAGGTCGGGCAGGTCGGCAGCGCGTGCGTCTCCCCCGTCTACGGCCCGATTGCCCTGGCAATAGTCCGCCGCGAGGCGGAACCCGGCGCGAAGCTCACCGTAGGTGAAGATGACGTTACGGCTCGCGTCATCGACCTGCCGTTCGGTTAGATTCCGGCCCGATGGGTCATAGGAGAGGCACTTTGGCGGCGGCATGCTCACTTGGCGTTGCCCTGCTGGCGCTGGTGGGGACCGGATGCGGAGCCAAGGAACACGTCAACGACCCGCGGCCACAGCCACCCACCCGAATCAGCGTCGCAGTGAGCGAAGACGCGGTGACGGTCCAGCCACAGCGGGTGGCGACCGGCCCGGAACCCACCCAGCAGATCCCTCAGAATCAGCACGCCGGGCAGCCTTACGTCCGCTCCAACTCCCCCCTCACGGTCGTCTTCGTCGCCGCCAACCTGACCGACGTCGACTCCCGCCTCGAGGTGCGCGGCCCCCGCAAGACCGCGAGCTCGAAACGGCTGGTTGCCAACGGTGCCGTCACCCTCTCGACCAAGCTCCCCACCGGCGTCTACACGGTCATCGCCGCCGACATCCCCGGGGCGACGCCCGGCAAGCTCGCCGTGGGCCCATACCGCAGCTCCTCGGAGAACGACGTCCTGCTCCCGTAGCTCTCTGAGAGTCCATCCGTAGACCCGTCTTAGTGAGGGCGGGCGCCGTGAGGGCAGGTGCCGGCCAAGCGGGACATGGAACAGGGGAGGCTGTTTCTCTCCGGAACCCCGCAAACTCGCCCATTGCCCAGAGGCGGTTGACGTCTGGGCCGCCCGTCACCATCGGTGCGATGACCGCTGTCCTTGCAATCGTCGCTGCCCTGCTCGCCGCGGGGCTCCTCATCGCACTGCTGAAGCGAAACGATCGGGCCGCACAGCGAGGCCGCAGCGAGGAGTCGCGTCGCCTGGAAGAGCTGGTGGCACAGGCGACCGACCGCCTGAGCGCCAAAGCCGGTGAGCAATTGCAGAAGACCTCTGAGCACCTGATGCAGCAGAACAGGCAGCAACGCGAAGCGGAGGCGGAGACCGCGACCGAGAGTTTCAGCCGGCGAAAGCAAGAGTTCGAGTCGCTGACGAAGCCGATCGAAAAAGCGCTCAAGCAGGTTGAGGAGGAGGTCGAGTCGCTGGCAAAGCAGCGGAACGAAACCGACGCCGTCCTGATCGATCAGATCAAAGGCCTCGGCAGCCAGACGGAGCGGTTGGGTCAAGCATTGCGCAACCCCAAGAGCCGCGGCGACTGGGGGGAGGTGCAATTGCGCCGGCTGGTCGAGCTCGCCGGGATGACCGAGCACGTCGACTTCACGCTGCAGAAGGAGATCCGTGGACCGGACACCCGCCTGCGGCCGGACATGGTCGTGCTGCTGCCGGGCGGGCGACGGGTCACGGTCGACTCGAAGGTCGCGCTGGACGCGCTCGAAGACTCGCAGGCGGCGGCAACCGACGCGGATCGCGCCGCGGCCCTGCGAAAGCTGGCGAGCGCAATTCGTGCCCAAGTCAAAAGCCTCGCGTCAAAGGACTACCACGGGCAGTTCGAGGCGGGGCAAAGCCCGGACTTCGTCATCTGCCACATCCGGGTGGAGGCCGCGCTGTTCGGCGCGCTGGAGGTCGAGCCGGGTCTCTACGAGGAGGCACTGGCGCTCGGCGTGGTCATCTCAACGCCGCTGACGCTTGTCGCGCTGCTGCGCACGATCGAGCTCGGCTGGCGGACAGAGAAGATGGCTCTCGAGGCCAAGAAAATCGCCGAAGCCGGCCGCGACCTGCACAAACGATCGGCCGTATTTCTCAACCACTTCGCCCGGGTGGGGAAGAACCTCGACCAGGCGGTCGGCGCCTACAACGATGCGGTCGGGTCCGCGGAGCGGAATCTCCTGCCCAAACTCCGCCAGATCGAGGATCTCGGTGCCCAGTCGGGGAAATCACTCGACGAGCCTCCCCGGGTGGAGCGATCGGCCAAGCCGGTGGTTGCCGAGGAGTTGCAGCAGATCGAGAGCGGTGACCCGAACGGGCCGGCGGTAGAGCTTCCCGCGCCGGCCGAGGCCGATGCCGCCTGACCGGCGGTTCCCTTCGCGTCTCATCTAGGATTGCCGCCGGCCCGTAAACAGACCGACACGGAGGAGTCGGCTTGTCCGTTGATACCAGTGCAGTTTCGAAGCTAGACGTCGAGCCCGGCACATTGCCGGAGACCATGGCAGCCTGGGTGATCCGCCAGGAGCGCGAGGGCGAACCGAACGACGCCTTCCAGCTCGAGCAGATCGAGGTGCCCGAGCCGGGCGCCTTCGAGGTGGTCGTCCGCGTGATGGCCGCCGGGGTGAACTTCAACAACGTCTGGGCGGCGCTCGGCAAGCCGGTCTCCGTCTTCGGCTACGGCGACCACCCTGAGTACGGCCACCACATCGGTGGCTCGGACGCCTCAGGCATCGTCTGGAAGGTCGGCGAGGGCGTCACCCGCTGGCAGCCCGGCGACGAGGTCGTGATCCATTGCAACCAGGCTTCCTATGAGGACGTCGAGGTGCACGGACTCGACCCGCTGGCTGCGCCAAGCCAGAAGATCTGGGGATACGAGACGACCTGGGGCTCCTTTGCCCAGTTCACCAAGGTGCAGGCGCAGCAGCTCCTCCCCCGCCCTCAGAACCTCTCCTGGGTCGAGTCCTCGGCCTACGGCCTCACCTACTTCACCGCCTACCGGATGCTGATCGACCAGTGCAAGCTGCAGCCCGGCCACAACGTGCTGATCTGGGGCGCGGCCGGTGGTCTCGGCGTCTTCGCCACCCAGCTCTGCCGAGCCGCTGGGGCCAACGCCGTCGGCGTCGTCTCCTCCGAGGAGAAGGGCGAGCTGGTCAAGGCGCTCGGCGCGGTCGACTACATCAACCGGCGCGAGTTCGGTGAGATGATGCGGACCAAGGAGAACCTCGCCGACCCCGCCGCCGACAAGGAGCGCTTCAAGGCCTCTCGGGGCTTCGCCAAGCGGGTCAAGGAGATCCTCGGCGACGCGCCCGACATCGTCTTCGAGCACGTCGGCCAGGCGACCTTCCCCACCTCCGTCTTCGTCGTCAAGCCGTTCGGCAAGGTCGTGATCTGCGGCGCCACCTCCGGCTACCAGCTTGACTTCGATGTGCGCTACCTGTGGATGCGCCAGAAGCAGATCATCGGCTCTCACTTCGCCAACGCCTACGAGTGCATGCGCGCCAACCAGCTGATGGCCGAGGGCAAGGTGCGGCCCGTGATCTGGAAGACGATGGGCTTCGAGGGGGTTGCCGAGGCGCACCAGCTGCTGCACGAAAACAAGCACCTCGGCAAGATCTCGATCCTGGTCGGGGCCGAGTCCGAGGACGAGGGCCAAAACGAGGACGGCCCGGGGGCGATCCGGGCGGAGGTTGGGGCGTGATGAGGAGCGCACGAGCGGGGGGTTCGCATGGCTGAGGTCTGCACACTCGATTGGCACATCGCCCCCTTCCGAGCTGACCGCTGGTTGGAGCTCTGGGAGCCCGCCGCGGCGCGCATGCCGTCCTTTGGCGCCAAGAGCTGGTCGCTAACCCGCTCGATCGACGACCCGCTGGCCTTTCGCCAGTCTTCGGTCTGGGAGCGCCGAGGAGACTTCGAGCGCTACTGGTACTCGGAGGAGATAGAGGCCGCCCGCGCCAGCGTCATCGACCTCTACGGCCTGCCCCTCCTCCCGACCTGGCACACGCTGCTCGCCGCCGAGTAGCTGCCCGGCGTCTCCTCGGCTTCGCGCCTCAGCCGGCCGGGCAGGCGGACGGCAGGCGAGGCACCACTCCAGCGCGGAAGCCGACGGTTCTCGAGCCAGCGACCCGAGGACGTCTCGCTGGGCCTGCTGTGCTCAAAAGCCCGCTGGCGGTTCGGTCGTCGGTTCAGGAGCGCTCGAGAGGGGCCATCGTCAGACCCGCGCCGTTCAGCTGGTCCCAGTAGTGCTCGGCGGGCTCGCGCGGCCCGGTCCAGACGATGGCCTGACCGGTGTTGTGGATGCGCTCGGCGATCTGGTGTCCCTGGCCGATGCTCACGCCGGGCAGGACGCTGGCCAGCGTCTGGGCGACATGATCGAAGGTGTTGTGATTGTCATTGCAGACAATCACCCGCCACTCGCCGCCCATCCCCGAGTCGGGGCCCGCTTGACGCGGCTTCTCGATCGTCGTCGTGGACATCGCGGGCATTATCGGCGACGGGCTGCGCCACCGTCGCAGGCCCAGCCGGGACCGCGGCTCGCCGGCATTCCGCCCGCGGGCTCGCCATCGCAACTATTCGAACGGGTTTGGCACACGGATGACCACGTTGTCGACGCTCGCGACGAGTCCGTTCGCGTTCGACAGCGCACCGACGGAGAAGCCCGATGCCCGTCCCTGCAGTTCGCCGGCGGCAGGGTCGGTGACGTCGGCGACCCGTTCCCTGGCGACGAACGCCACGATGCGGCACTTGCCCTTTTCGGGTCCTTCGGTGATGTTGAAGGCGCGCAGCCGCAGCACGTTGGGCCGGTCGATCCCCTGCACGCTCTTCACGTTTCTCTCGACGTTCAGGTAACTGATGCTCCCGTCGCTGCGGACCTTGCGCAGCTGGGCCTTGCGCTGCACGGGGAACACTGCGAGCTGGTAACGGGCGCCGGCGTCGCCGGCCCGTAGGTTCACGGCGAGGAAGGCCTTGTGCTTGGCCGGCTTCGGCGTGCCGCTCAGCAATCGCTCGACGGCGGCGATCTCGAGGTCCCGCCCCACCACCGGTGTCCGGTACGCGCATTCCCTGGTGCGCTTGCCGACCACGACCCGGAAGGTGTGGCTGGACCCGCCGCGGCGGCATCGCTCGCCCGATAGCTTCGCGATCTGCGCCTGCTGCGCTTCGGACTCCATGTCGCTGCGGTAGATGCCGATCAGGCTCGCCGCGGCTGCGCCGGCGAGTGCCAGCGCGACCGCGATAGCCGCGAGGAATATGGCTGTGGGTCTGAGTCTCATATGGCTGTGGGTCTGAGTCTCATATGGCTGTGGGTCTGAGTCTCATATGGCTGTGGGTCTGAGTCTCATGGTCGAACGTGGACGTCGCACGGTACGTGCCGCGTGCGCATGCGCCCCGCCAGCCTAAACACAGCTACCGCGAAAAGATGCGTGCTGTGACGGATGAACGCGGTCTTTCCCCCGGCTCCAAATATCATTGGGGCGATGTCCGATCCCCATCTCCCTGAGCGCGACCGCCCCTGGGTGATGCGCACCTACGCGGGCCACTCCGACGCCCGCCGCTCGAACGAGCTCTATCGGCGCAACCTCGAAAAGGGCCAGACCGGCCTTTCGGTCGCCTTCGACCTCCCGACCCAAACCGGCTACGACCCCGATCACGTCCTCGCCCGCGGCGAGGTCGGCAAGGTCGGCGTTTCGATCGCACACAAGGGCGACATGCACGCGCTGTTCGACGGGATCCCACTCGACGAGATGAACACCTCGATGACGATCAACGCAACCGCCGCCTGGCTGCTCGGGCTCTACGTCACGGTTGCCGAGGAGAACGGGGTCGAGCGCACCAAGCTGAAGGGCACCACCCAGAACGACATCATCAAGGAGTACCTCTCGCGCGGCACCTATGCCTTCCCGCCCGAGCCCTCGATGCGGCTGATCGCCGACATGGTCGCCTTCACCGTCAACGAGGTGCCGAGCTGGAACCCGACGAACATCTGCAGCTATCACCTGCAGGAGGCCGGCGCGACCCCGGTGCAGGAGATCGCCTATGCCCTCTCGACGGGGATCGCGGTCCTCGACGAGGTGAAGGCGCGCGGCCAGGTGGCAGAGCCTGACTTCCCGCGGGTCTTCGGACGCATCTCCTTCTTCGTCAATGCCGGCATTCGCCTGATCGAGGAGATCGCCAAGCTGCGAGCGATGGGGCGGCTCTGGAACGAGATCGGCCGCGAGCGCTACGGAGTCACCGACTCCAAGATGCTGCGTTTCCGCTACGGGGTGCAGGTCAACAGCCTCGGCCTGACCGAGGCCCAGCCGGAGAACAACATCCAGCGCATAGTGCTGGAGGCGTTGGCGGTGACGCTCAGCCGCGACGCGCGCGCCCGGGCGATCCAGCTGCCGGCCTGGAACGAGGCGATGGGCCTGCCGCGGCCCTGGGACCAGCAGTGGAGCCTGCGCATCCAACAGGTGCTCGCGAACGAGACCGACCTGCTCGAGTACCCCGACCTCTTCGAGGGCTCGAAGGTGATGGACGGGCTGGTCGAGGAGCTGATCGAGGGCGCTCGGGCCGAGATGGCGGTCGTCGAGGAGCACGGCGGCGCCGTGGCCGCCGTCCCCTACATGAAGGCCCGCCTGGTCGAGTCCCACCGCGAACGGGTGGCGCGCATCGAGAGCGGCGAGCAGAAGGTCGTCGGCCAGAACAGCTTCCGGGAGACCGAGGATTCGCCGCTCACAGCTGGCGCCGACGGCGGCATCCTCACCCCCGACCCCGAGGTCGAGCGGGAGCGGGTCGAGGCGCTGGAGCGCTGGCGCGCGGAGCGCGACGAGGGCACCGTGCGCGCGGCGCTGGACGAGCTCGCGCGGGTCGCCAGCGAGGATGGCGAGAACGTGATGCCCGCGACCATCGCCGCGGCGAAGGCGGGCGCCACCACGGGCGAGTGGACCGGGGTCCTGCGCGAGGCCTTCGGCGCCTACCGCGCCCCGACCGGGGTCGATGGCGCTGCGCCCGCCGGCGATCGCAAACAGCTCACCGAGGTTCGCCGGCGCGTCGACGACGTTTCGGAGCGCATCGGCCATCGGATCAAGATCCTGGTCGGCAAGCCGGGGCTCGACGGACACTCCAACGGCTCCGAGCAGGTCGCTCTGCGGGCTCGGGACGCGGGAATGGAGGTGATCTACCAGGGGATCCGCCTCACCCCCGAGGAGATCGCGGAGTCGGCGCTGCAGGAGGACGTTGACGTGGTCGGTCTCTCGATCCTCTCCGGCTCCCACCTGGAGCTGATCCCCGAGGTCGTGAGGCGCCTGCGCGACGAGGGAATCGATGTGCCGGTCGTCGTTGGCGGGATCATCCCCGCAGCCGACGCGGAGCGGTTGCGCGAGGCGGGCGTCGACGGCGTCTACACGCCCAAGGACTTCGACATCAACCGGATCATGGGCGAGATCGTCGAGCTTGTCGGCCGGCGGGCGGCCGCGGGCGCGGCGACTTGAGCGCCTCCGCGTAGCGCCAAATCGACAGGCGCGCGACAATACCGGCATGAGCGAGCTCAACGGGGACCGGTCGGCGTGGCTGCGCTGCTACCGCTGCTGGTCCCAGAATCTCGAGATCCAGATCCACTACGACGCGATCCGCCGGGTCGATCCCGACACCGGCATCCCAACCGAGGGCGTGGACGAGTTGCAGGAGTCGGTCGTGCAGTGCCTCAACTGCATGCACGACCAACCGCACCTGACCTTCCAGGGCGATCGCGTCGTCCCAATCGACGACCGGTGGGAACGAATGGTGGCGGGAACCCCCTGGGTCGCCTCCTGCACGGTCGCCGTCGACCAGGATCGCGTGGAGAGCTGCGCCGGCCCCGAAGCTGCCGAGTTGCTCACGTACGGAGCCTTCGGCGAGCCGGGTGTGAGGGAGTTCTTCACCCACGTCCGCTTCCACAAGCACGACGAGGAGCGAATCGTGATTCACATGCTCGTCGAGCTCTACGCCCGCTCGGCTGACGAGGCAACCGATGTCCTCGAGGCGGCCGCTCACGGGCCACTCGAGATCACCTCGCTTGCCGAGGAGTCACGGCCCCCCGCTCACGCCTCGGACGAGGCCCACTAGCCCCCCCACCCCACCGAACTGCATCAACTTCCCTATCCGCCAAATCGAGAAGTTGATGCAGTTCGGGATCTGCCTCGGGCAAGCGACCGCCGCACGAGAGCGACGAAGGCATCTGGGTTGCGATTGAGCATCCGATGGGTGGCACGGTGAACCTCATAGCCCGCCGCGGAAAGCGCAACCGTGCGCTCATGGTCCGTCTCGAATGTGCGGCGATCCGAGTGATACGTGTAGCTGTCGGTTTCGACGACCACCCCTGACGCCGGCCAGAAGAAGTCGACCAGGTATCCCTCCACCAGGACGTTCACCTGAGGTGGCGGCAGGTCGGAATCGCGGCAAAGCGCCAGAAAGTCGACCTCCTGCGGCGACAAGGTCTCGACCGCGCGCGGATCCACGGATTGGACAACGCGACGCAGACGGCCTACACCCTTCCTCCCTCGACCCGAGCCAACCATCGCCTGCAATACGGGCCAGCGCAGTCTGCCGCTGCGATCAGCAGCAACAAGCTCTCGCTCGAGTTGCCTGGCGCGCAAGCGTCCAGCCATGTCCAGCAGAGTCCGCTCCACCGTCGTAATTGGAATGCGATCCTTGATCGTGATGTGGCTGCCGGGGAGTGCCCGGGTTTGGTGGAGGCGAATCTCCGATCGCCGATAACGCGGGCCGCCAGAATGGCGCAGAACCTCGACGGGACCCGATGATCTGCGCAGCCCCCATAGCTCCATCGCGCTGCCATGGGAAAGGACAGCGCCAGGCCCAGACCCAAGAACAGCCGCCATCCACTGGCCCCTTCTACCAATCCGCCGATGGCCGACACCAAAGACCCCTCGAAAGAGCGGGACCAGAAGCCCGGCTTCAGTTCGAACCTGGGTCAGCCCCTCTCCCACGCCAAGCTCCAAGAGCTGCCACCGCGCCACAACCCCGTGCTGGCGCTCGGCCAGTTCGCGGATCGACCGAGTCGCCTCTCGGTCCTTCATCGACGACCCCACCAATCCCCCCGAACTGCATCAACTTCGCGATCTGGCAGATCGCGAAGTTGATGCAGTTCGGGGGTTGGGAGGTTGGAAGTGGCCGGCACGGTGCCAGCCTGCCGCGGTTAGGCGCACAGGTGGTGCGCTAAATGCAAAAACCCTGTGACGGCCAATTGGTGGCAACGACCATGGGCCGACCCTGCGGAGTCCGCCGGCGCACTATGGGCCGACCCTGCGGAGTCCGCCGGCGAACTATGGGCCGATGCGGGAGTCCGCCGGCGCACTATGGGCCGACCCTGCGGAGTCCGCCGGCGACCACGGCCGCCCAGGGGAGATGCGCCAGCGACAAGCTCCGGCCGATGCGGGAGTCCGCCGGCGAGAAGCGCCGGTCTATGTCCCCAAGGGCGCTTGGGGACTGGCCTCAGGAGCCGGGTTCTTTGCGCGGCACCAGCACCAGTCGCTTGAACTCGGCGACCAGAACGCCGTCCTGATTCAGCACCCGGGTGTGGACCTTGACGACGCCGCGGTCCGGCTTCGACTTCGACGGCTTCACCTCGAGAACCTCGGTCTCGCAGAAGAGCGTGTCGCCGTGGAAGACCGGGGCTGGGTGGCTCAGCTCTTCGGTTGCCAGGTTCGCGATCGCCTTGCCCGAGACGTCGGAGACGGACATGCCAAGCGCGAGCGAGTAGACGAGCGGGCCAACGACGACGTTGCGGCCCTGCTGAGACCTGCCGGCGTAGACGTCGTTGAGGTGCAGCGGGTGATGGTTCATCGTGATCAGACAGAAGAGGTGATCGTCCGCCTCGGTCACGGTCTTGGCCGGCCAGTGCTTGTAGACGGCCCCCACCTCGAACTCCTCTAGGTAACGCCCGTAGGCGTGGGCGCCCGATGCCTCGCGCTCGGCCTGATCGGTGGTCAACTCATATTTCTCGTCGCTCATCGGTGTTGGGATCTCCTCTGTATTGGACTGCACGCGATGCTATCTGCGTACAGACGTTCGATGCATGCACCCCGTCGAGCGCCCCGCCACCGGCCGGTTGCCGGCCGCCGCGTGGTTGGCTACCGGACTTTCCGCAGGCGCGCCCGCTGCTCCTGGCGTTCGACGACCTGGGCGATCAGCTTCTTCACGTTGGAGTCGCCGGTCGCCTTGATGTGGCCGGTCTCGAACGCGGTGCGGTAGCTCTTGATCGTGCCCCGCTCGGCCAGCTCGTTGAACTGGGGACGGTCGATTTGGACCAGCACGCGCTCGTCCTGGGCAAGGTCCTTGCTGATCGTCGGCCCTGGCACCTCGACCCGGTAGAGCTGTATGTCGCCCCGTCCCTTCAGCTCCAGCCCGAAGACCAGCTTCAGCTTCTGCAGCGCCGGCACTTCCGCCTGGAACCGCTCGACGGCCGTGCGGATCAGGTCGGGAGTCGACGCCATACGGCTAGATCTTGTGGCGCTGTAGAAGCTTCTTGCCGATCACCATGCGCTGGATCTCGGAGGTGCCCTCGCCGATCAGCAGCAGCGGCGCGTCACGGTAGAGGCGCTCGATCTCGTACTCCTTCGAGTAGCCGTAGCCGCCGTGGATGCGGAAGCTTTCTTCGACGCAGAACTTGCCCGTCTCCGACGCTAGGAGCTTGGCCATTCCCGCCTCCAGGTCCGAGCGCTCGCCGGCATCCTTCATGCGCGCCGCCTTGCGCGTCAGCAGCCGCGCGGCCTCGAGCCGCGTCGCCATGTCGGCCAGCTTGAACTGGATCGCCTGGTGCTGGGCGATCGGCTTGCCGAAGGTCTTGCGCTCCTGGCTGTAGCGGAGGGCCAGCTCCAGCGCCCGCTGACCGATGCCAACGCCACGGGCGGCCACGTTGACCCTGCCCACCTCAAGCGCGTCCATCATCTGCACGAAGCCCTGCCCAACGCCGGCCTCCTCGCCGCCCAGCACCCGCTCTGGCGGGCAGCGGTAGCCGTCGTAGACCAGCTCGGTCGACTCGACGCCCTTGTAACCCATCTTCTTGATCTTGGGCGGCACGGTCAGGCCCTCGAACCTGCCCTCGTTGACTTCCTTCCAGGGCTCCTTCTCGGTGATGAAGCAGGTCATCCCCTTGTAGGGAGGCTCGGCGCTCGGGTCGTTCTTCATGAGGACGAAGACGACGCCCGAGCCGAGCCCGTTCGTGACCCACATCTTCTGGCCGTTCAGCTCCCAGTTGCCGTCGTCGCCCTTCTTGGCGCTTCCCTTGATGCCCTGCACGTCGGAGCCGACCTCGGGCTCCGACAGCGAGAACGCAGCGCGGATCTCGCCGGTTGCCATCTTCGGCAGGAAGTAGTCCTTCTGCTCGTCCGTGCCGAACTTCATCAGCAGGTAGGAGCCGATGAAGTGGGTGTTGACGACACCCGAGATCGAGATCCAGCCCCGCGAGAGCTCTTCGACGATCATCGCGTAGGTCGTCAGGTCGAGCCCCATCCCACCGTACTCCTCGGGGATCGTCACCCCGAACAGACCGAGCTCCTTCATCTGCTCGACGATCGGCTCCGGGAAGGAGTCCTCGTGGTCGTACTTCTCGGCGTTGGGGAGGATCTGCTCGTCGACGAACTGGCGCACCATCTCGGTGATGTCGCGCTGGATATCGGTCTGCTCGCTGTAGGCGGCTGTCTCTACGGCCATGGCTCCTAGTGGCTCCTCTCATAGCGTTGGCCAGGGAATGACCAGGTCCAGGCGCCGCCAGGCAACGACGCAGGGAGCCCGAATGACAGCGCTATTCGGGCGCCTGAGGACGCAGTATGGCGGTGGTCTGGGGCCGTCATTTTCGGTCGGATGTTGTGAGAGGGGGCACTGGCTCAGGTCGGGGGCGAATCGGCCGGCGCAATGGAGCCACCGGCGCGCGAGGCGAAGGATATCGCCGCCATCGGGGCGCGCGCCTTGAGCAGCATCTCCCGATACTCCTCCTCAGCGTCCGAATCGAGAACGATGGCTCCCCCAGCGCCAATCGTCAGCGATTCGCCGTCGACGACGATCGTCCTGATCGCGACGCTCAGCTCGCAACCACCGCCGAGACCCAGGTAGCCGATCGCGCCCGCATAGGGTCCCCGTGCCTCGCCCTCCAGCTCGTCGATGATCGCCATCGTTCGCCGCTTCGGGGCGCCGGTCATCGATCCGGGCGGAAAGCAGGCGCGGATGCAGTCCGATGCCTCAACGTCGTCGCGCAGCCGTCCGCGCACGGACGAAACAAGCTGATGGACGGTCTCATAGGTTTCCACCCGCATCAGCTCCGGCGCGTGCACGCTGCCAACCTTGCAGACGATGCCCAGGTCGTTGCGCATCAGGTCGACGATCGTCACGTTCTCGGCGCGGCTCTTCTCATCGGCGCCGAGCTCGGCGGCGAGCCGCGCGTCCTCGGTCGCAGTCGCCCCGCGGCGGCTGGTGCCCTTGATCGGCCTCGTCTCCACCCACCGGTCGCGGCCGATGCCGAGGAAGCGCTCGGGCGAGGAGCTGAGCACCGCGGCCCCGCCGAAGCGCAGGAAGGCCGCGAACGGCGCCGGGTTCACACGTCGCAGCGCGCGGTAGAGCCGCAGCGGGTCGATTGCGGCCTCCGCGGTCGCCTTGTTGGTGAGGCAGACCTCGTAGGTCTCGCCGGCGACCAACCGGCGCTTGCAGGACGCGATGTCATCCAGGTAGCGTCGCCGCGAGCGGTGGGGCCGGAATTCGACCCGCTCGCTGCCCCCGCCCTCCGCCGACTCCACGAGGGAGGGCAGGGATGCGAGGAGCCGGCTCGTCTCGTCGAACCAGCGCTCTGTCCCAGCAGCGGCGTCGCGCTCGGCCAGGCAGACCAACCAGGTGCGCCGCTCGCGGCGGTCGAATGCGATCAGCCGATCGGCGAAGACGAAGGCGGCGTCCGGCAGCGGTGACTCATGGGCCCGGCGACCGTCGCAGTCGGCCTTCAGCTCGTAGCCGAAGTAGCCGACCAGCCCGCAGTTGAAGTCGAATGGCAGCTCCCCGCTCGGTTGCCGCAGCTCTAGCAGCTCGCGGTTCAGATAATCGAAGATCGACTCGTCGAAGCCCTCCACCCCACCCTGCCGCTCGACCGTGACCCGACCCGCCCCGACGTCATAGGAGATGGTCGCGCCAAGCGGTCCCTCGCTGTCCCCGATGAACGAGAAGCGGGCTGGCGGGCCGGTCACCCCGCTGTCCAACCAGAATGCGTTCGGGCTGAACCCGTACAGGTGGACGAAGGCCCGCTCCTCGTCATACAGGGCATCGAGCCGCCTGACTCGCAGCTCCAGGTGAGCCGGGAGCGGCGAGACCGTTGCCTGGCGGGTGGCGGGCATCTCGTCAAAATAGCCGCCGGCATGTCGGCGGCTCCCAATCCCAACCCCAAGCGGGGTGTCTTCGAGACGCTGCTCGTGGTCGGCGGCCACCCGATCGAGCTGGACGCCCACCTCGCGAGGCTCGCCGCCAGCCTGCGGGCGCTGTTCGGAGCCGAACTGAGCGACAAGGCCCGTGAGCTCATCCTCGCAGAGGCATCCGGCCTCGGTCTCGGCAGGGTCCGCCTGACGGCGACCCCAGTGCCGGCCGGCGCGATCTCGCTGGATGTCCGGGGCGCCGCCGTCGAGTCCTCAACGGTCTTCCCCCCTGCCACGCGGGCCGTGGCGCTGCGCAGCCTCGTAGTCCCTGCTGGACAGGGCGCCCACAAGTGGGCGGACCGCGCGCTGCTGGCCCGCGCGGAGGAGGTGGTGCCAGAGGGCTCCGTTCCGCTGCTGGTGGCAGCTGACGGCTGCGTGCTGGAGACTTCGCGGGCTAACGTCTATGCCGCTCACGACGGCGTGTTGACGACGCCGCCGGCCGACGGCCGCATCCTTCCCGGGGTCACCAGGGAGCTGGTCGGCCAGCTCGCGCGAACCGCGGGCATCGACGTGCGCGAGGCGCCCCTGGAGAGCCATCGGCTCCTCGAAGCCGACGAGGTGTTCCTCACGGGCGCGGTGCTGGGAATCGAGCCGGTCGGCTCGATCGACGGGGCGGAGCTTCAGCCGGTCGGCTCGATCGACGGGGCGGAGCTTCAGCCGGTCGGCTCGATCGACGGGGCGGAGCTTCAGCCGGTCGGCGAGATCACACCGCTTCTCGCTGGAGAGCTTCGGCGCCGCTGGATGGGACCGGGCTGAGGGAGGCGCGCTCGAGCTCGCTAAGCCTTGCCGCCACCCGGTCAGCTCGAGCGCTGAAGTCGCGCAGGCCGTCCTCCTCCTCCTCCTCGGCGGGCTGATGCTGATCGAGCATCGCAGCGCTGGCCTGTTCCGCGAGATCAGCCGCCCGGCGCGCCTGCTCGGCTGCGTCCAGGGCAGCGGCGCCAACGGTCATCACGGCCGCCTCAGAGGCACGAGCGGTAGCCAGCGCCTCGTCGATGCGGGTCACCAACTCGCCCAGCAGCGGCGGCCGCGAGGACTCAGGGAGAAGCCAGTCCTGCGTGTCGTCCCGTCTGGGAGCGTCCATCACACGGAATGTAGGGCTCGAGTAGGCGGAAAATGCGGGGGAGTCGTCCTTTGCCGCGGTCGACTAGATTTCGCCACGACCCGGCGAACCGACCTGAGGAGCAGCTTGAGAAACCCCAGAGACTTCCTCCGTCCACTCGCGATCGGCGCTCCGGATCCGCTCCGCGAGATCCCAATCAAGCCGTCGCGCATGATCCACTTCCTCGACTTCTCGAACGAGAAGATGGTCGCCAAGGCGGCCGACATCGCGAAGAAGACCGACATCCTGCTCGGCAACCTCGAGGACGCAATCCCGGTCGATCGCAAGGAGGGGGCGCGGGCGGGCCTAATCAAGGCGGCCAGGGAGTCCGACTTCGGGCAGACGTCGCTCTGGACCCGGGTCAACTCCCTGGAGAGTCCCTGGGTGCTCGACGACCTGACCACGCTGATCACCGAGATCGGCGACAAGCTCGAGGTCGTCATGGTCCCCAAGGTCGAGGGCGCCTGGGACATCCATTACGTCGACCGACTGCTCGCCCAGCTCGAGGCCAAGGCGGGGCTCGAGCGGCCGATCCTGATCCACGCCATCCTCGAGACGGCGCAGGGCGTCGTCAACCTGGAGGAGATCGCCGCGGCAAGCCCGCGCATGCAGGGCATGAGCTTCGGCCCTGCCGACCTCGCCGCCTCGCGGCGGATGAAGACCACTCGGGTCGGTGGCGGGCACCCCGGCTACCGGGTGATGGAGGATCCGGCCGACCCCGAGAACCCGGAGGCCGACAGGGTCTCGGCCCAGCAGGACCCGTGGCACTATTCGATCGCCCGGATGGTCGATGCCTGCACCTCGGTGGGGATCCTGCCCTTCTACGGGCCGTTCGGTGACATCAAGGACACGGCCGGCTGCGAAACGCAGTTCCGGGCAGCCTTCCTGCTCGGCTGTGTCGGCGCCTGGTCGCTGCACCCCGTTCAGATCGATATCGCCAAGAAGGTCTTCAGCCCTCCCCCCGAGGAGGTCAGATTCGCCAAGAAGGTGCTGGAGGCGATTCCGGACGGTCGCGGCGTGCACATGATCGACGGCAAGATGCAGGACGACGCCACCTGGAAGCAGTGCAAGGTGATGGTCGAGCTAGCCGAGATGCTCGCCGAGAAGGACCCCGACCTGGCGGCGACCTACGGACTGTAGGCTCGAAGTCCCCAAGCCCGCTGGCTCTCTGACGAGGAGCGCGGAGATGGCCACGGGACCCAAGAGAACACCTCGTTGACCGATGGAGATCCCCGGACCCGAAACGAACCCCTCGTTGATTGATGAGAGAGACAGCCCCTCCCTGTTTGCCCTCCACACCTGCAAGTAGGAGGGCAAACAGGGAGGGGGCCGCAGGGCCCAGGCGGGCAGGGGCTACGGGCGTCGTTTCGCGAGATGTGGCCCAAACGCAGCGGACACGAGCTCCGTTCGCTCTTTGTGTCGCAGAGCGGTACAAATGACGAACGGAGCGGTGGGGGTCGCCGGATCGAGACTCCGTTCGCTCTTTGTGTCGCAGAGCGGTACAAATGACGAACGGAGCGGTGGGGGTCGCCGGATCGAGACTCCGTTCGCTCTTTGTGTCGCAGAGCGGTACAAATGACGAACGGAGCGGCTGGGGTGGCCTGGGCAAAGCGGATACGCAGCATCGCCGCATACGGCCCATAAGTCGCCCGGCGTCCCAGATGTGTGCCTTCCTCTGTCTCGGAGAAGGGGGCGCTGTCGGTGCAAGGGGGCTCGGGTGCTGTCGGAGCGGAGCGGATGGCCGGTTTCCGGTCGAACGTTTCGGGGAGGCCGGCGAGCTTCGGGCCAGCTCTCAGGCGTCGCTTCGCATGATCGGATCGAGGATCGGGTCGGGCTCCTCGATGCCGAACTCGTCGCGGAGGCGGCTCGCGATCGCCTCGCGACTGCTGCCCAGGATCGCCATCTGGGTGGCGAGCAGCCGCGCGCTCGCCAGCAGCAGCTCCTCGGCCAGTGCCGCCATCTCCCCGGCGCGCTGCTCCGCGGCGCGGTCGGCGCGCCGTCGCGATTCCGCCAGGTACTGCCTCGCCTCCGCCTCGGCGTCGTCGATGATGCCCGAGGCAGCCTGCTCGGCTGCTTCGATGATCGGCTGAAGTCGCCTTCTCGCCTCCTCCCCCGCGCTCCCTCTCGGGAATCGCTCGGAAGGCCGCTGGCCCGCCTCTGCGGAGGAAGATGTCGCCCGGTTCTTCTTCATCACGGAAGGGATGGCTGGCTCCGCCGCCGGCCGGACGTGTCCTACGCGTCGCCCTCGGCGGGCTCGGGCACAGCTGCCTGCCGGTCGCGGGATGCCTCAGGTACCGCCTCGCGATGGCTGCGGCGACCCGTCTCGTCGGCGAACAGGCGGGCGCGCAGGCCCAGCTCGAGCATCAACAGGTCGTCGCGATCGCGCAGTGAGCGGCCGGTCAGCTCTTCGACCTGCTCGAGGCGCGCGGTGAGCGTGTGACGGTGGATGAACAGCCGCCGCGCTGCCGCGGCGAGCACGCCGCGCTCCTCCAGGTATGCGGACAGCGTCGAGACGAGCTGCGTGCCGTTGGCGGTGTCGTGGGCGAGCAGCGGCTGCACGGTCGCCAGCCAGCTGTCCTGGGCGAGCGTTGGGTCTCGAAGGAGGATCAACGTTGGGAGCGCTTCTGTGTAGGAGACGACGCCCGAGTGTGCCTGCGTCGCGTGGGCCGCCTCGAGCGCGCGCTGCGCCTGCTGGTAGCTCATCGCAATCCCGGAGACGCCCTCCTCGGCGCGGCCCAGACCGATCAGCATCTGGCAGCCCGACGGCAGGTCAAGCGGTCCGATCGCGCTCTCGATGGCCCCTTTCAGATGTGCCTCGGAGATCTCTTCCTCGAACGGAAGGATCGCCACGACGCTGCTCTCGAGCATTCCGGCAAGGCGCCGGTGGCGGACCTCCACCAACGGCTCGGCGGAGATCACGACGAGCGAGCGCATCGCATTGGGCAGTTCGTGCAGGATGCGCTCGGCCTTGTCGCGCAGGCCGGGTTCCAGCATCTCCAGGCCGTCGACGGTGAAGACCGCCACCGCGTGGCTCTCGCCCAGCTGGTGGCCCATCTCCTCGACCCGCCTGACCACCGTGTCGAGGTTGGGGGTCGCGGCGTGGAGCAGCTGCTCGATCACGTCCTGGTGCACTCCCTCGCCGATCTCGGCCAGGGTGCGCTCGCGCACCGTGTACGCGTCGGCGACTTCGCCGGTCAGCTTCTCGCGCAGCCGTACCACCGACAGGGTCATTTCGCTGGCCGCCCGCGCGGTCACGGCCGGGTTGCGTGCGCGCCTCTGGAGATCGTCGACCAGATATCGCCAGACCACTCGCGTGCAGACGCTGTAGGCGAGCAGCAGCGCGTGCAGGGGGAAGCCCTCTGCCGCCAGCAGCTGGGCGCGCTCGCGAAGCAATGTGAGCGTCGAGGGCTCGGGCCGCTGCTGACCCCCCGCAGCGCGGATCAGCATCAGCGCCATGGCCCGGAACAGCGGCCGCACCTCCGCGTCGACCCGCGGGCGGTCCATGCCGGCGTACTCGGAAACCTCGCGGCGCACCTGAGCGAGCAGATCCTCCACCAGTTCCTCGAGACGGGCCAGGGACCCCGCGGCGACGTGATTGCGCAGCGCAACCGCCGCCATATCGGCCGACGATCGTTTCTTGGGGCTAGCGCTCATGTCGTCTTTTCGTGTTCGTTGATCGATGATAGACGGCGATTGGGGGGGCTCCGGTTGGCTTGCGGATCCTCGGGCCCATCGCTAGCCCACACCATTGGTCGAATTGTCGGGCGCAAATCTCCTTGCGCGCAACCCCAGCTCGAGCATGAACAGGTGGTTGCGATCCTGCAGCGAGTGCCCGGTCAGCCGCTCGATCTGCTCCAGGCGTGGGGTCAGCGTGTGGCGGTGGACGTACAGTCGCTTGGCTGTGGCCGCGAGCACGCCGCGCTCCTCGAGGAAGGCCGAGAGGGTCTCAACCAGCTGCGTGCCATTGGCGGCATCGTGCTCGAAGAGCGGCTCGACGGTTGCCCGCCAGCTGTCGTTGGCAAGAGCGGGATCGCCAAGCAGCAGCAGGTTGGGAAGCATGTCGGAATAGGAGACGACGCCGCTGTGCACCCCGGTGGCACGGGCGGCCTCAAGCGCCCGCAGGGCCTGCCGGTGGCTGGCCGCGATGCCGTTCAGCCCCGGCTCGATGCGCCCCAGGCCGGCGATCAGGTGGTACCCGTCGGGAAGCTGGACGGACTCGGCCGCCTTCTCGACCGCCGGGTGAATGAGCTCCTCGCCATCCTCGCTGGAGGCGACGAAGATCGCGATCACCGAGGTTGCCCGTGTCTGCACCATCGGCATCCCGCTGCCCACGATCGCAAACGAGATCGCGTCGTTGAGACGGCGCAGGATCACCTTCGGCTCGCTGCCGCCCGGCGCCGCGTCCCGGCCGGAGGTGTCGAGTGCGAAGACCGCGACCGCATGCTCCTGGCCCAGCCGGTACCCGAGCTCTATCGCCTGCTCCTGGAGGGTCAGGGCATCCTCCACGTCGCCGGCAAGCAGCTCGTCGAAGAACTCGCGCCTCGCCTGTTCGGCGGTGGTGGCACGTTCGCGCTCGGTTTCCAGATAGGCGGAAGCCTCCTCCTGGCGCAGCTGGGCGGAGGCATCGAGCAGCTTCGTGCTGAGCTCGATCGCGAGGCGATAGGTGTCCGGCGAGTTCGCATCGGCCAGCCGAAACAGCTCCTCGGCGACAAAATCCCAGATGACCCTGACCTTGACGTCGTTTGAGCGCAGCATCGCGGCAAGCGGAAAGCCGCGACCGGCGCGGCGTCCTGCGGTGCGGCGCACGGCGTCGATCAACGTTTCGTCGAACGGGTGGTCGAGCATTGCGCGCAGGCTCAGCAGCGTCAGGGCCGTCACTCTGGCTCGCTCCTCGACCTGCATGGCACGGTCGTCGAGCTCGACATAGCTGGGGATCGCCACCCTGAGCTCCCGCAGGATGGCGTCGAGCATCTCGTCGAGGCGTTCGACCGCCTGGCCGACCACCTCCGCTGACAGCGGTTTGGCGCGCTCATCGTCCTGCAGCGTCGACGACTTATGGGCAGGGCGCTGGCTCATCCAACTTTCGTATCGCTTCGCACGGGCTGAAGTTGAGCGATGCCACGATGAGTGCAAGCTCCGACCCCCTCAAACTTGGTGCTGGAGGTCGTCGAAATTGCTCCTTTCGCCGTTTTGGGAACGGCGTGCGCCGCGAGGAAAAAAGCGTAGCAGCAGCAGGGAAAACCGCTGGCCGGCCGGGGCTGCAGGCTGACTCTCGACGGTTTCCAGCATGCGCCTGGACGGCCATATGACCGGCCGCGCAGGCCGGCGTGAGGGCGAGCCGCCACATTGTCCTTCGCGCATCGAAAACCCTAGCCACGCTGTCATGGAAAACGGCTTTGGAGGCGCCTAGCTTGGATGGCCACCTCGCAGGCAGCCCGGGGGACCGGGCACCGACACACGATGGCCACGCTTACAAAAGACCCCACCGAAGAACCCGCTGCGCCCGAGCGGCGGCGCGCGAGTCTCCGTCCGTCGCGTGCACGGCAGAGCACCTCGCTCAGCCCGCTGATCGTCCCGCCGCCCGTACCGCTTGACCCGCAGGACGACAACCTACGGATCAAGCGGCGCGCCCCCCGCGCAAACGCAAAGCCGGCGGCCTCGACGCGGCGCCCCGACACGCCCGCCGCAGCAGCCGACCGAGCTCGGCCCCGCCCCTCTCGCAAGATTCCCAACTCCGCACGGCCCGAGGCTGCACGGCCGGCCGCTCCCCCGCGACCCGCCGCGCCGGTGGCAGCTGCACGGCCCGACGCTGCACGGCCGGCTCCCCCGCGACCCGCCGCGGCGGTCGAAGATCGCGAGCCACCGCCGCACCGAGCTGCGACGCGCGCCGCAATGCTTGCCCTGGGCGCCTCGCGGATGCCCTCGTCGCGGGCGGAGGCACCGCAGCCGGCCGCCACCGAGCAACCAACACCCAAAGCTACCCCTACTACTGCTACTACCACCACCACCCGGGCACGGGCCCCCCTGTCGCCATCCATCCACCGCAACGGCGGCGGCGCGCTTGCCGCCAACGGCGGCGGCGCGATCGTGGACCCGGCCCCGGCGCAGGCCACGGAAGCGCCCCCGCCGCGCCCCCCGACCCGCACAGACGCCCGCGTGCCGCTCAACGCCCGCGTCCCGCACCGCCAGGCGACGCTCACCGTTGCCGACCCGCCCCGCTCTCGCCGCCACCTCTGGCTTCGCGAGCGGCCCTTCCACAGCGCAGCGCGCTGCTGGGCGATCGGCCTGCTCTCGGTGGTCGCCATCGCGCTGCTGGCCCTCTATCTCATCGTCCCGGCGCCCCAGCCCCCCTGCACGGGCACCTGCTCCCCGAACCAGGCCCTAACCCTTGTCTACAGCATCTTCACCGCTCTCACGATCGCCATCACCCTCTACTTCCTGACCCTCTACACGATCGGCGCAAGGCGCTCACGCCGTGCGACTCGCCACGCGGCGGTGACCGACAGAGCCCCGCTCTATGTGATGGTCACGCCAGCCCACAACGAGGCGGTGGTGATCCGCGAGACGGTGCGCTGCATGCTGCGCCTGCGCGGGCGCTTCCTGATGATGGTCGTCAACGACGGGTCGACCGACGGCACCGGCGACATCGCGCGCAAGGCGGGCGCCGGGGACGACCGGCTGATCGTCGTCGACCGCGCGCCGGAGGTCGCCGGCCAGGGCAAGGGCGAGGTCCTCAATGCCGCCTATCGCGAGGTCTGCCGCATGGTGGACACGGGCGACCCGCGCCTCGCCGGCGCCGGCGCAGATGACGTGGTCCTCTGCATACTCGACGCGGACGGCTGGCTGCGCAGCGACGCACTGGAGACGGTTGCGTCCTACTTCGAGGATCCGAAGGTGGCCGCCGTGCAGGTGCCGGTGCGGATGTACAACGCACGCCGCGGCTTCCTCGCCTGCATGCAGGACATCGAGTTCATCGGCTTCTCCGTCCTCATCCAGGGCGGGCGCGACCGGCTCGGCAGTGCGCTGCTCGGCGGCAACGGGCAGTTCGTCCGCCTCGCGGCGCTGCGAACGCTGGGCGAGAAGCCGTGGACACGTGCCCTGACCGAGGATCTGGACATCGGCCTGCGGCTCGTCCGCGCCGGTTGGGTGAACCGCGTTTGCGTCGAGACCTGCGTCGCGCAGCAAGCGGTCACCCGCCCACGCGCCCTGCTGCGCCAGCGCACGCGCTGGGTCCAGGGCCATTACAGCTGCTGGTCGCACCTCCCGGCGCTGTGGCGCTCGCCCAACATCCGCTTCCGCACCCGCCTGGACCTCTCACTGCACCTGCTGCTCGCCACCACGATCCTGGTCGTCGCCACGCAGGCCACCCTTGGCGTCGCCGGCTTCCTCGGGGTGATCTCGCTCGGGCCCATCCCGGTCGCGCAGCTGTTCGGCAGCGACACCGTCTACCGCATCGTCGTGCTGTGCGCCGCCTGCGGCCCGCTCGGCATGCTGGGCCTCGCCTATCAGCGCGCCGCGATCGACTATCAGGCCTCGCTGCGCCGCCGTCTGCCGTGGTGGTCGATTCCCGGCGTGTTCCTGCTCTTCACCTTCTACGTCTACTTCTGGGGCCTGCCGAGCACATTCCGCGCCTTCGCGCGCATCGTCCTGCGCCGGGACGCCTGGGCCAAGACCGCCCGCGACCCGCTCTCCACAGACGAGATTGACTCCGAGAGACGGGCGGTGGCGGCATGACGATCGATGGCCTGAACGGCGCGACGCCGCGCAGGACGGTGATGGTCGTCCTTGGCACGCGTCCCGAGGCAATCAAGCTCGCCCCGGTGATCGAGCGCCTCGAAGGCGAGGAGGGGTTCAACATCGTCACCGTGCTGACCGGCCAGCACCGCGAGATCGTCCACCAGATGCTGCCCCTGCTGGGGATCGTGCCGACGGTCGACCTGCAGCTCATGCGGCCCGACCAGAACCTGTCGGAGCTCGCGGGCCGGGCGCTTGTCGCCCTCGCCCCGGTGATAGCCGAGCACAAGCCCGACGCGATGATCGTGCAGGGCGACACCACCACCGCGTTCGTCGCCGGACTGGCAGCGTTCCACGAGCAGATCCCGGTCGCTCACGTCGAGGCCGGGCTGCGAACGGACAACCCGCTGAGCCCCTTTCCGGAGGAGGTCAACCGCCGACTCGTGGGCGTCCTGGCGCGCTGGCACTTCGCGCCCACCGCGGATGCCGCCGCCAACCTGCTGCGCGAGCGGGTGCCGATGGAGTCGATCGTCGTCACCGGCAACACCGCGGTCGACGCCGTGCTCGCCATCGCCCAGAGGGACCCCGGCGCCGAGGTGCGCGCTCGCATTCCGGAGCGGCGCGCCGGCAAACGCATTCTGGTGACGATGCACCGTCGCGAGACCCAGGGCGACGAGCAACGCGCCCTGTGCAGGATGCTGGCCGAGCTCGCCGACAGCCGCGACGTGGAGATCGTCTTCCCGATGCACCTCAACCCGCGGGTGCGAGCCAGCGTGCAGGGCGAGCTCTCCGAGCACGACCGGGTGCACCTGCTCGAGCCGGCGGACTACGTCACGTTCGTACAGCTGCTGCGCAGCGCAGACATCGTCGCCACCGACAGCGGCGGGGTCCAGGAGGAGGCACCGGCACTCGATGTCCCGGTTCTCGTCATGCGCGACACGACCGAGCGTCCGGAGGGTGTGGCGGCGGGGTGCTCACGACTCTGCGGCACCGATCCGGAGTTCGTGCGCGGCGCGATCGAAGAGCTGCTGGACGACCCCGGCCTTTACGCGAGGATGGCGGCCGCGGCAAATCCCTACGGTGACGGCTGTGCGGCGGTGAGAATCGTCGACCGGCTCGTCGAGGACCTGCTCGATACGCACCCCGACGAGGTGCTGAGCGATCCGCTCGAAGCCCCGGCGGCGCTCGACACGGGCGAGCTCGCCCTGACGCGGGCGAGCGCCGAAGCGCGTAGGCTCGAGCGTGCCGCGGTCAGCGGCTCCGCGGTGCAGCGCAGGATGGACAGACCGACACCGGCTCGAATGCTGACCATGGATGGAGCGAGACGTGCCCGCTCGGGCGGCAATCTTCTCGGTGGCTACCAACGTCCGGATGGGAGCTTGGGGAAATATCTGAGATGAGAGCTCGGAGCTGCAGCCGCGTACGACGTGCCGGCCTTCGCAGCAGCGCGGCCGCCCTGTTCGTTGGCGCGATCGCAACGAGCGGCCTGGCAACGGCCGTGCCGGCTGGCGCGTCACCTCGGTCGTCGGCGTCGACGTCGGCCGTCGCCTCCGCGGCATGCATCACGCATCTGCCGGTGATCGTCACCGTGCCCAGCAGATTCACCGTGCACTACAAGCGGGTGCTGCCGGTGAAGCTGACCAGCCGCGGGCCGCGCATCCGCCACCTTCGCGTTTCGCTTTACACGTTCGGCGGCGACCTGCTCGGCCGTGGAACGCGACGCTCTCTCAGCGGCTCGGGAGTGGTCCGCCTGCGACTGCGCTTCCGGTTGCAGCCCGGCGAATACACCATCTACGCAGAAGGCGAACCGAATGCTGACCCGTCGTGCGGCCCCAAGAACCGCAGCCGGACGGTGCGGTTTCGCGGTTGCATCACCCGCTTGCCGGTCACCTTTCCCGAACCGCCCGAAGGGATCGCCGCCGACTACGGCAACTACCTCTCATTCGACCTGAGCTCCCGCGGCCCACTCATCCGCCGGCTTCGCATCTTCGTGTCCAGCTTCGAAGGAAGGCTCTTCGGCGCCACCCGGAAATCGGTGCTGTTCGGCACCGTCACGATCGACGTCCCGCTGAGGAAGAGGCTGGTCCCGGGCAGCTACACGATCACCGTACGGGGGTCGATCGCCTCTCAACCAAGCTCATGTGGACCAAAGCGCGCGCAACAAACACTCACGTTTACCTAGTAATGGTTACTGGGACTGCCAATTGTCCGTACATACAGTCCGCTTTCGAGCGGACGTGTGTCGCGTTGTCGCGCCGAACTCGCTCGACACCCTGTCCATCTTCCACCGTGAAAGCCGGGACCGCATGCAGCTTGCGGCCGGCTCGTCGCCCACCTAGGCTGGTCGGCACCGGTTGTGAGTCGGCCCGCAGCCGGTGCCTAGCGGCAGCACAACCTCAAGGGTCGGATAGCTGACGATGCCAGACTTCGATTCCCACAGTGCCTCGGGCAAGCCTCCCCACTCCGACTCCGGCCAAGCGCCGGCGGAGCTTGGCGACGACGTGCTGCAGGCGGGCCTGACCGAGCTGAACAGGCGTCTGCGTGAACTCAAAGAAGACCTCACCGGCACGGTCGCCGGTGAGACGGACTCAGGCGCCGAGGCGCCATACGCACCGCAGCAGCGTCCTTCGCATGAGGGGTCGGCCGCCCCCCAGGCCCAGCCCACGCCGCCCGTCCCCGAACCGCGGATCGGGGCCCAGCCGCAGGCAACCCAGGCACCGTCCGGAGCGGAGGATCCCGAGCAGCGCGTGCACAGCATCCTCGGCACCGCCCAGCAGATGGCCGACGAGATCATGCGCAACGCCCGCCAGCAGGTTGCGAGCAGCCGTCAGGGGCCACCGAGTGTGCCGCCACAGGCGTCCGTGCCAGCAGGCGTCGCACCGCAGGCTTCGGCACCACCGCGCGTGCCGCCAGAGATCACCGACGCCGCCCAGCAGGCGGCCGGCGCACTTCGCTACACGCAGGAGCTGCTCGGCTTCGGCCAGGAGCTGCTCTCCTCCACCCGCAGTGTCCTCGAGGCCCTCGAGCAGGGCGCGCTACCAGCACAGGCCGCAACGGCTCCGCCCCCCGCACAACCGCAATGGGGCTCCCCGGAGGCGACTCCTCACCCGGCTCCGGCGGCTGCTCCGTCGCCGCCCGCGAACAGCGAGAGCCAACCCAGCCAGGCCATCCAGAGCCTGAGCCAGCCACCGCGCGGCGTATACCCGCCGATGTCTCACATTCCGCAGCCTCCGGCGCCCACGCCGTCAGCCACCCAGGCGAATGCCGCGCCCGTCGAGCCCCCCGCGCCCACTTCCCCTCTCGTTCACCACGGACAGGTGACGCTAACCGCCGGCCCGCTGGCCGACGTTGCCGCAGCCGCCGTGTTCGAGCGGGCGGTCGAACGCATCCCCGCCGTTGCCCGCGCGCGTGTCAAGCGGTTCGTCGACGACCGCGCGGTGATCGAGCTGACCCTGCTCGAAACGGTCACCCTGGCCGACGAGCTGCGACGGGTGCTGCCGTACCCGTTCGAGGTGCAGGCACTCGGCCGATCCGAGCTCGACATCGCGATCGTCACCAACCCCGAGTCGGACGCCGGCGGCGCCGACGGGCATCCGCACAGCGGAGCGGAGGTGTAGGCGATGAACGGCAGTGGTTTCACACGCTCGCTGGCGACTCTGCTCGGGGTCGTCATCGTGCTGGCCGCCTTCGCGGCCTTCTTCGTCAGCTTCCTGATTGCGCCCTTGATCGTGATGGTGGTCTCCTACGTGCTGCTCACCCTCATGGATCGCAAGCCAACGCCCGCGCGCCCCGCAGAGCCGCTCGAGGGCCAGCAGTCCCCGGCCCTCGAGCCCGAGGCGCAGGAGACCGCTGAGCGCACAGGCGCAGGGAGGGATTAGGGCCGATGGACGTCACCGGTACAGGCGGGCAGCAGCTCGCTCGGCAGCGCGCCAGGCAGGCCGGCCTTCCCTACGTGGCCCTCGAACCGCATCCGGAGAGCTCGGATCCGGTGCAGTCGATCGATCCCCAGGCCGCGGATTTGCTCTCCGAGGCAGTTTGCCGCCAGTTCCACATCTTGCCGATCGCCTGCACGGACATGAGCGCCGTGATCGTCACCGCCGAGCCGTTCGACGAACTCGCGCGGAGTGCCACCCCGGCGCTGATCGACAGGACGGTCAGGTGGGTCGTGGCCGACGCGGTGGAGATCGCCCGCGCGATCGACGCCGCCTTCGGCACCGGGGTACTGGTCGGTGCCGATACCGGCGAGGACGCGCCCGGCGACGACAGCCCACCGTCCGAAGGGCCCGCACGACTGCGGCTCGGCGAACTGCTCGTGATGCGTGGGATCGTCACCCAGGAGCAAATCGAGCGACGGCTGGCCGACCAGGAGCGCACCGGCGACCGGCTGGGCGAGATGCTCGTCCATGACGGCATCGTCGAAGAGCAGCAGCTTCTCGACGTCGTCGCCGACCAGCTCGAGGTGCCGCGCGTCGAGCTCTCCGGCCTCGACCCCGAAGCGCTGCCACTCGAGCAGATCCCCGAGCCGGTGTCGCGCCTGCTGCGCGTCGTGCCGATCGGGATCGACGAGAGCACGCTGTACCTGGCGACCGCTGACCTGCTCGACGAGCACGCGCTGGCCACGCTGCGCGAGCACACCGACCGCGAGCTGCGCATCTTCCTCGCCGAGCCGAACGCAATCGACGAGCTGCTGCAGCGCGCCCACCGCGATGCCTACAGCAACACCGCGACGCTCGAGCTGCTCGAGCGGTACCCCGACGAGTGCGCCAACCGCGTCGTGTCGGGCGGCCAGCGCGCCGTGCTGTTCTCGGTTGCGTTCATCTTCGTCGCGGCGCTGGTCGTGTTCCCGATCGAGGCGCTGATCGCGTTCATGGCCGTATCGAGCGTCTACTACACGCTGAGCCTCCTCTACAAGCTCAAGCTGACCTACTCCGCGCTGGGCCACGAATACGAGGTCGACATCACCCCGGAGGAGGTGGAGGCACTCGACGAGCGCGAGCTGCCCATGTACTCGATCCTCGTTCCCCTCTACAAGGAGGCGAAGGTGGTGCCGCGACTGGTTGCCGGCATCGAGGACATCGACTATCCGAAGACCAAGCTGGACGTGCGCCTGCTGTGCGAGGAGGACGACCTGGAGACGATCGTGGCGATCGAAGAGCTGGGATTGCCGCCGCACTTCAAGCTGATCGTCGTCCCCCCCTCGGCGCCCAAGACCAAGCCGAAGGCGTGCAACTACGGACTGTTGCAGGCCGAGGGCGAGATCGTCGTCATCTACGACGCCGAGGACCGTCCGGACCCCGACCAGCTGAAGCGGGCCGTACTTGCCTTCCAGAAGGCGGACCCGCGCGTGACCTGCGTGCAGGCGAAGCTCAACTACTTCAACCAGGACCAGAACCTGCTAACCCGCTGGTTCTCGGCCGAGTACTCGCTGTGGTTCGACCTGCTGCTGCCCGGGCTCGATGCCGAAAAAGCGCCCATTCCGCTGGGCGGCACCTCGAACCACTTCATAACTGAGCGGCTCGTGATGCTCGCCGGCTGGGACCCGTTCAACGTGACCGAGGACGCGGACCTCGGGATTCGCCTCCACAAGGCCGGCTACCAAACCGCGATCATCGACTCCACCACGCTGGAGGAGGCCAACTCCAACCTCCCGAACTGGATCCGCCAGCGCTCGCGCTGGATCAAGGGCTACATCCAGACCTGGCTGGTGCACATGCGCCACCCGCTGCGCCTGCTGCGCCAGCTCGGGCCGCGCAGCTTCATGTCCTTCCAGCTGATGGTCGGCGGCAGCTTTGTCGTCTTCCTGCTCAACCCGCTCTTCTGGTTCCTGACCACGGTCTTCTTCCTCACCCACGCCGGGCTGATCCAGCAGATGTTCCCGAGCTTCATCTTCTACCTGGCGGCCCTCCAGCTGTTCGTCGGAAACTTCGTCTTCCTCTATCTGAACCTCGCCGGACTGATGCAGCGCAGTTACTTCGACCTGATCAAGTACGCGCTGCTCACCCCGATCTATTGGGGCCTAATGTCAATTGGCGCTTGGAAGGGGCTGATCCAGCTGTTCACCAATCCCTTCTACTGGGAGAAGACCCAGCACGGGCTGGACACGCCCGCCTGACCCGCGCCTCTCACCTGCAACCCATGCCCTCTCTGACCGTCCCACAACCCACCGAAGCCGCGGCCCCCGCACCGGCGCCGATCAGGGCGAGCGAGCGCCTGCACCCACCCGCGAGCCCGCGCAGCGCGCGCGGCCAGCACCTGGAGTCGCTGGCGATCTTCCTGCTCTTCGGAGCCGCCTACGCGATCCTGGGCTTCCACGTGATCACCGCTCAGCACGTGGTCCCATTCGAAGCGCTGGACCGTTTCACGCGCGCCTTCCTCGTCTGGCACGACACGCCGCCGAAGCTCGCCGTGATCGGCTTCGACCTCGCTCCGATTCCAACGCTCCTGCTGCTGCCGGTGACCCTGATCAAGCCGGTCGCCACCTCACTGGTGGGCCTGCCCCTGAGCAGCGCGATCTTCGCGGCGGGCGTGCTGGTCCTGGTCAACCGCCTGCTCGCGCACTGCGAGATGCCGGCTGCGATGCGCTACCTGCTGCTGCTTGCCTTCGGCGCCAACCCGCTGTTCGTCTTCTATGCCTCCAACGGCCAGGCCGACATGGTGTACCTGTTCTTCCTGGCCGCCACGCTGTATGCGCTGCTGTCATGGCTGGTGACGGGCTCGACGCGCTTTCTGATCCTGGCGGGCCTGTCGCTGGCGATCTGCGTTCTCGCGCGCTACGAGTTCATCGTCTGGGCACTGCCGCTGACCCTGATGGTCACCGCCACGCTGATCCGCTGGCGCGCCAGTCAGGCTGAGGTCGAGGGCACGGCAATCGTCTTCGCCGCGCCGTTCGCCTACGCGCTCGTGTTGTGGACGCTCTTCAACGAGCTGATCGTCGGCTCGCCCTTCAACTGGATCACCGACCGGAGCACCTCGCTGGCGATCAACTCCGATCAGCTGGCAAGCGGCGGCGCCGCGTCGCTGCATCTCGTGATCAGCCATCTGGGGGAGATCGTGTCGAGCGCCGCGCCACTGGCGTTTGCGGTGCTGCCGGTTCTCATGCTGCTCTACTTCGCCCAGCGCGATGAGGCGTCGCTGTGGATAGCCGGCCTGATCGCACTGGCGATCGCCGTGATCGGGGCCGATGCCCTGATCGAAAATCGCATCGGCGTGCTGACCCTGAGCAATGGCCTGACGATCGCCCTCACCTCCCTGATCGGCGCCGCCTGGATCTACCGCTCAGCCAACGGCGCGCGGACCCTGGTCTGGCTCGCGACGCTGGCGTTGCTCGCCGCTGCTGTGCCGCTCTCCTGGAGCCGCATGCAGACCTATCCATTCCAAAACCAGGAGCAGGCCTTCGTGCGCGCCCTGAAGACCGGGGCCGACCAGGAGGGCACCACTTCGATCGGGGGTTACAAGGTCGGCATCGCGCCCGAGCTGCAGACGTCGTCCTTCATCAACCGCACCGTCACCAAGCAGCACGCGATCCTCACCGACAACTCCCAGACCTACGCGGTGATCCTCCTCAGCGGCCGCCCACAGCTGTTCCTCGACCGCGTGCAGCGCGGAGACGCCACGTGGAAATCGGTGAGCGAGCATCCCAATGGCCGCGTGTCTTACATGCTGATCTCCACCCAGGCCAAAAACGACCTCCTCCGCCAGCGCTATCCGGACGCCGCAAACGGCATGGATCCCAGCCTCCCCGTCGTGTTCCACACGTCGCGCTACGTGCTGGTGCGCGTTCCTCCCCGCACCGCCACAGCGACGGCCAGCGGCAGCCTGATCCAGCCGGCGACGGCAGGTGCCGGTGAAACAGCCAGCAGCAGCAGCAGCAGCAACGACACCGGGCGTGTCGAGCTCCTCTCCTACGACGACCGCGCCGGAAGCGCCGACCTCCTACTCGACGCCGGGAGTGCCGAGCCAATGAGCGAACCTGACTTCGAGGCGTCGGTGGAGGACATGGACTCGATGGGCGCACTCAGCGCGGCCGTCGCGCGGCAGATCGAGGTGATCGTGACCACGGCCGAGACCGCCGCAACCGATCTCGTGGACGAGGTCGAGGGCGTCGCCACACGGCGGGCCACCGACATCCTGATCGACGCCGAACGACGAGCCGATCGCATGATCGACGAAGCGACGAGGCTCTCGACCGACTACCTGACCACCTCGCGCCGGCAAATAGACGACTTTGCAGCCGAGCGAATCCGACGGCTGTCGGAGTTGGCCGACGGACTGATCGAGGTCACAGAGACGATCCAGGCGCGCCATCACCAGGTCGAAGAGCTGAACCACCGGCTGCATGAGCTGATCACCGCCGTAGGCAGCGCCGCCGAGGCGGTGGCACGCGAGGCCGCCCAGTCGCAGCCGAACCTCGCGCCGCCGCCCAAGCGCAAACGCCAGGGGTCGACGGCAAATAAATCTGGGGGCCGCAAAGCCTCGTCAAAGACAAAGCCGGCAGACGGCGAGTCGAAGGCCAAGTGAGCGCCCGGCGCAGAGCCCGCGTGCTCGGCACGCACCCGATGACCGGTGGCCGCTTGCCGGCCGTCGTGCTCGTCGCAGCCCTTGGCCTGGCGCTTGCCGGGTGCTCGAGCGGGTCCACCTCCTCCAAGTCCAACGGCGAACGAACGACCAGCGGCAGCACAGGCGCCACCGGCGCCACCACCACCTCCGAAACGGGCACCGTCCCGGGCGCGGTGGGAGCGGGCACCACCTCCTCGCTGGAATCGGGAATCGAACCAGCCGGGACGCCGTCGCGCCCCTTCGCGGCGGACAGTCCCTGGAACACGCGCGTCAACGGGCTTCCACGGGACCCACGGTCTCGCCGCCTTATCGCGCTGGCCAAGCAGCGGCAGGACATCGAATACCTGGGCAGCTCGGGTCTTCGCGTCGTCACCCGGACGATCAACGCCGGGCCGTTCATCAACTCCCGGCGCTGGAGCGATGCGATCGTGGAAAGCACCGAAGGCGTGCCCACGGAAGTGGTCTGCCGCCAGCAGCCCGCCTACTGCGGGGACGGCAGGAGCGTGACCACGCTCAACATCCCGCCGGGCGCCGGGCCGCTGCCACAGTACGACGGCTGGTTCACAGTCTTCGACCGCGCGGGCGGCACCGCGTACGACATGTGGCGCGCCCGCCGCAGCGTCACCGGCGGCGCCGTCTCCTACCAGTTCATGCGGAAGTGGGATCTCAACGGCCCCGGCTTCCTCGCCCCGGGCGCCGCGTCCGCTCGAGGCTCCGGGCTGCCGCTGTTCGCCGGCGTGATCGCGCCGGCAGAGATCGAATCCGGTCGGATCGAACACGCTCTGGCGATCTCCGTCCCCGGACCCGCTCGCAGCAAATATGTGCAGCCGGCCTCGACCACCGACGGCGTCGGGCGCGAAGGCTCGCTGCCGGAGGGAGCGCGCATTCGCCTCCGTCCGGGCGTCCGGTTGAAGCGACGACTCTCCACCGGCATCGACGCGCGGGCCGCACGCGCCATCGTGCGAGCGCTGAAGCTCTACGGAGCGATCGTCGTGGATCGGGCACGCGTTCCCACCTTCTACGCCCAGGTCAACTACGACTGGCAGAGGCCGCTTCGAAACTCCTCGGGCAAGCTGATCTACGGAAACGGCCAGGAGCTGCCCCCCGCGCTGCAGGGGGTTCACGGTCAGGGGGTGCCACTGCTGCGGGGCAACGAGATCCAGTCGCTGCGGCTCGATGACTTCGAAGTCGTCAGGCTTCCTCCCGAGTTGACCTATCCCTCGTCCGCCGGCAGCGCTCCCACGACCTCCCCGAGCACACGATGACCGGCTTGCGCAAATTCCAGCTGATGCTCTGCGCCGCCGTGGCACTCGCCACGCTTGGCGGCTGCGGGGTGAGCACAAAGAACGCCCCGCCGGAGCGGGGCGCCGAGCTGAACACAACCGAAGAGCCCACCCCGGCGGCGCTCAAGGTGCGTCCGCCGGACACCGTCCTGGCGGAGGGCAGCACGCTGGATGCCGCCGCGCCCCTGGCAAACGGGCCGTTTCAAACGGCGAGCGCGAAGCGGGTCCAATTCGAGGCCACCAGCCCCCAGGCGGGGTTCGCCGACCTCTGCAAGGGCAAGGTGGACATCGTCGAACCGGGGCAGACGATCGGGACCGCCGAAGCCAAGGCCTGCGAACGCAATCACCTCGACCTGATCGGCCCGCTGCTGATCGCTGCGGATGCCGCGGTGATCGCCACCAAAAACGAAGCCGACGTGGGCGGCGACTGCCTCACGACGGGGCAGGTGCGCGACATCTTTCGCGCGGGCTCGCCCTTCACCAACTGGAACCAGCTTGGCTTCTTCGACATACCGCTGCATGCCACAGGCAGCCTTTCGGAACCCGTCCTCGACGAACTGTTTGCCCGACGCGTGCTGGGATCCACCGAAGGGATGAACAGGGGGCAGCTGCGCAACGACTTCATCGTGACGCCCGGGGCCGAATCCACCCGGCGGCAGATCGTCGGCGGCCAACGCCTCGTGCGGGCCCGCGCAATCGCCGACCAGCGCGTCGCGGCGCTGCGCGCCAAGGTGGCGGCTCAGCGCCAGCGACTGATCGAAACCGCAGAAGCCAGGGCAGACCGCCGAGTGCTGAAGCAAATCGCCGCCGTCAACGCGCGCAATCGCCGCCTCAAGGTTCAGATCGACGCCGAACAACTCAGGCGCCACAACGCCGAAATCGACGCAGCCGCCAAGCGGGCCGCCGCGCAGCACGCCGCCGCTCGCTTCGACGCCCGGCTCGCCCCGCGGATCTCGCGGCTGACCGGGCGCCTGCTCGCCAAGGCGCGCACTCCAGGGGTGGTCGGCTTCGTGAGGTTCACCTTCTACGAGCAATGGGAGGAGCAGTTGCGGCCGGTCGAGATCTGGGCCCCCGACCCGTCGAGCTCCTCTCCGCAGGAACCGAACTGCGTGTTTCCGTCCGCGCAGACGGTGAGCAGCGGCCACTACCCGTTCGCGCAGCAACTCGTCGCCTACACCACGCGACAGGCGCTCGCGCGGGCGGTCGTGCGCGAATACCTGGTCTACCTGATCGGCAACGCACAGCGGCTCGCCACCAAGGCGGGTCTGGTGCCGATCACCACCCAGCAGCGCAACGCCGACCTGCTGGAGATCGGTGTGCAGCCGCCGGAGAGCACTCCCTCCGAAAGCCCGGAAGGCATACCCAGCACAGGCCCCGGCGGCGCGCCGCCCAACACACCCCAAGAACTTCCCGCGCCCAGCGGGGTACCGGGAGTCGGCTCCAGCGCCACGGCATCGCCGGGCACCGGTGCGGGGAGCTCGCCGTGAGCTCGGCCGGTCCTCGCGCGACGCTGCTCCTGGCCACAACGGCAACCGTGCTGCTGGCGGCAGTCGCCGTCGCCTCGAGCGCTCAGCCCGAAAGTCTCACAGGGCCCCAGGGTCCCGCCGGGCCCCAGGGCCCCGCCGGGCCAGGGCCGCGAGCGCAGAGCATCGCGGTCGACTGGCAGAACGGCGCCTACGCCGGCCACGACACCTCGAGCTTCGAGGTCCCCGGCATCGGCAGCGGCGAAGTGAAGTGCAACCTGGACACGCAGTGGGTGCGCTTCCATCCCTACGACCCGAACGTCGACACCGAGATGTGGGCCACGATCATGCGCCGCAATGAAACGGCGGTCCGCGCTGCGGCACGGCGTTCCGCCTTCTACGGGCCGGATTTCAATCTCGGTCTCAACGAGGTCAACGGCACCGAGCCCACCGCCGAGGGCCAGATGCAAGGGGTGATCAGCACGCGTGGGCATTTCGAAGATGGCGCGCCCGCATCGGTGCCGGCCCCGGCAACCTTCCGCCTCTCCTGGCACTGGTCCTTTGCCGACGCCTACGGGCCACGCTGCTATGTCAACGGCGTTGTGGTGACGGGAGAAGGCTGACCTCATGCTCGATCGTCCGCCACGCCGCCACCCCCGCATGTCGATTGCGCTGGCGGCCGTCCTCTCCGCCCTCCTCGGCGGCATCGTGCTGGGCCTGCCCGGTGGCGCCGCGACGACCGCGCCCCGGCCCCAGACAACCGCAATGCGCAGTCTGCGGACGGCGCCGGGGGGACGGGCCGATCGTCGAGCGGCCGGCCAGCGCATCGGTCTCCGCAACCGGCAGAAGGCCAAGCACGCGCACAGGCGCCGCCACGGCCACAAGCGGGCAAGGCGGCAAGCCGTTCGCATCGGGCCCGCGGGCCCTCCGGGCCCGACCGGACCGCCCGGTGCCCCCGGGCCGCAGATTGCAATCTCGCTGACGATCAACTGGCTCGGATCGGTCAACGCCGCGGGCCACGACACCGCCACGGGCCAGCTGAGCGGCGTCGGCACCCTCACCGTCACCTGCAATACCGACACCCAGACCCTCAGCCTGGCGCCGGCGGGCAACGGCGGCCGCAGCGTGCTGGACGTCACCACCTTTCAGGGCGAGGGAACCGCAGGCGCGTCCTCCAACCAGCGCCTCTACAGCGAATCGAACGCTCCGGTCTCGGTGGAACTGCCAAACAACGGCATGATGAGCGGCACGGTCAGTGCCGAGCCGATTGGCGGCGACGGCGGGCAGTTGGCCAGCCCCGCAAGCTTCCTGCTCTCCACGGAATGGAAGAACAACGACCCGGACCCGGGCCGCAACTACTGCTACGTCGCCGCCCAGGTGCTGCAACAGCGGTGAGCGGTTCGGCGTCGCAGGGGACCCACGGCGATACGGCGCAACCGTCGCAGCGCGCGCCCGGGCGGGGGTTCGTACCGTCACCACCCTGGCTGCCGCGCGGCCTGCGCGACCTGAGCGTGCACGATCCAGCCGCAGCCGGCCGCCTGATCCTCCAACTGCTGCCGGCCCATGGCCTGGTGGAGTCCCGAGATCTCCGCTACGACCTCGTCGTGGATGAGGTTGGCTGCCTTACGGTCAGGCTCCTCGATGGGCGGGTCACCATCGCAGAACAGCTCGCGCCGCTGGCGACCGACGACGTCGACTTCCGACTGAGCGCGCCGCTCGACAAGCTCGGCGTGGCGCTTGCCGGCGGACGGCTGAGGAGCCTCGTCGCCACGGGCGCCGTCCGCATTGCCCCGGATCGGCGCTGGCTGGGAACCCTGCGGGCGCTCGCGCAGGCGCCGCTCGGGCTGCGCGCCCTGCACTCCGCGGGCGTGCGCCTCGACCCGCTGCTCGCCTACCGGGTGCTGACGCGAGCAATTGAGCCGCAATGGACAGCGCCGTATCGCTTCACGCTGCGCCATGAGGTGGAGGGCAGCGCAACCCAGCGTTGCTTCGTATATGTCGACGGAGAGCGCCCGGTATCGGTCATCAGCCCGTCGGGCCGGCACCCTCAGGCCACGGTGACCGTGCGGTGCACACCCGACCTCTTCGTGCCGCTGCTCACCGGCGAGCTGGCGACCGGCGAAGAGCGCGAGCTCGTGCAGGGAGACAGCGAGGCCTTCTCCACGTTGCAGGACTGGATCGCTCGCATCGAATGGTCGGGCGCCTACGGCGGCTGAAACCAGGCGTCATCTGCCGGCCGGCAATCGCAGCGCGCCGCGGCGCACGTAGCGGCTAGCCCTTTTCCGCAGAAAGCCACCATCGTCGTCGGCACTGCGGGCGACCCCCGTGTTGCCGTTGATCGGCAGCGGGTTGGTGACACCGTCTGCGGCCGCATCGCATGCGCACGTGTCGCCGGGTAACGCCGGCCCGAAGAGGAAGGCGATCACACCGGCCCGCAGGTAGGCGCGCAGATGCCGATCGTCACGGGTGCCGAGCAGCCATTGCGCGTGGTTGTCCTGATAGTGGAACTCGGTGTCGTCCATGGCGCGCATCAGCGTGTTGCCGACCGGGATCTGCCACATGACGACCCTGCGGTGGGTCATCCGGACGACCTTCCTGAGGTACCGAACCTGTCGCGCATAGTCGGCCGGGCGCCACCAGGACGCGCCGCCGTCGTGGCGCACGATTTCGCCGTAGGCGGCATTGTGATTCGACATTTCGGCGAAGATCAAGTCGAACTTGGCATGCAGCGAGTGGTAGAAGCGGGCCGAGCGGACGGCGAGCTCGTCGACTCCGGATGCGGCGGGCCTCTCGTAGAGCAGATCCTTGCCGGTGCCGAACACGCTGAGGTGGTAGCCGAGCAGGACGTTCGGTGCCAGCGCGTCGCGCAGCCTGACGATCGCCCGCGCCAGGCCGGAAACGTTGTTGGGCAGGCCGCGCAGCGCGTCGATGCCGGTGGCCGAGACCCGGGCGGCAACCGTCCTCGCCCTGTCGCCCGCGGACGCCTGCTGGGCATATCCCCACAGGTCAGGCTCCAGATCCAGCACCACGGGATTCGGAGCGAACTCACCCGCGTGGCGCAGGAAGGCTTCCAGATCCCTGAAGTAGGCGCGCATGGTGGCCACTGTCGCGAGGTTCGTGGCGTCCTTTTCCTGCTCGCTTGCCCGGCTATTGCCGGGCAGCGACTGCAGCAGCATGTAGTAGCTGAAGATCGGCAGCAGGCCGTGGGCGAGCGATTCGCTGACGTAGCGGTCCACGAAGGTGCCGTTGGGTTCGTACTGCTGCCAGCCGGAATCCGTGTTCACACCGCCGGACAGGTACTGGTAGCGCATGCCAAAGCCCCTCGAGGCGGCCAGGGCACCGGCATCGCCGACCGTATCGGCCATTCCGAGCTCCAAATCGCGCGGCCAACCGCGCGGCGGCGGCGGCAGCCTGGGGGCCCGCACCGGGCGTGACCGGCGCTCCGGATGAGCATCTGCGCTTGCGGTCAGATCGGGCCCCCGGCCCCCTGTCCCGCGAATCACCAGACCCAGCACCGGCGCGGCCACGACAAACAGCAGCACGCCCAGCAGCGCGGGTCGATTGAGCCACGAGGACATCTGGCGACTCAATGGCTCAGCACCGCGCCGCAGTGCCTGCAGATCACCGCGGTGGTCAGGACCGGCTGGCCGCAGACTCCACACAGCCGGCTGCTCTCGGACGCAACGGTCGCAGGGGCCCGTTCCACCGGTGCCGCCTGGGCCTCCACCGGTGCCGCCTGGGCCTCCACCGGTGCGAGGTATTCCTGCCTCCTCACGCGACCGGGCGCAGCGGACGACGAATCCCCCCGTCGCCTGCCCCCCAGCAGCTGGGCGAGCAACACCACGCCACGCACCGCAAGTACCGCCAACGGCACGATGACGAGCAACACCAGAATCGTGCTTGCCAAAGTCATTGAAATTGTAACTTCACGCTGGGCGCGGGTCGACCTGCCGCCACCCCAACCACAAACTGCATCAACTTGCCTATCTGGCAGCCTGGAAAGTTGATGCAGTTCGGGTGGGGGTCCAAAGGGGGGTGCTTGCCACCACGTTCTGCTATGGAACCGGCGGCTACGGCACCCGGGCGCTACGGCACCAGGCGCCGTTCCAGATCGGCAAGCTGCTTGTGCAACTGCTCGGGCAGGTGCTCACCGAAGCGGGCGAAGTGTTGGTGGATTGCCGGCAGCTCGACCTTCCACTCCTCCGGGTCGACACGCAGCAGCTCGGCGACATCCTCCTCGGAGACCTCGAGGCCATCGGTGTTGAGCGCGCCCGGCGCCGGCACCAGGCCGATCGGCGTCTCCTCCGCCTCCGCGGCTCCCATGCAGCGACGGAAGATCCACTCCAGAACGCGGCTGTTCTCGCCGTACCCCGGCCACAGAAAGTTCCCCTCTGCGTCCTTGCGGAACCAGTTGACGTAGAAGATCTGCGGCAACTTGGCCCCCTCCCGTGCGGCAATGCTCAGCCAGTGGCCGAAGTAATCGCCCATGTGGTAGCCGCAAAAGGGCAGCATCGCGAACGGGTCGTGGCGCAGCTTGCCCACCTCGCCGGCGGCGGCGGCGGTCGTCTCCGAGGACATCATCGCCCCGAGGAAGACGCCGTGCTCCCAGTTGAAGGACTCGCGGACCAGTGGCACCACCGTGGAGCGGCGACCGCCGAACAGGAAGGCATCGATCGGCACACCGGCCGGGTCCTCCCACTCCGGGGCAATCGAGGGACAGGCCGATGCGGGCGTCGTGAAACGCGCGTTCGGGTGCGCCGACGGGATGTCGGAGTCCGGCGTCCAATCGTTGCCGTGCCAGTCGATCAGGTGCGACGGCGGCTCCTCGGTCATCCCCTCCCACCAGACGTCGCCGTCGTCGGTCTTCGCGCAATTGGTGAAGATCGAGTCCCGCGCGACGCTGGCCATCGCGTTCGGGTTGGTCTTCTCGCCGGTCCCCGGCGCGACGCCGAAGAACCCCGCCTCGGGATTGATCGCATAGAGACGCCCGTCCTCGCCGAACTTCATCCAGGCGATGTCGTCGCCGACGGTCTCGACCTTCCAGTCGGGCAGCGTCGGGATCAGCATCGCCAGGTTGGTCTTGCCGCAGGCGGACGGGAACGCGGCAGCGACGTATTTCGTCTCCCCCTCCGGGGAGGTGAGCTTGAGGATCAGCATGTGCTCGGCGAGCCAGCCCTCGTCGCGGGCCATCACCGAGGCGATCCGCAGCGCGAAGCACTTCTTGCCGAGCAGCGCGTTGCCACCGTAGCCGGACCCGAAGGACCAGATTTCGCGGCTCTCGGGGAAGTGCACGATCCACTTGTTGTCCGCGTTGCACGGCCAGGGGACGTCCTCCTGGCCCTCGGCGAGCGGCATCCCCACCGAATGCAGGCAGGGGACGAACTCGCCGTCCTCCCCGAGCGCGTCCAGGGCGCCCTTGCCCATCCGCGTCATGATCCTCATGCTGGCGGCGACGTACGCCGAGTCGGTGAGCTGGACGCCAATATGGGCGATGGGCGAGCCGAGCGGGCCCATCGAAAACGGCACCACGTACATGGTGCGGCCCTGCATGCAGCCATCGAAGAGCGCCTTCAGCGTCTCGCGCATCTCGCCGGGGTTTCGCCAGTTGTTGGTCGGGCCCGCGTCCTCCTCCCGCTCGGAGCAGATGAAGGTGCGATCCTCGACCCGGGCGACGTCACCGGGGTCCGAGAGCGCCAGGTAGGAGTTCGGGCGCTTGTCCTCCGAGAGCCGCTCGAAGGTTCCCGCCTCGATCATCCCCTCGGCAAGGGAGTCGTACTCTTCAGCCGAGCCGTCACACCAGCGAACGGCAGCGGGCTTGGTCAGGTCGGCAACCTCTGTGACCCAGTCGAGGAGCTTTGCGTGGGTGGTCGGCGCATCGGCCGTAATTGTCTCGCTCATGCGCCGCACTCTACTCTCGGAAATCGAACGTCGTCCGTCACCCCTCGGCGCTTGTGCGCCCTGCTACTTCTTCGGGCTGAGGTCGGTCACTTCGACGTCTGCGTCCTTGTTGAGGATCTCCAACGTCACCGTTTCCTCCTTGCCGCCGGCCAGGGTCACGGTGCATGCGAAGGTGTCGCCCGGTTCGACCTTGACACCGGACGGGCAGTCCACCGCGGAGACCTTCTTTTCAAGCGAGCTCTCCAGGTTGTGCTTGATCGCCCCCTCGGTCTTCGTGTCGTCGATCACCGTTTCGCCACAGCCGGTGGCGATCAGCGCGACCGCCGCGACCGCAGCCGTTAGCACCGCGAGGACTGCGCGGGGATGTCTTGGAAGCCCCATCTCCACCTTTCGGTCGATTCCAGCGGAGAAGTATCCCAGGGGTGTCGCGCGTCGCGCAGCGCGACCGCGGTGGGTGTCGCCGCGTCGCGCAGCGCGACCGCGGTGGGTGTCGCCCGTCGCGCAGCGCGACCGCGGTGGGTGTCGCCCGTCGCGCAGCGCGACCGCGGTGCGCCTTGCCCTGAGCGAGCTCGGCTGCCGTGCCGGCCACAACCGAAGCTGATATTCCTCTTCGATCGCAGCGCTCGTCGTTTGCGAGCCACCACGCGGGCACCATTGATGTCTGTCCCTGACCCAGTACCCGTATCGACCTCCGACATGGCACGGAGGAGCCCGGCGAGCTCGATGCCAACCCTTGCGGTCCTCAGCGCCGACCGCGGCACCGCGATCTGCGAGCGCTGCGAGCTCGCGGACGGGCCCTGGCGCAGGCTGCGCGGGCTGCTCGGGCGCGGCGAGCTTTCACCAGGTGAGGGAATGCTGCTGCGGCCCAGCGCCTCGATACACACGGCCTTCATGCGCTTCCCAATCGATGTCGTCTTCCTCGACGCCGACCTGTGCGTCCTGGGGGTGCGACACAACCTGCGCCCCTGGCGAGCTGCCGGAGATCGCGGGGCGCGCGCCGTGCTGGAGCTCGCAGCGGGAGAGGCCGAAGGCCGCGACATTGCCCTCGGCGAACAGCTACAGCTCGCGGCGACACCGCAACCCAGTTGAGATCGAGTCCCCGCAGGGGCTTCTCCCCCCTTCTCCCGTTGAGACCTCGTCTTGGATAGGGTTGCGCGCCGCGCATGCGCTTCTACGAGTACGAGGCACGCAAGATCGTCGAGCTGGCGGGAATCCCCGTCACCCAGTACGGCTTCTGCAAAACCGCCGCGGAGGCGCGCCGGGCAGCCGAGGAGATCGACGGACCGGTCGTGATCAAGTCGCAGGTGCTCAGCGGCGGGCGGATGAAGGCGGGCGGCGTCAAGTTCGCCGACACCCCCGAGGAGGCTGCCCAGCACGCCGAGGCGATCCTGCAGCTGGAGATCAACGGTCACATGCCGCGGGGCGTTCTCGTCGACCCCAAGGCCGAGGTCAAGCAGGAGTACTACGCCGGGGTCGTCTGGGACGGCACCGCAAAGCGGCCGTTGATGCTGTTCAGCGACATGGGCGGGATCGACATCGAGGAGGTCGCCGAGCAGCACCCCGACCACGTGGGTCGCGGCCATCTCTCCAACCTCCTGCCGATCTCCGACTTCGAGGCCAAGCAGGCGATAGCCGCAACCGGGGTAACCGGCAAGCAGCTGCAGCGGGCCACGCCGATCCTCGCCCGCCTCGCCCGCCTCTTCCGCGACAACGACATGACCCTCGCCGAGATCAACCCGCTGGCCGAGCTCGCCGACGGCAGCTTCGTTGCCCTCGACGCCCACATGGAGATGGAGAACGAGGCGGTCGGCCGCCAGAAGGGATTGCTGCGCCGGGAGCTGGAGATCGCCGAGGACGACACGCGCGAGCCATACGAGCCATCGGCTTTCGAGCGAAACGTCGCGGCGATCGATGCAGCCGACCATCGCGGCGTGATCCAGGGCCGCGACCACGGCTTCGAGGGCAATCTTGGGCTGGTGATCGGCGCTGGAGGCGGCTCGCTGACCCTGACCGACGCGGTGCGCAGCCAGGGCGGGAAGCCCGCTAACTACTCGGAGATCGGCGGTAATCCCTCGGTCGCCAAGGCATGCGGGCTCGCCAAGCAGGTGCTCGAAAAGGACGGCGTCGAGAAGATTGCCGTGATGATGTCGATCGTCTCCAACACGCGGGTCGACATCGTTGCCCGTGGCGTGATCAAGGGCTGCCTGGAGTTGGGCAAGGACCCCGGTGAGACGATCGCGATCTTCCGCATCCCCGGCGCCTGGGAGGAGGAGGGCTTCAAGATCCTCGATCGCCATGGGGTCGAGTACTGCGATCGCTCCGTGTCGATGTGGGAGGCGGCCGGCCGGGCCGTCGCCAAGATCCAGGGGGCAGCCGCGTGAGCATCCTGCTGAGCAAGGACTTCACCTTCATCGTCCAGGGGATCACCGGGCGCGAGGCGGTCAACCTGACCAAGGAGTGCCTCGACTACGGGTCCAAGGTTGTTGGCGGCGTGACGCCGGGCCGCAAGGGCCGCGAGGTGCACGGTGTTCCCGTCTTCGACACGGTCGCCCAGGCGGTTGAGAACCACGGCGGCCCGGTCGACGGCTCGGTGGTCACCGTCCCCCCCGCCTTCACCAAGGACGCCGTCCTCGAGGCAATCGAGAACGGGATCAAGCTGATCGTCGTCGTCACCGAGCGGGTGCCGCGCCGCGACGTCGCCCAGATGGTCGAGCTGGCCGACATGCGCGGCGCACGGATCATCGGCCCCAACTGCCTCGGCCTGATCGCACCCGAGATCTGCAAGATGGGCGGAATCGGCGGCCCCGCCAAGGACGCAGCCAAGGCCTATGCACCGGGCCCGATCGGCGTGATGAGCCGCTCGGGCGGGATGACCACCGAGATCTCCTCGTCGCTGACCCAGGCCGGGCTTGGCGTCTCCACGGCGGTCTCGATCGGCGGCGACGCGATCATCGGCTCCACCTACGCCGAGCTGATGCCCTACTTCGAGGCCGACGAGCAGACCAGGGCGATCGTCATCTACACCGAGCCGGGGGGCCGCATGGAGGCGCAGCTCTCGGAGTGGATCGCGGAGAACGAATCGCGCCTCCCCATCGTCGCCTTCATGGCCGGCAAGTTCATGGACGACGAGGAGATGAAGGGGATGAGCTTCGGCCACGCCGGCACGATCGTCGAAGGCAAGGAGGACACGGCCACCGAAAAGATCGCCCGCCTCGAAGCGGCGGGGATCCGCGTCGTCGAGCGGATCGACGAGATCCCCGACGCGGTCAAGGAGAAGCTGGAGGTGACCGCCTGATGGCCGAGGCTCTGGAGCGGGTCTTCATCGACGTCGAGGTCGACGCCACGGTCGCCGCCGATGCCGGGCTGGCGCACAAGCTGGAGGAAGTCTGCCCGGTCGACATCTTCAAGGCGAGCGAGGGCGGCGTGGAGATCGTCGCCGCGAACCTCGACGAGTGCGTCCTCTGCAACCTCTGCGTCGACGCGGCTCCTGAGGGAACCGTCCGCGTCGTCAAGCTCTACGAGCAATAGCCAAACCACCCGGCCATGCTCCCCCCGCCGGTCGGGACGGGAGCGATTATCGGTCCTCGCTCAGGCTTCGCCGCTGACCGGATAGGCGAGGCGGACATAGGACTTGGCAAGCACGATGAAGTCGCGTCTCTCGGTCTCGCCGCCGCCAAGCGGTGTGATCTCAGCGTTGACGATCGGCATGAACGCGACATCGCCGCGGTTGATCGAGTCCGAGAAGCGGCTCTGGTAGCCCTCCTGGGGGAGGGTGATCTCGCCCGTGATCAGGTGCCGATCGGTTTCGAACACGATCCGTTCGGTACGTCGATTTCCGCCTATCGCCGCCATCATCGAAGTCTCATCGACAACCTCAGGTAGAGCCTCAACGAACAAACGTCCAGCTTAGTGCCCCGGGGGGCCGTCGGGGCGTTGCGGCCTGCGATCGCCCGCGCACGCCGCAACGCGTCCGTGCCGATCGCTGTAGGCGACCGGCGAAAAGATCGGGGCGCCCGGATTTGAACCGGGGACCTCGGCCACCCAAAGGCCGCGCGCTACCAGGCTGCGCCACGCCCCGCCTCGGTGATCTTAAACCTGTCTCCAGCCGACAGCCGCTAGGTTTCGCGGCGATGGCCGACGTGCGCCCGATCCATGCCACCCACTACGACCTCGCGGTCGTCGGATCTCTCGACGCTGTCGCGGCCCCGCCCTATGACGTGATCGACGCAGCGCAGCGGGCCGAACTGCTGGAGCGCTCGCCCTATAACGCCGTGGCAATCGACCTCCCAAAACCGTTCGACGCCGGTGTGCAGCTTCCCGAGGGCGACCCATACAAGCGCGCTGCCGAGACGATGGAGACCTGGCGAGCCGACGGGGCGCTGGTCAGCGACTCCGAGCCGGCGATCTGGGCGATGACCCAGGACTACGCCGGCCCTGACGGGGGCCCCCGCACTCGTCACGGCATCCTCACGCGAGTACGCGTCGAGGACTTCGCCACGGGCCAGGTCCTGCCCCACGAGCGCACCCTGCCCGGCCCCAAGCAGGACCGGCTCGACCTGACCCGCGCGACGCGGCACAACCTCTCGCCGATCTTCTCGCTCAGCACCGTGGACGCCTGGCCGCTGGTTGCCGCAGCCACCGAGCAGACCGAGCCCTGGGGCGAAGCGACCGACGCGGGGGGCACGGTGACGCGCCTCTGGCGGGTTGCCGATCCCGCGCTCCTGGCGCGGGTCACGGAGCTGCTTGCAGATGCCAGGCTGCTGATCGCCGACGGGCACCACCGCTATGAGACCGCGATCGCCTACCGCGACGAGATCGGCGGCGAGGGCGACCACAACTACACGCTGATGGCGTTGACCGGGCTCGACGACCCGGGCCTCACCGTCTTCCCCACCCACCGCCTGCTCGCCGGCTTCGCGGACAACCCGGACCGCCAGCAGCGCCTCGGCGAGGGGTTGCGCGAGCTGTTCGAGGTGACCGAGGTGGCGAATGAGAAGCTCGATCCGCGCGGCGAGGACGGGGTCGGGGTCTTCGGCCTCTACGACTCCCACCACCAGCGCGGCTTCCGGCTGCGCCTGAAGGACGGTGCAATCGCCGACCTCGACCAGCAGCTCGCCGGCAAGCCCGAGTCCTACCGCCGGCTCGATGCCGCGATCCTCGAGACCCTGGTCCTCAAGCAGATCGCCGGCATGAGCGATGACGACATCCTCGCCAAGCGGGGCATCGGCTACGCGAAGAGCGTGGACGACTCGCTGGCGCTGGTCGGGGACGGCACCTACGACGTGGCGTTCATCCTGCGCCCGATCCCGGTCGATCAGGTTCGCGCGATCTGCGAGAGCGACGAGAACATGCCGCCCAAGTCGACCTACTTCTTCCCCAAGGTGCCGACCGGGCTCGTCTTCAATCCGGTCGGCTGAACACAGCGCGCCCGCGAACGGCGCAGCTTAGGATGAGCGCGTGGTGAAGATCTACACCAGGAAGGGCGACGACGGCACGACCTCCCTCTGGTACGGCGGGAGAGTCCCCAAGCACCACGGCCGCACCGAGGCCTATGGCTCGCTCGACGAGGCGTGCGCGGCATTGGGTGTTGCGCGTTCCCTCTGCGGCCCGTCGCAGGCCGAGCTGGCCGCCGACATCCTCCGCCTCCAGGGCGACATCTTTGTGGCCGGTGCGGAGCTGGCCACCGCGCCGCAGGCCGCTGAGCGGCTGGAGGCCGGCGTCAGCCGCACAACCGAGGAGATGGTCACGGCACTGGAGGAGCGGATCGACCGGTACATGAGCCAGGTCGAGCTGCCGGCAAAGTTCGTGATTCCCGGCGGGACGCAGCTCTCCGCGCAGCTCGACGTCGCCCGCACCGTGATCCGCCGCGCCGAGCGCCACGTCACGGCGCTGAGCGAGAGCGGCGAGCTGGCGAATGAAACCGTCGTCCACTTCGTCAACCGCGCCTCGGACCTTGCCTACGCGATGGCTCGCTTCGCCGACATCGACGACCCGGCCCTGTTCGAGGGGCGCGGAGAGTAGCTTCCGATGAAGGTCGTCGCCCGCCGCCGCCAGGGCTTCGTCCACGACGTGGACATCGAAGAAGGCGCTCATACCCTGGTCGTCGACGAGCCGGCCACAGCGGGTGGGACCGACGCGGGGCCCGCCCCGACGCGGCTGGTGGCCGCCGGGCTGGCGAGCTGCGTTGCGGTCACCATGGAGCTCTACGCTGCGCGCAAGGGGTGGGATATCGGCGCGGTCGAGGTCGAGGTTGACGTCGAGTACGACCGCTTCGCGCCCTCCTCGTTCGCGGTCAGCCTGCGACTGCCGTCGGAGCTGAGCGAGGAGCAACGCCAACGACTGCTCACAATCGCCCGCAAATGCCCGGTCCACAAGGTGATTGGCACCGAGACACCCGTCGTCGTCTCGGAAGCGATCGAGGACCTTCCGGGTGCATGACTACGTAATCGTCGGGGCTGGGTCGGCCGGTTGCGTGCTCGCCGGGCGGCTCAGCGAAGACCCCGCGGTACGCGTGCTCCTGCTCGAGGCCGGGGGCGGCGACCGACACCCCAACGTCAGGATCCCGGCCGCCTTCCAGAAGCAGTTCAAGTCCAAGCGCGACTGGGACCTCGCCACCGAACCCGAGCCCCACTGCGCCGGCCGCTCGCTCTATGTGCCGCGCGGCAAGGGCCTCGGCGGCTCCAGCTCGATGAACGCGATGCTCTACGTGCGTGGCCACCCGCTCGACTACGAGGGGTGGGAGGCGGGCGGCGCCGACGGCTGGGGTTGGGATGGAATCCGGCCCTACTTCCTGCGTGCCGAGGACAATGCCCGCGGCCGGTCCGAGCACCATGCCGTGGGCGGGCCCCTTCGCGTCGAGGACGAGCGCTCGCCGCGACCGCTCACCCGCAGCTTCCTCGAGTCGTGCGTGGCAGCCGGGATCCCCCGCAGCGCCGACTACAACGGCCCCGAGCAGGACGGGGCCGCGCTGGTTCAGGTGACGCAGCGCAACGGCCGTCGCTGCAGCGCGGCCGACGCCTACCTGCGTCCTGCCCGGCGGCGCCCCAACCTCACCGTGATCTCAGGCGCCCAGGCGCTGGGCATCGAGCTCCGCGATGGCCGCGCAAGTGGGGTCCGCTACCGCCGCAGAGGGCGGAAGGAAATCGCCGTCGCGGAGCGCGAGGTGATCGTCAGCGCCGGCGCGATCGGCTCGCCACAGCTACTGATGCTCTCCGGCATCGGCCCCGCCGAGCAGCTCCGCGAGCACGGCATCCCGATCGCCGTCGAGCTGCCCGGCGTCGGCGAGAACCTGCAGGATCATCCCTACCTGGTCTCCGTCTGGGACGTGCCGGGGGGCGGCTCCCTGGCGGACGCGGAAAGCCCCCGGGCGCTGTTCGAGTATCTGCTGCGGCGCAGCGGCCCTCTCACCTCAACCGTGGCCGAGGCGTTCGCCTTCGTGCGCAGCAAGCCCGGGCTCCCCCAGCCCGACCTCCAGTTCCACTTCGCCCCGGCCTACTTCGTCGACAACGGCTTCCGGGAATACGACGGCCACGCGATCACGATGGGACCGGTCCTGGTCAGCCCACGCAGCCGTGGCTGGGTGCGGCTGAGATCAGCCGACCCGGCCGACAAGCCACGGATCCTGACCAACTCCCTGGCCGAGCCCGAGGACGTCGCTGCGCTTGTCGCCGGCACCCGACTCGCCCGCCAGATTGCGGCGGCGGGGCCCTTTGCCTCGACTCTGGGCCGGGAGCTCTTCCCCGGCCCAGAGCTGGAAAGCGACGACGACCTCGCCGAGGATCTGCGCCAGCGCGTCGAGCTCCTCTACCACCCGGTTGGAACCTGCCGGATCGGATCGGGCGAGAACGCGGTGGTCGACCCGGAGCTGCGCGTGCGCGGCGTCGAGGGCCTGCGCGTCGTCGACGCCTCGGTCATGCCCACCATCCCCAGCGGCAATACCAATGCACCGACGATCGCCGTTGCCGAGCGTGCGGCCGACGCAATCGCCGGCAGGCAGCTTTCCTGAGCCGATGAACCTCGGGTTGAAGGAAAGAGCCTGCGTCGTCACCGGCGCCAGCCGGGGTATCGGGCGAGAGACGGCTCGACTGCTTTGCGCCGAGGGAGCCGCCGTACTCCTCGTCGCCCGCAGCGAGGAGCGCCTCGCGCAGGCCGCCGAGGCCGCAAACGCCGCCGGGTCCGACGCCGGAGGGCGCGCATTCGCCCTGCCGCTCGACGTCACCCTCCCGGACGCGGCCGAACGCATGCTGGCGGAGGCCACAGAGCGACTCGGCTCGCTCGACGTGCTGGTGAACAACGCCGGTGCGGCTCGCTGGCGCGATCTCGACGATGTGCCCGACGAGGACTGGCTGGCCCAATACGAGCTGAACGTGATGGCCCCGATGCGGGCGATGCGGGCCGCGGTGCCGGCGATGGCCGAGCGTGGCTGGGGCCGGATCGTCAACGTCTGCTCGACCGCAGGCAAGCGCCCCTCCGCGGCGATGCCCGAGTACTCCGTGGCAAAGGCGGCCGAGCTGTCGCTCTCCCGCCTCTTCGCCGACCGCTACGCGAAGAGCGGGGTCCTCGTCAACGCCATCTGCCCCGGACCGGTGGAAGCCGAGCTCTGGATGGAGCCCGGCGGCCTGCTCGACCAGTCCAGGGAGATGTTGGGCGCCTCGAGCCGCGAGGAGGCGCTGGAGACGGCTGGCGCGAAGCGGCCAATCGGCCGGCTTGCGGAGGTCGGCGAGATCGCTGCCGCGATCGTCTTCCTCTGCTCCGAGCGCGCCTCGTATGTGAGCGGTGCGGCTTGGTCGGTGGACGGCGGCACCGTCCAGGTCATCATCTGACCCAGTGACCGGATAGGTGTCCGCCTCGCTCCTAGGGCAACCCGCCGCCGGGCCCTCACGTAACGCACCCCCCCCCCTAAAGCTCCTGACCGCCCGGGCCCTGCGCAGCCTCTCCTGTTTGCCCTCCACACCTGCAGGTAGGAGGGCAAACAGGGGGAGAGGCTGTCTCTCTCGTCGATCGACGCCAGCGACGAGAGAACCGGGCCCGTGGGGAACGGATGGGCCGGTCGGCCCCGTCACACCACGACTCGCAACTGGTCGGCCCTGAGCTGCGCGCCGGAGCGTGCAGCCCTGAGCCCGCCGGGTACGCAGCAGTGACCCAGCGCGGTTGGACATCGGTTTGGCTCCGCGGCGGCACGGTCCTGGAAAGATGCCGCGATGAGGCCCGGCGCCGTACCACAGGAACCCAGGCTCGCGGCCGTGCTGCGCGAGGGGGAGCGAGTCACACCGCTCGAGCTGTTCTTCGACCTCGTCTTCGTTCTCGCGATCACCCAGTGCACGACTCTGATGGCGCACGAGCCAAGCTGGCAGGGCCTGGTCCGCGGGATGCTCGTGCTCGCCGTGCTCTGGTGGTCGTGGGTCGGCTACGCGTGGCTGACCAGCGTCCTCGACCCGGAGGAGGGCGCCGTGCGCATCGTGATCTTCGCCGCCATGGCCGCGCTGCTGATCGTCGCTCTCTGCGTACCGCAGGCCTTCGACTCCCTCGCTCTGACGTTCGCGGTCGCCTACGGCTTCGTCCGCGCCGCGCACATCGCTCTCTTCATGCTCGCGAGCCGCGACGACGACGCCCTCCGCAATTCCGTCAACGGCCTGGCGGTGGGCACGGCGATCGGTGTCTCCCTGCTGGCAACCGCCTCGCTCTTCGATGGCATGGTCCAGGGTGGGCTCTGGGTGATCGCACTGGGCCTGGACATGACAGCCCCCTATTTCTTCATCGACTCGACCGGCTGGAAGCTCGCCCCGGGCCACTTCGCCGAGCGCCATGGTCTGATCGTGATCATCGCCATCGGCGAGTCGATCGTCGCGATCGGCGCCGCCGCCACACTCGGCCTCAGCGCCGGCATCGTCACCGCCGCCGTGCTTGGCGTGGCGCTCAGCGCGGCGCTGTGGTGGATCTACTTCGACGTCGTCGCGCTCGTCGCCGCACGCCGTCTCGCGGCTGCCGCGGTGGGTCGGGTTCAAAACGAGATGGCGCGCGACTCCTACTCCTACCTGCACTTCCCGTTGGTCGCCGGCATCGTGTTGGTCGCGCTGGGGCTGAAGAAGACGCTCGGTCACGTCGAGGACCCGCTGCACATCGTGCCGGCGTTCGCACTGCTCGGTGGACTCGCCGCCTACCTGCTCGGCCACGTTGCCTTCCGCTACCGGCACGTGCATACGGTGAACCGTCGGCGATTGGGCCTGGCAGTGGTTCTCCTCGCCCTGATGCCGCTCGCGGTCGAGCTGCCCGCGCTTGCCACGCTGGCCCTGGCCACCGCCCTCCTGTGGGCGTTGATCGCCTACGAGACGCGCGGCTACGGCGAGAACCGCCACCGGGTCCGCCGCCCAAACCCCGCAGGCGCGTCGCGATGATGAGGACACGACGGAACGTGGCGCAATCATTCCGCTCGTGAGTCCGACCGCTCCTCAGCTTGCGGAGCTGCTGCTCTCCCCCGCAGAGGCCGTGGCGATGGCCAGCGCCGAGGGCACCGCTGCCGCCGTGCTGCTACCGCTCTACGGCTGGCCCCGGAGCCCGGGGCTGATCTTCACGGAGCGCCGCGCCGACCTGCGCCGCCACGCTGGGGAGATCTCCTTTCCGGGCGGTCGCCGAGACGACGCAGACGACAGTCTGCAGACGACGGCCCTACGCGAGGCGGAGGAGGAGATCGGGCTCGATCCAGCCGCCGTTGAGCTGACCGGCGCCCTGCCGCCAACGGCCACCTTCGTGACCGGATACTGCATCCACCCCTTTGTCGGCCTGGTCCCCAACCCGGCTGCGCTGGAGCTGAGGCCCAATCCGAGCGAGGTCGAGACGCTGTTGACGGTCTCGCTCGACGCGCTGCGCGACGGCTATGGAATGCGCCGCCTGGTGCGTCGCGGCATCCCCATCCACACGCCGACCTACACGGTCGGCGGGCACCTCATCTGGGGCGCCACAGCCCGCATCTTGGGCGACCTCCTCGACCGGATCCTCTGAGGCTGCCGGGTCCGGCTCAGGCGTCCTTCTCGATTGGCATGCCCACGAGGTTCCCCCACTCCGTCCAGGAGCCGTCGTAGTTCTTGACGTTCTGCTCGCCGAGCAGCTCGTGCAGGACAAACCAGGTGTGGGCCGAGCGCTCGCCGATCCGGCAGTAGGCGATGATCGGCGAACCGTCGGCGATCACACCCTTCGCGGTGTACAGCTCGCGCAGCTCGTCGGCCGATTTGAAGGTCCCGTCTTCGTTGACGGCCTGCGCCCACGGCACCGACGCCGCACCGGGAATGTGCCCCGCCCGCTGCGCGCCCTCCTGCTCGTAGCCCGCCATCGCGATCAGCTCGCCCGAGTACTCCTGGGGGCTGCGAACGTCGACCAGGCTGGTCGAGGAGTCGAGCGCCGCGCGAACCTCGTCGCGGAAGGCGCGGATCGAGTTGTCCCCCGGCTTCGCAGTGAAGGCGGCCGCCGGGTGCTCGGGCACCTGCGTGGTCGTCTCGCGTCCCTCTGAGATCCACTTCTCGCGAGGGCCGTTCATGAGCTTCACCTTGTCGTGGCCGTAATAGCGGAAGTACCAGTAGGTGTAGGCGGCAAACCAGTTGTTGCGGTCCCCGTAGAGCACGACGGTGTGATCGTTGGAGATGCCGCGGCTGCCCATCAGCTCGCCGAAGTCCTCCGGGCCGAGGAAGTCGCGCTTCACCTGGTCCTGGAGATCCAGTTTCCAGTCGAAGCCGATCGCGCCGGGGATGTGGGCCTCGGCGTACAGGCCGACGTTCTCGTCCACCTCGACAATGCGGACGGCGTCGTCGTTCAGGTGCTCGGCGACCCACTCGGTATCAACCAGGACATCCTTCGCGTAGCTCATCCGCAACCTCCGTCTCGGGTCAGTGGGCTATCTACCTAATTCCTATCCGAGTTTAGACGTATGGCTTGGCCGGTCAGTGCGTAGAGAACCCGCTGATGGGTGACTCCCTGCCTCCCGGGCCGGTTCTACCGAACCAGCTCCAGGGTCGCCGCCATCATCTCCTCCACCCACGCCGCGGAGTCGCTGGGCTCGGTCGCGACCACCTGGATCGGGATCCGCCATGTCTCTGCCGCGCTGCGCACGACCGTCTCGCCCTGCTCCAGGTTGTGCGACGGGACGCAGCCCGAAGCCTCGTAGACAAAGGCACGCACCGGGGTGTCGACCAGCCTTTCCAGCGTGTGTTCCAACCGCGGTCCATGAAGCGCGGCAATCGCCTCCCGCTCGGCCTGTGCTGAGGCGAGCAGCCAGTGGACCACAGCGACATCCCCGACCAGCTCGAGCAGCGTTCCCGGCCGATCGGGATCGGCGAGCGCCGGCTCGATTCCGGCCGCCGCGATCGGCTCCAGGCCCTCCTCGCGACGACTCGTTCCCCGTACCGCCCAGCCCTCGGCGAGCAGCCGCTCACCGAGCATCCGGCCACGGCAGCCACAGCCGACGATCAGCGCTCGTGCCATGCGTCTCTCAGGTCCCCGACGGGTTCTCGCGGCGGAGGCGGACGATCTCGTCCGCCTCCGCTTCCTCGCGCAGCTGCTGCTCGGTGCGGGCCGGCGCACCGCGCCGCTGCCGTATCGCGTTCTGGGCGTCGAGCATCTGCTGAATGTCGTCGATTTCGTTCCGAGCCTCGAGCTCTGGCGAGCGAGTCGGTCTCCAATCGAGCAGGTCCGCACCGCTGCCGGGATAGAAGTGACCCACCGCAAGCAGCACACCCACGATGACGATCAGGACGACGACCGTTGCGAGGACGAAACCCACCCGTCAAGGATACGCCCGGCCGCTCTGCGCCACAGGAGACAGCCAACCCCCGCAGCCGGGTGCGCCACAGGAGACAGCCAACCCCCGCAGCCGGGTGCGCCACAGGAGACAGCCAACCCCGCAGCCGGTGAGATCGAGGGATTCAGGTTTAATCCACGCTCGATGACCGAGGCATACATCGTCGCGGCGCTCCGAACCCCGATGGGGGCCTACCGGGGGGCGCTCTCCGGTGCGCGCCCGGATGACCTCGCGGCCCATGTGATCAAGGCCACAGTCGAGCGCACCGGGGTCGACCCGGAGAGCATCACAGACGTCTACTTCGGCGCCGCCAACCAGGCCGGCGAGGACAACCGCGACGTCGCCCGCATGGCGGCACTGCTGGCGGGTCTGCCGCACAGTGTTCCGGGCGCCACCGTGAACCGGCTGTGCGCCTCGGGGCTGGAGGCGATCAACGCGGCGGCCCGGGCCGTCAAGCTCGGGGAGGGCGACTTCTACCTGGCTGGTGGCGTCGAGTCGATGAGCCGCGCCCCCTGGGTCGTGACCAAGCCCGAGCGGGGTCTGCCGCGCGGCGAGCAGACGATGCACGACACGACTCTGGGCTGGCGAATCGTCAACCCGCGGATGCGGGAGTTGGGCATCTCGACCGAGTCGATGGGCGAGACCGCGGAGAACGTCGCCGAGCGCTACGGAATCGCTCGCGAGGCGCAGGACGCCTACGGGCTGCGAAGCCATCAGCGGGCTGTCGCCGCCGCCGAGGGCGGGCTCTTCGCTGAGGAGATCGTCCCCGTCGAGGTGCCACAGGGGCGCAACACGGCCACTGTCGCGGCCGACGAGGGCCCACGGCCCGACGCCTCGCTGGAGAAAATGTCGAAGCTGCGTCCCGTCTTCCGCGATGACGGCACGGTGACCGCCGGCAACGCCTCGACGCTCAACGACGGCGCGGCCTGCACGCTGGTCGCATCGGAGGCGGGCGTCAAGCGGCTCGGCGCCGAGCCGCTGGCCCGGGTCGTCTCGTTCGGCGTCGCTGGCGTCGATCCCGCCTACATGGGGATCGGCCCTGCCGTCGCCGTGCCGCGCGCCCTCGCCGCCGCCGGGCTCGGCCTCGACAAGATCGACCTGATTGAGCTGAACGAGGCCTTTGCGGCACAGGTTCTCGCCTGCGTCGGGGAGTTGGGGATCGACGAAGAGCGCCTCAACGTGAACGGCGGAGCAATCGCCCTCGGGCATCCGCTCGGCTGCTCCGGCGCTCGCCTCACCACGACGCTGACCCACGAGCTGCGCCGCCGCGGCGGTCGCTACGGAATTGCCACCCTCTGCGTCGGCGTCGGCCAGGGCCTCGCCACCGTCTTCGAGCGTCCCTAGCCTCACACCTCGCGAACTGCATCAACTTCGCTATCTGCCAGATAGCGAAGTTGATGCAGTTCGCGAGGGGGGCGGTCTGAGATAGCCTCGCCGGCCAATGGCGATAACGGTTACGGAGCTGGCGAGCGTTGACGGGCGAATCACCCGCACTCGCGAAGCGCTCGTCCCGCTCCAGGATGACGGTCTCTACCGGGGCGACGGCGTCTTCGAGGTGATCCGTCTCTACGCGGGAAGCCCCTTTGCCCTGGCTGACCACCTCGACCGGTTGCAGCGCTCGGCGGCCTCGATCCAGCTCGACTTCGACCGCGCCACCCTGGCGCAAGAGATCGATGCGCTCCTTGCCTCGGCCGGGGCCGCCGACGGTCAATTGCGGCTGATCGTCACGCGGGGCGGCCGTCGCATCGCCGCGACTGAGCCGCTGCCGGCCCATGCGGAGACGCTGCGCCTTGCGGCGGTGACCTATTGCCCCTCGGTGATCCTCAACGGCGTCAAGTCACTCTCCTACGCCGCCAACATGCAGGCGACCAGGTTGGCGCAGGCGCAGGGCGCCGACGAGGCAATCCTCGTGCAGCCCGACGGAACCGTGCTGGAGCCTCCGACCGCGGCGGTCTTCTGGGTCTCTCCTCAGGGGGCGCTGCGCACCCCCGCGCTCGACGTGGGCGTGCTGGAGTCGATCACCCGCGACCGCCTCGTCAAGGCCCTTCACGTCGAGGAGGGCGCCTGGCCGATCGCCGACCTGCGAGCCGCGCACGAGGCATTCCTAGCCTCGACGACGCGCGAGATCCAGACCGTCTCCGCGATCGACGGCAACGAGCTTCCCGAGGCGCCCGGGCCGCGCACCCGCGAGGCGCAGGAGGCCTTTGCAACAACGCTCGGACGGGAACTTCCATGACCAGCAGCACGACGCGGCGCCCCCTTCGCCAGCGGCCAGCAACGCCACCGCGCCGGGCAAGACCGAAGAAAGCAGGGTGAGATGGACTTCCAGTTGACCGACGAGCAGCGGTTGATCTCCGACACGGCGCGCGAGTTCGCCGATCGCGAGATCGCCCCGCGGGTACGCGACAACGACCGCGCCGGGCGCTTTGACCGCGAGCTCGCCCACAAGCTCGGTGAGGTCGGCTACCTCGGCGCGCCGGTCGCCGAGGAGTACGGCGGCCGCGGCCTCGACTACATCGGCTACGGGCTGATCGTCGAGCAGGTCGGCCGGGCCGACTCCTCCGCCCGCACCGTGGTCTCCGTTCAGACCTCGCTGGTGGCCGGTTCGATCGAGAAGTGGGGCACCGAGGAGCAGAAGCAGCGCTGGCTGCCGCGGCTCTGCTCGGGCGAGGCACTCGGCTGCTTCGGGCTGACCGAGCCCGACACCGGCTCCGACGCGGCCAACCTGCGCACCAGGGCCACCAAGACCGACGCGGGCTGGTCGATCAGCGGCCAGAAGATGTGGATCTCGCTTGGCAACTACTCCGAGGTGGCGCTGATCTTCGCCCAGACCGACCCCGCCAAGAAGCACCGCGGGCTCGCCTGCTTCCTCGTCCCGAACGACAGCGAGGGCTTCAGCTCGCAGGAGATCCATGGCAAGCTCGGCCTGCGCTCCTCAGACACCGCGGAGCTCTCCCTCGACGAGGTAAAGGTCGGCGACGACGCGATGCTCGGCGAGATCGGCGACGGCTTCAAGGTGGCGATGAGCGCCCTCGACAACGGCCGCTATAGCGTCGCCGCGGGCTGCGTGGGAATCTGCGACGGCTGCGTTGAAGCCTCGACCGCCTATGCCACGGAGCGCAAGCAGTTCGGCGTTCCCCTGGCCCGCTTCCAGCTCGTCCAGGAGATGATCGCCGACATGATCGTCAGGCGTGACGCAGCCCGGATGCTCGTCTACCGGGCCGGCGTGCTGAAGGACGAAGGCAAGCCGAACACGATGGAGACCTCGGTCGCCAAGCTGTATGCGACCGAGTCCGCCGTCGAGTGCGCGAACCTGGCGATCCAGGTGCACGGCGGGGCCGGCTACGTCGACGACTACCCGGTCGAGCGCTATCTGCGCGACGCCCGCGTGACCACGCTGTACGAGGGGACGTCGCAGATCCAGAAGCTGATCATCGGCCGCGCCGTGACCGGGATCAACGCGATGACCCCGATGGAAGCCGGCTAGATGCACGCACGACCGGCGCCAACAGTGCCCCTCGGACCCGCAGAGAGCCAATCGTCTGGTGATTTTCGAACTCTTCGGCCGATGGGCTCGAAGATGGTCTATGGGAGCACTCAGACGGGAATCGATCGCCCGAGCCGATGACGGACATCCTCGACAGCTCGCGCGACGGCCATGTCGCGCTGCTGCGCCTCAACCGGCCCGAGGCCCGCAACGCGCTCTCGCCGGAGATGATGGAGCGGCTCGCCGCCGAGCTGGAGCGGTTCGATCCCGATCCCGAGGTGCGCTGCATCGTGATCGCCGGCTCCGACGAGGTCTTCGCCGCCGGCGCCGACATCAAGGCGCTGAGCGAGCGCAGCTTCGCTGAGGCGCTCCGCCACCCCGCCGCCGGGTTCTGGCGACGGGTTGCCGCCGTGAAGACGCCGCTTATCGCTGCGGTCTCCGGTTACGCGCTGGGCGGAGGCTGCGAGCTGGCGCTGGCCTGCGACATGGTCATCGCCTCCGATACGGCCCGTTTCGGCCAGCCGGAGATCACCCTCGGGATCATCCCCGGCGGCGGCGGCACGCAGCGACTGGCGCGTGTGCTCGGCAAGCAGCGAGCGATGGAGTACGTCCTCACCGGCCGCCGCTTCGACGCCGACATGGCACTGGAGTTCGGCCTGGTCAACAAGGTCGTGAAGAAGAACCGCTGGCTGACCGAGGCGATGGAGCTTGCCCGCACCGTTGCCGAGCGGCCGCCGATCGCGGTGCGCCTCGCCAAGCAGGCCGTGCTGGCAGCCGAGGAGACGGCGATGGCCGCCGGGCTGGAGACCGAGCGCCGCCTGTACGAGCTGGCGATGGCCACCGAGGATCGCACCGAGGGGATGCGGGCCTTTCTCGAGAAGCGCGAGCCGGAGTTCAGGGGACGTTGAAGGTCGAGCGAATCGGCGTCGTCGGAGCGGGCACGATGGGGGCCGGCATCGCGCAGACAGCCTGCCTGGGCGGCTACGAGACGAGGCTTCACGACCCGGTTCCCGAGGCCCTGGAGGAGGGGCTCAAGCGGCTGCCCGAAGCGCTTGACAAGGGTGTGGCGCGGGAGCTGTGGAGCGCCGCGGAGGCGGATGACGCCCTGGCGCGCATCTCCCCTGCCCGCGGCCTCGCCGAGCTCTCCGGCTGCGACCTGGTGATCGAGGCGGCACCGGAGGACCTTGGGCTAAAGCAGGAGCTGTTCGCGATGCTGGCCGCGATCTGCGGGCCAGGGACGATCCTCGCAACCAACACCTCCTCCCTCTCGGTGAAGGCGATCGCCGCCGACATACCCCAACCCGACCGCATCGTGGGGATGCATTTCTTCAACCCCCCGGCGTTGATGAAGCTGGTCGAGGTGGTCTTCACCGAGCACTCGAGCAGCAGCGCGCTGGAGGCGACCGCCGAGGCCGGCCGCCGCATGGGCCGCACGCCGATCCGCGCCAAGGACCGACCCGGCTTCATCGCCAACCGCCTCGCCCGCCCGTTCTCGCTCGAGTCGCTGCGGATGCTCGAGGCGGGCGTCGCGGACGCGCCAACGGTCGACCGCGCCTGCCGGCTGGGAGGCGGCTTTCGGATGGGACCGTTCGAGCTGCTCGACCTGATCGGCCTCGACGTCAACCTGAGCGTCGCCCGCTCCTTCTTCCACCAGGGTGGCGAGCCGCAGCGCTGGCGGCCGAGCGCGACCCAGGAACGGATGGTTGGCGAGGGCCTGCTGGGACGCAAGGGCGGCCGCGGCTTCTACGACTACGGCGACGGGCCGCATCGCGAGGCCGACCCCGAGCTGGACATCGACGCACCCACGCTCGACCCGGGCGAGCTGGCAAAGATCGACCCGGCGGCAGAGGAGATCCTCTCCCGCCTGTTTGCGCAGATCGCAAACGAGGCTGCGTTTGCGCTCGAAGAGGAGATCGGCTCGCCGGCCGACATGGACACCGCGATGCGCCTCGGGTTCAATTGGCCGCAGGGCCCGGTGGAGCTGACCGAGCTGATCGGGGCCGGGCGCGCCGTCACCCTGCTCGAGGGGCTGTGCGAGCGCCACGGCGAGGCCTACCGCCCGGCGCCGCGGCTGGCCGCCCTCGCCAGCGAGGGCACCGAATGAGACTCCCTGTGTCAACCCCCCACCATTTGAAGCCGTCGCAAATTGCCGTGTTTGGCAGGGTCATAGGCGACTCCGTCTTGCCAGCAGCGCCAGAGAACGCGCAGCCATGCGCGGCCGAGGACGCGGATCGCGTGGGAGTGGTCCAGGCCTCGTCCTCGTGCAGAGAGGTAGACGCCTCGCGCCCAGGGGTGATGGTGACGGGTGGAGTCGGCAAGGCACGCGACGGCGTCACGGAGCCGCTTGTCGCAGGCCCAGCGAAACCCGGCGACCTTGCGCTTGCCCGACTCCCTCGCCACAGGAGCCATGCCGGCGTCGGCCGCCAGCGCCTCGGCGTTCGGATAACGGGAGCGATCGTCGCCGATCTCCGCCACCAGCCGTGCGGCTGTGATCGAGGACTTGGGGTCCTTGAACAGCGGCAGGAAGACCTGTCCATCGGGGTGAGCGCGCACCGCGTCGGCGATCTGAGCGCTGAGCTCTGCGATCTGCTCGACGATCGGCTTCAACGCCGCGATCAGGCCGAGCACCGAAGAGCGTCGCGCCCGGGCCTCGATCTCACCTGCGCGTCCCTGCGGGGCCGTTCGCAGTCGCCCCAGCAGCTCCTCGGAGCTGCGCCGTCCCGAGTAACCGCTGCGATCCAGGAAGGCGGCCAGTCGCTTCTCGCCCAGACCGCGCGCATCGGCGGGAGCCGGGTAGCGCTCCAGGAAGGCGAGGGAGATCGGCGAGTCGATGGCGGCGAAGAGCCGCGCCGCACCGGGCCAGAAGGCATCCAGCTGCGCGCGCAGCTCGTTGGCGAGCCGGACCCTGGCGCCGACCAGATCTTCACGGCTGCGGGTGAGAACCCGCAGCGCCTTGGTCTCATCGGAATCCGGCGCAAGCGAGCGCAGGCGATGGGAATCGGTTCGGGCCAGCTCGGCCAGGACGAAGGCGTCGAAGCCGTCGGACTTCCCACCGGAGGCCTCATAGCGGGGTCGCGTCGCCTTCAGCTTGTTGGGGTGGACCGGCAAGACGGTGAAGCCGGCCGCGAGCAGGCGCTCGACGAGCAAGCCGTCGGGACGCTCGATCGCTACACGCACCACGCCGAGGCCCCGCATGCGCTCGATCAGCCCTTCGATCCCAGCCTCGTCATGGGTGAAGAACTCACCGGCCAGCGTCCCGCCAGCCCCGTCGACGACGCAGAGCGCGTGCTCTGCACTGGCCCAGTCGATCCCCGCAAACCCCTCCATCGGATACCTCCCTCGCTCGATTTCACTTTCGTTCGAGCCGGCCGCGAGGTACCGTTGCGGTTGCTCATAGATTGGCGCTCTGGGGCGCCACTCCTTGTGGCCGCTTCAGGTGCCTCCGACCGTCGGGAGGCGCTGGTCTCATTCTGGCCCTCTACGGGGCTAGCGACGCTGGCGCTCTCCCAACGGCGGTCGGCTCTCTGTCCTTCCCGGGATTCTGCGTCGGCCTCCCTTCGGTCGGCCTCATCCAGATCTCAGAAAGAACGGGGGAAGGTTCTCCTATGAGCAGCGCGGCCACCGGGGCCTGGGCGCGGCAGGAGGCGGGCGCCCCTTGAGCGAGACCCGCAAGCCCGCAACCGGGCACACGGCGACCCGCAATCGCGAAGCCCTGCGGGCGCTGCCATTCGACGACGAGGGCGACTTCGCCGAGGCGAGCCGCGGGCTGGTTGCACCGTTCGAGCCACCGCTGGTCGCCGACGAGCGGGGCCACACGATCTGGGACATGCGGTCCTATGACTTCCTCAACTCCGATCCACCCACCACCGCCCACCCGAGCCTCTGGCGCCAGGGCCGACTGAGTCGCATCGCCGGCCTCTTCGAGCTGGCACCGGGCCTCTACCAGCTGCGCGGCTTCGACATCTCGAACATGCACGTAATCGAGGGGGAGCAGGGGATCGTCGTCGTCGACCCGCTGATCTCGGCGGAGTGCGCCGCGGCGGCGCTGGCCCTCTATCGCGAGCATCGAGGCGACCGCCCGGTCACCGGTCTGATCTACACCCACAGCCACGTCGACCACTTCGGCGGCGCACGGGGCGTCGTCTCGCCGCAGGAGGTCGAGGAGCGGGAGATCCCGATCCTCGCGCCGGCCGGGTTCCTCCACCACGCGGTCAGCGAGAACGTCTTCGCGGGCATGGCGATGGGGCGGCGCGCCGGCTACATGTTCGGCGCATTCCTCGAGCGGGGCCCCGAGGGCCAGCTCGGTGCCGGGCTCGGACAGACGAACTCGGTGGGCACGATCTCGTTGATCCCGCCCAGCTTGGAGGTGGGCGCCAGCGGCCAGGAGGAGGTCGTCGACGGTGTGCGCTTCACCTTCCACCTGACCCCGGGCACCGAGGCCCCCGCCGAGATGAACTTCCATCTGCCCGAGCGCCGCGCCCTGTGCATCGCCGACAACGCCGCGCGCTCGATGCACAACCTGCTCACGCTGCGCGGCGCCCTGGTGCGCGACCCCCGCATCTGGGCCAACTACCTCGACGAGGCAATCGAGCGCTTCGGAGGCGAGGCCGACGTGCTCTTCGCCGGGCACCACTGGCCCTGCTGGGGAGGAGAGCGAATCGTCGATTTCCTCGAAAAGCAGCGTGATCTCTACACCTACCTGCACGACCAGACGCTGCGCCTTCTGAACCAGGGCCACACCGGGCCGGAGATAGCCGAGCTCGTGCAGCTGCCCCCCAGCCTCGCTCGCGAGTGGCACTGCCGCGAGTACTACGGCTCGATCAGCCACAACGTGAAGGCGATCTACCAGCGCTACATGGGCTGGTTCGACGGCAACCCCGCTCACCTCTGGCAGCACCCACCGGTCGAGCGGGCGCACCGCTACGTGGAGTCGATGGGCGGCGCCGAGGCGCTGCTCGAGAAGGCCCAAGCCTCGTTCGAGGCCGGCGACTACCGCTGGGTCGCCGAGCTGGTCGATCACCTGGTCTTTGCCGAGCCCGAGAATCGCGCTGCCCGACAGCTGCAGGCCGACACGCTCGAGCAGCTCGGCTACGGAGCGGAGAATGCGATCTGGCGCAACTTCTTTTTGGCCGGTGCCGGGGAGCTCCGCGATGGAGTTTCGGAGACGCTGACCGCGAGGATCCCACCCGACATCGTCGCGGGCCTCTCGGTTGCGCAGCTGCTGGACGCAATGGCGATCCGGCTCAACGGCCCGCGTGCCTGGGACCTGCATCTGCGGATCGACTGGCTGATAACCGAGCCCGACGAGGAGCACGCGATCACGATCCGCAACGGCGTCATGCGACACCGCTCAGGCCGGCATGGCCCCGATGCCGACGCGACGCTGATCGTCGCCCGGGACGCGCTGAACCGGCTGGTGCTGAAATCTGCTGACCTGGCCGACCTGGCGCAGAGCGGCCGGCTGCGCGTCGAGGGCGACGGCGCGAAGATCGGCGAGCTGCTCGGGCTGCTCGACGAGCCGGACCCGGCCTTCCCGATCGTCACCCCCCGGCCCACCCCTTGACGGGACCCCGCGCGCCGGTGTAGACCATGCACGCCCAAGGGATCCCCTGCCGGCACCACCAGACTGGAGGCCTGAGATGAGCCGAGTAATGGCAGACTGTCGTCGCTTCGAGAGCGAAAGCAATTGCACGCTGACGATCATCGGCGAGGAGGACGAGGTCGTGACGACCGCCGCCCAACACGCCGAGGAGGTACACGGTCACGAGAACACTCCCGAGCTGCAGCGGCAGATCCGCGAGATGCTCGAGCCCGAGTCCGGCTACGTCCAGGGCGAGCGCCAGCCGGAGCCCTTCCCGGGGTAGTCGCACAGCGGCGGGCGCGACGAGTCAGGAGCCCGGCGTCGGGGCGATCTCCGCCGGCTCGCCGCCGCGGGCCCAGTGCGCCTCCGGGCTTGGCGGCGTATCGCGCAGGTACCACTCCGCATCGAGCGCTCCCATGCAGCCGGTGCCGGCTGCGGTGACGGCCTGCCGGTAGGTGTGATCGACGAGGTCGCCGACCGCGAACACCCCGGCCAGCTTGGTCCTGGTCGAGCCCGGCGCGGTCTGCACGTAGCCCTCCTCGTCGGTGTCGACCTGGCCGCTGACGATCGCCGACTGGGGGATGTGTCCGATCGCGACGAAGGCTCCGTCGGCCGCGAAGTCCTCGGTCTCGTCGGTGTCGGGGTTGCGGAGCCGGACGTGGTCCAGCGCTCCATCCTCTCCCGCGACGAACTCCTCGACGACGAACGGCGTCTTGAAATCGATATTGGGCCGCTCCGCAGCACGGTCGCGCATGATCTTCGAGGCGCGGAACTCGTCGCGGCGGTTGACGACGGTCAGCTCGCTGGCGTACTTCGAGATGAAGATCGAGTCCTCCATGGCCGAGTCACCGCCACCGATCACGATCACCTTCCTGTCCTTGAAGAAGGCCCCGTCGCAGACGCCGCAGGTCGACACGCCACGGCCGCCCAACTCCATCTCGCCGGGAACTCCCAGCCGGCGCGGCTCCGCCCCCATCGCGAGGATCACGGTTTTGGCGAGGTGCTCCTCCTCGCCGAGGAAGACCTTTTGCAGGCCGCCGTCCGTCAGTTCCACACGATCGACGTCGTCGGTTACGAACCGGGTGCCAAAGCGCTCCGCCTGGGCGCGGAACTGGCTCATCATCTCCGGCCCCATGATGCCCTCGGGATACCCCGGGTAGTTCTCGACCTCGGTGGTGTTCTGCAGCTGCCCGCCCCACTGGAAGCCCTCGAAGACGAGCGGCTCGAGGTTGGCGCGCGCCGTGTAGAGCGCCGCCGTATAGCCGGCCGGACCTCCCCCGACGACGATCACGTTCTCGATCTTTCTTGCCTCCGCCATCTCTGCCACCTCAGCGTCCGAAGTCTAATACTTTACTTTTTATAGTACCGGCTCGGGAGTCAGTCGGCGGCGGCGTCGAGGACCGGCTTGGGCGCCTGGTGCCGTTCGGTCGGAAGCTGCGTCTCTTCCCACTCCTGCACCCGGGAGCGCAGCTGGAAGAAGGCGACGATCCCAGGTGGAATCGGCATCCAGAAGGCAACCAGACGGTAGATCAGGATCGCCGGGAAGACCGTTTCCTCCGGCAGGCCGAAGAGAACGAATGCGCCGATCATGCCGGCGTCAACCGCGCCGACACCGGCTGGCGCCAGCGGAAAGAGGTTGGCGACCATGCCAAGGAAGAAGCCCTGAACCACCACCGCCAGGGGCACTTCGATGCCAAACGCGTGGAAGGACGCCCAGAGGATGCCGATGTTGGCCGCCCAGAATCCAGCGGCGCCGATCACCGCCAGGCCGCCGCGCGAGGGATGCGCGAAGAGGCCGATCGCGAACCTGAACCCTTCCGCGGCGATCGCCGGCACCCTGGCCAGGTTGGCGGCGATCGCCTGCTGCCTCTCCCCCCTTGCCAGCCCCGCCACCCGCCGACCCAGGTCGGACGGGATCAGCGCCAGCAACAGTCCGAGGATGAGCAGGGCACCCGCGACCCCCGCGGGCACGATGGTCAGCTCAACCGACCCCTTGCCCGGCAGGACACCTGTCCGCAGCAGGATTCCGAAGACGATCAAGGCGACCGGGTAGAAGATGTAGTGAAGCGCCAGGAAGGCGATCATCCGGCGAGCGACATCACGGCGTCGCATGCCCGCCTTGCGCAGGGCCCAGTAGGTGAGGGCGATGCCACCCGCACCGGCGGCCGAGAAGAGCAGCGTCGCGGCGACGCCCGCCATGTTGATCTCGTAGGTCTCGGTCCAGGTGAGGCGCAGGGCGTCGCCGCCGACCACCGCCTTGAAGAGCGCGATGTAGGTGGCGATCGCCACCACGTTGAAGCCGATCGCCACGACAATCCAGATTGCCTCGGCGTCCCCGAGCCGGCTGAGCGCGTCCCCCAGTCCGACCAGCTTCGGGAAAAGAAAGTAGATCGCAACCAGCAGGGCAAAGACGACAAGCGCCGTCTGCAACATCCGTCGCAGCGTGAAGCGCGGCAGCTCAACGACACCGTTGCCGTTGGCCGAGTCCCCGGGAGACACCCTCGGGAAGCTAAATCATCTACCCGCTGGCAAGCCGCTCGAGTCGACGCAGGCCGCGGTTCACCGCGAGGACCGCCGGTTCGGCGAGCGGCTCGCCGCGTCGCACGGCGGCGACCAGGGCCGCCCCGGCAGCGATGTCGGTGACGTAGTGCTCGCCGAGGTAGACGAGCGCGAACCCGAGGCTCAGCGCATAGCCCCAACCGATTGCTCCGGGAATGCGTCCCGCTTCGGCCAGCGAGATCGCCGTCATCGCCGAGGCTGCGAAGTGAAGCGAGGGCATCGCCGCCCACGGATTGCTGCCCAGCGTCCCGTACATCTTCGGCCAGGCGGAGCCCCAGGTCTCTTCGCCGATCCCGATCATGATCCGGCGCACCTCTTCTCCCGCAATCCCCTGCTCGGATGACCACCACGGCGGAGCCGTGGGCGCAGCGAAGTACACCGCGCAGCCGATGTCGAAGACGGCGGCCAGCTGGCGGGCCGAACGCGGGAAGCGATCGGGATGGCGAATGAGGATGAAGAGCAGGCCAGCATGGGGCTCCAGGAACCACAGCCAGTGGATCCACGTCAGGCAGCGGTTCAGGGTCTCGACCCGGGGCAGGGCGGCGAGGGCCCGCTGCAGGCGCACCGTTGGCAGCCTGCCGAGGCCGATTGCGCGGTCGATCGAGATCGGATACCGCGTGAGAAGGCGGCGGCGGAGCCGCTCCGGGTTGTCGTAGGGAAGCTCGTGGACCATCGTGAAGGCCCACATCTGCAGGGCGAACAGAGCAACGTCCCGCCCGCCGGATCGGGGACGCAGCACCGCCAGCGCCAGCGGGCCGCCGGCGCATGCCACGATCGTCGTCGCCGCCGGGATGTGGCGCCTGCGGCGCACCAGAGGCACGGCAATCGCCGCCGCGATGGCGCCCGCCGCTCCGGTTCGCACCATCGCGCGCAGTACCGGAGATGGGCCAGAACGCCTCCGCATAGGGTGGGCGAGTATAGGAGCGCATCCCATGACCAGCCACCCACGTGATTAGAATGGCCGCGCTTTGGCGCCCTATTCCCCCGGCACTGACCAAATCGACACGCTGCTCTGGATTGGCTTCGCGGCCGCGGCAATCGTCGTCGTAGCCGTGAACGCAGGGCTGCTCTTCGCCCTGCGTAAGCGCCACGCCGGAAGGGCAACCGAGCAGGCCACGGCAAGCGCGCGGCGGCGCGGCCCGCTCCGAGTCGCCGCGGTGCTCACCGCGTTCGCCACGGCGATCCTCGTCCTCAGCCTCGTCTATACGGAAAAGGCACGCGAGGCGCCCACCACCGGCGCGGCCGGCCTGCAGGCCTCCAGCTCCAAGCCGCTGCGAATCACCGCCACCGGTCAGCAGTGGCTGTGGCGCTACGAGTATCCAAATGAAGCGTTCTCCTACTACAAGCTCGTCGTCCCGGTCGACACGGCGGTCGTCCTCGATCTCGTCTCCACCGACGTGATCCACACCTGGAGCGTCCCCAACCTCGCCGGCAAGCGCGATGCGGTTCCCGGCAAGATGAACGAGGTCACCTTCCGAGCCGACCAGGAAGGCACCTACTTCGGCCAGGCGGCAACCCTCTCGGGCCAGGCCTACGCAGCGATGCGAACCGAAGTCGACGTCGTGTCGCCGAGCGAATACGAAGCCTTCATCGAACAGCAGAAGAACGACATCCAGGCGGCCCAGGACCGGGTCACCGGCCTGCTCGAAGACGGGAACGCGCGATGAGTGCCAACACGCCCCCCGAGTTGGTCGTCGACGGCTATCCCCAGCGCCGTCCGCGCTGGGTGGAGATCGCGACCGGGGCCGACCACAAGAACATCGGCCTCGTGCTGATCACCGCGGCACTCGGCTCGCTCTTCATCGCCCTGGTCGAGCTGCTGCTCATGCGCCTGCAGCTGGCGATCCCCGAAAACACCTTCCTCAGCCCCGTCACCTTCAACCGCATGCTCTCGCTGTACGGAGCGACGGCGATCTTCCTCTTCGCGATCCCATTCGCACTGGGGCTCTTCTACTACGTGGCGCCGTTGCAGATCGGCGCCCGCACAACGGCGCTGCCCCGCATCGGCCAAGTCGGGCTGTGGCTCTATCTGGCGGGAGGCGTGGTGCTGTACGCGGGGCTCCTCTACACGCCCTCCGAGGCAGGGGTGAACCCGCTGGCGCCCCTCTCCGGGCTGGCCTTCCTGCCCAACAACGGGGTCGATGCGTGGGCCGCCGCCACGGGGCTGGCGACGCTCGGCTTCACGCTGCTGGCCCTCGACCTGATCGTGACGCTGCGCGGCATGCGCGCCCCGGGAATGGCCTGGCGACGCCTGCCGGTCTTCTCCTGGGCGGCAGCGATCTGCTCCTGGATGCTCGTGGTGATCGGCCCGGTGATGCTCGCCGCGCTCACGATGCTGCTGGTCGATCGCAACTTCGGCGGAGCCTTCTTTGCCGGCGATGCCGGCGGCGCGCCGCTGCTCTGGGAGCACCTGAGTTGGATCTTCTACACGGGCGCGTACATGCTGGTCCTGATCACTGCCCTGGCGGCGGTCGCGGAGATCTTCCCGACCATGGCGCGCACCCCGCTTGCCAATCGCGGTGTGACGGTCGGCTCGCTGGTCGCGATCGCGGTGATCGGCACGCTCTCCTGGATGCAGAACATGGTGACCGCCCCAATCGGCATCGGCTGGATGTACTTCGCGATGGTTATGGCACTGGCGCTGATCGTCCCCTTCGGACTCGTCCTCTTCAACCTGATCTCCACGCTCGCACGGGGCGCCGTGCAGATGCGGGCGCCGCTGCTCTTCGCGGTCGGGGCGCTTGCGGCGATCTCGATCGGCCTCGCCGCCGAGATCCAGCAGTCGATGGTCGGTGCCGCTTGGCAGCTGAAGAACACGACCGACGCCACCGCGGCCACCCACTTCGCGCTGGTCGGCGGCGCGGTCTTCGGCGGCTTCGCGGCGCTCCACTGGTGGTTCCCGAAGATGACCGGCCGCACGATGGGCGAGACGCTGGCGCGGTTCTCCTTCTGGACGATGGCGCTCGGGGCCCTGCTCGCCTTCGTGCCGCTCTTCTTTGCGGGGGCCGAAGACGGCCAGGTCATCGACGCCTACAAGTTCTTCGACGGCACCGGCGTCAACGCCTACAACCTGATCGCCTCAATCGGCGCCCTCGTCCTCGCCGCCGGGATCCTGATGACCCTCGTCAACGCAATCCTCAGCCGCACCGCCGGAGCGAGCGCCGGGCACGACCCGTGGCACGGCGAGTCACTCGAGTGGTTCGCCCTGTCGCCCCCGGAGCCGCACAACTTCGACCTGCTCCCGGACGTGCGCAGCGCCCATCCGATGCACGACATCCGCGCGGCAATTGCACATCGCACCGATTCGACCACCCAGCCGGCCCGTGAGTCCCAGCCGGTAGCCTGACCTGCGGAGCCGTACCGCAAACGAGCGCCGGACCCACCGCACGAACCACTGATGGAAGCCACCGCAGCAGCCCTTTCGCGACTCCCGGCGGCACTCGTCGCTGCGCGCGACTACGCCACCCTGACCAAGCCCAAGGTGCAGTCGCTGCTGCTCTTCACGACCGCGACCACGATGTACGTCGCCGGCGAACCCTCGATCGGGCTCGTCTTCCTCACCTGTCTGGGAGGCGCCCTCTCGGCGGGCGGCGCCGGGGCTATCAACCACGCAATCGACCGCGACATCGACCGGACCATGGCGCGGACCGCCGACCGGCCCGTCGCCGCTGGCCGCATCGCCCCCGGCAGCGCCATCGCCTTCGGCTCGCTGCTCGGACTCGCATCCTTCGTCCTCCTCAGCCTTGCGGTGAACCCACTGGCGGCCGCGCTGTCGCTCAGCGGACTGCTGGGCTACGTCTTCGTCTACACGCTCTGGCTGAAGCGCTCCACACCCCAGAACATCGTGATCGGCGGCGCGGCGGGCGCGGTCCCGCCTCTGGTTGCCTGGGCCGCGGTCACCGGCGGTCTCAGCGGCACCGCCTTCTACCTCTTCGCGATCATCTTCTTTTGGACGCCGCCGCACTTCTGGGCGCTCTCGCTTCTGATGAAGGACGAGTACGCGAAGGCCGGCGTGCCAATGCTGCCGGTCGTGCGCGGCGAGGCCGAGACGCGCCGCCAGATCCTCCTCTACACGATCCTTCTCTACGCGGTGACCCAGTTGCCCTTCTGTGCGGGCGGCTTTGGGGTCGAGTACCTGATCGCGTCGATGACCCTCGGCGCTGCCTTCATCTACTGCGCGGTGCGACTGCTGCGCAGCGCCGATCGCCGCTGGGCACTTCGCACCTACCTGTTCTCGCTCGCCTACCTGGCGGTCCTCTTCCTGTCGATGCCGCTCGACCGCCTCTTTTGAGGGTCGACCGGGATTCGGTGTCGACCGTCTGGTAGAAACCCCGGCCATGGATCGCGAAACGGCAAGGCGCAACATCACGGCGGGACTGCTGACCGGGGGCATCGCAGCAGCGATCTTCGCCCTCTGCTTCATCACCGCGATGCTCTACATAGCCTCATAGCCCGCAATGACCGAACGACACGACACCCCCGAGCCCGGCGAGCTGATCTACACCGCCCGCTCCTCCTGGGCGCCGGCGGTCTTCGCCTTCGCCGCAGCGGTTGCGATCTGCGGGATCTTCGCCGAGGGCTTCATGGTCCGCGGCTGGAACTACTCGATCATCGGCGTGGTCGTCCTGCTTTTCGCCTGCCGCGCGATGGTCCGCGGCGCGACCCACGACTACTTCCGCCTGCCCCGCAGCCAGCGGCTGCGCAGCGCCGTCCTACCGGTGGAACCGATTCAGCCGCCGGACCGCCACTGACGGGCTCAGAGCCCATCCGAAGACCCACGGGCGGCCGGCGAGCGCCGGGGCCAGCGGGGCAAGAACACCGTGAGGCCGAATAGCCGCGCCGATGCGCAGCCGCTTCGCCCAGGCCGCTCCAACCGCTCCGTTCGTCATTTGTACCGCCCAGCGACACATACAGCGAACGGAGTCTCGCCCCCGCCAATCCCAGCCGCTCCGTTCGTCATTTGTACCGCTCTGCGACACAAAGAGCGAACGGAGTTCGCATCCGCCCCGATCCCGCCTTCTTCGGCCGTTCCCCCGCGTAAGTGCTCGGCCGAAGCCCCTCATCCCCTGGAACGGTCCCCCAAAGCCCCTGACCGCGCAGGCCCTACACAGCCTCCCCCTGTTTGCCCTCCTACTTGCAGGTGAGGAGGGCAAACAGGGGGAGGCTGTTTCTCTCATCGATCGTCAAAGGGACGGGCTGTCGCTCTCATCGATCATCGAGATGTTCGTCTCGGGTCCACCAGGCCCATTTCGAGCACCTCATCCAGAGATTTTGAGAATCAATCATCAGGTGTTCGTTTCGGGTCGGCGGCCTCTCTCGGACACCTTGCTCGGAGCGTCGATCGTTCGGTCGAACCTCAATTTGGCGGAACGATCGAAGGGGTTCTTTTCAGGGGTGGTGGCGGTGACCGTTTGAGGTCACGTCATTTTCGCGCCCGTCGTGAGGGCCAGGGGACTCGGGGGACGCGAGACGCGCGGCGATCAGCCGGGCGTCATGCCGGAGGTGGCACCCTCGCTGGTCCAGACTCGGACAATGTCGCGGATCGACAGGACGCCGACCAGATCGGCCTCCTCGAAGACGACCAGGTGGCGGATGCCCCGCTTCGACATTTCGTAGGCGGCGCGCTCCAGGCTCCAGTCGGGGGACGCCGTGATGACGCTGTCGCTCATGTGGTCGGCAACAAGCTCGACATCGGGGCTCTCGCCGCGGCCGATCGAGACCAATATGTCGCGCTCGGTGACGATGCACGGCCCCGGCCTCTCGTCATCTGAGACAAGCGCCGCCCCAGTCCCCTTCTCAACCATCCTTTCGGCCGCCTCGCGAAGCGTGTGCGAGGGACCAACGGTCAAGACAACTTCCGACATCCCATCTCGTACGTGCATCTCGAGCCTCTCTTTCGGAGAACCGGGCCAAGCCTACTCGACCGCCTGTGGCTGGCAAGTCGCTTTTGCGAAGACCTCGGTCTGTAGACTCCGGCGCGCCTCGCGCCGCACTCACATGCCCATGTCACCGAACCCAAAGCGTCCTCTGCTGGCCCTCGCTGCCGCCGGGGTGCTTGCCCTGGCCGCGTCGGGCTGCGGAACCACCAAGGCAGACGTGCAGCGCGGCCGGGCTCTGTTCGTTCAGAACTGTGGTGCCTGCCACGCGCTTGCCCAGGCAGCCACAACCGGCCAGGTCGGACCCAACCTCGACGATGCCTTCGCCGCAGCGCGCGCCGCAGGCGAGGGCGGCAGCACGATTGAAGGGGTCGTCAAGGCGCAGGTCGAGAACCCCCGGCCGAACAATGCCAACCCGGCCGTGTCAATGCCGGCCAATCTGGTGACCGGCGCCGATCTCGAGGACGTCGCAGCCTACGTCGGGCGCTACGCCGGGGTGCCCGGAGCGGCACCGCCCAAGACGGAGGGCGGCGCGGGCGCTGAACTGTTCGCCAACAATGGCTGCGGCGGCTGTCACACCCTGGCCGCGGCCAACGCGGGCGGGGTGACCGGCCCGGATCTCGACCAGGCTCTGCCCGGCCAGAGCGCCACGACGATCGAAGCGTCGATCGTCGACCCCAACGCCAAGATCGCGCAGGGGTACCCGGCCAATGTGATGCCGACGAACTTTGGCTCGACAATGTCGCCCGACGAAGTCCAGCAGCTGGTCGAATACCTGATCGAATCGACCTCCAAGGGCAGCTCGAAATAGGGCAACGTCCCGCGGCGACCAGCGGCCCGCTTGCTGCCATGCTCCGCAGCCATGCGTGAACGCCTGGAAATCGCGCCGCCCCTCTACGCCAAGGTGACCCTGGTCGCGCTCGTGGCGCTGGCGCTCATCGTGCTGACCGGAGCGGGAGTTCGCCTCACCGGCTCGGGCCTCGGCTGTCCGGACTGGCCCAAGTGCTACGGGCACACGGTGCCACCGCTGGACACCCATGCGGTGATCGAGTACGGCAACCGCATCTTCACCGGCTTTGTCGGGCTCGCGGTGATCGCGGCCAGCGCCCTGGCCTGGTTCCGCCGGCCCTTCCGCGGGCACCTCGCGCTGTTTGGGGCGATGCTGCCCATCGGCGTTCTGGGCCAGGCCATCCTCGGCGGGCTGGTGGTCCGCTACCACCTGGCACCGGGATTGGTGATGAGCCACTTCCTCCTTTCCATGCTCCTCCTCGACGCCGCGTTCGCCCTCGCCTGGTGCTCGCGCTACGAGCCCTGGGAACGTCGCCGCTCCGAGGACCGATTCGGCGTCTGGGCGGTCCGCGGCCTGATTCCACTCGGCCAGTTGACCATCCTCCTGGGCACGATCGCAACCGCTTCCGGCCCCCATGCCGGTGCGCACGAAGGACAGCTCGTCCACCGCTTCACATTCGAGGGCACCGGAACCCTGGCATGGGTGGTGCAGCGCCATGCGGCGGTCGCCGTCGTCTTCGGCCTCACGGCAATCGGCGTCTGGATGCTCCTACGGCGCCCTGGAGGGGACAGGCGCGCGCTCCGGCCCCTGACCGCGGTGATCGGCCTCCTTGCCCTCCAGGGCACCGTAGGAGGCGTCCAGTGGGCACTGAAGCTGCCCGGCGAGCTCGTATGGCTCCACGTCGCCCTGGCGACCTGCACCTGGCTGGCGATGCTGTGGACAGTCGCGACGGCCGGCCGCCTTGAACCGAGGCGAAAGGCGGCTCGGACGGGCTAGTTCGCTGAGTCGGAGCGACCGCCCCACCAACGGAGGGCGTGCAGAGCGCCGGCAGCGACGAGGATCAGGCCCCACAGCACCCCGACCAGCGGCCCGACGAGAAAGGTCAGCGCGATCACCGAGGCCGCCGCACCGGCGACGATCAGGACCCAACGAAAAACCGCCTGCTCGGAAACCCTCATCCCGACTCCAACCGCGGACACCGCCGGATGCAGATTTGCAGCCGCCTCAGAGGACGTAGACCGTCGTGTAGACGATGATCCACATGATGTCGACGAAGTGCCAGTAGATGCCGGGCACCTCGACGCCCAGGTGGTCCTTCGCCTTGGGGCCGAAGTGGCCGCGAAAGGCCCTGATCGTCGCGAAACTGAGCAGGCAGAGGCCAACGAACACGTGGGCACCGTGCAGTCCGGTCAGGCCGTAGAAGATCGAGCCGAAGGCGAGGTCGCGGGCGCTGAAGCCGATGTGCACGTACTCGTTGACCTGGATGAAAAGGAATGTCGCGCCCAGCAGCCAGGTCAGCACCAGGCCGAGTTTGAGACCCGCCCGGTTGCCGCGGCGGATCGACTCCAACGCGTAGTGGATCGTGAAACTGGAGGAGACGAGAATCCCGGTGTTGACCAGAGCCACGTAGACCGGCAGCTTGTAGGGATGCGGCGGCCAGACCGGCGGATCCACGACGACCCGCAGGAAGAAGTAGGAGGCGAAGAAGGCCCCGAACAGCATCACCTCGGAGACGATGAAGAGCAGGATGCCGAGGGTCTGCCGGTCGATTCGCGAGCTCTGGTTGGCCTCGGGGGGTCCGTGGTGCTCCCCGTGCGGGTGATCGAGGGCGACCGTTGCGCTCTCCATCAGGCCTCCCCTCCCCCTGCCACGGCGGCGGCCACCGCCGCGGCCGGCCGCCCGACCTCGATGTGCTCCACCTGCTTGTCGGTTATCTCCCGGACCCTGCCGACGAGGTCCTCCTCGAGCCAGCGCGAGGACTCACCCGCGAACGTGGAGATCAGCACCTCGTCGATCCGGTAGTGCTCGACCGCGTTCTTCACCGCGTGGAACGGATCCGGGCTCATCGGCTGGCCGGTTGCGTCGATGTCGACCCGGTAGAGCTCCGCAAGGGTTGTGGCCAGGTCGCGGACGATTTCGGCCTCCGAGACGCCCTCCGACCGCGGGCAGATGATCGTGTAGCGGTGCCGGCGCTCGCTGGCCCGTTCGCGGAGCCGGTTGACGAGATCGGGCATCGCGACGCTGCGGGTGGCGACGACAAGCGTGTGGATCACGTCCCAACGCACCGAGTCGTCTTCGATCCGCACCGGGACGTGCGTCACGGCGACCTCCGGCTCGAACCGCTTCTTCGCCCACTCGACCAGGTCCTTGCGAGTCCAGCCGAAGCGAGTCTCGTAAAGGCAGGAGATCAGCACCTCGCCGGGCCGATGCGCGCGCACCGCGTCGTCGAGGGCCAGCGCCGGGTCGCTGTCCATCACCTCGCCGATCGAATCGATTCCAAACTCCGAGAGGACCGACATCGTCACCTCGACCCGCGCGCGAGCGGCATCGCGCAGCTGGTCACGGTCGACCAGCTGGCCGACCGCCGGCTGGTTCTGCGGGGCGGCGACCACAACGAACGGAACCCGCTCGGCGCGCTCGCGAACCTGCTGCAGCAGCCCCCGCCCACCGGCCACCTCGTTGAGGAAGACCAGCAGCGGCGATCCGTTTGCCTGCATCGACGTCATTCCGACCCCACGACGGCGGGCGCGGGCTTCGCGACCTCGGCCCCTTCGCCAGCCATGATCGCGTGGCGGGCGCCGGGCACGCCGTACTCATAGGGCCCGCCGACCACCCGCGGGATCTCGTCGAAGTTGAAGACCGGCGGCGGCGAGGAAACCTGCCACTCGATCGACTTCCCTCGCCAGGGATTGGATTCGGCGCGCGGGCCGAAGCGCCAGCTGACGATCATGTTGTAGAGGAAGACGAGCTGCATCGCGCCAAGCATGAACGCGAAGACGCTGATCAACAGGTTCCAGTTACCGAACTGCGCGGCGTAGTCGGCAACCCGCCTGGGCATCCCGTCCATCCCGATCCAGTGCATCGGGATGAAGGTGCCCCAGGTGCCGAGGACCGTCCCCCAGAAGTGGATTCGACCCAGCTTCTCGTCGTACATGCGCCCCGTGATCTTCGGGAACCAGTGGTAGATCCCGGCGAAGATCGTGAACACCGAGCCGCCGAAGAGCACGAAGTGGATGTGAGCGACGACGAAGTAGGTGTCGGACACGTGGATGTCGATCGGCACCATGCCGAGCATCACGCCACTGATCCCACCGATCGTGAAGGTGACGATGAAGGCGAGCGCGAAGAGCATCGCGGTCGAGTAGGTGTGGATCTTGCCGAAGTAGAGAGTTCCCAGCCAGGAGAAGATCTTGATCCCGGTCGGCACCGCGATCAGCAGCGTGGTGATCATCATCGGCACCCGCAGCCAGCTGAACATGCCGGCGACGAACATGTGGTGAGCCCAGACCGAGTAGCTCAGCACGACGATCCCGATCAACGCCAACGCCATCAGCCGGTAGCCGAAGATCGGCTTGCGGGAGTGGATCGAAATGACCTCGCTGATGATCCCGAAGCCGGGCAGCATCATGATGTAGACGGCCGGGTGCGAGTAGAACCAGAAGATGTGCTGGTAGCTGATCACGTCGCCGCCACCGGCGAACTGGAAGAACTGGGTGCCGAGGATGCGGTCGAAGAGGACCATGAACTGGGCACCCGCGATGAACGGGGTAGCGGCGACCACCAGAAGCGAGGTCGAGAGGTTGGCCCAGACCAGCAGCGGCATCCTCCAGAAGGTCATCCCGGGCGCGCGCATCGTGATGATCGTGACCAGGAAGTTGAGCGCCGTGGCGATCGAGGACGCCCCCGCGAACTGCACGCCGAGGTTGAAGAACGACTGCCCGAGTGGCGCCCCGGTCGAGAGCGGCGCATAGCCCGTCCACCCCGCGTCGAAGGCCCCGCCCGGCGCCAGGAAGCTGCCGATGAAGAGCAGGCCGGCGAGCGGCAGCATCCAGAAGCTGAGTGCGTTGAGCCGCGGGAAGGCCATGTCCGGCGCGCCGATCATCAGCGGCAACACGTAGTTGGCGATTCCCGCGAAGACCGGGATCACGAAGACGAAGATCATCAGCACCGCGTGAGTGGAGAAGAGGCTGTTGTAGGTGGCGGCGTCGACGATCTGGGTGCCCGGCTGGGCCAGCTCGGCCCTGATCAGCATCGCCATCAGGCCGCCCACGAAGAAGAAGAAGAAGGTCGTGCAGATGTACTGGATGCCGATCACCTTGTGATCGGTGTTGAAACGGAAGTAATCGCGCCAGCTGCGAGCGCCGTGCTGGGAGTGGTCCTCGGGGATGGTCGGCATCCCGGCCGCCCAGCGCAGCCAGTAATCGAAGCAGCCGAATCCGGCGAGGAAGCCAAGTGGTCCGGTGATCAGCGGGACGACCACCTGCGGATAGCCCGTCTGCTCGGTCTGGAAGGCCGACAGGCCGGAGATCTCGCGGAGCACGACGACGAGGGCGAAACCAAATGCGGCCGCCAGCAGGGCCCCGAACGCACCTCGAATCCACCCCGGTCGCTTGATTGCAGCCGCCATCAGGTCGCCTCCATTATGCCCCGCCGGCTCCAACCGGAATCGGGTTCGTCTCGGTGTCCTGGCGGATCGCTTCCAGGTAGGGGGCCGGGATCGTTTCCTGCAGGCCGCCGACCCATTCGCGGAATTCCGCGGGCCGTTCGACCACAACCTTGGCGCGCATCGTGGAATGGCCGAAGCCGCAGAGCTCGGCGCAGATCAGCTGATAGGTGCCAAGCCTGTCGGGGGTGACGATCGCGGTTGTCGTGATCCCCGGCACGTTGTCTTTCTTGATGCGCCACTCAGGCACCCAGAAGGAGTGGAGCACGTCCATGGCGTGCATCTTGAAGTGGACCTGACGATTCAGCGGCACGTGCAACTCGCCAACCGAGTAGGCGCTGCCCTTGCCCGGATAGCCGAAGCTCCAGGCGTACTGCTGCGAGAAGACGTCGACGGTGAGCGGGTTGGGGTCTGACTTTTCGATGTCGTTCAGCACCGACCAGCTGTAGCCGCCGCCGAACAGGACGATGATCGTTGGGATCAGCGTCCAGGCGACCTCGAGCCGCGTGTTGCCGTGGATCGGCTCTCCGTCGGACTCGTCCCCCGGCCTGGCCCTGAATTTCCACAGCGCGTAGAACAGCATCACCATCACCAGCGAGAAGACGAACGCCGAGATGACGATCATCACGTTGAGAAGGTCGTCGATCTTCGGCGCGGCCGTCGAGGCCTCCTGGCCGTTCCAGTTGATCGACAGCATCACCGCCGAGATCGCGGCGGTCAACGCGATGGTCGCGGCAAACATCTTCGCTATGGGAAGACGGCCCATCACAGGATCGGAAAATGGCCTTCGCTCGCGTGCGACCGGCCCGGAATCTCTCGCTCCATGCTCATTGAGGCAGGGCATTCTACGCAAGCGGCAGACGGTCAAGCTGACCCTGCGACGCAGCAATCGCTCCGAGGGCGACTCCTTCCCAACTCCAGAGCCCCTGTACGGCGCCGGTGAGCGCCCGGCCCGCCTCCTCGCGCTGCCGGTCCGAAAGGACCAACCAGGCGTTCAATCGCTCCGCGATCGCCTCGACCGCTCCCTCCTTCAGGGCGAACGAGGTGAGCCAGCCGAGCTCGCGCGGCAGGGCGACCGCCAGCTGCCGCGAGACCTCCCACATTCCGGAGTGCCCGGCCGAGACCGGGAGCGCGCCGCACGCCGCTGCCTCCGCGGCAACCATTCCAAACGCCTCCGGAAAGGTGCTCGGCATGACGAGCGCAGTGGCACCCGGCAGGAGCTCCGCCACCTGGTCGTGCTCCAGCCTGCCGATGAAGTCGATCGACTCCGCCATGCCCTTCGCGGCCTCCAGATAGCCGTCGGGTGGAGCGGCGAGGAACGCGCTCAGGATTGGCAACGGCTCCGCGGAACCGCCCTCGAGCCCACGCCCCTGCCGTGCGACCTGGCGCGCATCGTCCAGGTCTCCCGCGTCCAGTGCCCTCAGCAGGCGGCGCAGTCCCTCCTCGTACTCCCCGTATCCGGCGATCTCCAGCCTCGCCTCCGGATGCAGGCCCCTGACCAGCGGCCACGCCGCGAGCAGCAGGTCGACGCCCTTGGAGACGATCAGCTTGCCGACGAAGACAACGAGGGGCGCGGGGGTCCGGGCGGGGGGTCCGCTTAACTTTTTCGATCTGTCGTCTGCGGTCGTCCGAGGCGCGCCTGCCGAAAAAGTACAAGACGCTCCACCCCCACCCGGACCCCCGCGCCTCGCCCGATCGCTAGCGGCCGGGCGGAAGGTGTCCGTGTCGACGCCGGGGGGGCCGAGGCGAGTCTTCTCCTGCAGGTCAGCAACCCCCGGGAGAGCGGCCCAGAGGGACTCGGCCGTGTGGCGGGAGCCGACCAGGATGCAGTTGGCCGGGCGCAGACCCTCTTCGGCGTAGGGGAGGAAGCGTGGATGTGGCTTGACCGTGTACTCGAGGGCGGAGCCGTGGACCTTGACCGCGAAGGGCGCGACGGCGGCGCGCGCCAGGATCGCCGGACCCATCACCAGATGGCCGGCCAGGGCGGCATCGATGCCCCCCACCTCCTCGGCCACCGCGCGAACCGCGGCGACGTTGGCGTCCAGATAGCGATCGAGCTCGGCATCCGTCAGCTCCGGGAAGGCCTTGACCTCGAAACCCTCGTAGGGGTCCTTCACGTAGACGGGCAGGAGGCCGTGGATGTCGGGGTTGTGAACCCGCACGCCCTCCGGGACAACGTTGCGCTCCTGGCAGAGGAGATGCACCTCGTGGCCCAGGCGCGCGAGTGCCCGGGCAAGGCTGGCTGTGTAGATGTTGCTGCCGGTGCCGCGCAGCATGTAGCCGTGGAAGATTAGGATCCGCATTGGAGGGTCACCCGCCTCTGCACCGCTGGGCGCGTGCATTATTGTCCCCGCGATGAATCAGCGGCAGCTCTACCGGATGCGGGCGCCGGCCTCCGGCCGCGAGGTGCTTGCCCACGCCGAGCCCGGCACGGTCTACCTCGACCGCGAGACCGGCGAGGAGATGCACCCCGTGGCGATGGTCCTGCCGCTGGCCCCCTCGGCCTCGTCCCTGCCCCGCACACCGGAGAACCTGCGCGCCTGCCGTCGCTGTGATCAGCTCATCGGCCTCGATGTCAGCGACTGTCCCCACTGCGGCCTGCGCCAGGAAGCGCTCTAGGGACCCTCGCTCGCTGGGCCTCACCAGCCCCACTTCGAAACCCCCTCGGACGCTAGATGAGTGCTGCGTATCCGGTTCGCTCCAGGGCGCGCCGGCTTTGCCCGGGATCCCCTCCGCTCAAAGCAGCGACGCGCTGGGCCACCCCGGCTGAGAAGATGGAGGAGCTGTTGCGTTGACTGCTTGAGGCCGAGATGGTCTTTTGACCACCGCCCGCGGGGAAAAAGTGACCAGCGGGCCCACAACGAGCGAGTTGGAGCCAACCGGATACGCATCAGATGAGTGGTGTGTATCCGATTGGCTCAGGGCTGCCCGCCCCCAATGCGCCGCTCAGACCATACCGCTCAAAGCCGGCCGGTCCATCCGCTCCCGACCTTCCCGCCTCTTTCGTCGCTGAGCTTGAGATCCCGAGCCCCCTGGCTCTCTGAAGGGAGTGCGGAGATGGCCCCGGGCCCAGGAGAACACCTCGTTGACCGATGGAGACCTCCAACCCGAAACGAACCCCTCATGGATTGATGATGAGAGAGACAGCCCCTCCCTGTTTGCCCTCCTCACTTGCAAGTGAGGAGGGCAAACAGGGGAGGGGCTGGTAGGGGGCCCAGGCGGTCAGGGGCATACGGGCGTCGTTTCGCGAGATGTGGCCCAAACGCAGCGGACACGAGCTCCGTTCGCTCTTTGTGTCGCAGAGCGGTACAAATGACGAACGGAGCGGCTGGGGGTCGCCCGGATCGAGACTCCGTTCGCTCTTTGTGTCGCAGAGCGGTACAAATGACGAACGGAGCGGTTGGGGTGGCCTGAGCGAACCGGATACGCATCAGATGAGTAGTTCCACGGCGAGGTGGGACTGGGGACGCGCCTGGCCAAGCAGACCGAGGACGCAGGGCGCAGCCGTTGCCGGTGGGCAATGGCAAGCCCGAGGACGAGGAGATGCGCAGTGTGCCAGGCACGTCATCCAGGCGTGTCTGGTCAGGAACTACATCTAGGGCTGCTTGACGACGGTCGCTGTATAGAGCAGGCGGGCGTTGGAGTAGTAACAACCGTATGGCTTGATCTTGCCGACGCCCTGCTGCGGGTGGCCGGTTTGGATGTCCGCCTTGGAGGAGCATTGTTTGGGCTTGCGGCTGCCGCGCCAGGTGTTGTCTTCGCCGATGTTGAAGGCGAACATCGGCGCCCAGGTGGGGATCGTCAGAGCGACGACCTGCCCGCGCAGCACCGTCAGCGGGTGCTCGAGCGCAAACGTCACCGTGCTGCCGAAATACCGGTTGAGGACCTCAAGCGGGCCCTGGCGCAGCAGCTTGTAGCTGGGTGGCTTCGATTCGGGGATCAGGCGCAGAACGCCGATCCGCGCCTTCGACGGCTGGCCGAGAAATTCGTTGAAGAAGCTGATCTCGTCGGTTGTCTTGGCCGTGTCCTGGCGGGACGGGCGCGAGAGGGTGATCGACCAGGCAACAATCTTCCCGTCGAACGGTGCCTCGAACGGTCGCGGCACCCCACCCGCGATCGCCTGAAAGCCGGTCACATGGCCCTCTACCCGGCAGGGCACGACCTCCACTTCTTTGACGATCTTTCCGGGACAGGACGGCGGCGGAGCGGAGTCGGTGCGTCCGAGCACCACGACCCGCGCCGGTGCGGAGTCCGCGGCTCCCGGCCAGGCGGCGGCGACCAGCGCCATCAGCAGGCAGGCAAGGACCGCCGCAACCGCAGCACGGGGCCAACGCGATCGGATTTCGGTGGTTCCAGGCAAGATCTCAACCTGCAACCCCGCCTCGGGCCAAGGGTTGCGGACCGGATTCTGCCGTTCCGGCCAACCCGATGCGGCCTCCCCGCGCGACTGCACAATCCCGGCCAGGTAGGGTTGCCTGCCGGAATGGAGGACTCGAACCACCCCGATAAGTTCATCCCGTCAGGCCTCGCGTCGCTTGGAATCGAGGCCGACGAGGTCGACCTGGCCGTGATGGCGGCGGCCCACCAGGTCTTCTGGCCGGCGATCCGCGGGCTGCTGTCTCTCGATACGACCGCGGTCGAGCCGGAGCGCTGCCCCGACCTCTCGCAGGCGCCGTGAAGGCTCTGGACCTCACGCTTCGCGACCAGGCTGCGGCGATCGCCGCCGGCGACCTCGACCCGGCCGAGCTGCTCGACGCCACGCTGGCCCGAATCGAGCAGCGCAACCCGGCCCTGAACGCGGTCGTGGAGACCTTCCCGGAGCGCTCGCGAGAGATGCTCGCCGCCGCCCCTGCTGGCCCGCTGCATGGCGTTCCGATCGTGATCAAGGACGAGTGGCCGCTGCCCTGGCGCGCGCAGCGCTTCGGCGCCGCCGAGCTCTTCGAGCCCACCGCACCCGGGGAGTCCGGCCCCTACCGCGCCCTCCGCGATGCCGGAGCGGTGATCGTCGGGGTCGGCAACATGCACGAGATGGGTGCCGGCAGCACGGGCAACGTCTCCGTCTACGGCGCGGCCCACAACCCGTGGGACACGGATCGCTGCCCGGGAGGCTCCTCGAGCGGCCCAGCCGCCGCCGCGGCCGCCCGGATGGTCGCCGGGGCGGTCGGCGCCGACGGCCTCGGCTCGGTTCGCATCCCGGCCGCCTACTGTGGCCTGACCGGCCTCAAGCCGACGTTCGGCCGCTCGACGATCGAGGGTCACCACATGGCGCCGGTGACCATGACGATCGTCTCCGGGCCCCTGTGCGCCGACGCGGCCGGCTGCCGCCTGCTCGGCTCAGCGCTCGCCGGCGAGGAGCTGAAGGCCGGCGAGGCAGCCGGGTTGCGGATCGGGATCGTCCGCGACGCCGTCTCCGAGGACGTTACCGCGGAGATCCGCGAGGCCTGCGAGAAGGCAATCGAGTCATTGCGCGAGGCGACCGGTGGAGAGGTTCGCGAGGTATCGCTCCCCGACCTGGAGGCGGCGACAATCGCCGGCATCCTGATCATCAACCGGGAGGGACTCAACGGCGTCACGCCGGAGCGGCTCAACCGGCTGCACCCAGACATCAGCCCGCTCAACCGCGGCATCCTCAAGTACCGGATGCTGCTGCCGGCCGCGGCAACCGTTCAGGCGGACCGCGTCAGAACGCTGATGCGCCGCCGCCTTGCGGCGCTCTTCGAGGAGGTCGACGTGATCGCCTGGCCGACGCTGCCGGCGCCCGCGCCGCCGCTCGACGCGCCAGTCGTCGAGCTGCCCTCCGGAACGCTCACCGCCGACCAGGCAAACGTGCGCGGCACGGCCCTGGCGAACCTCACCGGCGTGCCCGGCATCAGCGTTCCGGTGGGACTCAGCGCCACCGGGTTGCCGCTGGGACTGCAGCTCCAGGCCGCCTGGGGCCGCGACGAGCTGCTGCTCGACGCAGCCGAAGCGCTGGAGCGAGCCAATGATCGCCGCTGGGTGGACTCGCGCCCCCCACTGGCCGAGGTGGAGCCGACGGAGGCCTGATGCCGGCAATCGTCGTCGAGGGTCTGGAACGCGCCTTCGACGAGGTGCTTGCGGTCCAGGGAGTCGACCTGGAGGTCGACGAGGGCGAGATCTATGGCTTCCTCGGCCCCAACGGCGCCGGCAAGACGACCACCGTCCGGATCCTGACCACACTGCTGCTGCCGACCGGCGGCCGGGCCACGGTCGCCGGGCACGACGTCGTCCGCGACGCGCGCCGGGTGCGCGCCTCGATCGGGGTCGCCCTGCAGGAGGCGGCGCTCGATCCGCTGATGACCGGCCGGGAGCTGATCCGCCTGCAGGCGACTCTGCAGGGGATCCCCGGCGCTGAGGGGCGCCGCCGGGCCGACGACCTGCTGGAGCGAGTCGATCTCGCCGCCGCGGCCGACCGCCGCGTCGGGACGTACTCGGGAGGCATGCAGCGGCGCCTCGACCTCGCGGCGGCACTGGTCCACGAGCCGCGCGTCCTCTTCCTCGACGAGCCGACGACCGGCCTCGATCCGGTCAGCCGCAAAACGATCTGGGAGGAGGTGCGGGCGCTCAACGACGAGGGCACGACGGTGTTCCTCACCACCCAGTACCTCGAGGAGGCCGATCGGCTGGCCGACAACGTGGGGATCATCGACCGCGGCAGGATCGTCGCCAAGGGCACGCCCGAGTCGCTGAAAGCCGACATCGGCCGCCCCCACGTCCGCCTGCAGCTCGCGGAGGGGTCGATCGCGGAGGCCGAGGAGCTCTGCAAGCGAATCGGCCGGCTGCTGCCGCCCGTGGACGCCAGGACGGTGCTGGTCGAGGTGGAGAACGGCGCCGGCGACATCCCCCGCGTCGTCAGGGCGCTGGACGAGGCTGGAATCGAGGTTGCCTCGCTGGAACTGGTCAAACCGACGCTCGACGACGTCTTCGTCGCCAAGACGGGCCACCACCTGGAGCACGACGAGGGGGAGCGCGAAGCACGCGAATCGGTGCAGGCATGACGGGACGGGGCGGTCCTGGCCCGCGGCGCGCCGAGGCCGACTCGCGCGGCTCGTCGAGCCTCGCCCTCAACCTGCGGGTGATCCACATCCTCGGCACGCGCTCCATCCACCAGACCTTCCGGCGTCCCCAGCTGATGGCTCCAATCGTCGTCTTTCCGACCCTGCTGCTCGCGATCCAGACGGGCGGCGCCGGAAGCGCCGTTGACCTGCCGGGCTTTCCGCCGGTTCAAAGCTTCCTGCAGTTCATGCTGGCCGGCGCGATGATGCAGTCGCTGATGCTGGCCGGCAACAGCGGCGGCATCGCAATGGCCGTCGACATCGAGATGGGGTTCACCGACCGCCTCTTCGCCGCGCCCATCTCCCGCTTCGCAATCGTCCTCGGCCGGCTTGCGGGAACGGCAGTGCTGGGCCTCTTCTCGGCGCTCTGGTTCCTTGCCATCGGCCTGGTCTTCGGAGCCGAGATCGAGAGCGGCGTGCCGGGAGCGCTGATCGCAATCGTCTTCGTCACGGTCACCACCCTCGCGATCGGCGGCATCGGGGCGGCGATTGCCCTGCGCACCGGCACGGCAAGCGTCGTACAGGGGCTCTTCCCGCTGGTCTTCGTCGTGCTCTTCCTCTCCAGCTCCTTCTTCCCCCTGGACCTGATGATCGAGCCGGCAAAGACGATCGCCGCCTACAACCCGCTGAGCTTCATCGTCAACGGGATCCGCAATCCGATGATCTCCGGGATCTCGGGGACCGACATGCTCGATGCCGTCCTGGCGATCGGGGGGATCACGGCGCTGGGCCTCTGGCTGAGCGCCCGCGCACTGCGACACCGACTGCGGACGGGCGGATGAGAGCGGCCGCGCTACCTGCCTGGCGGGCCAACCTGGCAACCGTTGCGGCACTGATCGCGCGGGCCAGAAACGAGCTGGTGCGGGTACCGGCTGCCGCGATTCCAGGCGTGCTCGCCCCGACCATCTTCTTCCTTGGCCTGAACGGCGTGTTCGGCGCCCTCACCCACCTGCGCGGCTTCACCACGGAAAGCTACGAGAGCTTCATCGTCCCGGTCAGCATGCTGCAGGGAGCCGGCTTCACCGGCGCCGCCGCCGGCGTGAACCTCGCCCGCGACATCGAGCAGGGCTGGCTCGACCGGCTACTCGTCTCCCCCGCGCCTCGCTGGGTGCTGCTCGCCGGCATCGTCCTCTCCGCGAGCGCCCGGTCGCTGATCCCCGCAGCCGCGGTCCTCGCCGTGGCGCTCGCCCTGGGGGCCCAGTGGCCGGGCATCCTGGGGCTTATCGTCGTCTTTGGATTGGTCGTTGCGCTGGCGGCCGTCGCCGCCTGCTGGGGGGCGATGCTGGCGTTGCGGTTCAAGAGCCAGTCCGCGGCACCGCTGATGCAGGCGGCGACCCTGGCGGCGATCCTCGCCACGACCGCCTACGCGCCGCTCGCCCTGCTGCAGGGCTGGCTGCAGGACGTCGCCACGGTCAACCCGGTGACCCAGGTGGTCGACGCGGCCAGGCAGGGGTTCGTGGGCGGCGTCAGCTGGGCCGACACCTGGCCCGGGGTCGTGGCGGTGGGAGCTTTGCTCGCGATCCTCGGCGCCCTCGCGCTGCGCGAAATGCGCCGCACCGCGGCGTGAGCGAGCCGTCCGCAACCGAGATCGCCGCGCGCATCCTGGGCCAGAACTGGCTGGAGGGAGAACGGGCCGGCATCCGCTACGCCTATACGCAACCAAGCCCGGGGCGCTATCCGTGGCAGTGGTTCTGGGACTCCTGCTTCGCGGCCATCGCCCGACGGCGGTTCGACCCCGATCGCTCCCGTCGCGAGCTGGAGAGCCTGCTCGCGGCACAGCGCCACGACGGCTTCATCGGCCACACGATCTTCTGGGAGCGCCCCGTCTCGCTGGGACGGCTGCCCTTCTACAACGTCGCCTCCCGCCGTTCGCTGCAGACCGAGACGATCCAGCCACCGATGCTGGCCTGGGCCTGGCGGATAGCGGTGGGAGATCCCGCCGCGGAGCCGCGCATCGCGGCGCAGGCGAACTGGCTGACCGCCAACCGCGACCTCGACGGAGATGGGCTGCTGTGGATCGTGCAGCCGGACGAGTCTGGGCTCGACGCCTCGCCGAAGTTCGACCCGGTCTGGGGTTGGCGGTCAAACGCGCGAATTGGCTTTCCCTGCCTGGTGCGCCGCAACCGGCGGCTTGGCTTCGACGCGCGACGGGTGCGCGACCGGGGCGGCCCCGTGCTCTGCGAGGTGCTCGTCAACACGTTGTGGTCGCTCTCACTGCAGGCGCTGGGCAGACCCTCCGCGACGCCCGCCCTCGTGGAGCGCCTCTGGGATGAGCGGCGCGGCCTCTTCCTCGACGAGGCGCAGCCCGGCGGCGCTCGCCCCGCGATCCGCACCTGGGCGGCGCTCGCCCCCCTTGCCCTCCCGGACCTGCCGGAGAAGATAGGGCGACGGCTGGTCGAGGAGCACCTGCTCACGCCCGACGGCTTTCAAGCCCCGGTCGGGCCGCCGTCGGTCGCCCTCTCCGAGCCGAGCTATGAACCCGGCGGCGGCCGGGGGCCGATCCGTCGCTACTGGCGCGGTCCGACCTGGGTCAACACGGCCTGGCTGACCTGGCTGGGCCTGCGCGGGCTGGGCTACGAGCGGGAGGCCGCGAGGATCGCGACGGGTCTGACCGCAGCCGTCGAGCGCGAGGGGCTGCGCGAGTACTACGACCCCAGGACCGGCGCTGGACTGGGCGCCAAGGACTTCGCCTGGTCGGCCCTGATCACCGAGATGGTCAGTCCTATCGAGGACAAATAACCAGCTGGCCAGCGTCCCTCCCCCGAAACGTTCGACCGGAAACCGGCCATCCACTCCGCCCCGACAGCGCCCGAGCCCCCTTGCGCCCCCACCGCTCCGTTCGTCATTTGTACCGCTCTGCGACACAAAGAGCGAACGGAGTCTCGCCCGGGAGATTCCAGCCGCTCCGTTCGTCATTTGTACCGCTCTGCGACACAAAGAACGAACGGAGCTCGTGTCCGCCTCGATCCTGCCTTCTTCGGCCGCGCCCTCACAGAACGACACCCGTAGCCCCTGACCGCCTGGGCCCCCTACCAGCCCCTCCCCTGTTTGCCCTCCTCACCTGCAAGTAGGAGGGCAAACAGGGGAGGGGCTGTCTCTCTCATCAATCAATGAGGGGTTCGTTTCGGGTTGGAGGTCTCCATCGGTCAACGAGGTGCTCTCCTGGGTTCCGGGGCCATCTCCGCACTCCCCCAGAGAGCCAGGGGGCTCGGGGACTTCGAGCTCAGCGACGAAAGAGGCGGGAAGGTCGGGAACGGATGGACCGCTCGGCCTTGAGCGGTGTGGCCTGAGTGGCGCGTTGGGCCGGGCAGCTGAGCCAACCGGATACACCCCTGCGGCGATATATCGCCCGGTGTCGAAGGATCTCAGGGGGAAGTCCTCGCGCTTTGGGCCATAGCGGCGATTTATCGCCCGGCGCAAGGGCGGTGGGGCCATCACGTGCCCGAGGCTCGAGGTCGAGTTGGTGATCGCAGCATCCGCTCAGGGTTTCGGGTGGAACGCTTCGGGGAGGTCCGCCAGGACGCAGTGAGCGTGGCGTGCTCTGCACGCGAGCCAGCGAGCCAGCGAGCCAGCGAGCGAGGACACCGCCAGCTTGCTATTTGTACCGATAGGTGATGCGACCTCGGTCGAGGTCGTAAGGGGAGAGCTCGATCTTCACCCGGTCGCCCGGAAGGATGCGGATGTAATGGCGGCGCATCTTGCCCGAGATGTGGCCGAGCACCTCGTGGTCGTTGTCGAGCTTGACCCGGAACATGGTGTTGGGAAGGGCCTCGGTGATCTCGCCCTCCATCTCGATCTTCTCCTCTTTTCCCATGCGGTCGGCAGCGTATCTGACCGAGAGGAAAAATCGATGCCGATCCCCGGCCCGGGGGAGCGCAGCGGAGCGCTCAGCCGCGAATCCGCCGGGCCAGATCGAGCGCCTCGTCGCGATTCCTGACCTCTCCCCCATACTGCGCCGCCTCCAGCTCGGCGAGCAGCGCACCCAGTTCGGGCCCTTCCGGAATCCCCAGCTCGGCAGCCAGCTCGTCGCCCCGCAGCAGCGGGTCGGGAGGGCCGTCGCGGCGCCAGTCGAATGCCGCCGCCAGCATCTGGCGGGCAAGCGCCAGGTGCGCCTCGACCGCCTCCTCGGTCGCGAACGGCCCGCTGCCGCGGGCCGAAAGGCGATCGGCGACGCTGAGCAGCGTCACGTCTGCCGCAACCGGCTCCGTGGCCCGCAGGTACTCGTGAACGCGGCGCGGCGGCAGGGGCGCCTCATGGACGAGAAAGCCGAGCCGCAGGTGATGAAGCGTCAGGTCCTGCAGATGCCGCGCGAGGGCTCGGCTCGCCCTCAGCCTGTTGCAGATCTCGCCGACGATCGCGGCGCCCTGCCGGTCGTGGTCGAGAAACGTGACGTAGCCGTCGCGTTCCCCCTGGTCACCGGCTTGCCGATGTCGTGGAACAGAGCACCGAGGCGCAGGGCCACGCCACGGGTCATCTCGTCCGCGAGTGGCTCGGCCAGCAGTGCCTGTGCTGCGGCGGCGCGCTCGCCCGCGAATCTGTCGAGGTCGGCCTCAACGTCCAGCGTCCGGGCCAGCACCGACAGGGTGTGGCCGTGGACATCGAGATGGTGGTTGGGGCCCTGCTCGACCCCCCGCAGTGCCTCGAGCTCCGGCAGGATCACGGCGGTCAACCCCAGCTCGTCGAGCAGGTCGATCCCGCGCAGCGGGTCGGGGGCGCCGAGCAGCCGCCTCAGCTCGGCGAGCTGGCGCTCCCCGGCCGGCTCGGCGGCACGATGCGCTTCGCGGCGGGCAAGCGCAACCGTGTCCGGGTCGATCTGCAGGCCCAGCTCGGTGGCCAGCCGAGCCGCCCGCAGAAGCCGCAGCGGATCGGCCGCGAAGCTGCGATCGCCGACGACGCGGAGCGCTCTGCGCTCGAGGTCGGCGAGGCCACCATGTGGATCGACAGCCCCACCGCCCGTGAGGGGAACGGCCACGGCCCCGACCGTGAAGTCCCGCTCGTCGAGGTCGGCCGCGATCGTCTCGCCACGCAGAGCCGTCACGTCGACCTGCCACGAACCGTCCGCGGCCATTGCGCGCCAGGTCGCGAACTCCGCCGAGAGCTCGAAGGCGTGGCCGCCGCCGTCCCGCGCGACGTCCCTGGCCACCGCGCCGGGGTCCCCCGCCACGGCGAGATCGAGGTCCGTCACCGCGCGCCCCAGCGCCGCGTCGCGCACCGCCCCACCGGCAATCCACACCTCGGTCGTGTCGCCGAGGGCGCGCCGCACGAGCGCAACCAGCGGCGACTCGAAGAGGAGGCTGAGCGCGCGGTCCTCGAGCATCACGCCAACGTCGGGAGACCGGGCCGCGTCATCCCTCCACCCGCGGCACCCGGGCCGATATCCCGCAGGTGACCTCGTAGTTGATCGTGCCAAGCCGAGCCGCGATCTCCTCGGCGAGGATCGTCTCCTCGCCCTGGGAGCCGATCAGCACCGCCTCGTCGCCCGGCTCGACATCGGTCTCCGCCCCCAGATCGACCGTCACGTTGTCCATCGACACGGTGCCGACCAGCGGGTAGCGGCGGCCGCGCACCAGCACCTCGGCGTTGTTCGAGAGGCCGCGCCGCACGCCGTCGCCGTAGCCCAGCGGCAGGACGCCGACGCAGGTCTCGGCGCCCGCCCGCCAGGTTCGCCCGTAACCGGCGCTGTCCCCCGGCTCGAAGTGCTTCACGTCCGCGATATATGAGTGCAGCGATAGGACCGGCTGAAGACCGCGATCCGCGGGATCCCCCTGGAAGGGATCGAGGCCGTAAACCGCGACCCCGCAGCGAACCATGTCGAAGTGGGAGCGGCTGTCGCGAAAGACAGCGGCGCTGTTAGCCGCGTGGACGACTACGTCCGGGAACTCGGCGCGCACCGTACCCGCCACGGCACCGAAGCGGTGGAGCTGCTCGTCGAAGAACGTCGACTCCGGTTCGTCGGCGGTGGCGAGGTGCGTCCAGACACCGGCCAGCTCGAGGTCGGGGCTCTCGGCGCAGGCACGGGCGAGAGCCATCACCTCGACCGGATCGCGGTTGCCGAGGCGCCCCATTCCGCTGTCGTACTTGACGTGGACGCGGGCGGCGCGGCCGTGCGCGCGGGCTCGTTCGGCGATCAGCCCGAGGAACCCAGACCTCCAGGTCGCGACCGCGGAGCCTGCAGCAAGCGCCATGTCGAGCTCCTCAGGCGTCAGCGCCCCCATCGTCAGCAGATCGATATGGGGATAGCCGTGGCCGATCGTCTCGGCCTCCGCCGCGGTCGCCACAGCAAGCTTCGTTGCCCCACCGGCAAGGGCGGCGTCGGCGCAGGCCACGGCCCCGTGGCCGTAGCCGTCGGCCTTGACCACCGCACACAGCTCCGTCCGCTCGCCCACCTCCGACTTGAGGCGCGCGCAGTTGCGCTGCACGGCGGCCAGGTCGATCCGGGCGACCGCCCGCGGCATGGTCAGGCCTCGACGAGCGCCGCCAGCGCGTCGGCCCGGGTGACCAGGCCGGCGAGCCGACCGTCGTCGTCGACCACGGGCAGATGATTGTGGTGCTTCTCGGCGATCGTCTTGGCAACGGTCTCGGCGTCGTCGCCGATCCGAACGACGATCGGTTCGGCGGTCATCAGGTCCGCAACGCTGGTCGCGAACGCCTTGCTGAGCCGCTCCTCGAACCCCTTCATCGAGCCGACGAAGACGACGCCCCCCATGATGTTGAGGTAGTGAGGAAGGTGCAGGTCCGCCTGCTCGTCGCTGAGGATCAGATCGGACTCGCTGACGATTCCGACCACGTGCCGGTCGTCGTCGACCACCGGGATCGCCCCCTTGTCGGTTCTGGCAAGCAGCTCGATTGCGTTGCGGGCATCCGCGGCGGGGGAGATGGCGGGCACCCCACTGTCCATGATCTCGGATGCGGTCTTCATCGCGGGCAGGCCTCAGCAAGACTGGCGAGTCCGGTCTTTCGCGACTGGCTGACGGAGCACATCGCCCCGAGACTATTCGACCGTCGGGTCGGGAAGCATGCCCACCGGAATCGAGGCAATCACGTCAGTTGCGATCACCGCCTCCGCCGAACGCAGCCTGTCGGCCGCGTCGCGCCCGGCACGGGCCTGGGCGACCACCGCCGCACAGGCGGCGGCGAAGGGATCGAGCCCGCGGGCCAGCAGCGCCGCCGCGATACCCGAGAGGACGTCGCCGGTGCCGGCCGTGGCGAGCCCCGGGGCCGCCAGGGCGTTGACGGCGACGCGCTCGCCGTCGGTGACGATCGTGTCGTCGCCCTTCAGGAGGACAACCGCACCGGCGGCCCGCGCCGCTTCGCGCGCCGAGGCGAGACGGCGAGCGGAGACGTGCTCGGAGGCTCGGCCGAGCAGCCGGCCCAACTCCCCCGCGTGCGGCGTGAGGATCGTCGCCGCGCTGCGCGCGGCGATCCGCTCGATCTCCCCGGCGAAGGCGTTGAGACCATCGGCGTCGAGCACCAGCGGCGCCTCGATCCTCGCCAGCACCTCCCGCGCCAACTCGACCGAACCGGGGTCCCGCCCCAGGCCCGGTCCCAGCACGCCCGCAGCGGCGCGCTCGAAAGAGCCCAGCACCGCTTTGGCGGACGCTGGCGCGAGGCATCCGTCCCCGCCGGGGCAGCCGACCGACATGACCTCGGGCTGCCCCTGCTCGAAGATCGTCTCCAGGTCCGCCGGGACGGCAACCGTCGCGTATCCGGCACCAGCGCGGATTGCGGCCTGAGAGGCCATTCGCACCGCGCCAGTCAAGCCCCGCGACCCGCCAGCGATCGTCACCTGGCCGGAGCTGAACTTGGTCGAGTGCGGCCCGCGACGGGGGGCGAGAGCAAGCACCGAGGCTCCGATCACGCCGGCCGCGGGTGGGGCCGGTGGGTCGTCCGGAATCCCGATCGGGGCCACGCGCAACTCACCCGTGCAGCCCTTGCCCGGGGCGATCAGGTGCCCGACCTTCGCGGCGTGGAAGCCGACCGTCACCGCGGCCTCAACCGCCGCCCCCTCCACCTCGCCACTCGAGGCATCGACGCCGGAGGCGATGTCGCAGGCGACAACCGGCGCGCCGCAGCGGTTGATCGCGTCGATCGCCGCGGTGGCGGCTCCCCGCGGCTCCCCCGAGAACCCGGTGCCAAAGATCGCGTCGACGACGGCCCCGCAATCCGCGAGGCGCGCCGTCAGGTCGTCTTCGTCGATGAGCCTCACCGTGAGCCCCTCATCCGTGCGCGCTGCCTCGCAGCGCTCCAGGTTTGTCGCCGCGTCCCCGCTGAGCTCCGCCGCCGGCCAGAGCAGCAGCGTCTCGACCTCATAGCCGGTCTCGGCAAGGTGCCGAGCGGCAACCAGGCCGTCGCCGCCGTTGTTCCCCTTGCCGCAGACGACCCGCACCGGTCCCTGCGGCGAGAGCCCGGCAACCGCGTCGGCGACCGCTCGGCCAGCTGCCTCCATCAGCTCCAGCGACGGTACCCCGCGTTCCTCGATCGCCCACCGGTCGACCGCCCGCATCCCCTCGGCGTCGTACAGGGGCTCCAACCAAGTCTCCATCTCAGTCAGTGTCGGCTATGGCCACCGCTGCCGCAAAGTCGCGCGAGTGGGTGAGAGAGATCTTGACGCTCATCCCGCCGGCCGCCTCAGCGGCACGCCCGGAGAGCCGCACCTGCGGTGGCTCCCCGGCCACGACCTCGATCTCGCGCAGCCCGAAGCCGCCTGAGAGGCCGAGCGCCTTGACCACCGCCTCCTTGGCGGCGAAGCGAGCGGCCAGATGCTGTGCCGGGCGCCCACGAGCAGCCGCGTAATCGCGCTCGGCGTCGGTGAAGACGCGCCGCGCGAGGCGGGGGTGACGAGCCAGCGCGCGCTTGAGGCGATCGATCTCCAACAGGTCGATGCCCACGCCGGCCGGCATCGGCACCCGGCTACTTCTCGATGCCGACGATCAGCTTCGCGGATGCCAATTCGCCTTCGGTTGCGGAGCCGAGGGCGAGGAAACGGATGGGCTTCAGGTAGCGCTTGGCCTGCTGGAAGCCCCGATCGCTGCGCGGCACAAGCGAGGAGGCCAGGCTGAGGGCCGCCGGGCCATCGACAAAGGCGCCAATCGGGGTGCCGCCCAGTGCCGAGACCGCTTCCCGATAGGCGGGATCGTCGGACAGCGTCTTCCCCTGTTCGGCCGCCAGCGCGGTGAGTGTCGCCGGCAGGCCGTAGCCAATCGCCAGCCGCTTCTCCTTCGCGGCGACGACCAGCGGCTTGTCTCCGAGTTCTGCGCTGCGCACCGAGAACCCGTTGGCCTTGCCGCTCAGGGCGGTGACGCCGGAAACGTGGACGCTGCGCAGTAGTTTGCCGATGTTGGCCACCGATTCCATCGCCTTGGAGTTACTGGTCGTCAACACCAGAGCACCGCCGAGGCTGCGTTCGCTGTTGCCAACCGCGAACGCGCCCGCGCCTTCGAGCGAGTCGGCGATCCCTTCCAGGTCGATGCCGAGCTGTTTCAGGCCCTTCTTGAGCTGATGGGGCGGAATCGTGCCGGGCACGCCCGAGGCGTCGATGCTGTCGATCGCTTCCTGCACCTGTTCGCCAAAGCCCGAGAGCGCAAAGGCGGCAAACGAGGTGGCCGGGAGCGAGCCGAGCAGATCGGAGGCGTCGCCGCTGGGCGCCTTCTCGCCGCCGAGGTCGGCTGTGAGGTCGATCTCCACCTGGTCGGTGCCGGGGACGACGCTCGCGACCGCGGTCGCTTCGCTGATGTCGATGCCGGCGCTCTTCAGCCCCTGCAACACCTGGGGATCGAGGCCCTTGCGTTCGACCACGTCGCCGGAGGGCTGGGCAAGGGCGCCGATGTCGATGTAGACGTCGGCAAGGCTCCCTTCGGGGGCCGCCGAGATCACCTTGTCGAAGCGATCTTCGTCGGCCAGCGACTGCCCGTCGGAGGCATCCACGGCCGCCTTGAAGGCATTGAGGTCTTCGGCGATGACCAGGAAGTTGTCGACGACACCCACCACGGGCGTGTAATCGTGGCTGTCCGTCTTGTATTCGACGCCTTCGTAGGTGCCGCTCTTTTCGGGCTCCTTGCCGATCTTCGCTCGCCTCGCCACGAAGCTCTGCGCGGCAGCCGCATCGGTCGTTTCGACGAGCACCCCGTAGCCGTTGAAGTCGCTGCCGTCAAAGCCTTCGAAGAAGGCGGCCGCCCTCTCACCCAGCCACGGCTTCACTTCCTTTGCGTAGTCGAGCGGTTCGCCTTCGTCGCTGGCCGAGGATTCGAGCTGCGACACGACGAGGTCGCCGAGATTGTCGACCCCGGCGACCTTGCGCGCGATCGAGTCGACGTTGGACTTCAGCGAGCCGGTCGGGCGAATCGTTCCTTCGACGTAGAGCAGCGAGCCGGGTGGCGCGAAGCTGGCCAGCTCGGAGCTGGACGAGCCACCGCCACAGCCCGCAAGCGCCAGGAGCACCGCGGCCAGAGCCGCCGTTGCAGTGAGGACGAGACGGATCTTCATGCAGCCGGCATCCTATCCCCTTGCGGGCCGGTCGATTGCGGGCTCGTGGCTCACTCCACCGTCACCGTCTTCGCCGGGTTGTGCGGGCTCTTGGCTCACTCCACCGTCACCGTCTTCGCCAGGTTGCGGGGCTGGTCGACGTTCAGGCCCCGGGCGCGGGCGATGTCGTAGGCGAGCAGCTGCAGGGGAAGGATCGCGACGATCGGCTGCAGGATCCAGTCCGTGCGAGCCACCTCGATGGTCTGGTCGGCGACCTTCCCGACCCGCTCGCAGCCCTCTGTCGCGATCGCGATCACGTCGGCGCCGCGGGCGCGCACCTCTTCGACATTGGAGAGGACCTTGGCGAGCACCGGGCTCTCGGTGGCCACGCAGACGACCGGTGTGGACTCGTCGAGCAGGGCGATCGGGCCGTGCTTCATCTCGCCGGCCGCGTAGGCATCGGTCGGTATGTAGGAGATCTCCTTCAGCTTCAGGGCGCCCTCCAGGCAGACCGGGAGACCGATGTGCCGCCCCAGGTAGAGGAAGAACTGCTGGTCGGTGTGGGTGGCGGCGACCTCGCGCATGCGCTCCTCGCAGCCGGCAAGCGTCGCGTCGATCTTCGAGGGAAGGGCCTTCAGCTCGCCGACCAGCTCGGCAACGCGCTCGGCGGGGAGGGCCTCGCGCAGCTGGGCCAGCCGCAGGCCGACCAGGTACATGGCGGCGACCTGGGCGGTGAACGTCTTGGTGGCGGCGACGCCGATCTCCAGGCCCGCCCGGGTGTAGAGAACGGCGTCTGCGTCGCGGGTCGCCTGGCTGCCCATCACGTTGGTGATCGCCAGCACCTTGGCGCCGCGCTCACGGGCGAGCCGCATCGCGGCCAGGGTGTCGGCTGTCTCGCCGGACTGGGTGATGCCGATAACCAGGTCGCCGGGGCCGACCACGGGATTGCGGTAGCGGTACTCGGAGGCGATGTCCATCTCGACCGGGACCCGGGCCCACTCCTCGATCGCGTAGCGGCCGACCAGGCCAGCGTGGTAGGAGGTTCCGCAGGCGACAATCACGATGCGACGAGCCTTGCGCAGGAAGGCGTCCTCGAGGTCTGTCTCGGAGAGATCCACGCCGACCTCGTCGAAGAGGCGCCCGGCGATCGTTTCGGCGACCGCGTCCGCCTGTTCGTGGATCTCCTTGGCCATGAAGGTCTCATAGCCCCCCTTCTCCGCGGCGGCCTCGTCCCAGTCGATCTCCTCGGGCTCACGGCTTATCGGGCTGCCCGCCATGTCGGTGATGCTGACCCCGGAGGCGTCGATCGTGACGATCTCGTCGTTTTCGATCGCCACCGCGGTGCGGGTCTCGGCCAGGAAGGCGGGGATCGCAGAGGCCAGAAAGCTCTCCCCCTCCCCCACTCCGGCGACCAGCGGGCACTCCTTGCGAGCGCCGACCAGCAGCCCCGGCAGATCGGCGTGCATGGCGACGAAGGCGTAATGGCCGCGCAGCTCGGCGAAGGCAGCGCGCACCGCGGCGGCGAGGTCTCCCCGGTAGTGGCTGGCGATCAGGTGGGCGACCACCTCGGCGTCGGTTTCCGAGCTGAAGGAGTGCCCCTCGGCCTCGAGCCGCTCGCGCAGCCTGGCGTGGTTCTCGACGATCCCGTTGAGGACGATGTGGATGCGGTCGGAAGAGTCGCTGTGGGGGTGGGCGTTCTCCTCGGTGACGCGGCCGTGGGTTGCCCAGCGGGTGTGGGCGACACCGGTGGTCGCCGGGGGTGCGGCAACGGCCACGCCGCCACCCTCGACGGTGCTCTCCTCCAGCGCGGCGCGCAGGTTGGCGAGGTTGCCGACCGCGCGCACGCTGTCGATCCGGCCATCGGCGATGACCGAGACCCCGGCCGAGTCATAGCCGCGGTACTCGAGCTTCTCAAGACCGCGAACCAGGATCTCGCGGCAGGGCCGCTTGCCTACATATCCCACGATTCCGCACATACGAGGCCGTTAAGGGTAGTGGCAGCGGCGGGCTCAGCCGAGCTCTTGCCGGACGACGCCCGCGAGGCGCTCGCAAATCGCCCTGGCCTCGTCCGCAGCCGGCGCCTCGGCCATCACCCGTACGACGGGCTCCGTCCCAGAGGGACGCAGCAGGACACGGCCGCGGCCGGCGAGGCGCGCGCCCTCCTCCTCGACCGCCTCCCAGACGGCGGCTGCCCCGGCGACCGCCTCACGGTCGGCAACTTCGACGTTGACCAGGGTCTGTGGCAGCTTTGCCATTGGCTCGGCCCCCGCCAGCTCGTCGCCGTCGAGCTCGCGCATCGTCATCAACGCCGCCGCGATGCCATCGCCGGTGGCGGCAAAGCGGGTGTCGATGATGTGTCCCGACTGCTCACCCCCGAGCGACCAGCCACGGCGTGCCAGCTCGTCGAGGACATAGCGATCCCCCACGTCGGTGACCGCCACCTCGATCCCCGAGTCCGACATCGCGCGATGGAACCCGTAATTGCTCATCACGGTCACCGCAACCCCACCGCCCAGCTCGCCGCGGGCAGCCATTCCGCGCGCGGCCAGGGCGATCAACTCGTCGCCATCGCGACGGCGCCCGGCACCGTCGACGGCAAGCACCCGGTCGCCGTCGCCGTCGAACGCGAAGCCGATGCTCGCCTCCGACGTGGACATGTGCGCGGCGAGGTTGTCCAGGTGCGTGGACCCGCAGCCGGCATTGATGTTGCGACCGTCGGGCTCGACGGCAATCGCATCGACCGTGGCCCCCAGTCGCTCGAAGATCGCCGGCGCGGCGCGATGGGTGGCGCCGTTGGCGCAGTCGAGAGCGACCGTGATCCCGGCAAGGTTGAGCGAGAAGGCCGAACCGAGGGCACGCAGATAGTCATCGAGGCCGCCGTCGAGCTCGCGCACTCGCCCGGGCGCCGACGCGCTGTCGCCCGCGGCCTCTCCGACCGCCTGGGAGGAGTCGCGATCGCCAAGCAGCGATTCGATCCTCGCCTCGGCCTCGTCGTCGAGCTTGGTGCCCGCGCCGTTGAAGAACTTGATGCCGTTGTCCCAATGGGGATTGTGAGACGCGGAGACCACCGCCGCCAGGTCGAGGCCAAGCCGCCGCGCGAGTATCGCCGCGGCCGGCGTCGGCAGCACGCCGCCCAGCAGTGCGTCGCCGCCCGCGGCGGCGATTCCCGCCGCAAGCGCCGCTTCCAGCATCGGACCCGACTCGCGGGTGTCGCGAACGATCAGCACCTGTGGGCGCTCGACCCGCAGCGACGCCGTCGCGGCCCGCCCCAGCGCAAGCGCCAACTCCGCTGTGAGAAACGTGCCAGCCTCTCCCCGGACCCCGTCGGTTCCGAAGAGCTTGCGCCCAGGCGTCATATGACTCCCGTCAGCGCTTACTGAACTGCGGCCGCTTACGAGCCTTCTTGAGCCCCGCCTTGCGGCGCTCCTTGACTCGGGCGTCGCGGGTGAGGAAGCCGCGTCGCTTCAACTCTCCACGCAGGTCGGGGTCGATCTCGGTCAGCGCCCGTGCGATGCCGTGCCGCACGGCGCCTGCCTGACCGCTGACCCCGCCACCATGAACGCGGATCCGAACGTCGACGGTGCCCTCGTAGCCGGTTGTCGCCAGGGGCTGGCGAGCCATCGTCCGGTGCAGCGGGCGGGGAAAGAACTCGTCGAGCGGGCGCTGGTTGATTTCGATCTTGCCGGAACCCGGCAGAAGCGTCACGCGGGCAATCGAGCGCTTGCGCTTGCCGGTGGCGAGGAAGCGGGAGTCGCTCTCCATCTTGGCCGGGGCGCGCTTCGCAGCCTGTGGCTCGTCGTCTTCCGATTCTCCGCTCAGGGCGGCCTCGCGGCGGGCTCGCTCCTCCTCCTCGGCTTCGCGGCGCGCTCGCTCCTCGGCACTGAGCGGCTTCTCTTCCGGCTCAACAGAGATCGGCTCGAGGTCCGCCCCCGGGATCGCGTCTTTCTTCTTCTCCTTGGCCTTCGGCTCCTCCGGCCGCGACTGCTCTGCCACCGGCTCGGCAGCGTCGGTCCCGGGAGCCCCCTCCTCGATCGCCTCGTCTTGGGCGTCACCGGTGTCCGCCTCGGGCGCTTCATCCGCGGTTGGGACCGCGGCCGGTGCATCCTCGGCCTGAGCCGGGGCCTCCTGCTCCTCTGAAGTATCCGCGGTTGGGACCGCGGCCGGTGCATCCTCGGCCTGAGCCGGGGCCTCCTGCTCCTCTGAAGTCGCGTTGTCCTGCGGCTCGTCTGTCACTTGGTCTCCATCGGCTTGGGTTTCTGCGCGGCGTGCGGATGATCGGGACCCGCATAGACCTTCAGCTTCGTCAGCTGCCGGCGCGCGAGGCGGTTGCGGGGAAGCATCCCCTTCACCGCCTTGCGGATGACCTCCTCGGGTCGGCGGTCGAGCATCTCGGCAAGGGTGCGGGATCTGATCCCCCCGGGATAGCCTGTGTGGCGCCAGTAGCGCTTCTGCTCGAGCTTGTTTCCGGTGACGTGGATCTTCTCCGCGTTGACCACCACGACGAAGTCGCCCGTGTCGATGTGCGGCGTGTACTCGGGCTTGCGCTTCCCGCGCAGCGCATCGGCGATCCGCGTCGCCAGGCGCCCCAGGGTCTCGCCCTCGGCGTCCACGACATACCAGTCTCGCTGGCGATCGGCGGGTGTCGCGACATAGGTCTTCATCGGAAAAAAGCCGCGGGAATGCTCCCAGCGGCCTCGGGATGATAGCCGCACAGAGGCAGCGGCGTGGCCGGGCCACACGACTGAGATGCTCTCTATACTGCCGCGCCAGCAATGCCGAATCCCGGCCGGCACACCGGTTGGGAGCGGAGGAACCGCAGGGATCTTGCAGGTCCCCGGGGCGAATCGGACAAAGATCGGTCCGTAGCGCACCTCTTTCAGCGCGAGCCCGACAGCTAACTCCGCAGGCAACGGAAAGAGAGGTTACGTGGCAGCAACCAGCGCGGGCGCCGGGCTTGGGGTCTATCCTCGCGGAGCCCCTGCTCGCCAGCGGAGAGCTTCGAGGCCGCCGCTGCTGGCCGGCGCGGTGGCGACCGCTGCGACAGCGCTGCTCCTCGCCTCCCTGGGTGGAATCGCCACCGCCGCCACCGGTGGCGCCCCGATACCAGGCGGCGGTCCGCCACCGCGGCCGAGCACGAGCGGCGCGCCCGACCCCGCCCCCACCGCCGGCGCGCTGACCCTGCTCTCCGCCAAGACCTCGCCGCGACGATCCTTCTACTACGGAGTTCGCTCGCCGCGCCTTCAATATGCGATCGGCAGCGACCAGCCCGACAACGACCTCCGTATCGACGTGGTCGATTCGAGTGGCATCACCGTGAAGAGCTTCTACCGGAACGACATCGCGCCGGGCACGCCCGACGCCGTGCGCTGGGACGGAGCGGTCGCCGGCGGCGGCCCCGCACAGGACGGCCGCTACACGTTCCGGATCGTGCCGCAGGATGGAGCGCTGGCCGCGCGCCAATCGCTGCGCCGATCCATGCAGCTGGCCAAGCGTCGCGCCTCCTCGTCCTCCGCTGCGTCGCTCACCCTCAGCTTCAACCTCTACGCGTTCGCGTTCCCGCTGCTGGGCGCGCACGACTTCGGAGGCGCAGCCGGGCGCTTTGGAGCTGGCCGCGCCGGCCACTCCCATGAGGGCCAGGATGTGATGGCCCGCTGCGGGACACCGGTGATCGCCGCCCGCGGGGGCCGTGTCCGGTACGCCGGCTACCAGGGCGCCGCCGGTAACTACGTCGTCGTCGACGGCAGGGGGACCGGCTTCGACATGGCCTACATGCACCTCCTCGACCCCTCGCCGCTGAAGCGCGGGGCGGCGGTTCGCACCGGCCAGCCGATCGGCCTGGTGGGGAAGACCGGAGACGCAACCGCCTGCCATCTCCACTTCGAGATCTGGACAGCGCCCGGCTGGTACCAAGGCGGCAGCCCGATCGACCCCCGGCCGCTTCTGACGCGCTGGGACAGCTACAGCTGAGCGTCGTCCAAAGACCGCGTGTGTTCCTGGACGCGGTATTCGAAACGGGTCTGGTGGACCCGAGACGAACATTTCGTCGATCGATTAGACGCACAGCCTCCCCTGTTTGCCCTCCTCACCTGCAAGTAGGAGGGCAACACAGGGGAGGCTGTGTATAGGGCCCGGGCAGTCAGGGGCTGCGGGCGCCGTCCCGCGAGATGTGGCCCGAGGGAGCGGATACGGAGCTCCGTTCGCTGTTTGTGTCGCCGGGCGGTACGAAGAGCGAACGGAGCGGCTGGGCTGGCCTGGGCGAAGCGGATGCACACTGGCACCGCTGGGACGACCGAGTGCGCAACATCCACGCAGTCATCCGGGCCGCTTTCGGGACGCGGGCTCCACTGAGATCAGTCCTGACTCCGCCAGCGAGCGCCGCGGGCTTGGAGGAGGCCAAGCGCGAGGGCGACGGGCACGGTGGCGGGCAGCGTGTCTACGCAGAGGAAGAGGAGGTCGGCGCAGAGGGCGAGCACCGCGACCAGCACGGCCGCTTCGCGCTGGCCGCGCCGACCGGAGGCGAGCAGGCAACCGAGCGTGGCGGCAACGAAGAAGTCGCCGAACCCCATCTGCGCCGAGCCGAACTGGATCACCTGCAGTCGCGGCAACCCGCCCGGCGCCGCGGCGGCGAGTACGGCGTTTGGGCCCTGCAGCAGGTCCGTTGCAACCAGCCAGGTATCGACTGCCGCCATCGCGTAGATGCCAAGTCGGAGCCAGCCGGCCGGCGCGACCGCGGCCAGCATCCAGCCCAGCGCGATGCACGCCAGGCCCGAAAGCGCTGCCGCGGCGGCCTCCCCCGCCAGTGAGCCCTGCGCCGCCCAGGCAAGCGCGAAGAGCGCGATCGCGAGTGCCGCCCACCACGGCCGCGACCCTCGCACCAGCCAGCCAAGCGCGAGGGCAGCGAGGGGCGGCACGCCGACCAGGGCCAGCCAGGAGAGCACGGCGGCCGATTCCCCCTCCGTCGCGACAATCCCGATCACGACAACAATCGACAGCGCCGGCACCAGCGCCCACCAGGGACTGCGAAGAGCGTCGAGCCAGGCGAACCGGCGTGGTCGCGGCAGAGCGACGACGACGGCCTGCACCAGGCTGAGAATCGCTATCGAAACGCCAAACGACGGCACGTCGCCGACGTGCTACTCCCACTCGATCGTGGCCGGGGGCTTCGAGGAGATGTCGAGTGCGACCCGGTTGACGTCGCGGATCTCGTTGATGATCCGATTGGAGACGCGCTCGAGGAGGTCATAGGGCAGCCGAGCCCAGTCGGCGGTCATCGCATCGTCGGAGGTGACCGCACGGATCACGATCGGGTACGCGTAGGTGCGGCCGTCGCCCTGCACGCCCACCGAGCGAACGACCGGCAGGACGCAGAAGGACTGCCACAGCTGCCGGTAGAGCTCCGCGGCGCGGATCTCCTCCTGGAGGATCGCGTCGGCCCCTCGAAGGATCTCGAGGCGCTCCCGCGTGACCTCGCCGCCGACGATGCGAATCGCCAGGCCCGGCCCAGGGAAGGGCTGGCGCCAGACCAGGCGCTCGGGCAGGCCGAGCTCTGCGCCAACCGCCCGCACCTCGTCCTTGAACAGCATCCGCAGCGGCTCGACGAGCTCCAGGTCGAGGTCCTCGGGCAGGCCGCCGACGTTGTGGTGGGACTTGATCGTGTCGGCCGCATCGCTGCCACCCGACTCGATTACGTCGGAGTAGAGGGTGCCCTGGACCAAATAGGCGGCGTCCTCGAGCTTCACCGCCTCCTCCTCGAAGACGCGAATGAACTCCTCGCCGATGATCTTGCGCTTGCGCTCGGGGTCTTCGACCCCGGCCAGGCGAGCCAGAAACCGATCCTCGGCGTCGACGTGGACCAGCGGGATGCCGAACTCGCCAAACGCCTCGACCACCTGCTCGCCCTCGTTGAGGCGCAGCAGGCCGTGGTCGACGAAGACGCAGGTCAGCCTCTCCCCAACCGCCCGGTGCACGAGCAGCGCCGCGACCGAGGAATCAACCCCACCGGAGAGCCCGCAGATGACCCTCCCCTCCCCAACCTGGGCGCGGATCCTGCCGACCTGCTCGGCGATCACCGACTGGGGCGACCACTGTTCCTCGCAACCGGCGATATCGCGCAGGAAGCGGGTCAGCACCTCCGTCCCGTAGGGCGTGTGGACGACCTCGGGATGAAACTGGATGCCGTAGAGACCGCGGTCGGGGGCCTCGCAGGCCGCGACCGGGGAGCCCGGTGTCGAGGCGAGCGCGACGAAACCCTCCGGTGGCGCGAAGACCGTGTCGCGGTGGCTCATCCAGCAGCTCTGGACCTCCGGCAGGCCACCAAGGAGCTTCCCGCCTCCCTCCCTAAGGGTCAGCTCGGCGCGCCCAAACTCCCCCGCGTCTGCTCCTTCCACCTCGCCACCCAACGCTTGGACCATCGCCTGCATCCCGTAACAGATGCCGAGCATCGGGATTCCCAGCTCGAGCAGTTGCGTGGGGAATTCCGGCGCCCCCGGCTCGTATACGGAGGCGGGGCCGCCGGAGAGGACCAGGGCCTTCGGCGCGCGCTCCCGAATCTTGTCCGCCGAGGTCGTGGCGGGAAGCAGCTCCGAGAACACCCCGCACTCGCGAACCCGCCTCGCGATCAGCTGCGAGTACTGCCCCCCGAAGTCGAGAACCAACACCTCCTCGATCGGCTCCTTCCGCGGATCGCGTGCAGAGTCCGGCGCCGGCGGGTGAGCCGGGGAGGGACTCTGTGCGACAGGACCTGCGGTCATCTGGCTGGTCCGACCCTGCCGGGCATCAGTCGTCGGCGACTCCGACGCCGGCGGAAACGGCCGCCCGGCCGTTGGAGCCCATGCCGACGGCCTGCTCGCTCTGCAGCTTCTTGCCCTCGGTCTGCAGCGCGGGGGCCACCATCACCTCCGCCCGCTGGAAGGAGCGAATGTCCTCGTAGCCGCAGGTCGCCATCGATGTGCGCAGGGCGCCCATCAGGTTGAACGTGCCGTCGTTCTCCTGGGCGGGGCCGAGCAGGATCTCCTCCATCGTCCCGTCCTGCCTTGTGGAGACGCGCGTACCCCGCGGCAGGGATGGGTGAAAGGTCGCCATGCCCCAGTGGAAACCGCGTCCGGGAGCCTCCTTGGCGCGGGCAAGGGGAGAGCCAACCATCACCGCGTCGGCGCCGCAGGCGATTGCCTTGGAGACGTCCCCCCCGGTCCGCATGCCGCCGTCGGCGATGACGTTCACGTACTCCCCGGTCTCCAGCATGTGCTGGGCACGCGCCGCCGCAACGTCCGCGATCGCGGTCGCCTGGGGAACGCCGATCCCAAGCACGCCGCGGGTCGTGCACGCCGCGCCGGGGCCGACTCCGACCAGCACGCCGACCGCCCCGGTCCGCATCAGATGCAGGCCGGTCGAGTAGGAGGCGCAGCCGCCGACCACCGTCGGCACCGGCACCTCGGCGATGAACTCCTTCAGGTTGAGCGGCTCAACCGTCGTCGAGACGTGTTCCGCGGAGATCACCGTGCCCTGGACGACGAGGATGTCGATTCCCGCCTCGACGGCGATCTCATAGTGCTCGCGCACCTTCTGCGGGGTCAGAGAGCCGCAGGCAACCGCGCCGCGCTCCTTGATCTCAGCGATCCGCCGCCCGATCAACTCCGGCTTGACCGGCTCCGTGTAGATCCTCTGCATGATCCGCGTCGCCTCGTCCTTGGGCGCGGCGGCGATCTTCTCGAGATACTCCTCGGCGTCCTCGAAGCGAGTCCAGATCCCCTCCAGGTTGAGCACTCCGAGGCCGCCCAGCTGATTGACGAGCGCCGCCGTGTCGGGGCTGACGACGCCGTCCATCGCGGCGGCGAGCAGCGGCAGGTCGAATCGGTAAGGGCCAAGCGTCCAGCTGATGTCTATGTCGTCGGGGTCCCTGGTGCGACGCGACGGAACGATCGCGATGTCATCGAATCCGTAAGCGCGCCGCCCCTTCTTGCCCCGACCGATGTCGATCTCCAATTGATCCTCCAGGGTGGCGTTCTTCAGCCAGCCTACACTTCCGCGTGGACCTCCAGATCGCGCACCTCGACCTCCCCGAGCAACCGCTCGGCGCGGTTTCGGTCGACGGCCCCGGCTCCGAAATGCTGTGTCGACTCGGCTCCGCAGGCGACGCCGAAGGCAAGGCAGTCCGCGAGGTCGCGGCCGTCGTAGCGCCCGGCGACGTAGCCCGCGAGGAACGCGTCGCCCGAGCCGACGGTCGATACCGGGTCCAGCGATTTGATGCTGACCTCCAGGAAGCGTCGCTCCGACCCCTCGCCGACGACGGCGACGCACCCGTCGGGCCGGGTGATCGCGGCTTCCCCGGCTCCCAGCCGGACCAGCTCCGATAGACCGTGCACGAGGTCGCCGCGATCGGCAAACTCCTGGCCGACCAGCTCCTCGGCCTCGCGCTCGTTCGGAGTGACGACCGATGCGCCGGCCCGGAGCCCCGCCCGCATCGGCTCCCCCTCGGCATCGAGGACGACCGTCACGCCACGCTCGCGGAGATTCACGACCAGACGCGCGTAGAGGTCGTCCCCCGCGCCCGGGGGAAGCGTCCCGGCAAGCACGCAGATGCTGGCGCCTCCGGCCAGGTAGTCGAGCCGCTTGACGAACCGCTCGACCTCCTCCGGGCTGACCGCCGGCCCCCGCTCGTTGATCTCGGTCTGCTCGCCGGAGGTGGGGTCGATCACCGCCAGGTTGATCCGCGTTTCGCCGGCGATCGCCGTGAAGTCGGTGAGGATCGCCTCCTGGCGGAGCTGCTCGGCCACACGGTTCCCGGTCGGGCCGCCGGCAAACCCCGTGGCGATCACGGGGCGGCCCAGCAGGCCGATGGCGCGGGCGACGTTGATGCCCTTCCCACCGGCAACGGTGCGGCTCTCCACGGCCCGGTGACGGTGGCCCAACCGGAAGTTCGGGACGGCAACCGTGCGGTCGATGGCGGCGTTCAAGGTAACGGTCAGGATCACTTCGCCACACCCCGCTTGCGGCGGCCTGCGACCTGCCTCTTCTCGCGACTCACCATCTCATCCTGTCGTCCCGGTCCCGGGCGCACCAGGCGCCACAGAAGGACCGCTCCAATCAGTATCACGAACAGCGCCAGGGTGAGCGCTGCCGCATGGTCGCCGGCGAAGGCGCGCGCTCGGTCGAATGCGCCCGCGGCGGGGATCGCGCGGGCCGCTCGCAACGGCACGCTCGCCGCGCGCCGGCCGTCGACCAGGATCGTGGCTCGTCCGAGCGCCGTGCCCCGAGCGATCGGGCCCTCGACCTCACGCGGCGCCCGCACCGCAACGCTCAGCCGTTGGCCGCGCCTGACTCCGACCGTCGCCGAGCGCGCGGCTCGCAGCGGCAGCCTCCCGCCGGAGAACTGAATCGACGGCTCGGCGAGGTCTTCTCCGCTGCGCACCGGCACCCGCCGCCGGTACAGGGAGAAGCCGTAGTCGAGCAGCCGCAGGGTGCCCTCGAATCGATCCTCGTCCGTCGCCGCGCCAATCACGGCGGAGACCAGATCGACTCCGCGGCGACGACCCGAGCCGACCAGCACATATCTCGCTCCGAGGGTGTGGCCTGTCTTGACGCCGGTCACCCAGGGCGCCATTCCCAACAGCTCGTTCAGGGTGGAAATGCGGCGCACCGGGCGCACGCTGCGCAGCACGGCGCTGCGCGAAGCCGCGATCTTCGCGAAGAGCGGGATGTCGAGCAGCCGTCTGCCGAGGGTCGTGAGGTCGAGCGCAGTCGAATAGTTGCCGCGCTGATCCAGCCCGATCGGATTGGCGTAGTGCGTATCGGCAAGCCCGAGTGCCGCGGCGCGCCGGTTCATCTGTCGTATGAAGCGGGCCTCCGAGCCGGCGGCCGCGCGGGCGAGGTCGTAGGCGGCGTCGTTGCCGCTGCGCAGGATCAGCCCGTAGAGCAGGTCGCGAACGCTGATCCGCTGCCCGGGGCGCAGGTCCAGCAACGACTCCCCAAAGGACGCGCGGTATGGCCTTGCCCTGACGATCTTCCCGAGCGGCAGCTCGCGCAGGCTGACGTAGGCGGTCATCAGCTTGGTCGTGCTCGCGATCGGCAAACGGCGCGCGGCGGCGTGGGACGCCAGCACGTCGCCGCTCCGGGCGTCGACTACTACCCAGGCGCGAGCCTCGATGCTTGGCTGCTTTGCGGCAACCGGCTGGGGGCTCGCGGCGGCCAGGGCGAGCGCCGCACCGAGGACCGCAACGAGAGGGAGTCGCCTCACCGCAGACGCAGCTTTTCGCCCGAGATCAGGATCTGCGGATCCACGCTCGGGTTCAGAGCCTGAATGCGAGCCACCGACATGCCCATCCTGTGCGCGATCGACGTCAGCGTGTCGCCGTTCTGGACGACGTATGTCGCGGGGACCGGGCGCTTTCTGGCGCGACTCGGTCGCTCTGTCGAGCTCTTTCGCTGCCCGCTGCCGACCGGCGTCCCCCCTTCGCCTCCGAGCGAGCTGCCGATCACGACGATCAGCACCAGGACGCCGCCCACGAGGGCGATCGCTGCAAGGGCCCGGGCTGGTGGTGAGGCGCGGTCGTTCATCGGTCAGGCGCAGAGGTCGAATCGGCGCTGAAGATCGTATAGCGGCTCAGGGGAGACGTTGCGCGTGGCGGCGAGCAGTATGGCGGGCTGGGCGGCACCTGCCTCACGCGGCGGAGACGTCCCAAACCGTTGCCCGGAGGCGCTCCGCGGCAGCCGCCGGGTCGGGGTCTCCGGAGATTCCCCGCGACGCAGCCACCAGGGCGGCGCTGGGGCCAGGGCCGAACGCGGCGCCGAGCAGCTCCGGCTGCCCTCCCTGCGCGCCGACGCCGGGAATCAGGAAGATCGAACGCGGCATCAGCTCCCTCAGCCGACCGATGTGACCGGGCTCGGTGGCACCGACCACGGCTCCCATCCCGCTGAGGCCCGTGTTGCCATCGAGCCGGTCCGCAAACCCCTCGACCAGAGCCGCGAGCCGCTCGTGCAGCGGCTGCTCGGGCGCCGGCAGGTCCTCGATGTCGGCCGCACCGGGGTTGCTGGTCCTCACCAGGGCAAAGACGCCGGCCGACGCGGCCTCGGCGGCGGCAACCAACGGCTCCAGCGCGTCTCGACCGAGCAGCGGGTTTGCCGTGAACGCATCGACCCCCAGCCCGGGAACGGGGCCCCACGGGGTTGGCGTATCGCCGACCAGGGCCTGCCCGTAGGCGGCCGCGGTGACCGGAACGTCGCCGCGCTTGCCGTCGGCGATCGTCAGCAGCCCCGCCGCACGCGCCGCTGCGCAGACCTCGGCCAGCGCGGCCCAACCGGGAGCTCCGAGCCGCTCGAAGCAGGCCAGCTGGGGCTTGACGGCAACACAGGCCGGGCCGGCCTGCTCGATCAGCGAAAGGCAGTGTGCGGCGACGGCCGCCGCGGCCCGCTCGGCTGGCGAGACAGCGTCCGGCGCATCGGTCCCGGCGAGCCTCGCCGGGTCGGGGTCGAGCCCCAGGCAGATCTGGCTGCGGCGCTCTTCAACGAGCGCCGCCAGCCGATCTGCGAAGGGGATGCTCAGCCCTTGACCCTGGTCTTCAACGCCGAACCGGCGGAGAAGCGCGGCACCTTGCCGCCGGGGATCGTGATCCGCTCGCCGGTGCGAGGGTTGACTCCCTGGCGGGGGCCTCGCTCGGCCACGTGGAACTTGCCGAAGCCGGTGAAGCTGACCTCGCCTCCGCTGCTCAGGGTGTCTGTAATCGTCTCGAGCACCGCATCGAGTGCGTCGCTCGCGGCCCTTTTGCTGCCAAGCCGGTTGTCAGCTGCCAGTCGGTCCAGAAACTCAGCCTTTGTCACGTCGAAGCTCCTCCGTCGTCGTTGAGGTCGGCCGCAATCTAACAGCGGGCTCGGGCGTAAAGGGCGCTGCCTCAGGCACCGCTGACCGTCATCTCGCCGATCAGCAGCGCCGGCGTGTTCACCGAGCCGCCAAACGGAACCCAGCGAGACGCCTCGCCGGCGGCCCTGACGACGCGCAACATCGAGATCAGGTCGCTGGCGATCGTGAACCCCCGAACCGGCTCCGCCAGCTCGCCACCCCGGATCGCCCGCCCGGAGGCGCCGACCGAGAACACACCAGTGACCGGGTTGACGCCGGAGTGCAGACCCGTCACGTCCGTGATGCAGACACCCTCGCCCGCCTCCTCCAACAGCTCCTCGAAGCTGTGCCGCCCGGGCTGGACGACGAGATTGGACGCCGACACCGAAGGCTGGGAGCGGTAGCCGGTGCGGTCCGCGTTGCCCGTCGAGGAGCCACCCCCGCGCCGCGCGGTGTAGGTGTCGTAGAGATATGTCTGCAGTTGCCCCTCCGCGATAACCGCCGTGCGCCGCCTGGACACGCCCTCGGCGTCGAACGGAGAGGAGGCGATGCCCTCCGAGACGAGGCCATCGTCGTGCAGGGCGAAGGCATCGCTGGCGATCTCTTCGCCGAGCCGACCGCCGAGCGGAGAGCGGCCGCGCTGCACGGCGTCGGCGGCCACCGCCCCGCCGACGACACCGACAAAGCTCGCGGCAACCGTCGGGTCCAGGACGGCCGGGCAGCAACGGGAGGGGGGCTTGCGCGCGCCGATCATCTCCACGGCCCGCCGCGCGGCCTCCCGACCGATGGCGAGCGCGTCCAGACCGGCGGGCCCGCGCGCAAGGCCAAAGCCCAGGCCGGTCTCGCGGCTGTCCTCACCGTCCGCCAGCGCCTGCAGGTAGGCGTAGCAACTGGATGCCTCGAACTCGCCGGCGAGGCCGGACGAGCTGGCGATGGCAACGCGATCCGCACTGTCGACGTAGACAGCCTGCTCGACACCGACCACCCTGGGATCGGCCTGCAGCGCGGACTGCTCGACCGCAAGCGCAAGCGCTGCAATCCGGTCGGTAGACCACTCGCCCAGGGACGGGTCGCTCAGCCCGTCCAGGGCCGGTGCCCTCTCGGCGCTATCGGGTGGCCCGGCGAACTCGTCCTCATCGGCGACCTGCGCCGCCCCGACCGCGCGATTCGCGGTCGCCACGATGCCGTCCGGGGAAAGGTCGGTGCCATAGCCGTAGCCGACGCGCCCGCCGATCCAAGCCCTGATCCCAATCCCGCGCTGGGAGGCGGCGGTGAGGCTTTCGACCTCCCCCGCGTGCACGCGCACCTCGCGCGTGGTGGCCGCTGTGGCGTATGCCTCGGCGGCGGTGGCACCCGCCGCAACGGTTGCCTCGACGGCCCGGCCGGCAAGACCGAGGTCGACGGACGTCCCTCGCCGAGCGCTCACAGCTGCGTACCGCCAACCGTCATGGCCGCGATCCGCACGTGCCCCTGACCGGTCCCGACCGGAACGTGCTGGCCGCCCTTGCCGCAGATGCCGGACTTCATCCAGAAGTCGCTGCCCACCGCGTCGATCGCCGCCAGCGCGTCTCGGCAGTTGCCGATCAGGGTCGCGCCGCGACACGGCCTGGTCACCCTGCCCGCCTCGATCAGGTATCCCTCGGACACCCCGAAGACGAAGTCACCCGTTGCCGGATCGACCTGACCGCCGGCGAAGGAGACGGCGTAGAAGCCCCGCTTCACCTCGCCGATCATCGCCTCCGGGCTACCGTCTCCGGGAGCGATGTAGGTGTTGGTCATTCGGGGGATCGGCAGGTGGCGAAAGCTCTCGCGGCGGCCGTTGCCGGTCGAAGCGACGCCGTCCTTGGCGGCCCGCAGCCGATCGTAGAGATAGGAGGTGAGGCGCCCCCGCTCGATCACGAGGGTCTTCTGGGTGGGAGTGCCCTCGTCGTCGACTGCGTCGCTCCCCCACTCGCCCGGCAGGCGACCGTCGTCGTAGGCGCTGAGCAGCGGCTGGGCGATCTTCTCACCGAGCCTGCCCGCGTAGACGCTCGCCCCCTTCTGAACGTGATCGGCCTCCAGGCCGTGACCGGTCATCTCATGGAAGAGGACGCCGCCGAAACCACCACCGACCACCACCGGCATCGACCCGGTCGGCGCCGGGCCGGCATCCAGCAGGGTGAGGGCCGCGCGCGCCGCGGCGGCCGCGATTGCCCCCGGATCGTCGTCGAACAGCTCGAAGCCCCGATGCCCGCCGAGCGTTTCGGCGCCGGTCTCGACTCGCTCACCTCGCCGGGCAACCGCCTGCGCGCCGATCCGCACCCGGGTCCGATCGTCACCGGTCAGAAGCCCCTCGGAATTGGCGACGGCAACCTCTCGCCGAGCCTCCGCGTAGGAGGCCCTCAGCTGCGCCACCTCGCCGCCCTCTGCGCGGCCCCGTCCGTCGAGCTCCCGCAGCAGCGCCGCCTTGCGCTCCGCCGAGACGCTTTCGGGGCGTTGCTCGATCGGCTGTGGGTTGCTGGCGACCGCCCGCAGCGGCCGCGGCTCGACCTGCCCAGCGTGCAGCGCCGCCGCAGCCTCGGCGGCGGCGCGCTCGAGATCCGCGGGGTCGAGACCGTCGACATGGGCGAAGTACGTCGTGCCTCCGTCGATCACGCGAACGCCCGCGCCCTCCTCCACGCCCGACTGAACGGACTCGACCCGCGACTCGTCGATCGTCATCGTCAGGCCGCTGCGCCTTTCGGCGAAAACCTCGGCGAACTCGCCGCCCGAGGCCAGCGCACGGGAGATGACGCGCGCGGCGACATCGACGTCGATCGGGCCGCCGCTCATCGGCGCTTCCCAGCCAGCTCGATCAACCTCCCGGCGGCCACGAACAGCTCGGCGGCCGCGGAGTCCGCGGCGCGGTCGGCGGCGCGCCCTCCCGGGTAGTAGAGGCGCGCGAACGGCCGGCGGGCCGCGCGACGGCGTCTCACGTAGGCGGCCGCCTCGTCGGCGTAGCCGGAAACGCGATCGAGCAGCACTCTGTGTGGCTTGGGCGTCACCGCCGGGCTCCGGCACCGCCGCTGGCGAGATCGCGCAGCAGGGAGCGCATGTCGAAGAGCGTCAGCGAGGCGAGCGCGAAGCGCTCCGTCACCGCCACCGCGGCGAGATCGCCGTGGCGCAGGGCGAAGACCTCGCCCTGCTCGGTGCCGATGTGAACCTGTTCGACCGGCTCGTCCCCGGACCGATCCGCGACCTCGAGCAGCGCCGCGGCGTCCTCACGCCAGCGCTGCGGATCGCCGCTGGCTGCCAGCACCGAGCCCCCCGGGCCAAGGATCGCCGCACCGCGAAGGTCGGGCGACATCTCGGCGAAAAAGGCAAGAGCGGTCTCGGCCGCCTCGCCCGAAATCTCTCCACTCGCCACGTCGTCGGCCATTTGCATGAAAATACCGGGCCATGGGACTCGCTCGAGCTTCGTGGATCACCGTGGTGAGCGTCTGCGCTCTCGCCGCAATCCTCTTCGCGATCAGCGGCTACACCGGCTACGCGGTGACCGTCGCCGCCGTCGGCCTGGCCGCGGCCGTCAACCTGCTGCCCTCGCCGTAGGCCCTAACCGGCCCGGAACGGCCCCGAGCGGGCACGGTGCGGATCGCGCAGTGAGGTCTCTGGCTCGGCGTGGATCAGCACTTCGGCACCGGGGATGGCGTCCTCGATCGCGTCCCGCATCTCATGGGCCAGCTCATGCGCTCGCTCGAGGCTCGTGCCCGAGCGGTACTGCACGTGGAGATCGATGTGGCGGTAGCTCCCCGCCCGCCGGGCGCGCAGCTTGTGATAGCCGGCGACCTCGGGCGTTCGGGCGGCCGCGATCGCGGCCTCGATCCGATCCATCTCCTGCGGCGGAAGCGCTTCGTCCACCAGGACACCGGAGGATCGCCGCAGGATCTGCAGCCCCGCCGCCACGATGGCACCGGCCACCAAAAGCGCCGTGATCGAGTCCAGCGCCACGACCCCGGTCAGCTCGACCAGGACAAGGCCGAGCAATACCCCGGCGGAGGTGAGCGCGTCGGCTCGCAGGTGGGCCGCGTCGCCCTCCAGCGCCGGCGAGTCGTGGGCCCGCGCCTGCCGGAAGAGCACCGTCGAGACGGCCAGGTTGGCGACCACCGAAAGTCCCATGACCGCGATCCCGACGCCCAGCGCATCGACGCTGGCGCCGACCGCCAGCCGGCGAGTCGCCTCGAAGACGATGATCCCGGCCCCGACGAGGATCAGCATTCCCTCGACCGCCGCCGCCAGGCTCTCGACCTTCGCGTGTCCGTAGGGATGCTCCGCGTCCGCGGGCTCATCCGCCTTGCGCACCGACACGAAGGCGACGACCGAGGCAACGAGGTCGATCAGCGAATGGATCGCCTCGGTGACGATCGCGATCGACCCGGTGATCGCCCCGGCCGCGAGCTTGATCGCGATCAGAGTCGAGTTGGAGGCAATCGAGAGCGCCGCCGCGCCGCTCTTCGTGCGAATCATGGTCCCGCCGTCGCCCCTCGGCCATCGAGGTGGCGGGCCAGCATCCGCGCCGCGCGACCGCGATGGCTGATCCCGTTCTTCTCGGCGCGGCTCAACTCCGACATCGTGCGCGTGTCGTTGGAACCGGTGTCGTGGGGCACGAAGGCCGGGTCATATCCGAAGCCACCCTCGCCGCGCGGTTGCTCGATGAGCCGGCCCTCGCAGCGCGCCTCGAACAGCTGCGCGGAGCCGTCGCTCTCGACAAGCGCCAGGGCGCAGACGTACGCCGCTCCTCGCTCCTCGCCCGCCGCGGCCACCTCGCGCAGCAGCTTTTCGAGGTTCTCCCGGTCGGTCGCGCCCGCACCGCCGTAGCGCGCAGAATGGATCCCGGGCCGCCCCCCCAGCCCCACCGCTTCGATCCCCGAGTCGTCTGCGAGCGCTGCCCCACCCGTGACGGAGTGCACGGCGCGCGCCTTGCCCAGGGCGATCACCCCAAAGGAATCCCCCTCCTCGGGCGGTAGCTGGATGCCGGCCGGCAACTCCTCCAAGTCGACACCGGGGAGCAGTTCGCGCATCTCGCGCAGCTTGTGCCTATTGCCCGTGGCGAAGATCAATCGGCTCTGCGGTTCCGGTTACCCGCTCCTGCACCCCGCGCAGCCTCGAGATGCCCATCTCGGCGAGACCAAGCAGCTCGTCGAGCGAGGCGCGCGAGAGCGGCGTGCGCTCGGCCGTCGCCTGCACCTCGACCAGGCCACCGTCGCCGGTCATCACCACGTTGGCGTCGACCTCGGCGTTGGAGTCCTCGCCGTAGTCAAGGTCACAGAGTGCCCGACCGTTGACCATGCCGACGCTGACCGCCGCGACCGATCCGGTCAGCGGCATCGTCTCGATCTTCTTCGCGTCGAGCAGCTTCTGCAGGGCCAATCGCAATGCCACATAGCCACCCGTGATCGCCGCGCAGCGCGTGCCACCGTCGGCCTGCAGCACGTCGCAGTCGACGTAGATACTGCGTTCGCCGAGCGCCCGGAAGTCGACGACGACCCGCAGCGAGCGCCCGATCAGCCGCTGGATCTCGACTCCGCGCCCGTCCTGCTTGCCGCGCGAGACGTCGCGCGCCTTGCGGTCGCCGGTCGAGGCCGGCAGCATCGCGTACTCCGCGGTCACCCAGCCCTTGCCGCGGCCCTGCATCCAGCGCGGCACGGTGTCGTTGACCGAGGCGGTGCAGATGACGCGGGTCGCGCCGAGCGAAATCAGAGCGGAACCGTCCGCCGTCTCCACGAATCCGGGATCGATCGTCACCGGTCGGATGTCGGCCGGGGCTCGATCGTAGCTGCGCGAGTCTGTCATGAGCGCGAGTCTGTCATGAGCGCGCCCAGCTTGGCTGCAGGAGGAAGCGGCAACGCGCCTGAAAGGGTGGCTCGGCTTCCCGAGCCACCCTGTGGCGGCCCTGAACCACCCTCTGGCACGTCCCTGAGCCCACCCTGTGGCAGGGCTCTATTTGAACGCCACCTTGTGGCAGGGCCCTCCCTGAGCCCACCCTGTGTGGCAGGGCCCTATTTGAACGCCACCTTGTCGACCGCCTCCTTGATCTTGTCGACGATCACGCCGGCCAGCTCGGTGCCCTGCTTGCCGTTGAAGCCCTTCATCGCGGCGACCATGCCGACCATCAGCAGCGAGACGAGCAGGATCAGGCCGACGTACTCGACCGTTCCCTGCCCTCTCTCGCCCTCGGCCAGGGCGCAAATCGCCCGCACCCTCTGTGTGATCGCAGCGTGCGCATAGCCCATCAGCGCGTAGACCATCGAAGCCTCCTTTTCGGGTTTGCGCAGATGGTCGGCGGCAAGCTGTGACCGATCCAGACGCAGATGTGCCAACTCTGCGACCGAAACGTGAAAAGTCGGCGGCGACAGGCCGGCGGCGCCGGGACGGATACGCTCAGCGTCCGATGCGGGTGCTGGTGGTCACGAACCTCGAGCCGGACGCCACGACGCCCCAGCGGGGGCGCTGGGTTCGCGATCAGGTCGACGAGATCCGTCGCCACGGGGTCGCGGTCGAGACGTTCGGCTTTCCACCCGGATCGCGCCACTACATCCCCGCCACCTGGCGGCTGCACCGGGCGCTGCGGGGCAACCGGTTCGACCTGGTCCATGCCCATTACGGGCTGGCTGGCTGGTGCGCACTGCTGGCTGGTGCCCGCCCGCTGGTCGTCAGCTTTCACGGCACCGACGTGCGTCACCGGGTCGTCGGACCGCTCTCGCGCCGGCTCGCCCGACGCGTCGATCTCGTCGCCGGCGTCTCCCGCGCCCTCTTTGAGCCCGAGCACGGCAGGCCGGGGCTGCCGAGGCTGCCGGGCACCGCAGTCCTCCCCTGCGGCCCCGATCTCAACCGTTTCCACCCGATCCCGCGCGCCGAGGCACGGCGCGCGCTGGGCCTCGATCCGACCGGTCGCTACCTCCTCTTCCCCGCCGACCCGAGCCGGCCCGAGAAGCGAGCCGACCTGGCGGCCCTGGTCGCCTCGGCGGCTGAGGCCGAGCTGCTGACCGGAGGGGCGATCGACCCCGAACAGATGCCGCTCTGGGTAAACGCCGCGAGCGCGGTCCTGGTCACCTCCGACTACGAGGGCTTTGGCCTCGCCTGCATCGAGGCCCTCGCCTGCGACATCCCGGTCCTCTCGACCCCGGTCGGGATCGCACCCTTTGCGCTGCGGGGAGTCCGCGGGGCGATCTGCGCGCCCTTCGACGCGACCGCCTGGGGCGAAGCGGCCCGCCGGCATCTCGATGCCCGAGACCCGCGCGTAGAGGGCGCCGCTCGCGCCGCTCCGCTCTCCGCCGCGCGAATGGCGGAGCGAACGGTGGAGGCCTACCGCGACATCCTCGGCACGGCGTAATAGATTGACGCCATGAGTCCGCAGAAGGACGAGGACACCGGCGCCCCCGTCGACGCGGCCGAGCGCGACCTGCAGCGGGCTGCGGAATCTGCCAACGCCGCCGAGCAGCGGGCCACCGCGGAGATCAGAGCGCTCGAAGCCGACCTCGAGAAGGAGCGGCTACGCGCGGCCGAGCAGCTGAAGGAGCTGCAGACCAAGCACGACGAGGAGCTGGAGCGCGAGCGCAAGGCCAAGGAGCGGGCGATCGCCGCGGCCGAGAGCCGTCTCGCCGAGATCGAAGCGCAGGCCGAGGCAGCCGAGCGGCGCGTCAGGGCAGCCGAGGCCCGGGCCACCGAGGTGCAGGCTACGACCGCGGATGCGGATGCGCGCGCCCGCGAATCGGCCGCCGCGTGGCTGCGAGGCCAGGTGGACGCGATTCGCCGAGAGATGGGGCGGAAATAGACGCAGGCGCCGAGTTCGACGTCGTCGTGGTGGGCGGCGGCGCAGCCGGTCTCTGGACGGCGCTGCTCGCGGCGGAAGCCGGCGGCAGGGCCTGCCTCGTTTCGCGCAAGCCGCTCTCCGAGAGCGCCAGCTTCTGGGCGCAGGGCGGGCTGGCTGGGGCACTCGACCCAGCCGACTCGCCGGCCCAACATGCCGCCGATACGATCGCCGCCGGGCGCGGCCTCTGCCGGCCCTCTGCCGTAGAGGTGCTGACCGAGGGAGCGCCCGCTGCTGTGCGCGAGCTGCAATCGCGCGGCGTCGCCTTCGACCTGGAGGCCGACGGAGAGCTCGAGCTCAGCCTCGAGGGAGGACATACGCGACGCCGTATCGCCCACTCGGGCGGCAGTCAGACCGGCCGCGAGGTGACCGCCAAACTGGCGGCGATGGTTGCCGCCGAACCGCGTATCGAGGTGCGTGAGCGGGCCTCGGCGACGGCTCTATGGAGCGACGGAGAGCGCTGTCACGGCGTGCTCACCGAGACGGCGCCGATCACTGCGACCGCGACCGTACTGGCCACCGGCGGTGCGGCGGCGCTCTGGCGCCGGACCACCAATCCATGGGGCGCGATCGGCGCCGGGCCGGTGCTGGCAGCCGCGGCCGGTGCCGACCTCGCCGACCTCGAGTTCTGCCAGTTCCACCCGACTGCGCTTGCCCTGCCCGGCACCCGCTTCGACGGCAGGCTGATCACCGAGGCGGTGCGGGGGGAGGGCGCCACGCTGCTCGACGCCTCCAGCCGGCGCTTCACCGACGAGCTCGCCCCCCGCGACGCGGTCGCCAGAGCGATCATCGATCGCATGGAGGCAGACGGCACTGAGAACGTGCGCCTCGACCTGCGGGGGATCGACCCCGACCGGTTTCCAAACGTCTTCGACTCCCTCGTGGAAGCCGGGCTCGACCCCGCCTCGGAGCCCGTCCCGGTGGCTCCCACGGCCCACTACACGGTGGGCGGGATCGCGGTTGACCTGGACGGCCGCTCCTCGCTTCCCGGCCTCTACGCGGTCGGCGAGTGCTCCTGCACGGGCCTGCACGGCGCCAACCGGCTCGCCTCCAACTCGCTCATCGAGTGCTTTGTCTTCGGCGAGCGGGCCGCTGGAGCCGCGCTCGAGGAGGGCAGGGTGGCCACGGCGCAGCAGCAGCAGCAGCAGCAGCCGCCTCCACCTCCAGCGTGGCGTTTTGAGCCTCCCACCGAAGCGACCCGCGACGCGGTCTGGCGGCTGGCCGGGCCGGTGCGCCGTCCCGAGCAGCTGCGCGAGCTCCTCGCCGAGCCCTACCCGCTCGCCACGGCAATCGCCACCGGCGCCCTGGAGCGGCGCGAGTCACGCGGCGGCCACCTGCGCGTCGATTTCCCCGGCCTCGATCCCGAGCTCGACGGCGTTCACATAGTCCTTGCCCCCGACGGGGCCATCCGCCACGAGAGGTGGCAGTGAGCGCCGCGCCCCGCTCGGGACCGGGGCGCGGTAGCGTCAACCTGTGCTGCTCGGTGTCGACGTAGGCGGGACCTTCACCGATGCCGTCCTCTTCGACGGCGAGCGGGTCCACAGCGCCAAGCGTCCGACGACCCCCGAGGACCAGTCAACAGCGGTGATCGCAGCCGTCGAGGAGGTGCTGCGCCGGGCCGGGGTGAGTGCCACTCAGATCGAGGCCTTCGCGCACGGGATGACGGTCGGCACGAACGCCCTGCTGGAGGAACGCGGAGCGCGCACCGCGCTGATCGCAACCCGTGGATTCGGAGACGTACTCGAGATCGGCCGCCAGAACCGCCCCGAGCTCTACCGCCTCTGCACGCCGAAGCCGCTGCCCCTCGTCCCGCCGGAGCTGCGCTTCGAGGCGGTGGAGCGGGTGGGGCCCGATGGGATCGTCGAGCCACTGGCCGCCGGCGAGCCGCGCAGACTGGCGGCGCTCGTGCGCGAGAGCGGCGCCGAGTCCGTCGCCGTGTGCCTGCTCTTCTCCTACCTCGACCCCACGCACGAGGCTCGCATAGCGGCGCACCTGCGGCGCGAACTGCCCGGCGTCCACGTCTCCGCATCGCACGAGGTCCTGCCCCGCTTTCGCGAGTACGAGCGCTGCTCCACCACGACGATCGACGCCTACCTCTCCCCCCTGCTCGGCCGCTACCTGCGTCGGCTCGGCGAGGCCGCCGCTGCCGCCGCGCTTCCTCAACCCCTCGTCATGCGGTCCTCGGGGGGCGTTGCGGACATGGACGAAGCGGCTCGCACGGGTGCCTGGAGCGTTCTGTCGGGGCCGGCCGGTGGGGCGGTCGGCGCCGGTCTCCTCGCAAGCGCCTGCGGCGATCGCAACGTGCTGGGCGTCGACATGGGCGGAACCTCGTGCGACGTGTGCGTCGTCGAGGACGGCATCGTGCGGCGAACCGCCTCGCGAACGATCGACGGCCGCATCATCCAGCTGCCGATGGTCGACGTGCATACCGTCGGCGCGGGCGGCGGCTCGATCGGCTGGCGAGACGCCGGCGGAGCGCTGCGCGTCGGACCGCGCTCGGCCGGCGCGGACCCCGGGCCGGCCAGTTACGGCCGCGGTGGAATCGAACCGACGGTCACCGACGCAAACCTGCTGCTCGGGAACCTGGCAGCCGACTCGACCCTTGCCGGCGGCGTGAAGCTCGACCCCGCGGCGGCCCGCGCCGCGATCGGCACGCTCGCTCGCTCGCTGGGCCTCGGCGAGCTGGAGACGGCCTCGGGAATCGTCCGAGTCGCCAACCAGGAGATGGTGCGGGCGCTGCGCGTCGTCACCGTCGAGCGCGGCATCGACCCGCGCCGCTTCGCGCTGCTTCCCTTCGGCGGCGCCGGGCCGATGCACGCCGCCGCACTGGCTGGGGAGCTGGGCATCGATCGCATCCTCTGCCCGCGGGCCAGCGGCGTCCTCTCAGCCCTCGGGCTCTGCGCGTCGGACCGGCGACACGACACGACCCGGACCGTGATGCTGAGCGGCGACGACCTCAACGCGGAGCGAATCGCCACAGAGGCCGGCGAGCTCGCCACGCGGTTCGGAGGCGATCTGTCCGGCGCCGAGCCGGAGGTGGTCTATGAGATGCGCTACGCGGGACAGGCCTTCGAGCTGCCTGTGCCGGGGACGATCGAGCCCGACCCGGCCGACCTCGTCTCGCGCTTCGAGCAGGCGCACGAGGAGCGCTACGGACACCGCGACCCCAACGGCGAGGTGGTCCTCGTCCACATCGGCCTTGCGATGGTCGCGGCGGGACCACGACCGCGGCCCGCGGCGGCGCCTGCAGGGAGCTTGGCCGAGAGCGTCAGGGCGGTGCGATTCGACGGCGCCTGGCACGAGACGCCCGTGCTGCGAGGGGAGCCCGCTGCGGGGCTGAGCACCGCGGGCCCGGTCGTCTTCGAGCTGCCGGAGGCGACCTTCGTCGTACCGCCAGGCTGGAACGCCGAGGTCAACGCCACCGGCACAATCGTCGCGGAGGCCGCATGCTCGACCCGGTGACCCTGCAGGTGATGATCGGCGGCCTGCGTGCCGCCTGCGAGGAGATGGGCGCGGCCCTGATCCGATCCGCCTACTCGGCCAACATCAAGGAGCGCCACGACTGCTCCACCGCCCTCTTCGACAGCCGCGGCGAGCTGGTGATGCAGGCCGAGCACATACCCGTCCACCTCGGCTCGATGCCCGACGCGGTGGCCGCCGTTCTCGACGAGGAGCACCGTCCCGGCGTCGCCTGGATCCTCAACGACCCCTACCGCGGCGGCACGCATCTTCCAGACGTAACCCTTATCTCGCCCGTATTCGTCGCGGGTGAGCGGCTCGGCTTCGCGGCCTGTCGCGCCCATCACGCCGACATCGGCGGGCCAAGCCCGGGCGGCATGCCGGCCCGTTCCAAGACCCTCGAGGAAGAGGGTGTCGTGATTCCGCCGACGCGCGTCGAGCACGACGGGCTGCAGCGACTCGCCAGCCGGATGCGCGCTCCCCACCAGCGCCTCGCCGACCTGCGCGCCCAGAGCGCCGCCAACCGGATCGGCGAGCAGCGGCTGGCCGAGCTGGCGGAACGCCACGGCATCGAGCGCCTGCGCGCCGGCATGGAGGAGATCCTTGCCTATGCCGACCGACGCACGCGGGTAGCGCTGGCGACGCTCCCGGACGGCTTCTACACAGCGGAGGACGTGCTCGAGGACGACGCCTTCGGCGCGCCCCGCGACGTGACCCTGCGGCTCATCGCCACGATCTCCGGCGACCGCCTCACCCTCGACTTCGGCGGCACCGACCCGCAGGTGGAGGGCAACCTCAACTGCCCCCTCTCGGTGACCAAGTCGGCGGCGTTCTTCGCGGTGCGGGTGCTGACCGATCCCGACGCGCCTCCGTCGGCAGGCGCCTACCGACCGATCGAGGTCATCGCCCCCGAGGGCTGCCTGCTCAACGCGCGCTTTCCGGCGGCGGTTGCGGCTGGCAACGTCGAGACCTCGAGCCGCGTCGCCGACCTCGTGATCGCGGCGCTGGGCGACGCCCGCCCCGTTCCAGCGCAGGGACAGGGGACGATGAACAACCTCACCCTCGCCGCGGAGAGCTTCACCTACTACGAGACGCTGGGCGGGGGCCAGGGCGCCTGTCCCGACGCGGATGGGCCCAGTGCGATTCACGTCGCGATGTCGAACACCCTGAACACTCCGGTCGAGGCCCTGGAGACGGAGTTCCCGCTGCGACTGCGCGAGCTTTCCGTGCGGCGCGGCAGTGGCGGGGAGGGAGACCGCCGGGGCGGCGACGGGGTCATCCGTGAGATCGAGGCCCTCGCGCCGATGCGCTACACGCTGATCACCGAGCGCCGCCGGCACCGTCCACGGGGCCGCGATGGGGGCGCCGACGGCGAGACCGGCAGAAACCTCCTCAACGGCGAGCCACTGCCCGGCAAGACAGAAGGAGAACTGCAGAGCGGGGATGCGCTGCGGATAGAGACGCCCGGCGGGGGTGGATCGGGGGGCGAAGCGTTTACCAGGCGTTAATTTGGCGAATCGGCCGCCCTCGTCTAAAATGCGCGACCTCGGGTGGACCTCAGCCACCTGGAGCGGGGCCGAGGCACCTGTCTCCCAGTCCCAGATTCAGCAACCTTCTTAGGTACAGACTTCAAATGCCGATCGCTTTAAAGGAATGGGCCGTAACGGTGCGTGCGCTCGCAGAGGGCGAGCAGTTGCTCACCCTTCGCAAGGGCGGCATTCGCGAGGAGAACAAGCACTTTGAGCTCGACTACGAGCGGTTCTTCCTCTATCCCACCTTCGACCACCAACGAAACAACTTCGTCCGCGAGTCGCACCACCCCGAGCTGCGGCGCGCTCTCGAGGAGGGCGTCTGGCCGGACGAGGAGCCGCCCCCCAGGGCACTGATCCAGGATGGCGGCATCCCGCAGCCCGATCGCGTCCGACTCCGCTGTTGGGCCGAGGTGACCGACCATCTCACGATCACCAATCCGCGCGTGGTCGACGAGCTCTCCCCCTTCTACGTCTGGACCCCCGACTACGCCGAAAAGCGCCTCAACTGGAAGCGCCGGCACCCCCTGCACATCCTCCTGCTGCGGGTCCACCGAATTCCCCGGCCGGTCACCGTGCGGGTCCGCGACGAGTACCACGGCTGCCGCTCATGGGTCGAGATCGACCGCGAACTGCAGTTCGAGGGCACGCCGGTCATGGCGGACGAAGAGTTCGACCGGGCTCGCCAGGAGATCTACTCGCTGTGCTCGGACGCAGAGCCCGTTCTGGTCTAAGGTCGCTCCGCCACGTTCTGGTCTAAGGTCGCTCCGCCAAGCAGATCACGGACGCAAGGAGAGTGGCGTGCCCTGCACGCGAGCGACTGAGGATGCGGATATGCGTCGTGCCGGGCGGCCTTAGATGCCGTGGGTGGAGACACATTCGCTGAGCTTCGCAGCGCGCCACGACAGCGGCGACACCGCTTTTGCGGAGCGGATACTGGATCGCATGGAGGAGCTGCGGTTGCGGCTCGAGGACCGCTTCGCGCTGGTTCCCGGCGACGTCACGGTCGTCGTTCACACCAATCCCGCCCTGCTGGCGATGGCGCACCCCTTCCTCCCCGCGGCGCGCTGGTCGGCGGCGCCCGCCGGCCGCCGCTACCTGGCCGGCTGGGCGATGGCCACCGAGCTGCATGTCCTGAACGACCTTCACATGGAGCGCCGCGCGGCCGGCGACGACTCCCGCGAGGCGTTGCGCGGAACGGCCGAGCGCCTCTACGCACAGCTGGTGATCGCCGCCAACAATCCCGACCTGCCTCCCTCCTGGACGCCACGGCGCTTCGCCCGCTACCTCGGCTGGGCCTGGTTGGTCGAGGGAGGCGCCCAGTACTTCGCTCGGCAGGTGGGCCTCTACCGCGCCGCCGTGATCCGCCGCCTGCGCGAGAGCGCCCGCCCTTCCTTTCCCCCCTCCCGCCGCGACGCGGTGATCCTCGGCGGGACGATCTTCGACCTGCTGGAGGCCGAACGCGGGCCGGACGCCTGCGAGCAGCTCGCTCTGCGGTTGTTGCCGGGCGGCTCCACCCCGACTCTCGAAGCCGCGTTCGAGACCCCCCTCGCTAACATCGAGGACGCCTGGCGCGGCTACCTCAGGGCGATCGCCCGTCCGAGCCCGGGCTGAGGCACCGTGAATCGATCGCAGCGAGCACTGACAGCGTTCTTCCTCCTCGCGGGGGCGCTGCACTTCGTGATCCCGCGCAGCTACGAAGCGATGGTTCCGCCCTGGCTGGGCAGGCGACGCGAGGCGGTGGTCCTCAGCGGTATCGCCGAGATGCTCGGCGGCGCGACCGTCGCCCGCAGCAGCTCACGCCGCTTCGCCCGCTGGTGGCTGCTCGGGCTGCTGGCGGCCGTCTTCCCCGCCAACGTCCACATGGCGCTCAACCCCGAGCAGGTAAGGGGGCTCGACCTGGAGCGCGTCCCCCGCTGGGCGCTGTGGGCGCGCCTGCCGCTGCAGCCGCTGGCGATGATCTGGGTGTGGCGCGCAACGCGCGCCTGAAGCCAGCCGCGCCAGTCGACGTGCCTCGTCGCGTTCCGGGCACCATGACGCCAGTCTCGAGCCGGGTGTTCAAGAAGTGGGTGGTCGGACCCCGGCGATCAGCGCCACGGGGCCGCGGCCGGCGCGGTCTATGCGAAGCGGATACGCATCGGTTAGGAGGTGCCGGGGATGCCCTCCAGCGCCTCGCGGGCGAGCTCCACGACCTCCTCGGCGACGAGGACGTGGCGGGGCCCGGCGGGGAGGAAGTCGGGTACGTCGAATCCCGGTGCGCGCTTCAACATGCTGGGGATCCCATGCTCGGAGAGGAGGCCCTGGATCATCTCCGCCTCCGCCTGGCTCTGGGCGTAGGCGACCTTCACCCAGCGACCGCTGCTATGTGACGTGGAGCTCGGCATCGGCGATCTCGCCATTGCGAATCCAAAAGCCCCTGAGGTCGGGCGCCTGCGGATCGGCCAGCGAAACGATCAGGTAGACGACATCGGGCCAGCCGGCCAGGTTGACGTCGGTCTGCGATGGATAGGCGGCACTCTTCGTGTGGGAGTGGTAGATGCCGACCAGCTCCTCCCCCCGCCCCTCGATCTCGTTCATGAGATTGATCTGTTCTTGTCCCGCGATCCCGTAGCGCAGCGGGCTCGCCTCCGCGTTCTCGGCCCTGTAAACGGTCCGCGCCTCCCCATCGACCCCACCGACCATCCCGCAGCACTCGTTCGGCACGTCCTCGCGCGCGTGCGCGACGATCTCGTCAACCAGCGCCCGGGAGATCTTCACGTCAACCCCTCTGAGGTCTTGTACCCAGCTACCACCAAACGGTGGAGTCGAGGTTCTCGATGTCGTCGATCGGTTTTGTGTAGACGCCAGAGGACAGGTACTTCCAGCCGTCGTCGGGAACCAGGAAGACCACGTTGCCGCCCTCCAGCTCTTCCCCAATTCGCACCGCTATGCGCGCAATCGCGCCGGAGGAGACGCCGGCGAAGATCCCCTCCTCGTCGAGCAGCTTGCGCGTCCAGACGATCGCGTCGCGGTTGGAGACCATGATCTTGCGGTCCAGCAGGTCGATGTCGATGATCGGCGGGATGAAGCCGTCATCGAGCGAGCGCAGACCGTGCACCATCTCGCCCTGCATCGGCTCGGCGGCGACCAGCAGCGTCCCGGGGTCGTGCTCCTTGAGCCGTCGCCCGTTGCCCATCAGCGTCCCGCCCGTGCCGAGACCGCCCACGAAGGCCGCGACCTCGTCCAGCTCTTCGAGGATCTCCACCGCGGTGCCGTTGTAGTGGGCCAGGGGATTGGCCTCGTTGCCGTACTGGTATGGCATGTAGTAGCGCGAGTCCTTCGCCATCTCCCGGGCGACTTCGACCGCCCCGTTGGAGCCCTTGGCTCCCTCCGAGTAGACGATCTCCGCTCCGTACATCTCCAGCAGCTGAGTCCGCTCCTTCGTCACGTTGTCGGGCATCACGACCTTCAGCGGGTAGCCCCTGCGCCGGCAGATCATCGCCAGCGAGATACCCGTGTTGCCGGACGTCGGCTCGAGGATCGTCTGACCGGGCCCGATCGCGCCTTCGGCCTCAGCCGTCTCGATCATCGATTTCGCGACCCGGTCCTTGACCGAGCCGGTCGGGTTGCGGCCCTCCAGCTTGGCGTAGATACGCACGCCGTCCTTCGGCGCGAGTCGCGGCAGCTCGACCAGGGGCGTATTCCCGATCGACTCGACGATGTCGCCGAAGCGTCCCCCGCACGGCCGCTTTAGTACCTCGTTGTGAGCCATCGTCGTGGTCTCCCGTTACTTCAAAAAGTATAGCCCCGAGGTTGCGCTGGCCAGGGACTCGGAGCCCCCCGCCATCGCCGGCAGGATCACCACGGTGTCTCCGTCGGAGACCGCCGTGTCGAGTCCGTCGAGCACTCGCACGTCCTCATCGTTCAAATAGACGTTGACGTAGCGGTTGAGGTCCCCCTCCGCTCCGAAGAGCTGGTCCTGCGTATCGGGATGCTGGGCGGTGAGCTTGCGCAGGACGTCGCCCACGGTGGCACCGTCGGCGTCGACCTCGGATTGGCCTCCCGTTTGCGGGCGCAGGACTGGGGGAATGCGGACCGTTGCCATCGGGGTGGCGATCCTAGTCCAGGGTCCTCATCGAGAGCAGAACAGCTCGTAGTCGGGGAACTTGCCGAGCTCGGACTCCGGGATCTCGGGGGCGTTCTCGCCGCAGATCGGGCACTCGGGGTCGCGACGGACCTTCAGCTCGGTGAACCTGGTGCCGAGCGCCTCGAAGAGCAGCAGGCGCCCGACCAGCGGCTCCCCGACTCCGAGCACGAGCTTGATCACCTCGTTTGCCTGGAGCAGCCCCATCGTGCCCGCCATCACGCCCAGCACCCCGTTCGCCGAGCAGCTCGGGGCCAGCTCGGCGGGCGGCGGCGTCGGGTACAGGCAGCGATAGCAGGGTCCCTCGTAGGGGACGAAGGTCGAGATCTGCCCGTCGAAGCTGAGGATCGAGGCGGAGACAACCGGCTTGCGCAGCCGCACCGAGGCGTCATTGAGCAGGTATCGGGTCGGAAAGTTGTCGGCCCCGTCGACGATCACGTCGTAGTCCTCGATGGTCTCGAGGATGTTCGAGGCGTCGAGGCGCGTGCGGTACTCGACGACATCGACGTCCGGGTTCAGCGCCTCGATCGTGCGCCGCGCCGATTCCGTCTTCGGCATCCCGACCCGCTCGGTGTTGTGGATCACCTGCCGCTGCAGGTTGGACGCGTCAACCGCGTCGTCGTCGACCACGCCCAGCGTGCCGATGCCCGCCGCGGCCAGATAGAGCGCAGCGGGCGCTCCGAGCCCGCCGGCGCCCACCAGCAGCACCTTGGCGTCGAGGAGCTTCAGCTGACCCTCGACCCCGACCTCCGGCAGCAGCGTGTGGCGCGAGTAACGCTCGCGCTGCTCGGCCGTCATGCCCTCGGCGGCGGCGACCGGCAGCCCCTGCTCCTGCCAGGCCAGGATGCCGCCGGCCATCGACGCGACGTTCTCGTAGCCGAGCGCCTGCATCTCCGCGGCGGCGGTGGCGGAGCGATTGCCGCTGCGGCAGTAGAGGATCGTCCGCGCCGACTTCACCGGAGCCGCTGCCGCGATCTCGTCGCGAAGCACACCGGGCGGCACGAGCTTGCCGCCCTCGATGTGAGCCTCCTGGAACTCGTGCGGCTCGCGGGTGTCGATCAGGACGACGTCGCCCGCCTCGATCTCCTGCGCGGCCTCGAACGGCTCGATCTCCTCGATCTGCTGCCTGGTTTGCGCACTGGTAGCCATGCTTCTCCTAAATACCTGAAATCCGATCCGCCTTTACTTCATAAAGTATAGCCGCCCCTTGAAGCCGGCCTGTCGCGGGGACGGCGGGCTCCCTCCGAGCGGGTGGGGAGCGGCGCACCACCGCCCCCATCGATGCCTAACCGAGCGACGGCCGCATCTGGCGCAGCCGCCTCACCCGCTCCTCGATGGGCGGATGAGTGGAAAACAGACCGGCCATCCCCTTGCTCTTGAACGGCTTGACTATGTAGAGGGGCTCGGCGGCCTGGTTGACCTGCATCGGCATCTGCGCAGCCCCCTGCTCGAGGCGAAGCAGGGCGCTTGCCAGAGACTCGGGGTTGCCGCAGATCGCCGCCCCACCGGCGTCCGCCGCGTACTCGCGCTGGCGGGAGATCGAGAGCTGGATGATCGTCGCCGCAATGGGCGCCAGCAGCACGAGCGCCAACGAGGCGATCAGCCCCACGGGCGAGTTGTTGTCGTCGCCGCCGAACCAGAGAAGCATGTAGCCGAGGTAGGTGATCGCGGCGCCGATCGTCGCGGCAACGGATTGGATCAGGATGTCGCGGTGCTTGACGTGGGCAAGCTCGTGGGCGAGCACACCCCGCAGCTCGTCTTCGGAGAGCAGGTCGAGGATCCCGCGTGTGACCGCGACGGCCGCGTGCTGGGGATTGCGGCCCGTGGCAAAGGCGTTGGGCTGGTCCTGCGGGATCAGGTAGAGGCGCGGCATCGGCAGGCCGGCGCGGGTGGTGAGTTCGCGCACCGTCTGGTAGAGCTTCGGCGCTTCGGACTCCGAGATCGGCTTGGCGCGGCTCATCGCCAGTGCCATCCGGTCGCTGAAGAAGTAGGAGCCCATGTTCATCAGGGCCGCCATTGCCAGGAAGAGCAGCGCGGTGGACGAACCGCCGATCGCAAACCCGATGGCAACAAGCAATCCGGAGAGCGTCGCGAGTAGGATCGTGGTTCGAAGAGTCGCCCCAAATGTTGACTGCTTGGTCGTGGTCATTTCGTTCTCCTCCGGGTCCGCTCTTCTTGGAAGGAAATTATGGCGCAACCCCATAACCGACTGGTTCAGTAGGATTTAAGGATGCTGTTCTCGACAAAGGCAGAGTACGGCGTCCGCTTGATGGTCGAGCTTGGACGGCAGCCTGGCTCGGGGCCGGTATCCCTGAACGCCGTTGCCGAGGCGGAGCGACTGCCTCTTTCCTATCTCGAGCATCTCGTCGCAAAGCTGCGCAAGGCGGAGCTTGTCACCTCCACCCGCGGCGCTCACGGCGGCTACCGTCTCGCCCGACCCGCCGACGAGATCACCCTCGACGTGGTGGTGGAGGCCCTCGAAGGCCAGATCGCCCCCATGGAGTGCTTCCACGAAAGCCCCGAGGGCAAGGTGCTCTGCTCGCACGAGGCAGACGACCACGGCTGCGCAACGAGGCTGCTGTGGATGCGGGTGCAGGACGGCGTTACGAAGGCGCTTGCCGGCACCACGCTGGCCGAGCTCGTGGACTTCTCCAGTGAGGACGAGAAGCCCGCCGCTGTCGGCAGCGCCGCTTAACGCGAACCAGAAACGGAGACCAATGGCTGAGCTGGAGATACGCAACCTGCACGTGAGCGCCGACGGCAAGGAGATCCTGCGGGGCCTCAATCTCGACGTCGAGAAGGGCAGGGTCCACGCGCTGATGGGCCCCAACGGCTCCGGCAAGTCAACCCTGGCGAACGCGATCATGGGTCATCCGTCGCTCGAGGTGACCGATGGTGCGATCGTCTTCAAGGGCGAGGACATGACCGAGGCCGACCCCGACGTGCGCGCTCGCGCGGGCCTCTTCATGGCCTTTCAGTACCCGGTAGCGATCCCCGGCGTCTCGGTCAGCAAGTACCTGCGGATGATCCTCAACGCCCGCCGTGAGGCGCGCGGCGAAGGCGAGATCAAGATCAAAGAGTTCGCCAAGCTCGCCCGGGAGGCGATGGAGCTCGCGAACATCCCGAAAGACTTCTCCAGCCGTTACCTCAACGACGGCTTCTCGGGCGGCGAGAAGAAGCGGATGGAGCTGCTGCAGCTGGCACTGCTGCGCCCCGAGATCGCGATCCTCGACGAGACCGACTCCGGTCTCGACATCGACGCCCTGCGCACCGTCGCCGACGGCGTCAACCGGTTCGCCGGCCCGGAGATGGGCGTGCTGATCATCACCCACTACCAGCGCATCCTGCACCTGGTCAAGCCCGACTTCGTCCACGTGATGTTCGAGGGGCGGATCGTCAAAGAGGGCGGACCCGAGCTGGTCTCCCAGCTCGAGGAGAAGGGCTACGGCTGGATCCGCGAGGAGGTGGAGGCGGCAGCCTCCGCCTGACCGCCGACATGGAGCAGGCGACGACCAAGCGCTCCGCTCCAGAGCCGGTGTTCCCGATCGAGAAGGTCCGTGCCGCGTTCCCGGCCCTGGAGCGCGAGGTGCACGGCCAGCCGGTTGCCTATCTCGACAGCGGCGCCAGCGCCCAGCGCGTGCTGGCCTCGATCCAGGCAGTCGATCGCTACGAGCGGGCCCACCACTCCAACGTCCACCGTGGCTCCCACACGCTGTCGGCCGAGGCCACGGCGGCATACGAGGGAGCCAGAGCCACGGTCGCCGACCACATCGGCGCCACCGACCGCCGCGAGGTCATCTTCGTCCGCAATGCAACCGAGGCGATCAACCTCGTGGCGCGTGCCTGGGGCGACGCAAGCCTCGGCAGGGGCGACCGCATCCTTCTCACCGAGATGGAGCACCACTCCAACATCGTCCCCTGGCAGCAGCTGGCAGAACGGGCCGGCGCCGAGGTCGATTGGGTGCCGGTCGACGAGGACGGCCTGCTCGAGATGGATGCATACTCGGCGCTGCTCGAACGAGAGCCGAAGCTGGTCGCCGTCACCCACGTCTCCAACGTGCTCGGCACCGAGAACCCGCTCACCGAGATCGCCCGCCTCGCCCACGCCGCGGGCGCACTGGTGCTGGCGGACGGTGCGCAAGCCGCGCCGAAGCTGCCGCTTGACGTGGGCGAGCTGGGCGTCGACTTCTACGCGCTCACCGGCCACAAGCTCTACGCACCAACCGGGATCGGCGCGCTCTGGGGAAAACTCGACCTGCTGCGCGAGATGCCTCCCTTCCTCGGCGGCGGCTCGATGATCCGCAAGGTGACCACGAGCGGGACAACCTACGCCGACCCGCCGGCACGCTTCGAGGCTGGAACGCCGGCGATCGCGCAGGCGATCGGGATGGCCTCCGCACTGCGCTGGCTTGACGGACTGGGGATGGACGCGGTGCGCGAGCACGAGCGGCAGATCGCCGACTACGCACTGGAGCGCCTCGACGAGGTGCCGGGCCTGCGGGTCTTCGGCCCACCGCGCGGTCCGCAGCGGGTCGGCCCCGTCTCTTTCGAGCTGGAGGGCGTGCACGCCCATGACGTCGCGGAGATCCTCGATCGCCACGGGGTCGCCGTCCGCGCCGGCCACCACTGCGCGCAGCCGCTCATGGATCGTCTCGGTGTCGCGGCGACCGCCCGCGCCAGCTTCGGCGTCTACACGACCGTCGAGGAGATCGACCGACTCCTCGACGGCCTCCACGACGCCCGTCGCATCTTCGATCTCGCCGGCTGACCGGCGGCCTGCGGCGCTGCGCTAGCCTCGAAGCCATGGACGAGCTTTACCGCGAGCAGATCCTCGAGCACTACAAGCGGCCGCACAACTTCGGCCGGCTCGAGAACCCCGACCTCGAGTTCGAGGACACGAATCCGTTCTGCGGTGACGAGCAGCACGTGACCCTGCACCTCGACGAAGAGGGCCGGGTGGCGGAGGTCGCCTTCGAGGGCCAGGGCTGTGCAATCTCAACCGCGGCGACATCGCTGCTCACCGACGAGCTGATCGGCAAGTCGCGCGAGGAGCTGCTGCGACTGGAAAGGGACTTCGTCCTCGACCTGCTGGGAATCGAGATATCCGCGACGCGGATGAAGTGCGCGATGCTCGGCCTCAAGGTGATCAAGAGCGCTTCGCTGGGCCAGCCGGCCGACTGGGAGGACGAAGGCGAGCCGGGAAGCCCGGAGGCCGAGCGCTCCGCGGGTATCTAGCGGATCTCCCCGAAACGTTCCACCCGAAACCTGAGCCGATGCTGCGATCACCAGCTCGACCTCGAGCCTCGGGCACGTGATGGGACCCATCGCCGTTGCGCCGGGCGATAAATCGCCGCAGGTGTGTATCCGATTGGCTCAGGGCTGCCGCCCCCACGCGCCGCTCCGACCACACCGCCCAGGGCCGACCGGTCCCATCCGTTAGAGACCGTCCCGCCTCTTTCGTCACTGGGCTCGAAGTCCCCGAGCCCCCTGGCTCTCTGGGGGAGTGCGGAGATGGCCCCGGGCCCAGGAGAGCACCTCGTTGACCGATGGAGACCTCCAACCCGAAACGAACCCCTCATTGATTGATGATGAGAGAGACAGCCCCTCCCCTGTTTGCCCTCCTACTTGCAGGTGGGGAGGGCAAACAGGGAGGGGCTGGTAGGGGGCCCAGGCGGTCAGGGGGCTACGGGCGTCGTTTCGCGAGGGCCAAGAGGACGAGGGGCTTCGGGGGAGGCGTTATCGCGACTGGCGCAGCCGAAGAAGGCAGGATCGAGGCGGACACGAGCTCCGTTCGCTCTTTGTGTCGCAGAGCGGTACAAATGACGAACGGAGCGGCTGGAATCTCCCGGGCGAGACTCCGTTCGCTGTATGTGTCGCAGAGCGGTACAAATGACGAACGGAGCGGCTGGGGCGGCCGGAGGGAAGCGGATGCGCAGTCAAGTCGCGAGTTGTGGTGTAACCGGCCAGCGCTGACCGGAGGCGCAGCATCGCCGCATATGGCCCATAAGTCGCCTGGCGTCCCAGGTGTGTGCCTTCGTCTGTCCTCGGAGAAGGAGGCGCTGTCGGTGCAAGGGGTCTCGGGCGCTGCCGGAGCGGAGCGGATGGCCGGTTGCCGGTCGAACGCTTCGGGGAGGTCCACCAGCGGGACGTCGCGCTGCAATTCGGAACAGGGCTCCCTTGCGGCCTGCTCAGGGGGCAAACGTGCCGTCGGTGGCAGCAAAGCGAGCCCGCAGCCAGCTCAATCCGATCGTAAATGAGTGAGCCTTCGCAGCGGGATCGGCATGCTGCCCCCAGACTCTCACCAGCGAGACCCGCGGGTCTCGCTGGGCGAAGCCGAGGTTCATGGCGCAGGGAACGACAGTGTCGGCGCAGCTCTGGAAGATCTGCAGCGGACGCCTGCTGGGCCGGTTGGCCGAGGAGTAAGCCCTGAGCGCCTGCGGACTGGCCCGCAGGTGGTGCCAGGAGTGTGGATCGCCCGGCCGCGCGATCGCATAGTGACGCGCGTAGGGCGAGCGCCAGGCGCGCAACGAGGTCGGAGGCGACTTCGCTGCAGCGGCTCGCACGAGACCTCGCGACGCGAGCCAGGCCGCAATCGCTCCACCCGCCGAATCGCCGTACGCGTAGACCGCACGCCCCTGGGCGCTCAGGGCAAGCGCCAAGGACCTCACCCGCTCGAAGGCGGCCGGAAGGTTGTCGAGCGGGTAGCTCGGCTGGACTGTGGCGAACGTGCCCTCGGCGGCGGCGATGCCCGCCGCATAGTCCATCGCCGCGGGTGTGCCGACGAAGAATCCACCGCCGTGGATCAGCAGCAGCACGGGCCGGGGTTCAGGCGCCGCCTCCACCACTGTGGGAGGCGCGAGGCCAAGGGTCGCGACAGCGGTCGCGACCGCTGTCGCAGCCAAGAGGAGGAGCCGGAGGCGATTCACGCATACGAGCATCGACAGGCAGAACCGTCCAGTTGAGCAAAAGGCTCGCTGATGCCGACGGGATCCCAGGGATCTTTTGGATACTGGGTAGACCACGCCGGCGCGGTGCCGTGGCGGCCTCAGACCCGGCGCCAGCGAGGGGGCGATGCGGTGCCTGCCTCAGGCCCTGCACAGGGGCGATGCGGTGCCTGCCTCAGGCCCTGCACAGGGGCGATGCGGTGCCTGGCCTCAGGCCCTGCACAGGGGCGATGCGGTGCCTGCCTCAGGCCCTGCAGCGACTCGAGTTGGTCCGCTCGCTAAAATCCGACCTCGGAAGTAGGATTAATGTCTCAACCCGCACAAGTAGGGTGCGGTATCGAGCAGAGCAATTGCCAGACGCCACCGGAACACACATTCCCGTCTGCCCCGTCGACGAGCTGCCGGCGGGTGAGATGCGCCTGGTCGAGCACGAGGGGCGCAAGATAGGGATCTTCAACTGCGACGGCACGCTGTACGCAATCGAGGATCGCTGCTCCCACGATGACGGGCCGCTCGCGGAGGGCGAGTTCGATGCGTCCGCCTGCACCGTCGAGTGCCCTCGTCATGGCTCCCTCTTCGACCTGACGAGCGGCCGGCCGCGGACATTGCCCGCCTACGCTCCGGTACAAACGTTCCCGGTGACCATCGAGGACGAAACCATCACTTTGGAGGTCGACTGACCATGGCCACACCCGAGGCAGTCGCAGAGAAGCGAGAGCTTGCCGGGATCAACGCCGACTACAAGGAGAAGTTCGGTTTCCACGATCCCGAGACCGGCTACGCCTACAAAGCCCCCAAGGGGCTCACCCGCGAGGTGGTCGAATCGATCTCCGACTACAAGGACGAGCCGCGGTGGATGCGCGACTTCCGGCTGAAGTCGCTGGAGCACTTCGAAAGCCGCCCGACCCCCACCTGGGGCGGCAACCTCGGCCAGATCGACTTCGACGACATCCATTACTTCGTCCGCGCCTCGGAAAAGAACAGCCGCGACTGGGACGAGGTTCCCGAGGACATCAAGAACACCTTCGACCGACTCGGCATCCCCGAGGCGGAGCGCAAATTCCTCTCCGGGGTCGGCGCCCAGTACGAGTCCGAGGTCGTCTACCACCAGGTCAACGAGAAGCTCGAGGCCCAGGGCGTGATCTTCACCGACATGGACACGGCCCTGCGCGAGCACGAGGACCTCGTCCGCGAGTACTGGGCAACGATCATCCCGCCCAACGACAACAAACTTGCGGCGCTCAACTCAGCCGTCTGGTCGGGCGGCTCCTTCGTCTACGTGCCTGCGGGCGTCAAGGTGGAGATGCCCCTGCAGGCCTACTTCCGGATCAACACCGAGAACATGGGCCAGTTCGAGCGGACGCTGATCATCGCCGAGGAGGGCTCCGACGTCCACTACATCGAGGGCTGCACGGCGCCGGTCTACTCGACTGACTCGCTGCACTCGGCGGTGGTGGAGATCATGGCCAAGCCGAGCTCACGGGTCCGCTACACGACCGTGCAGAACTGGTCGCAGAACGTCTACAACCTGGTCACAAAGCGGGCCGTCGCCCAGGAGAAGGCGACGATGGAGTGGGTCGACTGCAACCTCGGCTCGAAACTGACGATGAAGTACCCCTCGATCTACCTGCTCGGGCGCGAAGCGCACGGCGAGATCCTCTCGATCGCCTTCGCCGGTGCCGGCCAGCACCAGGACGCGGGCGGCAAGATCGTCCACGCCGCACCGCACACCTCCTCCTCGGTCTTCTCCAAGTCGATCTCCAAGGACGGCGGGCGGAGCACCTATCGCGGTCTGCTCGAGGTCGCCGACGGGGCGACGGAGTCGCGTTCCAAGGTGGTCTGCGACGCACTGCTGCTCGACGAGGACTCGCGCTCCGACACCTACCCGACGATCCGCATCGGCGAGAACGACGCCGATGTCGGTCACGAGGCGACCGTCTCGAAAATCGGTGACGAGCAGGTCTTCTACCTGCAGACCCACGGCCTCGACGAGGAGGAGGCCTCGAAGATGATCGTCAACGGCTTCATCGAGCCGGTCACCAAGGAGCTGCCGATGGAGTACGCGGTCGAGCTCAATCGCCTCATCGAGCTGCAGATGGAGGGCTCGATTGGCTGAGCTTGCGACCGAGCCCGCCTGGTTGGAGGAGAGGCGCCAGCGGGGCGCCTCTCTCGCGCTGGAGCTGCCCCTCCCCGACCAGAAGGCGAAGGGCTGGGAATTCACAGACCTCTCCGAGCTTGACCTCGACGCATACGGGGGCGGCTCCACGACCGCAACCATCGCCACCGCAGGGACCGCCACCGTTCTGCCCCTCCCCGCCGCCCTGGACTCCCATGGGGAGCTGGTCCACCAGTGGCTCGGCTCGCTGGTGCCGATGGAGGACCCCTTCGTCGCGCGCAACGAGGCGACCTGGCGCAACGGCGTGCTCGTCCATGTTCCGGCCGGCGTCCGCCTGGAGGAGCCGATCAAGGTCGAGGTCGAGGTTGCCGACGACGGAGCCGCGGTTGGCTGGCGCACCCTGGTGGTGCTCGAGGAGGGCGCCGAAGCCGAGGTCTGGGAGCACTGGTCCTCCCCTGGCGATGAGACCGACGCCCTGCTCAATTCGGTGGTCGAGCTACACGTCGGCCAGGCCGCGACCCTGCGCTACACCAACACCCAGGACATCTCCGAGCGCTCCTGGATCTTCGCCACCCAGCGCGCCCAGATCGATCGCGACGCCCGGCTCGACTGGACCGCACTCGGATTTGGTTCGGGGAGCGGCAAGGTGCGGATGGAGACCAACCTCGCCGGGCCCGGGTCCGAAGCCCGGGTGACCGGTGGCTATGCGGGCGGCCCCGGGCAGCACCTCGACTACGACACCACACAGGAGCACTCGGCGCCAAATACCGTCTCCGACCTGGCCTTCCGCGGCGTCCTCGCGGGGGGCGCAACCGCTGTCTGGCGCGGGATGATCCGGGTCGACCCCGGTGCCCAGGGGACGGATGCTTTCCAGGAGAGCCGCAATCTGCTGCTCTCCCCCGACGCCCACGCCGATGCCATTCCCGGGCTCGAGATCGAGGCCGACGACGTTCGCTGCACCCACGCCGCCGCGATCGCCCAGATCGACGCGGACCAGCTCTTCTACCTGACCTCGCGCGGACTGGACCCGGCAACCGCCGGCCAGCTGGTGATCGGGGGGTTCCTCGAGTCGCTGGTCGAGCGGCTGGCCGAGGGACCCACGAGGGGCGAGGTGGCGACGCAGCTGGAGAACCGCCTCAGCGAGATCCTCTGAAGGAGGATGGCATCCATCGCCCGCCGCTCCTCAGGCGTTGGCGACGGAGAGCAGGTAGAGGCCGAAGCAGGTGAAGGCAACCATGACCGCCAGCATCCAGTACTGAGAGCGGGCCGCCTGGCGGTAGTCGCCCCAGTACGCGGTCGCCCGATCGTGAGCGAGGGTAAGCCCGATCAGGTGGCCGATCACCAGGGTGCCGACCTGCACGTACCAGATCGCGTTGGCGCTGAGCAGCTGGAAGTCGATCCCGCCCGAGGCGGTGCCGAAGAGGTCGGTGGTCCCGGTGCCGAGCGGGTCGGACAGCAGGTAGGTGAACTGTGCCTGCTCCTGGAAGACGAAGAGGCTGAAGTAGTGCGCCACCAGATAGGCAAAGGCGATCGGGATCAGCGTGTGGGCGAAGCCGGCGCGTAGCTTCGCGAAGGAGGGGGCGCCGCGAACGCTCGCCATCCCCCGCACCCCGATCAGGTAGATGAGCCCGACGCCGGCGAAGCAGAGCCCGATGAAGATCGAGTCGGTGACGCGCAGGGCTGCGCTTGAGCCGATCCCCGCATCGAGGAGGCGGTTGAAGAGGCCTTCCATCGCCCCCTTGAACGCCCCCTCCTGAGCGCCGTCGAAGCTGGTGGTCGCAATCGAGGCGACGACGACCGCAACCGACCCGGGCAGGCTGGCCCAGCCGGTCGCCGCCGAGAAGGGGCGTCGCACGCCGAGCCGGCCATCCTCGACTCCAAGGCAGCCGAGCCGGCCGAACATGCCGAAGTAGACCGAGAACACCTCCCCCGACCGACACCACTGCTCGGTGCCGAACAGGGCCATCATCGCCATGGTGTAGCCGCTGTAGACGATCGTCGCGACAGCCGCGGCGTGCGGGTCGAGCCCAACCGCGACACCGCCGCTGGCGCCGTAGACGATCTCCAGCCAGACGACCGCGATCAGGCCCAGTGCCGCGGGCCAGCGGCCGAGCCGCTCCGGATAGCGAAGGTGGGCCGGCGGCTGTCCGGCCAGCGCCGTGAACCCCGCGCCAACCGCGCGCCCCACCGCGCGCCACGGGTTGAACGGTCGGAAGACGTCACCGAGGAAGACGCTGAAGAGGGGAAAGCCAAGCCAGGCCGTTACGTAGAGGAAGGTGAGGGCGAAGTTGCGATCCGGCGCTTCGGTGCCACGCAGGCCCGCGTACACGGCCAGGCCGAGGAGGAAGACGCCGACCGCGCCGCAGAGGACCTGCGTGACGACGTGCAGCAGCGCACGCGACATCGCCCCGCGGAGGGGCCGCCAGCGTTCGTCCTCGAAGCGCGGGCTCCGCCAGCCAATCGAGAGGGCGAAGAAGGAGGCGATCAGGACCAGCGAGGCCCCCCACGCGAAAAGCCATGCCGGAATCGGAAGGTCCTGCCGCGCCACAAGAGCGTGCGCGAACGGCAGCAATGTCACGGATTGACCCGCAACTCCAGGATCTGCTCGCCGCGGTTCTCCAGCTCGGCCTCGAAGACGCCTTCGATCGTGGCCGGGAAATCGAAGTTGACCGAGCCGCCCGCCTCGACGTCCTTCATTTCGTCGTAGCCGTGAACGTGAACCTCGTCGCTGACATCTGACTTGACCCTGAAGCGAATCCGGTCACCCTCGCTATAGGTGAGCTCTGCGATCCCACCCACCGGCTTGCCGTCCCTGATCACGACGGTCGGGACTCCCGCGTCCCTGGCCTTCTTCGACCGGTCGCTGCCGGCCGCCCCGGCCGCCGGTTCGGAGGCGCTGCCGGGCGGCGAGGTGGCGGTGCCACTGCCACCGCTGTCCTTGAGCACGAGCAACAAAACCACGGCGCCGATGACCAGCGCCGCGCCGATCAGAATGCGGCCCGCGTTCGAACGCATCGCCTATGCCACCCCGCCCGTGCCGGCGGTGCGGAGCAGTCTCGTACGGGTGTAATCCCGCTCCAGGTTCGGACGGATGTGCTCGCTCACGTGAATGACCTGTCTCAACCTCTCCCCTGCCGCGCGGCAGGATACCGTCCCGGCGTGCATCCCGAGAGCCTCAACATCCCAGCGCCGGACCTGCCGCCCGAAATCCAGTGGGTTGGAGCCGCTCCCCAATCGATGCCGGCGCTGACCGCAAGCGGCCCTGTGCTGGTTCACTTCCTCGACTTCGCGCAGCTCAACAGCGTGCGGACGCTTCCCTATCTGGCCGAGTGGGACCGCCGCTATCGGGATGCCGGCCTGAAGACGATCGGCGTGCAGGCACCGCGCTTCCCGTTCGGCGCCGATCGCGACTCGGTTGCGACTGGCCTGCGACGGCTGGGGGTCGAGTTCCCGGTTGTGATCGACGCAGAGCGGGACCTCTGGCACGCCTACGGGTGCAACGGCTGGCCGAGCCTCTTCCTCTGGAAGCTGGGCGGAGCGCTCGTCTGGTTCCATTTCGGCGAGGGCGAATACCGGGCGACCGAGGAAGCGATCCAGGCGGAGCTGCGCGAGCAGGACGCCCTGCAGGCGCTGCCGGCCCCGATGGAGCCGCTGCGCCCGACGGATGCCCCCGGGGCCCGCGTCATGCCACCCAGCGAGGAGCTGTTCCCCGGCGGGTCGTGGGAGCGCCCATGGACCGCTGGGGAGGACGGCGAGAACCTGCAGGTGGACTACGAGGCGGGCGGCGCCTCCGCAACGGTCGAGGGGCGTGGTGAGATCGCCGTCGTGCTCGACGGCGGTTCCGCGGAACAGATCCAGGTCGGCGGCGCAGCGCTCTACACGCTGGTTGAACACCCTCGCCACGAGGGTCACACCATCGTGCTCCACCCCTCACCGGGCCTGCGCATCTGGTCCATCAGCTTCCCCGCCGGCGTCCCGTAGGCGAGCCGGCCCCAGCGTCGATCGCTCCGCTGAATTGAGGTTCGACCGAACGATCGACGCTCCGAGCGAGATGTTCGAGAGAGGTCGCCGACCCGAAACGAACAGCTGATGATTGATTCTCAAAATCTCTGGATGAGGTATTCGAAACGGGCCCGGTGGACCCGAAACGAGCATTTCGTCGATTGATCAAAGGAGGGACAGCCCGTCCCTGTGATGATCGATGAGACAAACAGCCTCCCCCTGTTTGCCCTCCTACTTGCAGATGAGGAGGGCAAACAGGGGGAGGCTGTGTAGGGCCCAGGCGGTCAGGCGCTTTGGGGAGGACCGTTCCAGAGGATGAGGGGCTTTGACGGAGCAGTTACGCGACTGGCGCAGCCGAAGAAGGCAGGATCGGGGCGGATACGAACTCCGTTCGCTGTTTGTGTCGCTGGGCGGTACAGATGACGAACGGAGCGGCTGGAATCGCCTGGGCGAGACTCCGTTCGCTGTTTGTGTCGCTGAACGGTACAGATGACGAACGGAGCGGCTGGGGCGAAGCGGATACGACTCGGGCGGGTCGCTAGGCCGTGCCAACGGCCTCCGCGTCGCGGATCTCCTTGGGCAGCATGAACCGCACGTCCTCGTCGACAGTGCGCAGCTCGGAGACCTCGCTGGCCCCGCGCTTCCGAAAGAACTCGACGAGGCGCTCGACGAGCTCCTCCGGGGCGCTGGCCCCGGAGGTGATGCCAACGGTATCGACGCCCTCCAGCCACTCCTCCTTCACCTGTGCGTGGTTGTCGATCAGGTGCGAAGCGGAGCCGTGCTCCCGCGCGACCTCGACCAGCCGATTGGAGTTGGAGGAGTTAGTCGAACCGATCACCAGGACCAGCTCGGATTCGCGGGCAAGCTGCTTGACCGCGATCTGGCGGTTGGTCGTCGCGTAACAGATGTCGTCGGACTTGGGACTGACGATCGCGGGGAACCGGGCGCGCAGTGCGGCGATGATGTCGTCCGTCTCGTCGACCGAGAGGGTCGTCTGGGTGATGAACGCAACCCGCTCCGGGTCGGGAACGTCGAGGCTTTCGACCTCCTCGACGGTCTGCACCAGGACGATGCTCTCGGGGGCCTCGCCGGTCGTCCCTTCGACCTCCTCGTGGCCCTCGTGGCCAATCATCACGATCGTATAGCCGTCGGCCGCAAAGCGACGGGCCTCGACGTGCACCTTCGTCACCAGCGGGCAGGTTGCGTCGATCGTGCGAAGCCGGCGGCCGGCGGCGGCCGTGTGCACAGCGGGCGAGACCCCGTGAGCTGAGAAGACCACCATCTGCCCCTCCGGCACTTCGGTCTCCTCCTCGACGAAGATCGCTCCGCGCTTGGAGAGCTCCTGGACCACGTGCTTGTTGTGAACGATCTCCTTGCGCACGTAGACCGGCGCGCCGTACAGGTCAAGGGCCCGCTCGACGGTCTGCACCGCACGGTCGACCCCCGCGCAGTAACCGCGCGGTGCCGCGAGAAGAACCCGCGTCGGACCCGGAGTGGTGCTTGGCGGCATCGCACCAGATTAGCGGTGGAGCCTTTGCGAACAATGCCGCGACCATCGCCGTTGCCGTGAAGCTGAGTAGCCTTGCACCATGCCGACCGTAGGAGGCCATCTCGACCGCCTGACCGCAGTCGACGCCTCATTCCTCACCAACGAGACGTCGTCCAGTCACATGCACATCGGCGGGATCCTCATATTCGAGGGGGACCCTCCCCTCTACGTCGACCTGGTCGAGCACGTGCGTGGTCGCCTGGACCGAGTGCCGCGGTTTCGCCAGCGCCTCGTTGTGCCGCCGCTGGAGGCCGGCCGCCCCCTTTGGGCCGACGACTCCAACTTCAACCTCAGCTACCACATCCGCCATTCGGCGCTGCCCGAGCCTGGCGACGAGGATCAGCTGAACCGCTTCGCCAGCCGCGTCTTCTCCCAGCAGCTCGACCGCTCGAAGCCGCTCTGGGAGATGTGGCTCGTGCAGGGTCTCGAGCGCAACCGGTTCGCAATTGTCACCAAGACCCATCACGCGATGGTCGATGGCATCTCCGGCGTCGACATCGGCACCGTTCTCTTCGATCTGGAGCCCGTTGCCGAGCCGGCCCCCGCCGAGGACGGCTGGGAGCCGCACGCCTTGCCCGGCACGGCGGATCTGATCGCCCGCGCGGCAAAGGACGCGGCGGCGGCACCTCTGAAGCTCGCCGAGCGGGCGGTGGAGTCCCTGCGCCATCCCGAGTCGGCCGCGCGACGGCTGACCGAAGCCCTCGAGGGCGTGGGCGAGGTGGCGGGCGCGTTCGCGGACCCGGCTCCGGACGTCCCCCTCAACCAACCGATCGGCCCCCACCGGCGTCTTGCCTGGTCGCGCTCGGAGCTGGCAACCTTCAAACGGATCAAGGACACGCTGGGCGGCACGGTCAACGACGTCGTGCTCGCCGTGGTGACCGGAGCGCTGCGGGAATGGCTGCAGGGGCGCGGCGTGCGAACGGAGGGACTGGAGATGCGAGCGCTCGTCCCGGTGTCGATCCGCACTGAGGACGAGCGCGGCGAGCTGGGCAACCGGCTCGCGGTGATGCGCGGTCCGCTCCCGGTCTACGTCGAGGACCCGGTGCGGCGGCTGCGAGTGGTGACGGAGCAGATGGAGGGGTTGAAGCGCTCCAAGCAGGCGCTGGGCGCGGAGGTGATCGCCCGTTTCAACGACTTCGCGCCCCCCACCCTGCTCGCGCAGGCGGCCCGCATCAACTTCTCGACCCGCCTCTTCAACCTGATCGTCACCAACGTCCCCGGGCCACAGATACCCCTCTACGTGCTGGGGCGCGAGCTGCAGGAGGTCTTCCCAGTCGCCTTCCTGCCCCCGAACCACGCGCTGGCGGTGGCGATCATGAGCTACAACGGCCGCATCTGCTTCGGGCTGCTCGCCGACTACGAGTCGATGGACGACCTCGACGTGATCTCCCACGGCATCGACACAGCGCTCGCCGAGCTGGAGGCCGCCGCCACGACGTCCACCGCTGCCTGAGCCAGGGCTTGCCGCGGGCGCCTGCGGCAGGACGGCGGCTGCTCCACTCTAGGCTTGTCAGATGGCCCTGCTCGTCGCCCTGTTCATCGTCGTACCCATCCTCGAGCTCTACGTGATCATCAAGGTCGGTGGCCTGATCGGAGTGCTGCCGACCCTGGCACTGCTGCTCGTCATGTCGCTCCTGGGGGCCACGCTGCTGCGCCATCAAGGCCGCAACGCCTGGCAGCGCTTCAACGCAGCGCTCGCAGAACGCCGCTTCCCCGGTCGTGAGGTTGCCGACGGCCTGATGATCACGATCGGCGGCGCACTGCTGCTGACACCGGGCTTCATCACCGACGCGGTCGGCCTGTTGCTCCTGCTGCCGCCCACCCGGGCAATCGCCCGCGGTCTCCTGCGTGCCTATTTCGGGCGTCGCTTCGTCGTCGTCGGTTTCGGCGGGACGCGGACCCCACATGAGGGCGACACCAATGGGCAGGGTCGCGGCGGGCGCCGCCCCTACGACTTTGATGCGACCGCCGAAGAGATCGAGCCGGACGACCCCCGCCTATCGGGCTGACGCGGCGGCCACCGCGTCCCAGTCGACGTCGCGGAAGTTGTGCATCGGGCAGTACTTCGGCCCGCACATCGAGCAGAACTCGGCGCCCTTGAAGTAGTCGTCGCCGAGCGTCTCGTCGTGCTTCGCCCGCGCCGCTTCGGGGTCGAGCGCAAGCTCGAACTGGCGCCGCCAGTCGAACTCATAGCGCGCCTTTGAGAGCTCCCGGTCCCACGCGGCCGCGCGCCGCTGTCCGCGGCCGAGGTCGGCGGCGTGCGCGGCGATTCGGTAGGCGATCAGGCCCTGCTTCACGTCCTCGGCATTCGGCAGGCCAAGATGCTCCTTGGGGGTCACGTAACAGAGCATCGAGGTGCCGTGCCAGCCGACGACCGCTGCGCCAATCGCCGAGGTGATGTGGTCATAGCCCGGGGCGATGTCGGTGACCAGCGGGCCGAGCGTGTAGAAGGGCGCCTCGTGGCAGACCTCCTGCTGGCGGCGCACGTTGTCCTCGAGCTGGTCCAGCGGAACGTGGCCCGGCCCCTCGACCATCGCCTGCACGTCGCGCTCCCAGGCACGCTCGGTCAGCTCACCGAGCGTGCGCAACTCGGCGAACTGGGCGGCGTCGGAGGCATCGGCAATCGAACCGGGCCGCAGGCCGTCGCCGAGCGAGATCGAGACGTCGTGCTCGCGGCAGATCGCGAGCACATCGTCGAAGCGCTCATACAGCGGGTTCTGGGAGCGGTGGTGGACCATCCAACGGCCGAGGATGCCGCCGCCGCGGGAGACGATCCCGGTGACTCGGTGCCGCGTCAGGGGCAGGTGCTCCAGCAGCACCCCGGCGTGGATCGTCATGTAATCGACTCCCTGGCGGGCCTGATGCTCGATCGTCTCCAGCAGCAGCTCCGCGGTCAGGTCCTCGATCGCCTTCACGCGCTCGAGCGCCTGGTAGATCGGCACCGTCCCGATCGGGACGCTGGCCCCCGCCAGGTTCGCCTCGAGCGTCTCTGTGATTCGCTTGCCGGTCGAGAGGTCCATCACGGTGTCGGCGCCCCAACGCTCGGCGAGGCGGAGCTTCGCGACCTCCTCCTCGAGGGAGGAACTGGTCGGCGAGCTGCCGATGTTCGCGTTCACCTTTACACGCGCGTGCAGGCCGATCCCCATCGGGTCGAGGCTCGCGTGGTGGACGTTGGCGGGAATGATCATCCGCCCGCGCGCCACCTCCTCGCGGATCTGCTCGGGTGGCAGCTCCTCGCGCGCGGCGACGCGCTCCATCTCAGGCGAAACCACCCCTCGGCGGGCCAGGTGCATCTGCGTGCGGCAACCCGCCTCGGCGGAAAACTCGGTGCGCTTGGGCATATCTCCTCCCTTCGCTGGCATTACCCAGATCAGGTTCGGCGGGTCGGCGCTAGGAAACGCCCTCTCAGCCCCTCACGCAGGAGCCCCCCGGTATCGACGATCGGCCCAGGTTACTACGCGGCTGCCCGACCACACGAGGCGAGGCCTGACCGATGCCCCGTGCCGTTGCAGCGCACGGGGCATCGCCAGCCAGCTCCAGCCGTTACTCGAGCCAGATGATGAAGGCGCGATCTTTCAGCGCGGCATCGGAGATGTCGTACGTCCGGACTCGCACGCTCTCTCCCGGTTCGCATTCCGAGAGAACCGATTCTGCATTATCGACGACAACCGAGGCGAGCGTGTCGTTTTGACCGAAGGAATTGTCGCTGCTGACCACGGCGGACCGCGGTGTGAACGCGAGGTCTTTCAGGCAGTAGACCCCTTCCGCGACGTGATCGATGTTCGCTGCGCTCAGGTTTACCGCAGCCGGCGCGTAGCCCGCGACTTCGCCCGCTTCGGTGAAGTTGCCGAACGCGACCGCCTCTCCGGGGACTCCCTGTGGCCCCTGCTCACCCCGGTCGCCCTGCGGGCCCCGATCGCCCTGCGGGCCCCGATCGCCCTGCGGGAGTTGCCCACTCTTGAAGTCCGCCGCTCGTAGCGAGTGGTTCTTGACTTTGGCGCTGTTCACGGCGTTCTTCTTGATCTGCTTGCTGCCGACACTGTTCTTCGCCAGTCGCTGCGCGGCGATGGCGGTCGCACCGCCAAGTAGCAGGAAGACAGCAATCGTGGACATCACGTTCGCGTACGTGAGTCGCTTGCTGAGTCTGTGCATCGAGTGTCCTTTCGCGTAACGCCCGGATACGAATGGGTGAGCCTCCACTCCTGTGGCGCGGAGGAGAAGGCTGACAATTTCAACCATTCGGGGCTGCGTCAAGGCCGCCGGAGCCGGATCGTGGACACAGGCACCCCCGGAAATCCGGGCTCAGGACCGGCGAAGCAGCGCATAACCTGTGTGCCGATGCCCCGCGATCCGCGAACCAACGACGGTGGCGCGAGGGACGATCTCGTCAAGGGCGCCCGCGCCTCCAACCAGGCGGAGGCAGAGATGCTTCAGGGCCTGCTTGAGAACAGGGGAATCCCGAGCATCCTGCAGGCCATGGCCGTGAACGGCTCGCTGTTTGGCCTTGGAGCCCTGGCAACCACTCCCCAGCGGGTATTGGTCCGCGCAAGCCAGGCCGAGGAAGCGCGCGCCCTCATCCTCGCCGTCGCCGTCGGGATCTTCCTGCTCCTGCCCGGCGGCTGAAGCCGCCGGGATGACAGCTAAAAGCCAAGTGCGAACTTGGCGTCCTCGGACATCATCTCGGGGGAGACCCGACACTTTCTCCCTGCAAAACAGCAAGTTCTGTTTTTCGTGGGGATGGTGGTGGGGATGCAGAGGGCCAGCAGCAGCGCCCCGGAGACCATCGCCCAGTCTCCCGATGAACGTGCTTCCGAAGGCTCACGGTTCAAATCTTATATTCGCCTCCGGCATCGGCCCGACCAATCGACTCGTGAGCCTGTGGAATTGAGACGATGACGCCTAGAGTGGGATGCCCTTCAGAGCCCTGGCGGGTGTCGCAACTCGAATCCGGCCAGGTAGGAGGAGGAGAACTTGTCCTCGCCGATGAAACCCGGACCCTTGCCGGGAGCGACGATTCCCGAGGTGCCCCAATAGCGCTCGCCAGGCGGTGTCACTCCGGTGGAGAAGCGGAGGAAGGTGTGGGCGTCGGCGCCGTAGGGCTTGACGAAGATCGTTACCCATCGGCCCGGTCCCGGTTCGCCCCAGCGGACTAGGAGGGTCGTGTCCATCGTTGACGGTTTCTGACGCCCGTGGGGACGGCGGTGGGGACGAAAGAGGTCGCTTGGCCCTGCAAAATCTCTCCGCCGCGCGGCCGGTACTATGAAGGCATGGCTCACGCGACCAAGCAAGCCCGACCGGAAGTGGAACGACGCCGACAGGCAGCGGAGCGCATGCGCGGCCTGTTCGCGGACCTGGCACCGGGGCGAAGTCTCTCCGACGAGCTGATCGCAGAGCGGCGCGCCGAAGCCCGAGCCGAAGACAGAGAGGCCGCCGAAGAAGCGCGGCGGCTGCGTGGCAGGCGCTGAACCACCGGCATCGGTCCTCGATGCCTCCGCAGCTCTGGCTCTCCTCAACGACGAGGACGGAGGTGAGGTCGTCTCCAACGCGATCGCAGACGGCGCGGCGATCAGCGTGGTGAACCTGGCAGAGGTGCTCTCGAAGGTAGCCGAGCGCGGTGGTGATCCAGCCGAAGCTGCGGCCAGGCTGCGCAAAGCCGAAGGCTCCAAACGAGCGCTGGCAATCGAGCCGCTGACGGCGGCAGACTGCGTCGCCGTCGCCCGCCTGCGGCCGATCACCAAACAGCGAGGTCTGTCGCTTGCCGATCGCGCATGCCTCGCCCTGGCGGAGCGCCTGGACATCCCCGCGCTGACAACCGACGAAGCCTGGGACGACGTGCCCAATCTAGACATCGAGGTCCAGCTGATCCGCTGATCGGGCGATGAAGAAGCCAGAGCGCAACAAGATGAGCCCCGACGAGATCAAGCACTTCTTGGTCAGCTACGACCTAGCCACCGACAAGACGAAGGTCGAGCCCTTCGGCACCGACTACGACGCTGCCCAAGCGGCCTACGCCGAGGCGGAGAGGGCAAACGCCGACAACGAACAGCTCGACATCGTTCTCCTGAGCGCCGACTCCCTGGAGACGATCAAGCAGACCCATTCAAGCTACTTCGACGGCGCTGGTCGACGCCTCGAGGAACTCCTTCCCAGCTAGCGGAACGGCCGTACTCGAACTCGTCGCGGCTGGCCCGTGCGCTGAGCCGTCGAGTTTCGCGTCGAATGACGCAACAGGGAAATCCCGTTGGTCTGTTCCAAGAGCCTGATCAGAGTCCCGGCCGGGGTCCGGCCGGACCTAGCCGGGATTTCTTGGTTTCAGGGAAGATGGCTGAAGGCGACCGAAGGGACGACCCATGATCAAGGTCATCGTTAATGAAGAGGGACAGCACGCGCCGCAGGCGTTTTGCGACCACTGCGGCAAGCGCATCGAGAAAGCCGAGGACGGCAACTACGAGTGGCAGGGCGGGCAAATGGCTTCCGGCGACGCCAGTGATCTCTACCTAATCCACAAGGCTTGCAGTTACGCCTTTGAGGAGGCCACCGGCGATCCCCATCGAACGGCCGAGTTGACCCTTCTACCGATCCGGCTTGGCAACAACTTGGAGCTCGATTGGGTCGAGGCAAAGGAAGGGGCCCGAATGTCGGAGCTGTGACCCGTCTTCGGCTAGGCTCACTCCAGCATGCCGTAGCCAGCCTATTCGGCGTTACTCAGATATGCTCCTACGCCACAAGCGATCCAACCAATGGAGGTTTTTCAACCGACGTTGACACATTTGGCCAGAGAGCCTGTGAGCCGAGAATACAGGGGCTAGATACTTGCGGCCTTACGGCGATTGCACGCCGCACAGAGCAGCTGGAGATTGCGGGCCGTGTCGGAGCCGCCCTTGGACCACGGGATGATGTGGTCGAACTCCAGTTCCTCCCGGCTGCCGCATTTGACGCACACCCCCTGATCTCGTCGCCAAACTTCGTTCTTCACTCGCTCTGGAATCGATTGCCTCCTCGTAGGCTCAGCCTGGGCGACGGATGCGAGCCGAGAGCCAATATCCAGGTAGTCACTATCGATCGCCTCAATCGACCTTAGGTCTTTGACGCCATCGCTGCTTCGTCCGAGGTCCAGCATTGTCCGCGCCCGCATATACATGGCTGCGAGGCGCAGGTCCTCCTGCTCCTCGGATCGCCGCGCACTACTTATGGCTTCGTCAAAGACGATCAAGGCCGTATCCAGTTGGCCGAGCTCCCTGAGTGCTCGGCCTCGGAAAATGATCGCCGCTAACTCGATCAGGGACGCCCCCTTCTTGAGCGCAGCACCGTAGGCTCCGTCGTAGCGGGAGGCGGAAGTCGCCAGCTTGACGAGCATGCTGCGGTCCGTCTGCGCTACCACGTAGTCGTAATCGCCGGAGCGAAAGGCAAGAGCTACATCCGCGCCATAGAGGGCGGGGTTGGACCCTTTGGCGTCTGCCCATGCGAGCCAGGTACGCGCAGCGTGGAATTGACCCTGCGCACAGAGCCGTGCGACCAATGCGAGCAAAAGCGCCTGCGGGCCGTTACTGACTGCGATAAAGAGGCCGCCTATGTTCACTGACACCGAACCGGGACACCACTCGTCAATTGACTCAATCAACGGGTGAAATCTCTCCTCGTCAAGGACTTGACGCAGTAGCTCCACCGCATCTGGTTGCGGAACGGCTGCATTCAGCAGCGCCTCCAAGATGAAGAGCTGATTGGATTCCTCGGTGGCCGAGCTAGACGCTCTCGCCTCCGTAACGGCTGTCAGCGCGTCGAGGCTGGCGGCCGAGATTCCCGCGATACCCGTCGCCTCACCGCGGAGCTGATCGTCGAGCACCGCAAGCAGTCGTCCGACACCCACTCGGGCCTCGTCAAACCCGGAAGGTATGACGTTAACCGCCCCATCTACATAGTCAGCAAGATCGAGAGTCACGATCAGCATGGCTTCGTGCAAGCTGAAGGCGGGGCTCGGACCACTGGGAAGGGTCGCGCTTCGCAAATCAAGATCGTGTGCCTGGTCGAAGACGAGAGGATCATCGTCCAAGCGGGCTGCAGTTCCGGGACTGACTTGCCCCCTCGGTTCCCGATTTACGCCGCAGCTCGGCGGCTCTCTGACGCGCGTGGGTGACCCATGTTCCTGGTCCTTGACTCAGGTCGACATCCAAATCGCCGATCTCGTCGTAGAGGAGGAGAGCATCGCCGAGACGCCCGAGGGCCTCAAGGGCTTCCCCCTTGAGCATCGCGATCTCGAAGCGCCCGTTTCCGGATGGTTTCACCTGATCCACCACCTCCACCATCTCCGACCAGCGCGCTCCGTCCCTCAAATTGAGCAACTCCAAGGCAAGAAGAGCTTCAGAGGCCGTGATCTCGAATCCTGTCGCCGCCAAGTCGATGGCGTCTTGATGCCTACCGACTTTCGCGTAAGAGACGGAGAGCAATGCCACGCCCGCCAGACTGTTCAGTTCAAAGTGCAGCACTCCACTGTCGGTAAATGACAGGAGAGCGAACCCGCCGACAGGTGGGTCTGTCACCGCGTCGTGGGTCAGGAGTCTCTCGAAAGCTTCTATCGCCGCTTCTGTCTCGCCAACGTGCAGCGCAAGCGCCCCTCCGATCAGAGAAGCCGCACCTCCATCGGCACGGAGGTGCGGGCGAGCCATCTGCCAAGCGCGCTGGGTGTTGCCGCTTCGCAATTCACCGATAGCGAGGTCCAGAGGATCTTCACCTTTCGGCACCAGGCTGATCTGGACCGACGAGGTCGCAAAATCATTCACGATCTGAAGCAGCTCGGGCGAGTGCGGCAGCACCGAAGCAGTGAGCCCTAGTTGCTTTAAATCGTTGGAGAGCTGAATCATGGCTAGACAGGACCCGACTTCGGAGAGCTGGACGCTGAGACTAGCTCAGTTAAAGACTATCTGGCCGTGCGGATCTACCTCTAGGTGTTCGGCACTCTTCTGCCGATGAGGCGGAGCAGCGACTGGCCCCTGCCTGTTCCGTAGTCGCGCGGACGCGCGCACCCTTGCGACCTGTCGGGCAGGGCGACGGGCTTGGATGCCCGGAGAAGCTAGACCCCTATTCGGCGGCTAGGATGTGTTCTCGGCTGGCCTTGCAAAGGTGAGGGGGCCAGGTGGGGCACTGAGCGCTTGGCCAGGCTGTGCGCGAGGTACTAGACTGGCATGTGGTGAGCCTTGCGAATAGAGAAAGGAGTTTATGATGCGGCAGTTCATGATTGTCTTTGTTGCGGTACTAACTGCAAGCGCACTTAGTCTCTCGATCGCAGGGGCGGGTGCATACACCTACATCCAACAGACGAGTGATCGTGGAACCAAGCAACAGCTGATTAAGGTGAATAAGCAGCTACAAAAGATTTCTCAGAAACTCGGGGGATGTACTATCCTTGTCGACGGGGAAGCATTCCACAACAATGACGTATGCGGGTACCTCAAGAAGATAGCGGACAACACCAAGTAGATAAGGTCGGTTACTACCGAAATTCGGTTGATAGCCCGGAACATACACCGGCTGATGTACAAGTCGAGGCCGTTGGGACCGCCGGCCACTCGCGATCTTTCTGCTCCGATGGCCGCGAGATCATCGTTGAACTTCGAGGCGGGGCTCTCGCCTTCATCGGCATTTGCTGACTCGTCGCCGTGAGGTCCTGCAGGCCAGCCGGCCGTGCCGTTGCCCGGGACTACCGGGTCGAGATCAGGGATTGACAGTTTGCCGCCGCCTGAGTACACCTCCTGCAGGGGGTTGATGCCGCCCAGCGCTGCGCGACATTCGGCTGGCCGGGTATTCAGAGACCGATCTCCACCGAATGGTCGGCCCCATGACCGATGCTGATCTCATGCCCCCTCTGTAGCTCGGCCTGACGTTGCTGTAGGCGCTGGCGGATCTGCTCGCGACTCCAGTCGTGTCCCCGGTCGCCCTCTCGTCCGAGGGCATGTTGTGGGTCCTTGATTCCGTGCTCTTGGCGGTAGCCCTCGATCTCCGAGACACCCTTGTCCCACACGTTGCGCAGCTCGGGGTCGCTCGGGCGCTCCCCAAGCTCGCGGACGATGTAGTCCGGAGGCGCGAGCTGCGCGGCGGTGATCGCAAGCCGGCGGCGCTCCGAGAGGACGAGGTCGACGTGCGCCAGCTCGGCACGGGCATCGTGGCGAACGGGCGGCATCTCGCGCAGCTGGGCGTGCAGCTTTTCGACTTGCTTGCGGACGTCGGCCTCAATGACTTCGGCGTCGGGCAGCGCCTCGCGGCGCACCTTGCGCGGCGCGACTTCGGCTGCTTCTCGGCGCCGGATCGCATGGTCGAGCACTTCCTCTTGGCGCTCGATCCAGCGTTCCAAGCTCTGGCGGCGTTCCTGGTTGTGATCCTCTCCCCTCGCCTCGCTTGCCAGCCCGGCGCGCCTTGACATCAGCTCGTCGCTCGGCAGCCCGCGCAACTTGGATCGAGCGCTTCATCGTGCGCCGCCCTCTGCGCCCGGTCGCGCTCTGCGGCTTCGGCGATGTGCGGGATGCCCTCGCGCAGGTGGGGATCGGCGGGGGCGACCTCCTCACGCTCGACCTGGATCTCAGGCGTCGCGTAGATCGTCGTCTCGCCGCGACTGCGCGAGGTTGCGACGTAGAGCTCCTGCTTGTCCATCGAAGGATCGGCGGCGACGAATGCCCTGCTCACGGTCGTGCCCTGCGCGGAGTAGGTGGTGATCGCGTAGGCGTGCTGGAGCGCAGGGGCATCTGAGTGCGGGTTGGTCTTGCCCAGGTAGTCGGCGCCGACCTCGACCGTGCGCGCCTGATCGACGCCCTGCAAGACGACGCGGCGCTCCTCGGGATCGACCTCTGCGACCTGCCAGCGCTCGCGGTTGTAGATGTCGGCGGCGCGGTCGTTGACGCGAGTTATTACCTGGTCGCCGGCGGCGAAGCGCGCTTCGCCGAACTCGATCTCCTGCTCGCCGAGCTGGCCGGCTTCCCGGCGGAGCTGGCGCGCCATCGCGTTCAACCGCTCGACCTCGACGTTCTGCTTGGCGACCATCACCGCGTCCTCGCCGGCCGAGAAGGACTCGTGCCACTCGGCGACCATCGCCTCGCGGCGCGCCTGAGCGTCCGGCGCGACGACGATCCGCTCCTCGGAGCGGTAGAGGGCGAGGGCCTCCGCTCCCTCCCCCTCGCGGATCATCCTCGCGGCTTCGCGATCGAGCTCGTGTTCGTGGCGGATCACTTCGCCCAGGTGGATCGGGTCTGTTCGTTCGGACAGGGCGCGGAAAAGGCCACCGGCCTCGATCTCTCTCAGCTGCTCGGGGTCGCCGATGAGGACGAGCTTGGCGTTTGCCTTATCGACATGGTGGATCAGCCGCGCCATGGTCGCGGTGTCGACCATGCCGGCCTCGTCGACCAGCAGCACCGAGCCGTAGCCGAGGAGGCGTTCATCGGCCTGCTCGGC